>NZ_JADTQG010000001.1 GCF_016008875.1 Ectopseudomonas mendocina
GCCTGGTAAGTCTGTTGAGCGAATCGCAATGTCTGCTGCGGCGTAACCCACCATTGGCTCTACCGTTTGCTGGGTTGCGCGGCGCGCTAGCGGCGTCTGCGTCGAACGTCCTTCAGCGCTGCAGGACCGCGCCGCAAAGCCTCAGCACGCCTACGCCAACGCCAGATGCACCCGCAACGCAATCGGCACCAGCATCACCAGCACACCCAGGCCCAGTACCAGCACGCCCCATTCGTGTTCGCGAAAGTTGAAGCCGACCCCCAGCATCAGGAATCCGCCGATCAGCAGCACCAGCATCAGGTCGTAGTGGTCCATCGTTCATCTCCGCTTTGCCGTCCTGTATACAGCCTAGCCCCTTCGTCTGACTTGGGGCTGACCTGAGGCAATGAATGGCTGACTCGATTGGCGACAAAAGGCGTCTCGATCGGTCGCTGTCTGGCGTCATGGCCTATTCCATACTGTGCGCAGTCATCGTCAAGGATCGTCCATGCGCCTGCTTTTATCCCTTCTGTTCGCCGGCCTGTTGGCCGCCACGCCGCTGACCGCTGCCGAGCGCAGTTTCACCATCCTGCACAGCAACGATTGGCAGTCGCGCCTGCTTGGTTTCGGTCCGAACAACGAATACAGCCCGGGGACGGTGAACGATGACGGTACCGTCGGCGGTGTCGCGCGCCTGGCCACCTTGTTGAACGAGCGCCGCGCGGCAGCCGGGGATGAACCTCTGCTACTGCTCGATGGCGGCGACTTCACCATGGGCACGCTGTTTCACACCATCGCTCGCGAGATGGGCAGCGAACTGCGCCTGATGACCGAGCTGGGCTACGACGCCGCGGTGATCGGCAATCATGAATTCGACTTCCGTCCGGCAGGCCTCGCTGCGATGATCAGCTCCGCGCACAAGGCCAAGGGCGATGCGCTGCTGCCGCTGCTGTCGAGCAACATGCGCTTCGATCCGGCGAGCAAGGCCGATGACAGCCTCGAGGCGCATGCCGAGGCCGGACGCATCCTGCCTTACACGCTGATCGAGCGTGGCGGCATCCGCTTCGGCCTGTTCGGTCTGCTCGGTAACGACGCCGTGGCGGTCAGTCCGATGATCAAGCCGGTGACCTTCGCCGACCCGGTGGCCACCGCCCGGGAAACCGTGGCCAAGCTTCGCGAGGAGGGCGCCGAAGTGGTCATCCTGCTCTCGCACATGGGCGTCACCCAGCAAGCCGATACCAGCTGGCGCGGCGAGGAGGTGGAGCTGGTCGAGCAGGTGCCGGGCATCGATATCGTCGTCGGCGGCCACTCGCATGTGGCGCTGCCGCAGCCGGTCTTGGTCAATGGGCATACCCCGGTGGTGCAGGCCGGTTCGGAAATCCAGTACCTAGGCGAGCTGCGCATGACCCTCGGTGACGACGGCGTGCCGCGAGTGCGCGACTACCGCCTGCATCCGGTCAATGACAGCATCGTCGGCGATGCGACCATCACCGCCAAGGTCGAGGACTTCAAGCAGGTGGTCAGCGAGCGCATGCTGGCGCCCAAGGGCTATCGGTTCGACCAGGCGCTGGCCAAGGTCGACCAGAGCCTGGGCCGCGATTTCAGCGAACATACCCTGGCCAACCTGGTGACCGATGCCCTGCGTCATGCGGTGGACGCCGACCTGGCCTTCACCGGCAACGGCACCATCCGCGATGATCTGATAAAGGGCCGCAACGGTGTGCAGGATGTCTCCGACCTTTTCCGCATCGCGCCGCTGGGCATCGGCCATTTCGACGACGAGCCCGGCTACCCGATGATCAAGGCCTACGTCAGCGCCCGTGAAATCAAGTCGCTGCTGGAGGTGCTACTGCTCGCCTATCAGCTACGCGACAGTCAGAGCTATTACCCGCGGGTCTCCGGCGTGCGCTTTACCTACAACCCCTGGCGCGTGCCGTTCGACCGCGTCAGCCGCATCGAGATTGGTGACCCCGTAAAAGGCTACCGCGACCTGGATCTGAACGACACGCGCCTCTACAGCATCGGCGCCACCAGCTACGTCGGCAGCTTCACCTGGCTGGTGCCGGACCTGACCAAGGGCCTGCTCAACGTGATCCCCAAGGACGCCGAGGGCAAGCCCCTGCCGCGTATCGAAGATGCCATCGTCGACCAGGACCCGGAAACCGAAGGCGTGCAGGAACTCAAGGAATGGCAGGCGCTGCTCGACCATATCCGCAGCCTGCCGGATCTCGACGGCGATGGCCTGGCCGACATTCCTACCACCGGCATCGCTGCCGAAGTACGCATGATTCGCGCGCCGAGCCTGCATCCGGCCGAGATGTTCCGCCTCGCCGGGCCGCTGCAGTGGGGCACCAGTACGGTGATCCTGGTTTGCGGGTTGCTGATTCTCTGGCTGCTGAGTCGCCCGCTGCGGCGACGGTATTGAGTTTCCAGCGCGTGCTGCGTGCCGACTCCGGTACGCAGCGCGCCTTTGCTCATCCGCCGCGATCTTGCCAAGCCTGGCCTGCCTCCGTATGGTGCAAAGCCGCCTGATTCGGAAGCTATGCAATGATCGCTCAGCACTGCCCGCACGCTGACCGTGCTCAACCGGGCCGTTCCCGTTCGGATAACACTGGCGCGGCAATCGCCTTATGAACGCACTCCAACACTCGCGCCCGCTGGCGCTGTTCGGCCTGTTGCTGGCCAATCTCTGCTGGTCCGGCAATGCCCTGGTGGCGCGCGCCTTCGCCGGTGAAATCGCGCCGTTCACCCTGTCGTTCTGGCGCTGGTGCTTGGCCCTGGCGCTGCTGCTGCCTTTCGTCGCCATGCCGCTATGGCGTCACCGCGTGGCCGTAGGCAATGCCGGCTGGCGCCTGCTGGTGCTTGGCGGCCTGGGCATCGCCGGCTACAACTCGCTGCTCTACAGCGCGGCGCAGACCACGGCGGCAATCAACATTTCGCTGGTCAATACCTGTCTGCCGATGGTGACCTTCATCGGTGCCGGACTGCTGCTCAATGAATGGCCGGCGCGCCGTGCCTGGTGGGGCATGCTGGTGGCCGTGGCGGGGTTGGCCGTGCTCATCAGCCAGGGGCAATGGAGTCGCCTGGCCAGCCTGTCGTTCAACCAGGGCGACCTGATCATGCTGCTGGCCGTGGTCGACTGGGCGCTTTACTCGCTGCTGCTGCGGCGCTGGTCGGCATATCTGCAGCCGATTCCGCCGCTGGCCTTGCTCGGCGTGTTCATTCTGCTCGGCGTGCCGCTGATCCTGCCTTTCTACCTCTATGAACTGAGCCAAGGCGCACACCTGACGCTCAATGCCGCCAATCTCTCGGCCATCGTCTACACGGCGGTGTTCGCCTCGCTGGTGGCCTACCTGGCCTGGAACCATGGCATCCGCGTGATCGGCGCGGCCAAGGCGGCGCTGACCAATTACGTGATGCCGGTCTTCACTGCGTTGCTGGGCTGGGTGCTGTTGAACGAGAGCCTGCAGCTCTACCACTGGCTGGGCGCCGCGATGATCTTCGGTGGCCTGCTGCTGGCCACGCGGCCAGGCAAAAGCGCCTGAATAAACTCCCCTCTCCCGCTTGCGGGAGAGGGGCCGGGGAGAGGGTGCTTACTCCGGCTTCATCATCACCAAGGCTTCGCCGCCCTTGCGATCGTGCATCAGGATGAACGGCTGCCCGGCGATCATCATCTTCACCGGCACCCTGCGCGGTACCGTGGTGCCGGCATTGACCGCGGCGGCGGTCAGCAGCTGGCGGGTCAGCGTGTCGTCCTGCTGCGTCTCGCTGGTCACCACGCATTCATGGCTGACTTTCACCTGCATGCTCAGGCTCTTGTCCGCGTTGAAGCCAATGGTGGCGAAGCCCATGTCGGTCATTTCGGTGATGCCATACTCCCGCGCCACGCGATGCGCCTCGGCAAAGCTCGGCGCCGTCTGCAGGCAGATATCGCGAAAGGCCTGCACCACCGGCGAGGTAACCGGCACCGGTGGCTGCGAACCCAGGTTGGCGCAAGCGCCGAGAAGGCCAAAGCTGACAAGCAAGGCGAACTTTTTCATCACATCTTCCTTAATGAAGAGTCGTTCAGGGTTGCTGGCAAAGATCATGCCCCAGCAGCTTCGAGGCCAGGCCCTTGGCAAGGTAGGTTTCCACCACGCGACCATCGCCGCAATCGGTCTTGTGGCCGATGGCGATACCGATGGAAAGCACAACGAATAGCGCCAGGCCGATATTCTGGATGGGCGTCATGACAGGGCTCGTTTGGTAAACAAGAGGGGCAGGATGAAGAGGTGGGCAGGGGATGGCAAGTGCGCCAATGCTCAATACTGGCTTTGTTGGGGCGGCCAGCCAATATTGGCAGCCAGGCAACCATGGCAAGGGAATGTGCAATGAAGAAACTGATCATCATCCTGCTGCTCGGCGCCGCCTTCTGGCAGTTTTACCTGAGCAAGCCCGGCAATCCGATCATCAGCAATATCGCCAGCGATGGTTCGGTGATGGACAGTCCAGTAGTCAGCCAGCCTGGCGCGTCCAGCTTCTCGCTGGACAACCGGCACCCTTCATCCTCGCTCAGCCAGCCCGCAGCCCAAGTGGTTAGCAGCAACTATCGTTGTGATGGCCGCACCCACTGCTCGCAAATGACGTCCTGTGCCGAAGCGACCTTCTTTCTGCGCAACTGCCCAGGCACCAGGATGGATGGCGACAACGATGGCGTGCCCTGTGAAGGGCAATGGTGCGGGCGCTAGCAGGCCGTTGAAAAACGTAGGCGAGGTAGGCAAGACAAGGCAAAAAAGGACCGAAAAAGCGGAGTTTACGTGCTGTAAATGAGCATTTTGAGGGCGTTTTTAACGCAGTATTGCCAACGTAGGTAGTTTTTCAACAGCCTGTCAGGGCAGGGTGATCGACAGGCTACTAAGCGCGACCTGGGCGATAAGCATCCAGACAACCGCACTGATGATGCCCAGCACGCTGTAGCCGACAACGATGCCTATCGCGATCTGCTTCCACAGCCCGGCGAAGCGGTTGGGTTCGTTGCGGTAATGCGTCGGCATATCACGCTCCGCCCGCAGATCGTCGAAGTCGTCTCTCGCTCTCAAGGTGTTCTCCTGGTTCATGGGCCAGCGCGCGGCGGCGCTGCAGCCTGCTGGAGGTGGATTTTCCGGGATCGTTCGACAGCCCCGCAAGCACCGTCCGAGCAATTGAGCGGTGAACCGCAGGCTCGGAAGCGAGTGATTGGGCGCGTCGCCAGCGGCGAAGCCTAACCGCTTGATAAAACGTAAATTTATCGTTGATCTGGGGTTGACAGCAGTGGGCGAGACGCGGACAATGCGCGCCGTTGGCTACATAGCTCAGTCGGTTAGAGCGCAGCATTCATAATGCTGATGTCCCAGGTTCAAGTCCCGGTGTAGCCACCATATTTTTCAAAGGGTTAGCTTCGGCTAGCCCTTTGTCGTTTCTGGGGTAGTGACTACGAAGTGACTACACCCCGACTACTTCTCAGCGGCGTCCTGCTGAAACTGAGCCAGAAAAGACCTTTCCTTAGTCTGCCAAATCTTGGGGGCCGCATAGCCCACAACGAATGAAAGAGCCCAAATTTTGGCAAATACGGCAGAGGTCTGATGAAGGGCTCCTACGAAGTAAAGTCCGAATACAAAGCCAAGAATTGCACCGAGCATACAGCGCATCGTAAGCCATGCCAGTCTCGCTTTGCTTAGTTCTGGAGAGGCTCTTTTGAGGATGCCTTCTCTATTTGGCGGACCGTCAGGCTGAATGGTTGCTGAAATTGCTTGGGCAAAGCTGCCAGCTATCGAGCCTATGGTGCAGGCAATAAGTAGGTAAGTGTCGAAGGGAGTAAACCCTATAGCGCTGAGTGCCATTAACATCCCTGCCAATGCTGAAATCAGTGCCAACAGTATCAGATTAAAGCTGTTAATTAGCATGCAGATAACCTAACTGGGTGAGGGGGGATAGTCGAAGCGCCGACTCCAAGTGATCAGGTGACAGGTGTGCATAGCGCATGGTCATGGTGATGGTGGAGTGTCCGAGGATGCGTTGCAGACCCAGGATGTCACCACCGCCCATCATGTAATGGCTGGCGAAGGTGTGCCGCAGGATGTGAGTCATCTGGCCAGGTGTGTGGAAGCCGCAACGCTGGTAAGCAGATCGGAATGCTGACCGGCAAGGCATGAATAGCCGACCATTCCCCGGCATGCCCACCTTTAACGCAATCTCTTCGACCTCTTTGGGGATCGGCACCGACCGGGACTGACGGTTTTTGGTGCGGTGAAAGTGGGCCTTACCGCCGAACAGGGCACCCCGTGGCAGGGATTCTGCTTCATCCCATCGGGCACCCGTGGCCAAGCAAATCAGCGCAACCGGATAGGTATGGTTGTTGGTCGAGCGCTTGCACTCTTCCAGCAGTTGTTCGACCTGTTGCAGGGTCAGAAACGTCAGCTCGGTCTGGTCGGTTTTGATCTGACGAACCTTGGCCAACGGGTTGTTGCCGACCCAGGCACCCAGGCGGATCAGTTCGGAGAAGACCGCCGACAGGTAGCGTTGTTCATGGTTGACGGTGTGCGGGCTGACGTCCTTGAGGCGTGTCTGGCGATAGCGTGCCCAGGCGAGGGCATCGAAGTTGGAGGCCATCGGATTGCCGAGGCGTTCGACAGTGGCCAGAGTGCGTGCAAGACGATGCTTGGCATCCTTGAGCGAGCAGCCGTGCAGGTCATGCCAGAGCGTCACCAGATCCGACAGGCGATCATCGAGCGGCCGGCCGGTAGTGTTGAGGCTGGCGAAGAACTCCGATTCATAGCGCTGGGCTGCGGCCTTGGTCTTGAAACCCTTCTTGCGAATACGACGACCCGAGCGGCCGTTTTCGTAGAAGTCAGCGGTCCAGGTATTGCCGTCTTTCCTGGCCGTCATACAGCACGCCCCCAACGCACATGGCGTTCCTCCAGGATGCCTTTGATGTGCTTATACAGCCCGTCTTCATCCATGCCTTTGGCGGCATAGTGGTCGCGGATCACCGGCCAGCACTCCCAATCCTTGAGCCGGTAGAAAGCTTTTCTAGCGCCCACTCGCTCCCGTGCCAGCAGGCTGACGAAGTTTCCCAGGAATAGCTCGACGTTCTTGCCCGAAAAGCCCCGCGAGGTCTTGTATTGGCGCTTGTACTCGGTTTCGTCCACCAGAGAGTCAACCGGCAGATCGACGCGTACGTCGTCACGGATCAGCGTCCAAATCGGTTCAAAATAGCCAGGGCGAGCCAGCAACTTGAATTGGCGCAGGCCATAGCGCCACAGGCCGTCTAGGTGCGGAGCAAAGGCGGCATAGCTGTTGGTTTCGATGGTTTCGCCGCTGTGCAGATCGAACGAGCCAGAGGCGAATTGTTGGATAACAGAGTGGTGATAACGCAGCTCGACACGCCACACGTCTTGCTCGGGGTTGTAGTTGTCCGGGTCAGCTTCATCGAAGCTATCGCGACGTCTCCAGACGCCTTCCCAATAGTCGAGCTTGTCGATGGAGCGGGCTTGCTCGGTCTTGTTGTAGATACCCAGTTGGACACCACCAGCGGAGCCGAACAGGTAGGATTGGCCTTTGCCATAGGTGGCAGACTCCAGCGTCCACTGGATTTCCTTGATGCCGGAAATATCACGGGCTGCACGTGCGCGGCAGTGCATGCGGGCGACCAGATCAGCAGGCGGTTGCCATCCCTGTAGGTCTAGCGCGAGGTGAACGGCGCACTGGTTACGCTCGACGTTGGTCAGGACGTGGCTGGCGTAGTAGTCGAGGCGCTCCTGCAGGCGCTCGGGGCAGAATTGGTCGATGGCGTGGGGCGAGACTTCGATTTTCAGGTGGGGGCCGATGTTCTCGATTTTGGCGTTGAAGTTCTTCACCAGCAGGATGATGCCCAGGTCAGCATTCTGGAGCTTGTACTGGTAGCCAGAATCCTTGCTGACACGACCCGAGTGCCAACGCTGGCCAGCGAAGTCGACGATGGTGCCGGGCTTCTCGAACAGGCACATGATTTCAGGACGGATCAGGCCGCGATACAACTGGCGGACGGTATCGACGCTACAGGCCAGGATTCGGACGTTGGACAGATCCACGAAACCACCCGCCCGGGGATCACAGAACAGACGACTTTTCGGGTTCTCTTTCCCGGTTTCGATATCAATGCGGTAGTAGTCCTTTGGTGCGCTCATTCTCTGTATCTCTCTGGTGTAACGTGGGTACTGAAATTCGTTTATCTGACGTGCTACAGGGACGTCAGCGGCGTGCGCGCCGCTCGCTCCCTCTGAACTGAACCGCTCGCTCGCGGCGCGCTCACCGCCACGGCCTGGAGGGGTATTCGTTATCCGGTATTACCGTCACCGGAACCGAGGAGCGGGTCGAGGACAAAGGGCTGGAGCTATCCGAGCGGATAGAGGCAGCAGCGGATATGCCGTTAGCGGCCTGTCGGTTGCCGCTGTTGTCACGCTGCGATGGCCGGCCCCGGCACATGACGTGGGCGGAGTAGCCCATGGGGTGGCTGATATGGGCCATGCAGGGGCTGAGGATGCGCACGAGGTAGCCGAGCTGGCGAAGCTCAGCCAGGGATTGGCCGAGTACCTGGCCGTCGCTGTCGATCACGTCGAACAGACCTAGCTCTCTGGTCTTGCCTTCGGTCTGGGCGGTCATCAGTGCGCGGACCGCGAAGGTACGCGGGGCGAAGGGGTGGTTCAGCTCACCAGCCAGTACATCAGGCGGCTGGTTAACCAGAAGATCACCAGCAGGATCAGTGCGCGTATCAGCAGGAAGCGCAGGATTCGCCACACCGGGCGCAGCAGCTGGAGCAGCATCGAGCGCAGGGGCTTGAGCGCTGCTAGGAGCACCGAACTTAGGTGTCCCAAGAGATAGTAGAGCGACAAACAGGCAGGCAATAAATGCCAGTAGAAAAAGTAGCTTAGGCGACTTGAGCAGGCTTTTTCCGGCTTTGGTGTCCTGGGTTTTTCCGGTGGCGGTGGATTGGTACAGGCGGAAGGTGTCCTGCTTGATTCGCTTGTATTCAATGATGGTGCCTTCGGCGGGTGGCCGGTTGAGCTGGGCGTCATGCTGGGCCTCCTTGTAGCGACCTTTGATGCCGATAACGGCGAGGTTGGAATGCTTGTAGGCCATCTCGCAGGTCATGCGGATGTCGTCGCGGATGTAGCTGATGTTGGGGGTGGTGAGCACCACGTCCCAGTTCCAGTGGCGGTGGCGGGTCCAGCCGTCGAGCCAGTTCATCGGCCGGTCAGCGGCTTGGGCGGCTTCGGAGCCACCCGGGAAGTCGAAGCGCTCGAGGTCGCGTTCGCGCCAGGCTTTGGGGAAGACGAGTTGGGTTTCATCAAAGATGATGAACGCGCCGCGCGGTGCCCATTGGAACCAGGTGCGCATGCGCTCCATGTCGGCTTGCTGTTCCAGGTCGAGGTTGATGATGTCGACCGACTCCGGCAGATCGGGCATGACCTGCAGGACGCGCTCCAGGGTGAAACCGCGGACGTTGGTGATGATCAACCGACCTTCCTTGAGGGCCGGCACGGCGTCGTCTTGAATGGCGCCACTGGTCTTGTAGGAGCCGTTGGGGCCGTGGTGGATTTTGATCGACATGGTTAACGCCCTATGAACGGTACGAACTTGAGCGCAAAGCGGGTGGAGAGCGCGGAAAAGAGGATGTTCAGCGCTTGAGGGATGCCGAAGAAGTTGAGCGCGTTGACTACCTCAGCGGGCAGTGCACCCCAGCGCTCGCGGACGGCTTCGGCTAGGCCGATGTCATCCATGACCCCTTGGGCCGCTTCATAGGCGACTTCCAAGGCGAGCAGCTGAATCTGTACCCAGGAATAGATCGCGGCTTTGGTCAGCAGGACGAGGCCGTCCTTGACGAAGTCGTAGATGCCGGAGCTGAGGAAGTCCCAAACGAATTGGAAGAAGGCGATGACTTGGTCGAGAAAGCCAGCGAGCCAATCGAGCATGGTGGTTACCCTCTGAGGACGATGACGGCGGCCAGGGCGGCGGCAGCCAGGAGCAGGACGTAGCGCAGGTAGGAGAGCTGTTCGGAGTAGTCAGCAGGGCAGATGCGCAGGGACACGCCACCGGTGCTGATGGAGAAGGTTTCGCAGGGGAGCGAGCCGCCACCAGCGCCCAGGTTCAGGTCGAACACGCCTTTGAATAGAGCGCCGTATTCATCGAGCTTTTGGTCGAGTTCGGCGCGTGCTTCAGCAATGCGTTCGTCCCATTCGCTGAGCCCTTCGGCAAAGCTGCCTTGCTCACCTTGCTGGAGGTTGCGAGACGGACCGGGCGGGCCTTCTTCTTCCTCTTTGTCGCCATCACCGTCGCCTTTGCCGTCACCGGTCCCTGACGATCCACCATCATCGATGCCCCCAGAAGGCTTGCAGTTAGGCCCGGTGCACTTGGAAACATCAGAGGTGATATTGCCGTTCGGGTCTTTAGTGGTGGTGGTGACGTTGGTGGTGACTTGGTTGATGCAGGACCCCACGCCGGAGCAGACGACCTTGGTTTGCGTGTCGGTCTTGGTGGTGGTGGTCGAGCCGTCGCCGTTGAGCTTGGTGTCCACTTTGGTGTGGGTCATGGTGCCGGTTGAGCTGGGATTTTTGCCTAAGCAGGTGAACTTGCCGCCATTGACGGTGCTGGAACTACCACAGTTTGAGTAGTCACCGGGTTTGCCGGTGTACTGGGAGGACGAGCAGACCATGCGCCCCTCACCATCGGGTACATACACGCACGGTTGCTTGTCATTGATGATGGGTTCATCGGGTGGGATGCAATCAGCGCCCGGTTCGCAGATGTCGCCGGGTTGGCCAGGAGGTGCTGTCCATGGTGGGGCGTCGCCGTCACCGGGGGCGCCACTGAAATTGAGAGCCACCCGGCACCTGATGGGGGCGGGGCCGAGGCTTACGGTACCGGTCTTGCGAGGGGCAGGCGCTTTGCAATGGCTGATATCGAGGACGGTGGCCATGCAGCCTTGCTCGATGATGGACGGTGGCTTGATCGCGTTACCGGCATCGTCTACGGAAACGTAGATTGTGGTGAAACGGGTGGACTGCGCGAAGTGCATGCACTGCGACGGCTTGTCAGCGTCGTAGAACGGAACGCACTGGCCCTGGGCATTGGTGATCTTGGGAATGGTGGCGCCGCCGATGATCTCTTCACCGCACTTTTCGCCACCTGGGGTAACGCATTGGTTGGAGCCGTCAATAACAGAAGGGTCGAACGTACTGCCGGGAGGGCAGTTGGTGCCACGGCGGTCAATCTGGAAAGGGCCAGAGGTGTTAGTGATCCAAACATCACCGTTTGAAACATAAACCTCATAGGTAAAAGTACAGCTATACCGAGTATCCGTTACGCGGTTAAGAGCAGTTATTTGACCGTTACGAGTGCCTGGCCTGTCAAGTTGATTGTCAACTTGAGCCTGGCAGGCCTCGCGAGGTGATGAACCCGAAACGCCTGTATTAATGTACCAACGGTACTCATTGGCAGAGGCCAGTAGGGGAAACACCAGTAGGGGAAACAGAAGTAGAGCAAGCAAATACCGCATAACAAGCAAGGGGCCTTTCGGCCCCTATCCTCACAGTCAGAAGAACTCGCCGATTCGAAAGCCGGTGATGAAGGCACCGGCAATGAATGCGCCGAGCATCACTGACCAGAGCATTGGCGCAGGCCCTTAGGCTTTGCGCAGCATCGAGAACACCACGCCGACGCAGGCCAGAACGGCCAGTGCCAGGGCGATGTAACCGGCGATGGTGCTGGCGTCGCTCTGACCCTCAGCGATCTGCGCCTGGATGGCAGCGGTATCGACCACAGCGGCGAAGGCCGGGACGGTGGCGACGGAGACGACAGCGCCGATGCAGGCGTTGCGGGCGAAGCGACGAGCACGACCGAAAGCGGTGGCGCCGTTTTGCAGCTGGGTTTTCAGTTGTTTCATGGTTGTTACCTCATGCGTCGTAGGACTGATGCGACCAATCCACCGGAAAGGCCGATTGCAAACGCCATGAGCGTTCCGCCAAAACCAATGCCGAACGCCTCTGGCGAAAATCCCCCTGAGACCAAGATGTCTACATAGCCAGCGGCCTCGGGAGGGATCAGGTAGGCCTGTTGCCATCCGTACTGCGAGCAGGACACTGACGCATCTGCGTTGGTGGTCCACTGCATGCACACTTGAACGGCAACGACCGACATACAGCCCCCTGTTACTCGGCCTGGCTGGGGTCGCGGACGACCTCAGCCATGGCGATGCAGTCGGGGCAAATGGTTTGATGGGGCGCCGTGCGCAGATCGGGCAGCAGGTCGGCTTGCGGTGCCGGCTGCTGGTAGAGCTGGCCCATGGGCTGCCCACAGCAGTCGCACAGCACGCGATCAACGATCAGCACGGCGGCGCCCTCCCGTTAGGCCTTGGCCGCGTCCGGCTGGGTGCCGGTCGGTTTGGCTTGTTGTTGGGTGCCTTGCGGGGCGGCAGGCTTGCCGGCCTGAGCAGGCTTGGCCGACTCGACGTGCAGGACGATGAACTTGCCGGCGTTCTTGGAGCCGCGTTCGATTTCCACGGTTACGCGGACGGTTTCGAGCACGTCGAGGCCTTTGCAGGCGCCCCATACTTCTTCGCGGACGTCTTCGGATACCTGCATCGAGAGTAGGGAAACGCCCAGGTCCTTTTCGCCGTCGGGTTCATCGCCGAAATAGAGTTTGATCAGGTCGACGTTGTCGAACTTCACGCGCTCAGCGCTGATGAATGCCAGTTCCATAGTGGTGCGTGCCATGTTGTGTTTCCTCGCTTGGTTGCGCCTTATTGCGCGGGTTTGCCTTTCAGCAGGCCGAGCGGGTCCACACGGGCAAACTTCGCGTTTTTGCCCAGGTGGGGTTCTCGACTTGCCGAGGTTTTCAGTTAGCGCCGCTGGTGCAGCGGGTTAGTTGTTCAACACCAAGGGCTTTGCCCTTGTCATCCCACTCTTGCCGCCGAGGGCTCGGGAGCGCGGGGCGGTGGAGCTGCCCCTCACTCACGAGCGGAGGCTACTTAAGGTGGTGGGCGCTCAAGGGTGCGCTCCGCCCGTGCTTCCGTTCGCCGGATCGGTGAGGCGTGATCCGACGAGCCGGGAGCGCGGCCCTTGACCTGTTCAGCATCGACGGCGTTGGCCGGATCGCTGGGGCGGGGCTGGAAGCAGGAGTCGAGCCACTCGGCAGCATCGAGCAGCCCGAGGCTTTTGGTCATGACCAAATAGATGAAGCCGGCCATAGCAACCACGGCGGCCACAATGGCGCGGGTGGTGTCCGAGGCGAGCAGGCTGATTGCACCGCTGACCAGTGGGAACACGGCCCAGAAGATCAGGAAGTAAAGCGCCCAAGCACATACCGCCTTGAGGGGAGCAGTAAAGCGGCTCATGCGCTCACCCCACCAGCTCGAACGGCTCGCGTAGCGGCACGAAGGGCGTTGGTTTGCCGGTGTCGAGCACAACGCTCCAGTACTTCGGCGGTCGGCTCGACGGCTTGTGTTTCTCGCAGGTATAGGCCGGCGTAACGTGGGTCCGACCATTTACCTTGGACCATTGCGCGGGGCGGCACTCGGTGCATGGTGTGGATCGGCAGGTAGCCGATGGAGACGATGCTGGGAGCGTCGGCCAGTTTCGATTGACGTAGCACACAGAGCAGTCGCAGTTCGCGGGGTGCGGCTGGTGCAGGTACTGGCTCAGGCTTTTCATTGGCCGACACCTCGGGTTTTACCTGGGCGAAGCTGGCTTGCAGGCGGGTGACGATTTCGGCGTTCAGGGAGCGGTTCGCCTGTTCGGCGGAGTGCTCTACCTGGGCGCGGAGGGCTGGCGGCATGCGCAGCTTGAATTGCGGGTATTCCCTAGTCATCGCTGTAATCCCCCGCGCAGAAGATGGTTTTGCCTCGATCGAGGTCGCGGCGGATGCGGTGCAGGTTGATGACGCGGTGACGGCCGATTTTCACGGTCGGGACGGTGTGGCTTTCGATCCAGCCGCGTACCACGTCTTCGGTGATTTGCTCCATGCCCAGGAGCTGAGCCAGCACGTATTTCGTGCAGAACGGTGCGTTGCGGAGATCCGTTACGCGTTGGGCGTCTCCCGAAATCGAAAGCCCCACTACACCAGACTGTTCCATAGCTTTTGCCCTATACTCGTCCAAACGTTCGACTCAGATACTTGAGTCAAAATATTTGAACAAAGCATATGAATTGCTTTCTCAAAATTCAAACTATTTGATCAAAATACTTATACGAAATGGGCACTATAAACGAGCGCGTTAGAACGGTTGCCTCTATGGCTGGCATGGATCGGCTCGTGAGAGAGACGCCAATAGGCTCGAATCGGTGGCGAACGGTGCTCTACAACAAGGACGTACGGATCAGTACGGATGAGATTGAAGCGCTCGGTGCTCTGTATCCGAGCTATCGCTGGTGGATGGTCAGCGGCGAGATTGCGCCGGAAATAGGCCAGACCAGCCCCGAGTTCGACGAAGCCAACCGAAACTTGGCCAATCCAAACGCGGGATAGCGATCACACAGGAAGTAGCTAGGCGCTGGTACGCCCGTAAGCAGGTCAAGGACGGTAAGCAATGATCACACTCGAAGCTCTCGAAAGGCGTAACAACCTAGGCTATTCAATCGTGGCAGGCAGCGCTCTAAGCGGCTTGCTCTATATCGGATTCAGCTTTTACGGAAGCCTCTACACGGGCTTCTACTGCCTCACGTGTTTCGCATCCATTATCTGGCTAAGCCTCTCGTCAAAACGCTGGAATCCGCTTCTAGGGCTAAGGCAGCCCTATTTATTCGATTGGGTGGTGGTAGCGTCTATAGCTTGGTTTATGACCAATAGCGTGATGCTGCCTGGTCACAAGATACTGGTCGGCGTGTGGGTGACGGTATGTATGGCCCCCACAGTGGTATCGGCCCGAAGAAAGCGGGTGAGGGCGTGAGGCAGAGGTAGACATTAGTGGCGCTTGCTTACTGGCGATTTGATGCCAGAGAATGGCCAGAAGGGGCCTGGCTATAGCGAGGCCAATCGACACGCGGGATAGCGACCACCCAGAAAGTAGCTAGGCGCTGGTACGCCCGAAGGAATGGAGAAGACCAATGAAAAGGATGCTGTTGGCACTGGCCCTAGCCGCAAGCCCCACCCTCGCAGAAGAACCAAAGCCCATTGCCACCCAGGTCGGTGAAGCAATGCGGCCCGCAGCCGAAGCTTATGGCAAGACCATGAATAGGCTGGTCAACGAATACATAGCTGGGGCCGGCAAAGGCCCCCTTGGCGATGCAGCCAGAGCCAACCTCAAAGCCCAGGATCAACGAGAACGCGAAGCCAATCGCGGGGTTCGTCGCACTATGAAGGAATGCATCAAGCCCGGGAACGTCATTGATGATGACGTGAAGGAATGCACCGAAGGATTACGTATAAAAACTTGGTAGATATTCAAGTCTCATTTAAGGGAAACGCAGATGGCCGGCATTACAGAAAAAATTGCCTTAGAAACAGTTAAGCCCGCTGCCGGTTTTCTAGCTGCAGCAATGGCCCCAAAAATAGAAAAGGTGAAGGCCTGGGCAGTAGAGAAAGAACTAAAAGGCAAATTAAAGCCAGATGCCTTAGCAAAAGTGATGGAAGTATACCTAAAGAAACTTTCCGTCCGAGTCAGCGAAATAACCTCAATTACTTTTCCACAAGCCAAGCTAGATATATTTGAAGCATATGAACCACTGCGCATGTGCGAAATACCTCACAGCGAGAAAATCATAAGTAACAAGAAAGCTTTCGATGAATTAATAAACAACGAAGCAGACCTGACAAGCTTCCTTTCCCCGGAAGAGAAAACGTTTGAAGCAGCAGAGCTTGCCACATCAAAAAACAATTCGTTTTTATTGATTGATGGCGCTGGTATGGGGAAAAGTACATTCTCAAAATATGTTATCGCAAAGATATTGTTTAAGTCGGAAAAAATACCGCTATTAGTTGAGTTAAGAAATCTAGATCCAAAAATAGGTTTATTTGAGCATTTAGCCAAAGAGTTAGACCCGCTTGGAAAAATATTCGACAGAGAGCTTTTCTACAGGCTGATTGAGATGGGGAAATTCTTTGTAATACTTGATGGGTTTGACGAAATAAAAATCGAATACCAAAGCGAGCTAGCTGAGCAAATAAGCGAACTTTCTTTAAAGGCAGGTAAGAATAGTTTACTGGTAACCTCAAGGCCGCAAGAAGTTTTGCCCGAACTGACAAAAAGCAAATCACTACGGTTTTCGGATTTCACTTTAAATCAAGCGAACTCGCTAATTGACAGATACGACAAAATTTCAAAAACCGATATCGGTAAAAGATTAAAAAAAGAAATTCCTGAAGTGCCCGAAAGGTTCATTGAAAGCCCGATGCTCGTCTCATTACTTTATCGAACATTTGGGATTAATAACTCAATTGCCGCCAGAATATCGACCTTCTACGATGAAATTTATGATGCCCTTTATAAGGGGCATGACTTAATAAACAAAAACGGCTTTGCACGCAAAAAAAAGTCAAGCTTAGATTTTGAGGATTTCAGAAAACTGCTGCGCGCGTTATGCCACTACATGATGATAGGAAGAAAAGTGTCATTCCAAAATTGGAGTGAGGCAATAGATTCAATAGAGAAATCTATCGAAATAAGCCGTATCAGACCTTCGTCTGCACATAATTTTCTAGATGACTTAATAGTGGCTGTGCCATTAATGCAGAGAGATGGCAATGAATACAAGTTTTATCACAAGACTATTTTGGAGTACTTTGCTGCAGAGTACGTAATCTTCAATCCCGGTAATACAGACCTGTTAAGAAAAATACTGCTTAGCGAGCTAGCAGAGAGCTACTTCTCTGTGTTTGATTTTATTTTTGATATTAATAAAGCACTATATGACGAGGCAATAACGTTCTATTTTGCTCAGAGTGCAGAGAAATCAGTATCGAAATATCAAGGCTCGATAACAAGGCAAACCATAAATCTACTTTGCGAGTCAGAAGTAGGCCTCTGGCCTTTGGATATTGAAGAAGCAGGCCGTGCCGGCAGACTTAGTGTTAATTTAGCTCGATTGCAACAGGATAGCAAATATAGCGTATCCACTTGGATAGAGGGGACGCTATATGACGTGCCTTATATGATTATACTCTCTTGGGCCTACGTAAACGATAATCTTCACAAAGAGGCATGGGAAGCGATCACTGACTTGGTGGAGACAGAGCTACCGGCACAAGGAAACATATTCAATGGATTGGAGGAAATATTACCTCCAAGAACTTGGAAGAGCATGAGGTCTCTAAAGTTATCCGAGAGTGATAAGACCCAAAAGATCTTGATAGATTTTCTTCAGTCGATAACCGGGATTCTAGGAGAACAAAACATCGATCCAAGAGTGTTGAGCAACGAAAAAATCAACTCAATACTTACAACAATAAAGAGGCAAAAAGAGCTTAATGCAGAACTAAAGGGTTTTATTTAGCTTTCTTAAGATCAAGAAATATTACGTGACTACCTGCATGGTGACTACATACCATACTTACGGTACAGGATAGTGGGGTTGATGGATTTAGTACGATCACAACACCCATATTGAGTAGCCTTATGCGGCACTCTGGGATGGCTCAAGTGATTACTACTGCTGTACTCGCGTTCGGGCTGCAGTATAGGCTTCAGAGCGTTCACGTTTACCAACTGCCACAACTGTTATGACCAGTTTGTCATCGACGACCTGATAAACAAGTCGATAGCCAGCAGAGCGAAGCTTGATCTTGTAGCAGTCAGCCATGCCGCTAAGCTTGTCAGCCTCAATGCGAGGTGAGGTCATGCGTTCTTTAAGCTTTTTGGCAAACTGGAGGCGGATGGTCGCGTCGAGCTTGTCCCATTCCTTTCGGGCTTTGACGTGAAACTCAAGCTTGAAGCTAGGCACGAATACCCGCCTCAGCTTCTGCGATCAGATCGTCGATATCTACCGAGACAGTTTCACCGCCCTGGCGAGTACGTACGATTTCGGCCAGCCGTAGGTCATCAAGCATTTCGAGCATGGCTTGATAGCGTGCAGGAGGCACGGCGTAAAAGGCCGGTTCGTTACGGTTGAGGATGACAACGGTTTCACCGTGCCCTTCGCGAATGGTTCCCATCGGGTCACGCTTGAGGTCAGTAACGGAAGCGGCGACGTCAGCCAGCACTGGAAAGGTCATGGAAGCACCCCTTGAAGCATCATGAAAAGCACCTTTAAAAGTGCTCATAGATTACGATGAAGCGGTGACTACGAGAAGCGTTTTTTTCTGGAGAACACTGCATTATTGAGGAGTCATGGCAGTGAAGAGCCCCGTTTTATGGGGCTGTCTGGCTCAGCGGGGCGGTTCGTAGCGGATTCATAATGCCCAGCTTGTACGACCGCCAACCCAACAATTCCCCACCCCCAAAACAACAAAACCCCGCCAAAGCGGGGTTTTGTTTATACGTGGCTTACAACGATCAAACGTTAAAGCGGAAGTGCATCACGTCGCCGTCCTTGACGATATAGTCCTTGCCTTCCAGGCGCCATTTGCCGGCTTCCTTGGCACCGCTTTCGCCCTTGTAGGCGATGAAGTCGTCGTAGGCGACCACTTCGGCGCGGATAAAGCCTTTCTCGAAGTCGGTGTGGATCACGGCGGCAGCCTGCGGGGCGGTGGCGCCGATGCGCACGGTCCAGGCGCGTACTTCCTTAACACCGGCGGTGAAGTAGGTCTGCAGATTGAGCAGCGAGTAACCGGCGCGGATCACGCGGTTCAGGCCCGGCTCTTCCATGCCCATGGTTTCGAGGAACATCTGCATCTCTTCGAGATCGTCCAGCTCGGCGATCTCGGCTTCGATCTTGTTGCACACCGGCACGACGATGGCGCCTTCTTCCTTGGCAATGGCGTTGACCACGTCGAGGTGCGGGTTGTTCTCGAAGCCGTCTTCGGCAACGTTGGCGATGTACATCACCGGCTTGGTGGTGAGCAGGTGGAAGGTCTTGGCCAGGCGCTTCTCGTCGTCACCCAGGTCCTTGAGCAGGCTGCGTGCCGGCTTGCCTTCGGTGAGGTGGGGGATGAGCTTTTCCAGCAGGGCCTTCTGCGCCACGGATTCCTTGTCGCCACCCTTGGCGGTACGAGCGACGCGCTGCAGCTGCTTCTCGCAGCTGTCGAGGTCGGCCATGATCAGTTCGAGGTCGATGATCTCGATATCGCGCTTGGGGTCGACACTGTTGGCGACGTGGATGACGTTCTCGTCTTCGAAGCAGCGCACCACGTGGGCGATGGCGTCGGTCTCGCGGATGTTGGCGAGGAACTTGTTGCCCAGGCCTTCACCTTTCGACGCGCCCGCTACCAGGCCGGCGATGTCGACGAATTCCATGGTGGTGGGAATGACCTTCTCGGGCTTGACGATCTCGGCCAGGGCATCCAGGCGCGGGTCGGGCATGGGCACGATGCCGCTGTTCGGCTCGATGGTGCAGAAGGGGAAGTTTTCTGCGGCGATGCCGGATTTGGTGAGGGCGTTGAACAGGGTGGACTTGCCGACGTTGGGCAGGCCGACGATGCCGCAATTGAATCCCATGGTGTGTCCCTCGGGGAAAGGTGGTTACTTAGTGGCCTTCTGGCTATGCAGTTTGCGCATGGCCACGGTCCAGTCGCCGGCGAGTATTTCCGGCAGGACGTCCAAGGCGAAGTCGATGCTCTGGTCGAGCAGTTCCTGTTCGCTGCGTGGGGCGCGTCCGAGCACGTAGCCGGAAACCAGGCTGGCGTGCCCCGGGTGGCCGATGCCGAGCCGCAGGCGATGGAAGTTATTCTGGTTGCCGAGCTGGGCGATGATGTCGCGCAACCCGTTGTGCCCGCCGTGGCCGCCGCCCTGTTTGAGCTTGGCGACGCCGGGTGGCATGTCGAGTTCGTCGTGGGCCACCAAAATCTCTTCGGGTTTGATCTTGAAGAAATTGGCCAATGCCGCCACGGACTGGCCGCTGCGGTTCATGTAGGTGGTGGGGATAAGCAGACGAACTTCGCGCCCCTGGTGGTTGAATTTGCCCACCAGGCCGAAATACTTGCGATCTACGGAGAGGTTGACGCGCTGGCTCTCGGCCACGCGCTCAACGAAAAGGGCCCCTGCATTGTGCCGGGTCTGGTCGTATTCGGGGCCTGGGTTACCCAGGCCAACGATCAGTTGTACGGCAGTCATACAGGAGCCCTTTCGAGAACATGGCCCGGCGTGATCGCATGCCGGGCCAGCTACTGACGTTACTCGGCAGCGCCTTCGCCGGCAGCTTCTTCACGAACGCGCGGCAGGTGGATGCTGGCTACCGGCAGGTCGCTGCCGTGGGCCAGAGCAACCAGCTCAACGCCTTTCGGCAGCTTGATGTCGGACAGGTGAACGGTCTGGTCAACAGCGACCTTGGCCATGTCGACTTCGATGAATTCCGGCAGGTCTTTCGGCAGGCAGGAAACTTCGACTTCGTTCAGGGCGTGCAGGACTTCGCCGCCGCCTTGCTTGACACCAACGGAGGTGGCTTCGTTGATGAAGTGCAGCGGTACGTGGGCGGTCAGTTTCTGGCCGGCAACGACGCGAACGAAGTCAGCGTGCAGAACGAAGCCTTTGGCCGGGTGGCGCTGCAGGGCTTTGATCAGGACGCTTTCTTTGGTGCCGGCAACGTCCAGGGTCAGAACGTGGCTGAAGGCAGCTTCGTTTTCCAGCAGCTTGGCCAGGTCTTTGGCCAGCAGGCTGATGGAGGCGGGGGCTTTGTCGCCGCCGTAGATCACGGCAGGCACCATGGACACGTTACGACGCAGGCGGCGGCTCGCACCTTTCCCCAGGTCGGAACGCACTTCGGCATTCAGGGCAAATTCAACAGTCATTTCACTTCTCCAAAATAACCAAACCGCCTTGTGGCTTGCGACCAGCCTCGGGCGGTAGGGCAAAAAGCCCCGCACGAGGCGGGGCAGTGTGATCTGGCCTGTTCCGCTTAGCGGAACATGGCGCTGATCGATTCTTCGTTGCTGATGCGGCGGACCGCTTCGGCGACGACCGGGGCGATGTCGAGCTGGCGAATGCGCGAGCAGGACTGCGCCGCAGCGGACAGCGGAATGGTATTGGTGACCACCAGCTCGTCCAGGACGGAATTCTCGATGTTCTCGATGGCGCGGCCGGACAGCACCGGGTGGGTGCAGTAGGCGTAGACCTTGGCGGCACCGCGCTCTTTCAGCGCCTTGGCGGCGTGGCACAGGGTACCGGCGGTGTCGACCATGTCGTCGACCAGGATGCAGGTACGGCCGTCGACGTCACCGATGATGTGCATCACTTCGGACTGGTTGGCCTTCTCGCGACGCTTGTCGATGATCGCCAGGTCGACGCCCAGGCTCTTGGCCACGGCGCGGGCACGAACGACGCCGCCGATATCGGGGGAGACGATCATCAGGTTGTCGAAACGCTGGTCTTCGATGTCGTCGACTAAGACCGGGGAACCGTAGATGTTGTCCACCGGAATGTCGAAGAAGCCCTGGATCTGGTCAGCGTGCAGGTCGACGGTCAGCACGCGGTCGATACCGACCACGGTGAGCATGTCGGCAACCACTTTGGCGCTGATCGCCACGCGAGCGGAACGCGGACGGCGATCCTGGCGGGCGTAACCGAAGTAGGGAATAACCGCAGTGATGCGGGTGGCCGAGGAACGACGGAAGGCGTCGGCCATCACTACCAGTTCCATCAGGTTATCGTTGGTGGGTGCACAGGTCGGCTGAATCAGGAAGACGTCCTTACCGCGGACGTTCTCGTTGATTTCGATCATGACTTCGCCGTCGGAGAATTTACCGACCGAAGCATCGCCGAGGGGAATGTGCAGCTGACGAACGATCCGTCGCGCCAGATCGGGGTTTGCGTTCCCCGTGAAGACCATCATCTTGGACACGCGCAGTACCTGCCGGCTGGGGTATACCTGGATGGGTATGGAAAATGGCAGGGGCGGCTGGATTCGAACCAACGCATGCCAGGATCAAAACCTGGTGCCTTACCGCTTGGCGACGCCCCTATATTCTGTGTCGAATGCTGCTTGAATCGGTTTGCGATGCCTCCCTGGGGAGGTTATGGCAGGGGCGGCTGGATTCGAACCAACGCATGCCAGGATCAAAACCTGGTGCCTTACCGCTTGGCGACGCCCCTGTATCGTATAACCGAATGCTGAGCATTCACTTCTTGGCCAATGCTTGGAGCTTGCGGTGCAACATCGAGATGTTGCGACCTTGAGCGACAAAGCTCGGCAGAGTGCCTGGAAGTTGGCGGGCGACTTTATCAGCATCGTCCCGATTTGGGAAGCTCCCAAATACGCAAGCTCCAGTGCCGGTCAATCTAGCTGAAACAAATTTGTTCAACAAGATCAAAGCGTTACGAACTTCAGGGTAACGCTTCTCTACAACCGGCTGGCAGTCGTTTCGACCACCCCCCGCAAGAAGGTTGCGAACTTTAATGGGCGGCGTATCCCGTGTCAACTCGGGCGAGCCGAAAACTTCTGCTGTGCTTACAAAGACTTGCGGCGTGGCGACGAGGAACCAGGGTTCCTCGAGTTCCACTGGCGTCAGACGTTCGCCAACGCCTTCGGCGAAGGCGGCGCGGCCGCGCACGAAAACCGGTACGTCGGCGCCCAGCGCCAGGCCGATTTCGGCAAGGCGATCTTCGCCCAGTTCGGTGCGCCACAGGTAGTCGAGGCCGACCAGGGTGGTGGCGGCATCCGAACTGCCGCCGCCTATACCGCCGCCCATGGGCAGGCGCTTGTCCAGCCAGATATCGGCGCCCAGCGCGGTGCCTGAAGCTTCCTGCAGGCGCCTGGCGGCACGCACGATCAGGTTGCTGTCATGCGGCACGCCTTCGATGGGGGTGTGCAGGTGGATTTCTCCATCGTCGCGCGCGCTGAAGCCGAGTTCGTCGCCGTGGTCGAGAAACTGGAACAGGGTCTGCAGCTCGTGATAGCCATCGGCACGGCGGCCGAGGATGTGCAGCATCAGGTTGAGCTTGGCCGGGGCGGGCAGGGTGAGTTCGGCGTGGGCGGGGATGGCGGTGCTGGTCATGGGGTGCGCTGAAGAGTCGTCTTAGGTGCTTGTCTCCCCTCTCCCGCTTGCGGGAGAGGGGCCGGGGGAGAGGGCGGCAAATCACCCTCTCCCCGGCCCTCTCCCATAAATGGGAGAGGGAGTGGTCCGCGGAATTAGTTGGCCGCGTGGCCTATCCACCGGCTGCGTGCTATGGGAGGCGCTGGACAAGCCGTCGCGGCTGAAGCCCCTCCCACAGTATGTACCGCTGGCTTACTGGCCGAGCTGGCGCGGCTGCCAGTCCTTGATCACCAGAGTCACTTCCAGGTCCTGGCCGTAGAGTTTCATGCGCTCCGGCAGGGCGTAGCCGTTCTGCTCGGTGTAGCGCTGGTATTCCACACGCCAGCCGTCCTGCTCCAGCTGCGCCAGGTGGCTTTCGCCGTCGAGGGTGATGCGGCTGCGGCTCTCCGGGGCGGGCAGGCCGCGAATCCACCAGAGCAGGTTGGACACTGGCAGATCCAGGCGCAGTTGCTCGCGCAGCAGGGCTTCCGGCGATTCGGCGCGGAAGCGGCCACGGTTGGACACTTCCAGCAGGATGTCGCCCGGGCGCCCGGTCAGGCGCGCGGCGCCGCCGCCCAGTGGTCCGGACAGGCGAATGTCGTAGTAGTCCTGGCGCTGCAGCCAGAACAGCGTGGCGCTGCCGGAATCCTGCGGGGCGCGGATGCCGATCTTGCCGTTGATCTGCCAGCCATCGAGCTGGGCGATCTGCTGCTTGTGAACCTTCCACTGGGCCGGGTCGCCCTGGCCTTCCAGCGCTTCGTGCGAGGTGAGGCCGGCGCAACCGGCGAGCAGGGCGAGGAGGCTGAATGCGAGTAGGTGACGAATCATCAAAGAGTCTCGGAGCCGGTCAGGCGCAACAGGGTGTCACGCAGGATGGGACTGTCCGGCGCTGCACTCAGTGCATCGCGCCAGACGCTGCGGGCTTCGCGCTGCTTGCCCTGGGCCCAGAGGACTTCGCCGAGGTGGGCAGCGACTTCATGGTCGGGGAATTTCTCCAGGGCCTGGCGCAGCAGGCGCTCGGCCTCGTCGAGATTGCCCAGGCGATAGTTGACCCAGCCGAGGCTGTCGAGAATCGCCGGGTCGTCCGGGTTGAGCTGGTGCGCCTTGGCGATTAGCTCGCGCGCTTCTTCGTAGCGCGTGGTGCGGTCAGCCAGGGTGTAGCCCAGGGCGTTGAGGGCCATGGCATGCTCCGGCTCGCGCTGGATGATGTAGCGCAGATCGGTTTCCAGCTGGCCCAGGTCATCGCGTTTTTCCGCCAGCATGGCGCGGGTGTAGAGCAGGTTGAGGTCGTTGGGGTATTGCTCCAGCCCATCGTTGATGACCTTCCAGGCCGGCTCGACCTGGCCGCTGTTGCTCAGGCCTTCGGCCTCGATCAGGTACAGCTGAATGGCGTAGTCCGGCTGGGCATCGCGGGCCTGGGCCAGACGTGCGCTGGCTTCTTCGCCGCGCTGTTGGGCGAACAGCAGCTCGGCCTGGCGTTGCTGGGCCGGCAGGTAGTCATTGCTCGGGCCGACCAGGCTGTATTCCTGCAGCGCACTGTCGGCGTCGTCCAGCGCCTCGTAGGCGCGGCCGAGGTTGTAGTGCGCGGCGTCGACATGGCTGCGGCGCTCGACCAGCTCTTCCAGGTAAACGATGGCCTCTTCCCAGGCTTCGGCCTCCAGGCACACCAGTGCCATGGAGAAGCGCAGGTCGTCGTCGTTGGGATTTTCCTGCACCAGTTTGGCGAACTCGCCCTTGGCGTCATCGAGGCGGTCCTGTTCGACCAGCAGGCGCGCGTAGGTCAGGCGCAGGCGCTTGTCGTCGGGGTTCTTGCGAATGCCTTTTTGTAGCAGCGGCAGGGCTTCGTCGCCCCGGCCGAGGCTTTGCAGCAGGCGTGCGCGCAGCAGGATCGGCGAGACCTCATTGGTGCTCGCTGCGCTGTCCTCGAGCAACTCCAGAGCTTCTTCGGCGCGGCCGTCCTGCTGCAGGAGGATGGCCTTGCCGAACAGCAGCTGGCTGTTGTCCGGGTTCTTGCTCAGCAGGCGGTCGAAGCCTTGCAGCAGGCCGGCGCGGGTATCCGGGTCGGTTTCCGCGGCGGACAGCGCGAGGAAGTCGAAATGGGTATCGCCCTGGCGCTGCAGCACCTGCTCCATATAGGTCATGGATTCGTCGTAGCGGCCGGCGCGGGCCAGCTGCACGGCGGCGGCGCGCTGCGCATCGATGTTGCCTGGTGCGTTGCCGGCCCAGATCAGCGCGCTGTCCAGCGCGGCTTGTTCGGCGCCGAGGTATTCGGCAATGCGGAAGGCGCGCTCGGCAACGCCGGCATCGCCGGTGATCTGTGCCTGCTGCACGTAGTTGCCAAGGGCGATGTCGAAGCGGTTGCGCTGCCCGGCCAGCTCGGCGGTGAGCAGAGCGAACAGGCTTTCCTGGCTGAACGAGCCGTACTCGCTGGGTTCCAGTTGGGTGGCCTGGTCGGCTTCCTGCACCGGTGGCGTGCCGTCCGGCTCGCTGGGGGCGAAGGTTTGGCAGCCGCTGAGGAAGGCGAATGCGGTGAGCAACGCGAGGGGTCTGTTCATAGTGCCTTGTCGTGCGTTATTCCGGGGCGAGGGCCGTACCGGCTCGTGCCCTGCGACGTTCGCGGCATCATGACACAAGCCTTGGAGCAAGCCCACTGGCCAGGACGATGCGGCGAACCGTCTATTGGGACAATAGGTCGCAGGAGTTGTTCTCTCGGGGGCGAAGTAGGACAATTGCCGGCTCCCGTATTGCCCCTCAGCGACCCTGCATGGCCTTTATCGCCCTCGGTATCAACCATAAGACCGCCTCGGTAGAGGTGCGCGAGCGCGTTGCCTTCACCCCTGAGCAACTGGTCGAGGCGCTGCAGCAGCTGTGCCGGCTGACGCCCAGCCGCGAGGCGGCGATCCTCTCCACCTGCAACCGCAGCGAACTGTACCTGGAGCAGGACCAGCTCAGCGGCGACGAAGTGCTGCAATGGCTGGCCGATTACCACCGTCTGAGCATCGACGAACTTCGCGCCTGCGCCTATGTGCACAGCGATGACGACGCAGTGCGCCACATGATGCGCGTGGCCTGCGGGCTGGACTCGATGGTGCTCGGCGAACCGCAGATTCTCGGCCAGCTCAAGTCGGCCTACGCCGTAGCGCGCGAGGCCGGCACCGTCGGCCCGCTGCTCGGGCGTCTGTTCCAGGCCACCTTCAGCACCGCCAAGACCGTGCGCACCGACACCGCCATTGGCGAGAACCCGGTGTCCGTGGCCTTCGCTGCGGTGAGCCTGGCCAAGCAGATCTTCGCCGACCTGCACCGCAGCCAGGCGCTGCTGATCGGCGCTGGCGAGACCATCAGTCTGGTGGCGCGCCACCTGCATGATCAGGGCATCAAGCGTATCGTCGTCGCCAACCGCACCCTGGAACGTGCCAGCCAGTTGGCCGAGCAGTTCGGCGCCCACGCCGTGCTGCTCTCGGACATTCCTGACGAATTGGCGCACAGCGACATCGTCATCAGCTCCACGGCCAGCCAGCTGCCGATTCTCGGCAAGGGCGCGGTGGAAAGCGCGCTGAAAAAGCGCAAGCACAAGCCGATCTTCATGGTCGACATCGCCGTGCCGCGCGATATCGAACCGCAGGTGGGCGAGCTGGATGACGTCTACCTCTATACCGTCGATGACCTGCACGAGGTCATCGAGGAAAACCTCAAGAGCCGTCAGGGCGCGGCCCAGGCCGCCGAGGAGCTGGTCGCTGCCGGCACTGACGATTTCATGCAGCGTCTGCGTGAACTGGCCGCGGTCGACGTGCTCAAGGCCTACCGCCAGCAGGCCGAGCGCCTGCGCGACGAGGAACTGGCCAAGGCCCAGCGCATGCTGGTCAACGGCAGCAATCCCGAGGACGTGCTGGCGCAACTGGCGCGCGGCCTGACCAACAAGCTGCTGCACGCGCCCAGCGTGCGCATGAAGAAACTTACCGCCGAGGGGCGCGTCGACGCGCTCAGCCTGGCTCAGGAATTGTTCGCCCTCGACGAGAGCGCGCCGCAGGACAAAGGTCTGCAATGAAAGCTTCACTGTTGAACAAGCTGGACAACCTCAGCGACCGCTTCGAGGAACTGACGGCGCTGCTCGGCGATGCCGAGGTGATTTCCAAGCAGACGCAGTTCCGCGCCTACTCCAGGGAATACGCCGAGATCGAGCCGGTGATCGCCACCTTCCGCGAGCTGCGCAAGGTGCAGAGCGACCTCGAAGGCGCCCAGGCGCTGCTCAAGGAAAGCGACCCGGATCTGCGCGAGATGGCCGAGGAAGAAGTGGCGCAGGCCAAGGAAGCCCTGGCCATCCTGGAAGACAAGCTGCAGCGCATGCTGCTGCCGAAGGACCCCAATGACAGCCGCAACGTCTACCTGGAAGTGCGCGCCGGCACCGGCGGCGACGAGGCAGCGATTTTCTCTGGCGATCTGTTCCGCATGTATTCGCGCTACGCCGAGAAGCAGGGCTGGCGGGTCGAGGTGCTGTCGGCCAACGAGGGCGAGCATGGTGGCTTCAAGGAAGTGATCGCCCGCGTCGAGGGCGAGAACGTCTACGCCAAGCTCAAGTTCGAGTCCGGCGCCCATCGCGTGCAACGCGTGCCGGAAACCGAATCGCAGGGCCGCATCCACACCTCCGCCTGCACCGTGGCGGTGCTGCCAGAGCCGGATGAGCAGGCCGCCATCGAGATCAACCCGGCCGATTTGCGCGTGGATACTTACCGCAGCTCCGGCGCCGGTGGCCAGCACGTCAACACCACCGACTCGGCGATCCGCATCACCCACATTCCTACCGGCACCGTGGTGGAGTGCCAGGAGGAGCGCTCGCAGCACAAGAACCGCGCCAAGGCCATGGCCTGGCTGGCGGCCAAGCTGCAGGACCAGCAGGAAGCGGCGGCGCACAAGGAAATCTCCGAGACGCGCAAGCTGCTGGTCGGCTCGGGCGATCGCTCCGAGCGCATCCGCACCTACAACTTCCCGCAGGGCCGGGTGACCGACCACCGCATCAACCTGACCCTGTATTCGCTGAACGAGGTGATCGCCGGCGGCGTGGAGGCGGTGATCGAGCCCTTGCTGGCCGAGTACCAGGCTGACCAGCTGGCGGCGCTGGGCGACTAACCACAGCGGCAAGCTGCAAGCCACAAGCCGCAAGTTGAATGCGGGCCATCTTGTAGCTTGAAGCTTGCAGCTTGAGGCTTAAAAGTGATGGCCACCATCGAAACCCTGCTCGACACCGCTGACCTGCCCGACTCGCCCACGCCGCGGCTGGACACCGAGCTGCTGCTGGCCGCCGCGCTGAACAAGCCGCGCAGCTACCTGCGCACCTGGCCGGAGCGTGAGCTGGAGGTCGATCAACTGGCGCTGTTCCAGGCGAATCTGCAGCGCCGCCGCCAGGGCGAGCCGGTGGCCTATATCCTCGGCCATCAGGGCTTCTGGAGCCTGGACCTGGAAGTGGCGCCGCACACCCTGATCCCACGCCCAGATACCGAGCTGCTGGTGGAAACCGCGCTCGATCTGCTGCCGGCCACGCCCTTGACCGTGCTGGATCTCGGCACCGGTACCGGCGCCATTGCCCTGGCTTTGGCCAGCGAGCGTCCCGCCTGGCAGGTGACTGGCGTGGATCGCATCGGGGAGGCCGTGGCGCTGGCCGAGCGCAACCGTCAGCGCCTCGGGCTGGGCAACGCCGGTTTCCTGCTCAGCCACTGGTTTTCCGCCCTGGCCGGGCGGCGTTATGGTCTGATCCTGAGCAACCCGCCCTATATCCGCGCCGACGACCAGCACCTCGCGCAGGGCGACCTGCGCTTCGAGCCAAGCAGCGCGCTGGTGGCCGGTCGCGACGGGCTGGACGATATTCGTGCGATCATCCAGGCCGCGCCGGAGCACCTGCTAACAGGCGGCTGGTTGTTGCTGGAACATGGCTTCGACCAGGCCGAGGACGTGCGCGGCCTGCTCGCCGATGGTGGTTTCGTCGAGGTACACAGCCGGCGTGACCTGGCAGGCCTCGAACGCATCAGTTTGGGACGTTTCGACCGTGAGTGATCAGATGCTGAGCGATGACGAGCTGCTGCGCTATAGCCGGCAGATTCTGCTGAAACAGATCGATGTGGAAGGCCAGCTGCGCCTGAAACAGGGCCGAGTGCTGATCGTCGGCATGGGCGGGCTTGGCTCGCCGGTGGCGCTGTACCTGGCCGCAGCCGGGGTCGGTGAATTGCACCTGGCCGACTTCGACACGGTGGACCTGACCAACCTGCAGCGACAGATCGCCCACGACACCGCCAGCATCGGCCAGGCCAAGGTCGACTCGGCCATGGCGCGCCTGGCCGCGCTCAATCCGCAGATCAGCCTGGTGCCGCATCGCCAGGCGCTGGATGCCGACTCGCTGGCCTCTGCCGTGAGCGCCGTCGACGTGGTGCTGGACTGCTCGGACAATTTCACCACGCGCGAGGCGGTCAATGCTGCCTGCGTTGCAGCCGGCAAGCCGCTGGTGTCCGGTGCGGCGATCCGCCTGGAAGGCCAGTTGTCGGTGTTCGATCCGCGCAATGCGGCCAGTCCCTGCTATCACTGCCTGTACGGCCACGGCAGCGAGGCCGAGCTGACCTGCAGCGAGGCCGGTGTAGTCGGCCCGCTGGTCGGCCTGGTCGGTAGCCTGCAGGCGCTGGAGGCGCTCAAGCTGCTGGCCGGTTTCGGTGAGCCGCTGGTGGGCCGCCTGCTGCTGATCGACGCGCTGGGTACGCGCTTTCGCGAGTTGCGGGTCAGGCGTGACCCCGCCTGCGGTGTTTGCGGCGATGCCCAGTAACGCGCCGATCGGCGTTTTCGACTCGGGTGTTGGCGGCCTGTCGGTGCTGCGCGAAATTCGCCAGCTGCTGCCCAACGAGACGCTGCTCTATGTTGCCGACAGCGGCCACGTGCCCTATGGCGAAAAAAGCCCGGAGTACATTCGCGAGCGCTGCGTAGTGATCACCGAGCATCTGCTGGCGCAGGGTGCCAAGGCCCTGGTGCTGGCGTGCAATACGGCGACGGCGGCAGCCGCTGGAGAACTGCGCGAACGTTATCCTGATTTGCCCATCGTCGGTATGGAGCCTGCGGTGAAACCGGCGGCAGCAGCGACCCGCAGTGGCGTGGTCGGCGTGCTGGCGACCACCGGTACGCTCAAGAGCGCGCGGTTCGCTGCGCTGCTCGATCGCTTCGCCAATGACGTGCGGGTGATTACCCAGCCTTGCCCGGGGCTGGTGGAATGCATCGAGGCCGGCGAGCTGCAGGCGCCGGCCACGCGTGAATTGCTGCAGGGATATGTGGCGCCGCTGCTGGCCGAGGGCTGCGACACGCTGATTCTCGGCTGCACCCACTATCCCTTCCTGCGCCCGCTGCTGGGTGAGCTGGTGCCGGCATCGGTAACCTTGATCGATACCGGTGCGGCAGTAGCGCGTCAGTTGCAGCGTCTGCTCGCTCGGCATGATCTGCTGGCGACCGCGCCGGCCCAGGCGACTCGATATTGGAGTAGCGGTGAAATTTCGCAACTTTGCCGAGTATTGCCGATTTTGTTAGGTGAAAAAGCCGAAGTTCTTTCGATATAGTGAATTTTTTTCCGATTGGGCTATCCCTCCTATCGGATACTTCTATATTTTTGTCACGGCCTGATAAAAACCTCTCGCTAACAAAAGGAATGACTCATGAAGAAGTTGTGTGCCTTTGCCGCAGCTACGGCTCTCTCGTTCGGGATTCTCGGTGCTGCGCAGGCTGCGGATGTAACCGCAGCTATTGGTCAGAGTGGCGATTCCACCATGGTTTACCGCTTGGGCGCGCAGTGGGACTGGAACCATAGCTGGCTGGAAAGCAGCTACGGCCGTCTGACCGGTTACTGGGACCTGGGCTACACCTACTGGGACGGCGACGACACGGCGAGCAACCACAGCCTCTCCTTCGCTCCGGTGTTCGTTTACGAGTTCGCCGGGCAGAACGTGCGCCCCTATATCGAAGCCGGTATCGGCGTTGCAGCGTTCTCCAGCACCGAGCTGGAAAGCAACGAGCTGGGCTCTTCCTTCCAGTTCGAAGACCGCATCGGCGTAGGTCTGCGTTTCGCCGGGCAGGAAATCGGCCTGCGTGCGATCCACTATTCCAACGCGGGTATCAAGAAGCCGAACGATGGCGCCGAAGCCTACACCGTGCATTACCGCATGAGCTTCTAAGCCTCCAGCGATAGCGTTACAGCCAAACCGCCCCTCTATATGAGGGGCGGTTTCGTTTCGCTCGCGGCTCAGATCATCGGGTCCCAGCGCTGCGACCAGTCGGTGTCTTCGGCAATGATCTCGCGCAGCAGATCGAACGACTGCTGCAGTACTGCCGAGTCGCGCTCGCGGGAATACACCAGGTAGGTCGGGTAGCTGAACTCCGGCGCGCGCGGCACGCGTTTAAGCACCTTCTTGTCCAGGTAGCTCTGTACCACCCGCGTGCGGAAGTAGCCGGAGCCGCCGTGTTCGAGGATGTACTGCAGGGCCAGCGGCCCGAGGTTGAACGACACCGGCGCCTTGGCCCGGTCTGGTAGCGCGCTGTCGTGTTGCAGGCGGAAGGCCTCGCCCCAGTCGACGTACACGTAGGGTTCGGGATTCTTCGCGCGCACCAGGATCAGCTTTTCTTCCAGCAACTGCTCCACCTGCATGCCCGGCCAGTAGTTGGGCTGATACACCAGGGCGGCGTCCAGCACCCCCAGTTCCAGTTGACGCAGCAACTCCTGGCCGTCGCCGATATGGGTATGCACGGCGTAGTGGTCGATGCGGGCGCGGATGCGGCTGACCCAGCGCAGCATCAGTGGGTTGCACAGGCTGACCTCGCCGCCGACGTGGATGACGTTGTGGTAGCCGTCCGGCAGGGGCAGGTCGCGCTGCGCCGCCTCCCAGGTTTGCAGTATCTGGTTGGCATAGGCGACGAAGGCTTCACCGTCGGCCGTCAGCTTGGCCCCGGCTCGGTTGCGTACGAACAGCGTGCAGTTGAGGTGACCTTCGAGTTTCTGGATGCGCGCCGTGACGGCCGTCTGGGTGACGTGCAGGCGTTCGGCGGCGGCAATGAAGCTGCCGCTGCGAACGATTTCCAGAAAGGTGCGGGTCAGATCGATGTCCATGTCGTGGCCGGGCTCAGCAAGGGCAGGCAGGCAGTGTAAGGGCTGCTACGGCACTTTTCGATGAGCAGCACCGTTACGGCATCCTGATCCGGAATCGCAGAGGGTCGAAACCTCAATCGAAGTGGGCCAACAGGTCTCGTTGCAGCGCCGCTATCACGTTGGTCTGGGTGATGATCCCCACCAGCTTTTCGTTCTCCAGTACCGGCAGGCAATGCAGGCCGCGGTCGGACAATACGCCGATCAGGTCGACGACGTGAGTATCGACATCGGTGCAGCGTACCGGGCTGCTCATCAGCTCGCCCAGGCGCGGGCGAGGGCGCCGCTTGAACAGGCCCAAGCGCCTCGCCGGGCGGTGATGCAGAGGCGCGATCAGGTCGCTGAGGCTGACGATGCCGACCAGTTGCTGGTTGTGGTCAAGGATTGGCAGCGCCTTGAGATGATGGTGGCGCAGCAGGTGCAGGCCCTGTTTGATGCTGGTGCCCGGCGTGGCGCAGACCAGGTCGCGTGACATCACCTGGCCGGCGCGGATGTCGCCCATGCTGCGGCGCAGCGCATAGCGCTCGGTGCTTTTGACGATCATCGCCAGGTCTTCGCGAGTCACGTCGACGAAGGCGCCGAGTTCGTCGAGCGCCTGGTCGAGGTCGGTATCGCGGATGCCTACGCGCTCGCCGGGCGATGGGTCGCGGGTATGGTGTTCATCGGCTGGCGGTGTGGTCTGGCGCGGGTAACGCATGCCGGTGAGGTTGTTGTAGATCAGCGCGCTGGTCAGCAGGCCCAGCGCGGCGATTATCACCGTGATTGCCGGGTGCCAGGCAGGGATGCCCGGCGCTACCGGGGCGAATACGACGCAGAAGGCGATGGCGCCGCCCGGTGGGTGCAGACAGCGCAGCGGGCACATCAGCAACAGGCTCAGACCTACCGCCAGGGCGGCACCGAGCAGGCTGTGATCGAGCAGATGGCCGACCAGTACGCCAACCAGCGTGGCGCACAGATAACTGCCGACAATCGACCAGGGCTGCGCCAGCGCGCCCGAGGAAACAGCGAACAGCAGCACCGCAGAGGCGGCCAGCGGGCCGGAGAAGTGCACGGCCAACTGCAGTCCGAAAAGCTGGCTGCACAGCCAGGTGGTGAAGACAAAACCCAGGCCGGCACCGAGTGCCGCGCGCAGCCATTCGCGTGGGCGCGTGTGCGCAGCGTCGGGGACGAAGGCGATGCACCATTGGTGCAGGCGAGATGGTGTGTTCATGGTATCCGGTCAAAAAAAGAGGGCTCTTCACTGCTGAAAAGCCCGTAGGGTGCCGCACGCGGCACTTCTGGATGCCCGTCCCTGGGCGAAGAAAACCTCAGGCGAGCAAGTGCTCTTCGGTCGTATTGCCGGGCTCTTCGAGTGGCTGCGTGGTGACCTGGCAAGGCCGGCCTGTCGCTTGCGTCATGCGCGCCGCCGCTTCCGGATCGTCGGCGAAGGGCAGCAGGCTGGCCTGGTCGAGCGTCGACGGTGTGCTACAGCACAGCCAGCAACCGAGCAGGCAACCCAGGGTGGCGAGAACCGGCAGGATCAGGGCGTCAGGCATGGGCGGCGGCTCCCACATCCGGGGTGGAGGGCACGGCATCGATGCGCTCACCGCTGCGTACCGTCAGCCAGGTGTTCCAGGCCATCAGCAGCATGCCGCTGGCGAAGATCGCCCCGCCCAGCAGGCGCACGACATAACCGGGGTGGCTGGCTTCCAGCGCCTCGACGAAGGAGTAGGTCAGCGTGCCGTCCTCGTTCACCGCGCGCCACATCAGGCCCTGGGTGATGCCGTTGACCCACATCGAGGCGATGTACAGCACGGTGCCGATGGTGGCCAGCCAGAAGTGCGCGTTGATCAGGCCGACACTGTGCATCTGCGTGCGGCCGTACAGCTTGGGCAGCATGTGGTAGAGCGCGCCAATGGAGATCATCGCCACCCAGCCCAGTGCCCCGGCATGGACGTGTCCGATGGTCCAGTCGGTGTAATGGGAAAGCGCATTGACCGTCTTGATGGCCATCATCGGGCCTTCGAAGGTGCTCATGCCGTAGAACGCCAGCGAAACGACCAGAAAACGCAGGATCGGGTCGGTGCGCAGCTTATGCCAGGCGCCGGACAGGCTCATCATGCCGTTGATCATGCCGCCCCAGCTTGGCGCCAGGAGGATGACCGACATGGCCATGCCGAGGGTTTGCGCCCAGTCCGGCAGCGCGGTGTAGTGCAGGTGGTGCGGGCCGGCCCAGATATACAGGGTGATGATCGCCCAGAAGTGCACGATGGACAGCCGATAGGAATAGATCGGCCGCTCGGCCTGCTTGGGCACGAAGTAATACATCATCCCCAAAAAGCCTACCGAGAGGATGAAGCCGACCACGCTATGACCGTACCACCACTGGATCATTGCGTCGGTGGCGCCGGAGTACACCGAGTACGATTTGAGCAGCGAGACCGGTTCGGCGATGTGGTTGACCACATGCACCATGCCCGTGACGATGATGAAAGCACCGTAGAACCAGTTGCCCACGTAGATGTGGCTCACCTGGCGACGGGCGATGGTGCCGAAGAACAGGTAGGCGTAGATCACCCACAACAGGGTGACCCACAGCGCGATCGGCCACTCCATCTCGGCATACTCCTTGGAGGAGGTGATGCCCAGCGGATAGCTGACGATCATCGCCAGCACGGCTGCCTGCCAGCCCCAGAACAGGAAGTTGGCCAGGCCGTCGGAGATGATCCGTACCCGACAGGTACGTTGCAGCACGTAGAAGGAGGTGGCGAACAGAGCACCGCCGCCGAAGGCGAAGATCACCAGATTGGTGTGGACCGGGCGGATCCGCCCGAAGCTGAGCCATGGAATACCGAAGTTCAGTTCGGGCCAGACCAGCTGGGCCGCGATGAACACACCCATGCCCATTCCGAGGATGCCCCAGAACAGAGTGGTGAGGGTGAAACGGCGAACGATCTCGTAGTTGTAATAGTGGGGGGCAGTCGCAAGGGTAGCCATCATGATTCCGTCTTGCTGAGAATTTCAGGCGCGCTCTCCTGTCGCTCGGAATGGGCCGTTGGCCGGTTCACGAGCATGTCAGGTTTCGTAGAGAGCACCGAAAGTGTGCGGGACGAGTGATGGATTCGACTAATTAATAATAAATTCTGCTTTGTTCTATTTTTTTGATATCAATCCATGGTGTGCGACGCAGTAGCGCACTGGATTGGTGCTGGTGCACCGAAATGGCTCGATGTGGAGCTAAGTATTTCTTCGCAGTTGATCGTTATGTATTTATAGAAATGCACTTGGCCAGCATTAAAATTCATACATAAGATGTTACTGACTGTAGGCGGTGGCGATACCGCGGCGTTCTTCCAGGCAGTCGCTTGCACCGAGTTCGAACTCGCGGCAGATCAGCGGGCGCTGTGCATAGATGGTGCAGCGCATGGTGTCGCGGTCGAGCGCTATGCACCAGCCGTCGTCCAGGCGGCGCATGACCTCGCCGCCCCAGTCGTCGGTCTCGACGTAGCGTTGTGGCACGCCGGTGTCGCCGATCAGCATGACTTCCAGCTGGCAGCAGCAGGCCGCACAGGTGCTGCAACTGATCTCGGGGGTGGTCGGCAGTTGGGTGTGTGGGATGGTCTCGCTCATGGAGCGGCAGTGTACGCCACGCCGTGGCGATCAGGGACTTGGACTGACAGGCGCGACGCGACCCTAAGCCGAGCGTCGGCTACGCAGGCTCTGCTCGTATTGCGCGCGATACAGCCTGGCGAAGCCGTGTAGTACCGGCATCACAACGGCCCAGATCAGCGCCAGAATGGCCAGGGTTTGCCAGGTGCCGAGCGGCAAGGTCACACCTGCGATCTTGGCGCCGCCGTAATAAGACAGCGGTGCGGCAAGTGCGCCCAGCAGGCTGCCGCGCCACCAGGGCTGCGCCGTCCAGGCCAGGCAGTGGTTGAGCGTGCTGGCCAGCAGCAGCCAGAGTAGCGCCAGCCACAGGGGGATCAACTGGCGCGGTTCGCCGAAGTCGAACACCCCGAGGTTGAGCAGAAAACTGTCCAGCGCACTGCCGGCGAGAAACACGCTGAGCAGCAGCTTGCCTTCCGCTGCCCAGCTGCTGACCCACAGCAGGTGCACGCCGATGATCGCCGCCACTACCAGCAGCCAGGGGCCATCGCCGGCGAACACGCAGACGAGCCAGCCGAGCTGGAACAGGAGGGCGTTGGCGATCAGCTTAGGCATCGAAGTTTCCTAACAGTGGCGCAGGGCGAGCGGCCGGTTTGGCCAGCAGCAGTTGCGCGGTGCCAATGGTGCGTTCGAGGAAGCCGCCTTCGCAATAGCAGAGGTAGAACTCCCACAGGCGATAGAAGTAATCGTCGTAGCCCAACTGCTCCAGACGCTGGCGGGCCTGGCGCAGGTTGTCATGCCACAGGCGCAGGGTGCGCGCGTAATGCAGGCCGAAGTCTTCCATGTGATGCAGGTTGAGGTCGGTATGCCGGGTGACCACGTCTAGCATCTTCTGCACCGAGGGCAGGGCGCCGCCGGGGAAGATGTAGCGCTGGATGAAATCCACCGAGCGGCAGGCCTGCTCGTAGCGCTGGTCGCGAATGGTGATGGCCTGCAGCAGCATCAGCCCTTCGGGCTTGAGCAGGCGCGCGCACTGCTCGAAATAGGTGGGCAGGTAGCGGTGACCGACGGCCTCGATCATCTCGATGGAAACCAGCTTGTCGTATTGGCCTTCGAGGTCGCGGTAGTCTTCCAGCAACAGGATCACGCGGTCCTCCAGACCCAGCTCGCGGATGCGCCGCGCGGTGTAGGCGTGCTGCTCGCGCGACAGCGTGGTGGTGGTCACCCGACAGCCGTAACGGCTCGCGGCGTAGAGCGCCATGCTGCCCCAGCCGGTGCCGATTTCCAGCAGATGATCGGAGGGCTGCAGGGCGAGCTTCTGGCAGATACGTTCGAGCTTGTTCAGCTGCGCCTGCTCCAGGCTGTCGTTCTCGCTCCTGAACATGGCTGCCGAGTACATCATGGTCGAGTCGAGAAACTGCTCGAACAGATCGTTGCCCAGGTCGTAGTGCGCGGCGATGTTGCGTCGCGAGCCCTGCCGGGTGTTGCGATTGAGCCAGTGCAGGCCCTGGATCAGCGGGCGCCCGAGACTTGCCAGGCCGCCCTCCATGGCATCCAGTACATCGAGGTTGGCGACGAAGATGCGGATTACCGCCGTCAGGTCCGGCGTGCTCCAGTACCCGTGGATATAGGCCTCGCCCGCGCCGATGGAGCCGTTGCCGGCCACCAGGCCCCAGATGGCAGGGTCGTGCACCCGGATCTCGGCGCGCAGCTCGCTCTGCGGCGTGCCGAAATGCAGGGTGTCGTTGCCCTCCTGGATCAGCAGCAGGCCGTGGCGCAAGCTCTCCAGTTGGCGCAGTACGGCGCGTCGCAAGAGGCTGGCACCGATACCGTTGCCACTGCGTACCAGGCTTCGGGTAGAGGTCAGGCTAGAGCTCTTCATGGTGCATGTCCTTCACGTGCGGGCGGGCAACGCGCAAGTGGCCTTGCGCGGGGGTGTGGTCGAAAATCGGGATACGCTTGAGCAGCAGGCGCAGGGCCTGCCAATAGATGGCGGCCAGGGTCTTGCCGGTCATCCACGGGAAACTGAGCAGATAGCGATGCAGGCTGGCGCGGTCGAGCGCCTGGCGCTGCAGGCTGAGGCTGGCATCGAAGACCTTGGTCTCGCCTTGCCAGTCGGCCATGTGCACGCCAAGACGTTCGCCCACCGCGCTGAAGCTCATGCGGTATTCCAGTTCGCGCGGCAGGAAGGGCGAAACATGAAAGGCCTTGTCCACGCTGACCTGGTGACGCCCGTCGCCCTCTGCCGGCAGCACGTAGTGATAGCGCTCGCGCCACGGCGTGTTGCTGACTTCGCAAAGAATCGCCACCAGGCGTTCCTCGCTGTCATGGCAGTAGAAAATGCTCACCGGATTGAAGGCCAGGCCCCAGCTGCGCGGCTGCGTCAGTACGCAGATGCGCCCCTGCGGGCGCGCGCCCAGTGCCTCCTCGACGAGATCGCGCACCGCCTGGTGCAGCGCCACGCCCTGGCGCGTGGCCTTGGGCAAATAGTCGGTCTCGCGGAAGGCGAACGGCGCGAAGCGGCCGGAGCCGGCCAGCGCCGAGAGCGCGAACAGCTGCGCCTGCTCGCTCAGGTCGAGATACAGCAGGCCCATGCGATAGCGAAAGGCATGGGCGCGCGGGGCGAAGCGGCGATGCTGCACCCAGCCGCCGTACAGGGCGCTGTACATCACAGCGTTTCTCCGAAGGTGCGTGCCACGCGTAAGGCGCTGATCACGCCGTCTTCATGGAAGCCGTTGGCCCAGTAGGCGCCGCAGTAATAAGTGTGCTGGGCGCCGAGGAATTCCTCCCAGCGCGCCTGGGCAGCGGTGCCGGCCAGGCTGTATTGCGGATGGGCGTACTGGAAGCGCGCAAGGATCTTGGTCGGGTCGATGGCAGCCGTCTGGTTGAGGCTGACGCAGAATGTGGTATCGCTCTCGACGCCCTGCAGGATGTTCATGTTGTAGGTGACGGCTGCAGGCTGATCGGTCGGCCCGCCCAGCCGATAGTTCCAGCTGGCCCAGGCCAGCTGGCGCTTGGGTAGCAGGCGCGTGTCGGTGTGCAGCACCACGTCATTGTTGGCGTAGGGCAGGGCGCCGAGAATGTCCTGCTCCTGAGCGCTGGCCTGATCGAGCAGGGCCAGGGCCTGGTCGCTATGGCAGGCGAAGATCACCTTGTCGAAGCGCTCGGCGCCGGCTGCGCTGTGCAGGGTAACGCCGTCCTGATCACGGACGACGCGGCTGACCGGGCAGTTGAGGCGAATGCGTTCGGCGAAGCTTTCGGTCAGCGGGGCCACGTAGCTGCGCGAGCCGCCTTCGATCACCTGCCAGGTCGGCCGGTCGCTGACCGAGAGCAGGCCGTGGTTCTTACAGAAGCGTACGAAGAACTGCAGCGGGAAACCGAGCATGTCGGCCAGCGACATCGACCAGATGGCCGAGCCCATCGGCACGATGTAATGCTCGATAAAGCGGCGGCCGTAGCCGTTGCGCTCGAGGTATTGGCCGAGAGTGACATCGGCGCCGATGCGGTTGCTGGCCAGGTCGTCCAGCGACTGACGATTGAAACGCAGGATGTCGCGCAGCATGCCCCAGAACGCCGGCGACAACAGGTTGCTGCGCTGGGCGAACAGGGTGTTGAGGTCGTGGCCGTTGTACTCCACGCCGGTGGCCGGGTCGCTCACCGAGAAGCTCATTTCGGTGGGTTTGTAGCGCACCCCGACCTGCTCCAGCAGGCGAATGAAGTTGGGATAGGTCCAGTCGTTGAAGACGATGAAACCGGTATCGATGGCGTAGTTTCGCCCCTCCACCTGCACGTCGACGGTGTGGGTATGGCCGCCGATCCAGTCGCTGGCCTCGAACACCTGGATGTCGTGCCGGCGGTTGAGCAAATAGGCGCAGGTCAGGCCGGCGATGCCGCTGCCGACGATGGCGATTTTCATGCGTTGTCCTCGTTACGCGCCAGACGGCGACCTATGGCCAGTTGCAGGCTGCTGGGAAGGCTGCCGAGCAGTTTCAGGACGGCGATGAAGGGAGTGGGAAAGGCGATTTCGTGCGGGCGCTTGTCCAGGCGCGCGGCGATATGCCGGGCGGCGCGCTCCGCCGGCCAGCGCATGGGCATGGGGAAGTCGTTCTTCTGCGTCAGCGGCGTATCGACGAACCCGGGGCTGACCAGGGTGACGTCGATGCCTTCTGCCGCCAGGTCGATGCGCAGCGTCTGCATCAAATAACGTATGGCCGCCTTGGACGCGCCGTAGGCTTCGGCTCGTGGCAGCGCCAGGAAGGTTACCGAACTGCCGACCCCGACCAGATGCGGGCGCTCACCCTGGCGCAGCAGAGGCAGGGCGGCTTCAATGCAGTAGCTGGCGGAAAGCAGGTTGGCGCTGACCACGCGTTCGATCATCGCCGCCTCGAACTGGCGAACCTCGACGTATTCGCAGGTGCCAGCGTTGAGGATCGCGCAATCCAGCGCCCCCCACTGCTGAGCGATGCGCTCACCGATGGCGCGCACCTGCTCGGGATCGGTCAGATCACCGGGGGCCACCAGCACCTGCTCGCCATAGCGTGCGGCCAGGACTTGCAGCGGGCCCGTGCTGCGGGCGCTGAGCGCCATTCGATGGCCGGCGCGCAGCAATTCCTCGGCCAGGGCCGCGCCGATGCCGCTGCTGGCGCCGGTCAGCCAGATGCGTTTCATGCCAGCCTCCGTTTCAGCCAGGCGATCACGCGGCCAAGCACGGGCAGGTGCTCGTAAAGCAGCGCGCCGGCATCGAAGTAGTCGCGGTGCCGGTAGACGCGCTCGCGCCAGAGCAGGTGCGAGCAGCCTTCCACGGCGATTTCGGCACCGCCGCGCAGGCGCGGGTGGCGGTAGTACATGGTCCAGCGCAGGTAGCCTTCGTCGTCTGCGACCTGGTCGAAACCGTGAAACTCGAAGCGCAGCGCCTCGACGTTGGCGTACAGCTCGGCGAAGTAGCGGCGCATCTCGCTCAGGCCGTGCACTTCATGCAGCGGGTCGCGAAACAGCACATCGTCGCTATACAGCTCGCCCAGGCGATCGAGGTTGTCCTTGTTCAGCGCGGCGAAGCGCTCGGCGAAGTCGCGCAGGAAGGTGCTCATGCCATGACCTCGCGGCCCGGAAGGTTCTTGAACGCGGCCAGGGCGCGCTCGCGCGAGCGCGACAGGTCGACGATCGGCCGCGGATAACCGGATGGCGCGAACAGGCCGCCGAGCGCGGACGGATCATGGATGTCGCGCTTGTTCAGCGCGGCCAGCTCCGGCACCCACTGGCGAATGAACTGGCCATCGGGGTCGAATTTCTGCGACTGGCTGATCGGGTTGAAGATGCGGAAGTAGGGTGCGGCATCGGTGCCGGTGGAGGCGCTCCACTGCCAGCCGCCGTTGTTCGCGGCCAGGTCGCCATCGATCAGGTGACGCATGAAGAAGCGCTCGCCCTCGCGCCAGTCGATCAGCAGGTTCTTGGTCAGGAACATGGCGACGACCATGCGCAGGCGGTTATGCATCCAGCCGGTTTCCCGCAGTTGGCGCATGGCCGCGTCGATGATCGGCAAACCGGTGCGGCCCTCCTGCCAGGCGGCCAGCTCCTGCGGCGCGTTGCGCCAGGGCAGCGCCTCGGTTTCCAGGCGAAAGGCCCGATGCCGCGATACCCGCGGGTAACCGACCAGTATGTGCTTGTAGAACTCGCGCCAAAGCAGCTCATTGATCCAGGTAACGACGCCCTGGTTGCCGCTGTCGAATTCGCCACGGTTGGCGGACAGGGCGGCATGCAGGCATTGCCGGGGCGAGAGGATGCCGGCGGCCAGGTAGGCCGAAAGCTGGCTGGTGCCCGGTTTGGCGGGGAAGTCGCGTTCGTCCTGGTAGAAGGCCACCTGTGCGTCGGCAAAGTGCTCCAGACGTTGCTGCGCCGCTTGCTCTCCGGCAGGCCACCGCAGGCGCAAGCCGTCGCTGGGCGTGGCGAAGCCCTTGACGCTGTCGGGAATGGCGTCGCGCTTCACGTCCAGCGGCGTCTGCGCCTTCGGCAGCGCGACCGGCGCCGGCATGGCTGTGTGCAGGCGCTCGTAGCAGACCTTGCGGAACTGGCTGTAGACCTGAAAGTAACCACCGGACCGTGTCAGCACGCTGCCCGGCTTGAACAGAAGCTGGTCGAGATGGCTGTGCCAGGTGATCGCCTGCTGGTTGAGGTAGGCGCTGACCTGCCGATCACGCTGGCCTTCGTTGATGCCGTATTCCTCGTTGGCGTGCACGGCGCAGATGTTGTGCTCCTGGCAGACATCGGCGACCAGGACCGGCACTTCGCTCCAGTCATGGCACTGGCGCACCAGCAGCGGCACGTTGAGTGCGGCCAGGGCCTTGCTCAGCTCACGCAGGTTGCGCAGCCAGAAGTCCACCTTGCACGGCGCGTCGTCGTGGCGCTGCCATTGGCCGGGCGTGACAAGGTACAGGGCAATGGTCGAGCCGCTACTCATGGCCTGGCTCAGGGCGGTGTTGTCCTGAATGCGCAGGTCACTGCGAAACCACATCAGTTGTTGCATGGGGTTACCTCTTGAGCGCTTAGCAGGCGGTGACGCTGCAGCCAAGCGTGCGCGGCGAGCGGGTCGTTGGCCGAATCCAGGCCAGTGAGGGCGTCGCGGTGAATATAGGCAGCCGGGCCGGCGATCAGCAGCGGCACCGGGCATTGTTCGGCCAGCCGTGGCAACTGGCGGCGCACCAGGGTGCCGTCCAGTGCGTCCTCGGCGTAGAGCAACACGGCACGCGGTGCGATTTGCTCCAGCGCGGTCAGCAATTCATTGGGCGGCAGCGGCCAATCGAAGACTTCCACCGGGCAATCGCTGGCACTGGCTAGCCAGGCGCACAGCCACAGGCCTGGCTCCATCGGCGCCTTGCCCAGGTTGACCAGTAGCAGCGGCGCGCCGCCGACCTGGCGATTGCAGTGGTAGATGCGGGTGGCCAGTTTGCTGCGCAGCCAGGACAGGAAGAACACCTGCTCGGCGCGCGCACCGAACTGGCCCTGCCAGCGCTGGTGCAGGTCGCCGAGCAGTGGCCAGAACAGCTGTTCGACCAGGGCGCTGGCCGGGTAGAGCGCCAGTGCCGAGTTGAAGCGATCGTCCAGGCGACGTTCATTGAGCTGGACGATGCAGCCGAGCATCTCGTTGCGCTGGCGTGTCCAGTTGTCGCCGCCGGTGGCCTGGGGCACCTGGCCGTGGTCGAGCAGCGCCTTGACCTGGCCGACGGCAACACCGCGGGCCAGCCAGGCGAGAATGGCGTTGATGCGTTCGAGGTTGGCCGGCGAGTAGAGGCGATGGCCCTTGGGCGTACGGTACGGCACGATCAGACCGTAGCGGCGCTCCCAGGCGCGCAGGGTCACCGGGTTGATGCCGGTGCTGCGCGCCACCTCGCGGATCGGCAGGTAGCCCTGGTCGAGCGCCTGGCGGTAATCATGGCTGTTGTCTTCGTCGGCAGTGGTTTCGCGGGTCATGGCGTCACAGCGCGTTGCGCAGGGCAAGAGGCTCAGGGTGTGGCTGCAGGTAGGCCTGCTCGGCGATGTAGCGATCCGGGTGGCGGCGGAAGTGGTGCTTGAGCAGCGTCAACGGCACCACCAGCGGCACGATGCCCTCGCGGTACTGGCCGATCAGTTGCTGCATCTCCTGCTTCTCGTCAGGGCTCAGGGTGCGCTTGAGGTAACCGCTCAGATGCTGCAGCACGTTGCTGTGGGTGCCGCGGGTGGCACACTTCTTCAGCGCGCTCATCAGCTCGCTGAAGTAATGCGGCGCCAGTTCGCCGAGGTCGTGTTGGCTGAGTTCGCCGAGCAGGCGCCCCAGCGACTTGTAGCGCAGCGGGTCGGTGGCCATCAGCAGGTACTTGTAGCGCGAGTGAAAGGCGATCAGCGCGCGACGGGTCAGCCCCTGTTGCAGCAGGCGCTGCCAGTCGGCGTGGGCGTAAACGCGGGTGATGAAGTTCTCGCGCAGCACCGGATCGTTGAGGCGACCGTCTTCCTCCACCGGCAGATCCGGATGCCGCACGCAGAAGGTGGCGGCGAAGATGCCGCGGCCTGGCTCGCTCGGGCGGCCGCCGTCCTGATAGACCTTGACTCGCTCCAGGCCGCAGGAGGGCGATTGCTGCATGAAGATATAGCCGTTGATGCCCTGCAGTTCGCTCGCCATGCGCTCGCCATAGGCGACCAGCGCATCGGTCACGTCGCGCGAGCGGTCTACGGTGCCGACAGCGCGCGGCGCCTGCGGATCACCGACCAGGCGAATCGGCTCGCGCGGGATCGGCATGCCGATCCCGACTTCGGGGCAGACAGGAATGAAGTCGAAGTGTTCGGCCAGGCTGCGGCTACACAGGCGCGACAGCTTGTGGCCGCCGTTGTAGCGTACTTCGGCACCCAGCAGGCAGGCGCTGATACCCAGTTTGGCTTTGCTCGCTTGCATAACCCGACCTCGAAGAACCTTGTACATGATTTTGATCATGTACAACTTGTGTCCATCATAGGTGTGCGATTGTACAAGTCAAATCATTTGTACAGCTTTGGTATTGCTTTGTCGGGCAGGCACACGACAGCCGCAGAAGCAGCGCCGTTGAGAGCGGGGAGGAGGGATCAGCGCCAGCCTTGTAGCCAGCGCTCGCAATCCTGCAGTTGACGCCAATCGAGCTGCCGGCTGCGTCGGGTGAGTACCGCCTGAAGCTCGACGCCAAGGATATTGTCGGCCTCGTCGCGGATCAGTTCGGTGACCAGGAAGTGGCGCTCGCGATTCTGTGGTTGCGCTGCCGTCCACTTCGACAGCAGCAGCTTGCGCGGGTTGAGATGACGCCTGCCAGGCCTGTCGTTGGGCAAACTCACTGCAGGTGCTCGAGCAGGCGCCGCGCCGCATCCTGGCCACTGAGCCAGGCCCCTTCGACGCGGCCGGACAGGCACCAGTCGCCACAGGCATACAGCCTCAGGTCGGCATCGGCCAGCGCGCCCCACTGGTGCGCCTGCGCCGGCCGGGCGTAGAGCCAGCGGTGAGCGAGGGTGAAGCTCGGTGGCGGCACCGTGCAGCCGATCAGTTCGGCGAAAGCGCCATGCAGTTGTTCGATCACCGCTTCCCTGGCCAGGTCCAGATGCTGTCGGCTCCAGGCACTACTGGCGTGCAGTATCCAGGTGTCGAGGTGGTTGTCGCGGCCGGGTTTGCTGCGGTTGCGGGCGAGCCAGTCGATCGCGCTGTCCTGCACGAAGCAGCCCTCCACGCGGGTGTCCAGCGCGCTGTCGAAGCCCAGCGCCACTGCCCAGGTCGGCTCCATGACCACGCTCGCTGCGGCGCCGGCCAGTTTCGGTGCGGCCGCCAGCAGGGCACTGGCCTGCGGCGCGGGCGTGGCAACGATGACGTGACTGAAGGGGCCGTGGCTGTTGCCGTCGGCGTCCAGCAAGCTCCAGTAGCGGTCGCCGCGGAAAACTTCGGTGATGCGGCAGTTGAACCTGACCGGCAGGGCACCGAGCATGGCGCGGGTGATGGCGCTCATGCGTGGGCTGCCGACCCAACGCACCTGCTCATCCGGCGAGGCGCTGAGCTGACCATCCTGAGCGTTGTACAGACTTGGCTGCCACTCGGCGGCCCAGCCCCGCGTTTGCCATTGCTGCACCACTTCGACGAAGCGCCGGTCGCGGGCGGTGAAGTACTGTGCGCCCAGATCCAGGCTGCCGGCGTCGCTGCGTTTGCTGGCCATGCGCCCGCCGCTGCCGCGACTCTTGTCGAACAGTTCGATGTCCTGCCCGGCGGCATGCAGGGCCTGGGCGGCGGAGAGCCCTGCGATGCCGGTGCCAATGATGGCGATGGGTGCGTTCATGGTTACCTCGTCAGCGCTGAATGCTCTACAGGCTAAGGTTAGGACAAAAGCTATACAAGGATGTTTTCATGTATAGATGTCACCGAAAGTGGCGCTCCCTTGCTTTAGGTTTAGGACAAACACGGCATTCGATAAAGGCACGTGTGCGCGTCATGAACCAGACTAAAGGTGAAGTTACTTCCATTGCCAAGCGAGGACGATGCCATGCACATCCTGCTGACCGGCGGTACCGGTCTCATCGGTCGGGCGCTATGCGCGCACTGGGCCGAGCGGGGCCACCGCCTCACCGTCTGGAGTCGTGAACCCAGCAAGGTCGCACGTCTGTGCGGCTCCGACGTACGCGGTATCGCCCAGCTCGAGGAGCTGGCTGACGAGCCCCTGGACGCCGTGATCAACCTGGCCGGCGCGCCGATTGCCGACAAACCCTGGAGCAGCAAGCGTAAGGCGCTGCTGTGGTCCAGCCGTATTGGTTTGACCGAGCAATTGTTGGCCTGGTTGCAGGGCCGCACGCAACGCCCGGCCGTCTTGTTGTCTGGCTCGGCAGTGGGTTGGTACGGCAACGGCGGTGAACGTGAGCTGAGCGAAAGCACGCCGCAGGTGACCGATGATTTCGCCGCGCAGTTGTGCGGCGCCTGGGAGGAGACCGCTCTGCGTGCCGAGGAGCTGGGGATTCGCGTGGTGCTGATCCGTACCGGCCTGGTGCTGAGCCCCGATGGCGGCGTGCTCAAACGCCTGCTGCCGCCATTCAGGTTCGGCTTGGGTGGCCGCCTCGGCGATGGCCGGCAGTGGATGCCGTGGATTCATATCGCCGATCAAATCGGCCTGATCGATTTTCTCTTGCAGCAAGACGATGCTCGCGGTCCTTATAATGCCTGCGCGCCGATACCGGTGCGCAACGTCGAGTTCACCAAGGCGCTGGGCCAGGCACTGAGTCGCCCGACCCTACTGCCGGTACCGGCCTTCGTGCTGCGTACTGCGCTGGGCGAGATGTCAGAGTTGCTGCTCGGCGGTCAGCGCGCCGTGCCGACGCGCCTGCTGGAGGCGGGCTTCAGTTTTCGTTTCACCCATCTGGATGTGGCTCTGGTGGATTTGCTGAGCCATCACTGACTAGGATTTCGCATGACCGATCACGCATTGTTGCTGGTTAACCTGGGTTCGCCCGCGTCCACCGAAGTAGCCGATGTCCGCCGTTACCTTAATCAGTTCCTGATGGATCCCTACGTGATCGATCTGCCCTGGCCGCTGCGTCGCCTGCTGGTGTCGCTGATCCTGATCAAGCGCCCTGCGGCGTCGGCGCATGCCTACGCATCGATCTGGTGGGATGAAGGCTCGCCGCTGGTGGTGCTCAGTCGACGCCTGCAGGAGGCGATGAAAGCTCAGTGGAGTCATGGCCCGGTGGAACTGGCCATGCGCTACGGCGAACCGTCCATCGAGTCGACGCTGCAACGCCTGGCCGCTCAGGGCGTTCGCCAGGTGACGCTGGCGCCGTTGTATCCGCAGTTCGCCGACAGCACCACGACCACGGTAATCGAAGAGGTCAAGCGGGTGGTGCGTGAGTGCGGGCTGGACCTGCGCCTATCCATACTGCCGCCGTTCTACGACCAGCCGGAATACCTCGATGCCCTGGTGGCCAGCGCCAAACCCTACCTGGAGCAGGATTTCGACCACCTGTTGCTGAGCTTCCACGGCCTGCCGGAGCGTCACCTGCACAAGCTCGATCCCAGTGGCCATTGCCTGAAAGGCGACGACTGCTGCCGCAACGCTTCGCCCGAGGTGCTCGCCAACTGTTACCGCGCGCAATGCCTGCGCAGCGCCGAGCTGTTCGCCGAGCGAATGGGCTTGCGCCCGGAGCAATGGTCGGTAAGTTTCCAGTCGCGCCTGGGGCGTGCCAAGTGGATCGAACCCTACACCGAGGCGCGTCTCGATGAGTTGGCCGCGCAAGGAGTGAAGAAGCTGCTGGTGATGTGTCCGGCCTTCGTCGCCGACTGCATCGAGACCCTGGAGGAAATCGGTGATCGCGGCCGCGAGCAATTCGTCGAGGCCGGTGGCGAGAGCCTGCAACTGGTGCCCTGCCTGAACGATCACCCGGACTGGGTAGCGGCGCTGAACGCGCTGTGCGAACGAGCGCCCTTGTCCATCTGAGTCGGGCCTGATCGCCGAGGCGAGCCATTCGCCTCGGCGGGTATGAAGCATTCGCCGACCTGATAACACCTTCGAGCGATACTCACGGCTGTTTATATCGTCCTAAGCTGACGCCACTTTCAACCGCCGCGCACCGCGTCAGCGGTGCCGAGGAGAGCGTCCGTGCATAACAACAATAACGGCTACCCCTCCAGTGCCCGAGCCTGGGTCACTGTTGCCATCCTGATGGTGGCTTACGTGCTGTCCTTCGTCGATCGGCAGATTCTGAACCTGCTGGTCGAGCCCATCCGCCGCGATCTTGCGATCAATGACACGCAGATGAGCCTGCTGATGGGCCTCTCGTTTGCCCTGTTTTACACGATATGCGGGATTCCTCTCGGGCGCGTGGCCGATACGCGCAGCCGGCGTGGGTTGATCGCCGTGGGCATCCTGTTCTGGAGCGCCGCCACAGCTGCCTGCGGCATGGCCAAGATGTACTGGCAGTTCCTGCTCTGCCGCATCGGTGTCGGTGTGGGGGAGGCGGCTCTTTCGCCTGCAGCCTATTCGCTTATTGCTGACAGCTTTCCCGCCGAGCGCCGGGCTACGGCGATCAGCGTTTACTCGATGGGAGTCTATCTGGGCTCGGGCCTGGCCTTTCTGGTGGGCGGTCTGGTCATCCAATTCGCCTCGGCACAGGGCGACGTGACCCTGCCGGTGCTGGGCGAGGTACGTCCCTGGCAGCTGATCTTCCTTATTCTCGGTGTCGCCGGCGTGCTGTTCACCTTGCTGATGCTGGCGGTCAAGGAGCCGGCCCGGCGTGGCGCCGGTGCGGGCGTGGCGGTGCCACTCAGTGAAGTGGGGCGCTACATTCGCGCCAACCGGCGTACCGTGCTGCTGCACAACTTCGGCTTCGCCGGCCTGGCCTTCGCCGGCTACGGCAGCGCGGCCTGGGTGCCGACCTTCTATATCCGTACCTATGGCTGGGACGCCGGCCAGGTTGGCATCGTCTATGGTTGCATCGTCGCGGTGTTCGGCTGCCTCGGCATCGTCTTCGGCGGACGTCTGGCGGACCTGATGGCCAAGCGCGGGCGCAGTGACGCCAACATGCGCGTCGGTCTGTACGCCGCGCTCGGTGCGCTGCCGCTGGTAGCGCTGTTCCCGCTGATGGACTCCGCGTTCTGGGCCAGCGTGCTGCTGGCGCCGACGGTGTTCTGCCTGAGCATGCCGTTCGGTGTGGCGCCTGCGGCGATTCAGGAAATCATGCCTAACTCGATGAGGGGACAGGCGTCGGCCATCTACCTGTTCGTCATTACTCTGTTCGGCCTGGGGGTAGGTCCGACCGCGGTGGCGCTGGTCACCGACTTCGTCTTTGCCGACGATGCGGCGCTGCGCTATTCGCTGCTGATCGTCACCACCCTGGCGGTGCTGACGTCGGTCATCCTGCTGGCCAAAAGTCTCAAGCCCTATCGTGAGAGCGTGACGCGACTGGAGCAGTGGGCTGCTGCCAGTCCAGCCTAAACAGGCGCCTTTCCTGGGCGCTGTCCGGCACGGTTTATGCGCCAGCGCACGGGCAGCATGGAATTTTTGCGCTTTACTGAGGTTCTGAGTGTTGCGCGCGTCACTCCGGCGCGCGCCAGCCAGGGAACCTCCGGATGGGAGCGAGGCCAGTGTCTGCCGTGCAGGGCAGGGCATTCAACGACTCGATAGTGTGGCGACGGCTAGTGCTGCCGGGGCTCGCCGCGCTCCTGTTGCTGGGCGGCTGCACGGGCCGCCTGGACAACGACTCCATCGTCAACACGCGCAGCCCGCTCAAGCCCGCCGAAGTGCTGCAGACCGACGTCGACCGCATGGCGACCTTGGCCATGCGCAACAACCTCAACAGCCTTTATCGGCTGATGAACAAGCTGTACCAGCGCAACCCGCGCGAATGGCGCAAGAACTCCCTGCCCGACGCCGCGGCGGCCGAGCGCGCCATCCAGTACGCCATCGAGCACAATCAGGACTGGCCGACTCTGGGCGGCCGGCGCGATGTCGCCGCGCTGGATTATTCCTTGAGTCCCGGGTTTCAGGGGGACCGCGTGGCGGCCTTCACCTATGCCATCGGCAGCATGTTGGTCACCGCGCACGGTGGCCGCACAGAGTTCTATCTGACCGACAGCTTCGATGCGCAATTCATCCACAACGCCGCGCGCAACCTGGAGAAGGCCGGCTGGATGCTGTCGCAGCGGCGAGACGCCGCAGGCCAGCCGTTGCTGCTCTCCAACGAGTTCTCCGAACAGGGCGCCAACCTCAGCTACGCGGTGGAGTTCGGCAAGATGGTGGCGCGTCTCGACCTGCTCACACACGTGCTGGAGGAGCGCTACCGGCGCATGGGGGCCAACTATGCGCAGAGCTTGTTCCTGCTGAACTTCCTGCCGGTGCAGTAGCGCGTCACGGATGCCAGCGCTGCTGGATCTCCTCCAGCGTTCCGGCTTTGCGCAGACGCACCAGGGCTTCGGAAAATTGCCGGGCGCGCTCGGTATCGCCTTTGGCGAAGGCGACGAAGCGCGGCATCCGGATCAGCGGGCGAGGGAGCACGCGAACCTGCTCCTGGGCGCGCTGTTCACGAATGAAATAAAGCAGCTGGGTGTGGTCACCGACGATGATGTCGATGCGCCCGGCCAGCAGCATCGATACCAGTTGCCGTGGGTTCTGTGCACTGCTGTCGCGGGCCAGATCGGCGCGATCGAATTTCTCTTCATAGGCATAGCCGCGAACCTGGCCGATCACGTAGGGCGAAAGATCGTCCAGCGTCTTCCAGTCTTGGATCGCGGTCTTGGCGGTGGTCATGAACACGGTGGAACCACTGCGCAGCGGGCCGACCAGTTCGTATTGCTCCTGACGCTGCGGTGTGCCGGCGAACTGGAAGGCCATCTGCACTTCGCCACGATCGAGCATGCGCTTGACCCGCTCCCAGGGATACAGACGAATTTCGTAGGGTACTTGTGCTTCGCGCAGCACGGCGTCGATCAGTTCGACATCGAGCCCGCGTGGCGTATCGTCTTCGGCGGTGACGAAACTGTAGGGCGCGAACTGCTCGTCGCCCACGACCCGCCAGGGCTGCGCTGCCAGCGAATGGGTCAGAGCCAGCAGAGCGAGCAGCAGATAGCGCATGGCGGGATACCTCGTGACCGACCTGTATTCAGGCTAGTCAGTTTCTGCGAACGAGGCGGCTGAAACGATGAATATCAGACCTTGCGCACGAACTCGGACTTGAGCTTCATCGCGCCGATGCCATCGATCTTGCAGTCGATATCGTGATCGCCGTCAACCAGGCGGATGTTCTTCACTTTAGTGCCGACCTTGACCACCAGCGAGGAGCCTTTGACCTTCAGGTCCTTGATCACGGTGATGGTGTCGCCGTCCTGCAGCACGTTGCCGACCGAGTCCTTGATCACGCGCGCGTCGTCGCTGGCCTCGGCATTCTCGCCGGCTTTCCATTCATGGGCGCACTCGGGGCAGACCAACTGATCGCCGTCTTCGTAGGTGTATTCGGAGTTGCATTTGGGGCAGGGCGGCAGAGCGGTCAAGGGGTGTCCTCGGGGGTCATGAGAAAACCGCAGATTATATAGGGTTTTGTCGACGAGCGCTGCTCTAGGGCGAGGCGCGTCTGGCAGTCGAGTGTTTTAAATATTGGACTTTTGATGAGGCCGTTTTACTGGGGATGCCCGTTTTGCGCCTTCAAGAGCGGTTGACGAATATGATTCGTCAAAAGATTTCGAGCGTATTCGTTTGACATATTTTACGGCTCGGGCAGACTGGCAGCAGATTCCGTTGCCGAACCGGGTAACGGGCAGCATCGCTGCAGCCCCTCTCTGGATGGAGCTGACCCGGTTCGAGCCGCCGTCGGAAGGCGACACGCTGGCTCAGGAAGAGCATGGGTGCACGGGGTTAGCCAAACAGGCCAACCGTGTAGGCAGAGCCTCTGCCGGACACCGGTCTGCACAGCAACGACAGGCCCGGCCTGTTCCAAGGTGACGTATGTCCGACAACAAGATTCGCAGCACCGCTCGCAAACCCGTCGTGTTGATGTCCATGGGCGCTCAAGAGCGCAAGGGCCCCGACTATCAAGTCATGACGCACAAATATATCCAGCCTCTAGTCGAGTTCTCCGGTTGCGTACCGGTATTGGTGCCCACCTGCTGTGGCATCGAGGATCTCGATCAGTATCTGGATATGGCCGACGGCGTGTACCTCACCGGTGCCGGCAGTAACATCGACCCGGCACTTTATGGGCAGGAGAACGAAACGCCGAACAAGGCGCAGGATCGTGACCGTGATCTGTTCGACCTGCCGCTGATTCGCGCCGCCATCGCCCGCGGCCTGCCGATCTTCGGCATCTGCCGTGGCATGCAGGAAATCAACGTGGCGCTGGGCGGCGACATCTACCAGAAGGTCTATGCCGAGCCCGGCTTCAACGATCATCGTGAAAATCCCGATGACCCGGTCGAGGTGCAGTATGCACCCAGCCACAGCGTGCGCCCGTTAGCGGGTAGCTGGTTCGCCGAATTGCTGGGCAAAGACGAGATTCAGGTCAACTCCCTGCATGGCCAGGCCATTCGCAACCTGGGCAAGGGGTTGGAAGTGCTGGCCACCGCCGAGGATGGCCTGATCGAGGCCGTTCACGCGCCAAGCCTGTCGCCGTTCCTGGTCGCGGTGCAGTGGCACCCCGAATGGCAGGCTGCACTGAACCCGGATTCGGTGAAGATCTTCCAGGCTTTCGGTGACGCCTGTCACCGTCGTGTGGCCTCACGTAGCAGTCGTCAGGCTGCCTGAACCAGGCGCCGCCGCCGGCCCCTGAATCAGTAGGGGCTTGGCGGCTGCGGCCAGTTAAGGGTGCCACTGTCGCTGAAGCGGCGCGTGCCGAACAGGCCATCGGCCAGTTTGCCGCGCAACACGTAGGGCACTTCCTGGCCCGGTTGATAGCCGGCGACGCCCCAGGCCTGGCGCATTACCGAAAACGCCGAAATGCTCACCGGCACGCTCACCAACGTTTCGCCGAAGCGCGACACGCTGCCGCTCTGGTCGCTGACGCCGCTGGCCAGCGGCTGGCCGTTCACGTCCAGATCCAGCGCCATGCCATTGAAGTTCACCGAGCTGTCGTTGGGGTTCTGCACCCGCAGCTTGACCGCGAAGCGCACCTCCAGGCCCTGGCCGGGCAAAGGCTCCAAGCCGACCAGATCGACCCGCAACGGATCACGGTTGCCCAGGCTGGCGCAGGCGCTGAGGCCAGCGGCGAACAGGGTGACAAGGCAAAGACGGAGCAGACGGGGCATGGCGATCTTCCCTGGACTTTGTGGGTTCAGGATAAAAGACCGCTGTGCGTGTAATTAGCTCCCGACACGTTGCCGGCTGCCCAGTACCAGCGCGATGCCTCCGAGCACTGCAACGGCGCTGAGCATCAGACGCAGGCTCAGCGCTTCGCCCAGCAGCAGGCTGCCGCCGATGGCGGCGAGGATCGGTACGCTCAACTGCACCGTGGCCGCCTGGCTGGCACGCAGACCGGGCAGTGCGCTGTACCAGATGGCGTAGCCGATACCCGAGGTCAACGCGCCGGACAGCAGTGCGTAGACCAGGCCAGGCCCATCCCAGTCGAGCTGTCCTAACAGTAGCGCCGCCAGCAGTAATGCCAGCGGCGTTGCGCGTATGAAATTGCCGGCGGTCACCGCCAGTGGATCGCCCTGGCCGCGTCCAAGCAGGGAGTACGCGCCCCAGGCGACACCGGCCAGCAGCATCAGCAATGCGGCCAGCAACGGTGGCGCGCTGGCGCCTGGTAGCAGCAGCGCCAACAGGCCCGCCGTGGCCAGCGCCGTACCGAGGCTGGCGGCCAGGCCCAGGCGTTCGCCGCGCAGCCAGCCCCAGAGCAGCATGCTCAACTGCACCGCGCCGAACAGCAGCAGGGCGCCGGCACCGGTGTCCAGTTGCAGGTAGGCGAAGGAAAAGGCGGCCGCATAGATAAACAGCGCCAGTGCGCCAGGCCAACTGCCGGCCATGGGTTGGCGGCGTTGCCGCAATTTCAGCAATAACCACAGGGTCACTGCACCGCAGAGCAGGCGAATGGCGGTGAAGCTGGCAGCGTCGATTTCGGTTTCACGCAGTGCCAGGCGGCACAGCAGCGAGTTGCCGGCGAATGCCAGCATGGCAAGGGAGGTGAGCAGCAGGATACGCGGAGGCATCGTCCATCCTTGGGTGAAGGTCTGGTGATGCCTCGCAGCTAAACACGTCCGGCGAACGCTGGGCATTGGCGGAAGGTCGCAAATCCCTGCGACCTTGGCCACTTAGGCACGGGCGTCGATCAGAAATGCGCCTTGACCAGCAGGCTGGCGGTGTTCTGGTTGGTCGGGCCGACGAAGTTGTCGCTGACGAAACCGCCATCCTTGATGCCGTACTTGTTCTTCCAGTAGTCGTATTCGATGCCGACGTACAGCTGTTTCTCGCCCCACTTCATCGCCTTGCCCAGGTCGTACTTGATCTGCGGGTTGAAGTGCAGGTTGGCCTGGTAGTCGCCGCGGCGGTTGCTGTCGTTGTCCACCACCCAGTCCATGAAGCCATCGATGAGGATGTCCGAGTCGCCGACCGGAATGGTGTAGCTCCACACCGGGGTGATCTGCCAGACGTTCTTGCCCGGGCGGCTGCCGTCCGGTTTGCGCAGGTAGGTGTTGAGCTGGAAGTAGTCGAAACCAGGGATATCCAGGTCGAATGCCGGGCCGAGCAGGTAGGCATCGACGTCCTTCTCGCCGAACTCGTAGGTGAAGGCCAGCAGCACGTCCTTGATCGGGCCGAAGGAAAGGTCGGCGCCGGTGATCTTGCCGAACGACAGGCGCGGGCTGAATTCGCCGTAGTAGGTATGGCCGTCGCCGTTACCGTTCTGTGCGTCGGTGTTGAATTTGATCAGGTCGGTAAAGAAGAACAGGTCACCGAAACTCCAGCCGCTGGCATGCTCGAAGGTGATGGTCTGCTGGATCTCCGGATCGATCTTGAAGTCCTGCCCGTAGAGGTAGGTCAGGCTGTTGTTCTGCCAGTGCAGCAGATCATCGGCGTCGGCCTGGCCGCCCGCCAGCAGACCGCTGGCGAGCACCAGCGAAGAGAGTGTGCGATTCATGGAAGCTCCTGGTGTTAAGACGTGTCGTTATGATTTTTTGTGGCTTGCCGCCCCGGCAGACAACTTTTGGGCTGTCGCGAGGCGGCATGAGAAAACGCGCCCGGCGTTTTAAACCTGTCCGCCCGGTCAGGCTGGTACTGCTCTGAGCAAAAAGGACGCCAATTCTCGTGTTTGCTCATAGCCGTTGCAAATCAATTGGATACGCATGCGTCTCGGGGCAGCTTTCATATGCTTGTTGCACCGTTTTCTGACCGAAAAGACAAAAACGGCCATAACTTGGTGCGCCGCCGTCTGAGTGATGTCAGGCGGTGCGCATATGAGGTGCTTGGGATGCGACGGACGTATGAGTGCCCGAGCGCAAGATCGCTGCCCGCAGCGCGCCCATGGAGGGGAACGCGCAGAGCGCCGCCTTGCTGTTAGCGGCCCTGCGCCTGTTCGATCAGTAGGCTCCGGGTCGTTTTCAACAGGCGGTCGGACAGCTCAGGGTCCTTGACGCTGCGTGACAGCATCAGGGCGCCGACCATGGCTGAGAGCAGCAGTACGCTTTGCTCGTCGGCTTTATCGCTGTCGAGGTCGCCTTCGATCCGCATCAGACGTTCGCGTACCAGGGCGTCTGTGGTCTCGCTGGCTGCGCCGCGCTGGCCCAGCTCGGCAGACATGGTCGGCAGCGGGCAACCGGCGCCTGGGTTGGCGCGATGCGCGCTGGACAGGTAGTTGGCGATAAAGCGCGTGAGCGGCGCCTCTGCATCCTTGCCCAGCGCTTCGGCGTTGTTGGAAAGCTCCTGCGCGGCGTGACGAAGCGCGGTCTCCACCAGATCATCCTTTGACTTGAAGTGGGCGTAGAAGCCTCCGTGGGTCAGGCCCAGCGCTTTCATCAGCGGTTGCAGGCCGGTCGCGCCTACGCCGTCGCGGCGAAAGCGCAGGGCCGCCTCCTCGATGATGCGTTGGTGGGTCTTGGCCTTGTGATCTTCCGAATAGCGCATGGGCTTTCCCGTGTTTCAGATGCCGGTCGTCATCTTACACCTGCGTCGCTGTTCTGGCGCGGGGCGTTCATGTCGAGAATCAGGCAGGTGGTGGAGGCAACGGCATAAAGGCGTTCATCGACGTCATACAGGCGACTCTCAGCCAGGGCCGTGGAGCGACCGAGGTGGATGATGCGGCCTTCGGCGCGCACCGGGCCGGCCTCGCTGCGCAGTGCACGGATGTAGCTCACCCGCAGGTCTGTGGTCGTATAGCCCTGGCCTGGCTTGAGCAGAGTATGCACGGCGCAGCCCATGCAGGAGTCGAGCAGGGTGGCGATGTAGCCGCCGTGCACGCTGCCCAGCGGGTTGTAGTGACGCTGACCCGGCGTGCCCTGAAAGACGAACAGGCCGCTGGCCCAATGCATCGGAGTGAAGTCGAGCACGGCGTTGATCGGTGGTGACGGCAGGTCGCCGCGGCCGATACCGTCGAAGAAATCCATCGGCGTCATGGTCGCCACTTCGGCCAGGCTGAGCGTGCCGGGGGCGGCGAGCTGGCTGCGAATGGTCTGTTCCTCCGCGACCCAGCTGGCGAGGCGGGCCTCTCGTGATAAGGCGGTCATACGGGCTCCTAGTAAAGATGATGGACGACATTCAATGTTTCATATTATGGTTGAAATATAAATAGCCGCCAGTCATCCGGCTCGGAGCCTGTCATGCGTCCATCCCAAACGTTGTTGATCATCCTGATGCTGCTCACTGCGCTCGGGGAAACCTCCACGCAGTTGCTGATCCCGGCGTTGGGCGAGCTGGAGCGAGGGCTGAGTGCCGAGCCCGGCAGCAGCCTGCTGGCGCTTTCGTTATTCGTCTGCGCCTTTGGCCTGGGGCAATTGCTGCTCGGGCCGCTGTCCGACCGACTGGGGCGCCGCCCGGTATTGCTGCTCGGGCTGAGTCTCTATCTGCTGGCGACCCAGGGCATGTTGCTGGCGCCGAATATCGAGGTGCTGATCGGCATGCGCGTACTGCAGGGCCTGGGCGCTTGCGCTGCGCTGGTACTGGCGCGCGCCATCGTCCGCGATGTGTGGCAGGAGCAGGCGGGGCCGGCCCTGGCGCTGACGGTGCTGGGTATGTTTGCGGCGATCGTGCTGTCGCCGGTGGTCGGCGGTTTGCTGACCCAGTATGGAGGCTGGCGCGCGCCACTGCTGGCCACCCTGGTGCTTGGCAGCCTGGCGCTGCTGTCCGTACTTGGCGGCTACCGCGAGACGCATCTGCAGCGTGACCCGCAGGCTGGTCGTTTCAAGGGGCTGCTGGCCAACTATCTGCAGGTACTGCCCAGTTGCCGATCACTGGCGCTGACCATCGCCTGTACCTACGGCGCGATGTTCGTCGTGGTGGCCGGCTCGTCGTCGATATACATCGGTTTGCTGGGGCTGAGCGCCGCGCAGTACGGGTTGACCTTTGCCCTGATGGTTTCCGGCCTGCTCGGCGGTGCGCTGTTCACCCTGCGCAACGTGCAGCGACTGGGGCCACAGCGGGTCGTCGGGATCGGCGTGGCGCTGGTGCTACTCGGGTCGCTGCTGACCCTGGCAGTCTATCTGCTGTTCGGCCTGTCGCTATTGGGGCTGTCGCTGCCGCAGGTGCTGGTGACGCTGGGCGGCGGCATGCTGCTGCCCGCCGCTGTGGCCGGCGCGGTGCTTCCCAATCCGCAGCGCGCCGGATTGGCAGCAGGGTTGATGGGCTTCTCGCAGATGGCCGGCGCCACCCTGGCGGGATTGCTGCTCGGCGCCCTGCAGGATGGCTCGGCCTGGCCTATGGTTGCCTTGAACGCGCTGTTCGCCGTGCTGGCGTTTCTGTTCTTCCACCTTCTGCGTACCCGCCCGGCCGTTACGGCCGCGGTGGCCGGCAAACTTCCCTGATCGAGGACAAAGCAATGAGCAGCTATGACGTGGTCATCATCGGCGCCGGCCCCGGCGGCTACAACGCCGCCATTCGCGCCGGCCAGTTGGGCCTGAAGGTGGCCTGCGTGGAAGGGCGCGAGACCCTCGGCGGCACCTGCCTGAACGTCGGTTGTATGCCCTCCAAGGCGCTGCTGCATGCCTCCGAACTCTACGAGGCGGCGGCCGGTGGCGAGCTGAGTGCATTGGGTGTGGAAGTCACGCCGACACTCAACCTGGCGCAGATGATGAAGCAGAAGGCGGACAGCGTCGAAGCGCTGACCAAGGGCGTGGAATTCCTGTTTCGCAAGAACAAGGTGGAATGGATCAAGGGCTGGGGGCGTATCGACGGCCCAGGGCGGGTGCAGGTCAAATTGCACGAGGGCGGCGAGCGCCTGCTGGAGACGAAGAACATCGTCATCGCCACTGGCTCCGAACCGACGCCGCTGCCCGGGGTCAGCATCGACAATGCGCGTATCCTCGACTCCACCGGCGCTCTGTCGCTGCCCGAGGTGCCCAAGCATCTGGTAGTAATCGGTGCCGGGGTGATTGGCCTGGAGCTGGGTTCTGTCTGGCGCCGCCTGGGCAGCCAGGTCACCGTGGTGGAGTACCTGGAGCGCATCTGTCCCGGCCTGGATGGCGAAACCGCCAAGACCCTGCAGCGCACCCTGGGCAAGCAGGGCATGGGCTTCAAGTTGGGCACCAAGGTCACGGGCGCGAAGACGAGCCAGTCCGGCGTGACCCTGACGCTTGAGCCGGCCGCTGGCGGTCCGAGCGAGACCCTGGAAGCCGATTACGTGCTGGTGGCCATCGGCCGACGCCCCTACACCACGGGGCTGGGGCTGGAGAGTGTCGGCCTGAATACCGACAAGCGCGGCATGCTGGGCAACGAAAAACATCAGAGCGGCGTGCCCGGTGTGTGGGTGATCGGTGATGTCACCTCCGGACCGATGCTCGCGCACAAGGCCGAGGACGAGGCGGTGGCCTGTATCGAGCGCATCGCCGGGCACGCGGCGGAGGTCAACTACGGGGTGATTCCCGGCGTGATCTACACCCGCCCAGAGGTGGCCAGCGTCGGCAAGGGCGAGGAGGAACTGAAGGCCGAGGGGCGTGCCTACAAGGTCGGCAAGTTTCCCTTCAGCGCCAACAGCCGGGCGAAGATCAACCACGAGACCGAAGGTTTCGTGAAGATCCTCGCCGATGCCAACACCGATCAGATTCTCGGTGTGCACATGATCGGCCCGAGCGTGGGTGAGCTGATCGGCGAGTACTGCGTGGCCATGGAATTCTCCGCCTCGGCCGAGGACATCGCGCTGACCTGCCACCCGCACCCGACCCGCTCCGAGGCCGGGCGCCAGGCGGCGATGGGCGTGCATGGCTGGACGATGCAGGCTTAGTGAGCGTTTAGCCCTTGCCCGCCGGTCTCTTCGGGTTGCACCTTGGCACGCGCCAGGGCTCGTAGCCCGGATGCGATCCGGTAAATGCGCCGAGCGCGCCCAGATTGCATCCGGGCTTTATCAGGGCACGTGCTCGAGATTCACCGGTTCACCTGGCTTGATGTGCAGCTTGTTGCGGATATCGGCGAATACCTTGTCGTACTCGTCGCGGCCACGCATGACCGGGCTGCAGTTGGGCGGCAGGCCATGGCGGGCGGCGATGCGGGTGGCGACGCTGGCGAAATTGAAGGCCACGTCGCGGTGCAGTTCGAAGGCCTCCTCGAAGTGCCGGCCATCCACCTCGCCAACCATGCGCATATGCAGCATCGGCCCCTGCTGCGTGTCGTTGCGTACTTCGTAGTAGAAATCCACCGAGAAGGGCGGCGCCAGGCGCAGGCCTTCCGGGCGGTCGAGGTTGTCACGGTGCAGATGGCCGGGGGTGAACATTTCTGTGCTCCTGCGAGAACGCGGCGAGGCCGAGGCCTCGTCACGGATCAGCGGTAATCGATGCCTTCGGTGTCCAGACCGATGCGAGTGCCGGAGCTGCCCTGAACGATGGCCTCGATGTTTTCCAGCGAGCCGATCACGGCGGTTTTGCCGGTGTTGCGCGCGAACTCGCAGGCGGCCTGCACCTTGGGCCCCATCGAGCCGGCGGCAAAGCCGAGTTTTTCCATTTCGTCGGGGTGGGCGGCGGCGATGGATTTCTGTCCGGGTTTGCCCCACTCGACGTAGGCCGCGTCGACATCGGTGGCGATCACCAGCAAATCGGCATTCAGTTGTTCGGCCAGCAGTGCCGAGCACAGGTCCTTGTCGATCACTGCCTCGACGCCGCGTAGCTGCTTGCCGTCGTACATGGTGGGAATGCCGCCACCACCGGCGCAGATCACCACGCTGCCCTTTTCCAACAGCCATTTGATCGGGCGGATTTCGAAGATTCGTTGTGGTCTTGGGCTGGCCACCACACGGCGAAACTTGTCGCCGTCCGGGGCAATGCTCCAGCCTTTCTCGGCAGCCAGGCGTTCGGCCTCTGCCTGGGGGTAAACCGGGCCGATGGGTTTGGTAGGTTTCTGAAACGCGGGGTCGGCGCCGTCCACTTCGACCTGGGTGAGGATGGTGGCGAAGGGCACTTCGAACGGCAGCAGGTTGCCCAGCTCCTGTTCGATCATGTAGCCGATCATGCCTTCGGTTTCGGCACCCAGTACGTCCAGCGGGTAGGGGTTGGCCGCATCATAGGCGTTGCCCTGCAGGGCCAGCAGGCCGACCTGCGGGCCGTTGCCGTGGGCGATCACCAGCTCGTTGCCGGGCGCTACCTTGGCGATTTGCCGGCAGGCGATACGCACGTTTTCGCGCTGGTTTTCCGCAGTCATGGCTTCGCCGCGGCGAAGCAGGGCGTTGCCGCCCAGGGCGATGACGAGTCGCATGGTGTTCTCCTTGTTCGTGTTCGTAGCCGGATGCAATCCGGGGCAGTGGAACAGACCATTCCCGGATTTCATCCGGGCTACATGACTGCTTTGCCGGACAGACTCTCTCCCCCGGCCCCCGCCCTGCGCCCCAGCCCTTCGCAGAGCTCAGGGCGCTTCAGCGGGCGAAGCAGTGCTTCGCTATTTCCGCTTACGCCCCGCAAGCGGGAGAGGGGAGGCAAGCGTGCAGCGTCAGATGTCAGCCAAGGTCGAAACCAATATCGCCTTGATCGTGTGCATGCGGTTTTCCGCCTGCTCGAAGGCGATGTTCCAGGGCGATTCGAACACCTCTTCAGTCACCTCGATGCCGTTCTTCAGGTTCGGATACTGTTCGGCGATCTGCTTGCCGACCTTGGTCTCGCTGTTGTGGAAGGCCGGCAGGCAGTGCATGAACTTCACCCGCGGATTACCAGCGGCCTTCATGATTTCGGCGTTGACCTGATAGGGCAGCAACTCCTGGATGCGCTCGCCCCAGGCATCGACCGGCTCACCCATGGAAACCCAGACGTCGGTGTGGACGAAGTCCACGCCCTTGACCGCCTCCTTCGGGTCTTCGGTGAGCAGGATGCGTGCGCCGCTTTCTTCGGCGAATTTCTTGCAGGCAGCAACGTGCTCGTCACTTGGCCAGAGTGCCTTGGGGGCGGCGATGCGTACGTCCATGCCGAGCTTGGCGCCGATCAGCAGCAGCGAGTTGCCCATGTTGTTGCGTGCATCACCGAGGTAGGCGTAGGCGATGTCGTGCAGCGGCTTGTCGGCGTGCTCGCGCATGGTCAGTACGTCGGCGAGCATCTGGGTCGGGTGATATTCGTCGGTCAGGCCGTTGAACACCGGCACGCCGGCGTAGGTGGCCAGTTCTTCGACGATCTCCTGCTTGAAGCCGCGGTATTCGATGGCGTCGTACATGCGGCCGAGCACGCGGGCGGTGTCCTTCATCGATTCCTTGTGGCCGATCTGCGACGAGTTGGGGTCGATGTAGGTGACGTTGGCGCCCTGGTCGTAGGCCGCCACCTCGAAGGCGCAGCGGGTGCGGGTCGAAGTCTTCTCGAAGATGAGCGCGATGTTCTTGCGCTTGAGGTGCTGTTGCTCGGTGCCGGTGTACTTGGCGCGTTTGAGGTCGCGCGACAGGTCGAGCAGATAACGCAGCTCGCGGGTGCTGTGATGCATCAGGCTGAGCAGATTACGATTGCGCATATTGAAAGCCATGATTCTCTCCTCGTGGGTAGTTGAAACGCCCCCGGCGGTGGATGCCCGCCGGGGGTGGCTGGATCAGTAGTCGATGGCGTCGCGGATGATCGGGCAGGTCATGCAGTGGCCACCGCCACGGCCGCGCCCCAGTTCGCTGGCGCTGATGGTGATGACCTCGACGCCGGCCTTGCGCAGCAGGGTGTTGGTGTAGGTGTTGCGGTCATAGCCGACCACCACGCCCGGCTCCAGGCAGACCACGTTGTTGCCGTCGTCCCATTGCTCGCGCTCAGCCTCGTAGGCATCGCCGCCGGTTTCCACCACGCGCAGCTTCGGCAGGTTGAGGGACGCGGCGACGACCTCGACGAAGGACTTGTCCTCGCGGCGCACATCAATGCCGCCGGGGCGGCTTTCGTCCGGGCGCAGGGTGAAGGGCACGATGCCGTTGGCCACTTCCGGGAAGATGGTCACCAGGTCGCGGTCGCAGAAGCTGAATACGGTGTCCAGGTGCATGGCCGCACGGGAGCGGCCCAGGCCGGCGACGATGACCTTGTCTGCCGCGCCTTTGGCGAACAACGCGCGCGCCACCTGGCCGATGGCTTGGTGCGAGCTGCGCTCACCCATGCCGATCAGAACGGTGCCGTTACCGATGGGCATCACGTCGCCGCCTTCCAGGGTGGCCGAGCCGTGATCCTTGTCCGGATCGCCGTACCAGATCTCGAAGGATTCGTTGGCGAAGTCCGGGTGGAAGGTATAGATGGCGCTGGCGAGCAGGGTTTCCTGACGGCGTGCCGGCCAGTACATCGGATTGAGGGTGACGCCCCCATAGATCCAGCAGGTGGTGTCGCGAGTGAACTGGGTGTTGGGCAGCGGCGGGAAGATGAAGCTGGATTCGCCCAGGTAGGCGTTGAACATCTTCGCCGCCTCGGAATCCTTGTGCTTGACCAGATCGGCCCCGGAAACGCCGCCGATGAGGAATTCGGCGATGCGCCGTGGCTCCAGGCCCTCGATGAAGGAACGCACTTCGTTCTGCAGGCCGAGGCCGACGCTGTTGGGGGTGATCTTGCGGTCGAGGATCCACTTCAGCGCGGCGGGATCGCTGATGGTCTCTTCCAGCAGGTTGTGCATCTCCACGACCTCGATGCCGCGCTCGCGCATCTTGGTCATGAAGTCGAAATGGTCACGCTTGGCCTGCGATACCCAGATCACGTCGTCGAACAGCAGTTCGTCGCAGTTGGCGGGTGTCAGGCGCAGGTGGGCGAGGCCCGGAGAGCAGACCATCACCTTGTGCAGTTTGCCGGCTTCGGAATGAACGCCGAGGGGCTTCTTGGACATGTCGAACTCCTTCTCGTAGAGCGAGTTTTCAGGCTTGCCGGCGGCCCGGTGCGGGCCGCTCGCGGCCAGCGGTGTTACAAACTCAGGAAGCCGTCATACAGCCCGTAGGCGGCGATGGCGGCGCCGATCAGTACGACGATGAAAATCAGTTTCTCGATGCTGGTGAAAATGGCTTGGCCCATTTCGCGCTTGGCCTTGGCGAAGAGGATTGCGCCAGGTGCGTAGAGCAGTGCCGAGAGCAGCAGGTACTGAATGCCGGCGGCGTACACCAGCCACACCGCGTACAGGGTCGAGATACCGGCGATCAGCAGATCCTTGTTGCGCTCGCCGGAGGCGTTCTCGTAGGTCTCGCCGCGCACCGCGAGCAGCACCGCATAGGCGCTGGACCAGAAGTACGGCACCAGGATCATCGAGGTGGCCAGGTACAGCAGGCTGAGGTAGGTGGAGGCGTTGAACAGGGTGATGATCAGGAACAGCTGGATCAGCCCGTTGGACAGCCACAGCGCATTGGCCGGAACCTGATTGGCGTTCTCCTTGCGCAGGAAGGCCGGCATGGTGTGGTCGCGGGCGCTGGCGAAGAGGATCTCGGCGCACAACAGGGTCCAGGACAGCAGGGCACCGGCCAGCGAGACGATCAGACCAATGGCGATCAGCTGCGCGCCCCAGGGGCCGACCACCTGTTCAAGCACCCCGGCCATGGACGGGTTCTTCAACCCGGCCAGTTCGGCCTGAGCCATGATGCCTTGCGACAGGATGTTGACCAGTACCAGCAGCAAAAGCACGCCGACGAAACCGATCACCGTGGCCTTGCCGACATCGCTGCGCTTCTCGGCGCGGGCCGAGAAGATGCTCGCGCCCTCGATGCCGATGAACACCCAGACGGTGACCAGCATCATGTTGCGCACCTGATCCATCACGCTGCCCAGCTCCGGGTTACCCCGGCCCCAGAAATCCGCGGTGAACACGTCGAGCTTGAAGGCGATCGCGGCGATGACGATGAACAGCGCCAGCGGCAGCATCTTGGCGATGGTGGTGACGGTGTTGATGAAGGCCGCTTCCCGGATCCCGCGCAGCACCAGGAAGTGCAGCAACCACAGCAGCACCGAGGCGCAGATCACCGCCGGCAGGGTGTTGCCCTCGCCGAATACCGGGAAGAAGTAACCCAGGGTGGAGAACAGCAGCACCATGTAGCTGACGTTGCCGATCCATGCGCTGATCCAGTAGCCCCAGGCCGAGGAGAAGCCCATGTAGTCGCCGAAACCGGCCTTGGCGTAGGCGTACACCCCGCCGTCGAGTTCGGGCTTGCGGTTGGCCAGGGTCTGGAACACGAACGCCAGGGTCAGCATGCCGACCCCGGTGATCAACCAGCCGATCAGCGTGGCGCCCGCGCTGGCGCTGGCCGCGATGTTTTGTGGAAGGGAAAAGATACCGCCGCCGACCATGGAGCCGACGACCAGCGCAATCAATGCGCCGAGGCGGAGTTTTTGTGTCGAGTCAGACATCTCAATTACCTCCGTGTCACAAGGGGACATAGGCATTGAGCGCGTTTGGCGAGCACTGCATCCTGACTTGAATCAATAGTCAGGGTTCGTCAACGCACATCCATGTAAACAAGCGTTGCCGAGCACCTGAACGGGTCAGGAATACTGCTCCGACCGGCACGCTGAGGCGCCAGTGATGACACGATAGTCCGAACTTTTCGTTACGCAATGATGGCAGTTTGAGATGGGGTGAGGCGAAGGGGAAATCGGCGGGGCGTTTGGCCCCGCTCGAAGCGCCGGCCGGGTAGGCTGGCGCAAACCCGAAGGTCAGGAGGAGATGACACGGCGCCAGGCGGGTAGCCCCTGCAGGCAGTTGCGCCGTGTGGGTACAGCATGCCGTGGAAAGCTTTCAGCCAGCTTTCCACGGCATGACTTGTCGATGACGTCGGCGCTTAACCGATGGTCATCAGGCTGGCGTTGCCGCCGGCCGCAGCGGTGTTGACGCTCAGGGCGTGCTCCACCAGCAGGCGTTCCAGGGCGATGTCGGTCTCGCCCTTGTTCAGGCCATGCACGCCGACGATGGCGCCCTTGCGCTGCGCCGCCTGCTCGCTGACTGCGCGCAGCTGGTCGGAGTCGCCGTGGTGCAGGATGGCGTCCAGCTCCACGTCGACGCTATTCCAATCGGCTACCAACTGGATGTGCTTCTGCACCTCCTTCGGCAGCTCGGCATGCAGCGCGCGCTGGCTGTCCAGCCAGATCGCCTGGCTGCCTACCGCCAGAGTGGCAGCCAGCTGGGCCAGCAGGTCGCTGCGCTCGTCGGCCAGGTTCAGCACGTGCTCGCGCGGCAGCAGGGTGTAGCTGTTGCGCTCGCCGGTCGGGCCGGTGAGGCTGTGGCTGCTGTAGCTTTGCGACAGCGCGCGGTACTGCTCGAACAGCGCGGCGATGGCCGGCTCCTGCTTGCCCGCCCACTCGGCGAAGGCGGCGCGTACCTTGTCCAGCTCGGTCGGTGCCGGTAGCGCCTGCACCTCGGCCTGTTGCAGGTAGCTGGCAACGGCCTCCTGCGGGCGGGTCGACAGCAGGCGGTACAGGTACAGCGGGCCACCGGCTTTCGGACCGGTGCCGGACAGGCCTTCACCACCGAACGGCTGCACGCCGACCACGGCGCCGACCATGTTGCGGTTCACATACAGGTTGCCGACCTTGGCGGTGCCGACCACCTGGGCGATGGTCTCGTCGATGCGGGTGTGCACGCCGAGGGTCAGGCCGTAGCCGCTGTCGTTGATCTGCTGCAGCAGCTTGCCCAGATCCGCGCGCTGGTAACGCACCACGTGCAGCACCGGGCCGAAGATCTCGCGCTTCATCTCGTCGAAGCTGTCCAGCTCGATCAGGGTCGGCACGACGAAGGTGCCGCGCTTGATCTCGTCACCGTTGACGCGCGCCAGCTGAGTGACCTTGCGGCCTTTTTCGCGCAGCTTGGCGATATGGGTTTCGATGCCGGCCTTGGCTTCGGCGTCGATCACCGGGCCGATGTCGGTGTTCAGGCGCTCGGGGTTGCCGAGGGTGTATTCGGCCATCGCGCCCTTGAGCATGGTCAGCACGCGGTCGGCCACGTCGTCCTGCACGCACAGCACGCGCAGGGCCGAGCAACGCTGGCCGGCGCTGTCGAATGCGGAGGAGACCACGTCCATCACCACCTGCTCGGTCAGCGCCGAGGAGTCGACGATCATGGCGTTGAGGCCACCAGTTTCGGCGATCAGCGGGATGGTACGGCCTTGCGCGTCGAGGCGCCCGGCGATGTTGCGTTGAAGGAGGCCGGCCACTTCGGTGGAGCCGGTGAACATCACGCCACGCACGCGCTCGTCACCTACCAGACGTGCGCCGACGGTTTCGCCACGGCCCGGCAGCAGCTGCACGGCGCCGGCCGGTACGCCCGCTTCGAGCAGAATGCGCACGGCCTGGGCGGCGATCAGTGGGGTCTGCTCGGCCGGCTTGGCCAGCACGGTGTTGCCGGCGGCCAGCGCGGCACAGACCTGGCCGGTGAAGATCGCCAATGGGAAGTTCCACGGGCTGATGCACACCACCGGGCCAAGCGGGCGGTGGCTGTCATTGCCGAAGCTGCGCGCCTGGATTGCGTAGTAACGGAGGAAGTCCACTGCCTCGCGTACTTCGGCGATGGCATTGGCGAAGCTCTTGCCGGACTCGCGCACCAGCAGGCCCATCAGTTGTTGCAGCTCGGCTTCCATCAGGTCGGCGGCGCGTTCCAGCACGGCGGCACGCTCGGTCGGCAGGGTGGACTGCCAGATCTGCCCGCTGGCCAGGGCGCAGAGGATGGCGCTGTCGACATCCTTGACGCTGGCTTCGCGCACGTGGCCGACCAGGTCGCGGTGATCGGCCGGGTTGCGCACCGGCTCCGGCTCGCCCGGGTTGGCGCTTTCGCAGCCAAGCATCGGTTCGGCCAGGTAGCTGTGGTTGACGGTCGACAGCAGCGCCGAGGACAGCGAGCCGAGGCGGTGTTCGTTGGCCAGGTCGAGGCCGGCGGAGTTGACCCGCTCGCTACCGTACAGGTCACGCGGCAGCGCGATGCGCGGATGCGGCAGGCCGACGGTGCCTTCCTGCGCGGCCATCTGCTCGACCTGCTGCACTGGGTCGAGGACCAGATCCTTGAGCGAGATGCTGTGGTCGGCGATGCGGTTGACGAAGCTGGTGTTGGCGCCGTTTTCCAGCAGGCGGCGAACCAGGTAGGCCAGCAGGGTTTCGTGGCTGCCCACCGGCGCGTAGATGCGGCACGGACGGTTGAGCTTGCCATCCTTGATCTTGCCCACCACCTGCTCGTACAGCGGCTCGCCCATGCCGTGCAGGCACTGGAACTCGTACTGGCCCGGGTAGTAGTTCTGCCCGGCCAGGTGATAGATGGCCGACAGCGAGTGGGCGTTGTGCGTGGCGAACTGCGGGTAGATGGCTTCCGGCGCGGCCAAGAGCTTGCGCGCGCAGGCGATATAGGACAGGTCGGTGTAAGGCTTGCGCGTGTATACCGGGTAGCCTTCCAGGCCATTGACTTGGGCCAGCTTGATCTCGCTGTCCCAGTAGGCGCCCTTGACCAGACGGATCATCAGGCGATGACGGCTGCGCTTGGCCAGGTCGATGACGTAGTCGATCACGTACGGGCAGCGCTTCTGGTAGGCCTGGATGACGAAGCCGATGCCGTTCCAGCCGGCCAGGCTCGGCTCGAAGCACAGGCGCTCGAGCAGATCCAGCGACAGCTCCAGGCGGTCGGCTTCCTCGGCGTCGATGTTGATGCCGATGTCGTACTGCTTGGCCAGTTGGGTCAGGCCCAGCAAGGTCGGGTACAGCTCGTCCATCACGCGCTCGTACTGGGCGCGGCTATAGCGTGGGTGCAGGGCGGAGAGCTTGATCGATATGCCCGGACCTTCGTAGATGCCGCGGCCATGGGAGGCCTTACCAATGGCGTGGATGGCCTGCTCGTAGGAGGCCAGGTAGCGCTTGGCGTCTTCTTCGGTCAGCGCGGCTTCACCGAGCATGTCGTAGGAATAGCGGAAGCCCTTGGCTTCCAGGTTGGCGGCGTTGGCCAGGGCCTCGGCGATGGTTTCGCCGGTAACGAACTGCTCGCCCATCAGGCGCATGGCCATGTCCACGCCCTTGCGGATCACCGGCTCGCCACTCTTGCCGATGATGCGGTTGAGCGCCGAGGTCATGCCTGCCTCGTTGTGGGTGGACACCAGCTTGCCGGTGATCAGCAGGCCCCAGCTCGCCGCGTTGACGAACATCGACGGGCTCTGGCCGAGGTGCTGGCTCCAGTTGCCGTTGGCGATCTTGTCGCGGATCAGCGCGTCACGGGTGGCCTTGTCGGGGATGCGCAGCAGGGCTTCGGCCAGGCACATCAGCGCCACGCCTTCCTGCGAGGACAGCGAGAATTCCTGCAGCAGGCCTTGCACCAGGCCCTGGCGGCCGCTGGCATTCTTCTGGTTGCGCAGCTTCTCGGCGATGCCGAGAGCCAGTTTCTGCGAGGCCTCGGCCTGCTGCGGGTTCAGGCGCGCCTGCTCCAGCAGCATCGGCACCACTTCGGTTTCCGGACGGCGGTAGGCGCTGGTGATGGCGGCGCGCAGCACCGACTGCGGCAGGATGCTCTCGGCAAAATCGAGGAATACCTGCAGGCCCTGTTCGGTCAGCGACTCCAGCGCCTCTTCACCGGCGGCAGCGGCCAGGCCGGCATGCTCGGCGGGCGTCAGGCCACTCTCGACTTGCTCCAGATAATTGAAGATCGCCTGCTTGATCATCCAGTGCGGGGTGCGGTCGATCTTTGCCGCAGCGGTCTTCAAGCGCTCGCGGGTGGCATCGTCGAGTTTTACGCCAAGGGTCGTGGTAGCCATGGGGGAAGTCCTACTTGTTCGGGTTATTCACGGCAAAAAATCTGCGCGAGATTAAACCCGTAAAAAAGCGGGTGCAACCAGGTGCAACCATTATTTTCAACGAGCCGACGGACGTCGCTCGCTGCCCGGAACCACTCTGATCGGCTTGATAAGGTAAAAGGTGCAACCCGCCGCAATGGCCTCGGTATTTGAGGATAGACCATCGTCAGGGCAGCGGTTGCGACACGTCCTGATCGGCGGCGGGCCTTTCAGATTGTTCCGACTATCAACTGGGCCGCCACAGCGAACATCATCGCCGCCACGCCCAGGTCGATCAGGCGCCAGGTCAGCGGCCTGGCCAGCCAGGGCGCAAGCCAGGCCGCGCCAAGTGCCAGGGCGCTGAACCAGAGCAAGGAGGCGCTGGCAGCCCCCGCCGCATAGGCACCGGGTTCGGGCTGCTGGGCGCCGAGCGAACCGATCAGCAGCACGGTATCGAGATAGACGTGCGGGTTGAGCAGGGTGACCGCCAGCGCTGCGAGCATCACCGCTCGAAGCGAACGCGGTTCGTTGCCAGCCGCCTGCAGTGATTGTGGGCGGGCGGCGCGCAGCAGCGCCTGGCTGCCGTACCAGAGCAGAAACGCGGCGCCGCCCCAACGGGCGACGGCCAGCAGCGTCGGGCTTTGCGCAAGCAAGGTGGCGAGGCCGAACACGCCCGCCGCCACCAGCACCGCGTCACAGACGATGCACAGCGCCGCCACCGGCAGATGATGTTCGCGGCGCAGGCTCTGCGCCAGAACGAAAGCATTCTGGGCGCCGATGGCCATGATCAGACCGATGGCCACCAACAGGCCGTTACCGTAGCTCTGCCACATCAGGCTGGCTCCGGCAGGGACGCCGCTGACAGGGCGCGCAGGGTAGACAGCGCCTTTTCGGCGCGCTCGATGGGCACGAAGAGATGGTCGTGGTGAAAGCCGGCGACCACGTTGCAACTGATCCCTGCCTGCGCCAGAGCGGTGGAGAAGGAAGCGGTCAAGCCGACAGCGGCCAGCGACGAATGCACCTCAAGGGTGATCCAGGCTGCGACATAGTCGTAGCTCAGGTTGTGCGCGTCGGCGACTTCGCGCGGCAGCACCAGGCTAAGGCCTTCGGTTTCGCGCAGGCTGGCGATGGGCTGCAGGCCGCTGCAGTCATGCTCGGCTGCGACGCAGCAGAACACGTACTGACCGGGGTTGAGCTGCGGCGTCATGCTTTGCAGCAGGCGCGCAAGGTCGGTTTCGCCAGACATGGCAAGCTCCTGATCGTGGGTGAATGCTGGCGAGTCTGCGGCGACTGGATGTATAAGAGAAAGCAATATTGCTGATCGCTCATTAGGAAAATCGATTGTTCGATTACAAACTCCTGGCTGCCCTGGCGGCGGTGGTGGAGCAGGCCGGCTTCGAACGTGCGGCGCAGGTGCTGGGCCTGTCGCAGTCGGCGGTTTCGCAGCGCATCAAGTTGCTCGAGGCGCGGGTCGGCCAGCCGGTGCTGGTGCGCGCCACGCCGCCGGCACCCACCGAGATCGGTCGACGTCTGCTCAACCATGTGCAGCAGGTGCGCCTGCTCGAACGCGATCTACAGAGGCAAGTGCCGGGGCTGGACGAACAGGCCTTGCCCGAACGTCTGCGTATCGCCATCAACGCCGATAGTCTGGCCACCTGGTGGGCGGCCGCCACGGCCGGGTTCTGCGCCGCCCAGCAGGTGTTGATGGAGCTGGTGGTGGAAGATCAGGAAGTCGGTCTCAAACGAATGCGCGCGGGTGAAGTGGCAGGCTGCGTGTGTGCTGCCGAGCGTCCGGTGGCGGGCGCGCGCAGCCTGGCGCTGGGGGCGATGCGTTATCGCGCGCTGGCCAGCCCGGCCTTCATCGCCCGACACTTTCCCGCTGGCGTCACGGCCGAGGCGCTGGCGCGGGCGCCGGCCATCGTTTACGGCCCAGATGATCAACTGCAGCACCGCTACCTCGCGGGGCTGGGGGTGACCGGAGCCTTTGCCTATCACTTATGCCCCTCATCGGAAGGCTTTGTACGGCTGACCGAAGGCGGCCTGGGCTGGGGCCTGGTGCCGGAGTTGCAGGTGCGTGAGGCGCTGGCCGGCGGCAGGCTGGTGGATCTGGTGCCGGAGCGCTTCATCGATGTGCCGCTGTACTGGCACCACTGGCGCAACGGCGGTGAACTGCTCGGCGAGTTGACCGAACGGCTGCGTCGCCACTCGGCTTCGGTGCTGGTATCGCCGCACGCCTAGGCGGCCTGCAGGGTCGTCGTTGTGGCCGCCGCCGACAGCGCAGGTCGCACTGAGCGCTGCTAGAGTGCGGCCATTACAAGAATCGATGTTAAGGGGATGCGATGAAGATTCTGGTCACCGGCGCGAGTGGTTTCATCGGTGGGCGCTTCGCACGTTTCGCCCTCGAACAGGGCCTGGCGGTGCGGGTCAACGGTCGACGCGCCGAGGGTGTGCAACACCTGATCAAACGCGGCGCCGAGTTCGTCCAGGGCGATCTTGGCGATGCCGAACTGGCCCAGGCGCTGTGCCAGGATGTCGAGGCCGTGGTGCACTGCGCCGGCGCTGTTGGCGTGTGGGGCGACTACGGGCATTTCCATCAGGCCAATGTGACGGTCACCGAAAACATCGTCGACGCCTGCCTCAAGCAGAAGGTGCGGCGCCTGGTGCACCTTTCGTCACCCTCGATCTACTTCGATGGCAAATCCCATGTCGATATCCGCGAGGAGCAGGTGCCCAAGCGTTTCTCCGATCACTACGGCAAAACCAAGTATCTGGCCGAACAGCAGGTGTTCGCCGCGCAGGAGTTCGGTCTGGAGGTGATCGCCCTGCGTCCGCGTTTCGTCACCGGCGCGGGCGACACCAGCATCTTCCCGCGCTTGATCGGCATGCAGCGCAAGGGCCGTCTAGTGATCATCGGCAACGGCCTGAACAAGGTCGACTTCACCAGCGTGCACAATCTCAACGACGCTTTGCTCAGTTCGTTACAGGTGGGCGGCGCGGCGCTCGGCCAGGTGTACAACATCAGCAATGGCGCGCCAGTGCCGTTGTGGGATGTGGTCAACTACGTGCTGCGCCGCCTGGAACTGCCGCCGGTGACCCGGCATGTGCCCTTGCCGCTGGCCTATGCTGCGGCGACGCTCAATGAGGGCGTGTGTCGTCTGTTGCCCGGGCGACCCGAACCGAGTCTGTTTCGCCTCGGCGTGGCGGTGATGGCCAGGGATTTCTCCCTGAACATCGACCGCGCTCGCGAGTACCTTGGCTACGAGCCCAGGGCCAGCCTGTGGGATGCACTGGATGAATTCTGCACCTGGTGGCAGGCGCAGATGGGACCTCAGGCGTAGACGCGCTGGCCGCGATAGATACGCACCGAGCCGGTGGCGCTGCCGACTGGCAGTTCCACTGCAGCCTCGGGCGTCGCGACGCGTTGGGGTTGATCGGACAGCTCGGCCAGGCGCCTGCCCAGGCTACGGGTTTCTTCGTCATCGGACTTCAGACTGCCATCGAGCATGGCACCGATGGCGTTGGGCTGGCTCAGGCGAATGTCCACTGCCTGCTCTTCGCGTAGGCGACGACGCAGCGCTTTCATGCAGTCCAGTACTTCTTTATTCAGTTCCATTGCGACTTCCCCCGGTTGGTTGAAGGGGCACGGGTTGCAGCCGTCCTCGCTCGCCGTGACCTGGCCAGCCGCTTCCCGGCGGCTGTAACACGTATGCTCGTGCTGATTGCATTGCAGAACTTTCGGGCCGCCTGCTGGCTCGTGGGCGGTGCGCTATCGCTGCGCTCACGAAAGGATCAAAAGCAAAGTGCGTACCAGTTCAAATTTTGCGGAACTGCCGTGCTGTGGGCGAGTCGATGGCCCTGTCGCGCCCTTCGTCGGTGCGCCGCGCACCTGCTTGGCGCGACGCTGATGGCATAGTGGCGAATCGGTATACTGCGCGGCATTTCCGTTTCCTGGTTCCAACCATAGGTCCGAACATGCGTAATGACGCCAACGACGAGCTCGACAACCTGCCCAGCCTGACCCCGGAGCGCCGCGAGGATTTCGCCGAGCCGCGTGAAGAGCCGGCCCCGCGCAGCAGCCGCGTGACCAGCAGCAAGGCGCCGGTGGCCAAGGGTGCCAGCACCGGGCCGTTGTGGGCGTTGGTCGGTGCGCTCAGTTTCGCCCTGGCCGGCCTGGGCTGGTGGAGCCTGCAACAGATCGGCCTGATGGAGCAGCGCCTGGTGGCGACCCAGGAAAGCTTCGCGCGCATCAGCGAAGAGGCCGCCGGGCGCATTCAGGATATTTCCGGCAAGGTGGTAGCGACCGAGTCCAATGTCACCAGTGGCAGCGAGGCGCTCAAGCTGCAGGTCAAGCAGTTGGAGACGCGCCTGGCCGAGCTAGGCAAGCAGCAACAGCAGAGCGCCACGGCGCAGGCCGCGCTGGACAATCGTGTCGATCAGTTGGGCACGGAGCTCAAGAGCGGCATTGGTGCCAGCGCCGATTTTGACAAGCGCCTGCAGGCACTGAGCAGCGAGCAAACGGCGCTGAAGGCTGCGCAGGGTGACGCCAAGGCGACCCAGGCCGAACTGGCCAAACTCGATACGCGAATCAAGGCGCTCGGTGGCGATATCGATGCTCTGAAGAAGCAGGGCAACCCGGCCCAGGCCATCCGCAGCCTGGAGCAGGATCTGCTGGTGCTGCGCAGTGAGCTGGACAATCGCCCGGCTCCTAGCGCTGGTCCCAACGTCGCCGAATTCGATGCCTTCCGCGCGCAGATGACGCGCAACATCAACACCCTGCAGAGCCAGGTGGCGAATCTGCAGCAGCAGCTCAATCAGCGCTGATGAGGCGAGTAGGGGATGTCTCGCTGTTCAGGTGCTGCGCTGTCGTGATGTAAACACCGGTGGGAGCGTAATGCTGTTCACTTAAGAAACGGTAAAACACCATCAGTCCCCTCGCCCCTTTGGGGAGAGGGGAGCAAAACGTGTGCAACCTTATGTGAACAGCATTACGGTGGGAGCGGACTTGTCCGCGAGCTTTTAGTCGCCGGCCACGTTCGCGGACAAGTCCGCTCCCACAAGCCCGCTCCCACACAAGCTGTTACACCTGAGTCGGGCTTACAGGCGCGGATAGTCGATATAGCCGACCGGGCCCGAGCCGTAGAAGGTTTCCGGATGCGGCTGGTTGAGCGCCGCGTCCTGCTCCAGGCGCTCCGGCAGATCCGGGTTGGCAATGAAGGGGACGCCGAAGGCCACCGCATCGGCATTGCCTTCTGCCAGCCAGGCGTTGGCCTGATCCTTGGTGAAGCGCTCGTTGGCGATGAACACGCCGCCGAATTCCTTCTTCAGTTGCGGTGTCAGGCTGTCGTCACCGGCTTTCTCGCGGGCACAGATAAAGGCGATGCCGCGCTTGCCCAGCTCACGGGCCACGTAGCCGAAGGTTTCGGCGCGGTTGGCGTCGCCCATGTCATGCGAGTCGGCACGCGGGGCCAGGTGCACGCCAACGCGGCCGGCGCCCCACACGGAAATCGCAGCATCGGTCACTTCCAGCAGCAGGCGCGCGCGGTTCTCGACGCTGCCACCGTAGCGGTCGGTGCGCTGGTTGGTGCTGCTCTGCAGGAACTGGTCGAGCAGGTAACCGTTGGCACCGTGGATTTCCACACCGTCGAAACCGGCCGCCATGGCATTCTCGGCGCCCTGGCGATACGCCTCGACGATATCGGCGATCTCTTCGGTCTCCAGTGCTCGCGGGGTGACGTAGTCCTTGATCGGGCGCACCAGGCTGACGTGGCCGGCCGGCTGGATCGCGCTGGGAGCGACCGGCAGTTCGCCGTTCAGGTAGATCGGGTCGGAAATGCGGCCGACGTGCCACAGTTGCAGGACGATCTTGCCGCCGTTGGCGTGCACCGCCTGGGTGATGTTGCTCCAGCCACGCACCTGCTCGTCGGACCAGATGCCGGGGGTGTCCGGGTAGCCCACGCCCATCGGCGTGACGGCGGTGGCTTCGCTGATGATCAGGCCGGCCGAGGCGCGCTGGGTGTAGTACTCGGCCATCAGCGCGTTGGGCACGCGGCCTTCGTCGGCGCGGCAGCGGGTCAGCGGCGCCATGATGATGCGGTTGTTCAGTTGCAGATCACCGATCTGGATGGGGTCGAACAGTGTGGGCATGTGATTTCTCCGAAGGAAGAGGTCAAATCAGAGTTGCTGGCCTAGGCGCTCGACGAAGGCCTGGATCAGCTCGTCGTTACGCTTGAAGAAGTGCCACTGACCGACTTTGCGACTGGTCACCAGACCGGCGCGCTGCAGGGTGGTCAGATGGGCGGAAACGGTGGATTGCGAAAGCCCGGTGCGCAGGAAGATCTTGCCCGCGCACACGCCGATTTCCAGCGGATGATCCTGTTCGGCGAAGTGGCGCTCAGGCTCCTTCAGCCAGTCGAGGATGTCGCGGCGTACCGGGTGGGCAAGGGCCTTGATGATGGCGTCGATATCTATGGTGTGATCGTTGCGTTTCGTCATGTGGCGAACCTTATATCGCCTCTGAGCGATATACAGATCGTTTGTTCCGATAGTCTCCATCAACCGCTTCGATTGTCCCGCCGACGGCGTTAAGCTCCGGGGATGAACTACCTCGCCCATCTGCATCTCGGCGGTGACGCGCCGTCACAGCTACTCGGCAGCCTTTATGGCGATTTCGTCAAAGGCCCGCTCAACGGGCGTTGGCCGGCGCAGATCGAGGCGGCCATTCGCCTGCACCGGCGTATCGACGCCTTCACCGACAGCCACCCACTGCAAGCCCGCGCACGTGCGCGCTTTCCCGTCGAGCGGCGAAGAACGGCCGGCATGCTGCTGGACCTGTTCTTCGATCATTGCCTGGCTCGTGACTGGCCGATGTATGCGACGCAGCCGCTGGATCACTTCACCGGTCGGGTATACCGGGTACTGGCTGCCGAGCCTGAACTGCCGGGGCGTCTGGCGCTGATGGCACCGCGTATGGCGGCGCAGGACTGGTTGGGCAGCTACCGCGAGTTCGCCGTGCTGGAACAGGTGATCGCCGGCATGCAGCGGCGCCTGTCCAAACCGCAGTTGCTCGATGGCAGCCTGAGCGAACTGGAACGCCTGTATGAACCGCTCAGCGAGGACTTTCGCGACTTCTACCCCGAACTGATGGCCTTTGCCGAGGCCGAGCTGGGCGGGAGCGAGTCTTAGCCCGGATTCCGGGGGGGAGCGGCATCCCCGCTCGCCGCTGAAGCGCCTCCCACAGAAGCGGGCGTCTGGCTCCGTGGGAGGGGCTTCAGCCGCGACAACATCACCGCAGCGCTTCTCTGACGTTCAGACCGCCTGCGGATGCAGGCGATAGCGCCGCACCAGCCATTTCTCCAGCTCTGCCAGGGAAAATAGCACCAGGCCCGCCAGCAGCACGCGCAGCCATTGTTCCAGGCTCAGGCCAACCGAGTTGAACAGGTTTTGCAGCGGCGGGGCGTAGGTGAACAGTGCCTGCAACACCAGGCACAGGGCGATGGTCACCAGCACCGCGCGATTACCCAGCAGGGCCTCACGGCTGAGCACCGAGCCGAACAGGCTGCGGCAGTTGAGCAGATAGAAGATTTCGCACATCACCACGGCGTTGACCGCCACGGTCCTTGCACTGCTCAGGTCGTTGCCGAGCTGCAGTTCCCAAAGGAAAAGGGCGATGCCGGCACCGGCGATGAGCACCGAGATCATCACCACGCGCCAGACGAAAAAGCCAGACAGCAGGGGCTCGTTCGGCGCCCGCGGCGCGCGGTTCATGAGCCCGCGTTCGCTGGGCTCGAAAGCCAGCGCCAGGCCCAGCGTGCTGGATGTGACCATGTTGATCCACAGCACCTGCGCCGGGGTCAGCGGCAGCAGCACTTGGAACAGGATGGCGAAGATCACGATCAACGCCTGGCCGCCGTTGGTGGGCAGGGCGAAAAGGATGAATTTCTTCAGGTTGTCGTAGATCGCCCGACCCTCGCGTACGGCACCGGCGATGGTGGCGAAGTTGTCGTCGGCCAGCACCACTTCGGCGGCTTCCTTGGCCGCTTCGGTACCCTTCAGGCCCATGGCGACACCGACGTCGGCGCGCTTCAGCGCGGGGGCATCGTTGACGCCGTCGCCGGTCATGGCGACCACCTGGCCGCTGTCCTGCATTGCCTGCACCAGGCGCAGCTTGTGCTCGGGACTGGCGCGGGCGAATACCTCCACGCCGGGCAGCACCTCGCGCAGGCGACGGTCATCGAGCAGTTCCAGCTCGGCACCGGTCATTGCCGGCAGGCCGACGCCGATGCCCAGTTGCGCGCCGATGGCGCGTGCGGTTTCGGCGTGATCACCGGTGATCATCTTGACTCGGATGCCGGCGCGCTGGCATTCGGCGACGGCGACGATGGCTTCCGCGCGCGGTGGATCGATGATGCCGATCAGGGCCAGCAGGGTCAGGCCATCTTCTACGTCGGCGAAATTCAGCGTGCGCTGCTCAGCCGGCGCCGCCTTGCTGGCCAGGGCCAGCAGGCGCAGGCCACGGGCAGCCAGGTCGGTGGCCTGGCGTCGCCAGTAATCGGTGTCCAGTGGGGCATTGCTGCCATCGGCACTGCGTTGGCTGGTGCACATTTCCAGCACCCGCTCGGGAGCACCCTTGAGGTAGATCAGGCCATGGCCCGTGTGGTCATGGTGCAGGGTGGCCATGAAGCGATGCTCTGACTCGAACGGAATGGCGTCGCTGCGTGGTAACTGCGCCTGCAGGGTTTGGATATCGAGACCACTTTTCAGTGCCAGGGTGAGGAGTGCGCCTTCGGTCGGGTCGCCATGCAGCAGCCAGTGGCCGGCATCGTCCTGTTGCAGGCGGGCGTCGTTGCACAGTTGCGCGGCGCGGGCGATTTCCAGCAGTTCGGCGTCGGGTTCGAGCAGGGCGCCGTCCTGATGGAAGGCACCTTCCGGGGCGTAGCCGACACCCGAGACATCGACAATGCGGCTGGCGCTGACCACGCGCTGCACGGTCATCTCGTTGCGGGTCAGGGTGCCGGTCTTGTCCGAGCAGATCACCGTCACCGAACCCAGGGTTTCCACCGCCGGCAGGCGGCGCACGATGGCGTTGTGGCCAGCCATGCGCTGCACGCCAAGGGCGAGGATCACCGTCATGATCGCCGGCAAGCCTTCGGGAATGGCCGAGGCGGTGAGCGCCACCACCATCATGAACATGTCGCCGGGGCTTTGCCCGTGCCAGAGAATGCCGAGGATGAAGGTGGCGAAGGCCAGGATCAGGATGATCACCGCCAGCCAGCGGCTGAATTGTTCGATCTGTCGCAGCAGTGGCGTGGACAGCGCCTGCACCTGCTGCAGCATGGCGCCGATGCGCCCCAGTTCGGTGTCGGCGCCGGTCGCCACCACCACGCCAGTGGCCTGGCCACTGCTGACCAGGGTGCCGGAATAGGCCATGCAGCGCCGGTCGCCGAGCGCAGCATCGACGTTGCAGTGCGCCACGGATTTTTCCACCGGCACCGATTCGCCGGTCAGCGCGGCTTCTTCCACCAGCAGGTTCTTCACGCTGAGCAGACGCAGGTCGGCCGGCACCTTGTCGCCGGATACCAGCAGCACCACGTCGCCGGGCACCAGGCGTTCGGCATCGATTTCGTGGCGTTCGCCGCCGCGCAGCACCATGGCGTGGGGCGAGAGCATGTTGCGGATGGCGTCCAGCGCATTCTCCGCCTTGCCTTCCTGAATGAAGCCGATGATCACGTTGATCAGCACCGCGGCGAGAATCACCGAGGTGTCGACCCAATGGCCGAGCAGGGCGGTGATCAGCGCGGCTACCAGCATCAGATAGAGCAGTACGTTGTGAAACTGGTAGAGCAGGCGCAGCAGCGGCCCACGGCGTTGCGGCGGCGGCAGGCGGTTGGCGCCGTGGCGTTGCAGGCGTCGTTCGGCTTCGTCCTGGCTGAGGCCGCTGGCGTTGCCGTGCTGCGCCTCCAGTGCTTGTTGTGCAGTCAAAGCGTGCCAGGCGTGGTCACTATGTTCAGAGGGGGAATTGCCCATGGGTGCATCTCCTTCGGTGGGCCAGGCTGCCTTGCGTGTGGCGCGTTTAGCAGTCCTGATCACCCTAGTCCGCTTTCCCGCGTCTTGCCTGACCTGCATCAAGGAGTACGGCGCCGGCAGACGCTTGAATGTAACGCGGTGTTTGAACACATGGAGGAAACGAGATGATCAAGATTCTGGTAGCGACCGACCTGTCCGAGCGTTCAGCGCATGCGGTGCAGCGCGCCGTGCAACTGATCCGTCGCCAGGGTGGCGGCGAGTGGTACCTGCTGCACGTGATCGATGACGACGCACCGGCTGCGCACGTGCAGCGTCAGGTGCAGCAGGCGGAAACCCTGCTGCAGGCGCAGGCCGAGCGCCTAGGCGAGCAGTGCGGCAGTGTGCCGCGAGTGATCGTCGGCACCGGCGAGGCCGCCATGGTGATCGTCGAAAGTGCCCAGGGCATGGGCGCCGATCTGCTGGTGGTGGGCGCGCATCGCAAGTCGGCGTTGCGCGACTTTTTCGTCGGCACCACGCTCGAACGCGTCGTGCGCAGCAGTCATCTGCCGGTGCTGCGGGTCAATGGTCCGGTCACTCACGAGTACCGTCATGCGCTGCTGGCCATGGACCTGTCGCGCACTTCGCAACAGGCGCTGAAGCGGGCGTGTGAGCTGGGCCTGGCGAACCTCGACGACCTGCACGCGGCCAGTGCCGTCGAACCGGTGGCAGCGGGCGCGATCATGGAGGCCGGGCTTAGCGCCGAGGCGCTGGAGAGCCAGCGCGAGCTGCTGCGTGAGCAGCTGGTGGAACGTCTGCATGCCGCGGGCGCGACGCTGGGCCATGAGCGCCTGCTGGTGCAGGTTGGTTCGCCGGAAGGCGTGATCGACGAGGCGTTGCGTCACTCCGGTGCCGACCTGCTGGTACTCGGCACCCATGCTCGTGAAGGCGTCTCGCGCTTCTTCCTGGGCAGTGTGGCCAGCCGCCTGCTGGCCTCGCTCGACAGCGATGCGTTGATCGTGCCGCCGGCTGGCTGAGCGGCTGCTGCCTGTCGCCTGGATGAAATCCGGAAGCCTTTGCCGGCCCCGGATTGCATCCGGGCTACGCGGTGGATTAGGCGGCTTCGGCTTCGGTCGCCACCATGGCGGGCGTTTCCAGCTGCAATGCCGTGGCGATGATGGCCTGGCTGTGCCGGGCCAGTTCGTTGCGGCTGCGTGATTCGCTGGGGATCGGCGCGAGCAGGCGTATCTCCACTTCACAGGCTGAGCTGGAAAGCAGGCGCAGCAGGTGCGAGAGCATGTCGTCGTCGCCCACGAAAGGCGCAACAGGGCAGGGTTGGCCATCGCGCAGATAGCGGATGGCCACCGGCTGCAGCGCCACGCCGCTGTCGATGGCGCTGCTCAGCAGTCGGCCGTGGAAGGTGCGCAGGGCGAGGCCATCGGTGGTGGTGCCCTCGGGAAAGATCAGCAGGTGATGGCCTTGCTGCAGGTGGCGGCTGAGCTGCTGGCCGACCTGGCCGCTGTCGCCGGCGCCACGGCGGATGAACAGTGTACCGCCCTTGTGTGCCAGCCAGCCGGCCAGCGGCCAGGCACGCACCTCGGCCTTGGAGAGGAAGGACAGCGGCTGCAGGGCGCCGAGCAGCGGGATGTCGGTCCATGACACATGGTTGGCGACCCACAGCATCGGCTGCGTCGGCAGCTCGCCTTCGACCCGCACGCGAAACGGCAGGGCACCGCCCAGGCGCGCCAGGAACCAGCGCGTCAGGCGCTGGCGCAGGGGCATCAGGTCATGCCGCACCACGCGTTCGCAAAGGCTGACGATGCCTGCCAGCAGCGTGCCGAAGGCGATGACCAAGGCCAGGTGCAGCAGGCGCAGGGAAAGGCGCAGTCGGGTCATGAAGGACTCCAGATAAAAAAGCCGGCCTCTGTCTACAGGGCCGGCGCAAGCGATGCAAGTTCCTAGATGCGTAGCGCGTCAGACTGCCGCCTTGAAGTGCCGGGCGTAGCGTGGGCACAACTCGTCGCGCTTGAGCAGGATGAATACGTCGGCCACCTGGAAGTCCTTGTCCCAGCAGGGTTCGCCGCAAATCTTCGCGCCCAGGCGCATGTAGGCCTTGAGCAGCGGCGGCATCTCGGCGATGACGTTGCCCGGCAGGTCCAGCTGCGGCAGCGGGTGTTTCGGCTCGGCGCGCAGGTGCTCGGTGCACAGGTAGCGCTCGCGCAGGCGCTGCATCACGGCATGAGCCTGGATGCCGCCGTCCTGCATGGAGATGCTGGCGCAGCCCATCAGGTAGCGATAGCCGCCTTCGTTGAGCACCTCGGCCAGCTCGCCCCAGAGTACGGCGATGGTGGCGCCGTTGCGGTAGGCGACATCGACGCAGGTGCGGCCGATTTCCAGCACCGGGCCTTCGAGGCCGGCCAGGCCGTGCAGGGCGAATTCCTCTTCGCTGTAGTAGCGGCCGAGGCCCGCAGCGGCCTGATGGTCGAGCAAGCGGGTGGTGGCCACCAGCTGGCCGCTTTCCAGATCACGCACGCCGATATGGCGGCAGTGGATGTCGTAGTCGTCCATGTCCAGACCCAGTTCGGCGCCGTTGAGCTTGGCGTCGAATTCCGCGCTGAACACGCGGTAGCGCAAGGCCTGGGCTTCACGCAGGGCGGCGGGGCCATGCAGGCGTTCGGCCTGCAGACGGCGAGCGTTTTGAGTCATGCCAGATCCTCCGTGTGCCGGCTGGGTGCTTGCAGCCGGGCGATCTTGTTGGGCAATCTCAGGCTAGGTAGCTGCGGTGTCATCACCGTGAAGCTTTTTTGATGCTTGTGTGACGGCAGTCGGAAGCTGCCCACGAGGAGAGCCGCGATGCCCTGGTCCAACCTGTTTCAGCCCGTTCAGCGCCTGACTGCCGAAGCCGGATTGGAAGACTGGTACGCGCGCCTGCAGGCGCGGCTGGGCGGCGCCCCGCAGCCCTTCGATCTGGCTCTGCTGGGCGGTCTGCAGGCGGCCACGCCGGGCCTGGCCTTTCTCGCCGGCTACCAGGCGGCGTTGCGTGTGCTGTGGCCGGCGGCGCCGTGGACGGCCGGTGCGCTGTGCGTAACGGAGAACCGCAGCACCCGCCCGGCGGACATGGGCACACGCATCGAAGGCCTACAGCTCAGCGGCCGCAAGGATTTCGTCACCGCCGCCGAGTGCGCCGACTGGCTGCTGGTGGCGGCGCGCGAGGAGGGTGCGGGGCAGGCGCCGCGCCTGGCCTTGGGCGTGGTGCGGCAAGGGGCACCGGGTGTGCGCATCGAACCGCTGCCGGCGTTGCCGCTGATGCCGGATATCGGCCATGCGCGCCTGCACTTGCAGCAGGCGCAGGGCGAGCGCCTGGCCGGCGATGGTTGGGACGACTACGTCAAACCCTTTCGCACCCTTGAGGACGTGCATGTGCTCACGGCGGTGAGCGCCTGGCTGTTCGGCATCGGCCGTGAGTGTGACTGGTCGGAGGCCTTGCTGTTGCGCCTGCAGGCGCTGCTCGCCGGTTGCGCCGAGGTGGCGCGGCAAGCGCCCAATGCGCCGACCACCCATCTGCTGCTCGCCGGCCTGTTCGCCGAGCAGCAGGCCCTGGCCGGCGAGGTGGAGGTCGCTCTGGCGACCGGGCCGACGCCTTGGGCGGAACTGTGGCAGCGCGACAAGGGCTTGCTGCGCATCGCCGAGGCGGCGCGGGCCAAACGCCTGGAGAAAGCGCGGCGGATTGTCGCCGGCCTTTGATCCATATCAGTACCCTCTCGGCAGTGTGCGCATAAGGTTGCTTCGCGATTCATCTACGAGGTTTCCATGCGCCGCGAGCCCATCGTGCTGTTCGATAACGGCAGCCACCAATGCCTGATGTTCGATGACCTGGTCAGCGGCGAAGGCGTGCAATCCAACCAGTTCCTGATCACCGACAACGAGCAGTATCTGCTGCTCGATCCGGGCGGTGACCTGACCTACACGCCCCTGTCTCTGGAGCTGTCCAAACATATTCCGGTGCAGGACCTGACCTACATCTTCGCCTCGCATCAGGACCCGGACATCATCGCCTCGCTGGACAAGTGGCTGCTGCACACCCGTGCGCGAGTGATCTGCTCCAAGCTGTGGGCGCGTTTTCTACCGCACCTGACGGCCAACTATCTGGTGCTGAGCCGTGGCATCAACACCTTCGATCGCATCATCGCGCTGCCGGATCGCGGCCAGAGCATCCCGCTTGGCAAATGCACGCTCAAGGCCGTGCCGGCGCACTTCCTGCACTCGGTGGGCAACTTCCAGGTGTACGACCCGGTGAGCAAGATCCTCTTCTCCGGCGACATGGGCGCCTCGATGGTCGACGACGCCACGCCGGTGCGCGACTTCGTCAACCACGTGCCGAACATGGAGGGTTTCCATCGCCGCTACATGGCCGGCAACAAGGCGTGTCGCCTGTGGGCGGCGATGGTGCGCGAGATGGACGTGGAAATGATCGTGCCGCAGCACGGCCGGCCCTTCGTCGGCCCGGAAATGATCAGTGCCTTCCTTTACTGGATCGAGAACCTCGAATGCGGTCTTGACCTGATGGGCCCGGAGGATTACCAACTGCCCAAGTGACGGCAGTGGTGCTCTGCCCGAATGAGCCGCGGAGATGGCGCAACAGACCCTTCAAGCCGTCATCTTCGCCATGCTAGGGTGCGCGACGATTTCTGATCGAGACCGCCCATGCCCACTTCCTTGCTTCGTCGACTGAGCCTGGTGCTCGCTCTCAGCCTGGCTGCCAGCACCGCCCTGGCGGAGAGCTGGCCGCAACCCGACTGGCAGAGCCAGCCTCGTGTCGAGAGCGCCGCGCTGGCCGAACTGGAACAGTACGCCTTTCCCGAGCGCGATGACGTCGAACGCACGGGCGCGCGCACCGATGCCCTGCTGGTGATACGCGACGGGCAGATCGTCTACGAACGCTACGCCGAGCCCACCACGACGCAGACCGCGCACCTGACCTGGTCGATGGCCAAGAGCCTGCTTGCCACCACCCTCGGTGTGGCCTACGGCGAAGGACGCTTCAAACTCGATGCGCCGGCTGCGCAGTACTACCCGGCGATGGCCGAGCATGCGCAGATCAAGATCGGCCACCTGCTCAACTGGGCCTCGGGCCTGGCCTGGGAAGAGGACTACGAGTACGCGCCGCTGAAATCCTCGGTGGTGGCCATGCTCTATACCCGCGGTCGCGCCGATATGGCGGCGTTCACTGCCGCGCATGAAGCCGATGCCGCGCCTGGCACGCGCTTTCGCTACTCCAGCGGCGACAGCAATGTGCTGGCTGCCGCGTTGCGCGGCATGGTCGGCGAGCAGGCCTATGCCGACTATCCCTGGACCGCGCTGTTCGAGCCGCTGGGCATCACCAGCGCGACCTGGGAGCGCGATGCCAGCGGCACCTTCGTCGCCTCGTCCTATGCCTACCTGAGCGCGCGTGACCTGGCCCGGGTCGGCCTGCTGATGCAGCGCGGCGGGCGCTGGGGCGAGCGCCAACTTCTACCGACGGCCTGGGTCGATTTCGTCTCCACACCCTTCGCCGACTATCAGCCACAGAATTTCGCGCCTGGTGATGCCGTACCGGGCGGGCACTGGTGGCTCAACGCCGAATTGCCGGGTGCCGCGCGGCCCTGGCCGGATGCACCGGCCGACACCATCGCCGCGTTGGGCCATTGGGGGCAGGGACTGTACGTGATGCCGCAGGAGAAGCTGGTGGTGGTGCGTTACGCCGATGACCGCGACCGCAGCTTCCAGCACAATGAATTGCTCAAGCGCGTGCAGGCGGCCTTTGCCACGGAGGTGCAGCCATGATTCGTCGTCACCCGATTCTCAGCGTACTGGCACTGCTGCTGATCCTGGCGCTGGCCTGGGCCTGGCCAAACCGCGCGCATCTGGCGGCGTTCCCCGACATCATCGGCGCCTACACGGCCAAGGAGTACTGCTCCTGCCGTTACGTCAGCGGTAATCCGGCGGCCTATTGCGAAGGCTATGTCGCGCAGTACGTGCCGATCAGCAGCCTACTCGATGATCAGGATGCCAAGCGTGTGACCGCCAGTGGCCTGGGCCGCACCCACAGTGCAGCCTGGCTGGGGGAGCGGCAGGGCTGCCAGTTGCTGCCGAGCAAGTAGAACGGGTGAAACCCGCCAACTCGGAAGCGGCGGGTTGCACCGGCCCTACGGTGCTGTGGGCGCTGGGCTTTGCAACGCTGGCCGTGGCGACTATCGTTGCCGCCTGGTCATGCCTTTATCGAGTTCTCATGCGCCGTTCGCTTCTTGCCCTGCTGCTGGCTGTCGCCTTGCCCGTTCACGCCGACTGGTACCTGGACAACGAGTCCTCGCGGCTGTCGTTCATCTCCACCCATTCCGGCAGCCAGTCGGAGGTACATCGCTTCCTCACCCTGCACGGGCAGATCGCCGCCGATGGACGCGCGCGCCTGCGCGTGGACCTGGATTCACTGAGCACCGGCATCCCGCTACGCGACGAGCGTCTGCGTGCCATGTTGTTCGACACCTCGCGTTTGCCTGAGGCACGCATCAGTGCCCAGGTCGACCTGCCGCAACTCACCGACCTGGCGCCCGGGGCGCAACTGGAGCTGCGCCTGCCCCTGCAACTGACCCTCAACGAGCGCACCCGCGAGCTGGACAGCGAGCTGCTGGTCACCCGCCTCGATGATCGCCGCTTCCAGGTGGTGACCCTGGCGCCGCTGGTGCTGCATGCCGAAGACTTCGCCCTGGCCAGCGGCATCGAGGCGCTGCGCAAGATCGCCGATCTGCCGGCCATCAGCCTGTCGGTGCCGGTGGGCGCCGTGCTGATCTTCACGGCGCGGTGAGCGTGCACAAGCGCGGCCGCATCTTTCCCTGGCGCGGTGGCAATCGCTTCGAATTGCTGTTGGACGGTCCGGCGTTCTTCCCGCGCATGCTGGCGGCCATCGAGGGCGCCCGGCAGCAGGTGGAAATCGAGCTTTACCTGATCGAGGACGGCCGCTGCAGCGAGCGCCTGGTCGATGCCCTGTGCCGAGCGGCCGAACGCGGGGTGACGGTGCGCGGCCTGTTCGATGCCTTCGGCGCGGCCAAGCTGGGCGCCGCGCTGCGCGAGCGCATGCAGGCCGCCGGCATACAGCTGCGCTGGTACAACCCGGTGCGCTGGCGGCGTGGCATCCGCAACTTTCACCGCGATCACCGCAAGTTGTTGCTGGTGGATCAGTGCCTGGCCTACGTCGGCGGTACCGGCTCCACCGATGAGTTCTGGCTGCCGGACGAAGCCCGCAGCCCCTGGCACGAAGCCATGGTGGAAATCGAAGGGCCGCTGGTGGGCGACTGGCAGCAGTTGTTCGAGCGGCTGTGGCGGGCACGATTTTCCTGGCGCCCTAGCCATCAGCCGATCCCGCTGAGCCTGCCGGAATGCCCGCCGGCCGGCGTTGGTCTCGGGCGCGTGGCCTACGCCGACGCGGCGCAGCACCGCGACATTCTGCTCTCGCTGCTGCGCGCGCTGAGAGGCGCCAGGCGGCGCGTGTGGCTGGCCACGCCGTACTTCCTGCCGACTTGGAAAATCCGCCGTGCCCTGCGCCGCGCTGCGGCGCGCGGCGTCGAGGTGCGCCTGCTGCTGGCCGGGCGCAACACCGATCACCCGCCAGTGCGTTTTGCCGGCCAGCGCTACTATCCCAGGCTGCTCAAGGCCGGTGTGCGCATCTTCGAGTACCAGCCCAGCTTTCTGCACCTGAAGATGGTGCTGGTGGATGACTGGGTCAGCGTCGGCTCGTGCAACTTCGATCACTGGAACCTGCGCTTCAACCTCGACGCCAACGTCGAAGCCCTCGACCCCGACTTCACCCAGGCGGTGGCGGCCAGCTTCATAGAAGATTTCAGCGTCAGCCGCGAGATCACTCTCGATGACTGGCGCCAGCGCCCCTGGTGGCGCCGCGCGCAACAACGTCTGTGGGGCTGGCTGGACCGCCTGGCGGTGAATCTGCTGGATCGCTGGCGCTGAGCGCCTGAACCACCCGTCGATGCCTGAGGGCTCTATCTAGCGTGTTTCAGTCACATTCGGCAAAGCATTGCAGCCTTGATGAGCGGGGGCGGTTGCTATATTCGCTAGCTCCTGCATGCCTGCGGCTGGTCGTAGCGAGCATGCACTCATCAGACACAGGAATGCGCCCGTGAAGAAAACCCTGCTCACCGCGACACTTTCCGCCAGCCTCCTTCCACTTTCCATGCTTCAGGCTGCGCCGCAGACCGAATATGGCCCGCAACTGGAGGGCTTCGAGTATCCCCACCCGATCCAGCGCTTCGCGTTCAGTTCGCAGCAGCAGGAGCTGTCGATGGGCTACATGGATGTGAAGCCAGCCGGCAAGGCCAATGGCCGCACGGCGGTGCTGCTGCATGGCAAGAACTTCTGCGGTGCGACCTGGGAAGCGACCATCAAGGAGCTGGCGGATGCTGGCTACCGCGTGATCGCGCCGGACCAGATCGGCTTTTGCAGCTCGAGCAAGCCGCGCGGCTATCAGTTCAGCTTCGGCCAGCTGGCCAGCAATACCGATGCGCTGCTGGAGTCCTTGGGTGTGGAGAAGGCCACGGTGATCGGCCATTCCATGGGCGGCATGCTGGCCGCACGCTACGCGCTGGCGCATGCCGAGCGGGTGGAGAAACTGGTGCTGGTCAACCCCATCGGCCTGGAGGACTGGCAGGCCGAGGGCGTGCCCTATGTGACCGTCGACCAGCTTTACCAGGGCGAGCTGAAGACCTCCTACGAGGGCATCAAGAATTACCAGCTGAAGTTCTACTACAACGGCGTGTGGAAGCCCGAGTACGACCGCTGGGTCGACATGCTCAACGGCATGTACAGCGGGCCGGGCAAGGAAATCGTCGCCTGGAACCAGGCGCAGACGGCGGAGATGCTCTTCACTCAGCCGGTGGTGCACGAGTTCGCCAACATCAAGGCGCCAACCCTGCTGCTGATCGGTGGCAAGGATCGCACCGCCCCAGGCGCCAACCGTGCGCCAGAGGACGTCGCCAAGCGTCTCGGCAACTACCCGGAGCTGGGGCGCAAGACCGCCGAAGCGATCCCCGAGGCGAAACTCGTGGAGTGGCCGGAGCTGGGCCATTCGCCGCAGGTGGAAGCGCCGGCGCTGTTCCACGAGGTGCTGTTGCGCGAACTGGCACCCAGCGGCAACTGATCGACCTGGCAGAGCCTGGCCCCAGGCTCTGCCCCCTCTTCAGGACGCCATTCGCGTCGTCCTAACAGGCCGTTGAAAAACTACCTGTGTTGACAATACTGCGTTGAAAACAGCCTCAAAATGCTCATTTACAGCACGTAAACTCCGCTTTTTCGGCCGTTTTCGCCTTGTCTTGCCTGCCTCGCCTACGTTTTTCAACGGCCTGCTAAGGCAGCGCCTTTCGGTGCCTGCCTGCAAATAGTTCCCCACCCGCCTGATGGTTCGTCATTCAGCAAGCTGAGGTCGGCCCGCGTGCGCCCGTCTCAGGGCGCCGTTCATCCTTTCGGGCGACAGGCGAAATCCCTCCTTGGTGCGCTTATCCGGGGCCTGTTCCCCGCCTAGGGTTGGCGCTGCAGTACCCAATACCTAGGAGACCCGCATGACAACAACAACAGGGCCCGGACTATTCCAGCCGCACACCTTGGCTTTGGCCGTCGCCGTCGGTTTCGCCGCTCCGGCACAGGCCGTCAATTTCAACATCGGTGAGATCGAAGGGCAGTTCGACAGTGCGCTGTCGGTCGGTGCCAGCTGGTCGATGCGCAGCCCGGATCGCGATCTGATCGGCCCCAACAATGGTGGCCAGGGTCAGGCGCAGACCGGCGACGACGGCCGCCTGAACTTCAAGAAGGGCGAGACCTTCTCGAAGATCTTCAAGGGCATCCATGACCTCGAACTGCGCTACCGCGACACCGGCGTTTTCGTGCGCGGCAAGTACTGGTACGACTTCGAGCTGAAGGACGAGAGCCGCCTGTTCAAGGACATCGACGACAGCAACCGCAAGGAGGGCGCCAAGTCCTCGGGCGCGGAAATCCTCGATGCCTTCCTCTACCACAACTACGCCATCGGCGATCTGCCGGGTACCGTGCGGGTCGGCAAGCAGGTGGTGAGCTGGGGCGAGAGCACCTTCATCGGCAACAGCATCAACTCGATCAACCCCATCGACGTCGCGGCCTTCCGCCGCCCCGGTGCGGAGATCAAGGAAGGCCTGATTCCGGTGAACATGCTCTACGTATCGCAGAGCCTCAGCGACCGCCTGAGCATGGAGGCCTTCTACCAGCTGGAGTGGGACCAGACCATCCTCGACAACTGCGGCACCTTCTTCTCCACCGCCGACGTGGCCGCCGATGGCTGCGACAGCGGCTACCACATCGGTTCGCCGGCCATCGCACCGCTGCAGCCGGTCGCCGCCGCGTTCGGTCAGGGCTTCCGCGTCGACAGCGAAGGGGTGATCCTGCCACGCGCCGGTGATCGCGATGCGCGTGACCAGGGCCAATGGGGCGTGGCCTTGCGCTGGCTGGGTGACGAGACCGAGTACGGCGCTTACTTCATGAACTACCACAGCCGTACGCCCATCGTCAGCACGCAGAACGCCGGCCTGGCGACGCTGGCGGCGCTGCCGGGGATCATCGGCACCGCTAACGGCATCGTGCCGGGCAGCGGCGCCGGTCTGGCGCAGAGCGTGATGCTCGGCAATGGCCGCTATTACCTGGAGTACCCCGAGGACATCCGCCTCTACGGCCTGAGTTTCTCCACCACGCTGCCCACCGGCACGGCCTGGGCGGGCGAGATCAGCTACCGGCCGAACCTGCCGCTGCAGATCAACACCACCGACATGACCCTGAGCCTGCTCAACCCGATCGCCCCCGGCACCTCGCCGGTCGCGGCAGGGCCGGGCCAGGACAACGTCGGCTATCGGCGCAAGGAAGTCACCCAGCTGCAGACCAGCTTCACCCACTTCTTCGATCAGGTGATGGGCGCGGGACGTTTCACCCTGGTCGGCGAGATTGGCGTGGCCCACGTCGGTGGGCTGGAAAGTCGCGAAGACCTGCGCTATGGCCGTGATTCGCTGTTTGGTGCCTACGGCTTCAACGGCGACACCGACGGCTTCACTACCAGTACCTCCTGGGGCTACCGCGTGCGCGGCATCTGGGAGTACAGCAACGTGTTCGCCGGGGTCAACCTCAAGCCGAATATCTCCTGGTCGCACGATGTCGACGGCTACGGCCCCAACGGCCTGTTCAACGAGGGCGCCAAGGCTATCAGCTTCGGCATCGACGCCGACTACCGCAATACCTACACCGCCAGCCTGTCGTACACCGACTTCTTCGGCGGCGATTACAACGTCGCGATCGACCGCGACTTCCTGGCGCTCAGCTTCGGCGTGAGCTTCTAGGCCATCAGGATCAGTTGAGGAATGCAGATGAATACAACCCTGAAGATGCTCGGCGCACTTTCCCTGAGCCTGCTGGCCAGCGGTGTGCTGGCCGCGGTCGGCGAACAGGAAGCGGCCAAGCTCGGTAACAGCCTGACCCCGCTGGGTGCAGAGATGGCCGGCAATGCTGCCGGCACCATCCCGGCCTGGACGGGCGGCCTGGCCAGCGATGCCGGTCAGGTCGATGCGCGCGGTTTTCTCAGTGACCCGTTCGCCAACGAGCAGCCGCTGTTTACCATCACCGCGCAGAACCTGGACCAGTACCGTGACCGCCTCACTGCGGGGCAACTGGCGATGTTCCAGCGCTATCCGGAAAGCTACCGCATGGCGGTATACCCGACCCACCGCAGCGCCGCGGTGCCGGACAACATCTATGCCGCGGCCAAGACCAGTGCGCTGAACACCGGGTTGGTGGAAGGCGGCAACGGATTGACCAACTTCGGTCAAAGCCGTTACTACGCGTTCCCGATTCCGCAGAACGGCCTGGAAGTGGTGTGGAACCACATCACTCGCTACCGCGGCGGCAACCTGCGCCGCAGCATCGTCCAGGCATCGCCACAGGCCAATGGCTCCTACACGCTGGTCAACTTCGAGGATGAGGTCGCCTTCCCGGACAACATTCCCGATATCGACCCGGCCAAGGCGGAAAACACCCTGCTGCTGTTCAAGCAGCGGGTCACCGCGCCGCCGCGCCTGGCGGGCAACGTGCTGCTGGTGCACGATTCGCTGGATCAGGTGCGCGAGCCGCGCATGGCGTGGATCTACAACGCCGGCCAGCGCCGCGTGCGGCGTGCCCCGCAGGTGGCGTACGACGGTCCGGGGACTGCAGCCGATGGTCTGCGCACCACCGACAACTTCGACATGTTCAGCGGTGCCCCGGATCGTTACGACTGGAAGCTGGTGGGCAAGCGCGAGGCGTTCATCCCTTACAACAACTACCGCCTGGCCTCGCCGCAGGTGAAGTACAGCGACATTCTCAAGGCTGGCCATATCAACCAAGATCTGGCCCGTTACGAGTTGCACCGCGTCTGGGAAATCGAGGCCACGCTGAAGAGCGGCGAGCGCAACATCTACGCCAAGCGGCGCTTCTACGTGGATGAGGATTCCTGGCAGATCGCCCTGTCCGAGCATTACGACGGCCGCGGTCAGATGTGGCGTGTCGGTGAGGCGCTGCTGTTCCAGCAGTACGACAAGAAGGTGCCGGTATACGCGCTCGAAGCGCTGTATGACGTGATCGCCGGACGCTATATCGCGATCGGCATGGCCAATGAGGAGAAGACGGCGGTGCAGTACGGCACCAAAGCCTCGGCCAAGGACTTCACCCCGGCTGCACTGCGTAACGCTGGCGTGCGCTGATCGGGTCGCTCCAAGCAAGCCGGTGTCGCCTCGCGCGTCGCCGGCTTTTTTGTGCCTGCCTCTTTCACGTGAATTTCGCACCATAAGCGCCAGGGGGTAGTCGTGCCTGGTGAGCGGCGTACCATCGGCGGGTGGTTCAACAATGACAAGCAGAGAGAACCGCTGCCATGCCGACCCTCGCCATCGCCCGCACGAGCGCGCTGCAAGTGCAACCCGCCGATCTACCGCGGCTGCCGCCGTGCGTCGTTTCCCGTCCCGCCCTGCTGCAACGTCTGCTCGCCAGTCAGGCGCGTTTGCGCCTGCTGTGCGCGCCCGCCGGCACCGGCAAGAGCGTGCTGCTGGGCCAGTGCGCGCGACACACGCCCGCCGCCATCGAGCGGGTCTGGCTCGATCTTGCCGGGCGCAGCCTGAGCCCGGCGCAGCTGTGCAAGCGGCTGGCAGCAGCCATGCAACTGCCGGGCGAGGACACCGGTGAAGCAGATCTGATCGAACGGCTGCATGCGCGCGCCGGGCGCTTGTGGATCTTTATCGACGACTATCCGCGGCAGGCCGACGAGGCGCTCGATGCCTGCCTCGACCGGTTGTTCGCTGCAGCGCCGGCGCAGGTCACCTGGTGGGTCGCCAGCCGCCGTACGCCGGCCTGGAACCTGCCGCGTCTGCTGCTGCAGGGCGATTTGCTGGAACTCAAGGGCGAAGAACTGGCGCTGGATGAAACGGGGCTGAGCGAATTGTTGGCCACGCTGCAGATCGAGTTGGCCGATGATCTTCGTCGGGCGCTGCTGGCGCGCAGTGAAGGCTGGCTGGCGGCGATTCGTCTGCTGCTGCTCGATGCCGGTGAAGACGCGCTACGTCAACGTCTGCAGGATGGCTGCCCGGTGCTGTGCGACTACGTGCAGCGGGAGGTGCTGGACGATCTTGACGATGAACTGCGCAGCGACCTGCATGCGCTGGCCCTGCTGCCACGCTTTTCCCGGTCGCTGTGCGAGCACCTGCTCGAAGGCCGCGGTGCCTTGTTGCTGAGCGAATTGCAACGGCGTCAGTTGTTCGTGCGCAGCCTCGACAGCAGCGGTACCTGGTTCCGTTTATGGCGACCGCTGGCCGAGGTGCTGCGGCGCCTGCCGGGTGCTCCGTTGCCAGCCTCGATCCATGTGCGCGCCTGCCAATGGTTCGCTCAGCATGGTGAGATTCGTGAGGCCGTCGAACATGCTCTGCAGGCCGGGCAGGTCGAGGTCGCGGTCAACTATCTGCAGCGTTTCGACCAGGAGCAGTTGCTGCAGGGGCATTCGGTGGCGCAACTGCTGCAATGGCGCGAAGAGCTGCCGGATTGGTTGTTCGCCAGTTCGCCGCGGCTGATCGTGCTGCAGGCTTGGGCCTTGATCATCTGCGCCCGTTTCGACGACGCCAGTGCCTGCATTCAGGGGTTGGCGCATTTCATGCCGCAACCCGATGCGCAGCGTCAGCGCAAACTGATCGCGCACTGGCAGGCATTGATGGGCGTACTGGCGCGGCAGTGCGGCCGCCGTGATGCTCGGCTGCACTGTCAGGAGGCCCTGCAGATGCTGGATGAGGGCAGTTGGTCGCAACGTGTGCTGTGCTATCAGGCGCTGGCGCAGCAGCATATGGCCGAGCATGCGCTGGAGCAGGCCAAGCAGGCGCTGGATCAGGGCCTGCATCTGGCGCGCTTGCGTGGCAGTCTGATCTTCGAAGCTCTGCTCAATACCGATCACTGCCTGCTGTTGCAGATGCGTGGCGAGGCCGGGCGCGCGGCTGAGCTGGCCGAGCAGTCGCTGGCGCTGTTGCGTGAACGCTTCAACCACAGCCCGGTGGTCGCCCGCCTGTTGCTGGTTCGGGCCAGCCTGCTGGCGCGCCAGGGCCTGGACGAGGCGGCGCAGCAGGCGTATCGCCAGGGGCTGCAGGAAGCCGAACATTGCGAGGATGCCTACATCATTTCCGGCTACCTGGGGCTGCTGGAGCTGGCCGAGAGTCGCGGGGAACTCGACGAGGCGCACCAGTGGCTGCAGAAGGCCGAGCGCGTCATGCAGTGGTCGCACGTGCCGGAGGTGCGTTACCGCTGCGTGCTGCAATTGCAGGCGGGGCGTCTCCTGTTGCGTCAGAGGCAGACCGGGCGGGCGCGCGAGTTGTTCGCCCAGACCCTGCAGCAACTGCAGCAGCGCCAGCAACTGGCCCCTTCCGAGTTCTACGACTTGCTGCCACGCTTGCGCCACTGCCTGGCGATCAGCGACCTGCTGCTCGGTCATCAGGCGGCTGCCGAGCATGCGCTGCGCCTGTTACTGGATGAAAGCCAGCTCGCCGGGCATCGCAGCCTGGCCTGTGAATGCCGGGTCAGCCTGGCTGAGGCGCTGCTCGTGCAGGGTCAGGACGAACAGGCCGATGAGCTGCTTCACCAGGCGCTTGGCGAGGCGCGACAGCTGCGGCTGCTACGGCCATTGCAGGATTTGCAACAGCGTCAGCCGCAGTGGTTGGAACGCATGTTGCCGGGGGAGGTTGGGCAAAGCCTGCATCAGCGCTTGTTCGAGCCGGCTTCGGCCCTTGACGAGCCTGCCAGCGCCGGAACCGCCCTGCTCAGCTCGCGTGAGCTGGCCGTGCTGCAATTGATCGCGCAGGGTTTTTCCAATCAGGAAATCGCCGATCGCCTGTTCATCTCGCTGCACACGGTCAAGACCCATGCGCGGCGGATCAACGTCAAGCTCGGTGTGCAAAGACGCACCCAGGCGGTGGCGATGGCCAAGGCGCAGGGGCTGATGGGGGATTAAGTTAGGCACAGCCTGCTGCGCGTCGGCGCTGCTGCGTTAGAAGCAGGCTCACAATGCTCATGTACAAAAGTACACTCCGCTTGCTCGCCTGCCTCTGCCTTGCATCGCTCTAGCTCGCGAGGCCTCACAGTGCGGTGATCGCGAGCGGGGATTCAGCCGAGCAGATAGAACGCCCCGCAGATCACCACGCCCGAGTACAGCAGCATGATCAGGCAGTAGCCCATGATGTCGCGGGCGCCGAGGCCGACGATGCCGAGCAGCGGCAGCGCCCAGAACGGCTGGATCATGTTGGTCCAGGCGTCGCCCCAGGCAATCGCCATGGCAGTGACGGTGGGCGAGACGCCCAGCGCCTGGGCAGCCGGCAGCATGATTGGCCCCTGTACGGCCCACTGGCCGCCGCCGGACGGGACGAACACGTTGACCACACCGGCGCTGAGGAAGGCCAGCAGCGGGAAGGTGTCGGCCGAGGACCAGGAAATGAACGCTTCGGTGATCTGCCGGCCTAGGGAGATGCCGTCGGCGTTGGCGCCCATCATCATGCCCATGATCCCTGCGTAGAAGGGGAACAGCAGGACGATGCCGCCGATGCCGCGCACGCTCTCATCCACCGCGCGCATGTAGCGCTCCGGGGTGCCGTGCATCAGCAGGCCACTGAACAGGAAGATGGCGATGACCACGTCCAGACCGAGCACGAAGCCCTTGCTGGCGAAGTGGTTGAACAGGTAGATACCGGCCATGGCCACCAGCGCCAAGCCGAGAATGCGGCTGTCGTCCAGGCGTTGCGCCGGGGTTTCACGGGCCGGCAGTTCGGCGCGTGACTCGACCAGTTTGGCGGCATCGGCGACCTTGGCGCCCTGGCGCGGGTGCATGGCGCGGTTGAGCAGCGGCAGGCCGATCACCAGCAGGGCGACGATGGTCAGGTTCAGGGTGCTGAACAGGGTTTCGGTGATGCTTACCGGATCGCTCAGTACACCGGCGGTCATGCGCGCCAGGTCCGGGCCACCAGTGGCCAGGGAGAGCGGCACCGAACCGGCGAGGCCGCCGTGCCAGACCAAGAAGCCCGAGTAGGCCGACGCCACCAGCAGCGGGTAGTCGACGCCATCGACCTTGCGCGCCAGGGCTCGGGCGAACACCGCGCCGATCACCAGGCCAAAGCCCCAGTTGACCCAGCAGCCGACCAGCGCCACCAGGGTAACCATGATGATCGCCTGACCCGGTGTGCGCGCCATGCCGGCCAGGCGGTCGAGCTGACGGTTGATGAGCGGTGCGCTGGCCAGGGCATGGCCGGTGACGAAGATCAGCGCCATCTGCATGGCGAAGCCGAGCAGCGTCCAGAAGCCGCCGCTCCAGTGCTGCACCATGGCCGGCAACGACTGGCCGGTGGAGAAGATACCGGCGAGCAGCACGCCCAGGGTCAGGAGCGCAGAGAACACGAACGGTGACGGCAGGTACTTCTGTACCAGGCTCACGCTCATGCGGGTGAGGGTGTTGAACATGGATGACGCCTCTTTCTTATGGTTGTGTAAGGGCTAACCGGGCATTCAGAGTTGGCTATGCCTGGGTGTTGCGGTGGATATGACAAAGCTCGGCCGAGACCGAGCTGGGTGGTGGTAGCCCGGATGAAATCCGGGAGGTCCATTTCAGGTTTCCCCGGATGCGTCCAGGCATACCTCTTTATAAATCGTCGCGGCTAAAGCCCCTCCCACAGGAGCCAGACGGGCAGTGTGGGAGGCGCTTCAGCGGCGATTGTCTGGCGCTCAGGCGCGCTCGATGGCCAGCGCCACACCCTGGCCGCCACCGATGCACAGCGTGGCCAGGCCCTTCTTCGCGTCGCGGCGGATCATCTCGTGCAGCAGGGTCACCAGCACGCGGCAGCCCGAGGCGCCGATGGGATGACCGAGGGCGATGGCGCCGCCGTTGACGTTGACCTTGTCGGCATCCCAGCCCAGCTCCTGACCGACCGACAGCGCCTGGGCGGCGAAGGCCTCGTTGGCTTCGATCAGATCGAGATCGGCCAGGCTCCAGCCGGCCTTGTCCAGGCAGCGACGGGTGGCCGACACCGGGGCGATGCCCATGATCGCCGGGTCGACGCCGGCGTTGGCGTAGCCGGCAATCTTCGCCAACACCGGCAGGCCCAGCTCGTGCGCCTTGGCCGCGCTCATCAGCAGCACGGCAGCGGCGCCGTCGTTGAGGCTGGAGGCGTTGCCGGCGGTGACGCTGCCATCTTTCTTGAATGCCGGCTTGAGTTTGCCCAGGGATTCGGCGGTGGTACCGGCACGTGGCTGCTCGTCACGGGCGAAGGCGACTGGGTCGCCCTTGCGTTGCGGGATCAGTACTGGGGTGATCTCTGCATCGAAACGGCCGGCTTCGATAGCGGCCACTGCCTTCTGCTGCGATTCGGCGGCAAAGGCGTCCTGCGCCTCACGGCTGATGCCGTATTTCTCCACCAGATTCTCGGCGGTGATGCCCATGTGGAAGTCGTTGAAGGCATCCCACAGGCCGTCGACGATCATGCTGTCGAGCATCTGCGCGTGGCCCATGCGCAGGCCGGTGCGGGCCTTGGGCAGCACGTAGGGCGCCAGGCTCATGTTCTCCATGCCACCGGCGATGATCACCTCGGCGTCGCCACAGCGAATGGCCTGGGTGGCCAGGTGTAGAGCTTTGAGACCCGAGCCGCAGACCTTGTTCAGGGTCATGGCCGGTACGGCATGCGGCAGGCCGGCGCGAATGGCGGCCTGACGTGCGGGGTTCTGCCCGCTACCGGCGGTGAGTACTTGGCCGAGGATGACTTCATCGACCTGGGCGGCGTCGAGGCCAGTTTGTTCGAGCAAGCGCTTGATGACGATGGCGCCGAGCTCGGGCGCGGGAATATCGGCCAGGCTGCCCTGGAAGCTGCCGATGGCGGTGCGGGTGGCGGCAACGATGACGACGTCTTGCATGGGAAATCCTCTGTGCGCGGTAGGGCGGAAAAAGCTTCGCGGATGAATCCGCTCCTACAGGGTGTAGGACATAGCCAAAAAAACGTTCCGTAGGCGCCGTGCGTGGTGGCGCCTACAGAACGGTAGACAACTTTAGAAGCTCATTTCCGGCACGTGTTCGGGGACGATCAGCTTGCCGGCGGTCTTGGCCACGATTTCCTCGACGCTCACCCCTGGCGCGCGTTCGCGCAGGATGAAGGCGCCGTTTTCGATCTCCAGATAAGCCAGGTCGGTCAGCACCTTGCGGATGCAGCCGCAGCCGGTCAGCGGCAGGCTGCAATGCTCCAGCAGCTTGGATTCGCCGTCTTTCGAAGCGTGGGTCATGGTGACGATGATGTTATCGGCGCCGGCCACCAGGTCCATGGCGCCGCCCATGCCCTTGACCAGCTTGCCGGGGATCATCCACGAGGCGATGTTGCCGCGCACGTCCACCTCGAAGGCGCCGAGCACGGTGAGATCGACGTGGCCGCCACGGATCATGGCGAAGGACTGCGACGAGTCGAAGATCGCCGCGCCCTTGATCGCAGTGACGGTCTGCTTGCCGGCGTTGATCATATCGGCGTCGACCTCGGCTTCCGTCGGGAAGGCGCCCATGCCGAGCAGGCCGTTCTCCGACTGCAACATCACCTGCATGCCCTCGGGTACATAGTTGGCCACCAGGGTCGGGATGCCGATGCCGAGGTTGACGTAGAAGCCGTCCTGCAGCTCGCGGGCCACGCGCTGGGCCATTTGTTCACGGGTAAGAGCCATGGTCTTTCTCCTCAGGCGCGCAGCGTGCGTTTTTCGATGCGTTTCTCGAAGTTGCCGCAGATCAGCCGATCGACATAGATGCCGGGCGTGTGAATCTGCGTCGGGTCGAGTTCACCGGGCTCGACGATCTCCTCGACCTCGACCACGGTGATGCGCCCGGCAGTGGCGACCACTGGGTTGAAGTTCTGCGCGGTGTGGCGGTAGACCACGTTGCCGAAGTGGTCGGCCTTCCAGCCCTTGACGATGGCGAAGTCACCGGTGATGGCCGGCTCGAGGATGTAGTGGCGGCCGTTGATCTCGCGCGCTTCCTTGCCTTCGGCGACCGGGGTGCCGTAGCCGGTGGCGGTGAAGAAGGCAGGAATGCCGGCGCCGCCAGCACGCAGCTTCTCGGCCAGGGTGCCCTGGGGGGTGAGCTCGACTTCCAGTTCGCCGGAGAGCAGTTGCTGCTCGAACAGGGCGTTCTCGCCGACGTAGGAGGCGACCATCTTGCGGATCTGCCGGTCTTCCAGCAGCACGCCAAGGCCGAAACCGTCGACGCCGCAGTTGTTGGACACCACGGTCAGATCGCGCACGCCGCGACGGCGGATCTCATTGATCAGGTTCTCGGGGATGCCACACAGGCCGAAACCGCCGGCCAGCACGGTCATGCCGTCCTGCAGGCCGTCCAGGGCTTCTGCGTAGCTGCCGACGCGTTTGTCGAGTCCGCTCATTCGAGGCTGCCTCTTTGTTGTTATCAGGAGTGAGGCCAAGCTTCTGCGCTGTAGGCTTATTTGTTAAGTTTGTTTTTCCTCTTGATTGATCAGGTAAATAAATCAATGACCGTCAAGCAGCTGCGTGCCTTTCTTGCCGTGGCACAGAGCCTGAGCTTCGCCCAGGCCTGCGAGCGCCTGCACCTGTCGCAGCCGGCGCTGAGCCTGGCGATCAAGAACCTGGAGCAATCTCTCGGTGGTCAGTTGCTGGTGCGCACCACCCGCAGCGTGGCGCTGACGCCCGAGGGCGAGACGTTGCTGCCCATCGCCGTGCGCCTGCTGGCCGACTGGGACAACGCCGAGGACCTGCTGCGCCAGCACTTCACCCTGCAGATGGGCAAGGTGGCGGTGGCGGCCATGCCGTCGTTCGCCGGTAATCGCCTGCCGGCGGCGCTGCGCGCTTTTCGCGATGCCTACCCGCGAGTCAACGTGGCGGTGCACGACGTGATCAACGAACAGGTAATGGAGATGGTGCGCGACGGCCGCGTCGAACTGGGCATCGCCTTCGAGCCTTTGAGCCTCGACGGCTTACAGTTCACGCCGCTGTACGAGGATCGCTTCGTTGCGGTGGTGCCGGCAGATAGCGAGCTGGCCGGGTGCGAGGCCTTGAGCTGGGTGGATCTGCTCGACCGGCCTTTTATCACTCTGCAGCGACCCTCGGCGGTGCGCCTGCTGCTGGAAGACAGCGTGATCTCCAGCCACGGCAAGCTGCCGGTGGCGTTCGAGAGTCATCAGTTGGTCACGGTCGGGCGCATGGTCGCCGAAGGCCTCGGCGTCAGCGCGGTGCCGCAGTTATGCCGGCAGCAGATGGAGGACCTGGGCGCCCGCTGCCTGCCGCTGATCGAGCCGCAGGTGACGCGCCGGATCGGCCTGCTGCACCTGGCCGGGCATCAGTTGTCCAGCGCGGCGCAGGCGTTGAGCGAGGTGCTGCTGCGTCAGGCAGTGCAGTAGGGCAGGTGAAACCCGCCGCTTGAGCTCTGGCGGGTTGCACTCGCCCTACGAACCTAGAGCTGAATCAGGTCGGCCGGAGTGTCGATATCCTGCAGGACGCCCGGATCGTCCAGCCCGACGATATGCATGGCTTCGGCGTTGTGTTGAAGCACGGTCTTGGCACCAGCATCGCCGCTCAGCGTTGCAAGTTGAGGCCAGAAATCGCGTCCGAACAGCACCGGATGGCCGCGTTTGCCCTGATAGCTGGGCAGCACGATATTGTTCGCGCAGGAGTGGGTTATCAGGGTTTCCAGGCTATCCCGGCGAATCGACGGCATATCGGCGAGAAAGATCGCCACCGCGTCAGCGTCGGATTCAGCCAGTAGACGCTCGGCGCCAGCGGCGAGGCTATGGCCCATGCCCTGGGCGCTAGCCGGGTTTTGCACGACTCGTACGCCAGCTGGCAGGTCCAGTCCTGCTGGCGCTTCGTCCGGGCGCAGCACCAGCCAGACTTCTTCGAGCATCGAGCAGGGCAGGGCCAGGCTGGCGGCCAGCAGCGAGCGCCCGTCGGCCAGTGTTGCACGCCGCTTGTCGCCGCCGAAGCGGCGGCTGTAGCCGGCCGCCAGCATCAGCGCGGCGACGGCCGGAGCAGGGCGCGCGCTGGCCATGCTCAGCCGGCCAGCCCGGCCGCTTTGGCGCGGGCAGCATGCAGCTTCTTGTAGCTGTCGATTAGGCGCAGGTGCTTGTCCAGGCCTTGGAGCTTCATGCTGGTCGGGGTCAGGCCATGGAAGCGCACGCTGCCATCCACCGAGCCGATTACCGCGTCCATGCGTTCGCTACCGAACATGCGGCGCAGGTTGTGCTCGTAGTTGGCCAGCTCCAGCTCGTCGTCCAGCTGGATCTCCAGCACCGCGTTGACCGCCTGGTAGAAGAGGCCACGCTCGACGGTGTTGTCGTTGTACTGCAGAAAGGCCTCGACCAGCTCCTTGGCGTCGTCGTATTTCTTCAGCGCCAGGTTGATCAGCAGCTTCAGCTCGAGGATGGTCAGCTGACCCCACACCGTGTTGTCGTCGAACTCGACGCCGATCAGCGTGGTGATATCGGTGTAGTCGTCGACCTCGGCGTTGTTGAGGTTGCGCAGCAGCGACTTGAGCTCGCGGTCGCTCAGGGCGTGTAGGTTGAGGATGTCCTTGCGGAACAGCAGCGCCTTGTTGGTGTTGTTCCAGATCAGATCCTCGACCGGGTAGATCTCCGAGTAACCCGGCACCAGGATGCGGCAGGCGTTGGCGCCGAGGTCGTCGTAGGTGGCGACGTAGACCTCCTTGCCCATGTCTTCGAGGATACCGAACAGGGTCGCGGCTTCCTGCTCATTCGAGTCGCTGCCTTCGCCGGAGAAGTCCCATTCGACGAATTCGAAGTCCGGCGTGGCGCCGAAGAAGCGCCAGGAGACTACGCCGCTGGAGTCGATGAAGTGCTCGACGAAGTTGTTCGGCTCGGTCAGCGCCAGGCTGTCGAAGGTCGGTTGCGGCAGGTCATTCAGGCCCTCGAAGCTGCGGCCCTGCAGCAGCTCGGTGAGGCTGCGCTCCAGCGCCACTTCCAGGCTTGGGTGCGCGCCGAACGAGGCGAACACGCCGCCGGTGCGCGGGTTCATCAGGGTCACGCACATCACCGGAAATTCACCGCCTAGCGAGGCGTCTTTCACCAGTACCGGGAAACCTTGTTCCTCCAGGCCCTGAATGCCGGCGACGATGCCTGGGTACTTGGCCAGGACCTCCTGCGGCACATCTGGCAGGCACAGCTCGCCTTCGAGGATTTCGCGCTTCACCGCCCGCTCGAAGATTTCCGACAGGCACTGCACCTGAGCCTCGGCCAGGGTATTGCCGGCACTCATGCCGTTGGACAGGTACAGGTTCTCGATCAGGTTGGAGGGGAAGTAAACCGTCTCGCCGTCGCTGCGGCGCACGAACGGCAGCGAACAGATACCGCGCAGGGTGTTGCCCGAATTGGTGTCGTACAGGTGCGAGGCGCGCAGTTCGCCGTCCGGATCGAAGATGGCCCGGCAGTGCTCGTCGAGAATTTCTTCGGGCAGCGCATCCTTTGGGCCCGGCTTGAACCAGCGCTCGTTCGGGTAGTGGACGAACTCGGCAGCGGCGACGTCCTCGCCCCAGAACTGGTCGTTGTAGAAGAAGTTGCAGTTCAGCCGCTCGATGAACTCGCCCAGGGCCGAGGCCAGGGCGCTTTCCTTGGTCGAACCCTTGCCGTTGGTGAAGCACAGGTTCGACTGCGCATCACGGATATGCAGCGACCAGACGTTGGGCACGATATTGCGCCAGGAGGCGATCTCGATCTTCATCCCGAGATCCGCGAGGATGCCCGACATGTTGGCGATGGTCTGCTCCAGCGGCAGGTCCTTGCCCGGGATGTAGGTGGTGGTGTCACTCACCGGCATCAGCAGCGCCTGGGCGTCGGCGTCGAGGTTTTCCACTTCTTCGATGATGAACTCGGGGCCCTGCTGCACCACTTTCTTCACGGTGCAGCGGTCGATGGAGCGCAGAATCCCCAGGCGATCCTTCTCGGAGATATCGGCGGGCAGCTCGACCTGGATCTTGAAGATCTGCGCGTAGCGGTTCTCGGGGTCGACGATGTTGTTCTGCGACAGGCGGATGTTCTCTGTGGGGATGTCGCGCGTCTGGCAGTACAGCTTGACGAAGTACGCCGCGCACAGCGCCGAGGAGGCCAGGAAATAGTCGAACGGCCCCGGCGCCGAGCCATCACCCTTGTAGCGGATCGGCTGATCGGCGATCACCGTGAAGTCATCGAACTTGGCTTCGAGGCGAAGGTTGTCGAGAAAGTTGACCTTGATTTCCATGAGGGCAGCACCAGCGAGTGAAACGAAATGGCCGCCATTATCCGGGTTTTCGTGCTGGCGTGCTGGATAGGATAAGGCGGGCGCCGTGTCATCAAGTTATCGCCGATTGGCATCGATCACCTCGTAATACGACGGCTCGTGTTCTATAAACTTCAATCGATACCGCTGTTACGCAATGAGCTTGTAACGACACAAGGAAATGCGCCATGAAGTGCAACGACGCAGTGTGCCCGCTTCGCCACCCCTTGATTCTCTCCGTCGCAATTGCCGCCTGTATCTGGGGCGTCGACAGTTCTCGCCTGGCGAGCGCGCAAGTGACCTTCATTGGCGATGTGAACCCCACGCCACCTCCGGGAACCGATTGGGTGGTAGGTGGCGATCTTGTGGTGGGGGATGGTGCTGCCGGGACGTTGCTTATCGATGCCGGTGCGACGGTGAGAAACCAGGACGCCTATCTCGGCAACTTCGCCGATGGCAGCGTGACCGTTCAGGGAGCGGACGCAGGCGGCAACGCCTCTACGTGGACGATAGATGGCGAGACCTATATCGGGGTCGAGGCCAATACCAATGGCAGGCTGAATATCCTCGACGGCGGTGTGGTGAACAGCGATGCAGCTGTCGTCGTCGGCCGAGAGCCTGACAGTATCGGCGGCGTTACCGTTGCCGGCGCCGGCTCTTTGTGGGATGCCGTTTCGACGGCCAATCCGCGCCCCAGTTTCCAGATTGGTGGCGCGGGTGTCGGAACGCTGGATATCAATGATGGCGGCGTAGTGCGCAGCGAGCAGGGATTGATCGGCGTCAGCGCCGGCAGCGATGGCCGCGTCACCGTAAACGGTTCTGGCTCGAGCTGGGTGCCGTTCAACAACATCTATGTCGGTTTCGAGGGCACAGGCGTTCTGGCGGTCGAGGATGGCGCCAGCGTCAGCACCGAACAGCCCGGTGGTGGTGCTGCAACCCTCTATATCGGTTATCGACCTGGAGCCGTTGGCAGCGTAACCGTATCCAGCAGTACGGGAGACGTTTCGACCCTGAGTGTTACCGATGACCTGCGGGTAGGCGTCGAGGGTGACGGCACGATCTCGATCGACAATGGCGGTCTGGTGCGGGCTGCGGACAACGTGCACATCGCCGACACCGCCACCAGCAGCGGCACGCTTCAGCTCAATGGCAGCGCTGCCGGACGCGGTGTGCTCGAAACCGGGGCGGTAGTTGCCGAGCTTGGTGCCGTCGCCCTCGATCTCAATGGCGGCATCTTGCGCGCCAACCGCGACGAGAATGACTTCCTGAGAAACTTCACGTCTGGATTGGTCATCGGTGCCGAAGGCGCATGGTTCGACAGCAACGGCAACGACATCGGTATCGGCACGGCCTTCTCCGGCAGCTCGACCTTCAACAAGCTGGGCGTGGGGACACTGACCCTGACGGGTAACAGCTCGACCTTTACTGGCGTTGCACAGGTGCAGGCGGGAACCCTGCAGGTCGATGGCACCCTGGGCGGCACCATGGAGGTGCTGGCTGGCGCGCGCCTCACCGGTATCGGCCAGGTCGGCGTCACCAGCAACCGCGGCGTGATCGCGCCGGGGCAGCCTGGCAGCCTGGGTACGCTGACGATTGCCGGGGATTACACGCCCGCAGGCGGCGGCATCGAAATCAGAACCCAGCTGGGTGACGACAGCTCGCCCACCGACCGCCTGGTCATCACCGGATCGACCTCGGGCACGACGCCTGTCACGGTGATCAACGTCGGCGGCGCCGGCGCCCAGACTGCAGAGGGCATCAAGATCATCGAGGTCGGCGGGGCGTCCAACGGTGTCTTCACCCTGGCGAGCAGCACCACCTACGAAGGCGACCCGGCGGTGGTGGCCGGTGCCTATGCCTACCGGCTGTATCAGGGCGGCGTGTCGACGCCACTGGATGGCGACTGGTACCTGCGTTCGGTGCTGCAGAACACCTCCGCACCGCCGGACACGCCGCTCTATCAGCCGGGGGTTCCCAGCTACGAGGGCTACCCGCAGATCCTGCTCGGCCTCAACACTGTGCCGACCCTGTATCAACGCGTGGGCAATCGTCTGTGGGAGGAGGGCAATGCTGCGTCGCCGGCCGAGGATGCCAGTGGCCGGTTCACCTCTCCCAGTGGCGTGTGGATACGTGTCGAAGGCGGGCACAACCGTGTCGATCCGAAGCGCTCGACCTCCGGCAGCGAATATCGCTACGACATGAGCAAGACCCAGGTAGGCCTCGATGCGCTGCTGGTGCAGGGCGATAGCGGCAGGCTCGTCGGCGGCCTTTCGCTGCACTATGTCAACGGCCGTGCCGATACCGAGTGGCGATACGGCGTGGGGGACTACGGCTCGGGCGATATCTCCACCGACGGCTACGGCCTTGGCGCCACGCTCACCTGGTATGGCTACGATGGCTTCTATGTCGACGGCACGGCGCAGGCGACCTGGTACGACAGCGATCTGTCGGCCCGCCCGGTGCGTGGCCTGACCAGCGATAACCATGCCTTCGGCTACGCCTTCTCGCTGGAGAGCGGCAAGCGCATCGCCCTGGATCGCGGCTGGGTCATCACTCCGCAGGCACAGGTGACCTATTCGAAGGTGCGTTTCGACAGCTTCAGCGATGTCTTCGGCGCCGCGGTTCGTCCCGCTCGTGACGACAGCCTGCAAGGGCGCCTGGGTATCAGCCTGGAGCGCCAGCTCAAGGCCACACGTCTCTATACCATCGCCAACCTGTACAACGAGTTTCTCGACGGCACCTCGGTGCGTGTCGACGATCAGCTGTTCAGCAGCCGCGATGACCGCCTGCGGGCTGGCGTCGGCTTCGGTGGCTCGCATGACTGGGACGGCGGCAAGTATTCCCTCTATGGCGAGGGCAATTTCACCACCAGCCTGGCGAACAGCGATTCCTACGGCTACGGCGCCACGCTGGGTTTTCGCGTGAAGTGGTAAGCGCTCCGCAAGTCGACGCGGCGTGACCAGCGAAAAGCCCCTGAAGAATCGACTTCAGGGGCTTGTTCACGCTTGGGGCCTGAGCGGCTCGAACTGGCAGCCTTGCCCGATTTTGCCGGCTGTGCTCGTTACCAGCGGTAGCTCACCGTGCTCACCACCTGGCGCTCGTCACCGTAGTGACAGGTGGAGGCCCCGCACTGCGCGTAGCGCTTGTCGGTCAGGTTGCTGGCGTTGACGGTCACGGCCCAGTGATCGTCGATCTGGTAGCGCGCCATGGCGTCGAACAGGGTATAGGCCGGCATGGGCGAGTCCATCAGTGAGGCCTGGGTTGTACCCATGTAGCGAGCGCCGGCGCCTATGGTCAGTTGCGGAATACCCCAGTTGACGAAGTCGTAGCTGGTCCACAGGGCGGCCTGGTGGTAAGGCGTATCATCGGTGCGTTGGCCGACTTCTGTGGCAATGGCGCTTTTGGTGGTGCGGGCATCGGTGTAAGCGTAGGAGGCAATGAGGCTTAGCGCTTCGGTCACATCGGCTTTGGCCTCCAGTTCCAGGCCGCGCGAGCGAACCTCGCCGGTCTGTCTCGGATCGTCATTGCTATCAAAGGTCAGCACGTTGGTTTGGGTCAGTTCATAGATGGCTGCACTGAGTAGCAGATTGCTGTCCTTGGGCTGATAGCGCACGCCCACTTCGTATTGCTTGCCTTCGGTGGGGGCGAAGTTTTGGCCAGTGACTTCTGCGACAGAAACAGGGAAGAACGACTCGCTGTAGCTGATATAGGGCGCCAGGCCGTTGTCCGCCAGGTAGACCAGGCCGGCGCGCCAGGTGGTGGCTTCGTCGCTTTGGCTGGCCTTGGCATCATTGCGATGCGCCGTCTGCTGTTGGTCAGCCCAGTCGTGGCGGCCACCCAATACTAGAATCCACTTGTCGTCGAACTTGATCTGATCCTGGAGATAAACACCTTTTTGCAACATGTCGAGCTGCGAGCCACGGTCCAAGGCGGGGTTTCTGTCGACCAGCACAGGCTGACCATAGTTGTAGCGACTCAGGTCTAAGCCGCCGGGGAGTACGCTTCGGAAATTATGCGAGTCGTAGGACGTGTCATAGCCGTCGAAGCCGACCAGTACGGTGTGCTCGACGCTGCCGAGCTGCCATTTCGATTCGATATTGGTATCGCTGCCCAGGGTTCGAGCACGCTCACGGCGATCGCTGTATTGCCTTTGCAGAATGCCGGTCGTGGCAGCTTGATTGATCACTGCGGCAGTGACCGCCGGATTACCGGTTCTGACTTGCAGGTAGCTCCACTGCACGTCGGTTTCGTAATAACGCAGCTTATGGTTGAGCGTGAAATTTTCGTTGAAGTGGTGTTGAAATTCGTAGCCCAGGGTCGACATCTCGCCGTTCATGTCGTCGTAATCCGGCTCGCCGATGAAATCGTGGCGACCGATCTTGAACGCGCCGTCACCCACACCCTTGACCAACTGGTAGGGCAGGGGCGCGGGGAAACGCGTATCGGTCTTCTGGTAGAAGGACAGCAGGGTCAGCGAGGTGTCTTCGTTGGGGCGCCAGGTCAGCGCCGGGGCGATGTAGAACTTGTCGTCGTTGATATGATCCTGCTGGGTGTCGCTGTTGCGACTGAGCAGGGTCAGGCGATAGCTCAGGGTGTCGCTACCGGCCAACGGGCCGCTGAAGTCTGCAGAGAGTTGCTTGCGGTCGTGAGAGCCTGCTTGCAGGTTCAGCTCATGGAAGGGCGTTTCGGTCGGGCGCTTGCTGACGCCGTTGATCATGCCGCCGGGCGAAAGCTGGCCGTAGAGCACCGAGGCAGCGCCGCGAATGACCTCGACGCGTTCCAGGCCATAAGGTTCCTGAATGCCGTCGTAGGAGTTGTTCTGCAGGCGCAGGCCGTCGCGCAGCGAGCCGCCGGTGCCGGATTCGACCCCGAAGCCGCGGATGCGGAAGCGGTCCGCGGTGCGGTTGAAAGCGGTCGAGCTGCTGGTGAGCCCTGGCGTGTAACTCAGCGCCTGGCCCAGCGTTTCCGACTGGCGGTCGCGGACCTCATCGCTCGTCACCACCGACAGCGACTGAGGCGTTTCGGTGATCGGCGTGTCGGTCTTGGTAGCGCTCATGTTGCGTTTGGCCACGTATCCAGCCACATAGTCGTTGGGGTGTTCCTCGTTGGCGCCGATCACGGTCGTGGCGCTCAGCTCCAGGCTGTCGCTCTGGCGAACCAGGACGTAACCGTTGGTCCCCATGCGTGCTGAGTAACCGCTGCCTCGCAGCAGGGTGGCGAAGCCTGCGTCGATGTCGTACCGGCCGTGCAGGCCCGGGCTTTGCAGATCCGCGAGGTGCTGCGGCTCGAACGCCAGCGGCACGCCGGCCTGCTGCGCGAAACGGCTCAGCACCTCCGCCAGGGGGCCGGCTTCGATGTCGTAGTGGATGTGCGCCTGCTCGGCAGCGTGAGCGGGCGCAGGCATGACGGCAAGGGTGCCCAGCAGCCCGGCGAAGGTCAGATGAACGGCCAGGGCAAGGGGCGTGACAGCGTAGCCAAAGGGCGCGGCGGAGGTGCGCATGATCGATAGGATCCCGTGTTTTTTGGTGTCTATCGTCCTTGACGGGCCAGGCGTAAAACCCGGAACCCGGTCATGCGATTTTTTTGCTGCCGCTTCAGCGGGCGCGGCTGATCACTCTCAGCCATGGGCTGAATTCGCGAACCTGCAGTGGCAGTGCCTCGGCGAGCAGATTCAGGGCACGGTCGCTGTTATCCAGCGGTAGCACCGCGGATACGCGCAGGTCCGCCAGCGCCTCGCGGTCGAATTGCATATGCCCCGGAAACTGCCTGGCCAGTTGATCGAGCACCGCGGGCAACGGCTGGTCCTTGACCACCAGTTGATGGTGGCGCCAGGCGTCCTCGACGCTGCGGGTGTCCACGGTCGCCGTCAATTGCACCTCGTTGCGGGTGATGCGCGCCTGCTCGCCGGCATTGACCTCCAGCGCCTGCGGGTTGTCGCTGGCCGTCGCCGCCACGCGCGATTCGAGCATGGTCACCAGGGTCACGCCGTCTGCCCGGGCGACCACGAAGCGGGTGCCCAGCGCACGGATTTCGCCCTGCTCGGTCTCGACGATAAAGGGGCGGCTCGAGTCATGGGCGACGTCGACCAGCACTTCGCCGCGCAGCAGGCGAATGCGTCGCTGCTGACCGTCGTACTGCAGATCCAGGGCGCTGTTGCCGTTGAGTGTCACCCGCGACTGATCTTCCAGCTCGTGCACCAGCCATTGCGCGGGCTGGGTGCGCAGGTCGGCCAGCAGGTAGCCGGGCAGCTCGCTACGCCAGAGCGCCCAGGCCGGCAGCAGCGCCAGCAGCATCAGGGCGGTGGCCGCGCGCTTGCCACGGTAGCTGCGCTTGCGGCTGGTGAAGGCGGCATCGAGCGCGGCATGCACCGAGGCCTTTTGCGTACGCAGCGCCGACATTTGCCCGATAAAGGCCTGTAGCCGCTCGGCTGCCGCGGCATGTCGAGCATCGCTGCGTTTCCAGGCATCGAATTCGGCTGCAAGGTGTTCGTCGGCGTCCGGCTCGTTGAGCCGGATCAGCCAGTCGGCGGCTTGCTCGTTGATCGATTCCAGGCTGTTCATGCGCGCGCTCAGACTTCCAGCGCATTGCCGCAATGCAGCAGCGCCTGCATCAGATGCTTACGCACCATGCGTTCGGAAATACCCATCTGCACGGCGATCTCGACCTGGCTTTGGCCATCCAGGAAGTACATCAGGAAGGCCTGGCGCTGTTTGGCGCTGAGCTCTTCCAGGACGAACGCGATCTGCTCCAGGGCTTCGAGCGTGGTGAGAATCTGCTCGGGCGACTGGTAACCCGAAAGGCTTTCGACGGTCAGCGCCAGCTCACGCAGGTAGGCGTCTTCGATCTGTTTGCGACGTGACTTGTCGATAACCAGGCGGCGCGCTGTCGTCGTCAGAAAGGCACGTGGCTCGCGAATGCTGCCGAGCACCTCGCGCGAAGAAAGAATGCGGGCAAAGGTGTCCTGCGCCAGATCGGCCGCGTTATGGGCGCAACCCAGCTTGCGCCGTAGCCAGGCGAACAGCCAACCGTGATGGTTGCTGTACAGCTCATGGATCGCTTGCTGGAAAGGGGGCTCGGCCGCAGACATGCGCACACTCGCGATGGAGGAGTCGATACTCAAGCTCAATTGAGAATAGTTCGCATAATATCGATTTGCTGGTGCGAGTCGCAAGCACCAGAGGTCATCTGCCTGAGTTCGTATTCTGAGGCCTGCTGCGAAGGGAGAGCGCGACTCCAATACAGCGTCATGGCATGCGTGATGCGCCGCTGGCGCAGGTTCATCTGCAGGATGCGTTGAGCTTTGAGCGGCTCGGGTTTACATGCAAGGTGCTGGCTGGTTCAGCGCGCTTTGCACTGCCGCCACGCCGCCGGATCGAAGGAGGTGTTCATGTCCATGGCAGCCTGCTTCGATTTGCTGGTAGCGCGTCACGGCTGTTGCCATGACCAGCCGCAGTGTTTCACCTCAAGGATCGGCCGTCCGGCTTTGCGCCTCAGGCTTTCCCATGCAAGGTGAACGCGGCCAGGTCGCTGGGCACGCGGCCCGTCCAGCGCTTGAACGAGCGGCGGAAGTTAGTGATGTCGTTGAAGCCCAGTCGCTGCGCTACTTCATCGTTGTTATAGCCCTTGACCTGGTACAGGTAGAGCGCCAGATCGCGGCGCGCCAGGTCGAGTTGCTCCTGAAAGTGGGTGCCGTGTTTGCCGAGTTTGCGTTTGAGCGTGGCCGGGCTGGTGGCGAAGGCGCTGGCGACCCGTTCCAGGCTGAGCGGCTGACGGATATGGGCGCTGAGGTGGGCATGCAATTCGTCGAGCAGGCTGTGCTGCCAGCCCCAGTTCTGCAATTGCTCGTTACACGCCTGGCGGGCGACCCGCGCGCCTGTGGCGCCACCATTCGGCCAGGGCTGTAGCAGGTGCTCGCGGGGCAGGCTCATGACCGTCGAGGGGCGATCGAAGCTCAGCGCTTCACCAAGGTGTACCCAGTATTGCTCGACGTGGCTCGGCTCGGCGTAGGCGAACTGGAAGCGCCAGGGCAGTCGCTCGTTCTGCTGACGGCGGGCAAGGGCGACCACCGCGGTCATGCTCGCTTCGAGCAGAAAGGGCAGTCGCTCGGCGGCGCCGCAGCTGTCGCGCCAGTACAGGTGCAGATAGCGGTCGTCCAGGTGCAGCACGGGGGTGAGCAGCGGCGACAGCAGTGCGCGGTAGGTGACCAGATCCTCCAGCGCCTGCAACAGGTGATCGGCCTGCTCCAGCAGATGGCTACCCGCGCCGTAATGGCCTGGCCACAGGCGCTGGCCGAACAGGAAGCTGGTATCCGCTGCATTCAGCAGCTTCTGAGCGTTGGCGATCAGACGCAGAAACTGGCCAGGGCTGATCCGCGCCTGGCCGGTGACGATGTCATCGTAGAACAGCTCGCAACCGCGCAGCAGGTGATGGCTGTCGATGCCGCGCGAGCGTGCCAGGTCGATCAGTACGGCCGGCAGATGGTGAGCCGCGATGAAGCGGCTGTCGCACTCGTAGCCGGTGCTGCTCATGCGCTGCGCGCCAGGCGAGGTTTGGCGTAGGCCAGCGCGAGGTTGAGGCGTTTAAGCAGCTGCGCCTCGTCCTCCTCCAGCGCCATCACTGCGGCAACCGTGGCGCGCAGTTGCAGGCGTTCGCCGTGCTGCTGGCTGCGGTGTGCCAGGTTGGCGATGCTCTGGCGCAATTCGCCAGCCATGCTCAGCGCCTGATGCTCGCCCGTGTTTGGCAGCACGGCGACGAAGCGGTCGCCGGCCAGCCGGCAGAGCATGTCCTGCTGGCGCAGGTTGAGCAGCAGCAACTGGGCGACTGCCTGCAGCACCTGGTCGCCCTCGGCCTGACCGTAGCGCTGGTTGACCAGGTTGAAGTCGTCCAGGTCGATGGCCACCAGCGATAGCGGCTGCTGCTCGGTGCGTGCCTGCACCAGGGCCTGCTGCAGGTGCTGGCGCAAGTATTGGGCGCCGGACAGCGGGGTGAGCTTGTCGAACAGGCGGTGGTCGCGCAGGCGCTGCTCGCGCTTGCTCATTTGCTCGTTGATGGCGCGCTGCTCCTGCTGCAGGTGATACATGCCGAGGGTCAGCAACAGCATGCCCACGGGCATGGGCGCGGTTTCCAGCCAGTTGTCCCAGATCGCTTCGGCAGGCAGGCGGATGAATTCGTCCAGACAATCCATCCACATCGAGAACGCGGTGAAGCACAGCCCCAGTGACAGCAGGCGCGTGACGCGCCCGGCCGGGCGGCCGCGCAGCAGCATGATCAGCCAGCCGCAGAGGATCAGACAGGTGCCGCCTTCGCCGGCCACATCCATCCAGTTGATCTCGGCCCAGCGCTTGATGTCGCCGGCCGCCAGGTAGACCAGCAGGCCGGCGTTGGCGGCCAGCACCAGGCCGGCCAGGGTCATGCCGTGCAGTTTCAGCAACGACTTCATGGGGTTCTCCTTGCGCTGCGCCTATGGGCGCTGCCGAGCATGCCGGGGCAATGTCTCAGAACGATGACGGTCATTTGTCTCGCGCGCTGCACGGCAGGCCATCCGGGCCGCGTTCGGCGCTGCAGAAGCGCTCGGCCTGTTTCTCCAGCTTCGGTTCGTGCAGGTAATTGTTGCCCTTGGCGTCGCGCTGGATGTCGAAGGCGTCGTACAGGCGATCGTCGGCGGTGTAGGTGCGCACGCTGAGGCGGTTCTGTTCCACGGCGATGGTCTGGAACAGCTGGGTGTCTTCGGCGCTGCGGTCGGGCTGGGTGTGGGCGCGGTCGTTGAGGCCGTACATCTTCGAGCCGGTCACCGACACCAGGTACACCGGGCCGATGGGCTGGTTGGCCTGTTGCGCCTGGCGGGTGGCATCGCGGCCGGCGGCGTGGGTCAGGCGGCTGTAACAATGATCGTGGCCCTGCAGCACCAGGTCGACCTTGTAGCGTTCGAGCAGCGGTTGCCAGGCGGCCTTCAGCTCTTCGGTGTCCTCGGGGCGCGCGCAGGTGTAGATCGGCTGGTGCATGACCACCACGTTCCAGGTCGCCTGGCTGGACTTCAGGGCGTTTTCCAGCCAGCGGGTCTGGTTCTCCAGCGTGCCGAGGTCGAGCGCCGAGGTGCCGTCCAGCACCACGAAACGCACGCCCTGGTAGTCGCTGACGTAGCTGGTGTCGGCCACGCCCTCGGCGCCGTTGCGCGGCAGGGCGAACTGGGCGGGGAAGTGCTCGCCCAGGGTGCGGCTCTCGCTGCCGTCGGCCAGCAGGGTGTCGATGTACTCATGGTTGCCGGCGGCCACCAGTTGCGGGATGGCGGCGTAGGCCCAGCCGCCGGCCTGGTGCCATTCGCCCCATTCGTCGTCATGGGCCAGCTCGTCGCGCGAGGCGACCAGATCACCGGCGTGCACCACCAGTGCCGGGCGGGCGACGCTGCGCAGCGCCTGGCGAATGGTGCGCGAGGCCACGGCGAGAATGTCGTTCTGGGTATCGCCCAGGTAGAGGAAGGTGAACGGCGCGAAGGCCTGCCTGGCGGTGCGGAACTGATGCCACTCGCTCCAGCCGGCGCTGCCCTTGACCCGATAGACATAGGCGGTGCCCGGCGTCAGCTGCTCCAGGCGCACCTGGTGGTAGTTGGAGGGGCCATTTTCGGCGTCCAGTCGGCGGGTCTGGCCACTGCGTGGCTGCGCCTTGGCGGTCAACTGCGGCCCGGCCAGCGCCGGGCCGAATTCCAGCTGGGCAGTGCCTTGTTGCAAATCGGTGCGAAAGCTGACGGCCATCTGCGTGGCGGCGTCTGCGCCAGGCGTCAGCACGATGCGGTCGGCCAGGTTACCGGCGGCGTAAGGCTGGCCGGGCGAGTGCGGTACGGGCTGTTGGGCAAAGGCCGGAGAGCAGGTCAGGGCGGTGGTCAGCAACGTGGCCAGCAGCAGGGGGCGATGCATGAGCGGTTTCCTTAGATAAGGCGGAGGTGCGTTGGGGCGCCAAGGAAACAAAGGCGTATGACGGTTCGGTTACCGGCCGGGGGGTCGATTCGGCTCAGGTGATCGCTGCGCAAACCGGCAAATTTTCAGGCTGATTTAAGCGTCGCCGAGTCAGGCGTTTGTTTGTCGATCCGTAGCCACAGTCCCGCGTGCGGCGCGCCGGCAGCAGAGACTCGCTGCTGCCAGTACCCGTTTCGCGGCCGGATAAAAATGGGGCTGGAGTATCTGTTCCCGGCATGCCGGGGAGGTCAATTCAGCTCAAAACGCTTGGTCGACGGCCATAAAACCATGCTTTCAAGGCTCGGGCCGGCGCCCCTGTCACGCAAGTGCCACAAAGGATTTCTAGCTTTCGCTGCCATTGCCTGGTGTTGCCAGGGTCATCGAACGAGGGAGTCAAGGTGGCAAAGCCATTCCGTCATAGCCGCAATATCGGTTTTCGCGTCAGCCTGCTGACCATCGCCATCAGCGCCGCGCCGGCCTGGGCAGAAGAAGTGATCGAGCGCGTCGAGGTGATCGGCCAGGCCGCCAGCATCGACAAGGCGCTGCGTGAGCAGAAGAGTGCCGACAGCATCAAGAGCGTGGTGCATGCCGACGGCGTCGGCCAGTTGCCGGACGACAACGCCGCCGAAGCCCTGCAGCGCATACCGGGCCTGTCGGTGGAGCGCGACCAGGGCGAAGGGCGCTTCGTCAGTGTGCGTGGCATCGCCCCGGATCTCAACAGCGTGACCATCAACGGTACCCTGGTGCCGGCACCGGAAAGCGACCGCCGCGCAGTGGCGCTGGACGTGCTGCCCGCCGAGCTGGTGCAGTCGCTGTCGGTGGTCAAGAGCCTGACCCCGGACATGGACGCCAACTCCCTGGGCGGCACCATCGAGGTGGAAAGCCTATCGGCCTTCGACCACGACGGCCTGTTCTACTCCCTGTCCGGCGAAGGCAGCCACGACACCAACGTCAGCAAGAACAGCCCCAAGTTCTCCGGCGCCATCAGCGACCGTTTCAGCCTGGGCGACGGCACCGACAACTTCGGCGTAGCGGCAGCGTTCAGCTGGCAGAAACGCAAGTTCGGTTCGGAGAACGTCGAGACCGGCGGCGCCTGGGATTTCGACGACGGGGCGCGCCTGGAGGAGGTCGAGCAGCGTGATTACGAAATTACCCGTGAGCGCACCGGCTTTGGCCTGAACTTCGACTACCAGCCCGACGATTACTCCAACTATTACCTGCGCACCCTGTACAGCAAGTTCAAGGACACCGAGACGCGCAACGCCGCGGGTGTCGAGTTCGCCGATGCCCAGGCTTCGGGCGAACGCGGCGACGCTGAAGGCTGGCGCGAACTGAAGTCGCGTCAGGACACCCAGGAGATCCAGTCCTATGTAATCGGCGGCGAACGCATGATCGACCTGTGGACCATCAGCGGCCAGGCCGGCTACAGCCAGGCCACTGAGAGGGATCCGGGCGGCATCGCCGGGGCGAAGTTCGTCGGCGATTTCACCGATGTCGGCTTCGACGGCACGCGCAAGCCGTACCTGAGCGTGGGCAGCGGGTTCTACGACCCGGCCTCCTTCGAACTCGACGAAGTGGAATGGGAGAAGGTCAGCGGCAAGGACAAGGAAAAGAACATCCGTCTGGACCTGGCCCGCGACTACGACCTCAAAGGCAACGCCGCCCAGGTCAAATTCGGCGGCAAGCTCAGCCGCCGCGACAAGACCAGCGACACCGAGGTGTGGGTCTACGACGACTTCAGCGGCATCGATCTGGAAGGCCTGCAGAGCGGCAACGTCGACTATTCCCTGGGCAACTTCGGCAACGGCATCAGCGCCGGCGCCATCAAGAACCTGATCGGTGGCCTGGATCGCAGCGAGTTCTACGACGAGGAAAACTCGCGCATCAACGACTTCGACATGCGTGAGGACATCAACGCGGCCTACCTGATGAACACCCTGGATGTAGACGATTGGCGCTTCATTGCTGGCCTGCGTTACGAGGGCACCGAGTTCGAAGCCAAGGGCACCGGCCTGCGTGATGGCGTCTACGAGGACAGCCACAGCAAGAACCGCTACGACCACTGGCTGCCCGGGTTGCATGCGCGTTACCAGATTTCGCCGTCAACCGCCGTGCGCGCTGCCTGGACCAACACCGTGGTGCGCCCGACCTTTGGCCAGTTGGCACCGGGCTTCGCCATCGACGGTGACGACGCCTCGTTCGGCAACCCCGACCTCAAACCGCTGGAATCGATGAACCTTGATCTCGGCATCGAGCACTACATGGGCCGTGCCGGCGTGGTCTCGGGCTTCCTGTTCTACAAGGACATCGACAACTTCATCTACAACACCGACCTCGCCGGCAGCGGTATCTGGGCAGATTTCGACGAGGCGCTGAGCTTCGAGAACGGCAGCGGCGCCAAGCTCTATGGCATGGAGCTGGCCTACTCGCAGAAATTCGATTGGCTGCCGGCGCCGTGGAACGGTGTGCTGCTGGGCGCCAACCTGACCCTGAGCAGATCTGACGCGACCATCGAGGGGCAGGGCGCCAAGCGCTCCATCGACCTGCCGAATCAGTCCGACACCGTCGGCAATTTCATGGTCGGTTGGGAAAACGATCGCTTCAACCTGCGTGTCGCGGCCAACTACAAGTCCAGCTACCTGTACGAGATCAGCTCGGTCGAGGACAAGCGCCACGACCTGTACGTCGATGATCAGCTGTTCGTCGATTTCAAGGCCGGCTACTTCATCACCCCCGAACTGCAGCTGACCTTCGAGGCGCAGAACATCACCGACGAGTCCTACTACGTCTACACCGGGCGCCGCAGCTACAACGCCCAGTACGAGGAATACGGCCCGACCTACAAGGTTGGCCTGACCCTCACCCACTTCTGACGGCGGTTTTGAACACCCGCTCCTTAAGCGCCAGGGATTGGCGATTGAAAGATGGAAGCTGCCGGTTGGCTGAATGATTGTTGTAGGAGGGGCTTTAGCCGCGAGCTTTTACTGCCCGGATGAAAGCTCGCGGCTGAAGCCCCTCCCACATGATCGCCGCCATATCGCAGGCAGTTTTTGAAAAATCGCAAACCTGTATCCGGACCCGGAACAAATTTCAGGTCACTGCAACCAGGCAATTGATCCAGGAAATTCTCAATCTATGCGACTGTTCAATCTGTCCCTGCTGGGTCTCTGCGTTGCCTTGGCCGCTTGCCAGGGCAAACAAGCGCAGCAGGCTGTTTCTGTGACACCGGCGCTGACCCTCAGCAAGACGCTTATTGCCAGCGAAAGCACCCAGTGGCTGGCGCCGCTGGCCTTTCTCGCCGACGCCCAGCGCCTGCAGGTGGCGCGCAGCGGTTTGCAGGTAATCGGTGGCGACGGTCAGGTGCTCAGCGAGCTGCCAGGCCGCTTCGAAACCCTCGATCACCGTGCCGATGCCGATGGCGTGCTGGTTGCCAGCCTCGACCGCAAACGCCAGCAGGCGCTGCTGACGCGCTTCGACTCCGCACAGCAGTGGAGCGCGCCGCGTTATCTGCCGAAAACCCGTTTCGCCATCGAAGGCCTGTGCCTGTACCGCGACAGCGCGCGTAACGACTTTCTGTTCCTGGTGGGCGAAGAGGGCATCGGCGAGCAGTGGCTGGTGGCCGAGCAGGGCCGCCCACTGGCCCAACCGCACCTAGTACGTGCCCTGAGCCTGCCGCCGGAGAGCGGTTTCTGTCAGGTCGATGACCGCAGCGACAGCCTGTACGTGAATGAAGAAAACGTCGGCCTGTGGCGCTATGACTCCGGCGCCGAAGCGCCGCTGGTGCGTGAGCCGGTGGAGCTGGTCGCACCCTTCGGCGAGCTGCGCGAGACGGCCGCAGGGATGGCCGTGTTGCCGGATGCGCTGCTGCTGGTCGATGCCGCTGCTGCCAACCTGCACCTGTACCAGCGCAGCGCCTCGCAGTGGCAGCGTGCCGGTGTGCTGCGTCTAGAGGGCCTCGATGAGCCGGAGCAGGTCAGCGCCCGCGCGACGTCGCAGGGCCTCGAACTGCTGCTGGTCGACGACGCTGGCGCACGCAGTGCATCACTGAACTGGACGCCTCAGCGCACCGAGCCACAGCCGACCATCCCGGTGCTCGCGCCCCTGGTTCAGACCGATGGCGTGCCCAGCCTTGGCGATGCGGCGGACGACCCGGCGATCTGGATCGACCGCGTGCACCCCGAACGCAGCCGTGTGCTGGGCACCGACAAGAAAGGCGGCCTGCTCGCCTACGACCTGGCCGGCAAGCAGGTGCAGAGCCTGCGCGTCGGTCGCCTGAACAATGTCGATGTGCGCCCCGACTTCCAGCTGGGCGAGCGTCAGGTCGATCTGGCCGTGGCCAGCAACCGCGATCACAACAGCCTGCACCTGTTCGCCATCGACCCGGCCAGCGGCGTGCTCGCCGACATCGGCCAGATCGCCACGCCGCTGGAGGAAATCTACGGTCTGTGCCTGTTCAAGGATCGTCAGGGCGCCATCCATGCCATCGCCAACGACAAGGATGGCAGCTTTCTGCAGTACCGCCTGGGCAGCGTGAACGGCAAGGCCAGCGGCCAGTTGGTGCGCCGCTTCAAGACCGAAACCCAGCCCGAGGGCTGCGTGGCCGACGACCGCAACGAGCGGCTGTATATCGGTGAGGAAGACGTTGCGGTGTGGGCGCTGGATGCGCGCGCCGAGGCGCCGACAACCTTCGATCAGGTGATCGCCGTCGGTGGCCCGGTCAAGGACGACATCGAAGGCCTGGCGCTCTACCACGGCAAGCAGCGCGACTACCTGGTGATCTCCAGCCAGGGCAACGACAGCTACGTGGTGGTCGAGGCGCAGGCGCCGTACCGGCTGCGCGGCAGTTTTCGCATTGGCTTGAACGCCGCGCTGAGTATCGACGGCGCATCGGAGACCGATGGCCTGGACGTCACCTCGGCCAACCTCGGCGGGCCCTGGAGTGCCGGCATGCTGGTGGTGCAGGACGGTCGCAAGCGCATGCCCGAAGGCAACCAGAACTACAAGTACGTGCCCTGGACGGCGGTCGCCGCTGCGTTGGGCCTGGAGTGAGACGAACGGCGTTGCGCCTGTCATCAGTGCGCAACGTGCTGGTCTTCCAATGTGAGCCCTCGGGCTCGAGCAATTGAAGGAAATCCGTGATGCAAAACCAAGCCCACCTCGAACACATGACCGTCTGGGGCCTGATCGCCGAAGCCAGCATCGTCGTGCAGGCGGTGATGCTATGCCTGGTGCTGGCCTCGCTGGTCAGCTGGTACCTGATCGTCCAGCGCGGCGCCGTGCTGCGCCGCAGCGAGCAACTGGCCAAGGCGTTCCTCAAACGCTTTCGCACCGACGAGATCGGTGGCCTGTACCGCGAAGGCAGCCAGCAGGAGCTGCCGGCCGATGCCGCCCTGCAACGCATCTTCCTGGCCGGCTACCAGAGCTTCAGCCAGTTGCAGCCCCATGCCGGCAACAGCCCGGAAACCGTGCTCGACGGTGTCGAGCGCAGCCTGGCGGTGGCCATCGCCGAACAGGAAGAACGCCTGGAAAAAGGCCTGCCGTTCCTCGCCACGGTCGGTTCGGTCAGCCCCTACATCGGCCTGTTCGGCACCGTGTGGGGGATCATGAATTCCTTCCTGGGCCTATCCCAGGTGCAGCAGGCCACATTGTCCACCGTAGCCCCGGGCATCGCCGAAGCGCTGATCGCCACCGCCATCGGCCTGTTCGCGGCGATTCCCGCGGTGATGGCCTACAACCGCTTTTCGGCTCGCAGCCAGACGCTGATCGCCCGCTACTACGCCTTCGGCAACGAGTTGCAAGGGCGCCTGCACCGCCGCCTGAACGGCGCGGCGACAAGCATGGCCGCGGCAGCCTGAGGAGGAGAGCGCAATGCTGGTTCGACCGACGCACAAGCACGGCCTGAAGGCCGAGATGAACGTGGTGCCCTACATCGACGTGATGCTGGTGCTGCTGGTGATCTTCATGGTCACCGCGCCGATGCTGGTCCAGGGCGTGCAGATCGAGCTGCCCAAGGTGGCAGCCGAGGCGCTGCCCATACCAGGCGAACAGCGCATCGTCACCCTGTCGGTGAAGGCAGACGGCAGCTTTTACTGGAATCTGGGCAGCGAGGTGAACGTCGAGGCGCAGACCGACAGCGCGGTGGACAAGAACGAAATGCGCGAGAAGATCGCCGCCCTGGTCGCCGCCAGCCCTGATACACAGGTGTACGTGCGCGCTGACCAGAACGCCGACTATGCGTCGGTGGTGGCTGGCATCGCCGAACTGCAGCGTGGCGGTGTCAGCCGTCTGGGCCTGATTACCGAGGCGCCCTGAGATGAACGGTCTGACTCTGGAAATCCCCGCGTCCCGTTTCGTCTGGCCGGCCTGGCGTGAACACGGCTTTGCCCTCGGCGTCGCGCTGGCCCTGCATGCCGGGCTGGCTTACCTGTTGCTCAACCTGTCCCACCCGGCGCCGATGCCGGCACCAGTTTCTGCGGTGCTCACCACCCAATTGATTACATTGCCGGTGCCAGTGGTGCCGCCAGCTCCCGCACCGGCGACCGCCGAGCCGTCAGCGCCTGTTCCAGTGCAGGAACCTGAACCGGTGGTCCAAGCGCCGGTGGTCGAGCAGGCCGATCTCGCCTTCAAGCGGGTGGAACAGGAACGTCAGGAAAAAGCCCGCCAGGTGCAGCGCGAACGCCAGCAGCGTGAGAAAGTGCTACGCGACGAACGTCTGGCCCGTGAGGAGCAGCAACGGCAAGCGCTGAAGGAACTGCAACTGGCCCAGGCCCGCCAGGCCGAGGCCGAACGCCTGGCTGCAGCTGAACGGCAGGCGGCGGCGAATGCGGCAGCCGCCGCTGCACGTGCCGAGGCGGAGGCCGCCAGCCGTCAGTACCTGCCCATCGCCAAGCAGGCGCCGGATTATCCCGCGCGCGCTTTGGAGCGCAAGATCGAGGGCGAATGCACCGTGGCCTACACGGTCAATGCCGCCGGCCGGGTGGAAGACCCGCAGGTGGTGGGCACTTGCCACCCCATGTTCGTCAAACCGTCGCTGGCGGCTGCCAAGACCTTTCGCTACCAGCCCCGGGTGGTCAATGGCCAGGCGGTGGCCGTGGCCAATGTGAAGAACACCTTCAGCTATCGGATTCAGTGAGTGTCTATGGCGCCTTGTATGGATATTGGTGGCGCTCATCGAGGCGCGGCAGCGTTCTGTAAGTCTTCGCAGACTGTCGTGCTCGCCGGGCTGCTGGAGGAGATTCGGCATGGCTGGAATACCCGGCATGGCGAGATAACCACCCTGATCCGTCTGGCCACCGATGCTCGAAGAGGCTGAGCCGACCGGCCTGCGCGATGGCGTGATCACTTCCAGCGGGCCCAGAATACGACAGGGTTCGTTCGGCGCCGGCCATTGCAGCTTGAGGAAGGTCGTCAGGTACTGGCACCAACACGGCCAGCCAAACTCGGCCATCACCTCGTTCCGTCGTGCCCTGGCCAGGACGACCATCCGCATACCAAAAGGCCAGGCCGCCCACGCCCTGCGATACACCTTCGCCAGCCACTTCATCCAGAACGGCAGCAACATCCTCGCCCTGCAGAAAATCCTGGGTCACTCCAGCCTGGCCATGACGATGCGCTACGCGCACCTAGCGCCGGATCATCTGCAGGATGCGGTTCGCTTTGGGCCTATGGTTAGCACGTGCTAAACACTTGCTCATTTTTTGTGCATAATGTGTGTATGAGCGCAAAGCACATTACAGGCAGGTTTGGACTTGCTACCGGAAAGGGTACCGTCGGCGATGAAGGCAACGGTCGTTATGTCGTCGTGCCTGCTTTTCGGAGATTCCGCTACCTCAATAGCAAGGTGCTGGTGGTTAACAAGCGGAAACCCTCTAAGGAAGCTGTCTTTGACGCAGCTACTGCTGTAGAGATGCTAGAGAACCCCCAAGCTCCGAACGCTGAGTTGCTCAGTATCTTGGCCGCAGATTGACGAATGCCCTTTATCACCACGCCTTTCGACAAGGATGTCGATAGAGCCGCATTCGACTGTGGCAAGCATCCCGCTCTCAATTCGTACATAGCCGAGTACGCTGGACAGGACGAACGTCGTAACGTTTCTAGGACGTTTATGCTTGTCGATTCAGGGGTTCTTCAAGGTTTTTACACTCTTGCCGCGACCGCTATTGATCTGTCCGACCTGTCTGAGCAGCAGCGTAAAGGGCTGCCACGTTATCCGCTTCCTGCAGTTTTATTGAGCCGGTTCGCTGTGAGTAAAGATCACCAGCGCCAGGGGCTGGGGCGTCGTCTGCTCAAAGACATTTTTATGCGCGTCAGCTCCATGTCTGAGCTAGCAGGAGTAGCTTTTCTAGTGGTGGACGCCAAGGATAGCGAAGCGGCCGACTACTACAGGTCTTTAGGCTTCGTTGCTAGTCCTTCAAATGCTCTTCGCCTTGCCATTCTCACCAAGACGTTTGTCGGCGCGGTACATGGTGCGGCAGCTAAGCCAAGCGTCTGAGCTTTCGACGAATTATCGACACCCAAAGAAAAACCCCTGACTTTCTCTAGGAAAATCAGGGGTTTATTTGCCGGGGTAATCTGAACGGATTCTCTATCTTGTTGTTTTTTATGTAGTTGTGCCGGTTAATTTTCTGGCTGGAATGCCTTTTGGAATGCCATTCCATGGGGTCATGCCTTTGCCTTTGCCTTTGCCTTTGCCTTTGCTTTGGCTGGTCGAGGAATGCTGCGATCCAGGTTATGTGGTTGCTTTTTGAGCATCTTTTTCTGCTCAGCGTAAAGCTTGTCCATTTCAGCCTTGATGAGATAGTAGTAAGCCATACCTAGCTGAAGCTCAACAGTCGATGGCTCCTCCCATTTGATGTCGTGGTAGGTCAGTATCGAAAGCGCCATACCCAGGGTGAGGGCATTCTGATCCGCTAGACCTTTGGCCATCCTGGCCAGCTTTTCCATGTCCCTTCCCTTAAGTGTGAGGTCTCGCTGGGCTCTGAGGTTGGTCTCCTTCATCTTTCCCAGTTTTTCTGCCGCAGTTGGCTCGCTTCGAATGAGTCTCCGGATTATTTCAGTTCTATTTGTTTTGGCCTCACTCGCCAGTGCCTGAAGCGCCTTCGCTTCGGCGTCAGATAGTCGGAACGTATGCGCTTCTTTCTTGACAGCCTCTCGATATCGCTTCTGGCGAATTGATGCTCTCAACTGCTCAAGCAGCACTTCACCGTCGTCCCTCTTCCTCAGGCGTTCGCTGATTCTTTCCTTCAGCTCGCTGGTAGGCAGGTCGTCTCTCAGCCCCATTACTCGCTTCCTTGCGAGCGATTCGTGAGCCCATCGGGTCTCGTTGGCACTCAACCCGTCGAGCCAGTCTTCCAGGGTGATCTTCTTCCGCATTCTCAATTGTCTCGCTCTGCAGGATGCCGTTCTACCCTAGGTTGATTTTGGATTTTTGTAAATTGTGACAGGTGACAGATTTTTATCTGTTATTCGTTATCATTTATAAAAAATATAGGTAAAAATATAGTGCTATATTTAATATTCATCTTGCACAAGGTCAGCGCATGTCGTTTACAGCAATCCTGGAAGGCCTGCCACCTGGGCTGTCTCCTTTAGCTCGCTATGTTTGTCTGAGGTTGGTGTCCCGTGTGTGCACGTCGGTGGATTCGGTAGCCGATGAAGAAGAGCTTCTGGGGCAGGGAACCAAGGCCTTGGCAAAGGTCTTTGGCATGGCTGATGTAAAATTTGCAGCAGCAACTGCCGAGTTGCTGAAAGAAGGCGTTTTCCTGGATTTTGGTGTGAGCACTGGTCGTGGGCGACCTCGGAGGATGCTTCGAGTCTCAGACAAATACAGGCAGCTTCAAAGGGAAAACCCTGTGGCGACTGCGCCAGGTTCTGAGCTGATCTTGCGACTGCTCGCGCTCTGTTGCAGGAGCACGGAGTCTGTGGGAGGCGAGGCGTGGAATATCTCGAGAGCGAGAGCTGCCAGGAAGGGCGGACGACTATCGGTGCTTAATTGCTTGTTAGCCTGTGCCTTGTGCGCCAAGGCGGACAGTGTTGGCCTTGTGCAAGGGATAAGCATGCACGACTTGGTTAAATGGACTGGTCTTGATTTGGCCAGTGTAAAACACCGCATACGTCGTCTTGCTGAGCTTGGTTTCATTGCCGTTTATGTGCCAGGAGGGAATTCCCCTTTGCTTACCCACAAGCGCAAGAGCCTTTATGTGATGAACCTTGCTCATCAGGCTTTCCAAGGGCTGGAGCCAGTCCGTTTTTATCCGATTTTGCCACCTGCTTCGGATGCTTGGGGGTGGACACTTGCAGGTGTTGCAGAGCGATTCGGAAGGCTTGAACAGCTCAGGTTGGAGGGAAGAAGAAGAACCTTACTCGAAGCGATGATGTCTTGGGTTGAGCGCCCTGAGGGGCGGATACATTTCCTGTGGGCGGCTACGGATGCTGAGTTCTTCTCTCGTTGGCTTCCTTGGCTCATCTGTGGGTATGTCGAGACGGTTCTGCAAAGTGAGAGCACGCAGGTTTCAATGCGAGCTCTGGTGCGTGCTCTGCTGCCGGGCAAGATCAGCGAGGACTTTTCATCAAGGCTGCCAGGTGCGCAGGATCTTTGGCTCGAGCTATGGAATCACTACCTGCCAATTGTCGAGGCGCCTGAGCAACCTGAGCCGAAGTGGGAGGCTGATAGCCCGCAACCGAAAGGCAGTTCGCAGCGGGGGGATGTTGTTACTCTGATTTGTAGATATGTATTTGAGGTGATCCAGGCGATTAAATCGCAGCATCCAACGCTCTCAGAGTCACAGCTCAAAGGTGCAAGGCTCCTTTGGTTTGATCACGAGGAGCAAGGGCGTGGCCTGGTGTTAGCTCTTGGGCATCGATAGCCACAGTACTTTTTTACAAACCCTGCCAATCCTCTGAACGTATTACAGGAGCCCGTTCATGAGGATCATCCGTCTGAAAGAAGTCACCAACTCGACTGGCCTTGCTCGGTCGACTCTCTACAAGTACATCGCAGAAGACACTTTCCCTAAACCAGTTCCGCTTGGCGATCGCTGCGTCGGATGGGTTGAGGAGGAGGTGCATGACTGGATCATGGCCAAGATTGAGGCGCGCGATATGGCTGCGGGAGTCGGGCAGCCTGTCTCGATTTGAAGGTGTGTATTGATGCCCTGACCGGTTTAGCCGGTCAGGGTATTTATGCCGCTTTGCTGTCAAATGCCCTCAGCTAACTCCCCGTCCTCTACGAATAGAAAATCTCTAGGTTGCTGGGGATGCTTTCCCCTGGTTTTCCTGGCTAGTCGATACCGTGCTAAGCGACGGGCTGCTTGTTCCAGTTATATACCTCATCAATACCTCATCAACCATACCCATGCACCATGACTTACAACCATCAGCGCTAGCTGCACATGGTCATGACAGGACGCTGTTGCTGACCACACAGCAACAGCAGCGGCAGGCTTCCAGCAGTAAAAAAATACAGACCTTGCACCTGATATGTACTCACAGCCCAGGTGCATCATCATGAACCATCGTCACACATCAAAAACCCTCTCTCAGTCCGATATCGCACTCCAGATCGAAGACTTGGTTGAAGCGGTAGAACGCAGCGAAGGGCCTGTGCAGTCGTTGACTGCCAGCGGCAAAACCAAACGTACCAAGCTCACTCGGTACTTCGAGAACCTCGATCAGATGCTGGCGCTAGTTAGCCACAGCGATGACTACCACTACGGGCCGTGCCTGCGGCTGTTCCAACAGGCGTGTTACGACGTCGGTGTGGAACACAGTCCACTGGTAGGGATCAATTCTTTCAATGAAGAAACCTCCCAGTACCGTGACTACAGCGATACGCTCAACTGCCTGGCTGAGCGTATCCGCCAACTGAATCGTGAACGCAGCTACCGTCGTCGTCGGGATGACGCAAGGTACCAGCAGCGCCAGCAGTCCCGTGAGGTGGCTGAATACGTTGACCAGGTACTGGATCGCTATGCCACGACCCTGGTGATCAGGGTCAACCTGTACTACCGCTCCGCTGCTAAGGCGAGGCTGAGGGTGGAGCATGTGTTTGCGGATTTGCACCGACTGATTCGGGCGCGTGAGCGCAATCCGATCTTCGACCATGAGACTGGTTACATCTGCCGTGTAGAGCAGGGAAAGCGTCGTGGGTACCACATCCATGCGGCCTTTTTCTTCAATGGCGCTATGGTGCGTGGCGATATCTACAAAGCGCAGCAGATCGGTGCCCTGTGGGAGCAGCTCACCCGTAGTAGGGGGAGCTACGACAGCTGCAATCACAACAAAGCCCAGTACGGTGATAAATGCGGTATCGGGATGATTCACCGTCGTGACGAGCGGACTCGTGGCAATGTGCATCGTACGATGAGCTATCTGGTCAAGCGGTTTCAGCGACTTAGATTACGTCCGAAGGGGGCGAAGTGCTTGCGTAAGGGGCAACCTGTACTCCGGTAGCTTGGTATTGGTACGCCGCTAGTCCTATTCCCTGGGAAGGTGTGCTCGGTGGTGTGGAGATACGGTTGAGGCGGGCGTCAGCGTTTGACCGGAATAGGCTCCTCGAAGGGGCTGCTCCCTTGGTCTACTTAGCCGCTCGCCTGCTCGCCCTTCGAGCTCGTCAATTTAGCGCTGCTGACTCAGCGACCCGATAATCCGGCATTCCTCGATTACCCCACCATGGCAGCAGGACAGCAAGCGCTGCAGTTCGTTCTCCAGCCCCTGTAGGTCGTGGATGCGCAATCTCACCTGCTCCAACTGCTCGGCCACCTTGGCATCCACCGAGGCGCATGACGCTTGGCGGTGGTCGGAAAAAACCAGCAACTGACGGATGTCGTTAAGACTGAAGCCCAAGGCGCGGCTGCGACGAATGAACAGCAGTCGATCACGTTCCTCCGCTGTGTACTGGCGGTAGCCGGAAGCGTTGCGCGAAACCATGGGCAGCAGGCCCAATTGCTCGTAGTAGCGAATGGTTACCGCCTTGGTATCGGTTAGGCGCGCCAGTTGGCCCACAGTGAAGTTCGTCGTACTCATGGCACTTGACCTTATAGTCGCTATAACCCTCATTCTAACGACAAGATCGAGCGAACGAGGTACGGATCATGGACAGCTGCTGCGAAAACAAGGCCGGCGAACTGGCCCAGCTGCGCGCTAAACAGAGCCGAGTGCTCTATATCGTCCTGGCCGTCAACGTCGTCATGTTCCTGGTGGAGTTCATCGCCGGTTGGATCGCCAACTCAACGGCGCTGCTCGGTGACTCGCTGGACATGTTCGGCGACGCGTCGGTGTATGCCCTTACGCTGTTCGTCATGCACCGCAGTGTTCGAGCCCGCGCCGGAGCCGCACTGTTCAAAGGCGGGTTCATGCTGTTGTTCGGCGTGCTGGTGGTAGCCGATGCTCTGCGCAAACTGATACTGCAGGAAGTGCCGTCTGCCGATCTGATGGGGGTCATCGGCACACTCGCACTGATCGCCAATGGCTACTGCTTCGCGCTGCTCTACAGCCATCGCTCCGATGACCTGAACATGCGTTCGACCTGGCTCTGCTCGCGTAACGACTTGCTGGCCAACAGCAGCGTGATTATCGCAGCAGGCATGGTCGCGCTGACAGGCGGCTTGTGGCCGGACATCCTCGTCGGCCTGGCCATCGCCGCATTGTTCCTGCACTCCGCCGGGCAGATCATCCGCGAGGCTTGGATAGAGTGGCGAGCCAGCGCGCCTGAGCCGCAGCAATGCCCACAGCCGTTGCTGGGTATCACCGAACCGACCGCTACGCCAGTCCAGTTTGAGCCGGCCAAGAGTTGCTGCGCGGGTGAGGCTCAGACAGCGAAGAAGGACACCTGCTGCGAACAGCCCCGAGCCGCCAGCACGCCGGTGAAGGGCTGCTGCTCGCCTAAGCAACAGGACTAGAAACTCATAACAACAAGGAGTACAGCGATGCGCAGACTCGTACAACTCGCGACTACAGCACTGCTGCTGATCGCCTCGACGGCGGCCATGGCCGAGCTGCAGGTCAGCGAGGCAAAGCTAAGGCTGTTGCCGGGTAACTTACCGGCGGCCGGCTATTTCACTCTGACCAACACCGGCAACCAGCCGGTGGTACTGACCGGCGCCCAGAGCACCGCCTTCCTCCAGGTGATGATGCATCGCAGCTCGCTGGAAAACGGCATGGCCAGCATGCAGCACGTCGCTCAGGTCGAGGTAGCCGCTGGCGCGACGTTGAAATTCGCCCCCGGCGGTTATCACCTGATGCTGATGCAGCGCCAACGCGAGTTGGCCCTGGGCGACCAAGTCGAAGCAAGCCTGCTCTTCGCCGATGGCCAGAGCCTGTCGGTGACCTTCACCACCGTACCGCCTGGCGCGGACTGAGGATCAGCAAATGACCACCCAAACGCCCTCGCATCTGTGGGCTCTCCTGCTCCTTGCCTGGCTGGTAGCGCTGGTGTCGACGCTTTCCGCACTCTTCATCGGTGAGGTGATGGGCCAGGCGCCCTGCGTGCTGTGCTGGTTCCAGCGCGCCTTCATGTTTCCCCTGGCGGTGATCCTGGCTATTGCCTGCTACCGCTCGGATTTCGCCGTCTGGCGCTATGCACTGCCGCTGGCCGGCATCGGTGCGTTACTAGCCTTTGTGCACGTACTGCTCTACGCCGGCTTGATTCCGCAGCCGATTCAACCCTGCACGGCCACCGGGCCATCGTGCTCCGGTGCCGGCATGACCATCTTCGGCGGCGTACCGCTGCCGGGGCTGGCGCTGTTCGCTTTCGTTCTGATCGTCATTTTGCTTGTCCTTATCCGTCGGAGAACCACCCCATGAACCGCCGTACTCTGGTCCTGATCATCAGCGTGGTGATTCTGATCGCCTTCGCTGCAGCCGCTTACTTCTACTCGCCGTCTGCGCCGCCCCCAGCGGAGCAGCCCGCTCAAGCCCAGTCCCCGGCACAGCAGGCAACTTCCAGTGCAGCCAATCTGGTTCGCTTCCACTCGCCGGTCTTCGGCCCTGCGCAGGCACCGGTCACCATCGTCGAGTTCTTCGATCCTTCCTGCGAGGCCTGCCGCGCCTTCTATCCCCATGTGAAGAAGATCCTCGACGAGAATCCCGACAGCGTACGCCTGGTGTTGCGCTACGTACTGTTCCACCAGGGCTCGGAAGAAGTCTCACGGCTGCTGGAAGCAGCTCGCAAGCAGAATCTCTACCCGCAAGTCCTGGAAGCGGTGCTTGAGGCTCAGCCAGGCTGGCATGACGATCCCAAAGTACTGGAAGCTTGGGTTGCCGCTGAGCGCGCCGGACTGGATATAGAGAAGGCTCGCGCAGACATGCATACGCCAGCCGTTGATGCGGTGCTGCAACTGGATATGCAGGATGTGAAGGCTGTAGGTGTCCAGGGCACGCCGACCTTCTTCGTCAATGGTCGTCCACTGGATAAGTTCGGCCCTGAGCCGCTGCGCCAGATGGTCGCCAGCGAAGTCGCCAAGGTCGGGAAGTGATGTCATGGGCGCATTGGAGAACCGCATTCCTCCGCCTTTAGTCGCCACCCTTTTTGGCTTGCTGATGTGGCTTGCAGCCCATCATCTGCCGGGTGCTCTGGAACTGAAAGTCGAGTGGCGTGCCAGCATAGCTCTGTTGGTGTTGCTGGCGGGCGTCGCCATCTGCTTGGCTGGCGTGCTGTCCTTCCGTGTAGCCCGTACCACGGTCAACCCGCTGAGGCCGGAAACGGCTTCGGCGTTGGTACGCTCGGGCATATACCGACATACGCGTAATCCCATGTATCTCGGCTTTGCTACTGGCTTGCTTGCCTGGTCGGTCTATCTAGCCTGGCCGCCAGCACTGCTGGGTGTGCTGGGCTTTGTGCTGTACATGAACCGTTTTCAGATCGCACCTGAGGAGCGAGCCCTTACCGGTCTCTTTGGAAATGACTTCGTACAGTACTGTCGTCAGGTCAGGCGCTGGCTTTAGCGCCAATGGATACCCTCTTCTGCCCCTGTTTGTGTAAAGGCAACGGTATCGACCTTGCTGTGATTTGATGACTTCAAATCTGCTATTAGCAGGGAAGCGTTTATCCAAGGGCGAGGCGAGACCAGCCTACTTTGCTTGCCGAGCGTCAAGATGGCTGATTGGCGGACTTAAATCCGGTGTGGTCGCGACGTTTTCATCGACGAAGCCGAGCATACCAAACTGAGTTAATGAGAACTTGCGTGGGCTTTATGCAATACCCCCTTGAAAAGGGGGCTGGCTGTCAGCGTTGATTGCGACACTCGCCATAACTTCGATAGCGGATGCTGCGTAGTTCATCGTTTGAGTCCTCGAATACCATGATCATCGGTACTGCGCCGCAGTACTCGATGTTCGGGCTCTGATAAATGACTTTGGCAACATTCAGTTTCATGCTGTAGCGATAGTCCTGAATTTCAGGCACTGGCTTGCCGGTGCGCTCGGCATATTTCTGAGCGATCTCGACACTCTTCTGTTCGATCTGCCTGACCTTGTCCTCTGGAAAGGACTGTGCGTAAGTGTAGCCAGCAGCCAGCAGAAGAGTGATCGGAAGGAGGCGTTTGAGCAGTTTCATGAGTAGGCCCGTTGGCTAGTGTTTACAGGGCAAACATTAGCGATTCGTCCCTTACCCAGGCATTGCGCCAAAATTACAATCGCGAAATGGGGCTGGCAGGTGAGGGCACCTGCCAGCGACTGACTCAGAAAGCGTACTGCAAGCGCATGACGACGCCGTCGCCGCTATCATCACCGACCGAGTTACTAACTTTGTCGGTGCTGGCCTTGATGTAGTTGGCACTGATCTTTACCGCGTCGTTGGCGTACCAGTTGACGCCCAAGGTGTGAGCCTTGCCGCTTGCATCGCCGACTTGTCGCGTCGCGCTACTGCTGGTCACGTTGTCATCTTCTACGGTGATCGAGTCGAATCGGTAGAACAACTCCCATGCGCCCAACTGTTTGTTGGCAGGTTTGATGGTGTCGAACTTGGCTCCATCGAGTTTATAAAGGCGCGGCTCACCTGTGAGCGTATAGGCCATCTGCACGTAGTAGCCCTTGGTTTCGATATCGCTGATAGCCTGGTCGGCCTTGAGCGTGCGGCTAAGGTATTCGCCCTGAATCGAGAAGGCATTCAGTGCCCATGCACCTTCTACGCCCCAAACAGCATCGTCCTCCCAAAGGTCGGCAGTGGCCGCGCTACCACCGAACAGCGCACGGTTGCCGTTGGCGCCGGCACTGTTGCCACCGTTGGTATCCACGCCGCGCATCCCCATACGCGAGCGAATGCGAGTATCCACTGCACTGCCACTGAGGTCGCGATAGGCATACTGCAGGCCTACATGCAGTACGTTACCCGGTTGGTTCAGCGGCGCGAAAACGCTGCGAGCGTTGTAGCGTTTGACGCTGTCGCCGTCGGTATCGTTATTGTTTTCGCTGAAGACGCTGCCTGACAGGAACACGCTGTCAGCGAGTACGCTGCTGGCCTGTACGCCCATGCCCGAGTTGTCATTTGTCCATTCGGCCAGGTCGTATGAAAGATTGCGTTCCAGGGCTGTCGTCCATTTGGAACTGGTGGCTTTTTCCAGTCCGAAGTCGGTGTAGAAACGCCCGAGCTTGATGTTCAGGGGGCTGAATCCGGTATATGTCACGCTGGCTTCATCGAAGTAACCCGCGCTGTCGTTACCGGTGTTTCGTGACAGGTCATAGTTGACCTGGTACTTCCAGTCTTTGTAAGCAGTGCCACCCAATTCCAGGTAGGCACGACGGAAGTATGCTGCATCGGCAGCGTTGCCATTACGGGTGTAGTAGTCGTCGAACATCGCATAGTCGGCCTGTAGACGCCCACCGATCTTGAAGCTGAATGCCTTGTCGGTCGTCGCGACCTCCAGACCACCTTTGGTCTTGATAACGATGTCAGCACCATCGGTGGTGACCGTGCCGGCCATTACCGAGAAGGTCGGCAGGCTTAGCAGAATGCCGAGTGCCAGTGGGGAGAGTTGGGGGCTTTTGATCAACATGCATGGCTCCTTATCGCCGAGTGTTAGGTGTTGGCGATGCGATGCTTTGCAGGTCGGGTGACGGTTATTGGTCTTTTTCGTGACGTTTTGATTGCGTGGAGTGGACTGGTTCTGCCAGCCCAGATCTAGTGGGGGTTGGTGCTTTTCGGTAATCGTACGTGGGTGGTTTCACTTCGATTAACGTTTGGTGAAATCACAGGCTGTGATGACCTTACATCGAGGGTAAGGGCAGTCCAGCTAGACCAATCGAGGCGGGAGTGCTTCGTGCGGATTACGTTACCTGATTACAGATAAGTAATGTTCCGGCAAGGCTGGTGATAGGTGGTGGTGAGTAGGCTTGCTATCACGCAATCACTTCTCATCTGCCTTACATGATGCATCTGGGTCATACATCGAATCGAATACAGGGCCGCGCTTGCGGAGGCTGCCGTGGTTGAGGTCGAACGGCAGGTGGCCGTCAGCTTCCTGACAACTGCGCGCTGTGCCAGTTTCAAACAGGCTGCTCGCAGCCTGAACCTTCCACCCATGGTGTTGCGCAGGCAACTGCAGCGGCTTGAGAAGAGCATTGGAGACGCACTCTTCGTTTATCAGGAGCGTGCCCTTGCCCTGACGATTCGTGGCCGCTCTTTGCAGGCCGAACTGGTTGCTCTGTATCAAGATTTGCGTCCAGAGGCCGGTTTGCTTGAAAAGCCCAAGCTCCGTCTGGCGTTACCTGAGAGAGTGCTCAACGATATTCTGGGACGGCATCTGGTGGCCTTTCTGCGTAGGGATGCTGGTGTGCACCTGGAACTGATCCGCCAGGAACGTGGCCCGTTAATGCAGAGTGAGGTCATGATCTGGTTGGCCGATCCGAATCAGACTCGACCCGACCCAGGTTTCGCCATGACGCGACCGCAGCGTCTGGCCTGCATCGACTTTCAGGCGTGCATAGCCAAGCGCTATGCGCGTGAGCGGCGCCTCCCCGCCAGCCTCGAAGATCTGAATGACTACATGCTGGTTCAGCAGGTCGATATCTCCACATCGGCCCTGTTTTCACCGTGGAATGCTCTGGTGGACTCAAGGCGCAGCGCAGTGACGCGAGTGCATTCTCAGCAGTGGGCGATGGAACTGGTCAAGCATGCCGCCTGCGTTGGTCTGATGCCGAACTACATCACTCATCTCGATGCGAACCTGCAATCACTACCCACCCTCTTCACGCAGCCCATGAGGCAATCGATCTGGCTGTCCTGCGCACCATTGTCCGCGCAGCGCGAGGACGTCGTTGGGCTGGTGGCGTTGATCCAGGCTGCGTTCGAGGAGCGGCGGCAGTGGTTTCTGCCTGATGACGGTCAGTGAAGCTACATGGCGAACTCGACAACATGGTTACAAGAACAACGATGCCTCACCCATGACAATTGGAGAATAAAGCATGAAACGATCCACCCTGGCACTGGCCATCACGGCGGCGGCACTCAGTCAGGCTGCTTCCGCCGATTTTCTCGGAGACAGCAAGGCGACGCTCGATATGCGCAACCTCTACTTCAATGAGGATGTGCGTGATCGCGACATTCCATCTACTCAGGAGTGGGGGCAGGGATTCATCCTCAACTATCAGTCTGGCTTCACCGAAGGGACGGTCGGCCTGGGGATTGATGCCATTGGCCTGCTGGGGGTACGCCTCGATGGCGGTGGCCGGTCGGGCAAGGCAGGTATTGATCGTAACCCTGGCGCCCTGTTCCCGCTGGATAGCGATGGTTCTGCGGTCAGTGACTATAGCAAGGCCGGTGTAGAGGGTGTCCGAATTTTTGTGTAATCGGCTCATGAGCGACACTGTCGCTCCGAACCGGAGACACCATGAGCAAGACGAAACACCCCATCACCGACGAACTGCTGGATCAGCTCCTGGCCAACTACCAGAAACCTGAAGACCTGATCGGTGCCGAAGGCCTCCTCAAGCAGCTGACCAAGAAGCTGGTCGAGCGTGCGCTGGATGCCGAGCTGACGCATCACCTGGGACACGACAAGCATCAGCCGGTCAGCAACCCGGCTGGCAATACCCGTAACGGTTTCAGTCGCAAGAAGCTCAAGGGCGAGTTCGGTGAGTTGCCCATCGAGGTGCCCCGTGACCGTCACGGCACGTTCGACCCGCAGATCGTCGAGAAACACCAGACCCGCTGGACGGGCTTCGATGACAAAATTCTCTCGCTGTATGCCCGCGGCATGACCGTGCGCGAGATCCAGGCGCACTTGCAGGAAATGTACGGCGCCGAGGTGTCACCCAGCTTGATCTCCTCGGTGACCGATGCGGTAGCCGATGAGGTGAAGGCCTGGCAATCGCGCCCGCTCGACGCGGTCTACCCCATCGTCTATCTCGACTGCATCCATACCAAAGTGCGCGAGGGTGCCGTGCGGGTGAAGGCGGTGTACCTGGCGCTGGGCATCAACCTGGCCGGCGAGAAGGAAGTCCTCGGCCTGTGGATCGCCCAGAACGAAGGCGCCAAGTTCTGGTTGCAGGTGGTGACCGAACTACGCAACCGCGGCGTGCAGGACATCTTCGTCGCCTGCGTGGATGGCCTGAAAGGCTTCCCCGAGGCCATCGAGGCGGTGTTCCCCCACACCAGCGTGCAGCTGTGCATAGTGCACATGGTCAGGCACAGCCTGAACTACGTGTCCTGGAAGCGCCGGGCAGAAGTCGCCGCTGACCTGAAGCGGATTTACCAATCCAGCACGGCTGACGAGGCCGAACTGCGCCTCGGCGAGTTCGAGGCCAAGTGGGATGATGACTACCTGCCGATTGGTCAGTCCTGGCGTCGCAACTGGTCACGAATCACGCCGTTCTTCGACTTCCCGCCGGAGATCCGCAAGGTGATCTACACCACCAACGCCATCGAATCGGTGAACATGAGCCTGCGCAAGATCACCAAGAACCGCGGCTCGTTCCCCAGCGATGAGGCGCTGCTGAAACTCTTCTACCTGGCGCTACGCAACATCAGCAAGAAATGGACAATGCCAATCCGTGACTGGAAGGCGGCGCTGACGCGTTTTACGATCAGCTACGAAGACCGGCTGCCACAGCAGTAACCCCAACCCCGGTTACACAGAATTCTGCACACCCTCCCGGTGTAACGGCCAAGGCACGTCTTTCCAAGACCGAGTTGCGCCTAGGCACTCTGCAGCCGAAGTTGCCGGTGGTGACTTTCAACGATGGTCGCCTGTTGCCGCAGTTGTTCGAAGGTGGTCAGATCGTCTCCAACGAGATCGAAGGGCTGACCTTGACAGCCGGTCAGTTGGAGCACGCAAAAGGTCGGAGCTCGACTGACTCACGTGGCTTGTCCATCGCCGGATCCAACAATGCAACCACTGGACAGTTCGTCAATACGTTCTATTTCGCGGGTGGCGACTACAAGGTCACCAAGGATCTCACCGCTCAGTATTACTTCGGCAATCTGGAAGATTTCTACAAGCAACATTTCCTGGGATTGATCCACAACTACGCACTGGGCGGTGGCAATCTCAAGACCGACCTGCGTTACTTCTACAGCACCTCCGATGGCAAGAACAGCAGTGAGAGCGGCCGGGCTGAGGGCTATCGCAGCAACGGTTACTGGACGGTCGGTGACAGCAAGCGTGGTGAGGTAGATAACCGTACCTGGAGTGCCTTGTTCACCTACAGCCATAGCGGTCATGAGCTGAGCGCGGGTTATCAGCAGGTGTCCGGCGATAGCGCCTTCCCGTACCTGAATGCTGGCGACGGGGCAACCAGTTACCTGATCACCGATCGGCAGATCGGTCGTGGTGGTAAATTCCTCAGTGCTGGCGAGCGCACTTGGTTGGCCGGCTATGCCTATGATTTTGGCAAGCTGGGTATCTCGGGGCTAAAAGCCTCGGTGATGTATTTGTCGGGTGATAACGTCGACAGCGCACAGGGTGAGCGTAACGAATGGGAGCGTGACCTGCGCCTCGATTACGTTCTGCAGGAAGGATCACTGAAGGGACTTGGCTTCTCTCTGCGCAATGCCAGTCTGCGTGGCAATGTTGGGGCAGACGTCGATGAGAATCGGCTTTATGTGACGTACAGCTTGCCACTGCTTTAAACCATGGAAAGTTGCCTCTTCTGTTCTGTGCAGAAGGGGCAACATGATTCACTTCAATTCGTTTTTTTCAGCGGTTGATAAAGACGAACCGCTACCGTGGCTGCTCAACTGGAGTACGATGCCACAGTATGCCATTTTTTCACTTCCTCCCTTGCAGCGCCCGAGCAATTCGCGCAACTGCGCATGCAGTGCCTGCAAATTCTGAATGCGTGCCTCGACATGAGCGATGTGTTCTTCCACCAATGTACTAATGAGTGCGCAACTCGCATGCGGCCGATCATGCATTGCCAATAAGCGACCTATTTCTTCCAATGTCATATCGAGTGCACGACAATTGCGGATGAATGTCAGGCGCTCGAAGTGCAGCTGACTATATAAACGATAGTTACTGTTGTTGCGTGAGGGGCTGGGTAGTAATCCCTGATGCTCGTAGTAACGAATGGTCTCCACTGGGCAGCCAGTTCGCTTAGCAAGTTCACCAATTTTCATAATGATGCTTCCAGAGTCCGCCAGCATGAGGGGCTGATAAAGCCGTTAGAGCGGCTTGCCATCATCTAGATTGATGGCTTCGTGACAGCCTGGAAATGAAGAGGTTCTTTGATTACGAAATTGTAATGCAGCGCTCATCTTCGAGTTATCTGGAGGTTGCAAGGATAGAGGGGCCAAATCCACAAGAAGAAATCGGCCTATGACAATCCCAGAACTGCCGGTAAGCATCAGGAGCAATGCATGAAAAAAAGTCCTCTAACCATGGCGATCATCTCCGCGTTGGCATTCGGTGCAAGCGCGATGGCTCAGGCATCCGAGTCTCAGGTTGCCGAAGGCTTCATCGAAGGAAGTAGCCTGAATATTCTTAACAGAAACATGTATTTCAACCGGGACTTTCGCAAAGGGGAGGCCAGGGTACTACCCAACGGTGAGCGCAGCAGCTACACCGAGGCTTGGGGGCACGGCATCATGGCTAACTTCGAGTCCGGTTTCACTCAGGGAACCGTTGGTTTCGGCATTGACGCCTATGCCGGACTGGGCCTGAAGCTTGATACCGGTGATGGACGTTATGGTCCCGGTGGTAGTGTCAACATGTTCCCGGTCGACAGCGATGATCGTGCCGAGGACTCGTATTCGAAAGTGGGGGCCGCGGTAAAGGCGCGCTTCGCTGATACGGTCGTCAAGGCCGGTGACGTATTCCCAACCACGCCCGTCGTGCACTACGGGGACTCTCGTCTGCTGCCGCAGAGCTTCAAAGGTGTGACGGTCGTCAACGAAAGCATAGAGGGCCTGACCCTGCAAGGCGGTCGTCTACATGCCATGAGCCAACCGCAGGAGAGCACTTCACGCGGTGATTTCGCGACCTTCTATGCTGGGCAGGTGGACTCTCCCTGGGTCGGCTACTTTGGTGGTGACTACGAGCTCAACGACAACCTGGGCTTCAGCCTTTACAGCAGCCGTTTGAAGGATGCCTGGGATCAGTACTACGCTGGCATGTGGTGGACTTACCCACTTTCCGAGGACCTGTCGTTGTTTGGTGGTCTGAATTACTACAACGCCACCGACGAAGGTAAGAAGCAGCTGGGTGATTTCAGTAACAACATCTATAGCGGTAGCATCGGTGTCAAGTACGGCGCTCACCGTGTAGCGCTCTCTCACCAGCGTAACAACGGCGATGACGACTTTGACTACCTGCGTCAGTCTGACTCGATCTTCCTCGACAACTCCCTTCAGTACAGCGACTTCAACTCGCCCAAGGAACGCTCCTGGATGGTGCGCTACGATCTGGACATGGCTGACTTTGGTGTGCCAGGGCTGAGCTTCATGGCGCGTTACGCGCTGGGACGTGATGCGGATTACTCCAATGCCAACAGCACCTACATGCGCACGGATGATGCCGGTAACCCGCTGACCGATCAGAAGCGCTGGGAGCGCAACCTTGAGGTCAAATACGTGTTCCTCGAGGGTTCTCTGAAGGATCTGTCCGTGCGTGTACGTCAGATGACCACTCGCGCTACTGCTTACGAAAGCGACCTCGATGAAGTGCGTGTAATCGTCGAGTATCCGCTTCAGGTGCTGTAACGACATTCAGGGGCGGCATAGCCGCCCCTCTCTGACAAGATTGTAATTTGAACCTCATGCTCATGTTAGGTGCCGATCCGTAACATGAGACTGTCTTCGAAGCATTCGTTTCCATATTTGCTCAGTCAGTCCGAGGTGCATATGAAAGTTTTTTCCCAGTTTCTGTTTATCGTGTTTCTGGGGGCAGCCAGCATGGTTGCCTCTGCAGAAGATGGCTCTGAGCGCTCTCTCAATGCCGTCAAGCAATTCCGTGAGAATCAACAGCGTATTCATGGTGACAACGCCGTTGAGCAGCAGAAGTCCCAAAGTGCTCAGAGTGAGCAAGACGATTGAGCGTATGAACTAACGCAGCCGTCCTGCTCGCTCTCTCCAGTCCATCTCTTGGTAGCTCCCGCTCCTTTGGTGAGAGATGGTTCCTTGGCGCCCCTTTGGGGGCGCTTTTTTTGTTCGTCAAAGAATTGGGTTGGAACTGCTTAGTCTTGTGGGCGCGATATCTCTCCACTTGAGTTTGCTCTATCCCAAGTTGAGTGGGCACTGATTGATAGTGGATAGTGTCTGCCGTAATAAGTGTCCATGATCCATACCAGGCGACGTTTTCCGAATAATTCAAAAGAGAGACGGTAGAGCAGTGCTTACTGGCACGACGCTTCGTCATATGTTCGAGAGACGCTTGGTATCGCTGAAAGTCTGTTGGGCAAGTGGAAGTGCTAGAACGAACAGCAGTGTGAGTGGTGAAAGTGTGGAGCTGCGCCAGCGGCTGGCTCAGGTCACCAGTAATGCGATGCTCTAAAGACGCTCGCCATCTCCTCACAGCCCACGGAGTCAAGTTTCGCGCTGTCGAGGCATTGGTCGGTCTCTATCCCGTAGCACTGATGTGCCGGCTGCTGTGGGTATTAAGCAACGGTTTCTATGCCTGGCAGCAGCGGCCTCCCTCGGTGTGAAAGATGGCGAGTCGGCGTCTGAGCAAGGAGAACCACACCATCTACCATGAGGTGAATGTCTGTAGGGGACGAAGTGGGCGGCTGAAACTGAGAAAATGTGTCGTCTGGTGAGGGGCTTGTATTCGACGTAGATGGGGCGAAAAAGGGGGCGCCATCCCTGGCGCAATTCGATTAAGCAGTCTTTTCCGTTGCGCTTTGGCGGGCCTGTTCGATCAAGGGCTTTGGTAAAGGGAAGTACAGCGTAAAAACTGTGGTCTGATCTGCGATGCTGCTCACGCCCACGTGGCCATGGTGCAGGCTCATGATCGAACGCACGATGGCCAGGCCCAGCCCGGTGCCGCCATCAGCACGTGACCGTCCACGATCCACGCGATAGAAACGCTCGAACAGTTTGGGTAGGTGCTCGGGAGGAATGCCTGCACCTGGGTTGCTCACTGCCAGGGTGGCGTTCGTCGCGTTAGTGACGAGGTCAATATCGATTTTCGAGCCTTCCGGGCTATGGCGGATGGCGTTGGATAGCAGGTTAGAGATAGCTCTCTGTACCATCAAGCGATCGCCATTAATTGTTGCGTACCCTGATACGTTGAGTTTGATGTCCTTTTCTTCGGCCGTGAGGCTGAAAAGCTCCACTACTTTCTCTGCCTCTTCGTGCAGTGCAATTGCCTCGAAGGGGATAAGTGCTGCCGGATGGCTGACGTGGGCGAGAAACAGCATGTCCGATACGATCCGTGTGACCCGGCCGAGCTCCTCAGTGCAGTTCTCCAGCACCAGTTTGTATTCCTCTGGCGGGCGTTCCCGTGAGAGCGTCACCTGCGCTTTACCGATCAGATTGGTGATGGGGGAGCGTAATTCATGTGCCAGGTCGTCAGAGAATTGCGAAAGCTGTTGTACGCCACCGTCCAGGCGATGAAGCATGAAGTTGATGCTGTTAGCCAATTCGCGAAGCTCCTGCGGTAGGTTATCCAGTGGCAGGCGATGGCTCAGATCCTGGGTCGAGACGAGTTCTGCAACCTTGCGGAACTGATTCAGGGAGCTCAGGCCGCGATGAGCGATCCACCAGGCTCCGGCCGCGATCAGAGCCAGTACGAAGGGCAGGGCAATCAAGGTGGATTCGACATAGGCATGTAGCAGTGCTTGGTCAGCGGAGCGCTCCAGTGTAAGGACGGCGCGTATTCGTGATCCGTCCTTACGCAGAATAAGCTGCGAGGCGGTCAAGAGCTGCTTGTCCTGCGCATCTCGCCAATGTTCGAAGGCGATGGTCTCGCTGGCGTTTTCTATAAAGGAAGGTAGGGCCTCCTGTGTCTGGCCCACGCTCATGATTTCCTTGGGATACGAGCTGTCGTCATAAAGAGCGAGCGAGAGGCTGTCGTGGCCTTTGATCAAATCTCTGATGTTGTGGGCCTGGTCACCGACTTCCGGGCGAGTGTTGATTTCTCTCATGCCATGGCGGATTTGCTGAAGCTTGTCCTCGAGGCTTTGCTCTGCAATGTAGTCGAGCTGCCGGCTTAGCGAGAAATAAGCCAGCGCACTCAGCAGTGCAACCAGTATCAGGCCCAGTATTGCGACCGACAGGCTGAGTTGGCTTGAGAGTCTGGCAGGCCTCATTGACGAGCCTCCAGTACATAGCCGACGCCGCGCAAGGTGTGGATCAGTTTGTTCTCGAAAGGGTCGTCGATCTTGGCGCGCAAGCGGCGGATGGAAACTTCGACGACGTTGGTATCACAGTCGAAGTTCATGTCCCAGACCAGCGAGATGATCTGGGTGCGCGAGAGTACTTCGCCGCTGCGTCGCATCAGCAGGTGCAGCAGAGCGAACTCCTTGGTGGTCAGATCGATTCGTTGGCCGTTGCGATAGGCGCGGTGGCGGGCTGGATCCAGCTCAAGGTCGTCGACCTTGAGCACGTCTGGCGCGCTGACCTGTTCACCTCTTCGTAGCAGCGAGCGAACTCTGGCCAGAAGCTCGGGGAACTCGAATGGCTTCACCAGATAGTCGTCGGCACCGGAGTCGAAGCCTTTGAGCTTGTCGGCCAGGCGCCCGCGTGCCGTCAGCATCATCACAGGGGTGCGACTATTACGGCGAATGCTGGCCAGTACGCCCCAGCCATCGATCTCTGGTAAGTCGACATCAAGGATGATCAATTCGTAGGACGCCTGGGCCGCCATGTGCAAGCCGTCGACACCATTGGTGGCAATATCGACGACATAGCCGCTCTCGGTAAGTCCCTGGTGGAGATATTCGGCAGTTTTAAGCTCGTCCTCAACAATCAGGATTCGCATGTAGTAGTTGACCTTGGTGGGGGAGAGAAATTTTTATCGAGTCGCGATGATTGTTGGACTTGGGGGCGATCGGCATTTGCGTGGCGGATGATGATCCCTGTAGTAACTACAGGGTCAAGCGGGAGCCCCCTGATTTAGAGGGCTACAGCCCCGTCCGTGTACGCCGGCGGTTGCTTTTATGATGCTTTTTATATGTCCAGTTGTAACTTTATGACTCGAATGATTGTTGCATTCGCGGCATGTTAATACAGCGTTATATGGCGTGGTTGGGCATTACGTATTTGTAATTTTGCAGTCACCTCGACGATAGGTGAGGCTCCCTAAATTCTGCACCGAATAAAGTTTTCGGAGGTTTCATGCATGTCTCCGAATTTATCCAGGTGTGGAGGAAAAGCCCTTGTCGAGGCGTTATTCGAGAATTGCTGAGGCACTTTGCCTCGCTGTTGCCTGCTCATTCATCGTGAGCCAGGCCGTGGCATCAACGCCGATCACCCTGGGCGACGCATGGGGGCAAGCATTGCAGACCAACCCGTCGTTGATGGCGGGTGATCGCAATGTCGGCATCGCAGAAGGTGAGCGTCGCCAAGCCGGTGTGATTCCCAATCCGGAGTTGTCTTGGGAGGTTGAGGACACCCGCAGTGCTACGAGAACCACGACGGTACAGATCAGCCAGCCTATCGAGCTGGGCGGCAAGCGCGGCGCCCGTATAGAAATGGCCGAACGCGGTATCGACAGTGCTGCGATCGGTCAGGAGCAACTGCGCAATGAGCTGCGTGCCGAGGTGGTAGGGGCTTTCCAAGGAGCCTTGTTGGCGAAGATGCGCCAAGAGTTGGCTGAGCAGTCACAGCGCCTGAGCGAGCGCGGCGTGGCGGTCGTCGATGCGCGCGTCAAGGCGGGCAAGGCCTCTGCCCTGGAGGCATCGCGCGCCCGGCTGCAGTACGAAGAGGTTCGACTTGAGGCCGCACGGGCTCAAGATCAGTACATCAACGCCATGAATCAGTTGCTGGCCTTGATTGGGGGGGCATCCGCCAGTGGTGAGCCTAGCCTCAGTGGCGATGTTACCGATATGCCCGCAATACCCTCCGAAGTCGCACTTCTGAGCCGCCTGGACAAAGTCCCGCAGATGCGTCTTGCCAGGGTCGAGATCGACCGGCAGGAGGCCGGAATCGCCGTTGAGAAAAGCCGGCGGATTCCCGATCTGACGGTCAGCCTCGGCAGTCAATACAGCAGTGAGGATCGTGAGCGCGTCAACCTTGTTGGTTTGTCCATGCCTCTGCCTCTGTTCGATCGCAACCAGGGCAATGTTCTGGCTGCCTCGCGGCGGGCTGATCAGGCGCGCGACTTGCGAAATGCTGCCGAGTTACGCCTACGCAGTGAGGTGCAGCAGGCCTATCAGCAGTGGCGAACGGCGCAGGGAGCAATTAGCGGCTTCGAAGGTGACTTGCTCGCGTCCGCGGACTCCGCGTTGGAAAACACGACGCGTGGATTCCAGATGGGCAAGTTCGGTTTTATCGATGTGCTCGATGCCCAGCGCACATTGATCGACGTTCGCTCCCGTTACCTGCAGGCACTCGGCGAAGCACTCGATGCCTGGGTTCGCCTTGAACGCATCTACGGCGATCTGTCTGCCCAAGCGGATAGCTACTGATTTCCTGTCACGACGATCGGCGTGATGCCGGTTACTGATCATCTTTTGGGGTTGTTCATGCAGAAGAAACTTGGTGTTGCCGTCGCGGCGGCCCTGACCTTGGGGTTCGTCGGTGGTGCGTTGTTCTACAACGGCGGGCGCTATGCCGCAGAAATCGGACACATGCTTGCCAGTGACGACAGCGTTGATGCAGTCAAGGTTAGGCAGGTCAGTGAGGTCGAGGACGAACATGGCGACGATGATCATGGCGAGGCTGGCGATGATCACGGTGAGTCCGCGGGGGGGCATGCCGAAGAGGGGGGGCTGGTGCTGAGTGAGGCGCAAGTAGCCGCTGCGGGCATTGAACTCGTCGACGTACAAGCGCGAGCCATGAGCACATACATCTCTCTACCTGGCGAGGTGAATTTCGACGAGGAGCGCACGGCTCATGTCGTGCCACCCAGTGCTGGCGTGGTCGAGCGCGTGCTAGTCGGGCTGGGGCAGAAGGTGGCTGCTGGTGATGGCCTGGCGACTATCGTCAGTCAGCAGGTTTCCGAGTTGCGCAGTGAAATGGCGGCTGCCGCTCGACGCGTTGAGCTGGCCCGCACGACCTTCGAGCGTGAACGCCAATTGTGGAAGGACGGTATTTCGGCCGAGCAGGATTATCTCCAGGCCCGGCAAACGCTGCAGGAGGCCGAGATCGCTCTGGCCAATGCCCGACAAAAGGGCAAGACGATCAGCCCTCAGGGCGAGGCTGGCGATGGCAGCCGTTACAACCTGCGTGCGCCTTTTTCCGGTGTGGTGGTGGAGAAGCACCTGGTACCTGGCGAAGTCGTCAGTGAGGCCAGCAATGCCTTCACGGTGGCTGACCTGAGTCGCGTCTGGGTCACCTTCAGCGTTTCCCCGCGTGATCTGGAACAGGTGAAAGTCGGGCAGTCAGTACGTGTCAGTGCGCCAGAGCTGGGGCGCGAAGCTACGGGTAAGGTGGCTTACATCAGCCGCCTGCTGGGTGAGCAGACGCGGACGGCGACAGGCCGCATCGACCTGGATAACGCCGACGGCATTTGGCGTCCCGGCCTGTTCGTCTCGGTTGCCCTGGCGACTGAAAGCCATGAGGCCGCGGCCGTGGTGCCGGCTTCATCGATTCAGGATGTCGAGGACAAGACCAGTGTCTTCGTGCGTACCGCTGAAGGCTTCGAAGTGCGTCCGGTGACATTGGGCACCCGCAGCGATGGCTTCGTCGAGGTACGCGAAGGCCTGAAGTCAGGCGAACGTGTAGCTGCCACAGGCAGCTTCATCCTTAAGTCCGAACTGGGCAAAGGCAGCGCGGAACACGCGCACTGATCCTCACCGACGAGTACTTTTCATGTTTGAGCGCATCATTCAATTCGCCATAGAACAGCGCTTTCTGGTGCTGTTGGCCGTTTTGGCGATGGCCGGTGTGGGCGTGGCCAGCTATCAGAAGCTGCCGATCGACGCCGTTCCCGACATCACCAACGTCCAGGTACAGATCAGTACCGCTGCTGAGGGCTTTTCGCCGCTGGAAACCGAGCAGCGCATCACTTTCCCGATTGAAACGGCCATGGCCGGCCTGCCGCATTTGAAGCAGACCCGCTCGCTGTCACGCTCGGGGCTGTCGCAGGTTACCGTGATTTTCGAGGATGGCACGGATCTGTATTTCGCCCGCCAGTTGGTCAACGAGCGCCTGCAAAGCGCCAAGGAGCAATTGCCCGAGGGGGTCGAGGCCTCCATGGGGCCGATTTCCACCGGCCTGGGTGAAATCTTTCTATGGACGGTCGAGGCCGAGGAGGGTGCACTCAAGGAGGACGGTACGCCTTACACACCAACCGATCTGCGTGTGATCCAGGACTGGATCATCAAACCGCAGTTACGCACGGTGCCTGGCGTTGCTGAAATCAACACCATTGGTGGCTTCGCCAAGGAGTTCCAGGTCGCTCCAGATCCCAAGCGCCTGGCTGCCTACAAGCTGACGCTGGGTGACCTGCTGCTGGCGCTGGAGCGCAACAATGCCAACGTCGGTGCTGGCTATATCGAGCGCAATGGCGAGCAACTACTGATTCGGGCACCTGGGCAACTGAGCACGCTGGACGACATCGCCAATATCGTCGTGGCCAATGTGGACGGCACGCCCATTCGTGTCAGTCATGTGGCGCAGGTGATGTTGGGCCGTGAACTACGTTCTGGTGCTGCGACCGAGAATGGTCGCGAGGTCGTACTGGGAACAGTGTTCATGCTGATCGGCGAGAACAGCCGCAGTGTGTCGCAGGCCGTGGCCGCACGTCTGGAGGAGATCAACCGTTCGCTGCCTGAAGGGGTGGTTGCGGTGACCGTCTATGACCGCACCAATCTGGTGGACAAGGCCATCGCCACGGTCAAGAAGAACCTGATCGAAGGGGCGATCCTGGTTATCGTCATCCTCTTCCTGTTCCTCGGTAACATCCGTGCGGCGCTGATCACTGCCATGGTCATTCCGCTGTCGATGCTGTTTACCTTCACCGGCATGTTCAGCAACAAGGTCAGCGCCAACCTGATGAGTCTGGGGGCGCTCGACTTCGGCATCATCGTCGATGGGGCCGTGGTCATCGTCGAGAATGCCATTCGCCGTCTGGCCCATGCGCAGCACAGGCTTGGCCGCGAGCTGACCCGTAGTGAGCGCCTGCATGAGGTCTTCGCGGCCTCCAAGGAAGCACGGCGTGCGCTGATTTTCGGTCAGTTGATCATCATGGTGGTGTACCTGCCGATCTTCGCCCTGACCGGGGTCGAGGGCAAAATGTTCCACCCCATGGCCTTCACCGTGGTGACCGCCCTGTTCGGGGCCATGATCCTTTCGGTGACCTTCGTTCCTGCGGCCATTGCGCTATTCGTCACCGGTAAGGTGAAGGAAGAGGAAAACGCGCTGATGCGCGTTGCCCGACGCACCTACGAGCCAGTGCTGGCCTGGGTCATGCGGCGGCGTATGCTGGCCTTCAGTGCGGCTGTGGCGCTGGTTCTGTTCTCCGGTCTGCTGGCATCACGTATGGGCAGCGAGTTCGTGCCGAGTCTCAGTGAGGGGGACTTCGCGCTGCAGGCGCTGCGTGTCCCAGGTACCAGCCTGACGCAGTCGGTGGATATGCAGATGCGCCTGGAGGAGACCATTCTGGCCAAGGTGCCGGAAGTGGAGCGAGTATTCGCGCGTACCGGTACGGCAGAAATCGCCTCCGACCCGATGCCGCCGAACATTTCCGACAGCTACGTGATGCTCAAGCCGCGTGATCAATGGCCTGATCCGAAAAAGTCGCGTGAGACTCTGATCGCCGAGCTGCAGGCCGCTGCCGAGTTGGTGCCGGGCAGTAACTACGAGCTTTCGCAGCCTATTCAATTGCGTTTCAACGAATTGATATCGGGTGTGCGCAGCGATGTCGCGGTGAAGATTTTCGGCGACGATATGGACGTCCTCAATAGCACGGCAGCCGAAGTGGCCGAAACCCTGGGCGGTATTGATGGGGCGTCCGAGGTGAAGGCCGAGCAGACAACGGGCCTTCCGGTGCTGACCGTGGCCATCGACCGAGACAAGGCGGCTCGCTATGGTCTGAATGTCGGTGACATCCAGGAAACCGTCGCCGTGGCTGTCGGTGGGCGCCGGGCGGGAACGCTGTTCGAGGGGGATCGCCGTTTCGATCTGGTAGTACGTCTACCGGAGAACCTGCGTACCGATATCGAGGGGCTCTCGCGACTGCTGATACCCGTTCCAGCAACGGGGGCAGCCACCAACGTCGGCTTTATCGCGCTCTCAGAAGTGGCCAGTCTGCAACTGGCGCCTGGGCCAAACCAGGTCAGCCGTGAGAATGGCAAGCGCCTGGTTGTGGTGAGTGCCAACGTGCGGGGGCGCGACATAGGCTCCTTTGTGCAAGAGGCCGAAGAGAAGATTCGCAGCGATGTGAAGCTCCCTGCCGGTTATTGGACGACCTGGGGCGGACAGTTCGAGCAACTGCAGTCGGCGGCCAAACGCCTGCAAGTGGTGGTGCCGGTTGCCCTGTTGCTGGTGTTCATGCTGCTGTTCATGATGTTCAACAACGTACGTGATGGCTTGCTGGTGTTTACCGGTATTCCTTTTGCGTTGACCGGTGGGGTGATGGCGCTGTGGCTGCGTGACATACCGCTCTCGATCTCCGCCGGGGTGGGCTTTATTGCTCTGTCGGGGGTGGCGGTTCTCAATGGTCTGGTGATGATTTCCTTCATTCGTAATCTGCGTGAGGAGGGAATGGGGTTGCAGCAGGCCGTCACCGAGGGTGCCCTGCAACGTCTGCGCCCAGTATTGATGACTGCGCTCGTTGCATCGCTTGGCTTTGTCCCCATGGCTCTGGCGACTGGGACTGGGGCTGAAGTACAGCGCCCTCTGGCGACTGTGGTGATCGGTGGGATTCTGTCCTCTACCGCACTTACGCTGCTGGTGTTGCCAGCGCTCTATCGTTGGGCCTATCGGCGTGAGGAGGAGGCTGAGCTGAAAGACTGAGAGCGAGTATATCGCGGCGCTGGTGCGGAATTATTACGAACCGGCGAAGTGGCAATGGCTCAATGGGTTGGTAACGGATGGCGCGTAAGGCCTAGTTACCCGGCCCATTTCTCAACAGAGTCTGTCGAAAGCAGCCATTTGAAGAGTGATGGCTTCGATACTGTAATCGCAAAAAATAAAAGTGATCCCGCGCCGATTGGCGCGGGATCTGAGCTGATACTAGTGTCGCTTACTGAAGCGGTAGGCCGCATTCTTCGCGAATCTGAAGCTCTAGATAGTAGTCTTCGTTCGGCACGCCGAATCTGCGTTCGAGCTCATCCAGCGCATCTTCATAGCAGGCTTCCTTTCCATAGTTCTTCGGGCGTGGCTTCGAGCTACCGAACGGGGCTTGATTTTTCTTGGGGCCGACATCGTTGCGATAGGCCACGGTATTGCCTTGAGCGTCATAGTCCAGATACCAGCCATTTTCGATTAGGTAATTCCCCTGGCGTCCCTGTCCAAGCAGCGCACCGGGAGTGTATCCGTCGACCTCATTTTGAAGGGCGCATCCATGTTCTCCACACTCCATGGTTAAAGTCCCTGCGGTGTGTTTTACAAAGCGCTCCCCTGTTTCCCGGTTGATGAATGCCATCTGCTTTTGGCTGGGCGTGTTCTTGCCCGCCGGCCGACAGTCGTAGACGGTGCGGGTCGGCAAGGAGCCATCGGCCCTTCTCAGGCCCAGAGTCGGGATCTCCATCTTGGTGTCACAGGACATAACGTTCATGGCGGGCGTGTAATCGAAGTACTCCACTTGTTCTGCGAAGGTAGGGAGGCTGCTGATCAGCCCCAGAGCTATGAGCGACTTCCTGAATATGGTCATGAGGACTCCTTTTCATTTATTTGGCCCATGTAGGTAGAAGCTGCATGGAGGCCATGTGGCGTAGGTGATTGCTGAAGAGAAAGGTGAGGGAGGGTTACTTCTTCTTTTTCTTGTAGCGAACGACGATCCGGTTGTAGGTCGGATACTTCTCGATCACGTAGTCAGGGCTGAGTGTCAGCAGGTTGTGCATGGCAATGCCGGTGGCCGTGAGCAATCCCAAGGCACCCGTAACACCCCCCGCGAAACTGCCTGCTGCCAAGCCAATGCGACCGGCTGTGTAAACGCGGCAGGTCAGCCCAGTGACCTCAATCTTGTTTTCGACCAGGCGAACGGCTTCGAGCAATTTGCCGCTGAGGCCTACGACCTCGAAGGACTCCTTGCGGCTGATGAGTTGAGGAAGTTTGGCGGTGGCCAGGTCATCAAAAGTGAGTTGCGTCATTTCAGTACTCCCTGTGCGATCAAAGAAATGGGTCGTAAATGCCGTGGTCGTTTTAGCAGCATAACGAAACGATTCGCGGCATGCCAAGAATCTCCGCGACTCAAGATCAAGACCAAAGCCTGATACGTCTGGGAAAGGCTGTGCGTGCCCGTAGAGCGCAGCAGGCCTTCTCCCAAGAAGCGCTTGCTGATGCGGCTGGGATTGACCGTTCGCATATGGGGAAAATTGAGCGGGGAGAGCGCAACGTGACATTTCTGAACATTGCGCGGATTGCTCATGCTCTGGGCTGCAAACCTTCGGATTTACTTCTGGATGCAGACCTCTAGGTAAGGGCTATCGCCCGTGGTTAGGCGGACGGTTCGAGCTGTTGGGATTGGGCTTCGAGCTTCTCGGCGAGTGTTTGGGTGTGAACGGTGCTGTCGGGTTTCGACGCGGTGGGCTGACCCTCCGGAAAGAACTCTTCAGCAATGGCGCTGCTGTCCTCGCCGTCGTCCTCGAAGATGCCGTTACCCAGACCGACACGCGCAGTGGCATCCAGCGCGACCTGATCAAAGCCCGCTGCCTGACGCGTCTCATCCAGCTCCCGCGCAGTGAGCAACGCTTGCTCCACGGTCATGCCGCCGCGCAGCGTCAGATCGACGTAGAAGATCGGCGTGCCGTGGCTCTGCCGGGTGGATTTGCCACGTAAACGCAGCTCCAGCGGCAGGCACGCCAGGCGATCACCTGATATGGCCCGGAAGTACTGCAAACGGGCGATTAGCGTGCGGATGCTGTTGAAACCGGTGGTGCGAAACACGAAGCTGCCCAGGGCATCCTCATCGCCGATCACTACGTTCATGCGCCCGTAGGGCTTGCAGGCATTGCCCTTGGCCAGGGGGCAGGCATCGGGCGAGGGGCAGGGCAGCGATTGAACGCCGTCCTTGCTGATGCGCTTGCAGGTCTCACCGTTGCCGACACATACCGGTCGACCGTTCTGCCGATCAAACAGGGTGTAATTAGCGCGGAAATTCAGCTCCGGTTCGTTGAACAACAAGCGCACAGGAATGCTACGCAGCTTGTCGTCCTTACCCTGACGAAGCTCGTCATTGAGCGGATGCAGAAGCCAGCCGTCCTTGCCCTGCACCTGAGAGGTGATGGTGAATTGGTCGTCTTTCTCCGGCAGGCGCTTGCCGTTTTTCTCGACGACCTTTCCGATGGAAATACGCCCGAGCACGGGCGGGGTAATTGCCAGACCTTTAAGCATGATGGCGCTCCTTGAAAGCAAAAAAGGCCAGCCACACAGCGTGAGCTGCATGGACTGGCCAAGGGGAGGGATTGAATGGAAGAGGGTGATCAGCCGATCAGAAAGCGCCGGCTACCTTCTTTGAGCTTTGGATAGCGGGCCTGCAGGTAAGGCTTTTCCTGGAGCAGGCGCTCGACATCGAGCACGGTGCTGTCCTTGGCTTTACGCCAGCTCACGTAGCCGCTGGAGAACTCGGCGCGGGTGGATTCACCCATGGCCTGCTGTAGCATTTGCTTGAGCTCGGCCTCGCGTTTCTCCTTCTCGGAGATCGACTGACGTACAGCCTTCAACTCCAAGAAGGCAGCCGCCAGACCGGCATTACCACTGAGATCGACGATCTGGCCGTTGTCCTGCGGATACAGGCAACGCAGCGCCAGTTCCGCCGAGGCACTGCCATCGGCAGGTGGGGGAGTATCCGTTTCAACGTACTGCCAGAAACGGCGCTCCAACTCGATCAGGCGAGCAATCATCTGCTCATCCCGCTCGATGCGATGGATCTCCAGCGTCTGACCACCGAGCAACACCGCCACATCGGCCGCCTGCTTGCCGGTGACGGCGAGCTGGTGCATCACCTGCAACTGCACATATTCGGGGACGCCTTCTTTCCAGAGGCGTGCCCCGTTTATGCCGGCTGTCTTGCATTCGAGGATCTGTACCTCGTCTGTACCAATCACCTCGCGATCAATGTTGGCCAACATCCAAGGCAACTCCGGATTGGGATGCTGCAGCACGGCGTTGATGCGACGTACCTTGTGCGTCGTGCGCTTGCTGTAATGCCAGGCCACGATGGGTTCCAGCACGTTACCCCAGTAGGCCGGGCTTTCTTCATCGTGCGGGTCGGTCTTCGGCAGTTTGCTGTCGCGGCCAGTTTTCTCCAGCCACAGCTCCAATTGAGATTTGTAGGGATTGAGGCCGACCGCCGCGGCTGCATCCGAACTGCCGATGCCTTGCTTGCGGATCTGCAGCCAGTCCTCGCGCGGCAGCTCCTTGGTGCTGACCAGGCGCAGGGCAGGGCGCTTCTTGCTGGTGCTGCCATTCAATGACGTTGCTTTCATGGTGTTCACCTCGCGGACACAAAAACGCCCGATCAGCGCTGAACTGACCGGGCGTTATGGAGTGGATGAAATGGAAAAAGGGAATGTCAGGCGACCATTTGCAGGGCCGCATCCAGAGCGCGTTGCTTGACCTGTGCACCTTGGCCAAACCAGGCCGAGTCGAGGCGGTACTCGGTGCTGCGAGCACGACGCTCGTGATCGACGTACTCGGTAACCGCATTGAGCAGGCCCCATGCAGTGCCACGTGCTGATTCCAGATCCGAGCCACGCCCGCGCCCTTCGTAGAGCTCTTGTACGCGGCGCAGGGCGCGCTCGTTGGGCAACTGCTCGGGCAGTTGTCCGGTCGGGCTGACTTCGCACAGCACGTTCATGAAGTAGCCCAAGGCCTCATGCCACTGCACTTTGCGCTCAGCCAGTGCGCGCATGCGGTACATGAAGTCGTCCCATTGCGAGACGGCGATGCCGAGCTGTTTCTTCACCACCTTCGGATCGAAGCGGGTGTTGTGCGGCACCTTGATCGCACGGCTGGTGCCGTCCAGGGCCACCGTCAGGGTGTTGTTGCACACCACGCGCACGGTGGTCGGTGTCGCCGTGGTGGCCAGGGTGCCGTCACAGGAGGTGGCCAACAGCAGGTAGCCGTTCACCTGGTCGCTGCCCTTGATTGAAGCGCCTTGTCCGGTACGCGCCAGAGCCCAGAATTTGCGACCGCCCTTGAGCACGCCTGCCGTCTCTAGCTCATAGCCGGAGACCTCGGTCAGATCGCGATAGAACTCCAGCACCTCGCGCGGCTGCACGGTGTGATAGCGGTTGGAGACAACCGACAGCGGGGCCTTGGTATCGGAGCGGAAGAGCACCTTTTGCTCTGGAAAGGAATGGATCGCGCCCAGATGACCGACAGCATCCGATTTGAAATGCACCGGCGACTCTTGGATTTGCCAGTCCATACCGGCTTCACGCTGCCAGACCTCGATAGGTTGCTTGCGAGGCAGGTTGTTGCCCAGGCCATGCCAGGGAGTGGCGCCGACGTAAGCCATTTGTTCGATTTGATGAGCCATGATGAATTTCCTTTGAGCAATAGCCGGCATAAAGCGCTGCGCATGGCGCAGCACCGGCATTTAGAGATGAATGAGAGAGAAGGGCGGACGGATCAGACCGGCTGATTGAAGCGGTGACCGCAGCTCAGACAGAGGTTATGGGCCAGCACATGACGGTCGAGTTTTTCACCAAGCTGAGCGCCCATCGCACAGCCGCCAGCGGCGCCAACTAGGCCGCTGAGAATGGCTGATGACAGGGCGTTGAGATTGACGTTGCGAGGTTTGGCAACATCGCTACTGGCAATAGCGGGGCCATTGAGCAGGATGGTGCCGGCACCACGCAGCGCACCACCGAGCATGCCGATGAAGGCAGCAATCCGCATGGCGGTGAGGTGCGTGGATACCTGAGGAGAACCGCAGCTCGGGCAGTGCAATGACATGGTTGAAGACTCCATAGGTGGGGATGTCATTGCGGTGATGTGTGACTGAGATTTTTTCGAATCGAATTACCGGTTTTCTGCGGCACAGTGACGTCAGGCGGTCACTGCTGGTTATAAGCGGATGCCTCGGGCCTGCGAAGCCAGTTGCTAGCCTGCTCCAAGGCCGAGATCACGTCGCTCAAACACCATTACGCAGAGATAATCCTTCTGCGGTTCCTTCGACAATGTTGGTCAATTAGTATATGGCTAACTGCCAGTGGTGTGCTGCGCACCGATCGCCTGAAGGGATTCATAATGATAAGACGGTTCCGGCTTGAGCAAAAAGGCCGCTACGAAAAGCTGGTGATTGCTCAGCGATTGTCGGACATGGTTGATAAGTTCCTAGATGGGCGTTCGGCTCCATTAGGAATTGGCGCCGAGCAGGGTGATATTGCCGAATGGGACGATGTGGTCATTTACCACAGTGATGACTACTGGGAACATTTGCAGATCAAGCGGCAAACCAGTGCCTTCAGCGAAAAGCACCTCGACAAAGCTGAATACCTAGCTTCCTACAAACCTCGCAAGAAAGCCCAAAGTGGCAACACGGTGCAAGCTGCCGAAACCACAATCGCTGAAGAGGAACCCAAGGCTCCACCTGACGAGGGATTCGATTCCGAGCTTGAAAAGGTCTTGAAGAGTCTGGCGACCTGGCAGTCGCCTGCATTTGGCGAGAAACCGTTAAAACGTACCTTCTCGTTGACTCTGCCTGGGCCTGAGGTTGTGATCAAGGGCAAGGGTAAGGAAATAATCAAGATTACCAACCTGCGTGAGGTTTGGGATCTCTGCCGCAAGGACGGTGTAGACATTGCCAGGCTTGCAGGGCGCGAAGAAGATAAGCCCACCCAGTATGTCTACACATGGCTCACAACATGGTGCGGCTTCAAAGACTGGGCCCATATCGTCGAAAAGATGCGGATGCTGGAAATCCACTGTATTGGCGATGAAAGCGTATTGGAGGCAAGAGCGCTTGACTCACTTCACAGGCATTTCGGCGACTCGGCCATAGCCCTGAGTGTGCTGCTGGACTATATCGGGGATAACACGACTGACACTAACGCAGTGACTTGCCATACCACGGCTAAGCACCTCCAGAAGCTGCTTCGACCAGGCGGTCAGACCTGGACGCAGTACTTGGTAAACCCTATACCAGGGCAAGGTTGGACAGTCGCCGGCACGCATGATCTTGGCAATACATCGACCGCCCCTCCTCGTAATCCTGCCACGCAAATCGTCACCCATCACTGGGCGGAGAGTATTCCAAACAAAAGGCTTCGAGTGCATGCAGAGTACGACCGCCCCACCAGGGCGCTCACCCTGCCCACCGCCATTCTTAGATTGGCGTTACACCTGAAAAAGGGCAGCGAATCTTTGCTCCTTGGGGAGCCCGCCTGGCGACAAGGTGCACATAACGAATTACGGAGCACGCTTGGGGATACTGATCGGGATCTTGACGAGCTCCAGTGGTTTGATAACTCCGAGGCCCTTTTGTGCGCAATGGGTCGCGAGCTCTCTTCGCCTTCCTCTACTAACGTTGAGTCGGATGAGCTTCACCGCGCGATGAATGACGTTGTGTGGCAACAGCTTCAGGTTTGCGTCGGAAATAAGCTTAAAGACATCAACGACCTAGATCTATCGGTTGCTATGGCAGAAAAATGGCAGATCTGGCGAGCGGAGTTAGATAAAGATCCTGGCGCCCGCCTGCTCCTTTTCGAGCAGATGATGTATCCCCAGACCGAAGGCATCAATAGCAAGCACGCCCTGCGTATTGGGCCTCGCACGGTGAGGCTGCTGGAGGATGCAATTATCATGCTGCTACTGACGTGCGTGGGGCTTGGTGGCGCCCATTGGCGTTCGATTGAGCCGATTGGTGATGTGCTGAGCATCGCCCTGCGACACTGGTCCGGCGAACCTGCAGACTCTGATGGGCCCCGACTGCTAAGTGATGGCAACCTCCGCGAGCTGTTGGGGCAGTCTCCACCCCCTGTAGTGATCCTGTCGGGTGTGGAGGAGTCTGCTACTGAGCTGCTTCAGGCAGGTATGGCTGAGGATTTGGCTACCGGCCATAGCATGGCGGCAGAACGACAGCCTCGGCTGCTTGTCACCCGGTCGCAAGTTTATAAGAAGTTACGAAAAGGCACTCTAGTCAAGCTGCAAGAACATTTTCAGCAGCACTGGGACGCTTGGGTTCAGGCACGCGAAGCGGCAATAGAAGCTTGTGGGAAGGGACATTGATCATGATGACACTGCAACAGCTGGCTGAGGCGATACGCCAACGTGCCGAAGGTCGATATGAGATACAACTGGCGGATGAGTTGGAGCTTCCGGAGGTTGATCAAGACTCGCTAATACTGCGACTCAAGCGCGCCTACTTAGAGAAGGCTGGCTGGCGAACTGTTCTACTGATCGAGCTTCCATCTCAGTCGGCACAAGCGGCTCACCAGTGGGCGGCCAGTGTGCGCGACGTCTTACCGGAGCCGGAAACGTCCGATCTATTCATGTTCATGATTCTGCAAGATGCCAGTCATGATGAGGCCATTCGCATTGAAACGGATGATCGATTCTGCCGGAAAGTCGTAGCCCGGCAGCAGGAGGCTCCGAATGATTTTCTCGACCGCACATTCCTAGCGGCGCTTGAGCCCCCAGGGAATGCAGAAGCTCTCAGCGATCCGTTAGCTGCCGCGTTGCAAGCGCTCTCCTCCACTCAGTCATGGACGAGAGACCATATTGATGTCTGGAAGTCGGAGTTGCTGTCTACTGCGAGCGGCGCTGATGTCGTGCGCTCGCTTCGCGCATCTATCACTCGTAGCGAGGATCAGCAATGAGCACGTTGAATTCCATCACGCTGACGAATCTGCGCAAATTCGGGCGTGATGTTGAGATTGAGCTGAGCCCAGGTGCAACTATTGTGCTCGCGCCCAATGGCACGGGGAAAACCACCTTGTTTGAGGCCATAGAATTCGGCCTCACCGGAAGGATTGCGCGTCTAAAAAAAGACATTAAACATGTCATTCGAGATGACGAAGCATTCGGCCAGGTCAGCTTGAATTTCGCTGATTTTACCGCGACATCCAAAGTTACCGCCGCGGGTAAGGTTAGTCAGGACGGCGACCTGACCAGCCTTTTCCCCGGGGTTCCTGAGAGTGACCTTCCATTCCTGCTACGGCTAACGCATCTGCTAGATCAACGGGAGAATGAATGGATCGTCAAGGCTGAAGAGAGTGAAGCCGGTTCGCAGTTGGCAAAACTTCCGGTCGGGCGTGAGGGCTCCCGTGTTGGGGCAACGCTTCCTTCGGTGCGACGGTCTTTGACCGAACAGAAAAATCGTGAACAGCAGGGTTTGATTGAGCTTCAGAAGGAGCTGCAAGAGTGGAATCGACTCATTCAAGAGCGCGATATCGCGGCAGCCGGCGCGATTGGCACCTTGCGTCCCCAGGAGCACCTTGCCAAGGCACTCTCAGAGGCAGCTGTCCAGACCCAAAGTTTTGATCAGATACCTCTTGGTTTACTCTCGGATCCTGTGAATCAGGACACGCTGGCGCTCGCTCAAACTGCGCTTTCAGAAGTCTTACGCATCAAGGTAGAACGCGTTCAGGCGCTTATCGTCGACTTGGCCGAGGCGGACGGATTAGTCGAAAGCTTCAGTGCTGTACGCTTTCGGCTTGATGCGCTCAACATTCAACTGGCCGCTGCGAACGAGACGCTCGGCGGTCACACGAAGAGCCGAACTGAAAACGCGACACTCCTAAAAGAGCACCAGGACAACATCCAGCTTGCTCAGCAGGAGCGCGCCACCGTTGGGCAAGCACTGGAGCGACTCGTCAATGAAGCAGGTGCAAGGCTGCAGGTCGACCATCGTAAACAGGCGTTGGTCGAGGCTGCGACTGCCGTCACGAGCGCCGAAGAACAATGTGCGGCGTTGCGGGAAAAGCATGAGCGCAACCTGCAGATTCGGAATCAGCACGCTCAGCTCGACAGTCAGCTTCAATCGCTAGATCAGACCGAGAAAAAGCTGTTCGAAGGCCAGCGGTTGGTCGTCGAGTGGGAAGCTACCGAGGAACGGTTGAAGGAGAATCGTAAAGAATCAGATCTTCTTGAAGAGGTTCTCACCCGCGTGGGGGGTGAGCTGGTTGAAAAACGTGTTGCTCTGGACGCGTGTAAAGCTGCCGAAGATGCGGCCAGAGCGCATTATCAAGCGTTGAGTGCTTCCGCGGATACGATTCGTCAGGCGGTGGCCTCCATTGCCGAGCACTTACCGTCAGAGCAAGAAAACTGTCCGCTATGTTTGTATCCTCATGGCTCTACTGAGCTGAAGGAGCGCGTAGCCACGGCTTTGCAGGCGATAAGTCCCAGTCTGACCTCAGCTGATCAGCAATTGAAAGCTGCTGTAGAGGCTTTGGCTGCGAGTGACGCCGAGGTGGTTTCCGCACTCGCAGTCGTGGGGGACTGCCAGGCGAAGCTTGCTGCGTTGGAGGATCTCCGTCGAGGCTTGGAGCGGGTGATTGTTCAGTTCCGCATCGACCCAATCTTGGCTAGCGATTCGGTGCTGTTGGCTAAAGAGTCGCTCAGGGTTCAGTTGGAAGGGGTCTCGGCGAGTCGCAAACACGTGATAGGACAGCGCTCAGCTCTGGAGCCGTTGGTTGCTCAGGAGGCCTTCGAGCAGGCACAGCACGCTCTCGATATCGCTGTTGCCGAGCTGGATCAGGCGCGCGTTGAGCATGCTGAGGCGCTCACTCGACTTGATCAGGCGGTCGCCACTTTATCTGCCTTTACGACGGGGACGCCCGTTGTGCGAACGCTCGAAGAGCTGACCGTACAAAAAAGTCAGCTTGATGATCGAATTCTTGAGCTTAACGGACAAGTAGATACTGTCCAATTAGCGCTGGATGCACAACAACGCCAGCTACAAGAGTTGAGCAGCGCAGTGAGAACTACTGAGGAGGCAATCAGACATGCTCAAGCCCAGCTCGCGTCGATCCGCGCCGGCTGGCTACGGCTTGGGCTGGAGGGCGACCCTCTTGTAGAAGTCGCTCAGGCCCGCGCCAGCACGCTGCGTTCGACGTTGACTGATCTAGAGAGCAACCTGGGAGTATTAGAGAATCTAGGCGTTGAGATTTTGGCTTGGGCTAAACTGAGTGAGTCGCAGCTTGCGCAGAGACTTATCGATGCCCAGCGTTTGGATCGCACAGAAGAACGTTTCTTTGCTCATCTCAACGAGCGAATCGCGACAGCGACCGAACAACTGAGCGATCTAACCAAACTCTCGGAGGCCATGGACGCCCTAGATGTTTTCCTTAAGAAGGAAATCGGAAATGTTCAGGCGCATGTCAGCAAGGTGGTTCCGCGTTGGCAGGCTTTGCTCAAACGGGTCGTGCGCGAAACTAGGTTCCACGAAGCAAACCTCAATTTTTTCACTCGTTACAACAAAGAAAAGGCCGAAGTGCTTGTGCCACTGGGCAAGAGGTCAGCTCCGGTACCTGACGTCGCAAGTGAGGCCCAGCTCACCGACCTTCAATTGACCTTCTTGCTCTCAATGGCCATGAGTCACCAATGGTCGCCCTGGAAAGCTCTACTGCTCGATGATCCGACGCAGCACCACGACCTAGTACATGCGTCTGCGGTCTTCGATTTACTGCGTGATTACATTGTCGACCATGGCTTCCAGGTTGTGATCGCAACCCACGATGCGCTGCAAGCACGCTATTTCCTGCGCAAGCTTCAGAACGACGGGATTGACGCGAAGATCTGGACACTCGTGCCTACTGAGCATGGGGTTACTGCGGAGGAAGGACAATGGAAGCAGCGCATACGAGGAGGTTAAGTTGTGGCCTTTTTAAGGTCATAGCCAACTGATTGAAATAGTCAGATTGACTACATGAAGATGGTTCAGTCTTCAGGCCGATAGCCGCCAGTTGTCAGCGTATCGAAACGACTTTTCTCTCCTGGGTCGCAGATACTGAAAGACTGCCGGTTGCAGCCTTTTGAATATGCCCACTCCACCAAGCCATCATAGGGCGCCTGCGCTCGATGTAGTCAGCCCTGTTGTAGGCACTGCGCACTTCGTCCTTATCTACATGCGCCAGTGCTACTTCGATCAGCTCTGGATCCCATCCGTGCTCATTGAGCGTGGTACTGGCCATTGAGCGCATTCCGTGGCTGACCAAGCGTCCCTCAAAGCCCATACGTTTCAAGGCCATGTTGGCCGTTTGGCTATTGCAGTGAGTGCGCGGATTGCGGTCAGCAGGGAACACGTATTCACGGTGCCCGCTGTAGGGTTTGATCGCTTCAAGAATGGCCAATGCTTGATCTGTAAGCGGTACCGTATGCGGGCGACGTTTTTTCATGCGCTCAGCCGGGATCGTCCAGATCCTTTTCTCTACATCGATGTCGACCCAGCGGGTTGTTGCAGCTTCTACAGGGCGCGTCATCGTGTGTAACTGCCATTCGATCAGGCAGCGGGTGGTCCTTTTTATGCTGGCGTTTGCGATTGCAACCATGAGCTCTTTGAGCTCATCGGGGTGTAAGGCCGGCATGTTCTTTTTCTTCGGTTTCTTGAAGACGCTACCGATTCCGGTGAGTGGGTTCGCGGGAATGAGGCCTGAGTTGACCCCATAGGTCATGATCTCGTTGAGTCGCTGTGTTAGGCGCTTGACCGTTTCCAGGCTGCCTTTCGTTTCGAGTGGCTTGAGAAGGTTGATGACCTTGGGAGCCGTGATAGACGAGATGGGTGTGCTGCCCAAATCAGGAAAGACATGCAGCGTGAGAGAGCGCCAAATATCTTCAGCGTAAGCAGTCGTCACCACATCCTTTTTGAGCTCGTACCAGGACGTCGCTACGTTTTGAAGGGTGTGCTCAGTAGCTGCTTTTCTGGCTTGCATGGCAGCATCCCGCTTCTCCTTCGGATCAGTGCCGTGTGCAAGCACCTCCCTTGCCTCAAGAGTTCTCTTGCGCGCTTGTGCGAGCGAAACCTCAGGGAAGGTTCCCAGCCCCATGTTGATCCGTTTCTTCGTCACCGGATGTCGGTAGTTGAAGTTCCAGAGCTTTGAGCCATTGCTTCTCACTCTCAATTGAAGTCCCGCGCCATCGAAGAGGACATAGTCCTTCTCGGATGGCTTAGCAGATTTGACCTTGAGTTCAGATAGGCGAGTAGCTTGGGCGCACATGGTGGATCCGGGGCTGGTTTTGGCATTCCAAAAATTAGCATCAGTAGGCTTGGAATGCTATTTGGAATGCCAGGGGTCGTGGCTTGTGCTGGACGCTATGAGATGTTGGTGGTGCTGAAACCCCCGTTTTTACTGGGTTTCAGGCACAAAAAAAGACGTCCGTGGACGTCTTTAGATGGTATTATGGTGGAGCCGGGGGGATTTGAACCCCCGTCCGCCAGCTCTCCGCTATTGGTTCTACATGCTTAGCCATCTCTATTGAGTTAACTCCGCGCCGCCCGAGTGGCAGGGTGCTTGGAGCGAGCTGCATGAGTTTTAGCCGTTACGTCTGCAGCGAACTTGGCGGCGATCCTGTTCTATATGACTGACCAGATCTTCGGGTTTACAGGCATCCCCTAGGGTCAGCTGGCGCCCTTAGGCGGCCAGAGCGTAGTTGTCGTCGTTGGCAACTATGAAATTGTGGCAGCGGATTTACGAGAACTGTCACCTACTCGGCATGCCCCTCAAGTTTCGCTACCGGCGTCGAATCCTAATCGGCCCCAAAACTTTCGTGGTTACAGCTAGGACGCGGAGTCTACGCCAAAGGTTCCTCAGCGTCGACTGCGGATTCCGTCTCGGGACGCTATGATGGCCCTTCGCGTCTGCCCGCGACCTCTGGAAAGGAGCCGTAATGCCGAGTTCTAGCCGCTACCCCCTGCGTCAGTGGATCTGGCGAGCGTTCGTGCAAAGCGCGCTGATCCCGCTGATTCTTGTGGAGTCGGTGTTGATCGCGGTGTATCTGTTGAGTAACCAGGCGATCCGTGACGCGCAGGTCGAGCATCTGCAGGAAACGGCGGTGAAGGATCTGGCCAGCGCCGCGCTGCGTGAAGGGCAGATCATCGATGGCCGTCTGCGCTCCATCGAGTCGTTGGTGCAGGTCTTCCGCGATGAGACACATGAGGCCTTGCTCGACTCTCGCTTCCAGGCGGACGAGCTCGAGCGCCAGCGTCATGCGATGACTGAAAGCGGCGTTTTCTACACGCGCAGCGATGACGGGCGGGCCGCATCCTTCTATGCCAACAGCACGCCTCTGGCGCAGCAGGATCACGCAAAAGTCATGCGCCTGTCGCAGATCGACCCGCTGATGCGTTCGATCCAGCAGGCCAATCCGCTGGTGGCTGCGCTGTATTTCAATACCTGGGACAGCTACAACCGCATCTACCCCTGGTTCGATACGCCCGCGCAGTATCCCCATGACATGGTGATACCCGATTACAACTTCTATTACCTCGCCGATGCCCAGCACAACCCGCAGCGCCAGGTGATGTGGACCGAAGTTTACCTCGACCCGGCCGGCCTCGGCTGGATGCTATCGGCCATCGCCCCGGTGTATCGCGATGATTTTCTCGAAGGGGTGGTCGGCCTGGATGTGACCGTAGGCCAGGTATTGGGCGAGATCGCCGAGCTCAACGTGCCGTGGCACGGGTACGCGATGCTGGTCAGCCATGACCACAACATCATGGCGCTGCCCAAGGCCGGAGAGCTGGATTTCGGCCTGCGCGAGCTGACCCAGTATTCCTACGATGAGGCCGTGCGCCGTGAGGTGCTCAAACCCGAGGACTTCAATCTGGCCAAGCGCGAAGGCATGGCGCCGTTGCTGCAGGCGATGAATGAGGGCAACGGTAATGTGCAGGAAGTGCTGCTGGGCGGACGCAAGCAACTGGTGGCCTGGAGCGAGATTCCGCAGACCGGCTGGCGCTTGCTGCTGGTGGTGGATGAGGAGCAGATCTTTCACGACACCAACCAGTTGGCTGAGCGCTACCTGCACATCGGCTATCTGCTGATTGCCGGCCTGGCAGCGTTCTATCTGTTGTTCTTCGCGCTAATGTGGCTGCGTTCGCGCCACCTGAGCAACCAGTTGGCCGAGCCCATCGACGGCATCGTCGACATGGCCACCAGCCTGGGTCAGGGCGAGTACTCGCCAACGGTGCCGGACAGCCACATTGCCGAGGTCAGCCGCCTGGCCGAGGCGGTGCAGCAGGCTGGCAAACAACTCCAGGCCAGCGAACATGAGCGGCAGGAGACGCAAAGCATCCTGCAACTGGTGCTGGATAGCACCACCGAAAGCCTCTGGCAGATCGACACGCGTGATCTCACCATCGATCTCAGCGAGCGCTTCGTACGGCGTTTCGGCCTGGGTGCGAGACACCTGACGCTGAGCGAATTCAACCAGCGCGTGCACCCCGATGACCTGGAACGCCTGCGCCACCTGCGCAAGCTGTTCGCCGACAATGGCGAGGAGTATTTCGACGCCGAGTATCGCTATCTCGATTGCCGCGGCGAATACCTCTGGCTGCTTAGCCGAGGCAAGGTCCTGTTGCGTGACGAGAGTGGCTGGCCGCTGCGCATCGCCGGCACCCACGTCGATATCACCCGCCTCAAGCAGGTGGAGGACGAGCTGCGTCACGCCAGCCTCGAAGCGCTTGCCGCCAGCCAGGCCAAGAGCCGCTTCCTGTCGAGCATGAGTCACGAGCTGCGCACGCCGCTCAACGCGATCCATGGTTTCGCCCAACTGATCGAGATGGAAGTACAGGACAAGCACGACGCGAAACTGGAGACCGACTACTCGCGCGAAATCGTCAATGCCAGCCGTCATCTCACCTCGTTGGTGGACGACATTCTCGACCTGTCGAGCATCGAGAGCCGGCGCCAGCAGCTGCAGTTCCAGCCGATCGAGATCGGCGCGTTGCTCAGCGGTTGTGCCGAGCTGGTGCAGCCCGAGGTGCAACACAAACAGCTGCAACTGCAGGTGATGGAGGCAGCCGACCCGCCCTTGTTCGTGCAAGGCGATCCACGGCGGGTACGGCAGATCCTGCTCAACCTGCTGTCCAACGCGATCAAGTACAACAGCCCGCGCGGCACGATCCGCATGGGCTACGAGGTGCGCGCCGATTGTGTTCGGTTGTGGGTCGACGATACCGGGCCGGGCCTGTCGCGCGAGCAATTGGCGCAGTTGTTCCAGCCATTCCAGCGTCTGGGGCGTGAGAGCTCGAACATTCCCGGCACCGGTATCGGATTGGTGCTGTGTCGTGAATTGGCCACGCTGATGGATGGCGAAATCGGCGTGCGTAGCGAGCCCGGCGTGGGCAGTCGCTTCTGGCTCGATATACCCAGTGCCGCCAGCCCTGAAGGCGCTCACGACGAAGCCGTCGATGTGCCGGAGCAAGCGGCGCGCAGCCTGGTGCAGGTGTTGTGCGTGGAGGATCACCCGGCCTGCATGAAGATGCTCCAGGCCTCGCTGCGCGATTTCGCCGAGGTTCGCGGCGTGAGTTCCTGCCAGCGGGCGCTGGTCGAATTGCAGAACAGCGAGCCAGCGCTGGTGGTGCTGGATATCGACCTGCCCGATGGCGATGGCCTGGCAGTGCTCGACGCCATGCGTGCCGAGCCGCGTTTACGCGATGTGCCGGTGCTGGTGATCAGCGCGGTGGCCGACGCTCGCCTGTTCGAAGACGCCAGGGCGCGTGGCGCCAGTGCCTGCCTGAGCAAGCCGGTGGATCTGCAGGAGGTCAGGCAGGTGGCGCTGGGCCTGCTCTACAGCGGTTTCTGAGCAGGCCCGCGCGCTCTGCATTTACTCGCTGGCTGACAGCAGGTCCAGCGCTTCGCCGAGGACCTTGACCGACTCCCCGTGATCGCCAGCCTTGTGCAGCGCTTCGCCCTCGGCGCGCAGCTCCTTGACCTTGGCCAGCACCTCGGGGTCGGAGGGCGGATCGCTTTGCAGCAACGCGTCGATCTTGGCCATGTCCTGTGGGCAGTGCATGGCCCACAGCGGCAGGCTGATCAGGGTAGCGGCGAGAAACATGAGTGTGCGACGCATGATGGCTCTCCTGAAACGGGCAGCGGGAATTTCAGTATAGGAGCATCCTGTGTTTGCGTTTCCTGCCCGCGGGTCAGCGCTTATCGCGGCGGCTAGTGGAAGGCTTCAGGCAGCAACCGATGGCGGCGGAGTGCACCGTGTATGCAGCGGCCGGCGGCACGCTCCAGTATGCTGTGCGGCATGATTTAACCCATGCAAGGAATGCGTATGAACCTGCCCATGACCGTCGAGCAACTGCAGCAGGCCTGCGCCGCTGGCGATCGCTTCGACTATCTGTATTTCTGGGGGCACAGCCGTGCGGCCGGCGCGCCGGTTGGCAAGAGTTGTCTGAGCCAATGGTATCCCTCGGCCTTCACTCTCGACGGAATCAACTACGCCACCGCCGAGCACTACATGATGGCCGGCAAGGCCCGGTTATTCGAGGATGCTGAGGCGCTGGAGCGTGTTCTGGCTGCGCACACGCCGAATGAGGTCAAGGCGATTGGCCGGCAAGTCCGCGGCTTCGATGAGGCGCTCTGGCGTGAAAACCGTGAAGCCGTCGTCTTCGAAGGCAATCTCGGCAAGTTCTCGCAAGACCCCGAGCTGGCGCGATACCTGTTGGGGACCGCGCCGCGTGTACTGGTCGAGGCCAGCCCTGTCGATCCCGTCTGGGGTATCGGTCTGGCGGAGGGCGACTCGAACGCTCACGCCCCGGCCTCCTGGCGTGGCCTCAACCTGCTGGGCTTCGCCCTGATGCAGGTGCGCGAGTGCTTATTGAACGAACCCGGGCGCCTGCCGCGCGAGGCTTGAGCGAGCCGCCAGCGACTCGTGACCAGCAGCTGCTGAGCGCTAATACGATCAGTAGTGATACCAGCGCAGCTCCAGTTTCACTTCGTTGACCGGGCTGGCCAGTTGGCTGAATTCACGCTGGGCGCTCAGGCGCAGGCCGAGGTTGCGTGACAATTCCCATTGCTGGTTGAGCGACAGGCGCCGGCGCACTTCGCCGTTGTGGAAGTAGTCGCCGGCTGCCTCCAACGTCAGGTTACCCAACGGGTTGCGCCACAGTAGCCCGCTGTTGAAGCCGAGTGCCGGAGAGACGACGGCGGCAAAGTCCTCGTTGTATTCCAGGCGCGCGGTGCCGAGGGCGAAGCCGAGCAGGTCGTCCCGCAACTGCCAAGTGGCGCCGGCGCCACCGCTGATATGACCGACCAGCTGGCTGTCGCCGTCTTCGCCGAGTACTCGCTCCAGGCCGCCGCCAACCTGCCAGGACAGCGGCTGGAGCAGGGCATTGCGCGGTGTCAGCGAGCGAATATTGGCCAGGTCCAGACGCTGCAGCTGCCAGTGGTTGTTCTCGTACTGGCGCAGCTTGAGCTGGAGGATCTCGATCTGCGCGCCCAATGGGAAGCCATCGAGATTGTCGTTCAGATCGTGATAGGCCATGCGCAGGCCGTACTCGGCGAAGGCACGATCATCACGGCTGCCGCCGGCCAGTTGCCAGGTGCGCGATTCGTGGCCTTCCTCGGGCAGCAGCGGGCGCTCCACCTCCAGCGGTGGCGGCGGGTTGCGGTTGATCGCGCCCAGCAACTGGAAGCTGCGCTGGGCGTTGCTGCTGCGTTCTTCGTCATTGGCGTGGTAGCGCACCAGGCGGAATGCCGCATCCTGAATCAGTGCGCGACGCTCGACCGGGAGGGCGAGAAAATCGGCGTTGTCGAGCTGAGTCGGGTCTTCGCTCAGGCGCAGTACCCAGGTCTGTTCGTCGCTCTCCAGCGGTTCGGCGCGCGCCAGCAGCTCGCGCTCGCGTGATGGGCGATAGTCGATGCGTTCCACCAGCCCGGCGTCCTTGACCGCGCGCACGGTGTCGGTGGGGATGGCGGTGAGCGGGAAGTGCTCGGTCAGTTCGATACCCGGGCGGGCGATTTCCAAAAGCTCGAGCAGGCGGTAGGAGCAGTTCTCGTCGAAGAAGAAGTAATCGAAGCGGATCTGCTTGAGCTCCCAGACGTGCTCGACCATACGCGCGGTTTCTTCCTGCGTCAGGTTCAACCGGTATTCCCACAGGTCGCGGTTTTCCAGGCGGTTGTATTCGCTGAGCTTCTCGCGGTAAGGCACCAGGGCGAACAGGCCGGGATAGCCGCCCATCAGCCCGCGCCAGGCGTAAAGGATGCTGTTGTCGTTGCCTTCAATAAAGGCGCCGAAGTTCAGCGCATAGCTCAGCAGCGCAGTGTTGTGGCTGTCGATGTCGGGCTGGTCGATGCGCAGCAGGGTGTGGCCGAACATCGATGAGGGGCTGTTCAGATAGGCGGCCGGGAACACCAGCACCGTGCTGTGCGGATTGACGTCGGCGATCCAGTTTCGATACTCGGCGCAGTCCGGGTTGGGCAGGTCATCGAGCTGCAACTGGGCCTTGAGCCAGCGGGTGCGCGCCGGGTAGATGCATTGCGGGTGGCGGTCGCCCAGTTCGGCGGGTTGATACAGGGCCTCGAGGGTTGCCTGCAGTTCGGCGGCCGGGTCGCTGTCGCCATTTTTGGCGAGGAAGAAATCGTCGTCATCGACATAGCTGCGCCAGCCGCCGAGCTTGCCGGTTTCGTAGTGGCCGAGTGCGATCCAGTAATGATCGGCGGCGAGTTCTTCGACCGTGGCGGCGTGCAGGGGAAGGGCGAGGCTCAGTGCGAGGACGGCGAATATCCGTTTCAAGGTCGCTGTTCTTCTGGTCATGGCGATGGCCGAGCTTTGGCCAAGCCAGGCGCGGATGTCAAGGTATGAGGGGCCGTGCAGGTGGACGTATCGCACCGTGGCGGGATTGCTGCGAAGGGGGCGAAAGGATTAACATGAGAATTCCTATCAATTGCGTCTTTGCCTTCCCGTATGTCCAGCGATACATCAGGCCTTTCCCCCACCGTCGATCAGCTTTATCGCGAACATCAGTCCTGGTTGCACAGTTGGCTCAGCCGCCGGGTGGGCTGTCGGGACAATGCCTCGGATCTGGCGCAGGACGTGTTCGTGCGCCTGCTGCGCAGCGAGATGCCGGTAACGCTGCTCAATCCGCGCGCCTATCTGGGCCGTATCGCCCGCGGGCTGATGATCGATCAGTACCGACGTCGCGCATTGGAGCAGGCCTATTTGGAGAGCATTGCCCATCTGGGCGAGGGCGAGGCGCCTTCGGAGGAAGAACGCCTGCAACTGCTCGACACGCTGGAGGCGCTGGATTGCCTGCTCGACAGGCTCAAGCCGCGAGTGCGCCAGGCTTTTCTACTGGCCCAACTGGATGGCCTGACCTGCTTGCAGATCGCTGAGCAGCTTGGCGTATCGCGCGCCACTATCGAGCGCGACCTGGCCAAGGCCCTGCACGCCTGCTATCGCTTCAGCCATGAACAGGACTGACCCGCCGCTTGATGCCGCGGTGCTCGAGGCCGGCATCCAGTGGCTGGTACGGATGCGCTTCGACGTGCCCGATGCCGCCACAGTGGAACGGTTCGAGCGCTGGCTGGGCGAATCTCCCGAGCATGAGCGCGCCTGGCAGAGCGTGAGCCAGGCCGGCGAGCGCTTCGCCAATCTGCCGCCGGCCCTGAGCCGTCGAACACTGGGCGGCGTGCGCGAGCGCATGAGTCGTCGGCAGAGCCTCAAGATGCTCGGGTTGTTCGCGGCTTCCGGCGCGCTGCTCTGGCAGGCGCGCGAGCATACGCCGCTGCCCGGGTTGATGGCGCAATACCGCAGCGATGTGGGCGAGCGTCGTCTGGTCGAGCTCGGCGAGGGTAGCCGTATCCACATGAACAGCGACAGCGCCTTCGATTCCGCTTTCGATGGGCAGTCCTGGCGTATTCGGCTGTATCGCGGTGAATTGCTGGTGGAGGTCGCGGGCGAGGATCGGCGGCCGCTTTGGGTCATGGGGCGCGACGGCCAGGTGCGGGGCCAGGCGTCGCGTTTCCTGCTGAACCAGCACCACAGCGGGTTCAGCACCCTGGCCGTGAGGGACGGAGAGGTGAGCCTGTTCGGCGATCCGCAAACGACTGCAGTTGCGCGCGTCGCGGCGGGCGAGCAGGTGCGCTTCGACGCCGATGGTGTGCGCCCGGCATTGAGCGATGGCCTGGACCCGTGGGCCTGGACCGACGGCGTGATCCGCGCTGCTGACATGCGCCTGGACGCCTTTCTGAGCGAGCTGTCGCGGCATCGGCGCGGCCTGCTGGTATGTCGCGACGAGGTCGCGCACCTGCGCGTATCCGGTACCTACCAACTGGACGATACCCGGCAGATCCTGGGGCTGCTGGCACTGGCGCTGCCGGTGCGGGTGGACTACCGAACCGATTACTGGGTGACCGTCAGCGCAAGGGCCTGAGCCTTACCTGCAATGCTGTTCACTTGATTTACGATCAAGTGCAATCCGTCTCCTCGCCCCTCTCCACTAGGCGTGCCCCCAAGAAATGGGAGAGGGGAGCCAAACGCGAACAGCATTATGAGCCGTACCCGAGCTTGCGCAGCGTTTAGCGCAGCCCGGATGGCGGACGCTGACAAATAAAACCCGCAAATACGAAAATAATTGAGGTGGTTTCTCATTCATGTTCGGCATGTCAGGAAAGGCCGGCTACAGGCTTCCAAATTCCAGACTGCTACGGAGCAATGAATGACCCTTTCCCTCCACCCCCTGACCCGCGCTTTGCGCGCCTCCCTGTTCGGTCTGTCGTTGGCCGTTGCCGCTGTGCCGGTCATGGCCGAACAGGGCGCCGCTTCGCAACAGCAGTCCTGGGACATTCCGGCCGGGCCATTGGCCGACGCGCTCGATCGTTTCGCCCGTCAGGCCGGCGTCAGCCTCTCTTACGCTGCCGAGGAAGTGGCGGGCAAGCAAAGCCCTGGCGTGCAGGCTCTGAGCGATACGGCCGAGGCATTGCGGATGCTATTGGGCGGTACCGGCATGCAGGTGGAGCAACTCTCACCGAAGGCGTTTCTGCTGAGTGTGCCAGGTGATATGCAGGGGGCGTTGAATCTGGGAGCCATCAGTGTGGTGGGCACCGGCCTGGGCGGTGTGACCGAGGGCAGCGGTTCCTACACCACTGGCGCGGTGTCAATCGGCAAGACGCCGCAGTCCCTGCGTCGCACACCGCAGTCGGTCACGGTGCTGACCGAGCAACGGATGAAGGATCAGAACCTCACCAACCTCAAGCAGATGTTGCAGCAGACGCCTGGCGTGGTGGTCGATCAAACCGACAGCGAGCGGGTGACTTACTACTCGCGTGGCTACCAGATCGATGCTCTGCAGTTCGATGGTTCGACGATCAATGTCGACTGGCGCAGCGGCAATTTCATTCAGCCTGACGTCGCCACTCTGGACCACGTCGAGGTGTTGCGTGGCGCCAGCGGCATGCTGCGCGGTTCCGGTAACCCATCTGGCGTCGTGAACATGGTGCGCAAGCGTCCGACGCGCGAGTTCCAGGGCTCGGCCAGTTACACGCTCGGCTCGTGGGATGCCAATCGCTACGTGGCGGATGTGTCCGGGCCGTTGACCGAGAGCGGCAACATTCGTGGTCGGGTGATTGCGGTGCACGATGACAAGGATTTCTTCCAGGACACCCGCATGGAGCGCAAGAACGTGCTCTACACGGTGCTGGCAGCCGATCTGAGCGACAGCACCACCGTGACCGGCGGCCTGGAATACAGCGAGATCGATGCGACCGGGGCATGGGGTGGGCTGGTACCGGACTTCGACGGTTCGCCGCTGCGCTTTTCCCGCTCGACCTTCCTCGGCGCCAACTGGGCGCGCTGGGACCGCACCAATACCCATGCCTTCGCTGAACTGGATCACGCGTTCGCTAATGGCTGGAGCCTCAAGTTGAACGCCAACCGCAGTCGCTTGGCATACAAGGACCACGGCTTCCAGCAGACCTCGCTGGCCAGAACCGCGGGTACCAGCAATCCCTACCTGTGGGACGTGAACTACAACTTCAACGACGGTGGTGGACGTACCAACTACAGCAACGTGGGTGCGGTGCTGGACGGGCCTTTCGCGCTGCTCGGGCGCGAGCACCGGCTGACCGTGGGCGCCGAATGGAACGAGGCCGATGCCATCGGCGTGGAGTCGGTATGGGGCTATAACGCGCGGGGTGTCGACGTGCGCAACTGGAACCCATCGAACGTGAACAAGGATCGCATCGGCGCCCAGGCCAACCCGCAGGCGCATACCATCACTACCCAGAAGGCCACCTACGCCAGCCTCAACCTGTCGTTGGCCGATCCGCTCAACGCGATCATCGGTGCGCGCCTGAACTGGTACGACTTCGAGAACCGTAACAGCGCGACCGGCGATTACAAGGTTACCCGCGAGGTCGTCCCTTACGCCGCGCTGATCTACGATCTGACCGACAACATCAGCGCCTATACCAGCTACACCGAAATCTTCGCGCCGCAGACCAGTTACGACGTCTCAGGCTCGCTGCTCGAACCCATGACCGGTGAGGTCTACGAAATTGGGCTAAAGGGTGAGTTCTATCAGGGGCGTCTGAACAGTTCCATCGCGGTCTTCCGCACCAACCTGGTCGGCAAGGGATTGCAGGATGCCAACGCCATCGCGCTGCCTTGCCAGCCGAACAATGCCATCGGTTCCTGCATGGTTGCCGCCGGCAAGAGCCGCAGTGAAGGTGTGGAACTGGAAATATCCGGCGAGGTGATGTCCGGTTGGCAGGTAGGGGGCGGCTATACCTACACCACCACCGAATACCTGAAGGACACGGCCAATAATGAAGGCAACGTGCTGCGCACTACCGATCCCAAGCACTTGCTGCGGCTATTCACTACTTACAAGCTGCCGGGACAGTTTGCCAACTGGACTGTGGGAGGCGGCGTCCAGGCGCAAAGTGACATTTACGCCGTCAACAATACGCGTACCGCACGGGCCGAGCAGGCCGGTTACGCGGTTTATAACGCCATGGTTGCCTACCGCTTCAACGAGCATTATTCGGCACAGTTCAATGCCAACAACCTGTTCGACAAGTACTACTACGAGAAGATCGGAGTGACCGGCGCCAACTACTACTACGGCGAACCCCGCAACTTCTCCCTGACCCTGCGCGGCGAGTTCTGATCCTTTCTCCGCGAACCCGGGACACCGCCTGAGGGCGGTGTTCCTGTATCTGTACCCTCTGAGCCATGAAGCGTGCGCGTCATGGCTTTTTTGTCATATGGAGGAATCAAACCTTGATCGCGGCCAGATAGCAGGCCCAGAATCAGCCCATGTTTTTGCGGAACTCCCGCTTGCTATAAAGGATTGCCAATGTCCAAGCGTAGCCTCGATGCTTTGCGCCTTGCCCCCGAATCGCTGACCCGCCCCTTCGCCCCCGAGCAGTTCAACTTCAGCAGCACAGATGATCTCGAACCCTTCCGCGGCGTACTCGGCCAGGCCCGCGCGGTCGAAGCGTTGCAGTTCGGCGTGGCAATGCCGCGCCCTGGCTACAACGTGTTCGTCATGGGCGAGCCCGGCACCGGGCGCTTCTCCTTCGTCCAGCGCTACCTCAAGGCCGAAGCCAAGCGCATGGAGACGCCGGCCGATCGGGTTTACGTCAATCATTTCGACGAACCGCGCGAGCCGCGTGCGTTGGAGCTGCCAGCCGGTACGGCAAGCGACTTCATCGCCGATATCAATCAGCTGATTGACAACCTGCTGGCCACCTTTCCGGCCGTGTTCGAAACGCCGACCTACCAGCAGAAGAAGAGCGCCATCGACCGCGGCTTCAACAAGCGCTACGACCAGGCGCTGGACGTGATCGAGCGTCTCTCGCTGGAGAAGGGCGTGGCCCTGTACCGTGACAGCACCAATATCGCCTTCACCCCGATGGCCGACGGCAAGGCGCTGGACGAGGCCGAGTTCGCGCAGTTGCCGGAAGCCGATCGCGAGCGCTTCCACGCCGATATCGCCGCACTGGAAGAGCGCCTCAACGAGGAACTGGCCAGCCTGCCGCAGTGGAAGCGCGAGTCGAGCAATCTGCTGCGTCAGCTCAACGAAGAGACCATCACCGTCGCGTTGCAGCCGCTGCTGGCGCCACTGTCGGAAAAGTATGCGGAAAACGCCGGTGTCTGCGCCTATTTGCAGGCCATGCAGATCAATCTGCTGAAAACCGCCGTCGAGCAACTGGTGGATGTCGACAAGGCCGATCCGCAGCTGCGCAAGCTGCTGGAGGAAATGTACTGCCCGAGCCTGGTGGTCGGTCACCACGCCAACGGCGGTGCGCCGGTGGTGTTCGAATCGCACCCGACCTACGACAATCTGTTCGGCCGTATCGAGTACAGCTCCGATCAGGGCGCGCTGTACACCAGCTACCGCCAACTGCGCCCAGGTGCGCTGCACCGCGCCAACGGCGGCTACCTGGTGGTCGAGGCTGAAAAGCTGCTCGGCGAACCCTTCGTATGGGAAGCGCTCAAGCGCGCTCTGCATTCGCGCCAGTTGAAGATGGAGTCGCCGCTGGGCGATCTCGGCCGCATCGCCACCGTCACGCTCAACCCGCAGGTCATCCCGCTGCAGCTCAAGGTCATCATTATCGGCTCGCGGCAGCTTTACTACGCGCTGCAGGATCACGATCCGGACTTCCAGGAGATGTTCCGCGTGCTGGTCGACTTCGACGAGGACATCCCGCTCGCCGAGGACAGCCTGGAGCAGTTCGCCCAGTTGATGAAGACGCGTACCTCGGAAGAGGGCATGGCGCCCATGACCGGCGCTGCGGTGGCGCGTCTGGCCACCTACAGCGCGCGCCTGGCCGAGCACCAAGGCCGCCTGTCTGCGCGTATCGGCGACCTGTTCCAGCTGGTCAGTGAGGCCGATTTCATTCGCCAGCTGGCCGGGGAAAGTATCACCGACGTGGGGCACATCGAGCGCGCGCTCAAGGCCAAGGCCACGCGCACCGGACGGGTGTCGGCGCGGATCATTGACGACATGCTGGCCGGCATCATCCTCATCGACACCAGTGGCGCGGCCGTTGGCAAATGCAACGGTCTGACCGTGCTTGAAGTCGGCGACTCGGCCTTCGGTGTGCCGGCGCGGATTTCCGCCACCGTGTATCCGGGCGGCAGCGGTATCGTCGACATCGAGCGTGAGGTCAGCCTCGGCCAGTCGATCCACTCAAAGGGCGTGATGATCCTCACTGGCTTCCTCGGTAGCCGCTATGCGCAGGAATTCCCGCTGGAGATTTCCGCGAGCATCGCCCTGGAGCAGTCCTACGGTTACGTCGACGGCGATAGCGCCTCGCTCGGCGAGGTTTGCACGCTGATCTCGGCGCTGTCGCGCACGCCGCTCAAGCAGTGCTTCGCCATTACCGGTTCGATCAACCAGTTCGGCGAGGTGCAGGCCGTCGGCGGGGTCAACGAGAAGATCGAGGGCTTCTTCCGCCTGTGCGAGGCGCGTGGCCTCACTGGCGAGCAAGGGGCGATCATCCCGCATTCCAACGTCGCCAACCTGATGCTCGACGAGCGCGTGCTGCAGGCCGTGCGAGACGGTCAGTTCAACGTCTATGCCGTGCGCCATGTCGATGAGGCGCTGAGCCTGCTGGTCGGTGAGGCGGCCGGTCACCCGGACGAGAAAGGGCGTTTCCCCAAGGGCAGCGTCAATGCCCGTGTGGTCGAGCGCCTGCGCGATATCGCCGAGATCGGCTTGGAGGAGGAGGGCAAGCCCGCCGAAGCGGAGAAGGCCAAAACCGAAGCCGAGCCGGCAGCCGCCAAGCCGGCCAAGGCGCCGCGACGCAAGAAGGGCGAGGGCGACGCGGCGAGCTGAGCAAATCTTGCACGATTGTCCCGGATCGCCCGGTACAGGCGCGTCGGACTCGTTGCTAACGCTTCATGCACAGAGTTATCCACAGATCGCGTGGATAACTTTGGCTTCACAGTGCGTGCGCTCGGGGTGTAGGCTGGAGCCTGGATTCCGCGAGGGTCGCCGCCATGTCGCGCAGCCTCTGCCTCACCCGCCAGTGCCTGGGCCTGGTCACGCGCATCGAATGCGTGATCCTGCCGATGGCAGATAACCACGGACGCTGGATACTGCTCTGCGCCGCCGGCATGTCAGGCGCGCAACCCTCTGCGATCAAGGCGCAAGGCCCATTCTATGGGCCTTTTGTCGCAGAAGGGGTCCTTGATTCGATTGCCGAAAGCCTGGCCTTGCAGGGATATGCCGAGTGCAGCGAACCGCCCATCTGGCGCTTGCACATGCAGGCCGAGTTGCGCCGCGTCAACGGCGAACGCAGCAGACCGCTCGGTGCCTTGCAGCGCCGCCCCGAAACTGACGGGCACAGCTGAAACGTCCGCAACAAAGCGCTCTGGAGCATTCACCCGGGGACTCGCGGAGATGGGGTTATCCACAATACGCTGGCTGCTTCTGCTGATGCTGGACGATGGGTATACTCGCCGCGTTTTTCTCTCTTCAGTGAGTTTTCCATGGAACGCTTTATCGAAAACGCCATGTACGCATCGCGTTGGTTGCTGGCGCCGATCTATTTCGGTCTGTCTCTGGGTCTGCTGGCGCTGGCGCTGAAATTCTTCCAGGAAGTCTTCCACATCCTGCCGAACGTGTTCGCCATGGCAGAGTCCGACCTGATTCTGGTGCTGCTGTCGCTGATCGACATGGCGCTGGTAGGCGGCTTGCTGGTCATGGTGATGATCTCCGGCTACGAGAACTTCGTTTCGCAACTGGATATCGATGACAGCAAGGAGAAACTCAGCTGGCTGGGCAAGATGGATTCCAGCTCGTTGAAGATGAAGGTGGCCGCTTCGATCGTGGCCATTTCCTCGATTCACCTGCTGCGGGTGTTCATGGATGCGCGCAACTACGAAACGGACCACCTGATGTGGTACGTAATCATCCACATGACCTTCGTCGCCTCGGCGTTCGCCATGGGCTATCTGGACAAGCTGACCAAGCACGATTGATTCTGGCTTGTTTCAAGACCGCCCGTCCGAACAGGACGGGCGTTTTGCGTTCTGGGGTTGAGCTTTTTCTTTGTTTTACAAGAATTATGTTTGTATAAGTTCTTGTATAGAAAAACGAGGGAAAGCCAGATGAATCTGCATGATCTATCCGCTTATGCCCAAGCCGGGCGCATCGATGAACTCAACCTGATCTCGCTCGAAGGTGGCATCTACCTGCTCGAAGCAAGGATGGAAGGGCGCGCGCATCCGATTATCGACGAACACGGCAGTACCTTGAGCCTGCGTTCGGTGGAGCATGCGCGCGACGTGCTGCAGGAAATGCCGACGCTGCCGTTCTTTCTGGTGCACAGCTCGGTGCACGACGAGATGTGCGGCTTGCCCTCGGCCGCCAACAGTCTGCGTGTGCCCATCGCCTTTCGTTCCGGCTGGTGAAAGCTCCGCAGATGGCCGTTGATTTTGAGGGCGGTGTACGCCGCCTGATCCTGATTCTGGGTGACCAACTGACGCCCGGCCTCGGCGCGCTGCAGGACGTCGACCCGCAGCGCGACCATCTGATGCTGGCTGAGGTGATGGAAGAGGCCAGCCATGTAGCGCATCATCCGAAGAAGATCGCCCTGATCTTCAGCGCCATGCGCCATTTCGCCGAGGCCCTGCGCGCGCAGGGCCTCAAGGTGCATTACGTGACGCTGGATGATCCCGACAACAGCGGCTCCCTGCCCGGCGAGCTATTGCGCTGGACGCAGCAGCTGGACCCCGCCGAAATCCATCTGACCGAGTGCGGCGACTGGCGCCTGGAGCAGGCCCTGCGCCACTGCGGCGTGCCGATCCACTGGCACCCGGACAGCCGTTTTCTGTGCACGCGCGATGCCTTCGCTGCCTGGGCGAAGGACCGCAAGCAGCTGCGCATGGAGTTCTTCTACCGCGAGATGCGCCGCGCCAGTGGCCTGCTGCTCAACCCCGACGGAACGCCTGAGGGGGGCGCCTGGAACTTCGACGCCGACAACCGCAAGGTGCTGCCCAAGGGCGTGCGTCCACCTGCGCCTCTGCGCATCGAGCCGGATGCCATCACCCGTAAGGTGCTGGAGTTGGTGGGACAGCGTTTCGCCAGTCATTACGGCAGCTTGGAGGGCTTCGATTACCCGGTGACGGCCGAGCAGGCCGAGCGCCTGTGGCAACATTTTCTCACCCAGGGCCTGGCCGACTTCGGCGATTACCAGGACGCCATGGCCGATGGCGAACCCTTTCTCTTTCACTCGCGCATCAGCGCGGCGCTGAACATCGGCTTGCTCGATCTGCGGCGGATCTGCGCGGAGGTAGAGGCGGCCTACCGTGCCGGCGACGTGCCGCTCAACGCCGCCGAAGGCTTCATCCGCCAGTTGATCGGCTGGCGCGAGTATGTGCGCGGCGTCTATTGGCTGCGCATGCCGGAGTACGCCGAAGGCAATCGCTTCGGCAACTCACGCGCACTGCCCGAGTTCTACTGGACCGGCAAGACGCGCATGAACTGCATGCGCCAGGCCATCGGCCAGACGCTGGAGCATGCCTACGCGCACCATATTCAGCGCTTGATGGTCACCGGCAACTTCGCCCTGCTCGCCGGCATCGCGCCCAGGGAAATCTGCGAGTGGTACCTGGCCGTGTACATGGACGCCTTCGACTGGGTGGAGCTGCCCAACACCCTGGGTATGGTGATGCATGCCGATGGTGGTTATCTGGGCTCCAAGCCTTACTGCGCCAGCGGCCAGTACATCAAGCGGATGTCCGATCATTGCCAGGGCTGCAGCTACAAGGTGAGCGAAAGCACCGGCGAGTCGGCCTGTCCGTTCAATGCCTTGTACTGGCATTTCCTTATGCGCCACCGTGAGCCGCTTGAGCGCAACCCGCGCATGGGCATGGTCTATCGCAACCTGGCGCGTATGAACGAGGCCAAGCAGCAAGCGCTGTGGGACTGGGGCGAACGCCTGCTGGCCAAGCTCGATGCCGGGGAAACGCTGTGAAGAAGGCTCAGTTGCCGGTAAAGACCTGCTTGCTCTGCGGCTTGCCATTCGCCTGGCGCAAGAAGTGGGCGCGCTGTTGGGATGAGGTGCGCTATTGCTCCGAGCGCTGTCGCCGTGGGCGCAACAAGCAATAGGGCGAGAGTGTCGCCGCTGAAGCGTCTCCCTTGGGTTCAACTGCGACGGGCAATGCCTGCGGCCGTGACGCCGCGCCTGGCTTCTGTGCTAGGCTGGCCGACCTTTTTCACAGCCCCTAGCGGAGCCTTTCATGTCCGAATTCAACTTCAGCCCCGATCTGTCCTCCGATGAAGGTCGCGTCAGCTACGGCATCGGTCGTCAACTCGGTGGTCAGTTGCGCGACAACCCGCCGCCCGGCGTCGACCTGAACGCGATCCTCGCCGGTCTGACCGATGCCTTCACCGGCCAGGCCAGCCGCGTTTCCGAGGCTGAGCTGGGCGCGAGCTTCAAGGTCATCCGCGAAGTTATGCAGGCCGAGGCCGCTGCCAAGGCCGAAGCCGCTGCCGGCGAAGGCCGCGCCTATCTGGCCGAGAATGCCAAGCGCGAAGGCATGACCGTACTGGCTTCGGGTCTGCAGTATGAAGTGCTGGTGGCAGGCGAGGGTGCTAAACCTTCCGCCGAGGATCAGGTACGTGTTCACTACCACGGCACCCTGATCGACGGTAGCGTGTTCGACAGCTCCTACGAGCGCGGCCAGCCGGCTGAATTCCCGGTCGGCGGCGTGATTCCGGGCTGGGTCGAGGCGTTGCAACTGATGGCTACCGGCAGCAAATGGCGCCTGCACGTGCCGAGCGAACTGGCCTACGGCGCTCAGGGCGTTGGCAGCATCCCGCCGCACAGCGTGCTGGTGTTCGATGTCGAGCTGCTCGACATTCTGTGATTTCGGGGATGCAGGCTGTCGTGCTGGTGCGCATGGCGCACCCTAGCTGATCGCGTGAATGTCCAACGAAACGGGGCGCCCTGGTGACAGGGCGCCCCGTTGTCGTTTCAGCGTAGTGGTGCACCGCGAAGCGCCTTTTGCTCAGGGGCCGCAGGGCCTGCTGGTAGACGTAGTAGCGTGCGCCGTATGCAGGTCTCAGGGGCGTAGGGCCCGCGCGTAGCAGTAGAGGAACAGGCTGCGCACTAGCTCCTTGAGCACGATGGGTTCGCTGGAGCTGAGTTCATGCAGGTCCAGGTCGCCCTGGTCGCGCAGCTCGTCCAGCGCTTCTTCTTCGAGCATGGCGCAGACTTCGCCGGTTTCGCGATTGAGGATGCGCAGGTAGGGATGCGGGCGGTCCAGCCAGGCATCGATCAGGTAGGTCATGGCAGGTCTCCTTGGCCGTCATTACGTAACTGAGAATAATTCCTATTACATAAATAGCAAGGACTAATTGCGACCTTTTGTCGTTTACGCGATCAAGTTTTGACAATAAGGCGGGTGCCGGGAAGACAAGCGCGACGTCCGCAGCTGGCGTGTCTCCCGGCTCACGATCAGTGGGCGAGATTCCCGTTCGGAGCTGTGGTCCGCTGTCCGGCCCGGACAGCGGGCTGTCGACATAAGGCTGAACGGGCAGGGTGGCGGCAATTGCATCGGACGCCCCGTCCTGCCGGAGTCGTTCGGCGGTGGCGTCAGGCACCCAAGCGGCGGGTCACCTCACCCAATTGTCCGGACATGTCATGCAGGTTGCGGCTGGCCATCTGTGTGCGCTCGACGTTGTCCTGGTTGGCGCTGGCGATGGCGGTCAGCTCGGTAAGGTTGCGCGAGATATCCTCGGCCACCGAGGTCTGTTCCTCGGCTGCCGTGGCGATCTGCTGGTTCATGTCGCGAATGGCCTCCACCGCCTCTGTGATGCGCTGCAGCATGGCGCCGGCTTCGGTGACCTGGGTGACGCCCTGTTCGCTGCGCTGCTGGCCGCTCTCAATGGCGCGCACGGCATTAAGGGCACCGGTCTGCACGGTGTCGATGATCTGGTTGATCTCGGCGGTGGACTCGGCCGTGCGCCGGGCAAGATGGCGCACCTCGTCGGCGACCACGGCGAAACCGCGGCCCTGCTCGCCGGCCCGGGCCGCCTCGATGGCGGCATTGAGAGCGAGCAGGTTGGTCTGCTCAGCAATGCCGCGGATCACTTCCAGCACCTTGCCGATGCGCCCACTGTCGCTTTCCAGGCGACGGATCACTTCTGCCGTACTGGCAATCTCGCCGCGGATGTCGGTGATGGTGGCGATGGTCGATTGCATCACCGTGCTGCCCTGGCGCGCCGAGTCGTCGGCATCGTTGGCCGCGTGTGCGGCGTCGGCGGCATGGCGCGCCACCTCCTGCGCCGTGGCAGACATCTCGTGCATGGCGGTGGCGACCTGGTCGCTACGCTCGAACTGCTCGCTGACGCCTTCGGTCATGCGCGAGGCGATGGCGTTGAGTTCGCCGCTGGCGCTGTCGAGGTTCTGCGTGCTCTGGTGCAGGCGCTCGGTGGTGCTGGCGAGAAAGTCGCGCAGGGTATTGGCGGCGCGTGCCAGCAGGCCCAGCTCGTCCTGGCGGGTGCTCTCCACATGTTGATCGAACTGGCCGTGGCTGAGCTGATCGACATGGCCGATCAGGTGGCGGATGGGGATGATCAGGTTGCGGTTGACCAGCCACAGGCTGAACAGGGCGATGACCAGCGCGGCGGAGAGCATGACTACGGTACCGCTGAAGATGGTGCGCGCGGCGCTGGCGTTGATCTGCTCGGCCTGTCTCAGGCTGTTCTGGCGCAGTTGTTCGACCAGGGTGGTCATCTGCTCGCTGGCCGCGCGGTCGATGCCCTGCACGGCGTCATCACCTGCCTTGGCGTCGGCGCCGGCAGCCACGAAGGCGTCGCGGCCCTTGCGGTAGTTGGCACCGAGGGTCTGGTGTTCGCCGCGCAGGCGCTCGACCTGGGCCTTCAGTGCCGGATCGGCAGCGGCGACCTGGGTCAACTGGCCGAGAATGTCCTGCACCTTGCGCTCCTGCACTTCGAACTGGCTCCAGTAGCGTTGCAGGTTGGCGCTGTCCTGACCACGTAGCAGAACGTTCTTCCATTCCTGCACCTGTATCTTGAATTCAACGTTGGCCGCGTCGATCAGGCGAGAGGATTCCAGCGGTCCGTCGAGCAGGCTGCGGTAGGACTGAATGCCGCTGGACAGAAAGCTGAAGCAGACCAGCGCGGTGATCAGGATCAGCGCCAGACTGCCGCCGAGCAGGGCGAGAATCTGCGCGCGCAGAGATTTTTGCAGGAACATGATGGGATGCCTCGGAAGCCAGGCGTGGCGGAACAGGCTCAGCGTAGTAGGCGAATGTTGCAGATTTGTGAAATGTCTAGACGAGTCGTCACCGGCCGGATCAGTCAGGGAATAGCAGATGATTTCGATGCTTGAATGATTGCGCAATCATCTTAATCTGACTCGGGTTGTCCATTTTCGGCGGCCCAAAGGGTGCCGAGTTCATCACGAGGAAGTAGTCATGACCGATAACGCCACCCCACGCGCCGACGACGACCGCATTGCCTGGCTGAGCCTGCGTTCGGTAGCCCTGCCGCTGGCCAACCCGATCAGCGACGCCAAGGTGCTGACCGGCCGGCAGAAGCCGATGACCGAGATCGCCATTCTGATCGCCGAGATCGAGACCCGTGACGGCCACCGTGGCCTGGGTTTCAGTTATTCCAAGCGCGCCGGCGGCCCTGGTCAGTTCGCCCATGCCCTGGAAGTGGCGCCGAACCTGATCGGCGAGAACCCCAGCGATATCGCCAAACTGTGGGACAAGCTGTGCTGGGCCGGCGCCTCGGTCGGCCGCAGCGGCCTGGCGACCCAGGCCATCGGCGCCTTCGACGTCGCTTTGTGGGACCTCAAGGCGCGTCGCTCCGGTCTGTCGCTGGCGCGCCTGCTCGGCAGTCACCGCGACTCCGTGCGCTGCTACAACACCTCCGGCGGCTTCCTGCATACGCCGCTCGACCAGTTGCTGAAGAACACCGATATCTCCCGTGAGAAGGGCATTGGCGGGATCAAGCTCAAGGTCGGTCAGCCTGATTGGGCGCTGGATATTCACCGCGTCAACACGGTGCGCGAGCATCTGGGCGAGAGCTTCCCGCTGATGGTCGATGCCAATCAGCAATGGGATCGCCCGACCGCGCGGCGCATGTGCCGTCGCCTGGAGCCCTTCGACCTGATCTGGATCGAGGAGCCGCTGGACTGCTACGACGCCGAGGGTCACGCCGAGCTGGTGCGCCTGTTCGATACGCCGATCGCCACCGGCGAGATGCTCACCAGTCCGGCCGAGCACTGGGAGTTCATCCGCCAGCGCGGCGCCGATTTCCTTATGCCCGATGCGCCGCGCGTTGGCGGCATCACCCCATATCTGCGCGTGCAGGCCCTGGCCGAGCAGGCCGGCATGACCCTGGCGCCACACTTCGCCATGGAGCTGCACGTGCACCTGGCCGCTACCCATACGCGCGAGCCGTGGGTCGAGCATTTCGAATGGCTGGAGCCGCTGTTCAACGAGCGCCTGGAGATTCGTGACGGGCGCATGCTGGTGCCGACCCGGCCGGGCCTCGGCCTGAGCCTGAGCGAGCAGGTCGCCGCCTGGACGGTGCAGCAGGCCGAGGTTGGCAAACGCGCCTGATCTTCAGCGCTGCGGATAGATCTCGCGAGCGGCCTGGCGTACGGCATCGATCACTGCCGGCAAGGCGGGGTTGTCGTTGTCGTCGCGCCAGACCAGGTGCAGCTCGCCGCATACGCCTTTGGGTAGCGGCAGCTCGCGGAAACACACCTGCTCGAAGCGAATGGCGCTGGCGCTACGCGGCACCAGCGCCAGGCCCATGCCAGCGTTGACCAGCGACAGGATAGTCAGGGTCGACCCCAGCGCCTGAACGAACTCCGGCTGAATGCCGCTGGCGCGGAACAGGCCGGTGTGCAGTTCGTTGAAGGGCTGCCAGGCGGTATGTGCATAAAGAATGAAGGGCTGACCATGGAGCATCTCTAGGGTCGGCCGTTCGTGCTGCGCCAACGGGTGTTCGGCGGGCGTGGCCAGCACGAAGGGTTCGCGCAACAGGCATTCGCTGATCAGCCCCGGTTGCTGCAGGGGCGCCCGCACGATGGCCAGGTCCACGCGCCTGGCGCGCAGTGCCTGCACCTGTTCGAAGGTGCTAATTTCCAGCAGGGCGATATCCACGCCAGGGCGTTCACGCTTGGCGGTGGTGATCGCGCGCGGAAGCACGTCATACACCGCGCTGGCGACGAAGCTGATGTTCAGTGAACCGCTTTCGCCGATGGCGGCCAACCGGGCACTCTGTGCCGCGCGGTGGGCCTGATCGAGCAGGGCCTGGGCTTCGACGAAAAAGGCGCGGCCGGCCGCGGTCAGCGCAACAGAGCGGGTACTGCGGGTGAACAGTGTGACGCCCAACTGATGTTCGAGCAGCTGAATCTGCCGGCTCAGCGGCGGCTGTGTCATGTGCAGGCGCTCGGCGGCGCGGCGGAAGTTAAGCTCGGCGGCCAGGGTGGTGAAGCAGCGCAGCTGCGCCAGGTCGAACATTGATTCATTCCGGGTATCAATCAAGTGGATGATTAGATTAGACCTGGATCAATGCAAGCGTCCATCATCTGCCACGAGTTGTTGTAGATGGCGTGCCAGAGGGTTGGGCACGGAAAGAGGCGGGAGAGGAAAAAGAGCCGCCCCCTGAGCAGAGGGGGCGGTGGAGTGGATCAGGTACGCAGGATCTCGTTGATCGCGCTAGGTTTGGGACGTAGCGCGCTGAACACCTGCCAGAGTACGAACAGCAGGGCCAGGCCAAGGAAGGAGCCGGCGATGGGGTTGGTGAAGAAGTCGGCGAAGCTGTTGTCCGACAGCATCAGGCCGCGACGCAGGTTGGTCTCCGCCATCGGCCCGAGGATGAAGCCGATGATGAAAGGTGCCGCGGGCATACCGGCCTTGACGAAGGCGTAGCCGAGCAGACCGAACAGCAGGATCGACCAGACGTCGAACAGGCGGCTGGACAGACCGAAGGCACCCACTACGCACAGCACCAGGATGATCGGCAGCAGGATGTGCTTGGGCACGTCGAGCAGCTTGATGAACAGGCGCAGGCCGTAGAACTCCATGAACAGCATCATGCAGGTGGCGACGATCAGCGCGGCGAAGATGGTGTAAACCAGCGGACCCTGGCTGATGAACAGCAGCGGGCCGGGCTGGATGCCGTGGATCAGGAAGCCGCCAAGCATGATCGCGGTGACGGTGTCGCCGGGGATGCCAAGGGTCATCAGCGGCATCATGGCGCCACCGATGCCGGCGTTGTTGGCCGTCTCGCTGGCCACCACGCCGCCAATGTTGCCTTTGCCATAGGTGTGCCCGTCTTTCGCGCGCTTCTTGGCGATGATGTAGGAAACCAGATTCGAGGTGCCCGCGCCGATGCCCGGCAGGATGCCGATGCCCAGGCCGATGATCCCCGAGCGACCGGCGTTCGGCAGTTGCTCGCGGAACTCCTTGAGCGAGAAGCCGAAGCCCTTGATGTTCTTCATGCTCACCGACCTGGCCTTGCCCTGCACGGCATGCCGACCGGTCTCGGCGAGCTTGATGATCTCGGCCACGGCGAACATGCCGATCATCACCGTGAGCATCGAAAAGCCGCCGTTGAGCTCGCTGACACCGAAGGTGAAGCGGCGAATGGCCTCGACCGGGGCGATGCCCACGGTGGATACGGCGATACCTAGTGCACCGGCGAACAGGCCCTTGACCATGGAGCCGGCCGACAGGGTGGCGATCAGGGTCAGCGAGAACACGGCGATTGCGAAGTATTCATGCGGGCCGAAGCTCAAGGCCACCTTGGCCAGCTGCGGAGCGATGAACATCAGCGCGACGATGCTGAAGATGGTGCCGAGGAAGGAGAACACGATACCGACCCCCAGCGCCTTGACGCCGTGACCCTGCTCCATCAGCGGGCCACCATCGAACACCGTGGCGATCGATGACGGCGTTCCCGGAATCTTCAACAGGATCGCCGAGATCAGACCTCCGGACGTGGCGCCGATGAACAGCGCGACCAGCAGCGACAGACCGGCCTGCGGGCCCATGGTGAAAGTCAGGGGCAGGCACAGGGCAACGGCCATCGTGGCCGAGAGGCCGGGCACGGCGCCGAAGACGATGCCCATGGCCACGCCAATGGCCATCAGCATCAGGATGTTCAGTGAGAATACGGCACCGAAGCCTTGCTGCAGTAATTCGAGCATGGTCGATCCTCAGATGAAGTTGTTCAGCAGGCCAGCGGGCAGCAACAGGTCGAAGGCCTCGCGGAACAGCAGGAAGATGAGCGCAGAGCAGATGACGGCGATCAGCAGATAGGTGAGGTGTTTGGCTTTCTGGTTTACCGGGGTCAGCACGAGGAACTGCAGATACAGGTAAACCACGGTCATGATCGGGAAACCCACTGGGCCGAGCAGGGCCATGTAGCCGAGGATCAGACCAAGGGTCTTGAAAACGGTCTTGGGTTCTACGACGTCGGCAGCCGGCTCTTCGGCTTCCGCCGCAGGCTGCACCGCAGTGGTGGGTTCAGCCGCAGCCTTGGGTTTGGCGAAGGCGCTGAACAGTTGCATCACGCCCAGCAGCGACAACAGGCCGGCCAGCAGCTTGGGAACGGTGGCCGCATCGACACCTTCATGCCCGGGCAGCTGTTGCGCCAGTACCAGGTAGGTAAGGCTGGCAGCGAGCATGGCAATGCCGATGATCAGTTCTTTCTTATTCAGGGTGTTCATTGCATACCTCGATGTTCTGAGGTGCAGCGCCGGCCGAATCGATCGGGCCGGCGCTGCGTTGTGGCTTACTTGGCCTTGCGCAGCTCATCCTTGAACTGCATGAAGTCGTCGCGGGTCTTGGCCAGAATCTGCTTGGCTTCTTCGGTGGCGAAGAACGCGACCGGCTGCTTGAACTTCTTCAGGTCCTCGGCATAGGCCGGCTTCTCGGTGATCTGCTGCATGATGTCGGACATCTTCTTGACGATCGCCGGGTCGGTGCCTTTCGGGAAGGCAACCACGTAAGGCTTGTCCAGGGTGATGTCCAGGCCTTGTTCCTTGAGGGTCGGTACATCAGGGATCAGCGGGTTGCGTTCGTCGTTTGGCTGACCCAGAGCGACCATCTGGCCGCCGTTGACATAGTCCTGTACCGAGCCGTAGCTGATGGCGCCCAGATCGACGCGGCCGCCGAGCATGGCGACAACGCGGTCGGATACGGTGCCGGCATCGACCATCTTCAGTTTGGCGCCGCTGAGTTTTTCCAGCTGCAGGCCCTGCACGTGGGAGAAGTTACCCATCTCGGTGCCGTAGGTGAGGCTGCCCGGGTTGGCCTTGGACTTGTCGACCAGGTCTTTCATGCTGGTCACGCCAGACTGCTTGGAGGCCACGAACACGGCGCTCTTGTCGACACCGGCGATGCAGGAGACATCGAAGGCTTCGTAGCTGTCTTCGGTCAGACCGGCCACTTCGTTGACGATCAGCTGGCCCGGGTGGGTGAAGAGGATGGTGTTGCCATCCGCTGCAGCGCCCTTGACCTGTTCGGCCGCCAGGGTGCCACCGCCGCCAGCGACGTTGGTCACGACCATGGTCTTGCCGGTGATCTCGTTGAAGTACTTGGCCATCATGCGGGCGTTGAAGTCGGTGTCGCCACCGGGGTTGGCGATCACCACCACCTGAATCGGGCGAGTCGGCCAGTTGACCTCATCGGCGAAGGTGGCGGCATGGGTGACCAGGGCACCAACACCGACCAGGGCAGAAAGGAGGGAGGCGCGGAATGTTTTTTTCATTGGAATACTCCGGGTTGGGATAAAAGCCGCGCGAGTCAGTCGCGGCCGAGGCTGGGACGTTTCGGGTCATACTGCCAACCCGGAACCAGGTACTGCATGGCCATGGCGTCGTCACGCGCGCCGCTGGCCACCTTCTTGTAAAGCTCGTGGGCGGCCATGATCCGCTCCATGTCCGGCTCGATACCAAGGCCGGGCTTGTCCGATACCTGCACCTGACCACCGATGATCTGCAGCGGTTCGCGGGTCAGGCGTTCTTCGCCTTCCTGCCAGATCCAGTGCGTGTCGATGGCCGTGACGCGGCCCGGTACGGCTGCGGCGGCATGGGTGAACATGGCCAGGGAAATGTCGAAGTGGTTGTTCGAATGCGAACCCCAGGTCAGGCCGAACTCCTCGCAGACCTGACCGAGGCGTACGGCGCCCTGCATGGTCCAGAAGTGAGGGTCGGCCAGCGGAATGTCGACGGCCTCCAGGCGCAGCGAGTGGCCCATCTGACGCCAATCGGTGGCGACCATGTTGGTGGCGGTGGGGATGCCGGTGGCGCGCTTGAATTCGGCCATCACTTCGCGCCCCGAGTAGCCGTTTTCCGGTCCGCAGGGGTCCTCGGCATAAGCCAGGACGTGGCCCTGGCCCTTGCACAGGGCAATGGCTTCGTCCAGCGACCAGGCACCGTTTGGATCGAGCGTGACGCGGGCATCGGGGAAGCTTGCCTTGATCGCGCGGATCGCGTCCATCTCTTCGGCGCCACGCATCACGCCGCCCTTGAGCTTGAAGTCGTTGAAGCCGTAGCGCGCATGCGCGGCCTCGGCCAGGCGGGCGATGGCCGCCGGCGTCAGCGCGGCCTGATGGCGCAGGTGATACCAGTCGTCCGCCGAGCCTGTGCCGGCGAGATAGGGCAGGTCGGTGCGCTGGCGTTCACCTATATAGAAGAGGTAGGCGAGCATCGGCACGCTGTCGCGCTGCTGGCCGCTGCCAAGCAGTTCGGCAACCGGAACGTCCAGATGCTGACCCAGCAGATCGAGCAGGGCGGCTTCGACAGCAGTGATCACGTTGTCCAGGCGCAGGTTGATCTCATGCGGTTGCTTGAGTACGCGCGCCTCGGATTCCGAGGTGACCTGATGCTGGGTGGTCTGTGGGCCCTTGGCCGGACCGGCGATGGCCTGGCGCAGACGATTGAGCACATGGTTGTAACGGCCGACCGATTGCCCGATCACCAGTTCGCGGCAGCGCTCCAGCGCCTGGCGGATGCCTTCGCCACCGGGGACCTCACCACAACCGATGCGCCCGGCATTGTCCTTGAGCAGTACCAGGTTGCGGGTGAAATAGGGGCCGTGGGCGCCACACAGGTTGAGAAGCATGCTGTCATGGCCTGCTACCGGAATGACCTGCATTTCGATGATCTGGGGTGTGCTACTGCGGGAGGCTTCGTACATCTTGGCTGGGGCTCCGAACGTGGCGCGGCCCTTGGCCGCAATGGCGAAGGTACGGTTCAGTCGTGCACCGGGATCAGCAAAAGATCCTCGTTGCAGCAAATGAGAGCTTGGGCAAAGACGGCAACGAGGCCTGCGCGGGGCGCGCTGGTCGTGCGGCTGCTGGCATCGCTGCGAGGAGCAGCGCGATGGCAGGGCGGAGCGGCAGTGAAGGTCTGTGACATGACCTGGGCCTCGTTTGTTTTTATTGGAATGTCATAGGTTGTCGTATGACTTGGTGAAATTAGTACCAGCCTGAAGTTGGCGTGTCAACGCTACCCATGGCGAATGATGATTGCGCTGGCATCTGTTCTGAGAGCATCATCCAGGCTGCTCTATGCTGAGCTTCGCCGCTTGCGGGCCGGTTCTGCGGGCAGCTATGGCGCACGGGCAAAAATCTTCGACGAACGGACGATACGAAAACTGGTGTTTTTTTTGTTGTTGTACGATAACGTATCTCTACAGCTTCGGCTGACGTAATCCCTCACAACTCGCTTTCCAGGGTGTTCGCATAATGAATCCACAAGAACTTAAGTCCATCCTTTCTTCCGGTCTGCTGTCTTTCCCGGTAACCGACTTCGATGCTGCCGGTGATTTCAACAAGGCCAGCTACGTGCGCCGCCTCGAGTGGCTGGCCCCTTACGGTGCCTCCGCTCTGTTCGCTGCCGGTGGCACTGGCGAGTTCTTCTCCCTGGCGCCGGACGAATACAGCGCCGTGATCAAGACTGCCGTAGATACCTGCGAGAAGTCCGTACCTATCCTGGCCGGCGTTGGCGGCCCGACCCGCGTTGCCATCCAGATGGCGCAGGAAGCCGAGCGCCTGGGCGCCAAAGGCCTGCTGCTGCTGCCGCACTACCTGACCGAAGCCTCGCAGGACGGCGTTGCCGATCACGTCGAGCAGGTGTGCAAGTCGGTGAACATCGGCGTGGTGGTCTACAACCGTAACGTCTGCCGTCTGAACGCCAACCTGCTGGAACAGGTGGCCGAGCGTTGCCCGAACCTGATCGGCTACAAGGACGGCCTGGGTGATATCGAGCTGATGGTGTCGATCCGTCGTCGCCTGGGCGAGCGCCTGACCTACCTCGGCGGCCTGCCGACCGCTGAAGTCTACGCCGCTGCCTACAAGGCGCTGGGCGTACCGGTTTACTCCTCGGCGGTATTCAACTTCATCCCGAAAACCGCCATGGACTTCTACCGCGCCATCGCAGCCGAAGATCACGCCACCGTTGGCAAGCTGATCGACGATTTCTTCCTGCCGTACCTGGACATCCGTAACCGCAAGGCCGGCTATGCCGTGAGCATCGTCAAGGCCGGCGCCAAGATCGTTGGCTACGATGCCGGTCCGGTACGCGCTCCGCTGACCGATCTGCTGCCGGAAGAGTACGAGGCCCTGGCCAAGCTGATCGAAGCGCAAGGCGCGCAGTAATGCCGCAGGTGGCCGCTCGCTCGGCGAGCGGCCACCCGTTTGCGCTCCGCAGGCCGGGCGCGATGGCATTGAGCAATTGTCAAACCCTCATAAGAACAACAGGGGCACGCTAAATGACTTCACAGATTCCTGCCGCTGTCGGCACTCCGCTGATTACCGAGCTGCAAGTCGTACCGGTCGCCGGTCAGGACAGCATGCTGCTCAATCTGAGCGGTGCCCACGGCCCTTACTTCACCCGTAACATCCTCATTCTCAAGGACAGCGCCGGCCATGTCGGTGTCGGCGAAGTCCCCGGCGGCGAGGGCATCCGCAAGACCCTCGAAGACGCCCGCTCGATTCTCGTCGGCCAGCCGGTCGGCAACTACAACGCACTGCTGAACCAGGTGCGCCGCGCTTTCGCCGATCGTGATTCCGGCGGCCGCGGTCTGCAGACCTTCGACCTGCGTATCACCATTCACGCCGTCACTGCATTGGAGTCGGCGCTGCTCGACCTGCTCGGCCAGCACCTCGGCGTGCCGGTGGCCGCACTGCTTGGTGAAGGCCAGCAGCGCGATGCGGTGGAAATGCTCGGCTACCTGTTCTTCATCGCCGACAAGGACAAGACCGATCTCGGCTACCGCGATGAGCGCGATGCCGATGACGCCTGGGAGCGCGTGCGCAACCAGACTGCGTTGTCCCCCGAAGCCATCGTGCGCCAGGCCGAGGCTGCGCATGCGCGCTACGGCTTCAACGACTTCAAGCTCAAGGGCGGCGTGCTGCATGGCGAAGCCGAGGTCGAGGCGATTCGTGCCCTGGCCGCGCGCTTCCCCGACGCCCGTGTGACCCTCGACCCCAATGGCGGCTGGTCGCTGGATCAGGCCATCGCCCTGTGCCGCGACCTGCATGGCGTGCTGGCCTATGCCGAAGACCCGTGCGGCGCCGAGAATGGTTACTCCGGTCGTGAAGTGATGGCCGAGTTCCGCCGTGCCACCGGCCTGCCGACCGCGACCAACATGATCGCCACCGACTGGCGTCAGATGGGCCACACCATCTCCCTGCAATCGGTGGATATCCCGCTGGCCGACCCGCATTTCTGGACCATGGCCGGTTCCGTACGCGTGGCGCAGATGTGCAACGACTGGGGCCTGACCTGGGGCTCGCACTCCAACAACCACTTCGACATTTCCCTGGCCATGTTCACCCACGTCGCCGCCGCGGCGCCGGGTCGCGTCACCGCCATCGACACCCACTGGATCTGGCAGGACGGCCAGTACCTGACGCGCAACCCGCTGCGCATCGAGGGTGGCCTGGTACAGGTGCCGAAGACGCCAGGGCTCGGTGTCGAGCTGGACTGGGACGCGCTGGCCAAGGCGCACGAGCTGTACCAGACCAAGGGCCTGGGTGCGCGTGACGACGCGGTGGCCATGCAGTACCTGATTCCGGGTTGGACCTTCAATAACAAGAAGCCCTGCATGGTGCGTTGAGCCTGGTGCGGTCCCGTGATCCTGTAGGGTGGGCCGGGCGGCGTTCCGCTTCAGCCCACCGTGACTACAATCGGTGGGCTAAAGCCCACCCTACGGATTGATGACCTTGGCTGACGCGGAACGCCGGCCCACCTTACAGGCTGAACTTTCCTTCTGTCTCACGAGCCTTGCCGATGCCAGATGCCAAACCGGGTCGGGTGCGCTACAGCATTCTGCTGATGCTGTTTCTCGTCACCACCATCACCTTCGCCGATCGCTCCAGCCTGTCGGTCGCCGGTTCGGCGATGCAGGCCGGCCTGGGCATCGACGCGGTGACGCTCGGCTACATCTTCTCGGCATTCGGCTGGGCCTACGTGATCGGGCAAATTCCCGGTGGCTGGCTGTTCGACCGCTTCGGCACCAAGCCGGTGTACACCCTGGCGTTGTTCATCTGGTCGGCACTGACGCTGCTGCAGGGCTTTGTCGGCTGGTTGCCGACGACCTGGGCAGTGACCTCGATGTTCCTGCTGCGGCTGCTGGTGGGCTTTGCCAGTGCGCCGTGCTTTCCGGGCAATGCGCGCATCATTGCCTCCTGGTTTCCCACCGCCGAGCGCGCCACAGCCACGGCCATCTCCAGCTCGGCGCAATATGCCGCCACGGCGGTGTTCGCGCCGCTGATGGGTTGGGTGGTGCAGGTCATGGGCTGGCAGTCGGTGTTCATCGTGCTCGGTTGCCTCGGCCTGGCGCTTTCGTTGCTGTGGCTGAAGCAACTGCATGGCCCGCGTCAGCACCCACGGATCGAGGCGGCTGAGCTGGAGCACTTGGAGCGAGGCGGGGCGCTGATCGACCTCGAAGGCCAGCGCGGCAATGCTGGCGGCTCGCAGTGGCGGCACCTGGGGCTGTTGCTCAGACAACGCACGATGATTGGCATTTACTTCGGTCAGTACTGCAACAACGCCATTACCTACTTCTTTCTCACCTGGTTTCCGGTCTACCTGGTGCAGGCGCGCGGCATGAGCATTCTCGGTGCCGGTTTCGCCGCCGCCTTGCCGGCCATCAGCGGTTGCGTCGGTGGCGTGCTGGGTGGATTGTTGTCCGACGGCATGCTGCGCCGTGGCCATTCGCTGACCCTGGCGCGCAAGCTGCCGATGGTGCTTGGCCTGCTGCTGTCGAGCAGCATGGTGCTGTGCATCTTCGCAGGCAGCGACGCCGCGGTGGTGGCGCTGATGGCCCTGGCCTTCTTCGGCAAGGGGCTCGGCTCGCTGGGCTGGACGCTGGTGGCCGATACCTCGCCGCGGCAGATTCTTGGCCTGTCCGGCGGGCTGTTCAATACCTTTGGCAACCTGGCGGCGATCACGACACCTATCGTCATCGGCTACCTGGTAAGCCGTACCGGATCATTCGATTGGGCGTTGGCCTATGTTGGCCTCAATGCCCTGCTGGCGGTCGTGAGCTTCGGCCTGATCGTCGGCCGTATTCACAGGGTCGAACTGGACAATGGTGCCTCTGGCTCCACATCCGGCTCGGTATCCTGAGCGCACACAGGAGCAAGCATCATGCAGTTGATTCCCCATCAGGATTCGCCCCGTTATATCCGCCTGCATCCGAGCGACAACGTCGGCGTGGTGGTCAATGACCAGGGCGTCGCAGCCGGCGGTCAGTTCGACGATGGCCTGAAAGCCATCGAAGGCATTCCGCAGAGCCACAAGGTGGCGTTGGTCGACATCGCCGAGGGTGGCGAGGTGGTGCGCTATGGCGAGGTCATCGGCTATGCGCTGAAACCCATCGCCGCCGGCAGCTGGGTGACCGAGCAGGTGCTGCGCATGCCCGAGCCGCCGGTGCTGGATAACCTGCCCAAGGCGACGATCCAGGCCACGCCGGGCGAGCCGCTGGAAGGCTACACCTTCGAGGGCTTCCGCAACCCGGACGGCAGCGTCGGCACCCGTAACATTCTCGGCGTGACCACCACCGTGCAATGCGTGGTCGGCGTGCTCGATCATGTGGTCGAGCGCGTACGCAAGGAAATCCTGCCCAAGTACCCCAATGTCGACGACGTGGTGGCGCTGTCGCACAGCTACGGCTGCGGCGTGGCGATCAACGCGCCGGACGCCGTGGTGCCGATTCGCACCCTGTACAACATCAGCCGCAACCCCAACCTGGGTGGCCAGGCGCTGGTGATCAGCCTGGGCTGCGAGAAGCTGCAGGCCAGCCAGTTGATGGATGGCGACCAGCTCACCAACGGCATGGACGAGGAAGACTGGCTGTTCCGCCTGCAGGATTCCGGCACCGGTTTCACCGGCATGGTCGAGCAGATCATGGGCATGATCGAGGAGCGCCTGAAGGTGCTCGACCAGCGTCGCCGCGAGACTGTACCGGCGGCCGAGCTGGTGGTCGGCATGCAGTGCGGCGGCAGCGACGCCTTCTCCGGCATCACCGCCAACCCGGCGCTCGGCGTGGCCGCCGACCTGCTGGTGCGCGCCGGTGCCACGGTGATGTTCTCCGAGAACACCGAGGTGCGCGACGGCATCCACCTGCTCACGCCGCGCGCCGCCAGCGTCGAGGTGGCCGATGCGCTGATCCGCGAGATGGACTGGTATGACCGTTACCTGCAGCGCGGCATGGCCGACCGCAGCGCCAACACCACGCCGGGCAACAAGAAGGGCGGGCTGAACAACATCGTCGAGAAGGCCATGGGCTCCATCGCCAAGTCCGGCAACGGCACCATCGCCGGTGTGGTTTCCCCGGGCGAGCGCATTCGCGGCAAGGGCCTGTGGTTCTGCGCCACGCCGGCCAGCGACTTCATCTGCGGCACGCTGCAGTTGGCGGCGGGCATGAACCTGCATATCTTCACCACCGGTCGTGGCACGCCTTATGGCCTGTCGATGGTGCCGGTGATCAAGGTCGCGACCCGTACCCAACTGGCAGAGCGCTGGCCGGATCTGATCGACGTCGACGCCGGGCAGATCGTTTCCGGGCGCATGACGCTGGAGGAGATGGGCTGGCATATCTTCCAGCTCTACCTGGACGTGGCCAGCGGGCGCAAGCAGACCTGCGCCGAACACCTGCGCCTGCACAACGACCTGGTGCTGTTCAACCCGGCGCCGGTGACCTGATATGAGCGGCCTGTCCGAAAATCTCATTCAGGCGTTGCGCGAGGCGGTCGGCGAGGCTGGCCTGATCACTGACGCCGAGCGTATGCAAAGCTACCTGAGCGACTGGCGCGGCGCCTATCGTGGCCAGGCGGCTGCGGTGCTGCGCCCGGCCTCGACCGAGGAGGTGGCGGCGGTGGTGCGTCTGTGTGCGCAGGCCGGCGTCGCCCTGGTGCCGCAAGGCGGCAACACCGGCCTGTGCGGCGGCTCGATCCCTGACGACTCCGGGGCGCAGCTCGTGCTGTCTCTGACGCGCATGAAGCGCATCCGCGAAGTGGACGTGGCCAACGAAACCATCACCGTCGAGGCCGGGGTGATCCTCCAGCAGTTGCAGGAGGCTGCCGCCGAAGTCGGCCGGCTGTTCCCGCTGTCGCTGGGCGCCGAGGGCAGTTGCACGGTCGGTGGCAACCTGGCGACCAATGCCGGCGGCACCGCCGTGCTGCGCTACGGCAACATGCGCGACCTGGTGCTGGGACTGGAAGTGGTGCTGCCCGATGGGCGCATCTGGGACGGCTTGCGCGGCCTGCGCAAGGACAACACCGGCTACGACCTCAAGCACCTGTTCATCGGTAGCGAAGGCACCCTGGGCATCATCACCGCCGCCGTGCTCAAGCTGTTCCCCGCCGTGCGCAGCCTTACCACCGCCTGGGTGGCGCTGCCCAGCCCGCAGGCCGCCGTCGAGCTGATCGGGCAGATGCGCGGGCTGTGTGGCGACCGCCTGACCGGCTTCGAGCTGATGTCGCGGCAGAGCGTCGAGTTCGTTCTGCGCCATGTCGCCGGTGTCAGCGATCCCTTTGCCGAGGTGCACCCCTGGTACGTGCTGATCGAGCTGAGCGACACCCAGCCCAACGCGCCGTTGAACGAACTGCTCGAACAGGGCCTCGGCGAGGCCTTCGAGCAGGGCGTGGCGCTGGACGCCGTGGTGGCGGGTAGCGATGCGCAGGTGCACGCGTTGTGGGCGTTGCGCGAAGGCATTTCGGAGGCACAGAACCACGAGGGGCCAAGCCTCAAGCACGACATCAGCGTGCCGGTCAGCCGTATTCCCGACTTCATCGCGCGTACCGATCAGGCGCTGCAGCAGGCGTTCCCTGGTGTGCGCATCGTGGCCTACGGGCACGTCGGCGACGGCAACCTGCATTACAACATCAGCAAGCCAATCGGCACCGAGGATGCCGTGTTCAAGGCGCAGGCCGAGGCAATCATGCGGGTGATCTACGACCAGACCCTGCATGATGCCGGCAGCATCAGCGCCGAACATGGCCTTGGCCAGTCCAAGCGCCTGGCCGCGCAGCATTACAAGGCTCCGCTGGAGCTGGAGTTGATGGCTCGAGTCAAGCAGGCGCTGGATCCAGCCGGACTGATGAATCCCGGCAAATTGCTGTAAATCGCATGATCGAAACAGGAGGTTCCATGAGCAAACCCAAGGTGCTGCAGATCGGCCCGCTGAGCGAGCGCTTCAACCGCGAGCTGGCCGAGGAATACGAGGTCAGCGCACTGTGGCAACAGGCCGAGCCGCTGGCGTTCCTGCGCGAGCACGGCGAGCAGTTCATCTACACGGTGTCCTCGGCGCGTTTCGGCTGTACGGCCGAGCAGCTGGCGCTGCTGCCGAATCTGCGCGCCATCTGCAGTTTCGGTGTCGGCTACGACCCCTATCCGCTGGATCTGCTGCGCGATCGTGGCATCGTCCTCAGCACCACGCCGGACGTGCTCAACGACTGCGTGGCGGACCTGGCCATGGGCCTGATGATCGACAGCGCTCGGCGTCTGTCCGAGGGCGATCGCTTCGTGCGCAGCGGCGCCTGGAGCAGCACCACCGGGTTCCCGCTGGCGCGTCGGGTCAGCGGCAAGCGCCTGGGGATCGTCGGTCTCGGCCGCATCGGCGAGGCAGTGGCGCTGCGCGCCTCGGGTTTCTCCATGCCGGTGCGTTACCACAATCGCCGTGCGGTCGAGGGCAGCCCTTACCAGCATGAGCCGGATCTGCTGGCGCTGGCGCGCTGGGCCGATTTCCTCGTGCTGACCTGCCCGGGCGGCAAGGCCACCCATCATCTGATCAACGCCGAGGTGCTCGAAGCGCTCGGCCCGGATGGCTTTCTGGTCAACGTTGCGCGCGGCTCGGTGGTCGATGAGGCGGCGCTGATCACGGCGTTGCAGCAGAAGGTGATTGGCGGCGCCGGGCTGGACGTTTTCGAGCGCGAACCCCAGGTACCGGCCGAACTGCGCGAACTGGACAACGTGGTACTGTTGCCGCACGTCGGCAGCGGCAGCATCGAGACCCGCCAGCAGATGGCTGATCTGGTGCTGGATAACCTGCGAGCCTTCATCGCCACCGGCAGCCTCTTGACTCCGTTGTAGGGCGGGTGCAACCCGCCGCCTCAGTTGGCGGGTTGCACCCGCCCTACGGCCATGCGTGCGTTCAGGCGCACGCCACTGAATACGCCTGGCGGCACTCGCCGCCGGGCTTATCGTTATGGCGCCACAAGTGCCGTGATCGTTTCCTACCTCACCTGCAGCATCCCGGCGCACCACAAGTGCGCCGTTTTTTCCACTTCTGCGCTGATCTCGCTGTCTCAAGCCCTGTAAACTGTGGCGTTTTCCGCAGGCAAGGGGCTACCCACCGTGCACTCGGTCATTTCCATCCAGCAACTGAACAAGATCTATGCGTCCGGGCATCCTGCCCTGCAAGGCATCGACCTGGACATTCGCCAGGGCGAGATCTTCGCCTTGCTCGGCCCCAATGGCGCCGGCAAGACCACCCTGATCAGCATCATCTGCGGCATCGTCAATCCGGGCGAGGGCAGGGTGCTGGTCGGCGGCAAGGACATCGTCCGCGACTACCGCGCAGCCCGCTCGCAGATCGGCCTGGTACCGCAGGAGCTTGTCAGCGACGTGTTCGAAACCGTCTGGGCGACGGTCAAGTTCAGCCGTGGCCTGTTCGGCAAAAAACCAGACCCGGCCTACCTGGAACAGCTGCTCAAGGATCTGTCGCTGTGGGACAAGCGCAACGCCAAGATCATGGAACTGTCCGGCGGCATGAAGCGCCGGGTGATGATCGCCAAGGCGCTCTCGCACGAGCCGCAGATTCTCTTTCTCGACGAGCCCACCGCAGGCGTCGACGTGGAGTTGCGGCGCGACATGTGGAACATGGTGCGGCGCCTGCGCGAGCGCGGCGTGACCATCATCCTGACCACCCACTACATCGAAGAGGCCGAGGAAATGGCCGATCGTATCGGGGTGATCAGCAAGGGCCGCATCATCCTAGTGGAAGACAAGCAGGTGCTGATGCATAAGCTGGGCAAGAAGCAGCTGACCCTGCACCTGCAGCAGCCGTTGTCCTGCGTGCCGAGCGAGCTGGCGCGCTATGGCCTGGAACTGGCCGATCAGGGCCATGCCCTGGTGTTCACCTTCGATGCCCAGCACGAGAATACCGGCATCGCCGAACTGCTGCGTGACCTTGCCCAGCACGGCATCGACTTCAAGGATCTGCAGTCGAGCCAGAGTTCTCTGGAGGAGATTTTCGTGTCACTGCTGGAGGAGTCGCGCGCATGAACCTGTATGCCATCAAGGCCATCTACCTGTTCGAGCTGGCGCGCACCTGGCGCACCCTGTTGCAGAGCATCGCCACGCCGGTGATCAGCACCTCGCTGTACTTCGTGGTGTTCGGCTCGGCCATCGGTTCGAGCATGACCCAGGTGCAGGGCGTGAGCTACGGGGCCTTTATCATCCCGGGTCTGATCATGCTGGCGCTGTTGACCGAGAGCATCTCCAACGCTTCGTTCGGCATCTACATGCCCAAGTACTCGGGGAGCATCTACGAGATTCTTTCGGCGCCGGTTTCCTATCTGGAGATTCTCATCGGCTACGTGGGGGCAGCGGCGACCAAGTCGATGATCCTAGGTCTGATCATCCTGCTCACCGCAAGGCTGTTCGTCGATTTCGAAATTCAGCATCCGATCTGGATGGTGGCCTTCCTGGTGCTGACCGCGCTGACCTTCAGCCTGTTCGGCTTCATCATCGGCGTCTGGGCCGATGGCTGGGAGAAACTGCAGATCGTCCCGGCGTTGATCGTCACGCCGCTGACCTTCCTCGGCGGCGCGTTCTACTCTATCAGCATGCTGCCGCCAGCCTGGCAGACGGTGACGCTGTTCAACCCGGTGGTGTACCTGATCAGCGCTTTCCGCTGGAGCTTCTATGGCGTATCCGACGTCAACGTCGGCGTCAGCCTGGCCATGGTGCTGGGCTTTCTGGTGCTGTGCATCGTGCTGGTGGGTTGGATCTTCAAGACCGGCTACCGGCTCAAGAGCTGATGCCGGACGTGGGAGCGGCATTCGCGGCTGAAGCCCCTCCCACAGAAGCCGTACCATGCGCGGCTATTTCACTTCACCCGCAATTCACAATCGAAGGTTTCCGCTGGCGGTACGTTGGGCTCCCACGGCTGCTGGTAAGTCAGCAGCAGGCGGCCTTCACCGGCTTCGCGCGCAGTGAAACGCCAGGTGGAGATGCCGCCAGCGCCCACCAGCCCGGCGTCTTCCGGATTGCTGTAGACCTCCGGGCCGAGGCTTTGCAAAACCTTCTCTGCGCCATCGCGGATTTCCCAGCGAAAGCCGGTGGTGGGGTTGCTGGGCAGGCTGAGAATCAGTTGCTGACCCTGTTCGAGCGTCAGCGGGCACTGCCGATCCTTCTTCAGCTCCAGTGTGCCGGATTGATGCGCGCAGGCGGTTAGCAGGGCCAGGGCGGGCAGGGTAAGCAGGCGCAAGGTGGCGTGCATGACGAACTCCAGTCGACGAAACCTGGCCCCAGCATAGCCGCATTGGCTTGTCGGTGGCGACCGTACAGGTGGGCAGCTGGGTGTAGGAGCGAGCTCTGCTCGCGAAGCTTTTCAGGCTCGCCGACATTCGCGGACAGAGCTCGCTCCTACATTGGCCCTCTTTAGTCGAACAGCACTTTCGCCACGTCGCCATAGCGTTTGGCGAAGTGCACGGTCAGGCCTTCCTTGAGATAGTCCGGCAATTCCTCGTAACTGCCGCGGTTGGCCTCCGGCAGGATGAGCTCGAAGATCTTCTGCCGGCGCGCCGCGATCACCTTCTCGCGCACGCCGCCGATGGGCAGCACCTGGCCGGTGAGGGTCAGCTCGCCGGTCATGGCCACGCCCTTTTTCGGCGCCTGGTTACGCGCGAGCGAAAGCAGGGCGCTGGCCATGGTGATGCCGGCGCTGGGACCGTCCTTGGGCGTGGCGCCTTCCGGCACGTGCAGGTGGACGAAGGCTTGGTCGAAGAAAGTCGGGTCACCGCCGAATTGCTTGAGGTGCGAGCTGACGTAGCTGTAGGCGATCTCCGCCGACTCCTTCATCACCTCGCCGAGTTGGCCGGTGAGCTTGAAGCCGCGGTTGAGCGTATGGATGCGCGTCGCCTCGATCGGCAGGGTAGCGCCGCCCATGCTGGTCCAGGCCAGGCCGGTGATAACGCCTGTACCGGCCAGCACCCGCTCGTTGCGGAACACCGGCATGCCGAGCGCTTCTTCCAGGTCCTTGGCGCCGATGCGGATCTTCGCCTCGGGACTTTCCAGCAATTTGACCACCGACTTGCGCACCAGCTTGCCCAACTGTTTCTCCAACTGGCGCACGCCGGCCTCGCGGGCATAGCCTTCGATCACCTTGCGCAGCGCCGCATCGCTGATCGACAGGCGCGCCTTCGGCACGCCGGCCTTCTCCAACTGCTTGGGCCACAGGTGGCGCTTGGCGATGGCCAGTTTTTCCTCGGTGATGTAGCCGGACAGGCGGATCACCTCCATGCGGTCGAGCAGCGGCCCAGGGATGGAGTCGAGGGTGTTGGCGGTGCAGACGAACAGCACCTTGGACAGGTCCAGGCGCAAATCCAGGTAGTGGTCGAGGAATTCGACGTTCTGCTCCGGATCGAGGGTCTCCAGCAGCGCCGAGGCCGGGTCGCCCTGGTAGCTGGTGCCCATCTTGTCGATCTCGTCGAGCATGATCACCGGGTTCATCACCTCGGCTTCCTTCAGCGCCTGCACCAGTTTGCCGGGCATGGCGCCGATGTAAGTGCGGCGATGGCCCTTGATCTCCGCCTCGTCACGCATGCCGCCCACCGAGAAGCGGTAGAACGGCCGGCCGAGTGACTCGGCGATGGACTTGCCGATGCTGGTCTTGCCCACGCCGGGTGGGCCGACCAAAAGCACGATGGAGCCGGCGATCTCACCCTTGAAGGCGCCGACGGCCAGGAATTCGGTAATGCGCTGCTTGATGTCGTCCATGCCGGCGTGATGCTTGTCCAGCACCTTGCGCGCGCGGCCCAGGTCGAGCTTGTCCTGACCGTGAATGCCCCAGGGCAGGGCGGTTGCCCAGTCCAGGTAGTTGCGCGTGACGGCGTACTCGGGCGAACCGGTTTCCAGAATCGACAGCTTGTTCAGTTCTTCGTCGATGCGCTTCTGCGCCGGCGCCGGCAGGGTCTTGCCTTCGAGGCGGGCGAGAAATTCCTCGCGGTCGGCGCTCTTGTCGTCCTTGCTGATGCCCAGCTCCTGCTGGATCAGCTTGAGCTGCTCCTTGAGGAAGAACTCGCGCTGACGCTCGCCGATCTGCTTGTTGACCTCGGCGGACAGCTCTTTCTGCAGGCGGCCGACCTCGACCTCCTTGCGCAGCAGCGGTAACACCTTCTCCATGCGCTTGAGCATGGGCACGGTATCCAGCACTTCCTGCAGGTCATGGCCGGAGGCGGTGGTCAGGGCGGCGGCGAAGTCGGTCAGCGGCGACGGCTCATTGGGGCTGAAGCGATTGAGGTAATTCTTCAACTCTTCGCTGTACAGCGGGTTGAGCGGCAGCAGCTCCTTGATCGCGTTGATCAGGGCCATGCCGTAGGCCTTGACCTCGTCGCGCGGGTCGTTGGACGGCTGTGGGTATTCGACCTCGGCCAGATACGGGCCGCGGCGGCTGAGCCAGCTACGGATGCGTACGCGGGTCAGGCCCTGGGCGACGAACTGCAGCTTGCCGCCTTCCTCGCTGACATGGTGCACGCGCACCAGGGTGCCGTGTTCGGGCAGGCTGTCGACGTCGAACTCACCGTTCTCGTCCGGCGGATTATCGACGTAGAACACCGCCAGGCATTTGTGCTCGGTATTGTCCACGCGCTTGAGCGTGCGCCCCCATGGGTGCTCGTTGACGATCACCGGCAACACCTGCGCGGGGAAGAACGGGCGATTGTTGATGGGGATGACGTAGAGCTTGTCCGGCAGCCTTTGTGCGGGCAGCACCAGGCCGGTGGCCGATTGTGCGTGTTCGTCGACAGCTTCGGAGTGGATGTCCTGATCGTTCATGGAGCACCTTTGCTTGCACGTTGAATGCTACATGGGGCGACCTCAGGATTTTTTCAACGTTTCAGCTGTGGGCAGGCAATTACTGATCTACGTGGGACGTATTGCCTAGTTTTGGTTGCTACAGGTGCAACCGTTTCGCTGATAGGTGGTTGCGGCGTTTTCGTTGGGAAAGGAGTAAAGTGCAACCCTCGTTCCGTGCCGCCAGTTTTTAGCGATGCTGCAAGCCCGTGTGATTCGCCTGGATGAGCAGGCCCATGAACATGCCCACGATCATCATCAGTTGGTGATGTCTCTGGTGGGCCGCGCCGAATTCGAGGTCGGCGGCCGCGGTGGGGAAGTCTGCCGGATGCGCGCCTGCCTGGTGCCGGGCGATGCCGCCCACCAGTTCGCCGGCATGGGCGACAACCGCATGCTGATTCTCGATCTTGACGAGCAGGACACGCCCAGCGAAGACCTTGAGCTGCTGCATCGACTGTTCGAGACGCCGCGCTATCCCGCCCTCGATGTCGATTTCCAGCACCTGCTGAGCTATGCCGGCGCGGAGCTGGAGCGCTACGGCAGTGACTCTATCCTCGCGCGTTCTCTCGGCGGCGTATTGCTCCGTGCTCTGCACCTGCGCCTGTTTGGCGAGCAGCGCCGGCAGCCGCAGGGGGCGCTGGATCTGCAGCGCCTGGATGATTACATCGGCGAGCACCTGGCGCGGCGCATCAGTGTTGCCGAGCTGGCGCACGAGATGTGCCTGAGTCCCAGCCACTTCCACGCCCAGTTCAAGGACTGCGTCGGCCTCACGCCACACCAGTACCTGCTCAAGACCCGCCTCGACCGCGCCGCGCGCATGCTGCGCGAGAGCAACCTGCCGCTGGTGAGGATCGCCGAGGAATGTGGTTTCTCCAGTCAGAGCGCGCTGACTACCGCCATGCGCCGCTATATGGGCCTGACCCCGAAGCGCCTGCGCAGCGCCTGAGTCTTTTTGTGGGAGCGGGCTTGCTCGCGAAGCTTCTATTGCTGGCGGTGTTCGCGAGCAGAGCTCGCTCCTACAGGTTCGTCTGCTGGTCGTCGGCGCGTAGCCCGGATGCAATCAGGGAGCAAGTCCGTAGGGTGGGTTAGCCGCCTGTCACCTTGTTGATCACGCCACCGCATCTGCAGCGGCGTAACCCACCATTGGCGCAATGTGATCCATCGCCTGGTGGGTTACGCGACGCGCCACCGCAGCGCTTGCTTGTCGATCCGCTTCCCGCGTCGCTAACCCACTACGAGAAGCCGGGCGACCGGCATGTGGTTGTGCTGCGACGCTAGGCGTAATTCTGCGGGCTCAGCTTGCGCTCGATCAGCTCGATCAGAATGTGCAGGGTCTTGATGTGCAGCTCCTGCACACGGTCGGCGAAATCGCCGCCGGGGGCGCAGATGCACACGTCGGCCAGGCTTTCCAGCAGCGAGCCGGGCTTGCCGGTCAGGGCGATCACCTTCACCCCCAGGGTCCTGGCGGCTTCGGCAGCCTTGACCACGTTGGGGCTTTTGCCGCTGGTGCTGATGGCGATCAGCACGTCACCTTCACGGCCGTGCGACTCGATATAGCGCGAGAAGATGAAGTCGTAACCGAAGTCGTTGGCCACGCAGCTGATGTGGCTGGGGTCGCTGATCGACACGGCGGCGATGCCGGGACGGTTCTTGCGGTAGCGCCCGGTCAGCTCCTCGGCGAAGTGCATGGCGTCGCACATCGAGCCGCCGTTGCCGCAGGAGAAGGCCTTGCCCTTGTTCTCGAAGCTCTCGACCAGCAGTTCGGCGGCCTTCTGGATATTGCCCAGGGTCTGTTCGTTGGCGAGGAAGGCCTCCAGTGCGCGCTGGGCCTCTAGCAGGCTGTTGCGGATATGTTCGATCATCGCGTCAGAACCTCAGGGGAGTTCAGGGCTGGAATAGAAAGCTGTCAGTACTTTCACCAGGTGATCGACGTCATGGCTGCCGGCCAGTTCGCGGATCGAATGCATGGCGAAGGTGGGCAGGCCGATGTCGACCGTGCGCACGCCGAGTTGGCTGGCAGTGATCGGGCCGATGGTGGAGCCGCATGCCATGTCACTGCGTACCACGAAGCTCTGTACCGGCACTTCGTTCTCCAGGCACAGATGGCGGAAGAAGCCGGCAGTCTCGCTGTTGGTGGCGTAGCGCTGGTTGCTGTTGATCTTGATCACCGGGCCGGCGTTGAGCTTGGGGCCGTGGTTGCCATCGTGTTTGCTTTCATAGTTCGGGTGCACACCATGGGCGTTGTCGGCCGATACCAGCAGCGAGCGCTGGATGGTGCGGACGAAATCGTCGCCGCCCGGCAGCACGCGGCGCAGCACCTGCTCGAGGAAGGGGCCGTCGGCGCCACAGGCGGAGCAGGAGCCGACTTCCTCGTGGTCGGTGCAGACCAGCACGCAGGTTTCCTCGTCGTCCGAGTCGATCAGCGCCTGCAGGCCGGCGTAGCAGGACAGCAGGTTGTCGAGGCGCGCGCTGGCGATGAAGTCCTGATTGAGGCCGACGATGGCGGCGCTCTGGGTGTCGTAGAAGCTCAGCTCGTAATCGAGCACCGCGTCCGGGTTGAAATCGTGCTCCATGGCCAACTGCTCGGCGAGCAGGGCACGGAAATCGGCAGTTTCGCTGCTGGCGAGCTGGGCCAGGATCGGCGGCAGCTCGGTCTGCGGGTTGATCGCCCAACCCTGATTGGCCTCACGATTGAGGTGGATGGCCAGGCTGGGGATCACGGCGATGGGTTGGTAGAAGTCGATCAGCTGGCTCTCGACCTTGCCGTCGCGGCGGTAGGTCACGCGGCCGGCCAGCGACAGGTCACGGTCGAACCAGGGCGCGAGCAGGGCGCCGCCATAGACTTCCACGCCGAGCTGGAAATAGCCCTGGCGCTGCAGTTCGGGGCTGGGTTTGACGCGCAGGCACGGGCTGTCGGTATGCGCGCCGACCAGGCGAATGCCACCGTCGACGGTAGGGCGCTTGCCCAGCTTGAAGGCGATGATCGAGGAGTCGTTGCGGGTCACGTAATAACGACCACCGGCTTCGGTGTGCCAGGGCGCGCGTTCGTCGAGGTGACGAAAACCGGCGGCTTCCAGGCGCATGGCCAGGCTGGTGGTGGCATGGAAAGGGGTCGGCGAGGCGTTGAGAAAATCGAGCAGGCCTTGAATCAGTTCTTCGCGCATAGGGACTCCGGGCAACGATGGCGCGAGTTTAACCAATTTGTATCGCGCTGTGCCGGCTACGCACTCGTTTGGGGCGATAGTTGGCGTCTATCTGCTGGGCCGGATGTGCTGGGCGCACACTGCCATGTGTCTTTCTGCCAATGCGCAACCGGCAGGCCGTCAAAACGGTGCCGGGCACTCGAAGCGCATGCGCTCGCCGGTTTGTGGGTGGGTCAGGGCGAGCATGCTGGCGTGCAGGCACAGGCGTTCGTGGGCTGCCAGGGCCTGTTCATGGGCGTAGAGGCGGTCGCCCAGCAACGGATGGCCGATGGACAGCATGTGCACGCGCAACTGATGTGAGCGCCCGGTGATGGGCGTGAGTTCGACCCGGCACCAGTCGCCGCAGCGCTCGACGATGCGCCAGTGGGTCAGGGCGTGCTTGCCCAGTTCGTGATCGACCACGTGGCGCGGCTTGGTCGGCGGATCGTAGCGCAGCGGCAGATCGATGCTGCCGCTGTCGGCCTGCGGCTGGCCCCAGCACAGCGCGGTATAGGCCTTCTCGGTTTCGCGGTCGTGAAACTGCCGGGACAGCTCGCGGTGGCTGTCGGCGTCGCGAGCTAGGACGATGATGCCGGAGGTCTCCCAGTCCAGCCGATGCACGATGCGCGCCTCGGGGTAGCCGTTTTCCTGCAGGCGGGTGACCAGGCAATCCTTGTTGTCATCAGCCCGGCCGGGCACCGACAGCAGCAGGGTGGGCTTGTTGATCACCAGCAGGGCGGCGTCCTGGTGGAGAATTTCGATCTGGCTTAGCGGCATGATGTGTGGGCTGGTGTAGGAGCGGATTTATCCGCGATGCTTTTGGCCTGTAGAAGCTTCGCGGATGAATCCGCTCCTACAGGTGCGCGTTGCTACAAACGAACACGGCGGCCGAAGCCGCCGTGTGCGTGGCCAGGATCGATCAGCGATCCGGCAGGGTGATGTTCAGCTCCAGGATCGAGCAGCTGCCCTGGTTTTCCAGTGCGACTTGAACCTGGTCCGAGTCGATGGCCACGTACTTGCGGATCACTTCCACCAGTTCCTGCTGCAAGGCAGGCAGGTAGTCCGGCTGGCTGCGTTGACCACGTTCGTGGGCCACGATGATCTGCAGGCGTTCCTTGGCGATGGATGCGGTGGTTTCCTTCTTGCGCGAGCGCAAGAAGTCGAAAATATTCATTCGCGACCTCCGAATAGACGTTGCAGGAAGCCCTGCTTCTTCACATCAAGGAAGCGATGCGCCACTTCCTTGCCGAGCAGGCGATCGACTGCATCGCTGTAGGCCTGGCCAGCGTCGCTCTGGTCATCGAGGATGACCGGAATGCCCTGGTTGGAAGCCTTGAGCACGGCCTGGGATTCGGGAATCACGCCAAGCAGGCGGATGGCGAGGATTTCCTCGACGTCTTCGACGCCGAGCATTTCGCCCTTGGTGACGCGCTCGGGGTTGTAACGGGTCAGCAGCAGGTGTTCCTTGATCGGCTCCTCGCCTTTCTCGGCGCGGCGCGATTTGCTCGCCAGCAGGCCGAGCATGCGGTCGGAGTCACGTACCGAGGACACTTCCGGGTTGGTCACGACGATGGCCTCGTCGGCGAAGTACATCGCCAGGTGAGCGCCTTTCTCGATGCCGGCCGGCGAGTCGCAGACCACGTATTCGAAATTCTGCGACAGCTCGGTGATGACTTTCTCGACGCCTTCGGGGGTCAGCGCGTCCTTGTCACGGGTCTGGCTGGCGGCCAGCACGTAGAGGTTCTCGAGGCGCTTGTCCTTGATCAGGGCCTGGGTCAGGGTGGCTTCGCCGTTGACGACGTTGACGAAGTCGTACACCACGCGGCGTTCGCAGCCCATGATCAGGTCGAGGTTACGCAGGCCGACGTCGAAGTCGACGATGACGGTCTTGTGCCCGCGGAGGGCGAGGCCGGTACCGATGGCAGCGCTGGTGGTGGTTTTACCGACGCCACCCTTGCCGGAAGTGACTACGAGGATCTTGGCCAAGGTGATTCACCCCAAAAAATGAAGATAACGCGGGAATCTGAGGCCAATCGAGGCCTCCAGATGCCCTTTTGACGGAGCCTCAAAAACTGGCTGCGTTGCCAGCGTTTTTAGAGGCTCCTTTATGTCCGTAAAAGTGGCCGCAGTATCCGTTAAAGGCGGGTGATGTTCAACACGTCACCCGACAGGCTGACCTGTACCGCATCGCCCCAAAGCGGGTCGCGGCGCAGGTCTTCGGCGACCTTGTAATGGCCGGCGATGGACAACATTTCGGCGCCCATTTGCTGGCAGAAAATCCGTGCCTTGGTGTTGCCCTTGATGCCAGCCAGGGCGCGACCACGCATGGGCGCGTAAACATGGATGTTGCCATCGGCGAGAAGTTCCGCCCCGGCACTGACTGGCGCCAGCACGATCAGGTCGCCGCCCTGGGCATAGATCTGCTGGCCGCCACGTACCGGCGTGGTGATGATGCGGCTGGGTTTGTGCTCGGGTTCGGCCGGTTTTTCCTCGACCTTCTTCGGCGCCGGATCGAGCGGCCGCTCGCGTGCGCCGGACGGCGGCAGCACCGGCAGATCCATGGCTTCGGCGGCGGCGACGTCGCTTTCGCGCGAGGCGCGGATGGCCAGGGTGCGCAGGCCATGGCGGCGGCAGACGGCCATCAGCTCGGCCAGGTCCAATTCGCCTTCGCCTTCCGGCAGTTTGTCCAGGGCCAGCACCAGCGGCGTATTGCTGAAGAAGGCCGGGGCCTGTGCGACCTTTTCCGTCAGTTGCGCGTCGAGGCGCTCGAGGTCGTTGTGCGCCAGTTCCATCACGGTGATGGCGAGCATGCTGCCCTTAAGCTGGAATACGGGGTCTTGGGCGAGGAGGTCGGCTTGGCTCATGGTGATGCGATGGGCCTTCTGGCGAGTCGAAAGATGCCCGGACTTATAACGACATAGCCCGCATGCCGCAAGCTGCACGTCAGCGAGGCTGGGACAGGACTACACGAGGCGCTCTATCTGGTTGCTTTCTGGTTGGCGACTCGCTGTCGTGACTTGACTCGCTGAGACTGACGCACCGAGTCGGCTGGAAAACTGCGTTAGAATGCGCGGCTTTGTATGTGATCGGAAACGCCTCATGGATCGCCCCCGCTTTCGCGCCTATTTCCTTCATCCGCGCTTCTGGCCGCTGTGGCTGGGGTTCGGGCTGCTGTGGCTGGTGGTGCAGCTGCCGTATGGCCTGCAGCTGAAGCTGGGGCGGGCGCTGGGCTGGCTGATGTATCGCACGGCGACCTCGCGCCGGCAGATAGCGGCGCGCAACCTGGAGCTGTGCTTCCCCGGCAAGAGCGCTGCCGAGCGTGAGCGTCTGCTCAAGGAGAACTTCGCTTCCACCGGCATCGCCTTCTTCGAGATGGCCATGAGCTGGTGGTGGCCCAAGGCGCGCCTGGCAAAGCTGGCGCATGTCGAGGGCCTCGAGCATCTGCAGCAGGCGCAGGCCGAAGGGCAGGGCGTCATCCTCATGGCGGTGCACTTCACCACCCTGGAGATCGGCGCCGCGCTGCTCGGTCAGTTGCACACCATCGACGGCATGTACCGCGAGCATGACAACCCGCTGTTCGACTACGTCCAGCGGCGTGGCCGCGAGCGCCACAACCTCGATGCCACCGCCATCGAGCGCGAGGACATTCGCGCCATGCTCAAGGTGCTGCGTGCCGGTCGCGCCATCTGGTACGCGCCGGATCAGGACTACGGCCGCAAGCAGAGCATCTTCGTGCCGTTGTTCGGCATCCAGGCGGCGACGGTCACCGCCACCACCAAGTTCGCTCGCCTGGGCAAGGCGTGCGTGGTGCCCTTCACCCAGCAGCGCCTGGCCGATGGCAGCGGTTATCGTCTGGTGATCCATGCGCCGCTCGAAGGCTTCCCCGGCGAGAGCGAAGAGGCCGATTGCTTGCGCATCAACCAATGGATCGAGCAGGTGGTCAGCGCCTGTCCCGAGCAGTATCTGTGGGCGCATCGGCGCTTCAAGACGCGCCCCGAGGGCGAGGCGAAGCTGTACGGAAAGCGTAAGTAACGCACCTATACTCAACAGAAAATCAGGATTGGCCGATGACCGCAGCTGCCCAGCCCCATGAGCCCGTCACCGGGCTGATTCTTTCCGGTGGTGGAGCGCGGGCGGCCTATCAGGTCGGAGTGTTGGCAGCCATCGCCGATCTGCTGCCAGACACCTCGCACAACCCCTTTCCTGTGATAGTCGGCACCTCCGCCGGCGCGATCAATGCCGTAGGCCTGGCCTGTGGCGCGCTGCAGTTCGGCGAAGCGGTGCGGCGTCTGACATCGGTCTGGCAGGGCTTTCACACCCATATGGTGTATCGCAGCGACTGGCCTGGCGTGCTGCGTCAGGCGACGCGTTTCGTCGGCCACAGCCTGCTGGGTATCGGTCGCGACGTTCCAGTGGCGCTGCTCGACAGCTCGCCGTTGCGCGACTTACTCGAACGCGAGCTGGATTTCTCCGGTATCGCCGCCGCCGTGCGCCATCGTCAGTTGCGTGCAGTCGCGGTGACGGCCTTCGGTTATGAAAGCGGCCAGGCAATGACCTTCTATCAGGGCCGCGCCACCATCGACCCCTGGTTTCGCCATCGCCGCGTGGGCGTGCCGACACGTTTGCAACTTCATCATCTGCTCGCCAGCGCGTCGATTCCGCTGATCTTCCCGCCAGTGAAGATCAACCGTGAATACTTCGGTGACGGCGCGGTGCGTCAGGCGGCGCCGATCAGCCCTGCGCTGCATCTGGGCGCCAGCCGCGTGCTGGTGATCGGCGTCAGCGGCAATGCCCAGCTCGAAGCCAATGCCGCGCTGCCGCGTGTAGCGAGCACGCGGCCGCCGAGCCTGGCGCAGATTGGCGGACACATGCTCAACAGTACCTTCATCGACAATCTGGAGACGGATATCGAACTGCTCGAGCGCCTCAACCAGATGAGCGCGCTGGTGCCGCCGGATCGACGTCCGCGTGGCCTGGGGCTCAATCCGGTGGAGGTGCTGGTGATCGCGCCGAGCCAGCCGCTGGATCAGATCGCCGCCCGCCACCAGCGTGAGCTGCCTAGGGCGCTGCGTCTGTTCCTGCGTGGCCCGGGGGCGACCAAGGCGGGCGGGGCCGGCGTGCTCAGCTACCTGTTGTTCGAACCCGGCTATTGCAGCGAGCTGATCGAGCTGGGGTATCAGGACGCGATGACGCGCAAGGCCGACCTCTGCCGATTTCTTGGTTTGACCGAGGCCGTCCAGCTGGCCTGATGCACTCAGGCCAGCACGCCATCGCGAAAATCACGCAGCGCCTGTTCGATTTCCTCGCGGCTGTTCATCACGAACGGCCCGTACTGCACGATGGGCTCGTTCAGCGGAGTGCCGGCGATCAGCAGCACTCGCGCACCATGGCTACTGGCCAGACGCAGCTCGCCTGCATCCGACAGCCGCACCAGGCGCCCGGCGCTGATCGGTTGTGCGCTGGCGTCGGGCAGTTCGAGCAGGCCTTCGTAGACGTAGAGCATGACCCGCCGCCCGTCGGCCAGGCGCGGCGCCACCTGGCTGCCCGCCGGCAAGTGCAGGTCGAACAGCTGCGGCTGGGTATGCGGACGCTGCACAGCGCCGGCCTGGCGGATCTCGCCATCGTCGAACTCGCCGGCGATCACCACCACCTCCACGCCGGATGCCGTGCTGATGCGTGGAATGTCCGTGGCGGGAATATCGCGATAACCCGCTTCGCCCAGCTTGTCCTTGGCCGGCAGGTTGAGCCAGAGCTGGAAACCGCGCATGGCGCCGGACTCCTGCTCTGGCATCTCGCTGTGGATGATGCCGCGCGCGGCGGTCATCCATTGCACGCCGCCGCTGCCTAGCAGGCCGACGTTGCCCAGGTGATCTTCATGGCGCATGCGCCCTTCGAGCATATAAGTAATGGTCTCGAAGCCGCGATGCGGATGCGGCGGGAAGCCGGCGATGTAGTCGTCGGGGTTGTCGGTGGAAAACTCGTCAAGCATCAGGAAAGGATCGAAACGCTCCAGGCCAGGCCCGCCGATGACGCGGTTAAGGCGCACACCGGCGCCGTCGGAGGCGGGTTGGCCAGGCTGGATGCTGATGACGCGGCGTTGCGAAGTCATGGCGCGCTCCTTGGTAGAGAGGAATGGCGCCATGCTATTCGCATTCAATCGATGTTTGGGTGGAAAATTTCCCAATAAATTATCGATTAATCCAATAAGTTAGGGTTAGTCGGCAATTCTCAGTTTGCGCGACTCCGTATAGAAGTAGCGCAGCTTCTCGTATTCGAACGGCGAGTTGAGCTGGCCATAGTGGAAGCCGGTGTTGGCACGCGTGTCGACGGCGCGCAGGACCATGATGCCTGGATTGTCGCGGCTGGCGTCGGCCACGTCGAGGTAGTTGACCGCATTCTCCAGGCTGAAATCCGCCACCAGGCCGCCCGTGTCGCGCAGGTTCGATGGGCCGAGAAGCGGCAGCATCAGGTAAGGGCCGGCGGGCACGCCGTAGTAGCCGAGCGTCTGGCCGAAGTCTTCGCTCAACCTGGGCAGGCCCATTTTCGTCGCCGGGTCCCAGATACCGCCGACCCCGATAATGGTGTTGAACAGCAGGCGTGCGGTGGTGTTCATCGCCCGCTTGCCCTTGAGCTGCAGCACGCTGTTGGCCAGCGTGGGGATCTCGCCGAGGTTGCTGAAGAAGTTGTGCACGCCGGTCTGCAGCAGATCCGGGGTGACGTAGCGGTAGCCATCGACTACGGGCAGGAATACCCACTGATCGAAACGGTAGTTGAAGTGATAGACGCGGCGGTTCCATGACTCCAGTGGGTCATAGACCTGCAGGGCGTCACTGGAGGCGCGCTCGAACTCCTGCTGATCCAGCCCCGGGTTGAACTGCAGATTCTGCAGCGGGTTGGTGAAACCGTCGGCGTCGACCTGACGTTCGGCCAGTGCCTGCCCGCTGGCCAGCAGCAGGGCGATGATGAGGGAGCTGTGCTTAACCACGGAAGAACTCCAGCATGGCGTCGCTGTTGACGCGATAGTTGAGGTTGCCGCAGTGCCCGCCGCGCGGGTAAAGGGTCAGGCGGTCGCCAAAGGTGCGGCGCAGAAAACCGATGTCGCCCTGACCGAGGATCAGGTCGTCGGCGTTGTGCATCACCGCGACCTTGTCGCTGCCTTTGAGATAGTCCTCCAGTGCGTACATGCTGGTTTTCTCGATCAGCTGGTTGAGGCTGCCACCGTCATAACGGGCACGCCACATGGGCATCAGCTGCTCGGCGATGTAGCAATCGAAGTCGCAGCGTAGGGCCATCTGGAAGAAAGGCGTGAGGCTGGTGTTTTCGGTAATGCGGTAATCGCGCGGGGTGATCAGGCCGCGGCGGTTGAGCAGGTCCGAGGTGAAGACGATATCGGCGGAGGAGAAACGGAACGAGGTGCCGATCAGCATGGCCATCTGTTCGTCCGAGAGCCGCTCGGTGGACTGCTGGAAGTCGTAGAGCATGGCCTCGTTGATATCCAGATAGCCCTTGTCGTTGAAATAGCGCGTCAGCTTGCCCAGTACCAGGTCATAGAAATTGGTGCTGTTGTCGATCCCCTGGACTCGGGTCTGCACCAGCTTGTCCAGGTTGCTGATGGAGGTGTAGAGGTTGACCGGAGGGTTGAGCAGCAGCACGCGCTGGAAATCGAAGGCGCGGCGGGTTTCGTCGATCTGGCTGACGAAGGCGGCATGCAGCGCGCCGAGGCTGTATCCGGTCAGCAAATATTCGCTGACTTGCAGTTTCGGGTGCTGGGCGCGTACCGCCTGCATGGCGCGGTACAGGTCGTCGGCATCTTCCGGGCTATAGCCGGGAGTGGCGAAGCGCGAGGCGGCGGCCATGAAGTCGTAGCTGGTCGGCGACGACAGCTGCACGACATGGAAACCAGCGCCGTAGAACAGCTTCTTCAGGTATTCGTTGGTACCGTTGGCGTAGTGCGCGCCAGTACCGGCGATGATGAAGATCAGCGGCGCCCGGCCTTTTTGCTCGGCCAGGCGGTAGCGCAGCTTGGTCACCGGCCAGAAGTTGTCCAGCAGTTCGAATTCGCGGTCCGGGCGCAGGCGTACCGAGTAGTCACGCTGACTGATGTCGCCGTCGGCCGGGAGTTCCGGGCGTAGTTCGGGCGGCGTGGTGGCGATGGTCGCTTCGAACGGGTTGGCCAGCGGGTAACCGTAGCTTTCGGCATCCACATCGGCGGCAACGGCGAAGGCACAGAAGACCAGGCCACCGAGCAAGGCGGCGAGACGGGCAAGGCTGGGCATGTGCTAAGTCCCTTTAAATCAGAGAGCGTCTGGATTAAACAGCTGGCTTATGACAGCAGCAAGAAGGGCAAAGTGCCAGACTATCTTAGCTAAATCGCAGGAATCTCGAGTCACAGCAATTGTAGTCATGCCTGCCTGGCGAAGCGCAGGGCGTTCGCTCAGGCGTGATGATGCAGCCAGGCATGCTTGGGGCGTTCCGGCGCAAGCTGACGATTGCGCTCGAAACGCTGCCAGACCTTTTCGTGGAAGTAAAAGCCCACCGAATTGCACAGCGGTTCGATTGCCGCTACCAGGCTGCTGGCTGCAACGCTGCCGGTCAGTACGTAGGTGACGCCGAAGGCAATGCAGAAGTGCATGATGGTGAAGGTCAGTGTCTTGAGCATGATGCACCTCGTTGAGAATCATTTCGTCTTGTGGGAAGGCTATTCCTGTTCGTTCGGCTCGGGAAATGTGGCGTGTGCATGGCCTTGATAGTCGCTCTAAATTGATTTTGTTCGCATAAAAGCAATTACCTATTTATTCGACTGGTGGGTCGCTGCGTTAAGGTGAGGCTCTATTTCGAAGGAGCCAAACCATGCAAATCAGTGATATCCCCTTCGGTGTGACGGATTGGAGCGCGATGCCTGCTAGCGAGCACCCGGGCGAGCGTGGCGTAGCGCGCTGGCGCACCTGCCAGTTTGGTGCGCTGCGAGTACGCATGGTCGAATATTCACCGGGGTATCTGGCTGACCACTGGTGCCATAAGGGACACGTGTTGTTGTGCCTGGAGGGGGAGCTGATTACCGAGCTGGAAGATGGCCGGGTATTCGTGCTCAAGCCCGGTATGAGCTATCAGGTGGCCGATGGCGCTGAAGCGCATCGCTCCTCGACATCGGCTGGCGCGCGCTTGTTCGTGGTGGACTGAGTCGCGATGCTCTGGCGTATGGCTGCCGATGCGCTGGTGCTGGTGCACCTGGGCTTCATTTTGTTCGTGCTGCTCGGTGGCTTGCTGTTGCTGCGCTGGCCGCGCTTGCTATGGCTGCACCTGCCCGCGGTGGCCTGGGGTATCGTCGTGGAGTGCCTGCATCTGGGTTGCCCGCTGACGCCCTGGGAAAATCAGTTGCGCCGGGCGGCGGGGCAAGCTGGATATGAGGGCGGCTTCATCGAGCATTACCTGATACCGCTGATCTACCCGGCCGGGCTCACGCCGCAGATCCAGCTCTGGCTGGGGGCCATCGTCGTGCTGGTGAACCTGGCCGTTTACGCCTGGCTGATCTGGCGCTGGCGTAGCGGGCCGCGCGCCTGATTAGCCCAGCCTATTCATAAGCCTGATGAAGGCTCGGACCCTTTATTTCCTTCGCTACACTGCAGCCATTGCAACCAAACAATGAAGGCAGGGCTGCTATGCAAAACCGCATGATGATCACTGGCGCGGGCTCCGGCCTGGGGCGCGAAATTGCCCTGCGTTGGGCGCGCGAGGGCTGGCAGTTGGCGCTGGCCGACGTCAACGAAGCCGGACTGGCGGAAACCTTGGGGCTGGTGCGCGAGGCGGGCGGTGACGGCTTCACCCGCCGTTGCGACGTGCGCGACTACAGTCAGCTGACCGCCCTGGCGCAGGCCTGCGAAGAGCAGTTTGGCGGCATCGATGTCATCGTCAATAACGCTGGGGTCGCTTCCGGTGGTTTCTTCAGCGAGCTGTCGCTGGAGGACTGGGACTGGCAGATCTCGATCAACCTGATGGGCGTGGTCAAAGGCTGCAAGGCGTTCCTGCCGCTGCTGGAACGGAGCAAGGGCAAGATCGTCAATATCGCCTCCATGGCCGCGCTGATGCAGGGACCGGGCATGAGCAACTACAACGTGGCCAAGGCCGGCGTGGTGGCCTTGTCGGAAAGCCTGCTGGTGGAGCTGCGTCAGCTGGAGATCGGCGTGCATGTGGTCTGCCCATCTTTCTTCCAGACCAACCTGCTGGACTCTTTCCGTGGCCCGACGCCAGCGATGAAGGCCCAGGTGGGCAAGTTGCTGGAAAGTTCGCCGATCACCGCGGCGAACATCGCTGACTATATCCACGATGAAATGGCCAAGGGCAGCTTCATGATCCTGCCGCATGAAATGGGCCGCATGGCCTGGGCGGTCAAGCAGAAGAACCCGCAGGCGCTGTACGACGAGATGGCCAACATGGCCGAAAAAATGCGCGGCAAGGCCAAATCCGCCAGCTGACCGATAAGTCAGTTATTCATGCCTGCAGGCTTGCCTGGCGCGGCCTGCAGGGGTAGGGTGGCCGCCCCGGCCTGCCTGCCGTCATGACCATGGAACATTTGTGAAACCAGTCCCTCGGGTCCTGCTACTAGTGGCCCTGGTGCTGGCGGCGATCAATTTGCGCCCCGGCATCACCTCCCTCGCCCCGCTGATCGAGCGTATTGCCGCCGAGCTGTCGCTGAGCCGCAGTTTCATCAGCCTGACTACCGCCTTGCCAGTGCTGTGCATGGGCCTGCTGGCGCCTTTGGCGCCGCGCCTGGCGATGCGCTGGGGGCTCGAGCGCACCATCGTGCTTTGCCTCGGCCTGATCGGCCTGGCGCTGCTGGCGCGTCTGGCCGCACACCAGAGTACGGTGCTGATCGGCAGCGCCATCGCCCTGGGCGCAGGCATAGCGGTTGCCGGGCCTTTGCTATCGGGCTTCATCAAGCGTCATTTCGCCAGCCAGATGGGACGCGTGGTGGGTTGGTATTCGCTGGGTATGGCTATCGGCGGGGCGGGTGGCGCGGTATTCACGGCGCCGGTCACCACATTCTTCGGCGATGCCTGGCATCTGGGGCTGGCGGTGTGGGCCGCACCAGCGTTGCTCGGGGTAATGCTCTGGTTGTGGTTGCCCAATCAGGTGGGCGCTGCCGAGGCGCAGGAAAGCACCGGCCTGCCTTGGCGGCAGCCACGCGCCTGGCTGATCAGTTGCTTCTTCGCCATCCAGGCGGGGCTGTTCTATGCCATCGCCACCTGGGCCGTGGCGCGCTACCACGAAGCCGGGCTGAGCGTGCTGCGCAGCAACTCGCTGCTCAGCCTGGCCATGCTCATGGGGCTGCCCAGTTCATTCCTGCTGCCCTGGCTGGCACAGCGCTACAACGCGCGTTATCCGCTATTGCTGGCTTGCGGTGCGGTCACCTGCGGTTGTCTGGCGATGGTCACCTTCATGCCGCGATTCATTCCGGAACTGTGGGCGATGGTCCTGGGCTTTTCGCTGGGCGGCTCGTTCGCCCTGTCGCTGGTACTGCCGCTTTACGAAGCCGGCTCGCCAATGGCGGTCAGCCGCTGGACGGCGATGATGTTGTTCACCGGTTACTGCCTTGGCTGCCTGACGCCGATTCTGACCGGCCTGGCTCGCGATCTGTCCGGCAGCTACCGCCTGCCGTTCGCTGTGCTCACTGCGCTGGCGCTGGTGATGACGCTGGTGGCCTGGTTGCTGGGGCGTAGAAGGCGCAAGGCGCGCTGAAGAATTCGCCCCCGTTCCTTTCTTGCCCTGGCGTGCTGTGTTAGAAGGCTTGCTGCTTTTTCAGGAGTGCCGGTGTGGAGTCCGAATCCATCGTCTATGGCTGCATCCGCGACTGGCCCTCGGATGACCCCGAGCAGAGTCGTCTGCGCCGTGAAACCAACCATGGCGTGTTGGCCGAACTGCCCTCGGGCGATCTCTGGCCCTTTTTGGGGCGCGAGATGTTTTCTTTCTGCGAGCTGCCGGGGGCGGGCCTTTACCAGACCCAGGTGATCCACTTCGGCGCCAGCTACGGCGCAGTGGAGTATGAGTGGAACCTGTGGATCGAAGCCTTCGAGGCGCTACTCAAGCGCTTGTACTGGACCAGTGCCGTGGTTCACCTGGAAACCGAACTGAACGGCCTGCATACCTTTCGCTGGGAATCCGACAACGGCTTTCACAGCCCCCAGGAAGGTGCGCTGCGAGTGCGCTGTGCGTGGGAGCGAGAGGGAATGTTGCGTAGCTGAGACAGAGTTTTCGGTACAGCTATAAATGGCAGATACCGGCGCTGTCGAGCGCGCTCCCGCGTGGCGGGAGCGCCGTCGGTTTGGGTTACTGCTGAGCCCACTTGAGGAAGGCGCTGCGGCTTTCCGGCGTGAGCAGGTTCCACATCTGCTGCAGGGTGGTCAGGGTGGCGTCGTTATGCGGCAGGGCAGCGGCCTGGGCCGGAGCCGGAGTCAGAGCGACCGCCTGTGGTGCGCTCGCTGCGGCGGCACCCAGCGGTGCGACGCTGGTGGCCTGCGCAGCGACTTCGCTGGAGCCCATCAGTACGCTAAATGCCGAAACGTTACGATTACCTGCTTCGGCGTCCTTGCGTTCGCCGGTGCGGGTGTTCACGGCCCAGGCCGGAAAGTCTTCTTCGAACTTCTGGGCTTCGGCCAGGTTGGCCGGACGCTTGAACTCCAGGCGCCACAGATCGCCGGGCTTGCCGTCGATGGTGAAGATGGCAGTGCGGCTGCGCACCACTTCGTGACTCATGCCGCCGGCGATGTCGAAGCCGTTCTTGTAGAAAGCGTGGATCTGGTAAGCGCCTGGCTGCAGCAGCAGCTCCTTGTCGTTCAGGCCGGAAGCGGCAATGGTGGCGGAGTAGGGCTGGCCATTGATGCTGCGGATTTCCAGCTCGCCGGGTACGACCACGGTGAGGACCTGGTTCTGCGGCAGCGGTGCGCCGGAATACAGTTGGACTTTGGGTTGCTGGGCGCAGGCGGCCAGCAGGCCAGCCATGGCGATTACGAACAAGCGGCGCATGAAAACTCCTAAGTACGAAGGTCCGCCGATGCTCGGCGGGCTGGGGTCGATGACATTCCGGAAACAAGAATAAGACGGCTAGGTGTCAGTTAAATGACAAACCGGGCTGCCCCTCGCGGAGCAACCCGGTTTGTTTTATCTGTTCCGCAAGCGGGATCAGAAGTCGTAGCGCAGACCTACGGTGAAGCCGGCAGCTTTTTCGCCAGCGGCTTCGTTCACGCCGTTAACGATGGACTGGTTGCTCGGGGTAGCGGTACGCGACTGCATCCACGGCGAGTAGGCGACGTTGGAATCGTTGTCGACGACGGCGTAGTTGGCGTAGACGCGCACGGCCTTGTCCAGCTTGTGCTCGATACCCACGACCCACATGTCGGCATCGGAGTTGTCGGCGTCGCTGTCGTTGGTCATATAGGTGGCTTTCAGAGCGGTGTTCTTGGCAATCGCCAGTTCGCCACCGATGCCGTAGACGTCGAAGGTGCCGGCGTCGCGCTGAGCACTGGTGGTGCCGGATACACCTTCGAAATCGGTGGTCTGGTAGAAACCGACCAGCTTGAAGGCATCGGTCAGCTTGTAGGCAACGGCAGCGCGGACGGAGTCAGCCTTGCCACGCAGGGTGTCTTCTTCCACTTTCTCGTAGGCCAGGGAGGCTTCCAGCGGGCCGCCGATGTAGTTCAGCGAGGTGCTGAAGGCATCGCTGTCTTCGTTGTTGGCGGGGGTGTCGGTGATGTTCAGCGACTGGCCCTTGTACATCGAGTAGGCCACTTTGACGTTGAAGCCGTTGAAGTCCGGGGTGGTGTACTGGATGGTGTTGTCGTAACGCTCGTCCAGACGGCCGGCGGTGACGCGAGCCAGGTTGTTCATGTCGCCGACCTGGTCGCCGAACAGGTTGAACGGACCACGGGCTACCTTGAACGGGCTGTCGAAACGACCGACCTGGATGGCGCCGAAGTTGCTGCTCAGGCCCACGAAGGTGTCGCGGGTGGCGAAGTCGGTACCGCCGCTCGAGGCGCCAGTGGTGAAGTTGATTTGTTGTTCGATCTGGAAAAACGCCTTCAGGTCCGGGTTGATGGCGTGGTCGCCTTTGAAGCCCAGTCGCGAGGAGTTGCTCGACAGGTTGGTTTCGGAGTACTTGGCACCATCATCGAGGTAATCCACCGACACATGTGCACGGCCATAGACGGTCACGTCTGCCATTGCCACAGCCGGTACCGCCAGAGCAGCACCCACAGCAACCGCAATCAACTTCATCTTCATCGAAAAAACTCCTTCGTTTTATGAAACGCCGTCATTGCCTGTGGCATGACATCGTCTGTTTGGACGGAGGCGATTATGGAAATCCGATATGACAGAAGGCTTGCTGCCGTGTGACATTTTCGAGTCAGGGGAACTTTTTTAAAAACATATGTTTAGGAAGTTTTTTGAATCTTTTAGGCTGTTTTTAAGGGGGTCGGAGAAGTCCCGCGGCGACTGTATAGGGGCATTGTTAAAGTTTCGAGAAAAGCGCAGCGTGGGCCTCGTCCTGGATGAAATTTCGTCATGTTGCTCTCGCCCCGAGCGGATTTTCTGTTCTATTGACGTGCTGATAACCTGATTCGCTCAGGGAGAACCCATCCCTTTCTGGAGTGCAGTTGTGACCTTGTTCGTTGCCGATTCGCTGTCCAGCGTCAGCGCAGGCCCATGGAATGCGTTGCTGACCGATTCACAACCTTTCCTGCGCCACGCCTTCCTCGCTGCGTTGGAGGAAAGCGGTAGTGTGGGTGGGCGTAGCGGCTGGCAACCGGCGCACCGCCTCTGGCTCGATGATCAGGGCGTGGTCCGGGCTGCCATGCCGGCCTATCTCAAGCAGCACTCCTATGGCGAATACGTATTCGACCACGGCTGGGCAGACGCCTGCCGCCGTGCGGGCATTGCGTACTACCCCAAGCTGCTCGGGGCCGTACCCTTTTCACCCGTTAGCGGGGCACGCCTGCTGGGCGACGCGCAAAGCGCCGGCAGGCTGCTCGATTCCCTGGCCGCGCGTCTCGCAGAGGAGGGCCTGTCGGGTCTGCACGTCAACTTCACCCGCCCCGCGTGCGATGAACTGTTCGAGGGGCGCGAGGGCTGGCTCGAGCGCCTCGGCTGCCAGTTCCACTGGCACAACCGCGGTTATCGCGACTTCCAGGACTTTCTCGATGCGCTCAGCTCGCGTAAGCGCAAGCAGATGCGCAAGGAGCGCGAGCAGGTCGCGGGGCAGGGCATCGATTTCGACTGGCGACGCGGCCATGAGTTGAGCGAGGCGGACTGGGATTTCGTCTACCACTGCTATGCCAACACTTATCATGTACGCGGCCAGGCACCCTATCTGACGCGGGCCTTCTTCAGCCTACTGGCCGAACGCATGCCGGAGATGATCCGCGTGGTGTTCGCTCGGCAGCAGGGGCGGCCGCTGGCCATGGCCTTCAGCCTGGTCGATGGCGAAACCTTCTACGGTCGCTACTGGGGCTGCCTGGCCGAGTTCGACCGCCTGCATTTCGAAACCTGCTTCTATCAAGGCATGGAGCTGGCCATCGCCGAAGGTCTGCAACGCTTCGACGCCGGGGCCCAGGGGGAGCACAAACTGATACGCGGTTTCGAGCCGGTCATCACCCGTTCGTGGCATTATCTCTGCCACCCGGGGTTGTATGCCGCAGTCGCCGAGTTTCTCGAACAGGAGCGCTCTGGCGTGCGGGCTTACGCGGAACAGGCGCGCGGTTACCTGCCTTTTCGCCAGGCCAGTGGGGACTGATCGAGCGATCAGGTTATCGTGCTGGCGCCGAAACAGCTGTTTGCCGGAAGTTCCCCGTGTCGGAGATTTCTGCAAAAACTCCAGAGCTTTCAGCAAGAAGCCCGTTCACCTCTGCCACTAAATTCCGCCCTTCACTTTCGTTACGACCGTTTTGTCTGCGCCGATTGGTCAGACCAGCTTTGCTGGGCTAGACCGATAATAGACGTGCATGCAGCCGAAGTAGGGTGGTAACGCGATTCGGTGGCCGCAGGCGTAAGCCAGGGAGGTCAGGGAAAGTGCTCATGCACTTGCCGATGCAGTGACGAAGTGGTGGAGATTTTCACTGCGCCGGTATCTGTCCCTGATCGTGCTCGCCAGGCATCGGTGTGACGAGGAAAGAAACCGGAGCCCCGTATCCGCAAACGCGGTTGCGCTTTGCCAAGCCGGGCACGGTGCCCAAGAACAACAAACGAGAGGGGAGCCCCCCAAATGACAGCTAGTACTCCAATGCTCGTCACCTTCGTGGTGTACATCGCAGCCATGGTGCTGATCGGCTTGATCGCCTATCTGCGTACCAAGAACCTTTCCGACTACATTCTCGGTGGCCGCAGCCTCGGTAGCTTCGTTACCGCGCTGTCCGCCGGCGCTTCCGACATGAGTGGCTGGCTGCTGATGGGCCTGCCGGGCGCGATCTTCGTCGCCGGCATCTCCGAAAGCTGGATCGCCATCGGCCTGGTGGCGGGTGCCTACCTCAACTGGCTGTTCGTTGCCGGCCGTCTGCGCGTGCAAACCGAGCACAACGGCAATGCCCTGACCCTGCCGGACTACTTCACCAACCGTTTCGAAGACAACAGCCGCATCCTGCGCATCTTCTCGGCGCTGGTGATCCTGGTGTTCTTCACCATCTACTGCGCCTCCGGCGTGGTAGCCGGTGCCCGCCTGTTCGAGAGCACCTTCGGCATGTCCTACGAGACCGCACTGTGGGCCGGCGCCGCTGCGACCATCGCCTACACCTTCATCGGTGGCTTCCTGGCGGTGAGCTGGACCGACACCGTGCAGGCCACGCTGATGATCTTCGCGCTGATCCTGACCCCGGTGGTGGTGATGATCGCCACCGGCGGTTTCGATCCGGCCATGGCTGCCATCGAGGCGGTCGATCCTACCAACTTCGACATGCTCAAGGGCGCTACCTTCGTCGGCGTGATCTCGCTGATGGCCTGGGGCCTGGGCTACTTCGGCCAGCCGCACATCCTGGCGCGCTTCATGGCCGCCGATTCGGTCAAGTCGATCCCGGCTGCGCGCCGCATCTCCATGACCTGGATGGTCCTGACCCTGGCCGGCGCGGTTGCCGTAGGCTTCTTCGGCATCGCCTACTTCTCGGCGCACCCGGAAGTCGCCGGCCCGGTCGGCGAGAACCCGGAGCGCGTGTTCATCGAACTGGCCAAGCTGCTGTTCAACCCGTGGATCGCCGGCATCCTGCTGTCCGCCATTCTGGCTGCGGTGATGAGCACCCTGAGCTGCCAGCTGCTGGTGTGCTCCAGTGCGCTGACCGAGGACTTCTACAAGGCCTTCCTGCGCAAGGGTGCCTCGCAGACCGAACTGGTCTGGGTCGGTCGTGGCATGGTGCTGCTGGTGGCGCTGGTCGCCATCGCTCTGGCTGCCAATCCGGACAACCGTGTACTCGGCCTGGTGTCCTACGCCTGGGCCGGCTTCGGCGCCGCGTTCGGGCCGGTGGTCATCCTGTCCCTGCTGTGGAAGGGCATGACCCGCAACGGCGCGCTGGCCGGTATGCTGGTCGGCGCCACCACCGTAATCGTGTGGAAGAACTGGATTGGTCTGGGTCTGTACGAGATCATTCCGGGCTTCATCCTCGCCACCCTGGCCATCGTCATCTTCAGCCGTATCGGTCAGGCGCCGAGCCCGTCGATGCTGAGCCGCTTCGACAAGGCCGAGAGCGAATACAAGTCGGCCTGACCTTGCCGGCTTGACCCGAAGGCGATGACTACCAGGTAGTCATCGCCTTTTTCGTATGCGGCTCTAAGATATGCCCACCATTTTCGACGGATGCTCTCATGACCAGCAATGATCCACTCCACGGCCTGACCTTACAGGCGATTCTCACCGCTCTGGAGGAGCGTATCGGCTGGGAGGGGCTGGCCCGAGAGGTCGATGTGCGCTGTTTCAAGCATGAGCCGAGCATCAAGTCGAGCCTGACCTTTCTGCGCAAGACGCCCTGGGCGCGGGCCAAGGTCGAACAGCTCTACCTGCAGCAATTCAAGTCCTGAAATCGCGCGGGTCAGTTGATCTCCAGCCCCAGCGCCTGCAACGCCTGTCGGTAGCTGTTACCGGCCATGCGCAGGCCGTTGTTGTGGTTGGCGCCCTCGATCAGCAGCAACTGCTTCGGCTCGCTGGCCGCATCGAACAGCGCTTCACTGAAGCGTGAGGGCACGTAGCGGTCGTTGCGCCCATGCGCGATCAGCACCGGGATGCCGACCTCGCCGATCTTGCTCAGCGAATCGAACTCCTGAGACAGCAGCCAGCGAACCGGCAGCGAGGTGTTGGCCACTGCGGCGGCCACATCGCCCAGATTGGTGAAGCTGGATTCGACGATCAGGCCGGCGGCTTGCGCTTGATCTTCACTCGCCAGTTCGTGCGCCAGATTGACGGCTACCGCGCCGCCAAGCGAATGGCCATAGATGAAGCGTTTGTCCGCTTCGGGCTGCAGGCGAGCCAGGTGTTCCCAGGCGATCAGCGAGTCCTGATAGACGCTACGCTCGGAGGGCAGGGCGCCACGGCTTTGGCCGAAGCCGCGATAATCCACCGCCAGTACCGAGAAGCCCATGGCGTGCAACTGCTCGATGCGAAACAGCTGGCCTGTCAGGTTCCAGCGTGAACCATGCAGATAGAGCAGCGCCGGGGCATCCTTGCGCGCTGCGGGCCACCACCAGGCGTGCAGGCTTTCATCGGCGCCCAGGTCTGGCGATTGCAGTTGCACGTCCTCGATGCCGGTGGGCAGGCCACTGAACCAGCGGGCGGTGCCGGGCTCGATGCGAAACACCAACTCGCGCTCGGTCTGCTCCAGTTTGGCGCAGCCGACGGGTATCAGCACCAGCAGGCAGGCCATCACGATCAGGCTCAGGCGACGGCGGCGTAGCAGGGCGAACCAGGATGAGCGCATCGGCAGTACTCATGAACGGCAACGGATGATGCTGCCATGGACTGCATATCCGATGCCGGGTTTCCCCAGATGCCGGCCGCTGTGGTTACCAGGTATTACCGCCTGCTGATCTGCACTGGACTCAGTGCTGTGTCACAGAGCGTCGCGCTGCTCGGTTCGAGGTAGGGCGCGAGAATCGGCGCCATGCCCTTGAGCACCTGTACCGGCAACGCCGAGGTGAAGGTGAAACGCTCGGCCTCACGCCCCGGTACGAAAGCGGTGAGGGTGCCGTAGTGCCGCGGGCCGAGAAAGAATACGAAGGTGGCCGTGCGGTTCATCGCCCTGGAGCTGATCACCCGGCCGCCTGCGCCGACGCTTTCGATGCGGTTGTCGCCGGTGCCAGTCTTGCCGCCGAGCGTCAGGCTCTGGCCGTCGTGCAACTGGAAACTGCCCTGCAGGCGCCGCGCGGTACCGCCTTCGACGACCTGGGAAAGGGCATTGCGTAGCGCCGCGGCGACTTCCGACTGCATCACCCGCTTGCCACCATGAATATCGCGCTCGACCCGCGTTTCGTAAGGCGTGCCGGCGGCGAAGTGCAGCTCGTCGATGCGCAGCACCGGCTGCCGGATACCGTCGTTCTGGATGATGCCCATCAGTTCGGCCAGCGCTGCCGGCCGGTCACCGGAACTGCCCAGCGCGGTAGCCAGTGAGGGAACCAGATGCTGGAAGGGATAGCCGAGGTTCTTCCAGCGCCGGTGGATGTCGGAGAAGGCTTCGACTTCCAGCATGATGCGGATGCGGCTGTCACGCGCGCTCTTGTGCCGGCTGCGAAATAGCCAGCCGTAGACTTCCTGACGCTCGTCGACACTGGCGGCTACGGCGTCGCTGAAGTTCGCCTGCGGGTTGTCGATCAGGTAACCCAGCAGCCATAGTTCCAGCGGGTGAACGCGGGCGATATAGCCCTGATCCGGCAGGCTGTAGGCACCGGGGCCGTAATCCTTGTAGAGGCGGGCGATCCGTTGGTCGCTGAGTTTTTCCTGCGGCAGCTGCGCGCGCAGGAATGTGGCAAAGGTTTCCTCATCGGCCTGCGGCAGCAGATAACGGTGCACGGCGCCCAGACGCACCGAGGTCTGGCGCAGGCCGCTGATGAAGGTCTCCAGGCGCTGCTGCTCTGCCTGGCCTTGGTACTTGCGCCAGAAGCGCAGCAGGAAGGTGCGCCCCTCGCGGTCGGCGAAGCGCTGCAGGTATTCCTGACGGCGCGGATCCTTGTCGTCCTTGAGCAATTCGGCGCTGCTTTGGTAGCTGCTGTAGCGCACCAGGTCGCGCATCAGACGTACGAAGGGCAGGTTGATCGACTCGCGCAACGACTCGCGCAGGGTCGGGTTACGGCCGTTGTCCTCGCGGCGGAAGTTGCCGAAGGTATGCAGCCCGCCGCCGGTGAAGAAGCGCTCATGTGGGCTGGCCGAATAGCGCCGTTCCAGCGCGGCGTCGAGCATGCTGGCCAGGTCCGCGCCGGGGTTGGCCTGCAGATAGGAGATGGCCCAGCGGCTGAGGTAGTCCTGCTCGGCGATTTCCACCTGGCGCAGCTCGGCCGGGCTATTGTCGGCGTGGCGCTGATGCAGCTCGGCGATGATTTCCAGATAGGTGGCCAGCACTCGCAGTTTGGCGGTGGAGCCGAGTTCCAGCTTGCTGCCCTCGTTGATGTCGAAAGGCTGGTCGGTGCTGTCGGTCTGCACCCGCACCCGGCTGCCTGTCGGCGTGCGTTCGAACAGGGTGAAGCTGTAGCGCACTTCAGCAGTCTTCTGCGGCGACAGCAGGCGTTCGCCGAACAGGCCGATCTGCCCGGCGAATTCCGGATTGGCCAGGTCCTGCAGGTAGGTGCTGACCTGCTGCTGCAGATCGCGCTGCAGGGTGCTGCGCGCAGCCAGATCGAGGCGATCGAGGTCGTAGAACGGCATGCCCAGCAGATTGGACAGGCGTGAGCGCGCCACGCTTATGCCTTTGTCGCTTTCCACCGCGCGCAGGTTGGGTTCCTGTTGCCAGTCGCGATATTGCAGTTTCTGCGCGAGGGCCGCGTCGCGCAGGTCGGCATCGATCAGGCCGCCGCCGGCGAGCAGACGAATATGGCTTTCGGTCAGCGACTCCATGTCGTGTCGCCCTTGCGCGAGGTAATAGGAGGGCCGGCGTTGGGCGATCATCAACGACAGCATCTGCCGTAGGGCCAGGCCACGCTCGGTAAGGCTGGCGTCGGGCGAGCGGCGCGGATCGAGCAGGGCGTTGCTGCGCTCGAAGTCGGCGCCGTACCAGATGCGCAGGCCATCGGCCAGGCCGTGCACCTCACCATGGCCGGGCGCGGCGGACAGCGGCACGCTGTTGAGGTAGTCGCGGACGATGCGCTGGCGCGCCTTCAGTGTCTGCGGCCCGTGCTGGTAGGCGCGCACGCTGGCGGACAGCATCTGCCGCAGTTTTTCCCCGGCAGACAGTGTCAGGCCATCTGGCGAGTGGCGGTACTTCTCCAGCTGAGTGGCCAGGGTGCTGCCGCCAGCGGACTGGTCCTGCACGTCGAGCATCTTGCCGAGTTGCGATAGCGCCGCCATGGCGAAGCGCGGCCAGTCCACCGCCGGGTTGGCCAGCGGCTGCGACGGGTCGAGCAGGTGGCGGTTCTCGATGAACAGCAGGCTGTTGACCACCAGTGGCGGGATGCTGGCGAAGTCGGCGTAGCCCTGCTGCGGGTAGCGAAACTCGTAGTAGGGCGTGCCGCGGCAGTCGCTGATGGTCAGGCCGCTCTGGCTCTTCTCGGTAAAGGGTGGGAACAGGCCGCGGCGACTGTAGGCCATCAGCTCGTCGGAGAAACGCGCCTGCTCGGTGATCTGGTAATCGCGCTGCTGCAGGCGCTCCAGCATCAGTGGCAGGTAGGCATAGCCCTGGCGTTTGTCGAAGGGGCCATCGCTCGGGTACAGGATGTTTTCGCTGGGGCCGGGTTCGACCTGATAGGTGAGGCTTGCGGCATAGCGGCTTAGTTCGCGCGACTGGAAATGTGCGCTGCGCGATTCGAACACCAGCAGCGCGGTGCCAGCCAGCACCAGCGATACCAGCAGCAAATACAGGCTCAGACGCCAGTGACGCCCTGCCGAAGCCGGCTTTCGCTGAGCTTGTGCGCTGGCCGATGAGGCCAGTTCACGCTGCTGCGAATTCACTTGCCATGATGCGCCCATAAATCACCGGCCTGGTCTGTCAGCATCATATAAACCGCGAGATTGCCTCTTGCCGGAAGCTGACCCTGGGTCGGCTGGGCTGCGGTCGTCTCGTCTGCCTCACTATCAGCGTAGACGCTGGCGCGGCGTATGGCTGGCGCTTTTTGCAGGTTGCGCGGCTTGTACCTCGATTGCGAGCAGGCCTGCTAGACTCGCAGGATTGCATCGATGCAGGGAATCGGCATGCAGCGCGACCATCGTGAACAGCTTCAGCAAAGCTGGCAGGCCAACGCCGATGCCTGGGCTGCCGCAGTGCGCGAACAGCGTATCGAAAGCCGGCGCCTGGTCACCGATGCGGCCATCATCCAGGCCGTTCTGGCGCTGCAACCCAAGCGAGTGCTGGATATTGGTTGCGGCGAGGGCTGGCTGTGCCGTGGTCTGGCCGAGCATGGCATCGAGCCGGTCGGGGTGGACGCCTCTGCGCCGCTGATCGAAGCAGCCCGCGCAGCGTGCGACGGGCGCAGCCAGTACCGCGTCTGTGGATATGCCGAGCTTGAGACGCATGCCGAGCAACTTGGGCGTTTCGAGGTGCTGGTGTGCAATTTCGCCCTGTTCGAGGAGCCGCTGCAGCCGTTCCTGCGCAGCCTGCACGCGTTGCTCGCACCTGGTGGCAGCCTGTTGATCCAGACCCTGCATCCCTGGCGCGCCAGCCATGACGAGCCCTATCAGGACGGTTGGCGGGTCGAGGATTTCGTCGGTTTTGGCGAGGGTTTTCAGGCGCCCATGCCCTGGTTCTTCCGCACCCTGCAGTCCTGGCTGTCGCTGATCGGTGAGACCGGCTGGCGGCTCGAATGGCTGCAGGAGCCGCTGCATCCCGAGAGCGTGCAGCCGGTGTCCTTGCTGTTGTTGCTCAAGCCGCTCTGATCATGCAACTGCTGCTCAACCTCGACGTTCCCGATCTGCCGGCCGCCGTGGCCTTCTATCAGCAGGGTCTTGGTTTAAGCGTGGGGCGCGTGCTGTTCGACGGCTCGGTGGTCGAGATGCTCGGCGCAGCCGTACCGCTCTACCTGCTGCACAAGGCTGCCGCCACTCGACCCAGCCCAGAGGCAGATGTGCAGCGCGACTACCGCCGGCACTGGATGCCGCTGCACCTGGATCTGGTCGTCGCTGACCTCGACGCTGCGCTGGCTCGGGCACTGGGTGCAGGCGCACAGCAGGAAGGTGAAATCCATGAATATGACTGGGGGCGCCTGGCCACGCTGAGTGATCCCTTCGGTCACGGGCTGTGCCTGCTGCAATGGCGTGGCGAGGGATATGACCTGGTTACAACCCATGGGGGAGCTATCGATGCGCAGAATTGAGTTGGCAGGCACACAGGTGCCGGTGATCGGCCAGGGGACCTGGCGCATGGGCGAGGACGAGCGCCAGCGCACGCGTGAAGTCGCGGCGCTTCGTGAGGGGCTCGACCTCGGCCTGAGCCTGATCGATACCGCCGAGATGTATGGCGAGGGCGGCGCGGAGCAGGTGGTGAGCGAGGCCATCGCCGGGCGTCGGGACGAGGTGTTTCTGGTTAGCAAGGTCTACCCGCACAACGCCAGTGTGGAAGGTGTCCAGGCGGCCTGTGAGCGCAGTCTTAAGCGCCTGGGTTGCGAGCGCATCGATCTGTACCTGTTGCACTGGCGCGGCCGCTATCCGCTGGCGGAAACCGTCGAAGGTTTCGAGCGCCTGCGTGAGCAGGGCAAGATTGGCGCCTGGGGCGTCTCCAACTTCGACCTGGACGATCTGCTCGAACTGGATCAGCCGGCGTGCCGGACCAACCAGGTGCTGTACAACCTGGAGGCGCGCGGCATCGAGTATGACCTGCTGCCCTGGCAACAGCGCGCCGGCATGCCGCTGATGGCCTATTGTCCGCTGAGCCAGGCGGGCGCCTTGCTGCATGAACCCGTGCTGCGACAGGTGGCTGAGCGGCATGGGGCTACGCCAGCGCAGATCGCGCTGGCCTGGACGCTCAGGCAGGACGGCGTGATTGCGATTCCCAAGGCCGTAGGCAGCGCGCACCTGCGCGACAACGCCGCGGCGGCTGCCATCATCTTGAGTGCGGACGACCTGGCCTTGCTCGATGCGGCCTTTGCGCCGCCACGTGGCAAGCGGCCGCTGGAAATGGTCTGAAAGGGCGCTACTGATCGTAAAGCGACAGGATGTCGTTTGGATTCAGTTGGCCGGATCGGCAGCCAGGCGTCCGGCGTCTTTGAGCAGCGCCTTGAGGAAGGCGTCCTGTAACTCGGGGTCGTTGCGCGTCAGCTCGATCAGGCTCTGTTCCAGCTCGCTGGCTTCCTCCTCCAGGCCGAGATCGGACAGGCGCTTGACCCGGTGCACCCATTGGGCGACGTCGTCGCCTTCGAGGTCGTCGAAGATCAGGTCATGCGCTTCATGCAGCTTGCCGCGAAGGGTGTGGCTGACCATCAGCGTCGTTTCGGCACGTGCGACATCATCGCCAAGCCGGTCTTCCACGCTTAGCTGCAGCATGTTCAGACGGGTGATGTCCTGCTCGGTGAACGGGCTGTCCAGCAGATTGAGGCGCAGCACACCGGTGCTGTCGGTGAGCAGCTCGAACTGCTGATCGCCCGCCCTGACCTGAACCGGGCGTTCGGCCCAGGGCAGGTTGATGTATTCCATGCGGCGATCGCGCTGAACCTCGTCGATGCTGGCGAGGTTCTGTTCGGCACGACCATTGGACTCGACGTTCATGAACGGGTTGAGGCCGGCCATGCCGTAGCTGATCCAGTCGCGGGTCGCGGTTTCCGGCAAGCTGCCGAGCAACACCACGTTGAGGATGTTCGCGCCGACACCGGCAACCACCGCGACCGCCCCCATCGGCACTTCATAGATCTCGCGCCAGGGCTGGTAGGGGGTGTAACGGTCGTAGCGGCGGGTCACCTCGAAAGCGGTGACCTCGAAGCTCTTCTGGTCATGCACACGTACACGGCGTTGCGGCAGCTCCAATACCTTGGGTTCGCCGGCATCGATCTGCAGCTGGTGATCCAGCAGTTTGCGTTCGACGCGCTCCTCATGCTCGCTGCGTTGCGGCAGCTGGTTGGCGCAGCCGCTGAGGAAGAGGGCGCCGCACAGGGCGGCGCCGATGAGGCGAAGGTTGCTGCTCGTGTACATGATGTCTCGGTAGGGCGTGATCAGCGACTGATACGGGCTTGCAGGAAGGACAGTATCTCGGCCAGCGGTACGGCTTGCGCTTCGGTCTCGGCACGGCTCTTGTACTCGAGGTTGCCCTCGGCCAGTCCACGGTCGCTGACCACCACGCGGTGCGGGATACCGATCAGCTCCATATCGGCGAACTTGATGCCGGGGCTGGTTTTCTTGTCGCGATCGTCCAGCAGCACCTCGAAGCCGGCTGCAGTGAGCTCGGCGTAGAGCTTGTCGGTGGCCTCGCGGACCTGCTCGGTTTCGTAGCGCAGCGGCACCAGGGCGATGAGGAACGGCGCCAGGGCATCGTTCCAGCGGATACCGCGCTCGTCGAAATTCTGTTCGATGGCCGCAGCCACCACGCGAGATACGCCAATGCCGTAGCAGCCCATGGTCAGGGTGACCGGCTTGCCGTTCTCGCCGAGAACCTGGCAGTTCATCGCCTCGCTGTACTTGGTGCCGAGCTGGAAGATATGACCAACCTCGATACCGCGCTTGATCACCAGCGTGCCCTGGCCGTCCGGGCTCGGATCGCCCTCGACGACATTGCGCAGATCGGCCACGGTCGGAACCGGGAGATCACGCTCCCAGTTGACGCCGAAATAGTGCTTGTCGTCGATGTTGGCACCGATAGCGAAGTCGCTCATCAGCTCCACGGAGCGGTCGATGATCACCGGCAGCGGCAGATTCAGCGGGCCGAGAGAGCCGGCGCCTGCACCGATGGCGGCACGCAGCTCGGCATCGGTGGCCATGGTCAGCGGGTTGGCGACCTGCTCCAGATTGGCGGCCTTGATCTCGTTGAGTTCGTGATCGCCACGCACCACCAGCGCGATCAGCTTGCCTTCTTCGGCAGCATGAACGATCAGGGTCTTGATGGTCTTCTCGATCGGCAGGTTGAAGCCTTCGACCAGGGCGGCGATGGTCTTCGCGTCGGGGGTATCGACCAGGCGCAGCTCTTCGCTCGGCGCAGGGCGCACTTTCTCGCGCGGCAGGGCTTCGGCCTTTTCGATATTGGCAGCGTAATCGGAGCTGTCGCTGAAGGCGATATCGTCTTCGCCGGAGTCGGCCAGCACATGGAATTCATGCGAGCCGGTACCGCCGATGGAGCCGGTATCGGCTTGTACCGGGCGGAAATTCAGGCCCAGGCGGGTAAACACGTTGCAGTACGCCTGGTGCATGCGGTCATAGGTTTCCTGCAGGGAAGCCTGGTCGGCATGGAAGGAGTAGGCGTCCTTCATGATGAACTCGCGACCGCGCATCAGGCCGAAGCGCGGACGAATCTCGTCACGGAATTTGGTCTGGATCTGGTAGAAGTTGATCGGCAGCTGCTTGTAGCTGTTCAGCTCGTTGCGCGCCAGCTCGGTGATCACTTCCTCGTGGGTCGGGCCGACACAGAATTCGCGATCATGGCGATCCTTCACACGCAGCAACTCGGGGCCGTACTGCACCCAACGGCCGGATTCCTGCCACAACTCGGCCGGCTGGATGGCCGGCATCAGCACTTCCAGCGCGCCGGCGGCGTTCATTTCCTCGCGCACCACGGTCTCGACCTTGCGCAGCACGCGCAGGCCCATCGGCAGCCAGGTATACAGGCCGGAGGCCAGCTTGCGGATCATGCCGGCACGCAGCATCAGCTGGTGGCTGATCACCACGGCATCGGAAGGGTTTTCTTTCAGGGTCGAGAGCAGGAACTGACTGGTACGCATGTTTGGCCGTTCTGTCGGTTGCTAGGGCTTGGAATAGGCCGGCATTGTACGGTGCCTATACAGTGGCGTACAGGAGTGGCGCGGGGCGGGAGCTCTGCCGCGTTGATCAGGAGGAATAATAGTGGGGCTGACTGCATTTGAAGTCCAAACCCTGATTCGGGGCGGGCTGCCGATGGCCGAGGACATCGATCTGCGGATCGACCGGCTCGACGAGAAGGGCGTGCTGGCGCGGGTGCCCTTTCACGCCAAACTGGTGCGCCCGGGCGGGACGCTGTCAGGTCCGACCATCATGGCGCTGGGTGATGCAGCGATGTATGCGGTGGTGCTGGGGCGCCTGGGGCGGGTAGAGATGGCAGTGACGTCCAATCTCAATATCAACTTCCTTATCAAACCCAAACCAGTCGATTTGTTGGCCGAAGCGCGCATATTGCGGTTGAGTCGGCGTCAGGCTGTTTGCGAAGTTTCGTTATATTCAGATGGAAATGAGAATGAATTGGTTGCGCATGTGACCGGGACTTACGCTTTGCCTCTTTAAATTGCTGAAGCGCAAATAAAGAAACCCGGCCTTGGCCGGGTTTCTCTGTGCTGCTATCGAGTAGCGCTGAAGTTACAGAACGCTCAGCGGGTATTCGACGATCAGGCGCAGGTCGTTGACATCACCTTGGGCATTATCGCGGTAGAAGGCGTTGCGTACGCGGAAGGACAGGTCCTTGGCCGCGCCGTCCTGGATCACGTACTTGGCTTCAATGTTCAGCTCGCGCTCGGTGTAGTTATCGGCGGCGGTACCGCGGATGTAGCGAGTCATGAAGCTCAGACCAGGCACGCCGTAGTCTGCCATGTTGATATCGTAACGGGCCTGCCAGGACTTCTCGTCTTCTTGGTTGAAGTCGGAGTACTGAACCGAGTTGGCCAGCCAGATGGTGCCGCCGCCATCTACACCGTAGTAGTAGCCGTTATCACCGCTGGCGCGCTGGTGCGCAACGGTGAACGTGTGCGCGCCGAGGCTGTATGCCGCTGCAAGGCTCCAAATCTTGTTGTCGACATCGCCCGCCAGTTCCTGACCGTCGCCTTTGGTCTTGTACCCGTTAAGGTCGAAGTTCAGCGCCTGGTCTTCGGCGAGCGGCAGGTTGTAATTCAGGTTGACGTAGGTCTTCTTGAAGAAGTCCTCAACGTCAGAATGGTGCAGGCCAGCACTCAGGTTGTCGGTGAAGCTGTAGTTAGCACCGAAAATGTTTGCCGACTTGATGGTGTTGCCGCCTTCGGAGAGCGAATCGCGGCCGGTAGCAGTCTGGCTGCTCATTGCAGTGAAGCGGCCGGCGCTCAGTTCCAGGCCTTCGATTTCGTTACTTACCAGGTAAGTACCGGTAGCAACTTCAGGAAGGATACGGCTGTCGTCTGTTGAGAATACCGGGCTTGCCACGAACTGGCTGCCGTACTTCAGAACGGTGTCGGACATGCGAAGTTTGACGGCACCGCCAACTTCGGTCTGAGTATCGTCGCCACGGCCGTCGTCGGTCTGAGCGAACTGGCCGGTACCGTAACGACCGCGACCGCTGTCAATCTTGATGCTGCTCAGGGAATGAGCGTCGAAGCCTACGCCTACGGTGCCTTGGGTGAAGCCGGATTGGTACAGCAGGCGAATGCCCAGGCCGGTTTCTTCACGATAACCTTTGTCGCCTGTGCCTGCAGTGTTCGGGCCGTTACGGAAATCGCGGTTCATGTACAGAACGCGGTTGAAGATGTCGAAGCTGCTGTCTTCGAGGAAACCGTTCGACTCGGACTGGCTGGACGCCACGGCCATTTGGCTGGTGCCCGCGGCTACTGCCAGGGCGATTACGCTCCACTTCATCACTTGCATCGTGATTGCTCCTTGGGTTTGGAAGAGTTGCGCTGCCCACTGTTTTTTTATATGGGCGGCTCTTTCTTTTTGTGTCGGCGCTAACTTATAGCACGCAGCCAATGTTGGCGATAGTTGCAGTCTATTCGTTGCGGCTTCGTTCATGCTTGTGTCGCATCGCGTGAGGAGGAATGTCGCAAATCTATAGCTCTGCACTTGCGTTTCGTTGCACCAACGTCTCCGCGGTTCTCGGGTGCCAAAGACCGCTGTTATTGGTCGACTGCACGGCTTGCCGGGCATTGCTCTCATAGATAGCAAAAGTCATGCTCAAAATCTGCTTCTCACTCTAAAACCTTGATTTTTGAGCGCAGAGCAACTCGTTCTGCCGCGCAAATGCTGCCCTTGGCGCGGGTTTGCGAGGGGGATGCGGGCCTGTGCGGGCTGCAGCCAGAGTGCGCCGTCAGTAAGCTGCCTGTCGCTTCGTCGGTAACGCTCCGCGTCGTCCCATTACGGGAAGAAACAAAATGGTGCACGCCTGCGGTGCGTGTGCGCCTGGCCTGCCTTTGGTTGGTGCGCGCTCGTCGGGTGAATTGTCCGCTGAGCCCGCGTATGCTGCGCGCCATTGCGTCGGCCCTCGCGGCACTACGCTTGACGATTTGTATTGTAAGGAGGAGCGCGCGATGTTCACCCTGGATTCACGGCTGCAGCAGGATTGCCTGCTGGTCGGGGATTTTCCCCTCTGCCACCTGCTGCTGATGAATGACGCCAGCTACCCCTGGTTCATCCTCGTGCCCCGGCGTGCAGAGGTTAGCGAACTGTTCCAGCTCGATGCGGCTGACCAGCGTCAGCTCTGGCAGGAAACCACCTTGCTGGCTGAAACCCTCAAGGACGCCTTTGCTGCCGACAAGATGAACGTGGCTACGCTGGGTAACGTAGTCAGCCAGTTGCACATGCATGTGATCGTGCGTCGTCGTGACGACGCCTCCTGGCCCGCGCCGGTCTGGGGTCGCCACCCTGCGCAGCATTATTCCGAGCAGCAGGTGGTGCAGATCATCGACAAGCTGCGTCTGGTGCTGACCAAGGATTTTCAATTCGCCGGAGCGTTCGCATGAGCCTGGAGTCGCGGATCATGGAGCTAGAAAGCCGCCTGGCCTTTCAGGATGACACCATTCAGGCGTTGAGCGATGAGCTGGTCGAGCAGAACCGCCGCATCGAGCGGATGCAATTGCAATTGACTGCTATGGCGCGTCGTCAGGAAGAGTTGAACGGGCTCGCGGGGATTGCCCAGGACGAAGCGCCACCACCGCACTATTGATACGAAAAAGCCCGGTTTCCCGGGCTTTTCTTTGCGTGCCGCTCAGCGTCGTGAGGGCGCTGCCGCAATCACATCTTCGGCCTGCAGGCCCTTGTCACGCTGCATGACCGAGAACTCCACGCGTTGGCCCTCGATCAATACGCGATGACCCTCGCCGCGAATGGCGCGAAAGTGCACGAAGATGTCTTCGCCCGAGTCGCGGGAAATGAAGCCGAAACCCTTGGACGTATTGAACCACTTGACCGTGCCGGTTTCGCGATCTTCCTGAGGTGTGCTGGAACTGGTTTGCGCAAAAGGCTGCTGTTCTTTGGTCTGCGGTTGTGCGCGCAGCTGGGCGGCAAGGCTCAGTAGCACGGCGACGACCGAGGTCAGCAAAGGCAGCCAGATAGCCGGCTGGCCACCGATGCTGGGTAGCGGTGCGAGCAGGATCAGGCTCTGGACCACGGCAGCCAGGATCAGCAAAGCCGAGGACAGGCCCAGCAACTGCTGGCGTGTGGCTGCTGCATTCTGCTGCTGTGCGGCGGCGAGCAGGTTCAGCAGGCCGGTCAGGGCCAGGTAGATGGCATCCGGGGTGCTCAGGAACGAAGTGGAAATACCGGGTACGGCGGACAGCAGCAGGGCGGCGAACCCTGTCACGAGATGGGCAATCTTCAACATCTTCGACGAACTCACTGATTGAATGATGACTCAAGGTGTTGCGGAGGGAGCGCGCTTCACTGGTGGCCAGCTGAACGGCCATAACGCGCGCCGCTATACAGGTTGGCGACGCCGCGGGATGGTAACGCGGCGTGCGAAGCTATTTAACAGCAAAGGCAGGGGCTTCTCAAATCAAGCGGTTAGCATCTTTTCGCTGGTGATCGGATGGACCTGATTGCGGCCAGCGCGCTTGGCCTGATAGAGCGCGTCATCGGCGCGGGTCAGCAGCGATTCGAAGGTGTCGCCAGTTTCGGCCATGGCGCAGCCAAAGGAGGCGGTGATGCTGTCCAGAATCTGGTCGGTGCGGCGCACCTTGACTCTCAGGGACTGGATCTTGTTGCGCAGTTGTTCGGCGAAACCTACAACCTCGCTGAGGTGGGGGCAGTTGCGCAGTACCACGCAAAACTCTTCGCCGCCGTAGCGCGCAGCAAAGGCCTCCGGCGGCAGCAGGTCGCGCAACAGTTGGCCGACGTGTTGCAGCACGCGATCACCCAGCGGGTGACCGTACTGGTCGTTGAACTGCTTGAAGTGGTCGATATCCAGAATCACCAGAGCCAGGCCCTGTTGTGATTCGTGCAGGGCGCGTTCCAGCAGACGAGTGAAGGCATGGCGGTTGAACACGCGGGTCAGGCTATCGAGCGTGGCTGCCAGATGGGCACGCTCCAATTGGCTGCGTAGATGGGTAATTTCCTGTTGTGCGGTGCGCAGACGATAGAGAAATTTTTCCTGCTGATCCTGCATCAGCTGGGTGCTTTCCTGCAGTTCGCTGAGCACGCTGGGCAGGTCGTCGATGATAGGCTCCTGCAGGGCATTCAGGCCTTGGCTCAGGCTCTGCTGGTAGTGCTGGCTGCCAATCACGCTGCGTGAAACGTCGTCTTCGATATCGTCGACCAGTTCGATGACCTGTTGCTGACCGGCGCGTGCCTCATCCAGTTCGCCACGGATGATGTAGTCGCGAAACAGCCGGCTGGCGGTTTCCGGAGGAAACACGTCGAAGTCTTCGACCACCTTGTCCATGCGGCGGTTGAGTTCTGGCTCGCTGCCTCGGCTGTAGGTGTACCACAGTGCGTAATGCACCGGATTGGGCGGGATGTCGTGGCGCATCATCAAGGGGACGGCCTGTTTCAGGAGCTCGGCCGTCTTGCGGGTTTCCTCCGGATACAGTTCGATGATGCTGGGCGGTTTGTTGGCTTGACTCATGGATGTCGACAACTCGATGGCGAATGGCCAGAGCATAGATCAGAGCGGGGTGGCCTGCCTAATGAAAAGGCCCGGATAACCGGGCCTTCGAGCATCTCAAGCTGCAAGCAGACTGCGCAGCATCCAGGCGGTTTTCTCATGCACCTGCATGCGCTGGGTCAACAGGTCCGCAGTGGGCTCGTCGCTGACCTTGTCCAGCAGCGGGAAAATGCCGCGGGCGGTGCGCACGACCGCTTCCTGACCTTGCACCAGTTGCTTGATCATTTCCTCGGCGCTGGGCACGCCTTCCTCTTCCTTGATCGAGGACAGGCGCGCGTAAGCGGCATAAGTCCCCGGAGCAGGGAAGCCCAGAGCACGGATACGTTCGGCGATTGCGTCAACCGCCAGGGCGAGTTCGGTGTACTGACCTTCGAACATCAGGTGCAGGGTGTTGAACATCGGGCCGGTAACGTTCCAGTGGAAGTTATGGGTTTTGAGGTACAGCGTGTAGGTGTCGGCCAGCAGGCGCGAGAGGCCTTCGGCGATGGCGGCGCGATCCTGTTCGGCGATTCCGATATTGATTTCCATGGCTTGTCTCCTTTCAGGTGAGCCCGGGGTTTCTATCCCGCAGTGTTGGGCAGAGCCTAGCACGCAGCGCGACGGGATGATCTTGGCTTATATCAATTAAAGCGATGTTTAGAGACTATCGATAACGCTCGGTTCACCCGGTTCCCGGCAATTGTTCGCAGCCGGGGTAGTAGCTCGGCTGCGTCATGACGATTTACGCTATATAATCCCGCTCTTTATCGAAGCGCGGCGTGCTGTTGGGCCTGTGCCGCGGTGTGGCTCCTGCCCATGGTGCTGGGGGCTACCTGACCTATCCAAGACCTTAGAGAAGCGAAACACGATCATGATGCGCAGCCACTATTGCGGCCAACTGAACGAGAGCCTGGATGGCCAGGAAATCACCCTTTGCGGCTGGGTACACCGTCGCCGCGACCATGGCGGGGTGATCTTCCTCGATATTCGTGATCGTGAAGGCCTGGCTCAGGTGGTGTTCGATCCGGATCGTGCCGAAACCTTCGCCAAGGCTGACCGCGTGCGCAGCGAATACGTGGTCAAGATCACCGGTAAGGTGCGTCTGCGTCCTGAAGGCGCGCGCAACGCCAACATGGCCAGCGGCGCCATCGAGGTGCTGGGTTACGAGCTGGACGTGCTCAACGAAGCGGAAACCCCGCCGTTCCCGCTCAACGAATATTCCGACGTCGGTGAGGAAACCCGCCTGCGTTATCGCTTCATCGACCTACGCCGTCCGGAAATGGCCGAGAAGCTCAAGCTGCGTTCGCGCATCACCTCGAGCATCCGACGCTATCTGGATGACAACGGCTTCCTCGACGTCGAGACGCCGATCCTGACCCGCGCCACGCCGGAAGGCGCACGCGATTATCTGGTGCCGAGCCGCACTCATCCCGGCAGCTTCTTCGCCCTGCCGCAATCGCCGCAGCTGTTCAAGCAACTGCTGATGGTGGCCGGCTTCGACCGCTACTACCAGATCGCCAAGTGCTTCCGCGACGAAGACCTGCGTGCCGACCGTCAGCCGGAATTCACCCAGATCGACATCGAGACCAGCTTCCTCGATGAAAAAGACATCATGGACATCACCGAGACCATGGTGCGCAACCTGTTCAAGGAAGTGCTGGACGTCGAGTTCGGCGAGTTGCCGCACATGACCCTGGCCGAAGCCATGCGCCGCTTCGGTTCGGACAAGCCGGACCTGCGTATCCCGCTGGAGCTGGTGGACGTGGAAGATCAGCTCAAGGACGTCGAATTCAAGGTCTTCGCGGGACCTGCCAACGACCCGAAATGCCGCGTCACTGCGTTGCGGGTACCGGGCGGGGCGAGCATGCCGCGCAAGCAGATCGACGACTACACCAAATTCGTCGGCATCTATGGCGCCAAGGGCCTGGCCTACATCAAGGTCAACGAGCGTGCCGCCGGTGTCGAAGGTCTGCAGTCGCCGATCGTCAAGAACATCCCGCTGGACAACATCAACGTCATCCTCGACCGTGTTGGCGCTGTCGACGGGGACATCGTGTTCTTCGGCGCCGACAAGGCCAAGATCGTTTCCGAAGCCCTGGGCGCGCTGCGCATCAAGCTGGGCCATGACCTGAATCTGTTCACCTGCGAGTGGGCGCCGCTGTGGGTCGTCGACTTCCCGATGTTCGAAGAGAACGACGATGGCAGCCTGACCGCCATGCACCACCCGTTCACCTCGCCGAAGTGCACCCCCGAGGAGCTGGAGGCCAACCCGGCTGCCGCGCTGTCGCGTGCCTACGACATGGTGCTCAATGGTACGGAGCTGGGTGGCGGTTCGATCCGTATTCACGACAAGGCCATGCAGCAGACCGTTTTCCGTGTGCTGGGCATCAGCGAAGACGAGCAGCAGGAGAAGTTCGGCTTCCTGCTCGACGCGCTGAAGTACGGCGCGCCGCCCCACGGTGGCCTGGCCTTCGGCCTGGATCGCCTGGTGATGCTGATGACCGGTGCGCAGTCGATCCGTGAAGTGATCGCCTTCCCGAAAACCCAGAGCGCGGCCTGCGTCATGACTCAGGCGCCGGGCATCGTCGACAACAAGTCGCTGCGCGAGCTGCATATCCGCCTGCGCGAGCAAGCCAAGGCCGAATAAGCCTGCAAAAGAAGCCTGGAAATCCCAGGCTTCTTCGTTATGGGGCGCCTGTTCGTGGCCCCTGCAATTCTCAAGTGGAAAATGGAGTGAGTTATGGCTGGTCATTCCAAATGGGCCAATATCAAGCACCGCAAGGGGCGTCAGGACGCCAAGCGCGGCAAGATCTTCACCAAGCTGATTCGTGAGCTGACGGTTGCCGCCAAGCATGGCGGGCCGATCCCGGCGGACAACCCGCGTCTGCGCCTGGCTGTGGACAAGGCGCTGACCAACAACATGTCGCGTGACGTGATCGACCGTGCCATCGCCCGCGGCGCCGGCAACAACGAAGCCGACAACGTCGTCGAGTTCAGCTACGAGGGTTACGCGCCGAGTGGCGTGGCGATCATCGTCGAAGTGATGACCGACAACCGCAACCGCACCGCTGCCGAGGTGCGTCACGCCTTCACCAAATGCGGCGGCAACCTCGGCACCGATGGCTCGGTCGCCTACATGTTCGACCGCAAGGGGCAGATCAGCTTCGCTTCGGTGGATGAAGACGCGCTGATGGAAGCGGCGCTCGAGGCCGGCGCCGACGATGTGGAGATGGGCGAGGAGGGGGCTGCCCTGGTATCGACCAGCTTCACCGAATTCCATGCTGTCAACGAGGCCCTGGCGGCTGCCGGCTTCAAGGCCGAGGAAGCGGAAATCGCCATGATCCCCTCGATCAGTGCGCCGATCGCTGATCTGGAAACCGCGCAGAAGGTGTTCAAGCTGATCGACATGCTCGAAGACCTGGATGACGTGCAAAACGTCTATCACAACGCTGAGGTCGCCGACGAGATCATGGAACAGCTCGGCTGAGGCTGTAGCCCGGATGCAATCCGGGAAATATTTCCCGGTTTGCACCGGGCTACGAAAGCCGGAGGCGCTATTCAGCGCTTCCGGCTTTTTTTATTCGGCTCTCCGGTTGGCGGATGACGTTACCGAGGGCGCCCCGTATACTCGCCAACTGGATAAATAGACAGTTGCTGACATGACCCTGATCCTAGGTATCGATCCCGGCTCGCGCATTACCGGTTACGGTGTGGTGCGCGATACCGGGCGTGGCTGCGAGTACGTGGCTTCGGGCTGCATTCGAACCGGCAACGGACCTCTGGCCGAGCGCCTGCAGATCGTCTTTCGCGGCGTCAGCGAGGTGATTCGCACCCATGGCCCGGTGACCATGGGCATCGAGCAGGTGTTCATGGCGCGCAATGCCGATTCGGCGCTGAAGCTGGGGCAGGCGCGTGGCGCGGCTATCGTCGCCGCGGTGGAGGCCGGGCTGGAAGTCAGCGAGTACACCGCCACCCAGGTCAAGCAGGCCGTGGTCGGCACCGGGGCGGCGGACAAGCAGCAGGTGCAGATGATGGTCATGCACCTGCTGGGGCTGGTGCAGAAGCCACAGATCGACGCCTCCGATGCGCTGGGTATCGCCCTGTGCCATGCCCACCATCGGCAGAGTCTCATTCCCCATGGACTGGCCAGCGCCAAGCGGCGCGGCGGTCGTCTTCGTTTGTAATCGGAATAAAGGAAAGCAGCGGTGATCGGACGTTTGCGCGGCACCCTGGCGGAGAAGCAGCCGCCGCATTTGCTTCTGGATGTGAATGGCGTCGGTTATGAGCTGGAAGTACCGATGACGACCCTTTATCGTCTGCCTGCGGTGGGTGAGCCGGTAACCCTGCACACGCATCAGGTGGTGCGTGAGGATGCGCATCTGCTCTACGGTTTTTTCGAGAAGCGCGAGCGAGAGCTGTTTCGCGAGCTGATCCGCCTCAATGGCGTCGGCCCCAAGCTTGCGCTGGCCCTGATGTCCGGGCTCGAAGCCGATGAACTGGTGCGTTGCGTGCAGGCGCAGGATACGGGGGCGCTGGTCAAGGTGCCGGGTGTGGGCAAGAAAACTGCCGAGCGTCTGCTGGTCGAGCTCAAGGATCGTTTCAAGGCCTGGGAATCGATACCGTCCATTGCGCCCCTGGTGGTTGAACCTCAACTGGCGCAGGCAGTCTCAAGCGCGGAGAACGACGCCGTCAGTGCGTTGATATCCCTCGGTTACAAGCCGCAGGAGGCCAGCCGAGCCGTTGCCGCCGTCAAGGAGGATGGTATGAGCAGTGAAGATTTGATTCGTCGCGCGTTGCGCGGCATGGCGTGACAAGGTGTTGAATAACTACCTGCGTTGCCGATGCGTTGTTAAAAACAGGCTCAAAATGCTCATTTACACTCGTAAACTCCGCTTTCTCGCCTGTTTTTGCCTAGCCTCGGCTGCCTCGCTGACGTTCTTCAACACCTTGTCGATGGAAGTATTGCGATGATCGAAGCCGATCGCCTGATTACCGCCAGCCCACGTGAGCGCGAAGAGCAGCAGGATCGTGCCATTCGCCCGCTGCGTCTGGCCGACTATATCGGTCAGCCTGTGGTGCGCGAGCAGATGGCGCTGTTCATCCAGGCCGCGCGGGGCAGAGCGGAAGCGCTCGACCATACGCTGATCTTCGGCCCGCCTGGCCTGGGCAAGACCACCCTGGCCAATATCATTGCCGAGGAAATGGGCAGCTCGATCAAGAGCACCTCCGGCCCGGTCCTCGAGCGGCCGGGCGATCTGGCGGCGCTTCTGACCAACCTGGAAAGCGGCGATGTGCTGTTCATCGACGAGATCCATCGTCTTTCGCCGGTGGTTGAGGAGGTGCTGTATCCGGCGATGGAGGATTTTCAACTCGACATCATGATCGGCGAAGGCCCTGCGGCACGCTCGATCAAGCTGGATCTGCCGCCCTTCACCCTGGTTGGCGCCACCACCCGTGCCGGTATGCTGACCAATCCGCTGCGCGACCGCTTCGGCATCGTCCAGCGCCTGGAGTTCTACGGCATCGATGACCTGGCCACCATCGTCTCGCGCTCTGCCGGGATTCTCGGGCTGCCCATCGAGGCCAAAGGCGCTTTCGAGATTGCCCGTCGCGCGCGTGGCACACCGCGTATCGCCAACCGCCTGCTGCGCCGCGTGCGCGATTTCGCCGAGGTGCGCGGCACGGGCCATATCTCCCAGTCCATCGCCGACCAGGCGCTGAACCTGCTGGATGTCGACGAGCGTGGCTTCGACCATTCCGACCGCCGCCTGCTGCTGGCCATGATCGAGAAGTTCGACGGCGGCCCGGTGGGGCTCGACAGCATTGCCGCGGCCATCGGCGAAGAGCGCCATACCATCGAGGACGTGCTCGAGCCTTACCTGATTCAGCAGGGCTACATGATGCGCACTCCGCGCGGGCGTGTGGTCACCCGGCATGCCTATCTGCACTTCGGGCTGAACATTCCCAAGCGCCCGGGCGAGTCGCCCAGTGGCGACCTTTTCAGCGCGGGTGACGAATGACGAAAAAATTGTTACCAGGCCGGATTGGCAAGCAGCAGGCCGGGGACTAGAGTATGCGCGCGCAAAACGGAGTCCAGCCGTTCAGCCACCATTGCCGGGTCTACTACGAAGACACCGATGCGGGCGGCATCGTCTACTACGTCAACTATCTCAAATTCATGGAGCGGGCTCGCACCGAGCGCCTGCGTGAGCTGGGTTATGCCCAGTCAACGCTTGCCGGTGAGGGCCTGTTGTTCGTCGTGCATTCGGCCGAAGCGCGCTATCACGCGCCGGCACGCCTGGATGACGAGCTGGTGATCAGCGCCGATGTGATCGAATTGAACCGTGCCAGCCTGCGCTTTCGTCAACAGGTCAGGCGGGCTGCGGATGATGTGCTGCTCTGCGAAGGGCAGTTTCTGGTGGCCTGTGTGCGCGCCGACAACTTGAAACCCCGGGCTATTCCCGAAACCCTGCGACACGCGTTCGCCGGGACGCAGGCGCCGGGATTAATTGCAGCAGGAGAGTAAGCGTGGAAGCTAACGCCGTTGACCATATGTCGATGTGGAGTCTGATCAGTAACGCCAGTCTGTTGGTTCAGCTGGTGATGCTGACCCTGGTGGCCGCGTCGGTGATTTCCTGGGTGATGATCTTCCAGCGCAGCAATGCGCTGCGCGCTGCCAAGCGCGCGCTGGACAACTTCGAAGATCGATTCTGGTCCGGCATCGACCTGTCCAAACTGTATCGTCAGGCCGGCAGCAACCCCGATCCGGATTCCGGCCTGGAGCAGATCTTCCGTGCCGGCTTCAAGGAGTTCTCCCGTCTGCGCCAGCAGCAGGGCGTGGACCCGGATGCGGTGATGGACGGCGTGGCGCGCGCCATGCGTGTGGCCATCTCCCGTGAGGAAGAGAAGCTGGAAACCGCACTGCCGTTCCTGGCTACCGTCGGTTCCACCAGCCCGTACATCGGTCTGTTCGGTACCGTGTGGGGCATCATGAACTCCTTCCGCGGCCTGGCTCAGGTGCAGCAGGCCACCCTGGCCACCGTCGCCCCGGGCATCGCCGAAGCGCTGATCGCCACCGCCATCGGCCTGTTCGCCGCGATTCCGGCGGTCATCGCCTACAACCGCTTCTCTGCCCGCGGCGAAATGCTGATCGGCCGCTACTACACCTTCGCCGACGAGTTCCAGGCCATCCTGCACCGCAAGGTGCACACCTCGGAAGAATAAGACGCGCGCACAGAATAGGTTCTAGCCATGGCGAGAATTCGCAACAGACGCAAACCGGTCGCCGAGATGAACGTGGTGCCATACATCGACGTGATGCTGGTACTGCTGGTCATCTTCATGGTCACCGCGCCGATGCTCAACCAGGGCGTCAAGGTCGATCTGCCCAAGGTCAGCAGCGAAGCGCTGCCGCAGGATAACGACGCCCAGGTACTGACCATTTCCATCAAGGCCGACAAGACCTACTACTGGAACATGGGCAGCGAGGTCGACGTCGACACCGAGCAGGAACGTGCTTCGACCCTCGAGCAGATGACCCAGGCCGTTTCGGCGATCATTGCCGAGAACCGTCGTCAGGGTAAGCAGGTGCAGGTGTTCGTGCGCGGTGATCGCACCGTCGATTACGGCACCGTGATGGCGGCCATGGGCGGCCTGCAGCAGGCCGACGTGGGTAACGTCGGATTGATTACCGAGGCCCCCTGATGCAGCAAACCGAGCGTTCGCAATCGGAAAGCTACTTCTGGCCCGTGGTCTGGGCCGTGGGTCTGCACGTCCTGATGTTCGCCATGCTGTTCGTCAGCTTCGCCTTCACCCCGGAACTGCCACCGGCGCGTCCGGTGGTACAGGCTACGCTGTATCAGTTGCAGTCGCAGAGCCAGGCCACCACCCAGACCACGCAGAAGGTCGCGGGCGAGGCGCAGAAGACCTCGGCGCCGCAGTTCGAGACCGAACGACTGGAGCAGAAGAAAGCCGAGGAGCAGAAGCAGGCCCAGGCCGAAGCGCAGAAGGTAGCCGCGGCCAAGAAAGCCGAGGAACAAAAGCAGGCTGAAGAGGCTCGAAAGGCCGAACAAGCCAAAGCTGAAGCTGCGAAGAAGGCCGAAGCCGAGAAGGCTGCCGAGCAGAAGCGCCAGGCGGATATTGCCAAGAAGCGCGCCGAGGAAGAGGCGAAGAAGAAAGCCGCTGAAGAGGCCAAGAAAAAGGCCGCTGCAGAAGAGGCGAAGAAGAAGGCGGCAGCTGCCGAGGCAGCGAAGAAGAAGGCTGCCGAGGATGCCAAGCGCAAGGCCGAAGAGGCGCGGCGCAAGGCAGCCGAGGATCAGAAGGCTGCGGCGCTGGCCGAGTTGCTCTCGGACAACGTGCAGAACCAGCAGGCGCTGGCGGAAACCCATGGCGACCGGGTTGCCGGCAACCTCGACGATCTGATCATCAAATTGATCACCGAGAACTGGCAGCGACCGATGTCGGCGCGCCGTGGCATGAGTGTCGAGTTGCTGATTCAGATGCTGCCCGACGGTACCGTGACCAACGCCAGCGTATCGCGCTCCAGTGGCGATGCGCCGTTCGACAACTCGGCCGTTGCCGCTGTACGTAACGTCGGGCGTATTCCCGAGATGCAACAATTGGATCGCGCTACCTTCGACCGTATGTACAGGCAGCGTCGCGTCATTTTCAAACCGGAGGATTGAGCTCTGTGAACAACCTGATTCGTATCGCCCTGCTTGGGCTGGTCATGCTGGTCGGTAGCGTCCAGGCAGCCGACCCGCTGGTGATCTCCCAAGGCGCCGACCGCGCCACGCCCATCGCCGTTGTGCCCTTCGGCTGGCAGGGCGGCTCGGTACTGCCCGAAGACATGTCGCAGATCATCGGCAACGACCTGCGCAACTCCGGCTATTTCGAGCCCATACCGCGGCAGAACATGATCAGCCTGCCCACCCAGGCCAGCGAAGTCATCTACCGCGACTGGAAAGCCCTTGGCGCCCAGTACGTGCTGGTCGGCAATATCGTGCCCAACGGTGGCCGGTTGCAGATCCAGTACGCACTGTTCAACGTCAACACCGAACAGCAGGTGATGACCGGTAATGTCGGTGGCGGCACCGACCAATTGCGCGACATGGCCCACCATATCGCCGACCAGTCGTTCGAGAAGCTCACCGGCGTCAAGGGGGCGTTCTCCACTCGCCTGCTTTATGTCACCGCCGAGCGCATGGGCGCCAACAACACCCGCTACACCCTGCAGCGTTCCGACTACGACGGTGCCCGCGCCGTGACCCTGTTGCAGTCGCGTGAGCCGATCCTGTCGCCGTCCTTCGCACCCGATGGTCGCCGTATTGCCTACGTCTCGTTCGAGCAGCGTCGCCCGCGTATTTTCGTGCAGCACATCGACACCGGCCGTCGCGAGCAGGTCACCAATTTCGAAGGCCTCAACGGTGCGCCAGCCTGGTCGCCGGATGGCTCGCGTCTGGCCTTCGTGCTGTCCAAGGACGGCAACCCGGAAATTTACGTGATGGATATGGGCAGTCGGCAGATGCACCGCATCACCAACCATTACGCCATCGATACCGAACCCTTCTGGGGCAAGGATGGTCAGACCCTTTACTTCACTTCCGATCGCGCGGGTAAGCCGCAGATCTATAAAACCAACATCAGCAGTGGCGCAGTTGAGCGAGTGACCTTCGTCGGTAACTACAACGCCAACCCGAAATTGTCGGCTGATGAGAAGACCCTGGTGATGATCCATCGCCAAGATGGTTTTACCGTGTTCAAGGTGGCTGCACAGGACCTGGAAACCAACCGTTTGCGCATACTTTCAGACACAAGTTTGGATGAGTCGCCCACTGTTGCGCCCAATGGGGCCATGCTAATCTACGCCACCCGCCAGCAGGGCCGGGGAGTCTTGATGTTAGCGTCCACCAATGGACGTGTGAGGCTCCCTCTTCCTACCGCTCAAGGCGAAGTTCGAGAGCCTTCTTGGTCCCCTTACCTGAACTGATGCGGCGTTACACCTATATTGCTTAACACAACTGGGGTTCATTAGGAGTTACATGATGGAAATGCTGAAATTCGGTAAGTTCGCTGCACTGTCCCTGGCTCTCGCCGTTGCTGTAGGTTGCTCCTCCAAAGGCGGCGACGCTGCTGGTGAAGGCGCTGTTGACCCGAACGCTGGCTACGGTGCCAACACTGGCGCTGTTGACGGCAGCCTGAGCGAAGAAGCGGCTCTGCGCGCTATCACCACCTTCTACTTCGAGTACGACAGCTCCGACCTGAAAGCCGAAGCCATGCGCGCTCTGGACGTACACGCCAAGGACCTGAAAGGCAACGGCGCTCGCGTCGTTCTGGAAGGCCACGCTGACGAGCGCGGTACCCGTGAGTACAACATGGCTCTGGGCGAGCGTCGTGCCAAGGCCGTTCAGCGCTACCTGGTTCTGCAGGGCGTTTCCCCGGCTCAGCTGGAACTGGTTTCCTACGGTGAAGAGCGTCCGGTTGCCACTGGCAACGACGAGCAGTCCTGGGCTCAGAACCGTCGCGTAGAGCTGCGTAAGTAAGCTGCCATGCGAGATTGCCGCCGTATCCTGACCCTTCTGACACTCGCCCTGCCGCTCGCGGCGGTGGCGGAGGTTCCCGTACTGGAAAGCAGCTCCATGCAACAGGGCAGCAGCTATCCACCGGCGGGTTATGGTACGGCCGGCTCCTCCGCCGGAGCGGGCGCGCAAGCGCCCGCTTCTGCGCAGGGTATGCTGTTCAACCAGCTCGAGCAGATGCAGCAGGAAATTGCGCAACTGCGTGGCATGGTCGAAGAGCAGCAGAACGAAATCCAGCGCCTCAAGCAGGAAGGGCTGGAGCGTTACCAGGATCTGGATCAACGCATTTCTTCCGGCGCAGCCGCCGGTGGAGCTCCCGCACAGAATTCAGCTGATGGCGCGGTAAACGCCAATGGCACCCCGACGCCACCTGCTGCACAGCAGCAGGGCAGCGCCGAGCCGGGTGATCCGGCCAAGGAAAAGCTTTACTACGATGCCGCCTTCGACCTGATCAAGGCCAAGGATTTCGACAAGGCATCGCAGGCATTCGCTGCCTTCCTCAATCGTTATCCCAACAGTCAGTACGCCGGCAACGCTCAGTATTGGCTGGGTGAAGTGAATCTGGCCAAGGGCGATCTACAAGCCGCCGGCCAGGCCTTTGCCAAGGTCAGCCAGGCCTATCCAAGCCATGCCAAGGTGCCGGATTCGCTGTTCAAGCTGGCCGATGTCGAGCGCCGTCTCGGGCACAACGACAAGGCGCGCGGTATCCTGCAGCAGGTGATCGCTCAGTATCCGGGCAGCTCGGCCGCCCAGTTGGCCCAGCGCGATCTGCAGCGCCTGTAAGCCTATCTTGATGAACGAACCCGCGCATGTCGCGGGTTTTTCTTGTGGCCCGCTCTCTGGCAGCAACCTTTATGGGCCGTCGCGAAGCGACGTTAAAGATCCACTCCGATGATTTTTGTCTGCCATTCGGCGACTTCCATTAGAATGCGCGGTCGCATGGGCGTGGGGTTTCAGCTCGGCTGATGTCCCTGCCGCCATGCCTCGTCGAATACCGGCCACCGGTGTTCCTGTCTTTTCACGCAACGGAGGCGGATGACCTGTTTCGTCATCACGCCCGTGGCTACCATGCAAGAAACCCTGCGCATCACCGAGATTTTCTACTCGTTGCAGGGGGAAACGCGTACCGCCGGCTTGCCGACGGTATTCGTGCGCCTGACCGGCTGCCCCCTGCGCTGTCAGTACTGTGACACCGCCTACGCCTTCAGCGGCGGTGAGATCGTCACACTGGACAGTATCTTCATTCAGGTGGCCGCCTATCGGCCGCGCTACGTCTGCGTAACCGGCGGTGAGCCGCTGGCCCAACCCAACTGCATCCCCTTGCTCTCGCGTCTGTGCGACGCCGGTTATGAGGTGTCGCTGGAAACCAGTGGCGCACTCGATGTCTCGGCCGTCGATCCGCGAGTCAGCAAGGTGCTCGATCTGAAGACGCCAGGCTCGGCCGAGGTGCAGCGCAACCGCTATGAGAACGTTCAGTGGTTGACGGCCAACGATCAGGTCAAGTTCGTCATCTGCTCGCGTGAGGACTACGACTGGGCGGTCTCCAAGCTGATCGAGCATGACCTGCCGGCCCGAGTCGGCGAGGTGCTGTTCTCGCCCAGCCACAAGCAGGTGGATGCGCGGGCGCTGGCAGACTGGATCGTGGCGGACAACCTGCCGGTGCGCCTGCAACTGCAACTGCACAAGATTCTCTGGAACGACGAGCCGGGACACTGATCATGAACGACAAGAAAGCGGTCATTCTCCTTTCCGGCGGCCTGGATTCGGCCACGGTCGTCGCAATGGCCAGGGCCGAAGGCTACGCCTGCTACAGCATGAGCTTCGATTACGGCCAGCGTCACCGCGCCGAGTTGCAAGCGGCTGAGCGCGTCGCTAGGCAACTGGGTGTGGTCGAGCACAAGGTGATCGGCCTCAATCTCAACGGTATCGGTGGCTCGGCGTTGACCGATAGCAGCATCGCGGTTCCGGAAACCCCGGGCGAGGGCATTCCCGTGACCTACGTGCCGGCGCGCAACACGGTGTTTCTCTCCCTGGCGCTGGGCTGGGCGGAAGTGCTCGAAGCGCGCGACATCTTCATCGGCGTCAATGCGGTGGATTACTCAGGGTATCCCGATTGCCGGCCGGAGTTCGTCGCAGCCTTCGAGCGCATGGCCAACCTGGCGACCAGGGCCGGTGTGGAGGGGCAGGGCTTCGTCATCCGCGCGCCGCTGCAGCAGATGAGCAAGGGCGAGATCATCCAGGCCGGCATGCGCCTGGGCGTGGATTACGCGCTAACCGTCTCCTGCTACCAGGCCGACGATGATGGCCGCGCTTGTGGCAAATGCGACAGCTGCCGCCTGCGCGCTGCCGGTTTCGTCGCTGCTGGTGTGCCCGATGCTACCCGCTATTTCTGAAAAAATTTTCGCGAAGTGTTGATTTCCTGAATTAAATCAGTATCATGCGCCTCGCGTTGGGTCGTTAGCTCAGTTGGTAGAGCAGTTGGCTTTTAACCAATTGGTCGTAGGTTCGAATCCTACACGACCCACCAGATCGCAAAAGCCAGTCGTGAGACTGGCTTTTTTTTGCTCTCGGAAAAGCCCTCTGGCCGAGGCTGGCCCGCCTGTGGCGATGGGCAGCCAGGGGGTATACTCGCAGCTCGCTCAAGAGCGCCGCAGGTTCGATGATATGACGCAGATTTCCGAACGCCTTCTGGTTCAAGCCCACCTCGATGCCAAACAGCCCAAGCCGCTGACCGCCGAGGAGGAGGCCTTCTACCGCCGTGAGATCGCCGCCGAGCTGAAGAAGCAGAACGCGGTGCTGGTGGCGCACTATTACTGTGATCCGGTTATCCAGGCGCTGGCCGAGGAAACCGGTGGCTGCGTCTCCGATTCCCTGGAAATGGCCCGTTTCGGCAACCAGCACCCGGCGCAGACCGTGGTGGTGGCCGGGGTCAAATTCATGGGCGAGACGGCGAAGATCCTCAACCCGGAAAAGCGCGTGCTGATGCCGACGCTGGAGGCGACCTGCTCGCTGGATCTGGGCTGCCCGGTGGACGAGTTCTCGGCCTTCTGCGATCAGCATCCCGAGCGTACCGTGGTGGTGTATGCCAATACCTCGGCGGCGGTGAAGGCGCGAGCCGACTGGGTGGTGACTTCCAGCTGCGCGCTGGAGATCGTCGAAAGCCTGATGGACAATGGCGAGACCATCATCTGGGCGCCGGACAAGCACCTTGGAAACTACATTCAGCGCGAGACCGGCGCCGACATGCTGTTGTGGGAAGGCGCCTGCATTGTTCACGAGGAATTCAAGTCCAAGCAGTTGCTGGACATGAAGGCGCTGTATCCGGACGCCGCTATTCTGGTGCACCCGGAATCGCCGCAGAACGTGGTGGAGCTGGCCGATGCGGTGGGTTCTACCAGCCAGTTGATCAAGGCGGCGCAGACCCTGCCCAACTCCACCTTCATCGTCGCCACCGACCGCGGCATCTTCTACAAGATGCAGCAGCTGTGCCCGGACAAGACCTTTATCGAGGCGCCGACGGCCGGCAACGGCGCGGCATGCCGCAGCTGCGCGCACTGCCCGTGGATGGCGATGAACACCCTGGAGCGCGTGCTCACCGGTCTGCGTGAGGGCTCAGGCGAGATTCATGTCGACCCGGCGCTGATTCCCAAGGCGATCAAGCCGCTCAAGCGCATGCTCGATTTCACCCAGGCGGCGCGGATGAAGGTCGCGGGTAACGCCTGATAGGCATGCAGTAAAAAGAAGCCCAGCCAAATGCTGGGCTTCTTGCTTTGCGTAGCCCGGATGCAATCCGGGAATGGCGAGAGGCCAATACCCCGGATTTCATCCGGGCTACGGCAACTCGTCAGCTCAGGTTGCCCAACTCTCCGGCTCGTTGACCACGTTGAGCAGGGCGCGCAGGCGGCCATAATCGCGACCGTTGAAGGCGAAGGCCAGGCGGGTGAGGTCGCACAATTCCGGTTCGTCGCGTTCCTGCTCGCCATGAGGCTGCTGGGTGAAGCCGCCCTCTTTGCACAGGCAGGAGAAGTCGCTGTGCAGCTTCGCCAGAGCTGCCTCGTTGAGCGGGTGATTGAGGCGAATCACGAAGCGGTCCTTGAGCCAGCGGCTGGAGTGGAAGTTGCGATAGAAGCGGGCGATTTCATCCGCGGCCTCTTCAGCGCTGTAGACCAGATGCAGCAGGTTGAGGTCGGTCGGCAGGATGTAGCCGTTGTCGCCGAGCTGCCGGCGGATGAACCCCAGCGCATCTTCCCAGTAGCTGCCACCCGGTTGATCGAGCAGCACCACCGGTACCAACGGGCTCTTGCCGGTCTGGATCAGGGTGAGCACCTCCAGGGCTTCATCGAGCGTGCCGAAACCGCCGGGGCAGAGCACCAGGCCGTCGGCTTCCTTGACGAAGAACAGCTTGCGCAGGAAGAAGAAGTGGAACGAGAGCAGATGGTGACTGCCGCGCATGGTGGCATTGGCGGCTTGCTCGAAGGGCAGGGTGATATTGAACCCCAGGCTGTTTTCCGTGCCGGCGCCTTCATGAGCCGCCGCCATGATGCCGCCACCGGCCCCCGTGACGACCATCAGGTCGCGGCGCGCCAGTAGTTCGCCGAGTTCGCGAGCCAGCCGATACAGGGGGTGATCGGCTGGCGTACGTGCCGAGCCGAACACCGTGACCTTGCGCCGACGCTTGAGCTGCTCCAGCACGCCGAAGGCATGTTCCATTTCGCGCAGGGTCTGCATCATGATCTTGGCATCCCAGCGGTTGCGATCTGCCTGGGCCATATGGATCACGGTGGTGAGCATTTCGCGGTACAGCGACAGGTTGGGGCTGTTGCTCGGGGCTGCCAGCGCCACCAGTTCCTCTACCTTGCTGCTCAGGTCGACCTCGCTGGTTTGCACGTGGCGCGACAGATAGTCGTCCGCTTCAAAGGGCATGGAAACTCTCCTCTTCCGGGCCTGAGAAAGGCACAGCCGCTCAACTTGGCCGGCTCCCTGATTATGGCGTGTCAGGTAGCTTGCCACAGCCACGCTGCCGTTTCGTTGCCCCGCTTTTCGTAAGCGTCGATTACGGGGCGATTCGATTCAGTCGCTCATGCAGGATCTGCCAGCCATGAAGTGCTGTTCTGTCCGTGGCTGGTGGGCATAGGGCTGGTAGCCGACGAGCGGCGGAACCTCGCCCGCTACGCCGAGTCTGCTGTTTGGTCAAGGTGAAGGGAGTGACAGGCATGCCCAAGTTGACTCTGGAGATAGAAACGAGCCTCTATCGCATGCTGCAGCAGGCAGCGCATAACAGCCAGCTGAGTCTCGAGGACGAGTGCACGCGTCGCCTCGAAGGTGGTGGGCGACGCTCACGCTACATGGAGGCCTTGCTTGCCGAACTGCGCGCCGATGACGCGCAGCGCCGGGTGCACAGGGGCTGACGCCAGCCTTCGATCAAAGGCCGCAGTCGCCCTTGTCGAAGACTTCGACGGTTACCGGGCGATTGCTGCGGTACTCGCTGAACTGGTAGCGCAGTTGCGCGCCTTCGGCCAGCAGGGCGCGATAACCCGAATTGCGGCAGACGCTGGCGGCCAGTTGCGCACGCACGATGTCGGGATTGCCGCGCATCTGCGCAGCATGCGCCTCACGTACGCTGAGGTGGTTGATCAGCGTATGGCCTTCCACGGTATAACCCTGATCGAGAATGTCCTCGTTGATCGCCCGTGGCGTGCCTTCGCTGCTTTGCCGGGCGACCTGCTCCAGGGTGCGAGTCAGTTCCATCTCCTTCAGCGAAGCGGCCTGAACGGTAGAAAACATCAGGCTGAACGCGAGGGCGGGAAGGATGTAACGCAGCATGTAATGACTCCTGAAAACGTGGACGAGGGTTGGACAGGGCCTCGGGAAGAATGTTCGCGGCGCTGGCCGTTGGCTGTCTGAACCGGCGTATTACCGATAACAGCGCCGCATGCTTTAGGCGGCAAGACTCGCCTCTTTCGACGCAGGCCGGCACGTGATGACCCTAGGTAGTGTACTGGTTTGGCCAGTCGCTCGGGCGCAGGCATGCCGTCATCCAATGGATGTGCGACCTTCAGGCGAGCTCGGCCGCCTGTCTCGGCTGGCCTGATCTGAGCGACGACCGCGCCGGCGCGTATGACCGCCGCATCCACTTCATCGGTCTGTCCTTGGCCACGCCGTCGAAGGGCGAGCACGGTGGTAGAATCCCGCCCCCGTTCGCAGTTGCTCGCTCCATGACTCATCCAGCCCCACATGCCGTTGCCCGTTTGCGCGCAGAGCGCCTGGCGCGCAGCGTCAAACCCTTCATCGCCCGCGGTTCGCGCGCCGAGCGCTGCCCTGACTGTCGGGTGCAGCCGACTCATTGCCTGTGTGCCTGGCGCCCGCAGGTCCAGGCCAATGCCGGCATGTGCCTGGTGATGCACGATATCGAGGCGCTGAAACCGAGCAATACCGGTTGGCTGATCGCCGACGTGGTGCCTGAAACTCACGCCTTCGGCTGGACGCGCACCGCTGTCGATCCGGCGCTGCTGGAGCTGTTGGCCGATCCGCAGTGGCAGCCCTATCTGGTCTTTCCCGGTGAGTACGTAACACCGCAGCGCGTGGTGGAAGAGGTGCAGCTTGTGCCCGGCAAGCGGCCGCTGTTCGTGCTGCTCGATGCCACCTGGACCGAGGCGCGCAAAATGTTTCGCAAGAGTCCTTATCTGGACGCCTTGCCGGTGCTCAGCCTGACACCGGCGCAACTGTCACGCTATCGTCTGCGTCGCTCCACGCGCGGCGAGCATCTGTGCACGGCCGAAGTGGCCGCCATGTGCCTGGAACTGGCGGGTGATCTGCGCGCCGGCGAGGCGCTGGACGACTATCTCGATGCTTTCAGCCAGCACTACCTGGCGGCCAAGCGGCGCCTGCCACTGGAACTCAACGACGCTCTGCACCAGCGCTTGCAGTCGTACCGCTGAGATCGTGTGGCAGGGGCTTGGGCCACAGCTGAGCCAGCAGCATGCCGCCGAACATCAGTGCACAACCCAGATAGCCGCGCAGTGCCAGCACCTCACCCAGCAGCAGCGCGCCGGCAATCGCGGCGAACACCGCCTCCAGCGAGAGAATGATCGCCGCGTGCGAGGCGATGGCATGCTGCTGCGCGACCACCTGCAGGGTAAAGCCCACCGCTACGCCGAACAGGCCGCCATAGAGGATGGCCGGTGCGGCCTGGAGGATGCCGTCCAGTGTCGCGGTTTCGAATACCGCTGCCAGTAGCAGGCTGATCACCGCGCAGGTGGCGAACTGGATGAAGGCCAGGCGCAGCGGGTCGTGGCGGCTGGCGAAGAAACCCACCAGCAACACGTGAACACCCCAGACGAAGGCGCCGGCCAGCTGCAGCCAGTCGCCTGAGGCCACGGTGAAACCCTCACCGACGCTGAGCAAAAACATGCCGACCACCGCCAGGCTGGCGCCCAGCCAGATGCCTGCACTGCTGCGCTGGCCGATCAACAGGCCGAGAATCGGTACGACGATCACGTACAGCCCGGTGATGAAGCCGGAGTTGGTCACGGTGGTGAACAGCAGGCCGACCTGCTGCAGGTTGATGCCCAGCGACAGCGCCAGGCCCATGATCACGCCGCCGATCAGCAGGTTGCGATTCAGAGGTGCGACGGGGCGTTGTTGACGACGTTGCAGCAGGGCCAGCACCGGCAGCAGCGCCAGGCAGGCCAGGGCGAAACGCAGGCCGGTATAAAGGAAGGGACCGATATTATCCATGCCCAGGCGCTGGGCGACGAATGAGCTGCCCCAGATCATCGCGGTAATCAGCATCAACAGGTCGGCGCGCAGGGCTTGGCTTCGCATCGGAGCGTCTCGCTAGGAAAGTTGCGCATGCTGCCGCAAAGCGTTGAGCTTGACCACCCCGCCACAGCTCGGCATGCTGAGCGCCGCCGTCGGTCCGAGTGGGGAGTCTGTGATGTGGATGAGCAGGCTTGAGCGGATCTTCAGGCGAAAAGCACTGCCATACTCACCTCGGTGCCACTCATAAGAAGAACAGGATCTGCCAATGGCCGCCTATGAAATCCTGATTGCCGACGACCACCCGCTGTTTCGCAGCGCACTGCAGCAAGCATTGACCCTGGGGCTGGGGCCTGAGGTCCGTCTGGTAGAAGCTGCCAGCATCGCCGAACTCGAAGGCCACCTGGCCGCCAAGAGCGACTGGGACCTGGTCCTGCTCGATCTGAACATGCCGGGCGCCTACGGGTTTTCCGGCCTGGTGTTGCTGCGCGGTCAGTACCCGCAGATACCCGTAGTGATGATTTCCGCTCAGGAAGAAGCTTCCGTGGTCAACCGCTCCCGCGAGTTCGGCGCCAGCGGCTTCATCCCCAAATCCAGCCCGCTGGAAACCTTGCAGCAGGCCGTGCGTCAGGTGCTCGATGGCGACACCTGGTGGCCGCCGCTGGCCGAGGAGAGCGCACCGGTGTCCGAAGAGGCCAAGGCCGCCAGCGCCGGCCTCGCCAGCCTGACGCCGCAACAGTTCCGCGTGCTGACCATGGTTTGCGAAGGTCTGCTGAACAAGCAGATCGCCTATGAACTGAGTGTGTCCGAGGCGACGGTCAAGGCGCATGTTACGGCGATTTTCCGCAAGCTCGGCGTGCGTACCCGCACCCAGGCGGCATTGCTGTTGCAGCAGATGGAGTCGATTCCGGGGTGATATCGCGGCGCCGCGTGACGCTGGATCGACGCTGACCGTTCAGACGATCGGTGGCAGGACGATCTGATCACTGCGGCTGACTCCGGCGGTCAGCGCACGACACTGTTCGAGAAACTCGCGCATCGCCGCCGTCTGGTACTTCTGCTTGTGCCAGATGAAGTAGAACTGCCGGCGCAGGTCCAATTCCGGGGTCTCCACTGGCATCAGGCTGCCGCGGCGAAAGGCGTCGCGCAGCGCCAGGCGTGAAATGCAGCCGATGCCCAGGCCTGATTCCACCGCGCGCTTGATCGCCTCGGTGTGTTCCAGCTCCAGGCGGATATTGAGGTTGCGCGGGTGATGACGCATGGCCTGATCGAAGGTCAGGCGGGTGCCCGAGCCCTGTTCGCGCAGAATCCAGGCTTCGTGCGTCAGCTCTTCCAGGCTGGCGCTGCCGCGCTTGGCCAGCGGGTGCTGCGGGGCGCAGAACACCACCAGCTCATCCTCGACCCAGGGTTGTACCTCGATGTCCGGGTGCTGGCAGTCGCCTTCGATCAAACCGAGATCCAGTTCGTAATGAGCGATCTGCTGCACCACATGGGCGGTGTTGTGCACTTGCAGCTTCACCCGGCACTCCGGGTGGTGCTGCATGAAACTGCCAATCAGCAGCGTCGCCAGGTAGTTGCCCACGGTAAGCGTGGCGCCAACGTTCAGCGAGCCATAACCACTCTTGCCGCCCAGCAGGCGTTCGATCTCGCGCGCCTGGTCGATCAGCGCCACGGCCTCGGGCAGCAACTGCCGGCCCAATGCGTTGAGCGCCAGGCGCTTGCCGGCGCGATCGAACAGCTGGCAGTCGGACTGCCGTTCCAGCTCGGTCAGCGAGGTGCTGGTCGCCGACTGCGACAATGCGAGCGATTGCGCCGCGCGCGAGACGCTCTCATGCTGCGCCACGGCAACGAATACCTGAAGTTGTCTGAGAGTAAATCGCATATCGATATAACCGATAACCTATATCTTGATAATCCACTTAACAGATATTGTTGCCGCGAATAGAATGCCGCGCAATCGCGCCTTTTGGCGCTGAAGTTCTTCGAGGAAATCATCATGAGCAATATGAACGTCGAGCGCGTGCTCAGCGTCCACCACTGGAACGATACGCTGTTCAGCTTCAAGTGCACCCGTGATCCGGGCCTGCGCTTCGAAAATGGCCAGTTCGTGATGATCGGCCTGCAGCAGGACAATGGCCGCCCGTTGATGCGCGCGTACTCCATCGCCAGCCCGAACTGGGAAGAGCACCTGGAATTCTTCAGCATCAAGGTGCCGGACGGCCCGCTGACCTCGCAGCTGCAGCACCTGAAGGAAGGCGACGAGATCATCATCAGCAAGAAGCCCACCGGCACCCTGGTGCTCGATGACCTCAATCCCGGCAAGCACCTGTACCTGCTGAGCACCGGCACCGGCCTGGCGCCGTTCATGAGCGTGATCCAGGACCCGGAAACCTACGAGCGCTTCGAGAAGGTGATTCTGGTGCACGGCGTGCGTTACGTGAACGAAGTCGCCTACCGCGAGTTCATCACCGAGCACCTGCCGCAGAACGAATTCTTCGGCGACGCGCTGAAGAACAAGCTGATCTACTACCCGACCGTGACCCGTGAGCCGTTCGAGAACCAGGGCCGCCTGACCGACCTGATGCGCAGCGGCAAGCTGTTCGCCGACATCGGCCTGCCGCCGATCAACCCGCAGGACGACCGCGCGATGATCTGCGGCAGCCCGAGCATGCTTGACGAGACCAGCGAAGTGCTCGACAGCTTCGGCCTGAAGATTTCCCCGCGCATGCGTGAGCCGGGTGACTATCTGATCGAACGCGCCTTCGTCGAGAAGTAAGCCGTTTCGTGAAAATGACAAAGCCGCCCGATGGGCGGCTTTGTCGTTGTAGGAGCGAATTTATTCGCGATGCGTATTGGCCAATCGCGAATGAATTCGCTCCTACAGGTGCTTGATCAGTCGTGGTGCGATCTCCCGGATTGTATCCGGGCTACGGTGCGCCCGCGGCGCCTTGTTATTTGCGGGCAAGCCCGCTCCCACAGAGCGGCTATCGGCATGTGGGAGCGGACTTGTCCGCGAACTGCGGGCTTGGGTATTTAAAGGCGCTTGGCGTCGATGATCAGCACCGGCTCGCGCGGTACGTTCTGGTGCATGCCGCGGTTGCCGGTGGGCACCTGGGCGATCTTGTCCACCACATCCATGCCGCGGGTCACCTTGCCGAACACTGCGTAGCCGAAGTCGCGCGAGCTGTGGTCGAGGAAGGCGTTGTCCTTGTGGTTGATGAAGAACTGGCTGGTGGCCGAGTCGCGCGCTTGAGTGCGGGCCATGGCCAGGGTGCCACGGACGTTGTGCAGACCATTGTCGGCCTCGTTCTTGATCGGTGCTTCGGTGTCCTTCTGGCGCATGTCGGCATCGAAACCGCCGCCCTGGATCATGAAGCCCGGAATCACCCGGTGGAACTGCGTGCCGTTGTAAAAGCCGCTGTCGACGTACTGGAGGAAGTTCTGCGTGCTGACCGGTGCCTTGTCGGCGGCCAGCTCCACTTCCACTTCACCCAGGCTGGTGGTCAGCAGCACCTTGGGGTTTTCCGCAGCCAGCAGGCTGGACGAAAGCAGCAGGGCGCCAGTGGCTAGAACGAGTTGCTTGAGCATGATGGTCAGTTTTCCTTGTTGGCAGTCTCGCCGAGGAAGGCGAGCAGGGCGCTATTAAAGCGTTCGGGTTGATCCAATGGTGTGGCGTGGCGCGAATTTTCGATCACCAGCAGACGCGCATCGGGCATTTCTGCCACGTATTCACGTTTGCGTTCAACTGGCGTGTAGTCGCGGTCGGCGGTGATGACCAGGGTAGGACAGGTGATGCGTTCGAGGCGTTCCCGTACGCCCCAGCCGATGATGGCGTCGAGGCTGGCGAGATAGGCGCGCTTGTCGTTCTGCGGCCAGCGTTCTTCGACCTTGCGCCGCAGCTCTGCCTGCTTGGGTTTGGGAAACAGCAGCTTGGCCAGTGCCTTGGCGATGGTCTCCAGGCTGAGCAGGCGCGATAGCGTCCAGCGCTTGGCGATTTCCAGCCAGTCACGCGGGCTTTTCGCCTTGACCTCGGGCCCGCTGTTGACGATGGTCAGGCTGCGCAGCAGTTCGGGGCGGTCGACGCCAAGCTGAAAGCCGATCATGCCGCCCATGGAGATGCCCACCAGGTGCACGGGGGGCAATTGCAGGTATTCGATCAGCGCCGCCACGTCATCGGCGAAATCGGCGATGCGATAGGCGCCGCGCGGCTTGTCCGAACGGCCGTGACCGCGTACGTCGAGGGCAATCACCCGATAGTGCTGGGCGAGCGGGGGAATCTGGTATTCCCAGTCGCGCGTGCTCGAACCCAGGCCATGCACCAGCAGCAGCGGCGTACCCTGGCCGTAGTCCTCGTAGTGCAGCTGGCAGCCATCGTGGTCGAAGTAGGGCATGCAGGGGCTCTCAGTGGTTCGACTGCGGTGCGGCGAAGGCGGCGTCCAGGGGGGCGGCGTCGAAGTTCTTGATCAGCTCGATGAGAATCTGCGTGGCCGGGCCGAGCACACGCTCCTTGTTGCTGTAGAGGAAGAAGCGTGGTTTGCGGATGCCGCCCTGAGCCAGCGGCAATGGCTTGAGCAGGCCTTCCTGCATTTCCCGGTCGATCAGGTGGCGCGGCAGCCAGGCGAAGCCCAGGCCGCTGCTGACGAATGTGCGCGCAGTGGGCAGGCTGCCGACCGTCCAGCGCTGCTCCGCGCCCAGCCAGCCGGCATCGCGCGGTTGCAGGCGACCCGTGTCACGGGTCACGACCTGCATCTGCCCTTCAAGATCCTGAAAGCTCAGCTCGCGTTGCAGGCGGTGCAGCGGGTGCTCCGGGTTGGCGACGGCGACGAACTCCACTTCATTCAGCTCGATACCCAGGTGACCGGTGATGTTTAGCGCGCTGATGGCCAGGTCGGCGGTGCCTTCGAGCAGTACTTCCTCGACCCCGGACAGCACTTCCTCGCGCAGGCGCACGCGGCAACCGCGGCTCTGCGGCATGAAGGCGGTCAAGGCGCGGACGATATTGGCGGTGGGGTAAGCGGCGTCCACCACCAGGCGCACTTCGGCTTCCCAGCCCTGCTCCATGTGGTGCGCCAGGTCTTCCAGCTGGCTGGCCTGCTTGACCAGTTGCCGCGAGCGGCGCAGCAGCACGTCGCCGGCCTCGGTGAGCACGGCCTTGCGGCCGTCGATGCGCAGCAGCGGTACGCCGAGTTGTTCCTGCATGCGCGCCACGGTATAGCTGACCGAGGATTGCGAGCGGTGCAGCACTTCGGCGGCCTGGGCGAAGCCGCCCTGATCCACCACGGCTTGCAGCGTGCGCCATTGATCCAGGGTTACGCGAGGAGCTTTCATCACATCATCCTGCCTGAGTCGGCCTGTTACACTGGCTCACCGATGTTGGAGAGCACCGATGAAAAAAATAATCTGTTTGCTGTTCGCCTTCCTTCCGCTGGCTGCCCATGCCTATCCCATCGAAGTGGAAAAACAGCTCAACGGCGCCGAGGTCTCAGCCACCACCCAGGATATCGACCACAACATGGCGGCGTTGATGCTCTACAACTATGGTCAGAGCGAAGCCGAGTGCAGTGCGGTGTTCCGCAATGGCCCCGAGGCGCCGCGTACCCGGCGTACCGTCCTGGCTCCAGGCGCTAGCAACAACATGACGGTGAAGTTCAGCCGCAGCGTGATTCGCCTGCGAATCAGCCTGACCTGCGGGCTGAGGTGAGGAAAGCCTAGACGCGGCTTGCAGATAAATCAAATTCATCGATATATGTAAGCGGATATTTACGCTTTTTAATCGAATGATGCGTCTCTAACCTGTGCTCCATCGACTCTCAACTACTTCGATGGAGCCTTCAGACATGTCCCGTGTTCTCGTAATTGAAAGCAGCGCCCGCCAGCAAGGTTCGGTCTCTCGCGAACTGACTCAGCAATTCATCGCCAAGTGGCAGGCCGAGCACCCGGCTGACCAGATTCAGGTTCGCGACCTAGCGGCCGAGCCTGTGCCGCACCTCGATGCCACGCTGCTGGGTGGCTGGATGACCCCGAGCGAACAGCAGAGCGAGGCGGAAAAAGCCGCACTGGCGCGCTCCAATCAGCTGACCGATGAGCTGCTGGCCGCCGATGTGCTGGTGCTGGCTGCACCGATGTACAACTTCGCCATTCCCAGCACCCTCAAGGCCTGGCTGGATCATGTGCTGCGCGCCGGCGTGACCTTCAAATACACCGAAACCGGCCCGCAGGGGCTGCTGACCGGCAAACGCGCATTCGTGCTGACCGCTCGCGGCGGCATTTACGCCGGCAGCGGCCTGGATCATCAGGAACCCTACCTGCGTCAGGCGCTGGCCTTCATCGGTATCCACGATGTGCAGTTCATTCACGCCGAAGGCCTGAATCTGGGCGGCGAGTTCAGCGAAAAAGGCCTGGCGCAGGCCAGGGCCAGGCTGGCTGAGGTGGCCTGATCCGCTTTGACTCTCTCCTGAGTGCCTCAATGGAGGCATTTATGCCGGTCGCTTCGCGTGAAGGGGCCGGCTTTTTTATTTGGCCGAGCAGCAGTCGCTGAAGCACGGATTGTCCGCCGCTGGGGAACGCGCTAAGGTCGCCGCCTTCCTTCGGAGGTGGCTGTGCGATATCTGCTGATAGTGACTCTGCTGTGGGCCTTTTCCTTCAGCCTGATCGGTGAATACCTTGCCGGTCGGGTCGACAGCTATTTTGCAGTGCTGACGCGTATTGTCATTGCCGGTTTGCTGTTCGTGCCGCTGACTCGTTGGCGCGGCCACGCCCCGGCGTTCGTGCGCGGCATGCTGCTGATCGGAGCCCTGCAGTTCGGCATCACCTACGTCTGCTTGTACCTGAGCTTTTCGGTACTGACGGTACCGGAAGTGCTGCTGTTCACCATCCTCACGCCGCTGCACGTGACGCTGATCGAGGATGCGCTGAACCGCAGGTTCAACCCCTGGGCACTGGCGGCGGCACTGGTGGCGGTGCTGGGCGCCGGGGTCATTCGTTACGACGGCATCAGCAGCGGCTTCCTGCTGGGTTTCCTGCTGCTGCAGGTGGCCAACTTCACCTTCGCCGCCGGGCAAGTGCTGTACAAGCACCTGTTGCTCAAGCATCCCTCGAGCGAGCCGCAGTACAGGCGTTTTGGTTTCTTCTACCTGGGCGCGTTGCTGATAGCGCTGCCGGCCTTCCTGGTGCTGGGCAACGGCGAACGCCTGCCCGGTTCTACGCTGCAATGGGGTGTGCTGGTGTGGCTTGGAGTTGTGGCGTCCGGCCTGGGTTTGTACTGGTGGAACAAGGGCGCCAGTCTGGTGGACGGTGGCACCCTGGCGGTGATGAACAACGCGCTGGTACCGGCCGGTCTGCTGGTCAACCTGCTGATCTGGAATCATGACGCCGATCTGCTGCGTCTGGCCCTCGGCGGCGCGGTGATCGCCGCCTCGCTGCCGCTGGTCAACCTGGGTCGTGAACGGCGCACGCCTGTCGAGGTGCACTGATGCAACTGTCCGGACGTGGCGTTGCGCTGTCGATTGCCGCCTCGATGCTTTTCGCCTTGCTGCCCGGCTATGTGCAGTGGCTGAGCCCGCTCGATGGTGTGCAGATCTTCGCGCAGCGCGTGCTCTGGTCGATTCCTTTTGTCCTGTTGCTGGTGCTGCTGGCGCGGCAGACGGGCTCGCTGCGCGAGACCTTCGTACGCCTGCGCCGCGAGCCACTGTTGCGGGCTGCCTGCCCGTTGGCGGCGGCGCTGATCGGCGTGCAGTGGGGGCTATTTCTCTGGGCGCCACTGGCCGGGCACATGCTGGAAGTGTCGATGGGCTACTTCCTGCTGCCGTTGGCCATGGTGCTGACCGGGCGACTTTTCTACGGCGAGCGCCTGCGCCCGCTGCAACAGCTGGCGGTGGCCTGCGCCATGCTCGGTGTACTGCACGAGCTTTGGCGAACCCAGGCGTTCTCCTGGCTGACGCTGGTCACTGCCCTGGGTTACCCGCCTTACTTCATGCTGCGCCGCTGGATGCGCCTGGACGCTTTGTCCGGCTTCGTGTTGGAGATGCTCATGCTGGCGCCGGTGGCGATCTGGCTGATCATTGCCTACGGTCCCGTCGGTGCGTTCGTCGATCGTCCGCAGCTGTGGTTGCTGGTGCCGCTGATGGCCCTGATCGGCACTCTGGCGTTTGCCGCTTACATGGCGTCTAGCCGGCTGCTGCCTCTCGGACTATTCGGCATTCTCAGCTATGTCGAGCCGGTACTTTTGTTCGGCGTGGCGCTACTGGTGCTGGGTGAGACCTTCGATGCAGGGCAATGGCTGACCTACCTGCCGATCTGGGCGGCGGTACTGCTGGTCGGATGGGACAGCGCACGGCTGCTGCACAGGCAGCAGCGCGAGAGCGTCAGGCCGCGTTGATGCGCGGCGCGGGGATTGGTGTCACTGCACTGGCCTGCTTCTGCACCTGATAGTGCAGCTGCAGGGTGCCGCTGTTGAAGCGGCGCTGCTCGCTCAGCGTCAGGCTGCGTTCCATGCCGGTGGCCAGTAGCGGAACGCCGGCGCCAAGCAGGTGTGGCACCAGATTGATTACCATCTCGTCGATCAGCCCGGCGGTGTAGCAATTGCCGGCGAGCAGGCTGCCGCCGACCAGCCAGAGGCGCTGAAAACCGGCTTCGTTCAAGGCCGCAACGGCTTGGGCGGGAGTGCAGTGGGTCAGCTGAATCTCATCGCTGGCACGCGGCAGGGCGAGGCGCGTCAGCACCACGCAGGGCTTGCCGGGGTAGGGCCAGGGGCCGCCGCGCTGGAGCAGCGCTTCATAGGTGACCCGCCCCATCAGCAGGGCGTCGATGCCCGAGTAGAAGTACTGGAAGCTGTACTCCTCGTCAGCCTGCAGCAAGGAGTCGAACCAGTCGATGCGGCCATCGGGGCGCGCGATGTAGCCATCGAGGCTGGAGGTGACGTGGTAGATCAGGGACGGGTTCATCATGCACCTCGAAGGCTATCTGAGAGTTGGATTGGCGCAGCTGAAACAAGTTCGTCGTGCGCCGCACCGCTTGTCGGAAGCCTCTCTCAGTCCAGAACGTTGCGCAGGATTTCGTAGACGATTCCGGTCGCGATGGCGACCAATACGACGTCGCGGCCTATCTGCTTCCATTCGTAGCCCTCGTAGTACGGCAGGCGTGAAGTCAGGCGGCTGTCGAAGTTCTTGGCGATGCCGGGTGGCAGCGGTTTGCCTCGCGCGAGGTTCTTGGCCACGCCTGGCGGCAGGGATGAAGTGGGGCCGATCAACTGGCGGTTCTCACCGAGCACGATGCGCACCTGGCCTATATCCACGCTCGGGCCGCGCAGGTCGATCTGCACGCCGCCATCATGCTGATGGCCGGGCTTGCCTTTGCCGGGTGGCGGGCTGGCCAGCACCGGCGATGCAGCCAGCAGGATGCACAGGCCAATGCTGAGGGTTGCCTTGGGTTTGCTAAGCATGGCAGTACTCCTTGGGTGATGATGCAGTTTGATATCAGGCTAGCCGCTTCGGTTCCCGTTCGTTCCCCCCGGATGGCGCCACCAGGCGGCCGTCCGTCGGCGCTTGAATGTGAGCCGCATGCAAAGAAATTCGGCCCCGACGCCGGAAACCGTTAGGCTATGCACCGTTTTGTCGATTTTTCGAGGTAGTGCCCCCGTGTTTGCCCAATTCGCCCTGCATGAACGCCTGCTGAAAGCTGTGGCCGAGCTTAACTTCGTCGAGCCGACACCGGTGCAGGCGGCAGCGATTCCGCCTGCGCTGGAGGGCAAGGACCTGCGGGTGATCGCTCAGACCGGCAGCGGCAAGACCGCCGCGTTCGTCCTGCCGTTGCTCAATCGCCTGCTGGGTGACGGCAACTCCAAGCAGCGCCTGAGCATTCGCGCGCTTATCCTGCTGCCGACCCGCGAGTTGGCGCAGCAGACGCTCAAGGAAGTCGAGCGTTTCGCCCAGTTCACCTTCCTCAAGGCCGGTCTGGTCACCGGCGGCGAGGACTTCAAGGTGCAGGCCGCGATGATGCGCAAGATCGACATTCTCATCGGCACGCCGGGGCGTCTGATCGAGCATGCCAATGCCGGCAATCTGCCGCTCGATGAGGTCGAGGTGCTGGTGTTCGACGAGGCCGACCGCATGCTTGACATGGGTTTCGCCGAAGACGCCCAGCGCCTGGCCGAAGCCTGTGGCCCGCACCAGACCCTGCTGTTCTCTGCCACCACGGGTGGCAACGGCCTGCGCGAGATGGTCGCCAAGGTGCTCAAAGAGCCGCAGCACCTGATGCTCAACAGCGTCAGCCAGCTCAACGAAGGCACGCGTCAGCAGATCATCACCGCCGACCACAACCATCACAAGGAACAGCTGGTCGACTGGCTGCTGGCCAACGAGACCTACGACAAGGCCATCGTCTTCAGCAACACCCGGGTGCAGGCCGACCGCCTCTACGGCAAGTTGGTCGCCGCCGGGGTCAAGGCCTTCGTGCTGCACGGCGAGAAGGACCAGAAGGACCGCAAGCTAGCCATCGACCGCCTGCGTCAGGGCGCGGTTCGTGTGCTGGTCGCTACCGACGTGGCGGCGCGCGGCCTGGATGTCGAGGGGCTGGATCTGGTGATCAACTTCGATATGCCGCGCTCCGGCGACGAATACGTGCACCGTATCGGGCGTACCGGTCGCGCCGGTGGCGAAGGCCTGGCGGTATCGCTGATCTGCCATACCGACTGGAACCTGATGTCGAGCATCGAACGCTACCTCAAGCAGCGTTTCGAGCGTCGCACCATCAAGGAACTCAAGGGCGTCTATCAGGGGCCGAAGAACCTCAAGGCGTCCGGCAAGGCCGCTGGCAGCAAGAAGAAAAAGGCCGAGAAGAAGGACCCGAAGAAAGCCGCCGCGCCCAAGCGCAAGAGCGGCCCACGTCCGGCCGGCAAGCCATCGGCTCTGGTCAGCGCCGACGGCAGCGCCCCGCTCAAGCGCAAGAAGCCGGCAGCGGAGTGAGCTGGATAGATCCGTAGCCCGGACTGCACCGGGCTAGGATCTCGGCCTTTCAGGCACAAAACCTGTGGGAGCGGATTTGTCCGCGAATGGGTTGGCAGAAAAGCTTCGCGGACAAGTCCGCTCCCACAATCCGCCCCCCAGATCAACCGCGTAATCTCACTCCACCCCGACGAAACCTCCGGTCTGATGCTGCCACAAGCGTGCATACAAACCGCCGTGAGCGATCAGTTCGGCATGGGTGCCGGTTTCGATGACCTGGCCCTGGTCGATCACGACGAGGCGATCCATCCGCGCAATGGTCGACAGGCGGTGGGCGATGGCGATCACCGTCTTGCCTTCCATCAGGCTGTCCAGGCTTTCCTGAATGGCCGCTTCTACTTCCGAATCCAGCGCCGAGGTGGCTTCGTCCAGCACCAGGATCGGCGCATCCTTGAGCAGCACGCGGGCGATGGCGATGCGCTGGCGCTGGCCGCCGGAGAGCTTCACGCCGCGCTCGCCCACTTGCGCATCCAGGCCGCGGCCGCCCTGGCTGTCGTCCAGCGTCGGGATGAAGGCATCGGCGCGCGCCTTGCGCACCGCTTGCCATAGCTCGTCGTCGCTGGCGCTGGGCTTGCCGTAGCGCAGGTTGTCGCGGATCGAGCGGTGCAGCAGCGAGGTGTCCTGGGTCACCACGCCAATGTTGGCGCGCAGGCTTTCCTGGGTCACCGTGGCGATGTCCTGGTCGTCGATCAGGATGCCGCCGCTTTCCAGGTCGTACAGGCGCAGCAGCAGGTTGACCAGGGTCGACTTGCCGGCACCGGAGGGGCCGACCAGGCCGATTTTCTCGCCGGGGCGAATATCGATGCTGAGACCAGCGATCACGCCGCCTTTCTTGCCGTAGTGGAAGTGGATGTCGTCGAAGCGCACGCCGCCTTGTTGCACCTTGATCGGTTTGGCGTCCGGGCGATCGAGCACCTGGCGCGGCTGGACGATGGTCTGCATGCCGTCCTGCACGGTGCCGACGTTCTCGAAGATGCCGTTGACGACCCACATGATCCATTCGGCCATGTTGTTGATGCGAATCACCAGGCCCAGCGCCAGCGCAATTGCGCCGGTGGTGATCAGCGACTGGCTCCACAGCCACAGCGCCAGCGCGCCGGTGCCGACGATCAGCACGCCGTTCAGGCAGGTGATGAGAAAGTCCAGCGCGGTGATGGTGCGCGACTGCAGGCGGAATTTGTCGAGCAGGTCCTGCATGGCTTCGCGGGCGTAGCCTTCTTCTTCCTGCGAGTGGGCGAACAGCTTGAGCGTGGCGATGTTGCTGTAGCCGTCCACCACCCGGCCCATGACCTTGGAGCGTGCCGAGGAGGCGGCGGCCGAGCGCGCCTTGATGCGCGGTACGAAGTACCACAGGGCCGCGCTGTAACCGACGATCCACAGGGCCAGCGGCACCACCAGGCGCAGGTCGGCGGCGGCGAACAGGTATAGCGCGCTGCCGGCATAGACCACCACGTGCCACAGCGCGTCGATCACCTGCATGGCCGAGTCGCGCAGCGAGGGGCCGGTCTGCATCACGCGCTGGGCGACGCGCCCGGCGAAATCGTTCTGGAAGAAGCTCAGGCTTTGCTTGAGCACGTAGCGGTGGTTCTGCCAGCGAATCAGGTTGGTCAGACCAGGATTCACCGCCTGATGGGTGAGCAGGTTGTGCAGGCCGAACACGATGGGGCGGATGATCAGCGCCACCAGCAGCATCCACGACAACTCGCTCTGGTGCTCCTGGAAGAAGGTGCTGGCGTCCGTGCTGGTCTGAGCCATGTCGATCAATTGGCCGAGGAAGCTGAACAGCGCCACCTCGATCAGGGCGGCGAAGAAGCCGATGATCAGCACGGCGACCATCAGCGGCCACACCTGTTTCAGGTAGTGGCCGTAGAAGCGCAGCATGCCGGCTGGCGGGGCGACGTCGGGGCTGGGTTTGAAGACGTCGATCAGAGATTCGAAGCGGCGAAACAGCATTGCAGGCGTCCTGCCCAGATAAGTGGACGCTGATAGTACCGCTGTTAGTGCGAGCGAGTCTCAGTCAAAAGTGGTTTCTGCAACTCGCTGGCCCAGGCGAGCAGTGGAACCTCCAGTCCGGGTTGCCAGATGCGTTTGAACAACAGCGTCAGGTGCCCGACTTCGCCGCGTTCGAAAGGCAGGCGATCGAGGCGCGGGTGCACCTGCCACTGGCCTTCGCGCAACTGGGCGAAGTCGAAGCGGAAAGGGTGAAAACCGGTCATGCCCAGGCGCAGGTCGGTGACGATCAGGCGATCACCGACCTGGTCGTAACGCAGCACGCCACCGGTGAACCACTCCAGGCGCTGGTGCATCGGAGAGGCTGCCAATGGTTCGCGCAGGTGCGTGCCGCGCGGTAGGCGCTGCAGTTGCGGGGGCTGGTCATCGAACCAGCCGGTCAGGGCTTCGTGATAGTCCTCGCCGTCCAGCACGATCACTCGCCACAGCAGGGTGTTGAACGGCGTTGGGGTGATGAACAGTTGTTCGGCCTGAATGCCCTGGCGCGCCAGCTCACGCTCCACGCGCTGCTCGGCCATGAACTTGCCGGCCAGGCTGAAGCCGATGTACAGCGTCGACACCGCTAGCGCCACGGCCGGTACGCGCCAGCTCTGTTCGCGCAGCCCGGTAAACAGGCTGATCACCACCGCGGCGAGCAACGGCACGCTGTACAGCGGGTCGATGATGAACAGGCTGGACCAGGCCGTAGGCGTTGGCATCAGCGGCCAGAACAGCTGGGTGCCGTAGCTGGTGAAGGCGTCCAGCAAGGGGTGAGTGATCAGCACCAGCCATAGCGTTAGTAACAGGCGATTGGCCGAATAACCTGGGTGAGGCCGAAAACGCCTGGCCAGCCAGGTCAGCAGCAGCGCCAGGCCGCTCAGAACGAACAGCGAATGGCTGAAGCCGCGGTGGTAGGTCATGTTGGCCACGGCATCGCTGTAGTCCATGACCACGTCCAGGTCGGGAAGGGTAGCCAGCGTGGCGCCATAGAGCAGGGCTTTGCGCCCCTGCCAGCGGCCGAGCAGCGCGCCCTGGATGCTGGCGCCGAGTACCGCCTGGGTTATTGAGTCCATCGCGTGCTTCCGGAAAAAGACAGGCCGCTACGTTAGCCGAGGCGCCCGACGAATGCCGTGGGGAAATTTCAAGCAAAGATTACAGCTATGGCGGGTATCCTGATGACCATGAGCCTCAAGAAATTTTACCCATGCTGATCGTTTCCAACAGTGTTCATATCCCCGATGAGGAAATCGAGCTGACCGCCATCCGTGCCCAAGGGGCCGGCGGGCAGAACGTCAACAAGGTGTCCAGCGCCGTGCACCTGCGCTTCGACAGCCAGGCCTCGTCGCTGCCTCCGTTCTACAAGGAGCGCCTGTTGGCGTTTGCCGATAGTCGCATCACCGCTGACGGCGTGGTGGTGATCAAGGCGCAGCAGTACCGCACCCAGGAGCAGAATCGCGCCGATGCCTTCGAGCGCCTAGCCGAGCTGATTCGCACCGCTGGCAAGGTGGAAAAGAAGCGCCGCCCGACCAAGCCGACCCTCGGGTCGAAGAAGCGCCGTCTGGACGGCAAGAGCAAGCGCGGTGCGATCAAGGCGGGGCGGGGCAAGGTGGATTTTTAGCAGGCCGTTGAAAAACGTCGGCGAGGCAGGCAAGACAAGGCAAAAGCGGCCGAAAAAGCGCAGTTTACGAGCTGTAAATGAGCATTTTGAGGCCGGTTTTAACGCAGTATTGCCAACGCAGGTAGTTTTTCAATGGCCTGCTAGCCGCGCGCAGCTAGATAAGTCTGGTAATCGGGAATGCGGTACTCGTGCTGCTGTTCCAGCAGGCTGCTGCTGAGCAGGTAGTCGGCGCTGCTTTCGTTGCACGCCACGGGGATGTTCCACACTGCAGCGACGCGCAACAGGGCCTTGATGTCCGGATCGTGTGGCTGCGGCTCGAACGGGTCCCAGAAGAACACCAGTATGTCCACGCGCTGTTCGGCGATGCGCGCGCCGATCTGCTGGTCGCCGCCCAGCGGGCCGCTGATCATGCTCTCCACCGGTAAATCCAGACGTTTGCTCAGAAGCAGGCCGGTGGTGCCGGTGGCCACCAGCTCATGGCGCGCGAGCTTGTCGCGCTGACGTTCGCACCAGTCGAGCAGGAAGCCCTTGCAGTGATCATGCGCCACCAGGGCGATGCGCTTGCGCGCCGGCAGTTGGGCGCGGGTAAAGCTGATACGGCTCATCGAGCCTCCTGTTCAGTTCAAGCGGGCCAGCACCAGGCAGTTGTCCAGCATACGGTTGGAGAAGCCCCACTCGTTGTCATACCAGGCCATCACCTTGAGCAGCTTGCCGCTGACCTTGGTGTGGTTGGCGTCGAAGATCGATGACAACGGGTTGTGGTTGAAGTCGCAGGACACCAGCGGCAGCACGTTGTAACCCAGCACCGAGGATTGCTCGCTGGCCGCCTTGAGCAGGGCGTTGACTTCCTCTGCGGTGGTTTCGCGTTTGACCTGCAGGGTCAGGTCAACCAGTGACACGTTGATCACCGGTACGCGTACCGCCATGCCAGTGAGCTTGCCGGCCAGCTCCGGCAGCACCAGGCCGACCGCCTCGGCCGCACCGGTCTTGGTTGGGATCATCGACTGGGTCGCCGAGCGCGCGCGGTACAGGTCGCTGTGGTAGACGTCGGACAGATTCTGGTCGTTGGTGTAGGCGTGGATGGTGGTCATCAGCCCCTGTTCGATACCCAGCTCGCGCTGCAGCACCTGCGCCACAGGCGCGAGGCAGTTGGTGGTGCAGGAGGCGTTGGAGATGACCTGCATGTCCGGCGTCAGCACCTGTTCGTTGACGCCGTACACCACGGTGGCATCGGCGCCTTTGGCAGGCGCGGAGATCAATACCTTGCGCGCCCCGGCGGCGAGATGCGCGGCGGCCTTTTCCCGATCGGTGAATAGCCCGGTGCATTCGAGTACCACATCGACCTGATGGGTCTTCCAGGGCAGCTCGGCCGGATTGCGAATGGCGCTGACGGCGATGCAATCACCCTTTATCCACAGGCTTTCGCCGTCGACTTTCACTTCTTCGGGGAAATGGCCGTGGACGCTGTCATATTGCAGGAGGTGCGCATTGATCGTGCTGTCGCCCAGATCGTTGATGGCCACGACTTGCAGGTGCTGACGATAATTCTGGGTATACAGTGCGCGTAGCACGTTGCGGCCGATACGGCCGAAGCCATTGATGGCGATTCGTAGTGTCATGGTGAGGGTCTCGTTAATTTGTTGTTGTAATTACAAGATTATTCCCATGGCTATGGAAATCAAGCGTGCCGGGTGGCAATATTTTGTTGTAAATACAAACAGACGCTAGCAGCTAGCCTGGAGATTTCCCATGCATCCCCGCGTTGTCGAAGTTACCGAACGTCTTGTCGAGCGCAGCCGCGCCACGCGCCGGCGCTACCTTGAGATGATCCGTGCAGCTGCCAGCGAAGGCCCGCAGCGGGGCAAGCTGCAATGCGCCAACTTCGCTCACGGCGTCGCCGGCTGCAGCGGTGACGACAAGCAGACCCTGCGTCTGCTGGATGCGGCCAATGTGGCCATCGTTTCTGCTTACAACGACATGTTGTCGGCGCATCAGCCTTACGAGGTCTTTCCCGAGCAGATCAAGCAGGCCCTGCGCGAACTCGGTTCAGTAGGGCAGTTCGCCGGTGGCGTGCCGGCCATGTGCGATGGCGTCACCCAGGGCGAACCGGGCATGGAGCTGGGCATTGCCAGCCGCGAGGTGATCGCCATGTCCACGGCCGTGGCGCTGTCGCACAACATGTTCGATGCTGCGCTGTACCTGGGTGTGTGCGACAAGATCGTGCCAGGGCTGATGATGGGCGCACTGCGTTTCGGTCACCTGCCATCGCTGTTCGTGCCGGCCGGGCCGATGACCTCGGGCCTGTCCAACAAGGAGAAGGCCGATGTGCGTCAGCGCTACGCCGAAGGCAAGGCGACCCGCGACGAGCTGCTGGCAGCGGAAATGGCCGCTTACCACGGGCCGGGCACTTGCACCTTCTATGGCACCGCCAATACCAACCAGTTGCTGATGGAGGTGATGGGCCTGCATCTGCCGGGCGCCTCGTTCATCAATCCGGGCACGCCGCTGCGCGAGGCGCTGACCCGCGAGGCTGCGCAGCAGGTGACACGCCTGACCAAGCAGAGCGGGAGTTTCATGCCCATCGGCGAGATCGTCGACGAGCGCTGCCTGGTCAATTCCATCGTCGCCCTGCACGCCACGGGCGGCTCGACCAACCATACACTGCACATGCCGGCCATCGCCCGCGCTGCCGGCATTCTGCTGACCTGGCAGGACATGGCTGATCTGTCCGAGGTGGTGCCGACCCTGGCCCACGTCTATCCCAACGGCAAGGCCGACATCAATCACTTCCAGGCCGCCGGCGGCATGGCCTTTCTGATTCGTCAGTTGCTTGATGCCGGGCTGTTGCATGAAGAGGTCAACACCGTGGCCGGGCGCGGTTTGTCGCGCTACACCCAGGAGCCTTTCCTCGAGGATGGCAAGCTGGTCTGGCGCGATGGGCCGACCGAGAGCTTGGAGGAGAGTGTGCTGCGTCCGGTGGCACGGCCGTTCTCGGCCGAAGGTGGGCTGCGTCTGATGCAGGGCAATCTTGGCCGTGGCGTGATGAAAGTGTCCGCCGTGGCACCCGAGCATCAGGTAGTCGAAGCGCCGGCGCTGGTGTTCGAGGATCAGCTGGAGCTGGTCGAGGCGTTCAAGGCCGGCAAGCTGGAGCGCGATTTCGTCGCCGTGGTGCGTTTCCAGGGCCCACGCAGCAACGGCATGCCCGAGCTGCACAAGATGACCCCTTATCTGGGTGTGCTGCAGGATCGTGGTTTCAAGGTGGCACTGGTCACCGATGGGCGTATGTCCGGCGCCTCGGGCAAGATCCCGGCGGCTATCCATGTCTGCCCGGAGGCCTTCGATGGCGGGCCGCTGGCGCGGGTGCGCGACGGCGACCTGATACGTGTCGATGGTCAAAGCGGGCAGTTGGTGCTGCAGGCCGACGAGACCGAGTTCGCCGCGCGTGAGTCAGCGCCCAGGCCGGCTCCGACAATGGGCTGCGGGCGTGAGCTGTTCGCCTTCATGCGTCATAACTTCAGCACGGCGGAGCAGGGCGCCAGTGCCTTTACCGAGAGCCTCGAGTCGCTGGTCTGAGGCAGGCGCCAGTAGCCCGGATGAAATCCGGGAATCGCTGGTGCAAGAGCCCCGGATTGCATCCGGGCTACTCGCCGGGCGCCGACGAGGCCTGCAAAGCCGCTCTTTGTAGGAGCCCCGCCTCGGGGCGGAGCTTCATCTAAGCGTGTCCCGCCCTGATTCGCGGCGGGGCGCCGCTCCTACTGAGCTGCGTCCTGCTTTCGACCGTTTCAGATACCCTGCGGAATCTCTTCGCCGCCCAGTGCGGTGAACAGCTCCGGCAGAAATTCCACCAGAGTCATCATCATCAGGACGAAGCTGGCGTCCTGCTGAGCCAGAGCGTCGTCGCCGCCGTCCTGCTCGGCCTGTTCCTGCAGCACATCTTCGAAACGCAGGCGCTTGATGGTCAGCTTGTCATCGAGCACGAAGGACAGCTTGTCCTGCCAGGCCAGCGACAGTTGAGTAACCTGTTTGCCAGTGGACAGGTGCAGCTGGATTTCCTCGCTGGTCAGGTCCTGGCGCTTACAGCGCACCACGCCTCCGTCCTCATGGGTGTCACGCAGCTCGCACTCATCGAGCACGAAGAAACCTTCGGCAGCGCTCTGGTTCTTCAGCCAGTCGGTGAGTGTGGCGGTCGGTGCGATCTTCACCGACAACGGGCGTACCGGCAGCGAGCCAATGGCCTCGCGCAGGGTGGAGAGCAGGTCTTCGGCCTTCTTGGCGCTGGCGCTGTCGACCAGAATCAGACCCTGCTTCGGCGCGATGGCAGCGAAGGTGCCGGATTTACGGATGAAGGCGCGCGGCAGGAAGGCCTGGACGATCTCGTCTTTGATCTGGTCGCGCTCTTTCTTGTAGACCTTGCGCATCTGCGTGTTTTCGATTTCGTCGACCTTTTCCTTCAGCGCGTCGCGCACCACCGAGCCCGGCAGGATGCGTTCTTCCTTGCGCGCGCCGATCAGCAGGAAGTCGCCGCTGACGTGCACCAGCGGGGCATCGGCGCCCTTGCCGAAGGGGGCGGTGAAACCGTAAGTGGTCAGTTCCTGGCTGGCGCAGGGACGGGCCGGTTTGCTGGCCAGTGCGGTCTCCAGCGCTTCGGCGTCGAAAGGGATGTCCTGGGTGAGGCGGTAGACCAGCAGGTTACGAAACCACATGAGCGGGTGACTCTCCATTGATGATGTAAGTCGCGAGGCGGCGCCATCTGTTGGCTTTCACCTGGGGAAAACCGGCGCGCAGCGACGGATGAAGGTGGCGGGCGAGCAGCGGTAGGCTGACCGGTCCGCCGGCACAGAGCGCGCATTATTCTCCGCTGGCGTGCTCAGGCCAACCCTGACAACGAACCGTCGAGGAAATTCGCCGGTGCTGCCTAAGTTCTTGCTGCGGCGATAAATTTTTTTATGAAGAGGGCTTGCCAAGGTCCGAATCGCTCTCTAGAATGCGCCCCACTTCGAGAGTGAATGGGGTGGTTAGCTCAGCCGGGAGAGCATCTGCCTTACAAGCAGAGGGTCGGCGGTTCGATCCCGTCACCACCCACCAATCTCGCAGTTACGCGCAGCGGTAGTTCAGTCGGTTAGAATACCGGCCTGTCACGCCGGGGGTCGCGGGTTCGAGTCCCGTCCGCTGCGCCATTCTTTTCCTCGCTTCATCCCCTCCTGTGACAACGCTTCGGCATTCGCCGAAAACCTCAAAAAATCCTTTGTTTGCTTGAACTTATGCGCATTGTACGGCTCCTATGCCGTAGCCAGTGATCGCGGCGTACTGCTAAGCTCGCGCTTTCACACGACGGCCTTCGGGCGCATCTACAAGGAACAAGCATGAAACAGCATCGTTTGGCGGCGGCGGTTGCCCTGGTGGGCCTGGTGCTCGCCGGTTGCGATTCGCAAACCAGCGAAGTCGAACTCAACAGCCCGGCGCAGAAAGCTTCCTACGGTATTGGCCTGAACATGGGTCGCAGCCTGTCCGAAGAGGGCATGGACGATCTGGATTCCAAGGCCGTCGCCCAGGGGATCGAAGATGCGCTGGCGAAGAAGGAGCCGCGCATCAAGGATGAAGACATGATCGAGGCCTTCTCCTTCCTGCAGAATCGTGCTGAAGAGCGCATGACGGCGCTGAACAAGGAAGCTGCCGAAGCCGGCAAGAAATTCCTCGAAGAGAACGGCAAGCGTGAAGGTGTCGTCACCACTGCTTCCGGTCTGCAATACGAAGTGATCGAGAAGACCGACGGCGCGCAGCCGAAGGAAAGCGACGTGGTGACCGTTCACTACGAAGGCAAGCTGACCGATGGCAGCGTCTTCGACAGCTCCGTAGCGCGTGGCAGCCCCATCGATCTGCCGGTTGGCGGCGTGATCCCGGGTTGGGTCGAAGGTCTGCAGCTGATGCACGTGGGCGAGAAGTACAAGCTGTACATCCCCAGCGAGCTGGCTTACGGTGAGCAGAGTCCGTCCCCGGCCATTCCGGCCAATTCGGTATTGGTGTTCGATCTGGAGCTGATCGCCATCAAGGATCAGGCCGCCGAGCCGACCGAAGAGTAACACCTGGTACTTGCGTACAACGCCCCGTCTTGACGGGGCGTTGTCGTTTCCGAGGGCAAAAAAGAGGGTGCACGGTGGCAGGGTGTTACGCTTATGCACATTCTGGGAAAAATTCCCGAAGAGCCTTCGCTACAGACGCGGGCTTCTCATGTCAATCAGCAACTTGTTGATTTTCATGGATTTTATATGCTGTATAAAAAATATCCGATCTAAGCCGAGACCCCATGCCACGGGGCTTTGATAAGCTTGTCTAAAGAATTTGCACAGATTTATCCACAGCTTCGGTGGATAAGCGAGGCAAGCCCAGAAAGTACCTGGCTCGCCGAGGAGGCCTATGAAAATCCCGTGGAAACTGACGCGTTACCTGCCGTTGGCCGCCCGATTTCTTCGCGACGGCAAGTTGCCCGAACTCGTGCGCGCGCTAGGTGACAAGCGCACACCGCAGGGACAGCGCTTCGCCGCATTCAAGGAAGATCTGCAGTTGCTGCGTGCGCTCAGCCTGGCCTGGTTCAAGGGCGAGTACCGGCAGATCAGCAGTCAGGCCCTGCTGATGGTGGTGGCGGCGCTGCTGTACTTCATCGCTCCGCTCGATGCCATTCCCGACTGGCTGGTAGGCGTCGGCTTCGTCGACGACCTGGCCGTGCTGGCCTGGGTCATGCGCACCTGGCATGGCGAGCTGGAGGCTTTCAGGGCGTGGCGGGACAAGCAGAGCCCGGAGCGCATGGCGCTCATCGAACAGCTACCGCCGGCCGAACGGGTCGATCCGCTGCAGTCCTGATAACCCGTTCGCGCGTTGCGGATTCTATTCGCATCCGCTGAGCGGCCGACGCTCCCGTGTTTTGCACTCTCAAGGTCGCGCATTCGGCAGGTTGCCGATTCGAGTGGATAGGGCGAAAAACGCCGCATCTCGCTACCTGGCCCGTTTGGATGACGCCTCTGGCGGCAGACGCCTGTTAAGATGGCCGCATGCAAGGAAGGGGTCGAGGCCGTCGGCCCTGCTTTCCAACGGAGAGACTCATGAGTGTGCAAATCATTGCCCGTGACGGCGAACCGGAATACGCAGTGCTGCCTTGGTCGGACTATCAGGCGCTGTTGCAGGCTGCGGGGCGCCAGGAGGTTGCCACGACCGTTGAGCCTTCGCCGGTGCCTGCAACCAATCGCGTGCCTCTCGCGCAGTTGCAAGCGCTACGCGAAGCGAAGGGCCTGAGCCCGGAAGCGCTGGCGCGAAGCGTTGGCATCAGCCCCCATTATCTGGCCATGATCGAGAGCGGCGAACGGCAGCCCGATGCAGCGATTCTGCGTTCTCTTGCCTGGGAGCTGGGGCTGGAGGGCTGGTCTTGAGTGTACGCATCAGTCGCCAACACTGGCAGGCACTGCTGACCGAGCTGGATGATGCCCGCCGTCAGCGCCATCTCCTGACTTATCGAGCGCTGATCGAGCGCCTCGATCTACCGACGCCGGCCATGCAAACCCTGACCGCCGCTTTGGAGCACCTCGCTGCGCTGGATGCTCGCGCCGAGCGGCCGCTGCGCAGCGCACTGGTCATCAGTCAGGGCGCCAGTCGCCTGCCGCGCACCGGGTTCTTCGATTGCGTGACGCGCCTCGGGCGTTTCAATGGGGCCTCCGATGGCGTCGCCGCTGCGTCCTGGCATGCGGCGGAGGTGGTGCGGGTGTTCGAATTCGAGTATCCCGCCGATGTCTAGGTGGCTCTGGCAGGCCCGAGCGCGGCTGGGGTACTGGCTGGCTCGGCGCCTTTTCCACTGGCCTGCGGCGCTGCGTCAACCGCGTCTGTGGCAATGGATGCAGGGCCAGTACGGACGTATGGCCAACCTCGGCGACACCGCGGCGCAGAGTTTCTATGGTCATATCCTGCTATTTCGCGGCCAGGGCCTTGGCGCGCGCGAGGAGGGGCTGCGGCTGCTGCGTCTGGCTGCCCAGGGTGGAGACGGCAAGGCCGCCTATCAACTGGGTGTGCAGGCCATGCAGGGCGACACCCGGCAAGTGCCGGATGCCGTGCAGGCCGTGCGTTGGTGGGAAATGGCAGCGTCTGCCGGGCATCCCCTGGCGGCCGGGCGCCTGAGCCAGCTCTACCGCGAGGGCGCTCCCGGCCTGGAAGCAGACCCGCAGGCCGCCGAGCGCTACGCCGCCATGGCGGACGAGGCTAGCCGCTCAGGCCGCTGAGCCTTCCAGAATGTGCAGGCTGTAGCCAGGCACGCCCTTGGCCTGGCGCTTGGCTTCGGACGCCAGTTCGGCCAGGCGCGAGGCATCGAGTTGGGCGCAATCCGTCTTTCTTACGTGCACCACGCCGATCGAAAGCGACAGCAGCGCATATTCCTGGCGCTGGCCCTGGCGGTTGTGGGCGATGAAGCAGCCGGCCTGGAGATGCTCCTCGCGATAGAAGCGCCGGCACTGACTTTGAAAATCCTCGATCAGCTTGCCGAGCTTGTCGCGCCAGTCGGTCGAGCCAAGCACCAGCATGAAATCATCACCGCCGATATGGCCGACGAAGTCGCGCGCCGGATCGACTCGCTCGTTCAGGCACTGCGCCAGGCATAGCAGCACCTCGTCGCCCTTGGCATAGCCGTAGAGATCGTTGAAGGGCTTGAAGCTGTCGATATCGACGTAGCACACCGCCGCTTCGCGCTGCTGTTGCAGCAAGCGACTCAGGCATTGCTGGATCGGCACGTTGCCTGGCAGCAGGGTCAGCGGGTTGGCGTGACGCGCCTGCTGGAGTTTCTGCTCGGTGATCAGCTTGAGCACGTCGATCACCCGCCCCAGGCCCAGATAGCGGCCGTTCTGGATGATGATGAAGTCTTCCTCGATGCGCTGGCGTGCACGGCTGGTGAGCAGGCGGCTGACCTTCTGCAGTGACTGCGTCAGCTCCACAGCGAGAAAGTCCTGGCTCATCAGACGGCTTATGGGTTTGCGCGCGAACAGATCGGTGGCGAATGGCTTGAGCAGCGCTTCGGACAGCGAGTGACGGTGGACGATGCCGACCGGCTGCCGATGGGCGTCCAGCACCGCCAGGGAGTTGAGGTTGGCCTGGGCGCGAAAGACGTCCAGCACCTCGGCGATGGGGGTTTGTTGATCGACTGCGAGCTGATCGTTGAGCAGAGCGCTGAGGTCATGGCTGTCTTCGCTGAGGCTGGCCTGATTGCTCTGGATCTGGGGCAGCAGCTGGCGCGCCTCGCGCGGCGGCTTTTCCTGCGGCCTGCTGAGCAGGTAGCCCTGTACCAGGTCGACGCCCATTTCCGTCAGTACGGCCAGCTCTTCGGGCAGCTCGATGCCCTCGGCGATCACCTGTGCGCGTGATGCTTCGGCCATTTTCAAAATGGAGCCGACGAACTCGCGTTTCACCGTGTCGAGGTGGATGCCGTCGATGAAGTGACGGTCTATCTTCACGTAGTCCGGGCGCAGCTCCGACCACAGGCGCAGGCTGGAATAGCCGGCGCCCAGATCATCCAGGGCGATGGAAAACCCCATGGCGCGGTAGTGATGCAGCGCATTGTCGAGCAGGGCGAAGTCTTCGGTGGGCGACTGCTCGGTGAGTTCGATCACCACCTGGCTCGGTGGGATGCCGAATGCCTGCAGCAGTTTCAGGGTGCGCCCGGGCTGGTGACCGGGGTCGAGCAGCGATTCCGGCGAGACGTTGAGAAACAGCTTGCCGTCCAGGCCCAGGGCGCTGAAGCCTTTGCAGGCGCTCTTGCGGCAGGCCATTTCCAGTTCGCTCAGGCGGCCTGCGTGGCGGGCCACAGCGAACAGCGTCAAAGGTGAATGCAGTGGACTGTTGGATGGGCCGCGAGTCAGTGCCTCGTAGCCGAGAATGCGCTGTTCGGACAGCGAGACGATGGGTTGGAACAGGCTGCTGAGGTCGCCGTGAGCGAGGATGTTACCCAGTGCGCTCAACTGCTCGGTGACGGTCATGGTGTTCTCGATCTGCCGGAAAACGAAGGGGCCGGTTTCTAACCGGCCCCTGCATTTCACGACAGTTCGATGACGATTTGATGACGTTCGTAGAATCGCCTCAATGCAGCGCCAGCGATGGGTTCAACCCCAGGTAGTCGAGCAGGATGCGTCCGGACTCCGAAAGGTAGGCATCGTCTTCCGGCGTGCTCTTCTCGTCAGCCAGCGGCAGCGCGTCCTCGTCTTCTTTCTCCAGTTCCTTGAGCGGCTCTTCGCCCTTGGCCTGGCGGCGGTTGTTCTCCAGGGCGAGTTGCTTGGCTTCGACTTCGGCCTGGCGAGCACGTCGGGTCTGCTCGTTGAGGCTGACGGTTTTCTCCTCCATCAGCTTCTTGGCCAGGGTCAGGCGGTCGCGAGTGAAGACGAAGTCCGGGTCCTTGGCCGTGCGCTGATCATGGCGAGCCTTCAGTTCGGTCAGGAACGGCTTGATCGGGTCCAGCTCGGGCTTGATCGCCGGGCGGATGCTGTCCCACGGTAGGGCGGCGGGCAGGGCGCTTTCGCCGATGTCCTTGGTGTCCATGACGTCCGGGTAGAGGATGTCGGGAATCACGCCCTGATGCTGGGTGCTCTGGCCGGAGACGCGATAGAACTTGGCCAGGGTCAGTTTCAGTTCGCCATGGTTGAGCGGCTGAATGGTTTGCACCGTGCCCTTGCCGAAGGTCTGGCCGCCGAGGATCAGCGCGCGATGGTAGTCCTGCATGGCACCGGCGAAGATCTCCGAGGCCGACGCGGACAGGCGGTTGACCAGCACCGCCAGCGGACCGTTGTAGTAGATGCCCTTGTTCTCGTCGGCGAGCACGTCGACGCGACCGTCGGCGTTGCGCACAAGTACGGTGGGGCCTTGTTCGATGAACAGGCTGGTCAGCTCGGTGGCTTCCTGCAGCGAGCCGCCGCCATTATTGCGTAGGTCGATGACCACGCCGTCGACCTTCTCGGCCTGCAGCTCGTCGAGCAGGCGTTTGACGTCACGGGTGGTGCTCTTGTAGTTCGGGTCGCCTGCGCGGAAGGCCTTGAAGTCGAGATAGAAGGCCGGCAGTTCGATCACGCCGAGCTTGTAATCGCGGCCATCGTGCTTGAGTTCCAGGACCTTTTTCTTGGCGGCTTGCTCTTCCAGCTTGACCGCTTCGCGGGTGATGGTGACCACCTTGCTACTCTGGTCGCTCGGCGCGTTGCTGGCAGGAATAACTTCCAGGCGCACGGTGGAGCCTTTCGGGCCACGAATCAGCTTGACCACTTCGTCCAGGCGCCAGCCGATCACGTCGACCATTTCATCATTGCCCTGGGCGACGCCAACGATCTTGTCAGCCGGTGCGATCTGCTTGCTCTTCTCGGCCGGGCCGGCAGGCACCAGGCGCACCACCTTGACGTGCTCGTTGTCGCTCTGCAGGACGGCACCAATGCCTTCCAGCGAGAGGCTCATGTTGATGTCGAAGTTTTCTGCGTTATCCGGCGACAGATAGGTGGTGTGCGGGTCGTAGGTGGTGGCGAAGGCGTTGATGTAGGCCTGGAACACGTCCTCGCCGCGGGTCTGCTTGAGGCGCGCCAACTGGTTCTTGTAGCGCTTGGTCAGCAGTTCTTGGATGTCCTTGGTTTCCTTGCCGGCGATCTTCAGGCGCAGCACTTCGTCCTTGACGCGTTTGCGCCAGAGGTCGTCGAGTTCGGCACGATCCTTGGCCCAAGGAGCTTTCTCGCGGTCGACCTGCAGCTCTTCATCCACCGTGAAATCGATCTTGTCGACGCCTTTGCCCAACTCGGCCAGGGCGAAGTTCAGGCGCTCTTCCAGGCGGGTAAGGTGACGGCGATAGATGGTGAAGCCCGGTTCGAGCTCGCCGCTTTTCAGCAGGTCATCGAACTTGGTGCGCCACTGGTTGAATTCGGCGATATCGGCCGCAGTGAAATAGCTGCGGGACGGATCGAGCAACTTCAGGTAGTTATCGTAGATCTGAACCGAGCGTTCGTCGTTGAGCGGCGGCTTGTTGTAGTGGTGGCGGCGCAGCAGCTCCACTACGTTGAGGCTGGCGATCACCTGCTCGCGATCCGGTTGCAGGTAGTCCCAACTGGTCGCTGTGGTGGTCTTGGCCGCCAGCGGCAGGGCACTGAGGCCGAGAACGAGGGCGAGGGCGGTGCTTGCAAGGGAGCGCTTCATGCTGATTCGACGTAGTGGCAGGTGATAACGCATATTAGGCCGTATTTGAGGGCGCCAGGTTCCGTTGGCGCTAGGCGAAAGCCCGGCGGTCAGCGCTGGGCTTGGTTCACTTGCACTATGGAGGCAGCATGAAGGCATTGCAAGGCGTCGAAGGGCGTGCAGAGTGGCTGGAACAACCGGCACAGAGCTGTGATGCAGGGCAGATCCGGGTGAAGGTGGCGGCCGCTGGGCTTAACCGGGCCGATCTGTTGCAGCGTGCCGGGCTCTATCCGCCGCCACCGGGTGCCAGCCAGGCGCTGGGCCTGGAGTGCTCCGGGGTGATTGTCGAAGTGGGTGCTGGCAGCGCCTGGCAGGTGGGCGATCGCGTCTGCTGCCTGCTTGCCGGTGGAGGTATGGCCGAGGAAGTGGTGCTCGATGCACGCCACGCCATGCCGGTGCCTGAGGGTTTGACTCTGATCGAGGCTGCCGTGGTGCCGGAGGTGTACGCCACGGCCTGGCTCAATCTGTTCCAGCTCGGCGCTCTGCGCCCCGGGGAAAAAGTCCTGCTGCATGCTGGCGCCAGTGGCGTCGGTTCGGCTGCCATCCAGCTGTGCAAGGCGTTCGGTAGCCCGTGCTGGGTCAGCGTCGGCTCAGCCGAGCGATTGGCCTACTGCGAAGCGCTGGGTGCGCAGGGTGGTGCCTTGCGTGGCGAAGATCTGCAGGCCTTGCGTGATTTCGGGCCGTTCGATGTGATTCTCGATCCGGTCGGTGGGCAGTATGCGTCGCTTAATCTGGAGTTGTTGGCGCGGGACGGTCGCTGGATCAACATCGGCCTGATGGGCGGGCGCGAGGCCAAGCTGGACCTGGCTCAGGTGCTGGGCAAGCGCATCCAGTTGACCGGTTCGACCCTGCGCAACCGCGACGATCAGTTCAAGGCCGATCTTCTGCACGATCTGCAGCAGCAGGTGTGGCCGCTGTTCGGCGAAGGCCGGTTAAAGCCGCAACTGGAGCGCAGTTTTGCGATCCAAGAGCATGAGGCGGCGTTCGAGACGCTCGCTGGTAACCAGGTCGCAGGTAAACTTGCACTGCTGATTGATCCCAGCCTGGTCTGAATCAGGGCTGCAGCCCGCATGTGGCGCGGGCTGAGCCATCGATTGGTGCATTCAATCGATATCATGCCCGTAATCAATAAGCTTTTTTCTGTTAGGTGGCTAATATAGCGACCGTAGCTTTCAACCCTCACCCAAAACTCAGAAGGAGTCAGAGATGTCCCTCATCAATACTCAGGTTCAGCCGTTCAAGGTCAATGCGTTCCACAACGGCGAGTTCATCGAAGTCACCGATCAGAGCCTGCAGGGCAAGTGGTCCGTGCTGATCTTCATGCCGGCTGCCTTCACCTTCAACTGCCCGACCGAAATCGAAGACGCCGCCAACAACTACGCCGAGTTCCAGAAGGCCGGTGCCGAGGTCTACATCGTGACCACCGACACCCATTTCTCGCACAAGGTATGGCATGAAACTTCGCCGGCCGTTGGCAAGGCTCAGTTCCCGCTGATCGGTGATCCGACCCACCAGCTGACCAACGCTTTCGGCGTACACATCGCTGAAGAAGGCCTGGCTCTGCGCGGCACCTTCATCATCAACCCGGAAGGTCAGATCAAGACCCTGGAAATCCACTCCAACGAAATCGCTCGTGACGTCGGCGAGACCCTGCGCAAGCTGAAAGCTGCCCAGTACACCGCCGCTCACCCGGGCGAAGTTTGCCCGGCCAAGTGGAAAGAAGGCGAGAAGACTCTGGCTCCTTCGCTGGACCTGGTTGGCAAGATCTAAACTGCCAACACCTTCCCAGCCTTTGCGGGTTGGGGAGGAACCAATCTGCGCTGTTTGGGCCATTAACCGGCCCTTGTGGTGCCCGATGCCCGGGCGCGATCCGTCCGGGCATTTTATTGCCCGAATTTTCGTATTTGAGGAATTTCCGCCATGTTGGACGCCAATCTTAAAGCCCAGTTGAAGGCCTACCTGGAAAAGGTCACCCAGCCGTTCGAGATCGTCGCGTCCCTCGATGACGGCGAAAAATCCCAGGAACTGCTCGGGCTTCTGCAAGACATCGTCGGCCTGACCGACAAGATCACCCTGAAGACCAATGGCAGCGATGCCCGCCGCCCGTCGTTCTCGCTGGTGCGCCCCGGTGCGGATATCGGCCTGACCTTTGCCGGCATCCCCATGGGCCACGAGTTCACCTCGTTGGTGCTGGCGCTGCTGCAGGTGGGCGGCCATCCGTCCAAGCTGGACGCCGACACCATCGCGCAGATCAAGAGCATCGAAGGCAAGTTCGAGTTCGAGACCTACTTCTCGCTCTCCTGCCAGAACTGCCCGGACGTGGTTCAGGCGCTGAACCTGATGGCCGTGCTCAACCCCAATATCCGCAACGTCTCCATCGACGGTGCGCTGTTCCAGGAAGAAGTTGAGCGTCGCCAGATCATGGCCGTGCCGAGCATCTACCTGAACGGTGAGGTTTTCGCTTCCGGCCGCATGGATGTGAAGGAAATCCTCGCCAAGATCGATACCGGCGCCGCCAACCGCGATGCCGAGAAGATGACTGCCAAGGAAGCCTTCGACGTGCTGGTGGTAGGTGGTGGCCCGGCCGGTGCCGCAGCTGCCATCTACGCTGCGCGCAAGGGCATCCGCACCGCCATTGCCGCCGAGCGCTTCGGTGGCCAGGTGCTGGACACCATGGCCATCGAGAACTTCATCTCGGTGAAGGAGACCGAAGGCCCGAAACTGGTGCGTGCGCTGGAAGAACACGTCAAGGAATACGACGTCGACGTGATGAATCTGCAGCGTGCGTCGGCGCTGGTGCCAGCCAGCAGCGAAGGCGGCCTGCACGAAGTGCAGTTCGAGAACGGCGCCTCGCTCAAGGCCAAGACCGTCATCCTTTCCACCGGTGCGCGCTGGCGCGAGATGGGCGTGCCTGGGGAGCAGGAATACAAGGCCAAGGGCGTGTGCTTCTGCCCGCACTGCGATGGCCCGCTGTTCAAGGGCAAGCGCGTGGCGGTGATCGGCGGCGGTAACTCCGGCGTCGAAGCGGCCATCGACCTGGCCGGCCTGGTCGCTCACGTGACCCTGCTGGAATTCGCCGACACCCTGCGTGCTGACGCCGTACTGCAGAAGAAGCTCTACAGCCTGCCGAACGTCACTGTGATCAAGAGCGCGCAGACCACCGAGGTGACGGGCGATGGCCAGAAGGTCAACGGCCTGGTCTACAAGGACCGCACCTCCGAGGAGCTGCACACCGTCGAGCTGGAAGGCATCTTCGTGCAAATCGGTCTGCTGCCCAACAGCGACTGGCTCAAGGGTAGCGTCGAGCTGAGCCGCTTCGGTGAGATTGTCGTCGATGCCAAGGGCGCGACCAACATCCCGGGCGTGTTCGCTGCTGGCGACGTAACCACCGTGCCGTACAAGCAAATCGTCATCGCCATGGGCGAAGGCTCGAAGGCATCGCTGTCCGCCTTCGATCACCTGATCCGCCATAGCTGATAGATGTCTTAAAATAAAAAGGCCATCCCCGAGGGGATGGCCTTTTTCATTGGGGCGAGGGCGGAGGTTTTCGCGTAGGGCGGGTGCAACCCGCCACCATTGCCGAACCGGCGGGTTACACCCGCCCTACGCGGGAGGAGTGACCTAGCGCTTGAGGCCGCCCAAGGTCAGCGGCATCTGACGGTTCACATCCTTGTACAGCAGGTAGCGGAAGCGGCTCGGGCCGCCGGCGTAGCAGGCCTGCGGGCAGAAGGCGCGCAGCCACATGAAGTCGCCGGCTTCGACTTCGACCCAGTCCTGGTTCAGGCGATACACCGCCTTGCCTTCGAGCACGTACAGGCCGTGTTCCATGACGTGGGTTTCGGCGAAGGGAATCACGCCGCCTGGTTCGAAGTTGACGATGTTGACGTGCATGTCATGACGCATGTCGCTGATCTCTACGAAGCGCGTGGTGCTCCAGCGGCCTTCGGTGCCGGGCATGACGATCGGCTCGATGTCCTGCTCGTGGGTGACGAAGGCTTCCGGGTAGGGCACGCCCTCAACCGGCTGGTAGGCCTTGCGCAACCAGTGGAAACGCACGGCTTCGCTGCCGTTGTTGCGCAGCGACCAATCGCTTTCTGGCGGAATGAAGGCGTAGCTGCCCGGACGCAGGGCGTGCTGGGTGCCGTTCAGGGTCAGGTCGCAGGTGCCTTCGACGACGAAGATCACGCCTTCGGCGCTCGGGTCCAGCTCAGGTTTTTCGCTGCCGCCGTTAGGGCCGACTTCCACGATGTACTGCGAGAAGGTTTCGGCAAAGCCGGTCAGCGGGCGGGCGATGACCCACATGCGCATGTTGTCCCAGAACGGCAGGTGGCTGGTGACGATGTCACGCATCACGCCCTTGGGAATCACGGCGTAGGCTTCGGTGAACATGGCGCGGTCGGTCAGTAACTGATCCTGACCAGGATGGCCGCCATGCGGGGCGTAGTAGTAGGGCGTTTTGCTCATCGAGAGATGCCTCGGCGGGTGGATGGCGCAGGGATCGATCCCGGCGCAAAAAAGGACTCCCAGGCACTATAGGAATTCGCGGCTGGATTCGGAAATTAAATAGTAGAATGCCTGTCAGTGGATTTCATGATGGGTGGCGCGATGCTCGATCCGGTGCTGTTACGCAGTTTTCTCGCCGTGGTGCAGACCGGCGGCTTCACCCGCGCTGCGGCCAGCCTGCACCTGACTCAGTCCACCGTCAGCCAGCAGGTGCGGCGCCTGGAGGAGCAGCTCGGCGCCGAGCTGCTCGACCGCAGCGGCCGCTACGTGGTGACCACCACCGAAGGCGAACGCCTGCTCGGTTATGCCAACCGCATCGTCGCGCTGATGGACGAGGCGATGCTCGCTCTGGGGCAGAGCGCGGTGGAAGGCGAGGTACGCCTCGGCGTGCCGGATGATTTCGCCGCCAACAGCCTGACACCCTACCTGGCCGATTTTGCCGATGCGCATCCGGGCATTCGCCTGGAGATCACCAGTGGCCTGAGTCATGACGTATGGCGCGCGTTCAACGCGGGTGAGCTGGACCTGGCGTTGATCAAGCAGCGCGCCGGCAGTGCCAAAGGGCTGGCCAGTTGGGCCGAGCCGGTCGCCTGGCTCGACAGCCGCGCGCGCCCGGTGCTGGCGCGCAATCCGGTGCCACTAGCGGTGTTCCCGCCCAACGGTCTGTATCGCCTGGAGATGACCCACGCGCTGGATGCCATGGGCAAGCCCTGGCGTATCGCCTATGTCAGCAGCAGCCTGCCTGGAGTCAGCGCCGCAGCCGAAGGTGGCCTGGGCCTGACCCTGTTGCCGCGCCGGTTGATCACGGCCGCGCATCGCGAACTGGGCGAGGCCGAAGGCTTCGCCCCGGTCGCGCCGGTGGAGGTGGCCCTGCATGCACGCAACCAGTTGCCCGGTTATGCACGGGAACTGGCGGCGGCGTTGATCGAGGCTTGCGAAGGGATCATGAGCCGGTAGTGTGAGGTTCAGCGCCAGCTGAGGATCGGCCAGCCGGACTTTTCGGCATGGGCGCGCAGGGTTGGGTCAGGATTGACGGTAAAGGGCCTGTCCACCAACTGCAGCAGCGGCAGGTCATTGCGAGAATCGGAATAGAAGCTGGCGCCAGCCAAGTTCTCGCCGTGTTCGATCAACCAGCTTTCCAGGCGGATCACCTTGCCCTCGCGGTAGGTCAGCACGCCCTGGGTTCGCCCGGTATAGAAGCCGTGCTGCAGCTCCAAGTCGATGGCCAAGACCTCGTCGATGCCGAAGCGCTCGGCGATGGCGCTGACCAGGAAATGCGCCGAGGCCGAGATCACCAGCAGGCGGTCGCCAGCGGCGCGATGCGCGGCCAGGGTGCGGCTGGCGTCCCTGTAGAAGATCGGCTCGATCACGTCCTCGACGAAGGGCTCGACCACATGGGCGACCTCCTCGGGCGTGCGGCCGACCAGCGGTGACAGGGTGAAGGTCATGTAGTCCTCCATGGCCAGAGTGCCGGCGGCGTATTGGCGCATCAGCTCCTGTTCGTGGGCGATGAAGGATTCACCGTCAGCCCAGCCGATCTTGACCATTTCCTGCGTCCACAGGCTGGCGCAGTCGCCGTGGATCAGCGTCTCGTCGAGGTCGAAAATCGCCAGGGCCATCACGCCACCTCCCGGATCGCATCCGCGCCGATGGCCAGGCTGACACTCTGGCCGTCCTGATGCAGGTCTGCGGCGGAGCGGTTGAGCACGTCCACCAGCAGCTCCACGCCGCGGGCCTCGACGCGATAGCGCACGACGTTGCCGAGCAGGCTGTGGCCGAGGATGGTGCCGTCGATACCCAGGCCACCGATCTGGATGGCTTCCGGGCGAATCGCCACGCGGCTGTTCACCGGGCGCAGCAGCAGGCGGCTGGCAGCCTCGGCGTCGAGCAGGTTGTAGTTGCCAATGAATCCGGCGGCGAAGGCATCGGCCGGCGCGGTGTAGAGGGTTTCTGCGTCGCCGCTCTGGACGATCTGGCCGCCGTTCATCAACACGATGCGGTCGGACAGCACCAGCGCCTCTTCCTGATCGTGGGTGACGAAGATGGTGGTCAGGCCCAGTTCGCGCTGGATCGCGCGAATCTGTTCGCGTAGATGCTTGCGGATGCGTGCATCCAGCGCCGACAGCGGTTCGTCGAGCAACAGCAGGCGCGGGCGGGTGACCAGTGAACGGGCCAGGGCCACGCGTTGACACTGACCGCCGGAAAGCTGGTGCGGATAGCGCCCGGCGTAGTCGCTCAGCTCCACCAACTCCAGCGCTTCGGCGACCCGCTTGTTGGCCTCGGCACCAGGCACCTTCTGCATGCGCAGGCCGAAGGCGACGTTCTGCGCCACGCTCATGTTGGGGAACAGCGCATAGCTCTGGAACACCATGCCGATGCCACGCTTCTGCGGTGGCATGGGTACCAGATCCTGGCCATCCAGCAGGATTTGCCCACCGTCGACTGCAGTCAGGCCCGCGATGCAGCGCAGCAGGGTGGACTTGCCGCAGCCGGATGGGCCGAGCAGGGTGATGAACTGGCCCTGGCCGATCTCGATGTTAATGTCAGTGAAGATCTGTGTCGGGCCGTAGCTTTTGTGCAGGTTCTGAATGTGCAGAAAACTCATGACTTGTCCTTGTTCAGGCGGTTGGCTGCCCAGGTCATCAGCAGCACGAACATGAAGTAGGAGATCACCAGAGCGCTGGTGAAATGGCCGCTGTCGTTGCGCATGTTGTACAGGTACACCTGCAGCGTCTCGTAGCGGCTGCCCACCAGCAGGTTGGCGAAGACGAACTCGCCGAACAGGAAGCTGAAGGACAGGAAGATCGAGACCATCAGGCCTTTGCGCAGATTGGGCAGCACGACCATGAAGGCGGCGCGCCAGGTGCTGGCGCCGAGCAGGTGGGCGGCGTCCATCAGGTCGCGCAGGTTGATCGCCTGCAGGTTGTTGGTGATGGCGCGGTACATAAAGGGCAGGGCGATGGTGAAGTAGCAGCCGATCAGGATCCAAGGCGTGCCGAGGATCGGCAGCGGCCCTGCCGCGAACAGCTGCATCAGGCCCACCGAGGACACCACCGGCGGAATGGCGAACGGCAGCAGGATCAGCACGTTCATCACGCCGTCCAGCTTGGGAAAGTGGTAGTTGACCACGAATAGCAGCGGCAGGATCAGCACCAGCGCCAGTGCCAGGGCGCCAAAGCACACCAGCAGCGAGCGGCCGAAAGCGGAGAGAAAACGCGCGTCGCTCCACAGCGCCACGTACCACTTGAAGGTGAAACCGCTGGGCAGGATGGTCGCCGACCAACTGGTGGAGAGCGAGTAAACCAGCGTGCCGAGCAGTGGCAGTAGTAGGACCAGAAACAGCAGGTAGACCACCAGTTGGTGGAACAGCGGCGAGCGTTTTTCAGCGGGCGACATGGTAGCTCCGGCGCAGCAGCCATTGGTGGACGATGGTGATCAGCGTCATCAGGCCGACCAGCACCATCGCCAGTGCGCTGGCCATGTTCGGGTCGAGGAAGATGTCGCCGGAGACCATTGCCGCGATACGGATCGGCAGGATGTTGAAGTTGCCGGTGGTCAGAGCGTACACCGTGGCGTAGGCGCCAAGGGCGTTGGCCAGAAGAATGACGAAGGTGCCAAGCAGCGCCGGGGTCAGCACCGGCAGGCCGATATGCCGCCAGAACTGCCAGTTGCTGGCGCCGAGCAGCTCGGCCGATTCGCGCCAGTCTTCGCGCAGGGCATCGAAGGCCGGGTAGAGCAGCAGCACGCCGAGGGGAATCTGGAAATAGGTGTAGAGAACGATCAAACCGGTCTTGGAGTAGAGGTTGAAGTCCTCGATCACGCCCATCTGCTTGAGCAGGATGGTCAGCGCGCCGTTGAAGCCGAGCAGGATGATGAAGGCGAAGGCCAGCGGCACCCCGGAGAAGTTGCTGGTCATGTTGGAAAAAGCCATGACGAAATCGCGCAGGCGGCTGCTGACCTGACGCAGCGAATAGCTGCCGATGATCGCGATGACGATACCCAGCAGGCTCGACCAGAAGGCGACCTCCAGGCTGTGACGCATGGCCTGGCGGTAGAACGGCGAGGAGAAGGCCTGCTGGAAATTGCCCAGGCCCCAGCCTTCACTGGTATTCAGGCTGTTGCTTGCCACCCAGAGCAGCGGTGCGATCTGAAAGGCGAAGAAGAACAGGGCGAAGGGCACCAGGCACAGCAGTGCCCAGCCCTTGCTGGAAATGGACGACTTCATGCGAGCAGCTCCCTGCACCAGGGTTTGTCGTGGGCTGCGCCGAGCAATTGGCAGATGGTCCCGCACAGCTCGGTCTGCTGCGGGCGGGCTGCCGGATCGAGGCTGAAGGCACTGCCGAGGACGATCAGCGGCACTTCGCGTTCTTCCGGCAGCAGACCGTTATGGCTGCGGTCGGTGTTCATGCCGTGGTCGGCGGTCACTAGTATCTGGTAACCGGCGTCGAGCCAGGTCTGGATGTACTCGGCCAGCAGCACGTCGGCCATGCGCGCCGCATTGCGGTATTGCGGGCTGTCGAGGCCATGCTTGTGGCCGGCGTCGTCGATGTTCATCGGGTGCACCAGCAGCAGGTTCGGCGCATGAAACCGGCGCAGGCTGTCGGCATCGGCGAACAGGTGTGAGTCCGGATAGTGATCGGCGTAGTAGAAATGGCCGTGTTGGATCGGCAGCGACTCGTCGCTGGTATGGCGGTCGCGGGCGGCCTGGAAGGGCGCGCGGTTGTACAGCTCGCTGACCCAGTGATAGGCCGCAGCAGCAGTGGTCAGGCCGGCGTCACGGGCATAGTGGAAGACGCTGCGCTGATTCGACAGGCGCACCACATCGTTGTGCACGATGCCGCTATTGATGGGCGCCACGCCGGTGAGGATGCATTCGTAGAGTGGGCGGGACAGTGCCGGCAGTGCGCAGTCGAGCTTGTACAGCGCGGCGCGCCCGGCCTGGCAGTAAGCCAACAGGTGGCCCAGCGCATGCTGGGCCACCTGATAGCTCAGGCCATCCAGTACCACCAGGATGACGTTGTGCTTCATGGGGTTCTCTCGTTCGGTCGTAGCCCGGATGCAATCCGGGGGCGTACTTGGCGATTGCCCCGGATTTCATCCGGGCTACGGATCAATGGTGTCGCGGCCGCATCAATTCATATTGATGATCACGTGCTCCTGCCACAGGCGCGGCAGCATCTTGGAGGTGTTCTCCCAGGCAGCGGCGTCCTTGATCGGCTGGACCTTGGCGTACTGCTCTTGCGGCAGCAGCTTGGCCTGCACTTCGGCCGGCAGCTCGATATGCTCGGCGCGAATCGGGCGGGCGTTGCCCTTGGCCAGGTTGATCTGCCCGGCATCGCTGAGGATGTATTCGCGGGTCAGCTTGGCGGCGTTGGGGTGCTTCGCCCATTTGTTGATGATGGTGCTGTAGCCGGAGATCACCGAGCCGTCGGACGGGATCAGCACCTCGAAGCGCTCGGGGTCGATCTGGTCGCGGTAGGACAGGCCGTTGAAGTCCCAGACGATGCCGACTTCCACTTCACCTTTTTCCAAGGTCTGGATGGTCGGGTTGGCCAGCGACAGGCGACGCTGCTTGGCCAGTTCGCCGTAGAAATCCAGGGCAGGCTGCACGTTGCTCTCGTTGCCGCCCATGGCGATGGCGGCGGCCAGCACACCGTTCACGGCTTGTGCCGCGGTGCTCACGTCACCGGCAGCCACCTTGTAGGTGCCGGTCTTGAGGTCTGCCCAGGAGCGCGGGATGTCCTTGACCAGTTGCTTGTTGACGATGAAGGCGATGGAGCCGGTGTAGGCCAGCATCCAGTGGCCGTCCTTGTCCTTGGCCCAGTCCGGAATCTGCTCCCAGGTGCTCGGCTTGTACGGCTGGGTCACGCCCTGCTGCACGGCGATAGGGCCGAAGGCGGCGCCGACGTCACCGATATCGGCAGTGGCGTTTTCCTTCTCGGCGGCGAACTTGGCGATTTCCTGCGCCGAGCTCATATCGGTGTCCTGGTGCTTGAGACCGTATAGCTTGGTCAGGTCGGCCCAGGTGTCTTTCCAGTTGGCCCAGCTGTCGGGCATCCCCACGCTATTCACCGCGCCTTCGGCGCGTGCAGCCTTTTCCAGTGCCTGCAAGTCGGTGTCTTCGGCCATGGCGGAGGTCGCCAGAGCGATGGCCGAGCCCATCAGTGAAGCCAGCAGCAGTTGTTTCATTGGAAACTCCTTTGCAGTGAGAGTGTTGGTCTAGATCAGCAATACCCGAGCCAATCTAGGCGCCTTCAATGACAGTTTTATGTCCGGCTACAGCTGGCAGATGTCTAGGCGTGGCTGGCCGGTGCGCTTCACAAGCGTAGACCATGGATAAGTGGCTGATTTATCGGGCAGCGAAGGCGTAGGGCGGTGGCATGCGGCGTGCTTGCAGCCTGGTTGTCATCTATCAGTCATCTAGACTGCCTAGTCTTGTAACCCGTCTGGGCAAGCAAGTTTTGCTCTGTCATGGGGCTGGACTAGTCCATAGAGGAGGATATTGATGCGCGAAGAAGTGCCACGGGCCGTCACTGTCATCTGCCGCGCCTTGCAGGAGCAGATCGACCGGGGTCTGTTGTCCTCCGGTAGCAAATTGCCGGCCGAGCGCAAGCTCAGCGAATTGTTCGATACCACGCGCATCACCCTGCGCGAGGCGCTTGGCCAGTTGGAGGCGCAGGGGCTGGTCTACCGTGAGGAGCGCCGCGGCTGGTTCGTTTCGCCAACGCGGGTCGCCTACAACCCGCTGGTTCGTACCCACTTCCACGCCATGGTCGCTGAACAGGGGCGGGTGCCGGCTACCGAGGTGCTGAATGCACGGCTGATGCCCGCCACGGCGCAAATCTGCCAGATACTGGAGTTGCCGGCGCTGTCGAGCGTCTATCAGGTGTGCCGCGCGCGGCGTATCGACGGACGCCTGGTGCTGTACGTCGAGCATTACCTCAACCCGGCCTACTTCCCCGGCATTCTCGAGTTCGACCTGACGCGCTCGCTGACCGACCTCTACGCCAGCGAATATGGCATCCACTACGGCCGTGTGCGCTTCGACATGGTGCCCACTGCGTTGCATGCCGAAGCCGCCGCCAGCCTCAAGGTCGCGCCGGGAAGCCCGGCGCTGCGCATTACCCGGGTCAACCGCGACCAGCACGGGCGCATCATCGATTGCGACCTGGAGTTCTGGCGCCACGACGCCATCCACGTCAGCGTCGAAGTCCCCGAGTAAGGTGCGTCGCGCGCCAACTCGCTAACGAGGCACGTCCGACCGTTCGTCGGCTACGAAGATCTTTTTTCGGCCAATGTCGAAATGGCGCCCTCAGGTTCGACTATCCAGTATCCACCCCCAAGGAACTGGAGCGCGCCATGAAATACCTTTGTCTCGTCTACGCCAGCGAACAGGAGCTGCACAGCTCCGCCGACAGCCCGCATGACAGCGAATGCCACGCCTACGCCCAGCGTGTGCAGGAGAGCGGTCGCATGCTCGCCGCCGAGGCGCTGCAGTCGGTACAGACCGCCACCACGGTGCGCATGCGTGGCGGCAAGCTGGCGATCACCGATGGCCCCTTCGCCGAAACCAAGGAGCAACTGGCTGGCTTCTACCTGATCGAGGCGCGTGATCTCAACGAAGCCATCCAGCTCGCCGGGCACATTCCCGCCGCCCGTGTCGGCTGCGTCGAAGTGCGGCCGATTCGCCAACTGGATATCGACCCGGCCGCGCAGCGCTGAGTCGCCATCGTTCATCGGAGAATTCTTATGGACCGTCGTTATATCCCTGAAGTCGCCACGCGCGAGCAATGGTTGGCCGCGCGCAAGGCCCTGCTCGAGCAGGAAAAGGCCTTGACCCGTCAGCGCGATGCGCTCAACCGTGCCCGCCGTGCCTTGCCCATGGTGCTGGTGGAGGAGGATTACCGCTTCGATGGCCCAGACGGCGAGGTTGGGTTAGAGGCGCTGTTCGACGGGCGTAGCCAGTTGATCGTCTATCACTTCATGTACCACATGGACCGAGGCGAGGGTTGCGACGGTTGCTCCTGCCTGGTGGACAACATCGGTCACCAGTCCCACCTGCATGCCCGTGACACCAACCTGGTGCTGGTCTCGCGCGCGCCGCTGGCCGATCTCGAAGCTTTCAAGCGGCGTATGGGCTGGACCCTGCCCTGGTACAGCTCATACGGCAGCCGTTTCAACTACGACTACCACGCCACCACCGACGAGCAGGTCGCGCCGGTCGAGTACAACTACCGCGACAAGGAAGAGCTCGAGCGCCTGGGCCTGACCTATCACGTGCAGGGCGAGCAGCCTGGCGTCAGCGTGTTCCTGCGGGAGGGCGGGCGCATCTATCACACCTACTCAACCTATGGCCGAGGCGTGGAGATCCTGATGAGCAGCTTCCATTTCCTCGACTTCACGCCCTTTGGCCGTGGCGAAGGCTGGGACGGCATGCCCGACCTGGACGGCAAGGGTCTCAACTGGACACGCCTGCACGATGAGTACGAGCAGGCGGCGCCCACCCATGACTGTTGCGGCCACAAGGCCTGAACCCTAGCGAAGGAGAAACCCCATGAGTCAGCATGAACTGCAAGACGCACTGAACAGCTGGACCGAAGCCTGCCGCAGCAAGGATGTGGCGCGCATCATGAGTCACTACGTCGAGGATCTGGTGTCCTATGATGCCGTCGGCCCGCTGCGCTTCGAAGGACGCCCGGCGTATCAGGCGCATTGGCAGGCCTGCATGGAGATGTGCAGCGGCCCAGGGATGTTCGAGCCGCACGAGCCGACTTTCAACGCCAGCGGCGATCTCGGCGTGACCCACTACCTGCTGCATTGCGGCGGCACCAATGACAAGGGCGAGATGGAAACCTGCTGGATGCGCGTGACCCAGTGCCTGCGCCGCCAAGGCGGCAGCTGGCTGATTTTCCATGAGCACTTCTCGGCGCCCTGCGATATGGAAAGCGGTAAGGCGCTATTCGACCTTCAACCTTAGGGTTGAACGTTCGGCTTACTGACGCCCCAGTGCCGCGCAGGACGGCTCGTAGTTCTGCTGACAGGCACTCTGGTACAGGCGCTGGGCCTGGTCGGGGTCGCGCGACACACCACCTTCGCCGCGGCGATAGAGGTTGCCCAACACATGCTGGGCCATCGGGTTGCCGGCAGCGGCTGACTGGTTGAGGTACTTGAGCATGTCGCGTTGATTGGCGAACTCCGGCGCATCCCGCCCGGTATAGAGGTAGGCCAGGCTTACTGCCGCCATGGCGTGGCCCTTGTCGGCGGCCCGCTTCCACCAGTACTCGGCTTGCTTGAGATCCTTTTCCGGCTGGCCGACGAAGTAACTGCTGCCGAGTTGGAACTGGCTGTCCAGGTCGCCACGTTGGGCCTTTTGGCGCAACTGATCCTGTTCGGTCTCGGTGATGGGCTGTTCGGCCTGCGGCTGGTCGTCGGGCTTGGCGGCGTCAGGCTCGCGCCCGGCGCATCCTGCCAGCAGCACGAGTGCGAGCAGGGCGGTTGTGGCGTGAAACAGGTTGAATGGACTGGGCATGGCAGTGGCTCCCTGGGCGAAAAACGAGGCAAGTCGCTGTTAGGCCTGCCCCGGTCACCTTAGTTCGCTCCAGTGCATCTGTGCAGTGTCGACTTCACACCTGCGCCATGAACTGCAATCCTGAGCGCTGACTTTGCTCACGAGGCAGCCATGAAGATCAGCGCGGATTTCGACAGCGGCAATATCCAGGTCATCGACGCCAGTGACCCGCAGCGTGTGCTGCTGGCCATGCGGCCGGACCTCAACAGCCATCATTTCCAGTGGTTTCACTTTCAGGTCGATGGCCTGCAGCCAGGCCAGCGTTACGGCTTCAACCTGACCAATGCCGAGCAATCGGCTTATAACCGCGCCTGGGACGGTTACCAGGCCGTGGCCAGTTACGACCAGCAGGACTGGTTTCGCGTGCCGACCCGTTTCGAAGACGGCCAGCTGCGATTCGAGCTGCAGGCCGAGCACGCGAGCGTGCGCTTTGCCTACTTCGAACCTTACCCGCGAGCGCGGCATGAACGGCTGATCGCTAGGGCGCTGGAGCGCGGCGCCGAGTTGGTGGCCAGTGGCAGAAGCCTGGAGGGGCGCGATATCCAGCTGCTGCGTATTGGCGGCCAGACAGGCGCTGCGCGCAAGCTGTGGATCATCGCCCAGCAGCACCCCGGCGAGCATATGGCCGAGTGGTTCATGGAAGGACTGATCGAGCGGCTGCAGAATCCGCAGGATGCCGAAGTCGCCGCGTTGCTGGCCGAGGCCGATTTCTACCTGGTGCCGAACATGAATCCGGACGGCGCCTATCGTGGTCATCTGCGCACCAACTATGCCGGGCAGGACCTCAATCGCGCCTGGCAGTCGGCCAGCTCCGAGCGCAGCCCGGAAGTGTTGTTCGTGCTGCAGCATATGCAGCGCATCGGCGTCGACCTGTTCCTCGATATTCACGGCGATGAGGAAATCCCTCATGTGTTCACCGCCGGCTGCGAAGGCAATCCCGGCTACACCCCGCGCCTGGCTGCATTGGAAGAGGACTTCCGCAGCCGCCTGGTCGGCATCGGCGCTGAGTTTCAGACCCGCTTCGGCTACCCGCGCGATGAGCCAGGGCAGGCCAACCTGACCTTGGCCTGCAACGCGGTGGGCGAAACCTTCGATTGCCTGTCTTTCACCATCGAGATGCCGTTCAAGGACCACGATGACAGCCCGCAGCCACGCACCGGCTGGAATGGCGCGCGCTCGCAGAAATTGGGGCAGGACGTGTTGACGGTGCTGGCGCAGATGGTCGGGCGCTTGCGCTGAGGCTGGGCGTGCCGGGCGCGAATGCTGGCGCCCCGTGCAGTGGCGCGTTGGATTCGTAGGCAAAAAAAAGCCCGTCACGAGGACGGGCCTAAAGTGCCGTTAACACACAGGAGTCAATAGGACGTAGTGAAGCGTCCGGTATTACAGAATCGACAGCGGATAGTTGATGATCAGACGGTTCTCGTGCAGATCCTGGCCAACGTCGCGGCGGACGTCGGAGTTACGCCAGCGCACGTTCAGGTTCTTCAGCGTGCCTTCCTGAATGGTGTAGGCCAGCTCGGTCTCACGGCTCCACTCTTCGGCATCGGTACGGCCGCCAGCATGGATATTCGAGCCGCTGGTGTAGCGGTTCATCAGGGTCAGGCCTGGAATGCCCATGCCGGCGAAGTTGTAGTCGTGACGAACCTGCCAGGAACGCTCTTCCGGACTGTCGAAAGCGGAGAGGAAGCCATCGTTGACCAGCGAGCCGCCGCTGGCGCCGTCGATGCGCAGGAACTTGGTATCGCCGCTCAGACGCTGGTAGGTGACCTGGAAGGTGTTGTTGCCCCTCTTGGCCGACAGCGCGCCCTGATACACCTTGTTGTCCAGGTCGCCGGCCTTGGCCGCGCCTTCGTCTTTTCCGTTGAAATAGCCAAGGTTGGCGCCCAGCACCCAGTCACCGACCGGCTGGCTGTGGGTCAACTGTACGAAGCTCTGCTTGTACACATCTTCCAGGCGGGCGTGCCAGACGCCGACCATGGTGCTGTTGCCGTTGAAGCGGTATTCACCGCCGCCGAAGTTGAAGTCATCGCCATCCACACCGTTGAACGTCATGTCCTCACGGCTGGCGTCGTGGCGCTGGCTGTTCTTCCAGAACTGGCCGCCGTACAGGGTGAGGCCGTCGATTTCGCCGGAGGTGAGCTGCGCGCCCTGGAAGGTCTGCGGCAGCGAGCGACCGTCATCGGCACGCAGGATCGGCAGCACGGCGAACCACTCACCGACTTTCAGTTCGGTCTTGGAAATCTTGGCCTTGGCGGCTACGGCAGTGCGGCCGAAGTCATCAGCGGCCTGGCCGTCATCGTGGATCGGCATCAGCTGGGTGTTGGCGGCGCCACGGTTGCCGTCCAGCTTGACGCTGTACAGACCGAGCACATCGAGACCGAAGCCGACGGTGCCCTGGGTGTAGCCGGAGCGGGCGTCGAGGATGAAGCTCTGGGTCCAGCCTTCGGCCTGGCCCTGGCGCTCCCCGCGGATCAAGGGGTCGGTGCCGTTGAGGTAGTTGCGGTTGAAGTAGTAGTTGCGCAGGCCGAGGGTGACCTTGGCGTCTTCGACAAAGCCGGCAGCGTGCGTGGCAGTCGGCATAACCAGGGCCAGAGCCGTGCTGCCAAGCAGGGCCAATGGAATGATGTTGCGTGCGGTCATTATTGTTGTGCTCCCAGTTTTTGAACGAACCATCCCCTGCTGGCCTGCTCAGGGCCTGCATGAAGGGGAATGCTGTGTTTGCCCCTGTAGAGGGCGAGCGGCCGGCCGAACGCGGCCGGTCATTGCTGGTGGCTGGTATCAGCCTCCGGCGAATCCGGGTCTATGGCGTCTGGTGGCGATGGATGCCGAGCAGGCGAGGAGCTGCTGTGCTGAGAAAGAGGCGAGGATAGTCATGTTCTGGCCCTGATTCTTGTTTTTATCTTTGTCATAAGTCGTCATACAACTGGCTGGATTATCGACAGCATTTTTATCGCTTGTCAATGTATGGCAGACGAAAGTCTGAGTGGTCTACGTCGTCGGTGCCCAGTATAAACGCGATGAGGAACGCTCACGGCCGATAGCAAAGCAGGAAAGGACAGCGGCAGGGTAGTGCTTTTGTTGTGTGATAACGTATGACAAATTTACTTACATCAAGGACTTATCCATGCCGCATTGCCTGATCGAAGCTGCACGCGAAGTGAGTGAGCTGATTGCGCCGCAGGAGCTGGTGCAACTGGTGCATGACCAGGCGGCCGACAGTGGTCTGTTCCAGCCTGGCGAGGTCAAGGTGCGCCTGAGCCTGTATCAGCATCACTGCGTCGGAGGCGAGCCAGGCCCGTTCGTGCACCTGATCTTCTACGTGCTGGCTGGCCGCAGCGATGACGACAAACGGGCGCTGTCGCGGCGTATCGTACGCGCACTGGTGCAACGCCTACCGCAGGTGCCGGCGATTTCCATGGATGTGCGCGATATCCGGCGAGGTGTTCAGCAATCGGCGCAACTGCCTGGACGATTAATCCGTCTCCAGTAGGCGTGCGCCAGCGCCCTGCGCACCAAGTTCGTCCCCGGGGTTGCGCAATGGGCAGTCCTGCATCGACAGGCAACCGCAACCGATGCAGCCGGTGAGCTGGTCGCGCAACTGTGTCATCTGTTCGATGCGGGCATCCAGGTCACGTTGCCATTGTGCCGACAGTAGTTGCCAGTCTGCGGCCGTGGGCATGTGGTCGCAGGGCAGGGTGGCCAGCGCGGCAGCAATATCGGCCAGCGGAATGCCCAGGCGCTGCGCCACCTTGATGATCGCCACGCGGCGCAGCACATCACGCCGATAACGCCGCTGATTGCCGGCATTGCGCTGGCTGTGGATCAGCCCCTTGGTTTCGTAGAAATGCAGCGTGGAAATCGCCACGCCGCTGCGCTCGGCAACCTGGCCGACGCTCAGCGGGCGTTCGTGGAAGGCGCGATGCATGTCCATGACAAATTCCTGTTGACCTCAAGTTAGGTTGAGGTTTTACCCTCGCAGGCCTTGATAGACAACCCCGAGGGCATTTCCATGCAGGACCGCATTCGTCTGGTACTGATTTACGGCAGCGTGCGTGAAGAGCGCTTCTGCGACCAGGTGGTGGCCTGGGCGCGTGAGCAGATCGAGCAGCGCAGCGAATTCGAGCTGAGCCTGGTCGATCCGGCCGTGATGTTCCGCCAGCCAGGTGAAGCACAGGCGGTTGCCGAGCAACGCCATCAGTCGCTGCAGCATCTGCTGCGCGCCGATGCCTTTCTGATCGTCACCCCCGAGTACAACCACGGCTATCCGGCGGCGCTCAAGCAATTCATCGACGAGGTGCCGGCATCCTGGGAAGCACGGCCGGTGGGGTTCGTCAGTTATGGCGGGGTGTCAGGCGGGCTGCGTGCGGTAGAGCAATTGCGCCAGGTGCTGGCGGAGTTGCATGCCATGACGGTGCGCGGCTCGGTGAGCTTCACCAATGCCTGGGAACAGTTCGACGATCAGGGGCGGTTGAGCGAGCCACGGCGGGCCAACTCGGCGTTGGCGCATACGTTGGTGCAACTGAACTGGTGGGCACAGACGCTGCGTGCTGGGCGCGAGCGGGTGCCTTACGAGCGGATCAGGGGGTAATAGCGCGACGTAGCGCGGATGGCTACTCGTAGGGCGGGTGCAACCCGCCAGAGCAATGTGGCGGACTTCACCCGCCCTACGAAGTGGAGCAGCGGGGCACAGACCCTGCGTGCCGGACGCGAGCGTGCGTCATACGAGCGAATCAGGGGGTAATAACAACGTAGCCCGGATGCAATCCGGGAGCTTTTGAGGGCATCCCCGGATTGCATCCGGGCTACGAAGCTTTCGCGGACAAGTCCGCTCCCACAAATCCAGCGACTCTATCTCGCTGCTTCTGTGGGAGCGGACTTGTCCGCGAATGGCTGCATCTGTCGGAAGGGCTTCAGCCTATAGGGCGGATCAACCCGCCAGATCGCGCGGCGGGTTTCACCCGCCCTACGTACCTTGCCCTCAACACCTTTCCCATACATGGGAGAGGGGAGCGGGCAGCCAGGCTGCGCCGCGAATCAGCCGCGGTAGTAGCGCTGCGGCACGAACGGGGTCTTGGCCACTTTCATCGCAACGCGCTTGCCGCGCACCACGGCCCAGACGTCGCTGTCGATGGCGATGTGGCTGGCATTGACGTAACCCATGGCCACCGGTGCGCCGAGGGTCGGGCCGAAGCCGCCGCTGCATACCTGGCCGATCACGGTGCCGTCGGCATCGACGATTTCCGCACCTTCACGCACCGGTACACGTTCCTGCGGCAGTAGGCCGACGCGCTTGCGGGCCACGCCTTTCTGCTGTTGCTCGAACACGCGTTCGGCGCCCGGGAAGTTGCCGGCACGCTCGCCATCAGCGCGGCGCACCTTGGAGACGGCCCACAGCAGGCTGGCCTCGATCGGCGTGGTGGCGCTGCTCATATCGTGGCCGTACAGGCACAGGCCGGCTTCCAGGCGCAGCGAGTCACGCGCGCCGAGGCCGATGGCCTCGACTTCGGCTTCGGCCAGCAGGCTGCGAGCCAGGGCTTCGGCCTGGTCGACGACGACGGAAATCTCGAAACCGTCTTCGCCGGTGTAGCCGCTGCGGCTGACGATGCATTCGCTGCCCAGCAGGCGTACGCGGGCGACCTGCATGAACGTCATCTTGCTTACTTCCGGCGCCAGGCGGGCCAGCACGTCGACCGCTTTCGGCCCTTGCAGGGCGAGCAGGGCGCGCTCCTCGAACAGGCACTCGATCTGGCACTGCTCGCCGATGTGCTTCTTCAGGTGAGCCAGATCCTGATCCTTGCAGGCGGCGTTGACCACCAGGTACAGGGTGTCGTCACCCAGGTTGGCGACCATCAGGTCGTCGAGGATGCCGCCTTGGGCGTCGGTGAACATGGCGTAGCGCTGTGTACCCAGCGGCAGGTCGATGATGTCCACCGGCACCAGGGTTTCCAGGGCACGTGCGGCGTTCTCGCCACGCAGCAGGATCTGGCCCATGTGCGAGACGTCGAACAGGCCGGCGGCCTCACGGGTGTGCAGGTGTTCCTTCATCACACCCAGCGGGTACTGCACGGGCATGTCATAGCCGGCGAAGGGCACCATGCGCGCGCCGAGTTCGAGGTGCAGGGCGTGCAGCGGAGTCTTGGCGAGAGTTTCAGTGGTCATGTCGATTTCCTGTTGGGTGCGCTGTGCGCACCGGTGGGGGCCGCTGTGCGGCCCGTTGTACGTCGGGTGTCAGTCAGCGTAGACCGGAAAGGTGGCGCAGAGGTCGGCGACCTGGCCGCGCACGCGCTCGATCACCGCCGGGTTTTCCAGGTCGTCGAGGATGTCGCAGATCCAGCCGGCCAGGGTGCGGCATTCGCCTTCCTTGAAGCCGCGAGTGGTCACCGCCGGGGTGCCGATACGTATGCCGGAAGTGACGAACGGCGACTGCGGGTCGTTCGGCACGGCGTTCTTGTTCACCGTGATGTGGGCATCGCCCAGCGCCGCGTCGGCCGCCTTGCCGGTCAGGCCCTGCTTGACCAGACTGATCAGCATCAGGTGGTTGTCGGTACCGCCGGAGACCACGTCATAGCCGCGCTCGACGAACACCTCGGCCATGGCGCGGGCGTTGTCGATCACCTGCTGCTGGTAGGTCTTGAAGCCCGGCTCCAGTGCTTCCTTGAAGCACACCGCCTTGGCCGCGATGACGTGCATCAGCGGGCCGCCCTGGGCGCCGGGGAACACGGCGGAGTTGAGCTTCTTCTCGATCTCTTCATTGGCCTTGGCCAGGATCAGACCGCCACGCGGGCCACGCAGGGTCTTGTGCGTGGTGGTGGTGACCACGTCGGCGAACGGCACCGGGTTCGGGTACAGGCCGGCGGCGACCAGGCCGGCGACGTGGGCCATGTCGACGAACAGCAGCGCGCCGACCTTGTCGGCGATGGCGCGGAAACGCGGGAAGTCCAGCACGCGCGAGTAGGCCGAGAAGCCGGCGACGATCATCTTTGGCTTGTGCTCGACGGCCAGGCGCTCGACTTCGTCGTAATCGATCAGGCCGTTCTCGTCGATGCCGTACTGCACAGCGTTGTACAGCTTGCCCGAGGACGACACCTTGGCGCCGTGGGTCAGGTGGCCGCCATGTGCCAGGCTCATGCCGAGGATGGTGTCGCCCGCGCTCAGCAGTGCGAGGTACACGGCGCTGTTGGCCGAGGAACCGGAGTGCGGCTGGACGTTGGCGTAGCCGGCGCCGAACAGCTGCTTGGCGCGCTCGATGGCCAGTGCCTCGACCTTGTCCACATGCTCGCAACCACCGTAGTAGCGCTTGCCCGGATAGCCCTCGGCGTACTTGTTGGTCAGGCCGCTGCCTTGCGCTTGCATCACGCGCTGGCTGCAGTAATTCTCCGAGGCGATCAGCTCGATATGGTCTTCCTGGCGCTGTTCTTCGGCCTGGATCGCCGCGAGCAAGGCGTCGTCATAGCCCTGCAGTTGGTCATGCTTGCTGAACATGGTGAGGCCCTCTTTATCGTTTTTCTCGGGATGCATTCGGCCCGCCCCGGTGAGGGGGAGCCGAAAGAAATTGGGTGGATGTAGCCCGGATGCAATCCGGGGAAGCTGTCGAAAGCCCCCGGATTTCATCCGGGCTACGGGCTGGCGCTTACGCGTCCTGATACGCCTCGATGGACGGGCAGGCGCAGACCAGGTTGCGGTCGCCGTAGACGTTGTCCACGCGGCCCACCGGCGGCCAGTACTTGGCCTCGATCAGAGTCGCCAGCGGGTACACGGCCTGCTCGCGGCTGTAGGCGTGGTGCCATTCGCCAACCAGTTCCAGGGCAGTGTGCGGGGCGTTCTTCAGCGGGTTGTCGTCCTTGTCCAGACGGCCCTGCTCGACCGCGCGAATTTCTTCGCGGATGGCGATCATGGCGTCGCAGAAGCGATCCAGTTCTTCCTTGGACTCGCTCTCGGTCGGCTCGATCATCAGCGTGCCGGCCACCGGGAAGGACATGGTCGGGGCATGGAAGCCGAAGTCGATCAGGCGCTTGGCCACGTCGTCGACGCTGATGCCGCTGCTGTCCTTGAGCGGACGGATGTCGAGGATGCACTCGTGCGCCACCAGGCCGCCCTCACCGGAGTACAGCACCGGGTAGTGCTCTTCCAGGCGACGGGCGATGTAGTTGGCGTTGAGAATCGCCATCTGCGACGCACGCTTGAGGCCGTTGCCGCCCATCATGGTGATGTACATCCAGGTGATCGGCAGGATGCTGGCGCTGCCGAACGGCGCGGCGCTAACTGCACCTTCCTTGCGTGCCATGTGCGCATGGCCCGGCAGGAACGGTGCCAGGTGCGACTTGACGCCAATCGGACCGACGCCCGGGCCGCCACCGCCGTGCGGGATGCAGAAAGTCTTGTGCAGGTTCAGGTGGGAGACGTCGCCGCCGAACTGACCTGGGGCGCAGAGGCCGACCATGGCGTTCATGTTGGCGCCGTCGATGTAAACCTGGCCGCCGTTGTCGTGGATGATCTGGCAGATCTCGCGGATGCCTTCCTCGAACACACCGTGGGTGGACGGGTAGGTGATCATGATCGCAGCCAGGCGATCCTTGTGCTCTTCGGCTTTGGCCTTCAGATCGGCGATGTCGACGTTGCCGCGTGCATCACAGGCGGTTACCACCACGCGCATGCCGGCCATGGAAGCGGTCGCCGGGTTGGTGCCGTGGGCCGATTGCGGGATCAGGCAGATGTCGCGCTGATCGTCGCCGCGGCTCAGGTGATAGGCGCGGATGGCCAGCAGGCCGGCGTACTCGCCCTGGGAACCTGCGTTAGGCTGCAGCGACACGGCGTCGTAGCCGGTGGCGGCGCAGAGCATGGCTTCCAGCTCAGTGGTCAGCTGGGTGTAACCGGCAGCCTGCTCGACCGGAGCGAAGGGGTGCAGGTTGCCGAATTCCGGCCAGGTCACCGGGATCATCTCGCTGGCGGCGTTGAGCTTCATGGTGCAGGAGCCCAGCGGGATCATGCTGCGATCCAGAGCCAGATCCTTGTCGGCCAGCTTGCGCAGGTAGCGCATCAGCTCGGTTTCGCTGTGGTAGCGGTTGAACACTTCGTGTTGCAGGATCGCCGACTGGCGCAGCAGGCCTTGCGGCAGGCGGCTGGCGATCTGGGCGGCCAGGTCGCTGACGGCCGGGGCAGCCTGATCACCGGCGAACAGGTTCAGCAGCGCCTCGACGGCGGCTTGGTCGGTGGTTTCGTCCAGCGACAGACCCAGACGCTCGGCGTCGATCTCGCGCAGGTTGATGCCGGCAGCACGGGCCTTGGCATGCAGATCGGCGGTCTTGGCGCCGGTCTTGATGCTCAGGGTGTCGAAGAAGTGCTGCTGCTCGACGCTGTGGCCCAGCTTGGTCAGGCCCAGGGCGAGGATGGCGGTGAAGCTGTGCACGCGCTGCGCGATGTCGGTCAGGCCTTTCGGGCCGTGGTACACCGCGTACATGCTGGCGATGTTGGCCAGCAGCACCTGCGCGGTACAGATGTTACTGGTGGCCTTCTCGCGGCGGATGTGTTGCTCGCGGGTCTGCATGGCCAGGCGCAGGGCCGGCTTGCCGAAGCGGTCGACCGACATGCCGACCAGGCGGCCCGGCATGTCGCGCTTGAACGCGTCGCGGGTGGCGAAGTAGGCAGCGTGCGGGCCACCGAAGCCCAGCGGCACACCGAAGCGCTGGGCGCTACCCAGGGCGACGTCGGCGCCGAACTCGCCCGGCGGGGTGAGCAGGGTCAGAGCCAGCAGGTCGGCGGCCACGGCCACCAGGGCGTTGGCGGCGTGGAAGCGCTCGACCAGGGCGCGGTAGTCGAAGATGTCACCGTTGCTCGCCGGGTACTGCAGCAGGGCGCCGAAGTAGGCGCTGGCGTCAGTGATGGCGGCTTCGTCGCCGACTTCGATGTCGATGCCCAGCGGCTCGGCACGGGTGCGCAGCACGTCGAGGGTCTGCGGGTGGCAGTGCTGGGAAACGAAGAAGGTGTTGGCAGCCTTGTTCTTCGACAGGCGCTTGCAGAAGGTCATGGCTTCGGCGGCAGCGGTGGCCTCATCCAGCAAGGATGCGTTGGCGATCTGCATGCCGGTGAGGTCGCTGATCAGGGTCTGGAAGTTCAGCAGCGCTTCCAGGCGGCCCTGGGAAATTTCCGGCTGGTACGGGGTGTAGGCGGTGTACCAGGCCGGGTTTTCCAGCAGGTTGCGCAGGATCGGGCTCGGCGTGTGGGTGCCGTAGTAACCCTGGCCGATAAAGGTCTTGAACTGCTGATTCTTCGCGGCGATGGCCTTGATCTTGGCCAGGGCGTCGGCTTCCGACAGGCCCGGCTGTTCGCCGAGGATGCTGGTGCCCTTGATGCTTTCGGGGATCACGGCACCTGTCAGCGCGTCGACCGAATCGTAGCCGAGCAGTTCGAGCATGGCGGCGGTGTCGGCATCGCGCGGGCCGATGTGGCGGGCAATGAATTCGTTCTGGGTATCGAGCTTGGTCATGGCGGTCACTCAGGCGTCGGCATTGGCGTTCAACAGACGATCATAGCCGGCCTTGTCCAGTAGGTCGGCCAGCACGGCGTTGTCGGCCAGGCGCATACGGAAGAACCATGCCTTGTCCAGCGGCGATTCGTTGACCAGCTCCGGGCTGCCTTCCAGGTCAGCGTTGATTTCGACGATCTCGCCGTCCAGCGGCATGACGATGTTGCTGGCGGCCTTGACCGACTCCAGCACGGCCACTTCCTCGCCCTGGGCGTAGGACTTGGCTTCCGGCAGTTGCACATACACCACGTCGCCGAGCGCGTCCTGGGCGTAATGGGTGATGCCGACGGTAACCAGACCATCGTTGTCCAGACGCAGCCATTCGTGATCGGCGGTGAAACGCAACTCGCTCATGTCAACTCCTCAGAGGTAAAGGTGTCCGCTTCTAGGTGGCGGGCAGGTTTGGAGGTGATTGCAATGTGAGTGCCAATGAAAAAAATATCAATTAAATCAATAAGTTAGTGGTGTTTTTTATATTCCTTGATTGGGGGCTGGAACGATATCGCTACGAAAGCGCGCGTCGTAAATGGAAAAGTTTGCGTCGCACGAGTCGCGGCGCGGCTTTCAGGTGTCCGTTGCTTAATCGTTACGGTGGAATGAAATCAATACATCATATGGCTGGAACCGCTCGGACGATCAAGGGTCGGTAACTGGGAGGCTTCATCGACAAGGAGATAGATCGACATGAAACCCCTGATCCCCCTGGCATTCGCGCTGCTTGGCGCCACCAGTCTGCAGGCCAACGAGACGGTTACCGTGACACTGGAGCAGGCCACCGAGAAAGGTACTGGCGCAGCCGTCGGCACCGTGACCATCAGCCAGTCGGCCTACGGGCTGGTATTTACCCCTGACCTGCAGGGGCTGGAGCCTGGCGTTCACGGTTTCCACGTGCACACCGAGGCCAACTGCAATGCCGCGCAGGTGGACGGCAAGCAAACGCCGGCCGGTGCCGCAGGCGGGCATTGGGACCCGCAGAACGCCGGTCGCCATGGTTTTCCCTGGGAAGACAACGCCCACCTGGGCGACTTGCCCGCACTGCTGGTGACCGAGGACGGTAAAGCCAGCCAGCCGGTGCTGGCGCCGCGGCTCAAGAGCCTGCAAGACCTGCACAATCGTTCGCTGATGATTCACGCTGGCGGCGACAACCACTCAGATCATCCCCAGCCCTTGGGCGGCGGCGGCGCGCGCGTGGCCTGTGGGGTGATCAAGGTGCCGACCAGCACCACGCCGATCTGATCCGTCGTCACCCACCTGCACGCAATGCTGGTCGGTGGATACAAGGCTTCGCGGACGAGTCCGCTCCCACAGGAATAACCGTGCCCGGCGCAGCGAGCGCTGACCTTCCGTGGGAGCGGACTTGTCCGCGATAAGGCGTTGGTTCGAGCGCTATGCGCGGCTGCATGATCAAGTGAAAATGCAGCGATCCTGCAAAACACGAGCGTTTTCTTAACTGACTGGCGCGTCAGTGTTTGCCCGGAATCCCATACTTGCGCAGGCGCTTGGCGATGGCGGTATGTGAGGTGCCCAGGCGCGCGGCCAGTTGGCGGCTGGAAGGGTGGCTGTCGTAGAGCTTTTTCAGCAGCGCTTTCTCGTATTCGTCCATGGCCTGTTCCAGGCTGGCGACTTCCCCTTCCACCTTCGGCGCCACTTCGGTGCCGGCGATATCCAGGTCGTCCATCTCCACCCAGTTGCTGTCGCAGATGGCGGCAGCGCGGAAGATCACGTTCTGCAACTGGCGTACGTTGCCCGGCCAGCGCCCGGCCAGCAGCGCCGGGAAGGTGGTCGGCGCCAGGCGACAGGGCAGGCGCTGGATCTGCGCGCAGGCCTGGGCCATGAAGTGCTGGGCCAGCAGCAGGATGTCCTGGCCGCGCTCGCGCAGCGGCGGCACTTCCAGATTGAGCACGTTGAGGCGGTAGAACAGGTCTTCACGGAAGCTGCCTTCGGCCACCATCTGTTCCAGGTCGCGATGGGTGGCGCTGAGGATGCGTACATCCACCTTCACTTCGCGGTCGCCACCGACGCGGCGGAAGCTGCCATCGCTGAGAAAACGCAGCAGCTTGGCCTGCAGGTAGGGCGACATCTCGCCAATCTCGTCGAGAAACACCGTGCCCTGATTGGCCAACTCCAGCAGGCCGGGCTTGCCGCCGCGCTGGGCGCCGGTAAAGGCGCCGGGGGCATAGCCGAACAGCTCGCTCTCGGCCAGGTTTTCCGGCAGTGCGGCGCAGTTAAGCGCCAGGAACGGCGCGGTGCGGCGCACGCTGACGGTATGACAGGCACGTGCCACCAGCTCCTTGCCTGTACCGGTTTCACCGTGGATCAGTAGCGGTGCGTCGAGCGATGCCACGCGTAGGGCACGGGCCTTGAGCGCGCGAATCGGCGCCGATTCGCCGAGCAGCGAATCGAAGCCCTCGGCATGGTCGTGATGCAATGCGGCCAGGCGCTGGCCCATGCGGCTTGGAGCGTAGAGCGTGAGCAAGCCACCGGTCAGGCGCCCGTCTTCGGTGATCGGCTGGGCGTCGAGCAGCAGTGGCTGGCCGGCGAAATTCACCTCGCGCAGCGGCTGATGAAAACCGGCGGTGAGCAGCGAGCGTTGCAGCGCGTCGTCGGAGAACAGCGCGGCGATGCTCAGCCCCTCGGGCGGGCGCTCGCAGATGTCGATCAGCGCCGGGTTGGCCAGCAGCACGGTGGCGCGATCATCCACTGCTAGCACCGGGTCGGGCATGGCCGCCAGCAGGGCGTCGAGCTGCAGGCGGCGGCGCTGACCGGGAAGAATGTCCACCACCTCCACGCTCTGCACGCCGTGCACCTGCAGCAGCGCGCCGCGCAGCTCCTCGAGCACCTCGGCGCTCAGGGTCGGCGCGTCGATATAGACGTTTGGCGGTACCATCTCCACCGCATCGAGGTTCAGATTACGCCCGCCGAGCAGCGCCAGGACTTCCTGGGTGATGCCGACGCGGTCGATGAAGCTGACGTGGATGCGCATAGATGAAGGTCGAAATGGGCGAACAGGCCGCGATTATGCCTGCTCTGCCGCGCATGAGGAAAAGGGCAACACCGTGAGTACAGAAAAACCGAGCCGCGCCGATTATCACCGTGAGCACCAGGCTCGCGCCGAAGCCGAGGCCCAGCGCCTGTTGGCGCGCAAGGCCGAGCTGCAGGGGCGCTGGCTACCCTGGGTGGCGCAGGAGTTGTACCAGCTCAGCCCGCCGGAGTTCGCCAACATGGTGCGGCGCGAGTTGCAGCGCCTGGCGTAGCCCGGATGCAATCCGCGGACTGCTTGGAATATGCCAAAGCGATCGCGGCTGAAGCCCCTCACACAGATGCGGGAAACTTGTGGGAGGGGCTTCAGCCGCGACCCTACGCACGCTTGCGCGCGCAGCGGCTCATATCCACCTTGCCCACATAGGGGTTGCCCCAGCCCATCACGCAGGCGACCTGCTGGTTGCGCTGCTGCTCCCAGACCTTGGGCGGGTAGGCCTTGCTCCAGGCTTCATAGAGTTGCCGGTCCTGTTTCGACAGGCGCAGCTTGTAACGGTCGGACATGTAGAAATAGGTGCGCGCGATCATCCCGCGAATGGCCGGACGCGGCATCACCTTGCGCGCCTTGAAGTCCACCACCGTCTCGCAACGCCCGTACTGATGCGGCTTCTGCGGAAGCCAGGCGAAGTTGTAGTTGCTGCGATCGCCGTTCACTTCGCCGATGCTCGGCACCAGGTTGTGCAGGTCGGCCTCGGCTTTGCGGAACTGCACGTCGTTGGCTGCGCAGTTCTTGCGACCGCCTTTCTGCCAGCACTGGCGCTGATGGCCGATCACCCAGGCCGGGACGATATGTTCCCACTCGATGCGCTGGGCGCGGTTGGCATTCTTGCGCGGTGTGTAGCCACAGGAACGCAGGTCGACCCGATTGCCGCTGTACTTGCAGCCGCAATAGAACTCTGTGGATTGCTGCGCATACAGCGGCCAGGCCAGGCGCTTGGCCTCGGCGAAAGTGGCGGGTGCGGCGTGCAGGGAAAGGGCTGTGAAACAGCAGAGCAGGGGCAGTAGACGTCGAATCATGGGGCGGCAGAGTAGCCGTCACCGCTGTCAATGTGAAGATGGAAAATTGATGTTTTTCAAAGGCTTATATGGTGGCAATGCGCCCTCCTCTGGCGAGGAGGGCACCACGCATCAATCGTTGCTGGAGGCCGATGCGGTGATGGTCTGCACGCTGTAGCCACGGTCGCGGCTGAACTGCGGCATCAGTGATGCCGACCAGTATGCCCAGCAGGTTGAGGGTCGGTATTTCGTTATTCCGGCGAAGGCGGGAGCCCGGCAGATGCCGGCAATTGCGGGGCAGCGCCACTCAGCGATGGCCCGCATACGCGTAATGCTGTTCACATAAGAAACGGTCGAGCGCGATTAGTCACCTCGCCCCTCCGGGGAGAGGGTTAGGTAGAGGGGAAACTGGCAGTTTCGCGGGGTTTCGGCCCTCTCCCCGACCCCTCCCCCATAAATGGTAGAGGGAGTCAATGCCTGCGACCTTAAGTGAACAGCATTACCGCATACGCGGGCTTTTCAGGCGTTCCTCAACTGAATCTCGGCAAGCGCTGATCCTGCTCGCCGTCCTCTGTCTCGGCCTGCTGCGGCAGACCGGCGACCTTGATGACCGGCATCCGCTCGCCCACCAGGCGCAGGTCGCGACGGGGCAGGGCGAAGCGCACATCCAGCTCGCGCAGGGCGTCGAGCAGCTGCAGATTGATCTCCTGCTGAATATCCATGTACTGGTTGTAGTCCGAGCTCTGCACGATATACACCACCTCGAAGGTCAGCTGGCTTTCGTCGAAACCGAGAAAGTGTGCGCGGTCGAATCTGGCCTTGGGCGTGGCGCGGATGATGTCGCCGACGCGCTCGGCCACCTGGCGAACCTTGTCGCTCGGCGTGTCGTAGTTGACGCCGAACTTGAAGACGATACGGCGGGTATTCATGCGCTTGTAGTTATGCACGATCTGCCGCAGCAGGTCGGCGTTGGCACACACCACCTGCTCGCCGCTGAGGCTGCGGATGCGCGTGGTCTTCAGGCCGATATGCTCGATGGTCCCGGCCACCTCGCCGAACACCACGAAGTCGCCGATCTCGAAGGGCTTGTCGACACCGATCGACAGTGAGGCGAACACATCGCTGAGCACCGTCTGCACCGCCAGTGCCACGGCGATACCGCCGACACCCAGGCTGGCCACCAGCGCGGTGATATCCACGCCGAGATTGGCCAGGATCGACAGCAGCATCACCGACCACACCACGATCAGGATCATGATGCTGATGATGGTGGTCATCACCGGGTTGTAGCTGCCGCTCTTCTTCATCACCAGGCTGCGTGACCACAGACGTACGCCGGTATCGACCCACAGCGCCACCTGCAAGGCCAGAGCGACGAACCAGGTATGGCTCAGCGCGCTCTGCCAGCTGCCGGGCAGCTCCGGCAGGCGCAAGGCCAGCAACAGGGAAAAGGCCAGCAGCAACACGCGGCTGGTACGGCCGATCACAACCGCCACGAAGTGCGGCCAACTGCCGTCCTGATCCTTCGACCAGGCCATCAGCCGCTTGTGCAGCGTGCCGACCACCGCACGCAACACGCTGTAGATTAGCGCCGTAGCGACCACAACAATCGCAATGTTGAGCCAGAGATCGCGGTCAAGCCAGATGTTCCACTGTTCCATCGCCAAGGGCCTCCAGAAGGGACGTATAGGTTTCTGGTGGTGTTGAGGAGCAGAAGTTCCGGGGAAAGGGCGAGTGGTCCCGGTTTTGGCGCGCCGGGTGAGGCGGCCTTAGCCTGGGCGGCCCTTTTCAAAAAGCGTAGAGCCGGGCATCACGCTGCCTGGATTTGCCCGAGCTAACAGCGCAAGAAGGCACGGCCTCTTCGTGTCTACGATTACTCGATCGGTTTGTTCGCCTGGTAGATGTCATGCGGGAGCATGAGGGTATCGACAGCAGCGTCCACAGGCAGTGAAAAGATCGTCAGTACTGGGCAAACGACCGATAACCAGCACCAGACCGTGGCTGGAAAGTAGCCGCGATTGACTTCGTCAGAACCGAACAGCACGCCGAAGTCGTACGCGGTGCCTGTGTAGTAATCGGGTCCGTAATAACTGCCATTTCGCCCGAACAGCGTGCCGCAACCCGCGAGCGCACCCACCAGAACGGCCAGCGCGAAGATTCGATAGAGACGTTTGAGCATGGGACATCCTTTCCGACAGAGGCCACCCTGGCCGCGTCGCAGGGTACGCACCTCAGCGTCACGTCACAACTTCAGTTGAGCACCTCAAGGTGAAGGATGTGGAGAGGTTCACCCGGCAGAAACGAAAAAGCCCCGTCAGTGATGACGGGGCTTTTGCTTGGCTGTCTGGAGCGGGTGATGGGAATCGAACCCACGGCTCTAGCTTGGGAAGCTAGGGTATTACCATTATACGACACCCGCAGCGGGTGCCTTTATACCGGAACCTGCGGCGGAAATGAAGCGCGGAGCAGAACGACAGGTACATTCGATCCGCGCTTGAGGCAGATCATACCGCGATGGCCTGCAGTTCCTGCAGCTCGCCCCGGTTGGGCAGTTGCAGACGTTTGCCGGGGGCGCTGAAGAAGTCCAGCAGGACGCGTTGGGTCTGCAGCCACGCGGCCTTGTGTTCCATGTCGAGGAAGTGGCCAGCGTCGTCGATCACGGCGAATTGGGCATGGTCGATGTGCTGGGCGAACAGGCAGGCGTCTTCCACCGAGGTGTATTCGTCGCGGTCGCCGTTGACGAACAGCAGCGGAATGTCGATGGCCTGCAGGCATTCCATGCGGCAATGCGCCTCCATGTTCAGCACTTGCTTGATGTGTGCGTACATCTGCCGGTATTCGTGCTCGTCCAGGGTGCTGACGTGCTTGTGGTTGAAGCGCTTGAACAGTGACGGCAAGTGTTTGCCGATGGTGCTGTTGACCAGCAGAGCGATGTTGTCGCGATCCACCGCGTTCAAGAAGCGCAGGCCCTTGTGCAGGTAGTCGAGCATCGGCACGTTGAGGATCGGCGAGAAGGAGCAGATCGCTGCCTTTTCCAGCGTGGCCGGGCGCTGGGCCAGGGCGAGCATGGAGGCGACGCCGCCCCAGGAGAAGGACATCAGGTAGTTGGCGCAATAGTGGTCGATCAGCTTGAGCAGGATGGCCGCTTCGTCTTCCTTGCTGATGGGCGTGAAGTCGCTGTTGTGCGGCTTCGATTGACCGGCATAGGGCAGGTCGAAGGCCACCACGTTGAACTGTGGTTGCAGGTACTTGACCGTTTGCGCGAACGAGGCGGTGGTCGCCAGGGAGCCATTGACCAGGATGATGGTCTTGCTTGCTGCCGGGTTGCCGTAGAACTCCGTGTGTACCTTGTGCTTCCTGTTGATCTCGACGACTGCGGTTTCTGGCCTCATGTCGTTTCCTCCTGGCGCAAGTGAACAAGGCGAGCGGGCGGCCGTTCGCATTTGATTGAGCAGTCAGAAAAGCGCCTGAGCGTGACAGCTTCATGTCAGGCAGGAGATTTTTATAAGTATTTGAATTTCAAGCAGTTAGGATCGAAACAGGCGAGCGCTCCAGGCCTTATTGAAGACGCTGGAGAGGGCGGTGTTACCAGGCAGGAATCCAGACGGCGCAGGGCGCCAGTAACTGAAAGAAGGTGTAGCTGTCTCGTAGTGACTGATTGGTCATCTCAAGACTTGTGACTCGATTCAAGCAGCTGACTTGCAGCCACGCAAGGCCGGGTCACATCTTTATCGCGGTTTAGGTCTACCGTTGGTCGGGTCGTGAAGGTTTAGGCTGTGAAGATCAGACGCTGGCGACTTCCGCAGCCGTCAGAGCGCGGTACTGACCTGGCGCGAGCTGCGGGTCGAGGGCGATCTCGCCCATGCGTTCGCGATGCAGGGCGACGACGCGGTTGCGGAAGTGGCCGAACATGCGCTTGACCTGATGGTAGCGGCCCTCGAACAGGGTCAGCCGGGCTTCGTGGCTGTTCAGCACCTCGAGCTGGGCGGGCAGGGTGGTGAGGTTCTCGAAGGCGAAGTACAGGCCGCAGGCGAAGACCTCGGCGTACTCATCGGTGATCGGCTGCTCGGTGGTGACGAGGTAGACCTTGGGCTTGCGCTCTTGCGGTTGGGTGATGCGCCGCGACCAGCGTCCGTCGTTGGTGATCAGCAGCAGGCCGCTGGTGTTGAGATCGAGGCGTCCGGCCAGGTGCAGGTCGTGCTTGTCCGGCTCGTTGAGCAGGTCGAGCACGGTGCGGTGTTCTTCGTGTTCGGTGGCGCTGACCACGCCGACCGGCTTGTGCAGCATCCAGTAACGCGCGCTGCGCCCGGCCTGCAGCAGTTCGTCGTCCAGCTCCACGCGCTGGAAGTCGCGGATATCGAAGCGCGGATCAATGATCACTTCGCCGTCCACGCGCAGGCGCCCGGCGCTGATCAGCAGGCGGCTGTCCTGGCGGCTGAAACGCGGGAAGTTGCTGAGGAAGCGATCCAGGCGCATGGCTCAGTCGTGCTCGTCGAGTTTGGCAACTGCCACCAAGCCGGCGCAGGCCGGGCACAGGCAGGCGCGATCAAGCTGTTCGGGCGTTAGGCGTTGCAGCGCGGCGGGGTCGATCTTCGTGTCGAAGCACCAGCAGGGTTCATCGCTGCGGCCCGCTGCGATGTTGCACTGGTTAGTCTTGCCGCATAACGGGCAGCGCTCGGTGTCCATCAATGCTCTTCGCAGACGCGATCACGACCGGCCTGTTTGGCCCGGTACAGGGCGCGGTCGGTGCGGCTGAGCAGGTCATGCAGCGCTTCGCCCGGCTGCCATTGGCTCAGGCCGAGGCTGACGGTGACCTGCAGCGTTTCACCGCCTACCGGGTAGCGCTGCTCGGCGCAGTGCTGGCGCAGTTTTTCGGCCAGCTCGTGGGCGGCGTGTCGGTCGGTGTTCTTCAGCAGCAGGATGAATTCCTCGCCGCCCCAGCGGCAGAGAATGTCGGACTGGCGCAGCGCCGCGCGCAACTGCTCGGCGAAGCGACGCAGCACCTCGTCGCCGGCCAGGTGGCCGTGGCGGTCGTTGATCTGCTTGAAGTTGTCCAGATCCAGCAGCACTGCACACAGCGGGCTGCTGTCGCGCTGCGCCTCCTGCAGGGCCTGCTCCACGTGAAGTTCGAAGCCGCGGCGGTTGGGCAGGTCGGTGAGGCTGTCGGTGGTGGCCAGGGCGGCGATGCGCTGCTGGTAGCGACGGATCACCAGGCTCACCAGGGTCAGGACGATGGCGGTGACCAGCAGACAGATCAGCAGGTTGAGGTAGAGGCTGTGGCGAACGCCGGCCAGCGCGCCTTCCTCGTGCTTGTCGACGAACAGGAACCACTCGAGTTCGGGGATGTAGCGTACGTTAAGAAAGTGGCTGCGCTGGTGTTCGTCGTAGCGATAGTCGCCGCTTTTCGGTTGCGGCAGCACGGCCAGCAGTTTTTCCAGGCCGGGTACTTCGCTCAACGGCTGGCCGCGACGGGCGCCCATGGGGCCGCCCTCGACGCCGGTCAGCACCAGATGGCCGTTGCGATCGGTAAAGAAGATGTTGCGGTCGTAGCGGCGCTGGTAGTCGTCCACCAGCTTGACCACTGCATCCACAGTGAGGCCGACACCGGCCACGCCGATAAAGCGTTCCTGGTAGTCGAACACCTTGTAGTTGATGAAGAAGGTCAGTTGGTCGGCGTTGGCCATGTCCGGATCGACGCTGATCTCGTAGGGCTCCTCCATGTTGCGCACGCGGAAGTACCAATCATCGCGCGGCTCATCTTCCTGCACCTGCTTGAGCACGCCCTTGGCCTGGTAGTAGGTGCGCGTGCGCTCGGAGATGAAGAAGGCGGTGAAGGTGCCGTAGTGATCCTGAATCTCGCGCAGGTAGCGGGTGACGGGCTCGGGGTCCTGCTCGCCGGCCAGCGCCCAGTCGCGCAGGAAGGTGTCGCGCGACATCATCGAGGCGATCTGCGTCGGGCGGATCAGGTCCTTCTGGATTTCGGAATAGATGGTGTCCGAGGTCAGCGGCAGCTCGGTGTTGACGATGTTCTGGCGAATGCTGTCGCGCGACGCGTAGTAGCTCAGCAGCGAGGTGGTGAGAAAGCCGCTGCCGAGCAGGAACAGGAGCAGTAACACCAACGAGGTTTGCGTGTGCCGTTTGGGGCGCAGGGACATGGGTGAATCCGGCGGCGGGCAGATGGCGTGATGCTAGCTTGCTGAGCGGGGCTAGCGCTAGTTGTGATCACTGTTGCGGTTAGGGTAGCCCGGATGCAGTGCGGGGGGCTGGTTGATGGTTTTCCCTACTGATGGCCCGGAGCGCTCAGTGTCTATTGTAGGAGCGGATTTATCCGCGATCCGCTGCGGCTGCGAGCGGATGGCTTGCCAGTGCTGTTCGTCGCCTGGTGATGCAGTCCACCCGGCGGCACGGAACGGGCGTATGCGCGGTGTGTCTTACCCAACAGCTGAACGTGCTGCGCCTCGTGCCGTCACCCGTCCAGCGGATATTGGAAATTCGAGGAGTATTCCAGATGCGTGGTTTGACCGTGATGACATTGGCCTTTTTGCTGGGAGGCTGCAGCTTCAGTGCGCCGGGCGTACACGCGCGCGTCGGTGATCCCGATTTGATACGTGTCGACCTGGGTGGGCACGGCTATTCCAACGGTGGTTCCTTCTGCCCACCGGGGCACCGCATGAAGGGTAGTTGCTGATGAAAGCTCTATTTGCGCTATTGCTGGCGACGAGCCTGGTGTTTGGTCTGTCCGGGTGCAGCCTCAGATTGCCGGGCATCGGTGTTGATATCGGCGATACTGGTGGCCCGCCCCATTGCCCGCCAGGGCAGGCCAAGAAAGGCCGCTGCTGATCCGGTGCCGGGCGTGCAGCCCGGCTTCTCTTCCGAGGCGCTGACCGCTCCTCCTGCTTCCCCCTGCGGAGGCTTATATGTCCAACAGACTTTTCTTCGCCGCCCTGCTGTTTATCTCGCTCAGCGGTTGTGCCGTTTATGACTACGACCGTGGCTATCACAGCGGCCATGCCTACCGTTACCACGACGGTTACCGGCGTGATCACTACGCGCCGCCTGTCTATGGGGCGCCGCGCTACTATTACGAGGATCGCCGTCAACAATACTACCCAGCACCTCCGCGCTATGTGCCGGCGCCGCCGCCACGTCATCACTACGGTCACGACCGACGTCACCGTGATGGCTACAAACGCTACGACCAGCCGCGGTATGACCACCGTCGCAATCATGGCCTGCGAGAACATCAAGGCAGGCAGATGCAGCGCGGCTGGGACGCTGGCCGCAGCACGCAGCAGCGCTTCTCCAACGTGCGCAGCCACAACCAGCAGCGCGGCATCGGCGAGCGTCGCCGCTAAGCCTTCCCTCGCTCGACCGCGTGCCCGGCACGCGGCGTCTGTTCATCCATCTGACGAATCGCTTCGACCATGGCCTGCGCCGCTGGCGACAGGCTGTGGCCGGCGCGGCTGACCAGGCCATAGGCCGAATGCTGATGCAGGCCTTGCGGTTGTAGCGGCAGCAGGGCGAGCTGGCCGCTGTGAAGTTCGTCGGCGATCACGTCCCATGGCGCCATGCTCAGCACATCGCTGCCGGCCACCAGGCGCTTGAGCACCAGAAAATTGTCGCATTGCACGCTCAACGGCTGTGCGCGTCCGCTGGCCTCGCCCAGGCTGCGTTCGACCACTTGCGGCAGCTGTGTGCCGGCCAGCGGAAAGTCGAGCAGATCGCGTAGCTTTAAATTGCGGCGTTGCAGCAGCGGGTGTGACGGTCGGCAGAACAGCACACCCTGGTGCACGCGCAGTGGTTCTATGTGTAGCTGAGCATCGCCTTGCAGCTCGCGGATATCGGCGACGAACAGTTCGATGGTCGAATCCAGCAGGCTGTCGCGCAGCTCCAGCCAGTTGGCGATATCCAGTTTCACCTGCACCCGCGGGTAGCGCTGCAGCAATTGCCCCAGCGCCTGCGGTATCAGCCTTGCAGCGGGGTACGGTCCGGCGCCGAGGCGCAGCTCGCCCGCCTCCAGATTGCCCAGCTGGTTGACCGCATTGCTCAGTGCCAGGCTACCAGCGAGCAGGCGTCGTGCGTGCTCCAGCACCAGCTGGCCATGGGCGGTGAGGCTGACGCCGCGACTGTGGCGATCCACCAACGTGCAGCCCAGTTGGCTTTCCAGCGCCTGGATGCTGCGGCTCAGTGCCGGCTGGCTGAGATGTACGGCAGCGGCGGCGCGGGCAAAATGCTCGTGTTCAGCGAGGGCGACGAAGTGGCGAAGCTGGCGGAGATCGTTCATGCGCTTCCTGCATTAACCGCTCTATTCGAATGCATTGGCATTATCAGTAGGGCTTTGCCAACCTGCCAGTATTCCAACAACAAAACAGTCCAATTGCCATGAGCTCCTTCTCTCGTTTCAGCGGCCTGCTGCTGGCCGCCACCCTGCCGTTGAGCGCCTATGCCGAGCTGCCGGCCGAGCGCATCGAACCCAGCATCAACGCCGAACTGGCGGCTCACACCCAGGTATTCGCCCAACAGGTCTATCGCATCGCCGACAACGTTTATTCGGCGGTTGGCTGGCAACTGGGCAACGTGGTGATGATCGAGGCGCCACAGGGGCTGATCATCGTCGATACCGGCGAGTCGGTCAGCGAGTCGCGCAAGATCATGGCCGAGTTTCGCAAGCTCACCGACAAGCCAGTCAAAGCGGTGGTCTACACCCACTTCCATCCGGATCACATCAATGGCGTGCAGGCGTTCGTCAGCCGCGAGCAGGTGGAGCGCGGCGAGGTGCAGATCTACGCCCACGAAACCCTGCTGCAGAACGTGGTGGCGCAGGGCGCGCTGGTCGGGCCGATTCTCGGCGTGCGCTCGGCGTACAGCTTCGGTTCGTTCCTGCCGGGCAGCGACCAGGAGGGCATGAACGGTGGCATCGGCCCGCTGGTCAAGCCGGAGCCGTCGTCCTTCATTGCCCCGACCTTGACCTTCGGCGACCGCCTGGACACCAACATCGCCGGCCTCGACGTGCAGTTTCTGCACGTACCCAGCGAGGCGCCGGATGAGATCATTCTTTACCTGCCGGACAACCGCGTGCTGATCAGCGCCGAGGTCGATCAGGGGCCGACCCTGCCGAACATTCACACGCTGCGCGGCACCAGGTTCCGCGACCCGGTGCAGTGGGTCGAGAGCCTGGACAAGTTGCGCGCCTATCAGGCCGAGTACATGGTGCCGCTGCATGGCCGGCCCGTCAGCGGCCAGGACAAGGTGGAGGAGATGCTGCGCATGACCCGCGATGGCATCGCCTATATCCATGACCAGACCGTACGCTGGATGAACAAGGGCCTGACGCCAGACGAGCTGGTGGAGAAGGTCAAACTGCCGCCGCACCTGGCTGGCTATACGCCCTACCTGCGCGAGTACTACGGCACGGTGAAACACAGCGTGCGGCAGATCTACAACGGTTACCTGGGCTGGTTCCAGGGTGACCCGGTGGCCCTCGACCCGACCCCGCCACGGCAGCAGGCCGAGCGTTTGATCGCCCTGGCCGGCGGTCGCGACAAGCTGTTGCTGGAGGCAGGTAACGCCTACCTCAAGGGCGACTACCAGTGGGCCGCCGAGTTGGCTGGTTACGCCATTCGCGTCGATCACGAAGACCAGCTGGCGCGCGAGATCAAGGCCCGCAGCTTTCGCAAGCTGGGCTATGCCAGCATGAACATCAACTGGCGCAACTGGTACCTGATGAGCGCCATGGAGCTGGAGGGCAAACTCGACGGCGACGTCATTCGCCAGCGCTCGGCGGAGATGCGCAGGGTCTTCCTTTCGCCGGATATGGTGCGCAGCTTCACCCCGCAGAGCTTCCTGCAGAATTGGGTGACTCGTATCGATCCGGAGAAGTCCAGCGATGTGGAACTGACCCTGGGCTTCAGCTTCCCCGATGTCGATGAGAAGTGGGCGCTTGAGGTGCGACGTGGTGTAGCCCAATTGCACAAGGGGATTCCCGAGGGCACCGCTCTGCGCCTGAGCATGGACAAAAGCTTCATGGATACCCTGTTGACCGGCGAAGGCGGCCTGGTCAAGGGCGCGCTGCTCGGCGACGTGAAGGTCGACGGCAGCCTGCTGGAAATTCGCCGCTTCCTCAACTGCTTCGACTTCAGCGAGGAAGCGTTCGGGCTGACCCTGCGCTAGGAGCTGGCGCCATTCGGAAGACCGGTGGTCACTCTCGGCAGTGGGAACAGTTCGGCGGACTTGCTGATGGCGTATTTCTCAACTGCTGTTGCGTGCGTATCCGCCGGGCATTTCGGGGCCGGGCAGCAACGTCTGTGGATGCTGTTGCCCGGCGAGCCGCGTGTGTCGAGGGTAACGCGATCGTTGGCCTGTCGCCGATCCGCAGCGAGGCATCTCGGCAGGCAGGGGGCGGGCTCTATTCCACGAACAACTGCTGCACCACCGAAAAATCCTGCTTGCCCTTGCCCTTGCCCTGCTTGAGCAGCAGGCGATAGAGCTGCAGCGCCAGGGCGCCCATCGGGGCGCTGTTGCCGTTGTGGCTGGCGGTTTCCTGAGCCAGGCCGAGGTCCTTGGCCATCAGTTCGGCCATGAAGCCGCCGCTGTAGCCATTGGATGCCGGGGCGCTCTCCATCACGCCGGGCCAGGGGTTGTATTTCTCCAGCGTCCAGTTGCCGCCCGAGCTCTGCCGCATGATCTCCGCCAGCACGGCCGGCTTCAGGCCATTGGCCACGCCCATGGCCATGGCCTCGGCGGTGGCGATCATCTGTACGGCAAGCACCTGGTTGTTGCACACCTTGGCCACCTGGCCGGCGCCATCGGGGCCGGCGTGGAAGATGTTCTTGCCCATGGCGGCGAGCAGCGGCCGGGCTCGTTCCAGCGCTTCGGATTGACCGCCGACCATGAAGGTCAGGGTGCCGGCTGCCGCGCCGCCGGTGCCGCCGGATACCGGCGCGTCGAGCAGGGCGATGCCGCATGCTTTCGCAGCAGCATGCACTTTGCGTGCGGACTCCGGGGCAATGGTCGAGCACTCGATCACCAGCGTGCCGGCGGGCAGTCGCGCGAGCAGGCCTTCGTCGCCCAGGTACAGGCTTTCTACATGGCGGCTGGCAGGCAGCATGCTGATCACCACCTTGGCTTCGTTGACGGCGTCGGGCGCGCTTTCGGCCGCCACCGCACCTTCACCGGCCAGGGTGTCGACGGCGCTGCGCACCAGGTCGAAGACTTTCAGCGGATAGCCCGCCTTGAGCAGGTTGCGGGCCATGGGCAGGCCCATATGGCCGAGGCCGATAAAGGCGATCTGAGTCATGTCGGTTCTCCTTGTTCTTGTTGTGTTATTGCCGGGCGTTGAGCGGGTAACGGCGCGCTGCGGTTGCAGCTCTACCGACGATCACGCAGTTGCCTGCTTTATCGCGAATGAATTCGCTCCTACAGGGTAGTGGGTGACGATTCATTGCGGCTGCAAACCGGCGACTGCGTTACAAATCCGCCAGTGGATGCTCGCCTTCCCAGGCCGGAGCGAAGTGCGCTTCGATCACCGCCGCCGGAATCGCCGCGACATCCGGCCAGTGCCAATGCGGCGTTTGATCCTTGTCGATCAGGCGGGCGCGTACGCCTTCGGGGAACTCGGGGTGGCGGCAGCAGTTCAGGCTCATGGCGTACTCCATGCGAAATACCTCGGCCAGCGACAGATGCCGCGCGCGGAGGATCTGTTGCCAGACCAGATGTGCCGTCAGCGGGCAGCCGTGTGCCAGGGTCTTGGCGGCCCGTGCGAGCAGGGCGTCGTCATCCTGCTGCAGGGTGCTGATGGCCTGGAAGGCCGCCGGTAGGTCGGCGACATCGAGCAGTTCGTCGATGCGCTCGCGGCGTGGCAGCCACTGCGCGGTGGGTAGATCAGGCGTGGCCTCGTTTTCCAACGCGCGTAGCAGGCTGTGCAGTTGCAGGTCGGCTTGCTCGCGCCAGTTCAGTTGCACCAGGCCTTTGAGCAGGGCGTCCTGCTGGTCGTCGCGCAGGAAGCGATCAGCCAGGTTCAAATCCAGCGCATCACGGGCGTTGATGCTCGCCGCGGTGAGGCCCAGAAACAGGCCCAGGCGCCCGGGCAGGCGGGCGAGGAACCAGCTGCCGCCGACATCCGGGTACAGGCCTATATTGATTTCCGGCATCCCCAGGCGACTGCTCGGGGTGACGATGCGAATGCCGGCGCCCTGCATCAGTCCCATGCCACCGCCCAGCACGTGGCCGTGAGCCCAGCAGATGAAAGGTTTGGGGTAGGTGTGGATGCGGTGGTCGAGACGGTATTCGTCAGCGAAGAAGCGCCGCGCCAGTGGCGGCACCTCACCGGGGTGCTCGCGACACTGATTGACAAGCTGCACCACGTCACCGCCAGCGCAGAAGGCTTTCGCGCCGTTGCCGCGCAGCAGCACGCAGGCGATGGTCGGGTCTTCGGCCCAGGCCGCGAGGCGTTCGTCGAGTGCTTCGATCATCGGCAGGGTGAGAGCGTTGAGGCTCTTCTCGGCGTCCAGGCTGGCGATGCCGATGCGGTAGCCGTGCAGGCTGGGGCGTTCTTCGAATTGCAGATTCATAGGATCTTCCTGCGTAGGGTGGATGACGCCATCCACCCTACGGTTCTAGGGTGGACGTAAAGGCGACGTCTACCCTGCGGGGCTGTAGGAGCGAGCTCTGCTCGCGAAAAGATGGCGTCGTCTGATTCGCGAGCAGAGCTCGCTCCCACGATTTATTTGTTGCGCCACTGCGGGTCGCGTTTCTCCAAAAAGGCGTTGACGCCCTCGCGGGTGTCATCGGCATCGAACAGGTCGACGAAGCGCTCGCGCTCTTCCGGCAGCCAAGTGTTCGGGCCGCGCTGACGGGCGCCCTGGATCAGTGGCTTGATGGTGCGCACCGCTACAGGGCTTTGCCGTGCGACCTTGGAGGCGAGCAGCAGGGCGGTGCCGCGTGCTTCGCCAGTGTCCACCACCTGTTCGACCAGGCCGATGCGCAGTGCGGTTTCGGCGTCGATGCGCTCGCCGCAGAGGATCATGCGCTTGGCCCAGCCTTCACCGACCAGCCAGGGCAGCGCCTGGGTGCCGCCGGCGCAGGGCAGCAGGCCCACGGCCGCTTCCGGCAGGGCCATCAGCGCCTGGCGTTCGGCGATGCGCAGATCGCAGGCCAGGGCGCATTCCAGGCCGCCGCCCATGGCATAGCCGTTGATCGCGGCGATGGACACACCGCGAAAATCACGCAGGGTTTCGAAGGCCTCGCCGAAGCGCCGTGCCATTTCGCGGGCGCGTGCCTTGTCGCCATCAGCGAACATGTTCAGGTCGGCGCCGGCGGAGAAGAATTTCGGCCCCTGGCCGGTCACCACCAGGGCGTACACCTCGTCGTCACGGTTGAGGTGCTCGACCACCTGCTTGAGGCCGATCAGCGAGTCGCGGTCCCAGGTGTTGGCTGGCGGGTGGTTGATGGTGATCAGCGCGGTGTGTCCGTGCTTTTCCACGGTGAGCTTGTGGGTCAGGTCGAAGATGCCGGATTTGTAGGTTTCGATGGCTGTACTCATGGTCGTCCTCGATACGGATCATGGCTGTAGGAGCGAGCTCTGCTCGCGAACATCGCTCGCTTCTACATCGTGGTTACTACAGCAAGCGATCGAGCATGCCGCCCTGTAGGAGCAGGCGGCGGGCGATGATCACCCGCATGATCTCGTTGGTGCCTTCCAGTATCTGGTGCACGCGCGCATCGCGTACCCAGCGTTCCAGTGGGTAGTCATTCAGATAGCCGTAACCACCATGGAGTTGCAGCGCTTCGTTGCAGACCTCGAAGCAATGGTCGGTGGCAAAGCGCTTGGCCATGGCGCAGTACAGGCTCGCTTCGCCGTGGCCATGGTCGAGCTTGTGCGCCGCCAGGCGTACCATCTGCCGGCTGGCAGTCAGGTTGGTGAGCATGTCGGCCAGTTTGAACTGCAGCGCCTGGAATTCGCTGAGCGCCTTGCCGAACTGCTTGCGCTCTTCGGCGTAGCGCAGGCTTTGCTCCAGCGCCGCCTGGGCGGCGCCGAGCGAGCAACTGGCGATGTTCAGGCGGCCGCCGTCGAGGCCTTTCATGGCATAGACGAAGCCTTCACCTTCCGGGCCGATGCGGTGGCTGGCGGGAATGCGCACGCCCTCGAAGGTGATGGTGCGGGTTGGCTGCGCCTTCCAGCCCATCTTGTCCTCGTTGCGCCCATAGCGCACCCCCGGTGCATCGGCCGGCACCAGGAAGCACGAAATGCCCTTGGCGCCGTCCTCGCCGGTGCGCGCCATGACGATCAATACGTCGGTGCTGCCGGCCCCGGAGATAAAGCACTTGCTGCCATCGATCACGTAGTCGGCACCTTCGCGGCGCGCGCGGGTACGCAGGTTGGCGGCGTCGGAGCCGGCGTCCGGTTCGGTCAGGCAGTAGGAGGCCAGTGACTGGCCGCTGATCAGCCCCGGCAGCCAGGCGTCCCTGAGCGCCTGGTCGGCGAAGCTGGCGAGCATCCAGGTGGCCATGTTGTGAATGGTCAGGTAGGCGGTGGTGGCCACGCAGCCCGCTGCCAGTTGTTCGAAGATCAGTGAGCTGGACAGCCGCGAAAGCCCCAGGCCGCCATCCTCCTCGCGCAGATACAGGGCCAGGTAGCCCTGTTCGGCTGCGCGGCGGATCACTTCCAGCGGGAAGTGGTGCTCACGGTCCCAGTCCGCGGCATGGGGCGACAGCTCCCGCGCGGCGAAGGCGCGGGCACTGTCGGTGAGCAGACGTTGTTCATCACTGAGTTCGAAGTCCATGGCATCTCATTGCAAGGTCAGGGGTTGGACGCCAGCCCGCCGCTCGGCCTGCCACTCGGCGAGGCTGGGCAATGCACTGCTGGCGTCGAGTCGGTCGACGATTTCGAAGTAGTCCTGTTTCAGCGGGTCCTTGAGCACCTCGTCGCGCGGCTTCACCTTCACCGCGTAGACCGTCTGCAGGTTCTGGTGGTCGAAGGCGCGCCATTGCTGTTCGTCTTTAAGCAGGGTGTAGCGATGACCTTCCAGCGCCTTGATAAGCGCTTCGCTGTCCAGGCTGTTGGCACGCTTGGCGGCATCGGCCCATTGCTGGACGATGCTGTAGGCCGACGCGGCGGAGCTGGACGGGTACATTTCGTAGCGGGTCTTGAAGGACTGGACGAATGCTTCGCCACGCGCGGATTTCTCCAGCGCCGGCACGCGCCAGGTCCAAGGCTCGGTGCCGATCACACCCTGCATCAGATTGGGGCCGGCCTGTTCGACCATGCTCTGAGTCAGATTCGGCGCAATGATCTGCATGCGCGAAGTCAGGCCCAGGTCATGGGCGATGCGCATGGCACGTACCAGGTCCTCGCCGAACAGCACCAGGGCGAGGATGTCGGCATCGCTCGATGCGGCCTGGGTCAAGGCATCGGTGTAGTCGGCCAGGCGTGCGCCGGGGAAGGGGATGCGTATACCAGCATGCTGGCCAGCGTCGACGCTGGCGGTAGCCTGACGTAGTGAGGCTTCGGTAGTGTGGCCCCAGGTGTAGTCGGCGGTGACATAGAAATAGCGCTTGTTCGGCAAGGTCTTGTTCAGATACTGGCCGAGCACCTTGGCACTCATCCAGGCGTTGTTGCACTCGCGGAACATGTAGCGGTGGCCGTCCTTGCCGGTGGTGTCGTTGGAGTAGGTGAGGGTGCCGAAGTACAGCAAGCCGTGCTCCTTGGCGCGCTTGCCGGCGGCAATGGCGACCGCGCTGGAAGAACCGCCGAAGAGCATCGCAGCGCCCTCGGCAGCCAGCTTGTCGACGTTTCTCTCTGCTTTGGCCGGACGCGAGGCGGTGTCCTTGCTGGACAGGCGCAAGGGCCGCCCCAGTACACCGCCCTGGGCGTTGATCTCGTCTATGGCCAGCAGGGCTCCACGCATCTGCGCCAACCCCTCCTCCTTGTATGGTCCGGTGCGCGGGTAGTTGAGCCCGAGGGTGATGGGCTCGGCAGCCTGCGCACAGGCGGTGATTCCGGCCCACAGGGCCAGGATGGCAGACAGTTGGCGCATTGCAGTTCTCCTTGTTTTTGTTCTGCAAGGAGTCTTTTTACGCCGCTTGTCCAGTTCTCGTGATCGTCTTTTCGTCTAATGAGAACGCCGTTCTCATTTCAGTTGAATGGTCATGTTCGGCCCGGCCTCCAGCGGCGTGTCGTCGAACCAGCGGCTGGTCACCGTCTTGGTCTCGGTATAGAAACGCACCGCCTGTTTGCCGTAAGCGTGCAGGTCGCCGTAGAACGAGCCTTTCCAGCCGGTGAAGGAGAAGAACGGCAGCGGCACCGGGATCGGTACGTTGATGCCCACCTGGCCGACTTCCACAGCATGCTGGAAATGCCGCGCGGCGCCGCCAGATCGGGTGAACAGGCTGGTGCCGTTGCCATAGGGGCTGGCGTTGACCAGTTCGATGGCCTCTTCCAGGCTGTCCACCTCCATGCACACCAGCACCGGGCCGAAGATTTCCTCGCGGTACAGACTCATCTTCGCCGTCACGCCGCGAAACAGGGTCGGGCCAACCCAATTGCCGTCGGGGTAACCGTCCACCGTGCATTGCGAACCGTCGAGCAGGCACTCGGCGCCTTCCGCCTTGCCTTCATCGATCAGGCTCAGTACGCGCTGGCGTGCCTGCGGGCTGATCAGCGGGCCGTAGGCTGCACCCGTGTCCTGCCAGTGGCCTGGGCGCAGCGCGGTCATCTGCGTCGCCAACTCGTCGATCCACTGTTTCGACTCGCCGACGAACACCGCCACGCTGATCGCCATGCAGCGTTGGCCTGCAGCGCCGCAGCTGGCACCGAGCAGGTTGCTGATGACCTGATCCTTGGGCGCGTCCGGCATGATCACCATATGGTTCTTGGCACCGGCGAAGGCCTGCACCCGTTTCAAATGCTGGGTGCCGGTGCGATAGACGTGCTGGCCCACCGTTACCGAGCCGACGAAGGACACCGCGCTAACTAGCGGATGTACCAGCAGCGCATCGACCTGCTCGCGCCCGCCATGCAGCACCTGCAGCACGCCAGGCGGCGCTCCGGCCTCGATGAAGAGCTCGGCCAGACGATTGGGCGTCATCGGGTCCTGTTCGGACGGCTTGAGGATGAAGGTATTGCCGCAGGCGATGGCCAGCGGAAACATCCACAGTGGGATCATCGCCGGGAAGTTGAAGGGGGTGATGCCGACGCACACGCCCAGTGGCTGGATCCAGCTGGCAGTGTCGATCTCGCGGGCGACGTTCTCCACCGTCTCGCCCATCATCAGGCTGGCGATGTTGGCCGCATGCTCGGCCACCTCGATGCCGCGCCACACGTCACCCTTGGCATCGGCGAAGGTCTTGCCGGTTTCCGCCGCAAGAATCTCCGCCAGCTCGTCGTGATGTTCCTTGAGCAGGTGCTGGTAGCGCAGCATCAGGCGGGCGCGCTCCGATACCGGCACCTCGCGCCAGGTGAGAAAGGCCTGCTGCGCACCGGCTACCGCGGCTTCTATCTCCTCGGTGGTCGCTCTGGGGGCGAGGGTGATCACTTCCTGAGTGGCCGGGTCAGTCACTTCGATCAGGTCCGTTGCCTGGCTTGGCAGCCACTGGCCGTCGATCAGTTGCGCGAGCGTGCGGGGCATGGGCGCCTCCTGTTGTTCTTGTATGGAGTCTTTATAGCCACTTCATGTGCCCTTGTGGATTGACGATCTTGGTCTTGAGATGGACGATCTTGGCATTCGATCTGTCTTTATTGGGAGCGTCAGGCATGGGCCTGCGAGTGGAGACCTCCAATTGGCCGCTGCCGCTCGGTGGACAACGCTTCATCACACCGCCGCGTCTGCGTCGGCTTCTGGCACGCCATGCGCTTAGCTCGGGCTGCTATCTCCTGGCCATAGGGTTTTATCCTGACGCAGCCGGCCATCAGATGCGGCGTCTGCAGCCGGACGATCATCTGCTGATCTATTGCCGCTCCGGTAGGGGCTGGTTGGAAACAGCGGATGGACGATTGGATGTCACTGCTGGCGATCTGCTGCTGCTGCCCAAGGCGATGCCGCATAGCTATGGTGCCGATGCGCAAAGCCCCTGGACGATCTATTGGGTGCATTTTGACGGCAGCTTCAGCGAGGATTTCCTGCTTCTGCTAGGCACGCAACCGTTGCGACGTATCGGTTTGCAGCCAAGGCTGATTGGCGACTTCGAGGCATTGCTGGGCCTGCAGCGCCAGGGCCTCAACGCCTTGCCCTTCATCCATGCCGCGCACCGTCTGCAGGCGATGCTCAGCTCGCTGGCGGTGCTGCCGGCGCGGGTCAATCTCAAGTCCGGGCGAGTGCTGGATATCGAGGCGGTGCAGGCGGTGATGCGCGAGCATCTGCATGGCAGCCTTAACCTCGACGAACTGGCGGCGCAGTTCAAGCTGTCGCGCTTTCATTTCGCCAAGACTTACCGTGCGCTGACCGGTCATGCGCCGATTCAGGATTTCATCCAGCTGAAAATGGCCCTGGCCTGCCGTCTGCTCGACCGTGGCGATATCGAGGTGCGCCAGGTTGCCGAGCAACTGGGGTATGAAGACCCTTATTACTTCTCGCGACTGTTTCGCAAGGTGGTGGGCATGGCGCCCAGTCATTACCGGGCACTGCATCAGGGTTAGTCGCTGCTAGACCCGCGCGATGGTTGCCAGCCCGGTAGCCACCAGCTTTTCCTGGCCGTCTTTCACCGCGAACACGTCTGCTCGGCAGACCGCCTGGCGTTGTCCGGCCTTGAGGACTTCGGCGCGGCACAATAGACGTTCGCCAAGGGCCGGTGCGAGCAGGTTGAGCTTGTATTCGCTGGTAACCACGTCGCCGACCATCGACGCTGCGGCCCAGGCGCAGCCGCTGTCGACCATGAAGCCGACTACCGCGCCATGCATGTAACCGTGGTGCTGGCACAGGTCAGGACGGCTACGTACCTGCAGGCTGACTCGGCCTGGCGCAAAATCGAGCAATTCGGCGCCGAGCAGCTGGGCAAAGGTAGAGTGGGCGAGCGCCTGTTCCAGGCGTTCGCGACTGATACCGTTCAAGTCGCTCATATGACCTCCCGCACCGTGCGTGCAGGAGAGTCTCGACCGGCTCGCGGATGTGGGCAAGCTGTATCCAGATGCCTGATGAGGCCGTATAGCACGGTCCTCAGGCGAGCAGGCGCTTCCACAGTTGCAGCTCGCCAGCCAGCTCCTGGCGCAGTTCGGCAAGCGGTGGTTCCAGGCCCAGCTTCGCCTGAGCCGGAAGCGGCTCGGGCAGGATGGCGTTACTCTGCAAAGCGCTGGCGAGCAGGACCAGATCCGCCAGGTCGGCCGCGCCGTCATGCTGGCGTTGCCATTGGCCGTACAGACGAGTGGATTCGATCACTGCCGAAGGCAGCTGCCAGCGCGTGAGGATCAGGGCACCGAGGTCACCCGACAGTCGTTCGCACAGCTCGTGCAGCGTGTCACCATCGCGTGGCACGTCTGGCCAGTGCTCCAGCTCCGAGAGCAGCGGCAGGCTGCCGATATCCTGCAACAGGCCGCCGAGCATCGCGTCGTCCAGCGACAGTCCGGTGCGCTGCGCCAATACCGCGCAGTAGGCGGCGCGCTCCCGTGCGCTGCGCCAGCGAGCGCGAAAGGCCTGCTGCAGTGCCGGTTCAGTACTGGTGAAAAGATTTTGCAGGCTGAACCCCAGCACAAGGTCGGCCAACTGCCGCGTACCGAGGCGGCCCAGCAGTTCGCGCAGCGAGCTGCAGGCGCGATCACCGCGCAGCAGGGGCGTGTTGGAAAATTGCATCAGGTACGCAGCCAATGGCGGATCGCCGGTAATCACGCGGGTCAGCTGTTCCAGCGAGGTGCGTGGATCGTCCAGCAGCTTTCTGATGCGCACGGCTGCTTCGGGCATCTGCGGAATCCTGGCCTCGCCCTTGAGGAAGCGATTGAGCAGTGCCATGCGCAGGGTATCGACGGTGGTTGGCATGGTCTTCGAGTCCGATCACGGTGGCTATGAGCAAAGGCTAGCAAAGCATCTCGGCGCGTGCCGGGCTGGCCTTTCTTGACTTGCGGCAACCCCTTCTCTAGCGTGCCTGCTCTTGTGGAGACTCAGGCAGGAAAAGCGCATGACCGAAGATCGCATCAAACTCGAAGCCAGCTGGAAGGAAGCGCTGCGCGAGGAGTTCGACAAGCCCTACATGAAGGAGCTGCGCGAGTTCCTGCGGGCAGAGAAGGCAGCTGGCAAGGAAATCTATCCGCCGGGCCCGCTGATCTTCAATGCGCTCAATTCCACGCCGCTGGATCAGGTCAAGGTGGTGATCATCGGCCAGGACCCTTACCACGGCCCGGGCCAGGCGCATGGCCTGTGCTTCTCGGTGCAGCCGGGCGTGCAGACTCCGCCGTCGTTGGTGAACATCTACAAGGAGCTCAAGCGCGATCTCAACATCGACATCCCGGCCCACGGTTACCTGCAGAGCTGGGCCGATCAGGGCGTGCTGCTGCTCAACACCTCCCTGACCGTGGAGCGTGCCAACGCCGGTTCGCACGCGAACAAGGGCTGGCAGTTCTTTACCGATCGGGTGATCGAAGTGGTCAGTGAACATCAGCCCAAGCTGGTGTTCCTGCTCTGGGGCAGCCACGCGCAAAGCAAGCAGCGCCTGATTGACCCGACCAAGCACCTGGTGCTGCGCTCGCCGCACCCGTCGCCGCTGTCCGCCCATCGTGGCTTCATCGGCAATGGCCATTTCAGTCGTTGCAACCAGTTCCTCAGTCAGAACGGCATGACCCCCATCGACTGGCAACTGCCACCGCTCTGACCAGGCGCCTCAGCGCTGCGCCACCGCCTGATCGGTGGCGCACTGTTGCGCAGCCAGGTCGGCGTGAAGGCCTTGCAGGCGCTTGTCTGCGCGCGCTATCTGACGTGAGTCGGCCTGAGCGACCAGATCGACGATCATCTCCGCCATGGCCTGGCGGGATGTCTCATAACTGGCCTTATAGGCGCCGGTGTAGAAGCGTTCGCGTTGTTGCAGCAGGGCGGTCATGCGTGCGCCGAAGTCATCGCCGCGACGCGCTTCCAATGTCTCGCGCAGTGCCTGTTGCCAGGTCAGGCGATTGTCCATCCAGACCTGATTCTGATCGCCCAGGCCTTGCGCCCACTGCTGCACGCGTTCGCGTTGCTCGGCATTGAGTTCGCCGAACCAGGGCTGCAGGCGCTCTTCCATGCGTTCGGCGCGCCGGTCGATCTGCTCCTGCAGCGGTGGCTCGAGGAATTCCTCGCGCAGCTTGGCGTTCTGCTCGTCCAGTGACGCCAATAACTGCTCAACCTGGCGCGGGCTGAGGCCGCGCAGCAGCTCGATGGTGCTAGGGGTGATTTCCACCGCGATGCGTTGCATGGCCGGTTCGACCTCGGCCAGCTGACGAGTGATCAGCTCGCCGTCCCGGCTGCTCAGTGCCTGCTGGCTGCGCTGCAGCCAGTCGAGATAACGCGGCAGCTCGGCGCTGCAGTGCCAGGCCAGGTGTTCCTGCAATTGAGGCTTGAGCCAGGCGCTTTGCTCGCTGGTCAGCGCCACGTAGTCGTTGAGCTTCCAGGGGATCAGCCAGTCGAGATTACGATAGGCCAGGCCGACACGGCTGCAGGCGCTCAGCAGCAGGGTGATGACCAATAGCAGCAGCAGGGGTTTGCGCATGTACGCAGTCTCGCGAGGGCTGAGTTATTGAGACTAATACTCGAAGAGCGTGGCGCAAGAGGGCGGAAATATCCGCTTAAGAGTTCAGCGAGACGGGTGATCGAATCGCGGACAAAAAGAAACCGCCCCGAAGGGCGGTTCCGATATTGCAGGGTTGCGCTTATCCGCCGAGATAGGCGTCGCGTACCTTGGGGTCGCTGAGCAGTTGCTCGCCGCTGCCCTGCATGACGATGTGGCCGTTCTCCAGCACGTAACCGCGGTCAGCCAGCTTCAGCGCCTGGTTGGCGTTCTGCTCGACCAGGAACACGGTCACGCCGTCCTCGCGCAGTTGTTCGACGATGTCGAAGATCTGCTGGATGATGATCGGCGCGAGACCCAGCGACGGTTCGTCGAGCAGCAGCAGTTTGGGCTTGCTCATCAGGGCACGGCCGATGGCGAGCATCTGTTGCTCACCACCGCTCATGGTGCCGGCGCGCTGGGCGAAGCGTTCCTTCAGGCGCGGGAACAGGTGCAGGACCTTGTCCAGTTGCTCCTGATTGTCCGCCTTGTCACCGAAGAACCCGCCCATGGCCAGGTTCTCCTCGACGGTCAGGCGGGCAAACACGCGACGGCCTTCCGGCACGATGGCAATGCTCTTGCGCATGATCTGCGGGGTTTCCATGCCCACCAGCTCCTCACCCAGGTATCGGATGCTGCCACTGGTGGCGCGCGGGTTACCGCACAGGGTCATCAGCAGGGTCGACTTGCCGGCACCGTTGGCGCCGATCAGGGTGACGATCTCGCCTTTCTGTACTTCGATGCTGACGTCGTGCAGGGCCTGGATCTTGCCGTAGAAGGTTGAGACGTTGTTGAAGCTCAGCATGGATTACGCCTCCCCCAGATAGGCTTTGATCACGTCCGGGTTGTTGCGGATGTCGTCCGGCGTGCCGTCGGCCAGGGGAGTGCCCTGGTTGATCACGTAGATGTGGTCGGAAATGCTCATGACCAGGTGCATGTCATGCTCGATCAGCAGCACGGTGACATTGTGCTCGTCACGCAGCATGCCGATCAGCGCCTTGAGGTCCTCGGTTTCACGCGGGTTGAGACCGGCGGCCGGCTCGTCGAGCATGAGGATGCTCGGACGCGTCATCATGCAACGAGCGATTTCCAGGCGGCGTTGCTGACCATAGGCCAGGGTTCCGGCACTGCGGTTGGCGAAGTCCACCAGGTCGACCTGCTCCAGCCAGTAGGCGGCGTACTCCATAGCCTCGCGCTCGCTGCGGCGGAAGGCCGGGGTCTTGAACAGGCCGGCGAGGTAGCCGGTGTTCAGGTGGCGATGCTGGGCCACCAGCAGGTTTTCCACCGCGGTCATGTCCTTGAACAGACGCACGTTCTGGAAGGTCCGCACCACGCCTTTACGGGCGATCTTGTGGCCCGGCAGGCCCTCGATCGCCTCGCCGTTGAGGCGGATGCTGCCGGAGCTTGGCTGGTAGAAGCCGGTCAGGCAGTTGAATACGGTGGTCTTGCCGGCGCCGTTCGGGCCGATCATCGAGACCACCTGCTTTTCCTTGACGTTCAGGCCCACCCCGTTGACGGCCAGCAGGCCGCCGAAACGCATGGACAGGCCGCTTACTTCGAGAATCGTGCGGCTCATCGCTTCAGCTCCAGGTGGGGACGTTGCATCGGCAGTAACCCTTGCGGGCGCCAGATCATCATGAAGATCATGACCAGACCGAAGAACAGCATGCGGTACTCGCTCAGCTCACGCATCTCCTGCAGCATCACCATGATGATGGCCGCGAGGATCACGCCCAGCTGCGAGCCCATGCCACCCAGCACGACGATGGCCAGGATCATCGCCGACTCGATGAAGGTGAAGGATTCCGGTGTCACCAAACCCTGGCGCGCGGCGAAGAAACTGCCGGCAAAACCGGCCAGGCTGGCGCCGATGGTGAAGGCCGAGAGCTTGATCACGGTCGGGTTCAGGCCCAGCGCGCGGCAGGCGATCTCGTCTTCACGCAAGGCTTCCCAGGCGCGGCCGATCGGCATGCGCAGCAGGCGGTTGACCAAAAACAGCGTCAGCAGCACCAGCAGCAGGGCGATCAGGTAGAGGAAGATCACCTTGTACTGCGAGTTGTAGGCCATCTCGAAGTAGCCGTGGAAGGTCGGCATGTCCGCCGGCACACGGCGCTCGAAGGACAGGCCGAACAGGGTCGGCTTGTTCTCGTTGGCGATGCTCAGGCCGTTGGGGCCGCCGGTCAGATCGGTCAGGTTGCGCAACAGGATTCGGATGATCTCGCCGAAGCCGAGCGTGACGATGGCCAGGTAATCCCCGCGCAAGCGCAGCACCGGGAAACCGAGCAGGAAGCCGAACAGCGCCGCCATCATGCCGGCCAGCGGCAGGCAGATCCAGAAGCCCAGGCCGAAGTAGTGGGCGAGGATCGCGTAGCTGTAGGCGCCAACGGCGTAGAAGCCGACGTAACCCAGATCGAGCAGGCCGGCGAGGCCCACCACGATGTTCAGGCCAAGGCCGAGCATCACGTAGATCAGGATCAGCGTGGCGATGTCCACCGCCCCGCGGCTGGCGAAGAACGGCCATACCAGGGCCACCATGACCATTGCCAGAATGATCCAGCGTTGGGTGGAGGGCAGGGTGAGGAAGTTGCCGAGCTGGTCGGAACCGCTAGGTAGTCTCGGGCGTTTGGCCCAAGCCGGAGTGATGCGATCACGCAGCAATTGCCAGAGGAAGATCAGCGTAGCAGCGCCGCCAATGCACCAGAGTTCGAAGGCGGTGGCGCCTTCGACACGCAGGCTGATACCGACGGTGCTGAGCTTCAGGCCCAATACGGGGTAGGAGATGATCAGCACCAGCAAGGCGCTGAAGATCGCGGATTTGAGGTTACGGCTCATACCTTTTCCACCTCCGGGCGGCCAAGGATGCCGGTGGGACGGAACAGCAGCACCAGCACCAGCAGGCTGAACGCCACCACGTCCTTGTACTGATCACCGAAGATATCGGCGCCGAAGGCTTCGGCCACGCCCAGCAGTAGGCCACCGAGTACCGCGCCAGGGATGCTGCCGATACCGCCAAGTACTGCAGCGGTGAAGGCCTTGATGCCGGCGAGGAAGCCCAGGTGCGGGTTGATCACGCCATAATTCATGCCCAGCAGCACCGAGGCGATTGCGGCCAGCGCCGCACCGATGACGAAGGTCAGGGCGATGATGTTATTGGTGTTGATGCCGAGCAGGTTGGCCATCTTCAGGTCTTCGGCACAGGCGCGGCAGGCGCGGCCGAGGCGCGAGCGGGAGATGAACAGAGTGAGGCCGACCATGGTGATGAAGGTGACGATGAAGATCAGCACCTGCATGTAGGACACCACCACGCCGTTGGCGGCGCTTTCACCGAGGATGAAGTTACCCGGTAGCGGGTTAGGAATGGCCTTGTCCTTGGAGTCCTGCGCGAGCAGTACCGCGTTCTGCAGGAATATCGACATACCGATCGCGGAGATCAGCGGGATGAGACGGTTGCCGCCGCGCAGGGGGCGGTAGGCCACCCGTTCGATGCTGTAACCGTAGGCACTGGTGACGATCATGGTGGCGGCGAAGGCGGCGACCATGATCACGGGGACGGCGTCGATGCCGAACATGGCAAGGCCGGCGATCACGGTGAAGGCTACGTACGAGCCAATCATGTAAACCTCGCCGTGGGCGAAGTTGATCATGCCGATGATGCCGTAGACCATGGTGTAGCCGATGGCGATCAGGGCATAAGTGCTGCCAATGGTCAGGCCATTGAGCAGCTGCTGTAGATAGTGATAAAGATCAGGCATTGCCTAACTCCTGGGCGCTTGCGTAAAGCGGCGCTTGTGGCGCAGCGCGAGGCCGGAATTCTTCTAATGAACAAAGCCCACTGCAGCAGTGGGCTCTGGGTTAAGAACCTGTTCATGAGCTGCTACGCATGGCGCCCGTCGGGTTAATGGCGGGCGCTAGCACGCTAGCTCATGAGTCAGCTCTTCGGCGGGGTTACTTGGCTTCGGACTTGGTGCCGTCCTGGTGCCACTCGTACACCACGAAGCTGAAGTCCTTCAGGTCGCCCTTCTCGTCAAAGGCCAGGGTGCCGGTGGGGGTTTCGAAGCTATTGGAGCGCAGTGCAGCTGCTACCTTGGCAGTATCGGTATCGCCGGCTTTCTCGATGCCTTCGGCGATGACTTGAACGGCAGCGTAGGCCGGGAACACGAACGGACCGCTCGGGTCTTCGTTCTTGGCCTTGAACGCCTCGACCAGTGCCTTGTTCTTCGGATCCTGGTCGAAGGACTTCGGCAGGGTCACCAGCAGGCCTTCGGAGGCCGGGCCGGCGATAGCCGAGATTTCCTTGTTACCCACGCCTTCCGGACCCATGAACTTGACGTTCAGGCCGCGCTCTTTGGTCTGGCGCAGCAGCAGGCCCAGCTCTGGGTGGTAGCCGCCGTAGTAGACGAAGTCGACACCGGCCTGGTTGAGTTTGGCGATCAGTGCGGAGAAGTCCTTGTCGCCGGCGTTGATGCCTTCGAACATGGCGACTTTCACGCCTTTGCTTTCCAGGGTCTGCTTGACCGCAGTGGCGATGCCTTCGCCGTACTGCTGCTTGTCATGGATGACGGCAACGGTCTTCGGCTTGATGTGGTCGGCGATGAAGTTGCCTGCGGTCGGGCCTTGCAGGCTGTCCAGACCGATGGTGCGGAAGACCAGTTCGTACCCGCGGGAGGTGATGTCCGGGCTGGTCGACGCCGCGGTAATCATCAGGATGCCTTCGTCTTCGTATATGTCGGACGCCGGCTGAGTGGAGCTGGAGCACAGGTGGCCAACCACGAACTTGACTTCGTCGTTGACGATCTTGTTGGCAACGGCAACGGCCTGTTTCGGATCGCAAGCATCGTCGTAGACCACGGCTTCGAGCTGGGCGCCGTTCACGCCGCCGGCCTTGTTGATCTGCTCGATGGCCATCTTGGCGCCGATGAATTGCATCTCACCGTACTGAGCAACCGCACCGGTCACCGGACCGGCCAGGCCGATCTTGATGTTGTCGGCTGCCATCGAATAACTGGCCGCCCCTGCCAGTGCCATTGCCGCGAACAGCTTGGAAATCTGCTTAGCCTTGTTCATGAGTGCTCCACTCTTATGTTTTTCGTTGTTGTAGTTCTTGCGGCCGAAGCTGCAGAACCGGGTCAGTGACCCCGGTAATGCCTCCGGCAACTGTACCGGAACAGTGTAGAGCGCGGATTTGCGCCTTGAAAAGCCGGCAGTTGGAGGCGAAACGCGGAGTTGTCGCTAAATTGCAAGGAATGTATAGAAAAACGGCGTGGCCTGAGTCGGCTGGCGAACGTCGTGCGGTTGCCAGGGCAGTTGCCGACGCTATCATTGCGCGCTGCATTCACAGCCATCGAAACGGGACACACCATGACGGACCAATCTAGCACCCTCTATGCCAAGCTGCTTGGCGAGACAGCGCCGATCCGTTGGCAGGAGCTGCAGCCGTTCTTCGCCCGTGGTGCGCTGCTCTGGGTCGAGGGCAGCCAGGATCTGGTGGCGGTCGCGCAGGCCGTGGCCGAGAATGATCAGGCTCGTGTTGCGCAATGGATGAACCAGGGCCTGCTGTGCAAGCTCGAAGATACGCGTGCCGAAGATCTGCTCACGCGCGACCCGCAATTATGGGCGGTGGTGGTCGCCCCCTGGGTGCTGGTACAGGAAAGGGCAGTGGACTCGGCGCCGCACTGAAAGGGTGCATGCAGGAGCGCAGGTAGCGGGCTAGACTCTTCGCACGCTCCCGTCTGGGAGCATCTACGGCGTTACGGCAAAGGAGACAGCCCTCATGTTCGAACCCGGTCACTTGCATCGCGGCAATCCGTCTGGTCTGGGCGGCTTGCCTGGCTACAGCATCGATTTCTACTATGAGGTGCGCAAAGACCCGCGGGAGGGCCCCATGCTGCACGGGCGCCTGGTCGGCGAGATCGACGGCAAGGCTTTCGAAGAGGTTTTCGAGATGCATCGCGATACCGCCTTCAACTTCGCCAGTGTGATCTCCCGGCTGGTGACCAAGCATGGCTTGCCAGCCAACCACAGCCCGATCATGCGTGCGCATGCCGAATACGATGCGATCTTCGAGGACATCCGCGCCAAGCTGCACGCCGCTCCTGGGGACGCCGTAGACTTCGACCATATGCAGCGTGACGGCCTATAAGCGCAGGTGACGCTTTTTCAGGAATAAAAAAACCGGATTCAAGGATCCGGTTTTTTGCATTCTGGCGGCGTGTTTCAGGCTGCGACGAAACCTGCGGGGTAGGCCAGCGAGGCCTGACTGCTCTGCACTTCGGCGATGGTTTCGCGAACCACCTGCTTGGCCAGGCAGGCACACTTGCCGCACTGGCTGGCGATGCCGAGGGTGCCGCGCACTTCACGGTAACTGCAGCAGCCTTCATAGACTGCGTCGCGGATTTGCGTATCGGTGACACCTTCACAGAGGCAGACGTACATAGGCAAGGCTCGTCTTGGTAGTTCTGTTCGATGGGGCGGATACTAATGTTAATGAGAATGCTTGTCAAAGATCGATTGCGAATGCTCACAGAGTCTGACGAACGGTACAGCCGCCCTTAGGGTTCGGGCAGAGAAGGTCTTTGCGTTTTCGCGAGGAGGATACGTTTGATACCGGACTGGCAAGTTTGTGTGTTCTTTTGCGCTATTTATATCCGGGCAGAGATCATTGGCGTGTCGGTCTTTCGTCTTGGTTTCGCCCCTCACGGGCGAGTCATTTGATTCGCTGCGCTCACCCTTCGGGCCAGCCTGCGGCTGTTACTTCGCTGCGCTTCGTAGCTCTTGCTTGCCCAAGAGAAAGTAACCAAAGAGAAGGGCACCCCGACATCCGGGTTTCGCTTCGCTCAACTCCCCTCGCTCCGGCGCCGCTCCGGGGGGGCGGCTTACAAGGGCCGTCCATGGCCCTTTAAGCGGGGCCGCCATCGGTATTTTGCCGCATCCATGCGGCTCATCCCCCTACGCAACACCTCCACTCGGCCTTCTGACGGGACCGGGGTGCGAGCTGCGAAATCTCCGGAAGATCAAAGTCGGTAGCGTTTGGTTTTTGCTCTTGAAGCGCGATCTCACAGACGACGCCCAAGCCCCCTTCAGGAGGCCGAGTGGAATCACCGTGGAAGGGGTTGAGCGACATGGATGTCGCGAGAGTCGTGATGGGCCAGGGATGGCCCTTCGCGGCGTGCCCCTGGAGCGGTGATGGAACGAGGGGACCCCGGCGCAGCCGGGGCCGTATGCAGGGGTGTGTTTCTTTGCTTACTTTCTTTGCACAAGCAAAGAAAGTGAGTCGCCCGTAATGGGCGAAACCCATCAGGCCAGGCGGCGCGTTAACGGATAGTGCCAAGTCATCGACAGCTAACACGTAATTGCCAGTCCGGTATCAAGCTGCAAGTTCCCAAAGCTATGCGATGAACCAAAAAAACCGGCAGACGCCGGTTTTTTCATGGGGTTCGATCGCCGCCAGGGCTCACTGATCGAACTCGTCCCAGCCGCCCATTTCCTTCCAGCGGTTGACGATGCCGCAGAACAGTTCGGCGGTCTTTTCGGTGTCGTAGCGGGCCGAGTGCGCTTCCTTGCCGTCGAATTCGATGCCGGCAACCTGGCAGGCCTTGGCCAGCACTGTCTGGCCGTAGGCGAGGCCGGCCAGGGTGGCAGTATCGAAGCTGGAGAAGGGGTGGAAGGGGTTGCGCTTGATGCCGCAACGCGCCACTGCAGCGTTGAGAAAGCCCAGGTCGAAACTGCTGTTGTGCCCGACCAGGATCGCGCGCTTGCAGCCAGCCGATTTGATCGACTTGCGCAGACCCTTGAAGATTTCGCCCAGGGCATGCTCCTCGCTTACCGCCATACGCAGCGGATGGTCGAGCTTGATGCCGGTGAACTCCAGCGCCGCCGCTTCGATATTGGCGCCTTCGAAGGGCTCGATGCGGAAGAAGTGGGTGTGATCCGGATAAAGGAAGCCGCTCTCGTCCATGGCGATGGTGGTCGCGGCGATTTCCAGCAGGGCATCGGTGGCGCTGTTGAAGCCGCCGGTCTCGACGTCCACGACTACCGGCAGGTAGCCACGAAAGCGCGCCGCCATGGGAGTGCGCGGGCCGGACGGCAGACTGGGCTCGAGTTCGTCGTCGTAGTTTTCTTCGCTCACGCCTGACCCTCCAGCAGCTTCCAGCGCAGGGTCTCGCCAGCGCGCAGCGGTACGACGCTGTTGTCGCCCAGCGGCAGGGTGGCCGGTACGGTCCACTCTTCGCGTACCAGGGTGATGCTGTCGCTGTTGCGCGGCATGCCATAGAAGTCCGGGCCATGGAAGCTGGCGAAGGCTTCCAGCTTGTCCAGTGCACCACGCTGTTCGAAGGCCTCGGCGTACAGCTCGATGGCGGCATAGGCGGTGTAGCAGCCGGCGCAGCCGCAGGCGGCTTCCTTGGCGTGCTTGACATGCGGCGCCGAATCAGTGCCGAGGAAGAACTTGGCGTTGCCACTGGTGGCGGCGTCGAGCAGGGCTTCCTGGTGCACGTTGCGCTTGAGGATCGGCAGGCAATAGAAGTGCGGGCGAATACCGCCGACCAGCATGTGGTTGCGGTTGTACAGCAGGTGATGCGCGGTGATGGTGGCGCCGACATTGGCCGAGGCCGCCTCGACGAACTGCACCGCGTCACGGGTGGTGATGTGCTCGAACACCACCTTGAGCGTCGGGAAACGCTCGACCACGCGGGTGAGGTGTTCGTCGATGAAGGTCTTCTCGCGGTCGAACACGTCGATCTCGGCGCGGGTCACTTCGCCATGGACCAGCAGCAGCATGCCGACTTCGGCCATGGCTTCCAGCGCCGGGAAGATCTTGTCGATGCTGGTCACGCCCGAATCGGAGTTGGTGGTGGCGCCGGCCGGGTAGAGCTTGGCGGCATGCACGAAACCGCTGGCTTTGGCTGCCCGCACATCTTCCGGGCTGGTGTTGTCGGTGAGGTAGAGCACCATCAACGGTTCGAAGCGACTGCCGGCCGGGCGCGCTGCGAGAATGCGCTGGCGATAGGCGTCGGCCTCGGCGGCGTTGCGCACCGGCGGTACCAGGTTGGGCATGATGATGGCGCGGCCGAAGGTGCGCGCGGCATCGCCGACGGTGTGTGGCAGCACCGCGCCATCGCGCAGGTGAATGTGCCAGTCATCGGGACGCAGGAGAATCAGGCGATCGGACATGGAGGCTTCCAGGCGGGTAAAACGTGGCCGCATGTTAACTGAAAAGGGTCAGCTCGCGCTCGCGCCGACGCGACAATCGCACGCAGGGGGTCAAGTTTCCGCGCGCCTGACCGATACCCCGTGAGAATGCCGTGAATCGCCGTGGAGCCTGTCGTGCGTGCGCCCAATTTTCTCCTGATCAGCCTGCTGGCTGGCATGCCTCTAAGCCTGCCGGCGCACGCCATCAGCTTCCAGACACGACTGGAGAAGGTGGAGTGGACGGTCGAGGGCGATCAGTTCGAGTGTCGCCTGAGTCAGCCGATCAGCAATTTCGGCAGCGGCGAGTTCGTGCGCCGCGCCGGTGAGCAGGTCACCTTCCGCCTCAAGACCCGTGAGCGCTGGATGGGCGCAGGTTCGGCGACCCTGCTGGCAGCGGCGGCGCCCTGGCAGCCGGGGCGCGGCGACATCAACCTGGGCGTGGTCAGCGTCGGCAACGGCGAAGTTCCGTTCAACAGCTCGCAGGAGCAGGGCGCGCGCCTGCTCACCGGTTTGCTCGAAGGCCGCAGCCCGGTGGTGCGCCACCGCACCCTCAATGGCAGTGACAACTTCGAGGTGCGCCTGCTGCCGGTGAAATTTCACAAGGCTTACGACGATTACCAGGTCTGTACCGCCAAGTTGCTGCCGGTCAACTTCGATCAGATTCGTCAGGCGCAGATTGGCTTTCCCGGTGGCGGCATCGATCTCGACCCAATGGCCAAGGCCAAGCTCGATATCATCCTCGACTTCGTCAAGGCCGACCCATCCATCAACAGCTTTCAGATCGACGGCCACGCCGACAACAGCGGCAACCGCCTGACCAACCGCGACCTGTCGCGCCGCCGCGCGCTGGCCGTGCAGGAATATCTGGTAGCCGGCGGCGTACCGGTCGAGCAGATCACCATGCGTTTTCATGGCGAGCGTTATCCCCTCGCGCCCAATAACAGCGAAGCCAATCGGGCCAAGAACCGCCGGGCGACCCTGCGCCTGGATCGTGTGCCGCAGCCCGAGGCACCGCAGCAGAGTGCTCCCGCTCCCGCCACCACGCCGGTCGATCCGCCAAGCAGCCGATCGTCCTGAGCCACTTTGACGTCGCTTGGTCAACTCCGACTGTCGCACCCCTGTAAATTGAGCCGCTTGGCCAGTAGAATCACCGGTTTTACCGTACAACCCGTGGAGTGATGGCATGGCGGACGTCAAAAAGGTAGTTCTGGCCTATTCCGGTGGCCTGGACACCTCGGTGATCCTCAAGTGGCTGCAAGATACCTATAACTGTGAAGTGGTGACCTTCACCGCCGATCTCGGCCAGGGCGAAGAGGTCGAGCCGGCCCGTGCCAAGGCCCAGGCAATGGGCGTTAAGGAAATCTACATCGACGACCTGCGCGAGGAGTTCGTCCGCGATTTCGTCTACCCGATGTTCCGCGCCAACACCGTCTACGAAGGCGAATACCTGCTGGGTACCTCCATCGCCCGCCCGCTGATCGCCAAGCGCCTGATCGAAATCGCCAACGAGACCGGTGCCGACGCCATCTCCCACGGTGCGACCGGCAAGGGCAACGACCAGGTGCGTTTCGAACTGGGCGCCTATGCGCTGAAGCCGGGTGTAAAAGTCATCGCCCCGTGGCGTGAGTGGGACCTGCTGTCGCGCGAGAAGCTGATGGACTACGCCGAGAAGCACGCCATCCCGATCGAGCGCCACGGCAAGAAGAAGTCGCCGTACTCCATGGACGCCAACCTGCTGCACATCTCCTATGAAGGTGGCGTGCTGGAAGACACCTGGACCGAGCACGAAGAAGACATGTGGAAATGGACTGTCTCCCCTGAGGCAGCACCGGACGCACCGACTTATATCGAGCTGACCTACCGCGCCGGCGACATCGTCGCCATCGACGGCAAGGACATGAGCCCGGCGCAGGTGCTGGCCGAACTGAACCGCATTGGCGGCGAGAACGGCATCGGTCGTCTGGACATCGTCGAGAACCGTTTCGTTGGCATGAAGTCCCGCGGCTGCTACGAAACCCCCGGCGGCACCATCATGCTCAAGGCCCACCGCGCCATCGAGTCGATCACCCTCGACCGTGAAGTGGCTCACCTCAAAGACGAGCTGATGCCGAAATACGCCAGCCTGATCTACAACGGTTTCTGGTGGAGCCCGGAGCGTCTGATGCTGCAACAGATGATCGACGCCTCCCAAGCCAACGTGAACGGCGTGGTCCGCCTGAAGCTGTACAAGGGCAACGTCATCGTCACTGGTCGCAAGTCCGACGATTCGCTGTTCGACGCCAATATCGCGACCTTCGAGGAAGATGGCGGCGCCTACAACCAGCAGGACGCGGCGGGCTTCATCAAGCTCAACGCCCTGCGTATGCGTATCGCTGCAGGCAAGGGCCGCAAGCTGGTCTAAGCTAAAACTCTTGCGTCACAAGGACCCCGGCCAAGTGCCGGGGTTCTGCTTGCTAGAAGGGGGAAATCTGATGAGACTGCTGCATACCATGCTGCGCGTCGGCGACCTGGACAAATCCATCGCCTTCTACACCGAAGTGCTGGGCATGACCCTGCTGCGGCGCAAGGACTATCCGGACGGTAAGTTCACCCTGGCGTTCGTCGGTTACGGCGACGAGGCGCACAACAGCGTGATCGAGCTGACCCACAACTGGGGCGTTGAGCACTATGAGCTGGGTACCGGCTACGGTCATATCGCCCTGGAAGTCGAGGACGTCTACAAGGCCTGCGAGGATATTCGCGGCCGCGGCGGCAAGATCACCCGAGAGCCGGGGCCGATGAAGCACGGCACCAGCATCCTGGCCTTCGTCGAGGACCCGGACGGTTACAAGATCGAGCTGCTCTCACCGTCTCGACGCGACTGATCGCGATATACGAAAAGCCCCGCAATTAGCGGGGCTTCTTCTGTGCAGCTCGATAATCAGATATCGAAGTCGTATTCGGCCAGCTGTTTGTGCAGGCGACGCTCTTCGAGGAAGTTATCGATGATGCGGCGCTTGGTCAGGTTGGTCTTGGCGACTTCAACCGCAGGCTCGGCGTCGTCCGATTCCTCCGCGACAAAGTCTTCGTCCAGCTCGAGATCTTCTTTGTCTGTGCTCATTCATTCCACTCCAGGCCAATTACCGGGGCCATTTGCGCACCTTATAGCGGCAAAAAATGAGCGGGTAAAAAAGATTTTTTCAATCAGAAGATCGCTGGATTCTATGGTCGATCAATCGTCGGAGGTTTTCGCCTTGTACTCGCACAGGTCTTCGATACGGCAGGCGCCACAGCGCGGTTTACGCGCGGTGCAGACGTAGCGTCCGTGCAGGATCAGCCAGTGGTGAGCGTCTAGCAGATAATCCTTGGGTACGAACTTGAGCAGCTTCTTTTCCACCTCGACCACGTTCTTACCCGGCGCGATGCCGGTGCGGTTGCTGACGCGGAAGATATGCGTATCCACGGCCATGGCCAGCTGGCGGAAAGCGGTGTTGAGCACCACATTGGCGGTCTTGCGACCGACGCCGGGCAGGGCTTCGAGGTCCTCGCGATTGTCCGGCACCTGGCTGCCGTGCTTCTCGATGAGGATGCGGCAGGCCTCGATGACGTTCTTTGCCTTGCTGTTGTACAGGCCGATGGTTTTGATGTACTCGGAAAGCCCCTCGACGCCCAGGGCGTAGATCGCTTCTGGCGTGTTAGCGACCGGAAACAGCTTGGCCGTGGCCTTGTTGACGCTGACATCGGTGGCCTGGGCCGAAAGCGTTACCGCCACCAGCAGCTCGAACGGTGTGCTGTAGGCCAGCTCGGTCTTGGGCTCGGGGTTGTCCTCGTGCAGGCGACGGAAGATTTCCAGGCGTTTGGCGGCGTTCATTCGATGACTCCGGTAACGCGAACGCGGCGGCTTTGTGCCGGCGCTTCGGGCGCGGCGGCCTTGGCTCGTTCGGCGGCGATCTGGTCGATGCGGTTCTTGCCGGCGATCAGCAGGCCCAGGACGATGAAGGCGCCCGGCGGCAGGATGGCCAGCAAGAAGCCGCGGTAGTCGTGAACCAGGGTGAGTTTCCAATCTGCGGCAATCGGGCCGAACAGCAGGTGCATGTTGGCGAACAGTGCGCCAGTGCCGAGCAGCTCGCGGATGGCGCCGATCATTACCAGCACCAGGCCGAAGCCCAGACCCATCATCAGACCGTCATAGGCGGCGCGGGCCGGGTCGTGCTTGGCGGCGAAGCCGTCGGCGCGGCCGAGGATCACGCAGTTGGTGGTGATCAGCGGGATGAAGATGCCGAGAATCTGATACAGCTCGTAGGTGTAGGCCTGCATCAGCAGCTCGATGCAGGTGGTCAGCGCGGCGATGATCATGACGAAGGCCGGCAGACGCACGGCGGTGTTGACCACGCCTCGCACCAGCGACACGGCGGTGTTCGAGCACACCAGCACTACCGCACTGGCCAGGGCCAGGCCGAGGGCGTTGACCGTGGAGTTGCTGACCCCGAGCAGCGGGCAGAGGCCGAGCAGTTGCACCAGCGCCGGGTTGTTCTTCCACAGGCCGTTGAGGCTGATTTCGCGGTAGCTGGTCATCGTTCATCCTCCGCCAGGCCCAGCAGCTGGGCGCGGTGCGTGTCGAAGTAGCGCAGGGCGCCGTGCACGGCCTTGACCACGGCGCGTGGGGTGATGGTGGCGCCGGCGAACTGGTCGAAGTCGCCGCGATCCTTCTTCACCGCCCAGCGTTCTTCATCCGGGTCGCTCAGGGATTTGCCGGCGAAACCGAGTATCCAGTCGCTCTTGGCCAGTTCGATCTTGTCGCCCAGGCCCGGGGTTTCCTTGTGGCTGAGCACGCGCACGCCGGCCAGGCGGCCATCGGCGAAGATGCCGACCAGTAGGTGGATGGCACCGCTGTAGCCGTCCGGCGCGGTTACCGGCAGGATCAGCGCGCTGGGCTGTTCGCCCTTGAGTGCCAGGTAGGCCGACTGCGGGCTGCGGTGGCCCAGCTCGGGGGCGTTGAGCTCGATGCGGTTATTCAGCAGGTGATTGTCATAGCTGCCTGCCGGCAGGATCTCGGCCAGGGCGCGCACCTGCGCTTCGCGTTCGGCATTGGTGATGCGCTCGGCAGTGCCCTGTTGCAGCAGGGCGACGCTGCCGACGGTGCCGATGGCGAACAGGCCAAGCACCAAGGCGTTCTTCAGCATCGAACGGCTGATTTCCGGCAGCATGCTCATTCTCCCAACTTGAAGCCGCTGTTGGGCTTGCGGTGGCCGTAGCTGCGCGGCCGGGTGTAGTAGTCGATGGTCGGCGCTGCCAGGTTCATCAGCAGCACGGCGAAGGCTACTGCATCCGGGTAACCACCCCAGGTGCGGATCACGTAGACCAGCACGCCGACGCCGATGCCGAACACCAGACGCCCGCGATTGCTGGTGGCGCCGGAAACCGGGTCGGTGACAATGAAGAAGGCGCCGAGCATGGTCGCCCCAGTGAGCAGGTGGAACAGCGGTGAGCCGTTGGAATCCGAGCCGCTGCCATTCCAGAACAGCAGGCTCATGACGAACAGCGCGGCGAGCATGCCCACCGGCGCGTGCCAGGTGATCAGACGTTTATGCAGCAGATATAGGCCGCCGGCGAGAAACGCCAGGTTGACCGCTTCGCTGCCGGCACCGCCGAAATGGCCAAAGGCCGGATTGCTGGCGTGCAACTCGTCGATGGTCAGGCTCTTATTCACCTTCAGCGCGTCCAGCGCGGTGGCCTGGGCCCAGCCATCCGGGAGATTGGCGATGCCGAGGATGTGCTTGATGCCGTCCAGTGCGGCGACGCCGTGCGGCGCGGGCCAACTGGTCATGTCGACGGGGAAGGAGATCAGCACCACCACGTAACCGACCATGGCCGGGTTGAACGGATTTTGTCCGAGGCCGCCATAGAGCTGCTTGCCGAAGCCGATGGCGAAGCCGCAGGCGATCAGCGTCAGCCACCAGGGCGAGTAGGGCGGCAGAGCCAGGGCCAGCAGCACGGCGGTGACCAGGGCGCTGTAGTCCTTGAGGAAAAAGGCGATTGGACGTTTGCGTGCGGCCAGCAATGCGGCCTCGAAGCCGAGGGCGCAGAGGCTGGCCCATACCAGATTGAACAGGGTGCCGGCGCCGAATAGCCAGGTCAGGGCGAGAATACCCGGCACGGTGGCCAGCAGCACCTGCAGCATGACCTGCTGGGTACGGTTGCTGCCCGTGGCGTGGGGCGATGTGATGCGGGGCAGGGCCATCGGCGCTCCGGTGGTTCTGTTACTGCGTTCTTCGTGATCGCAGCGGTGTTTATTCCCCGGATTGCATCCGGGCTACGGTTGTCTACGCCGCCCGGATGCTCCGACGCGACTGTAGCCCGGATTCAATCCGGGGCGTTGTACCGGCGTGCCGGCGATTTTGTTTCCCCTATCCCGTTTACGGGAGAGGGCCGGGGAGAGGGTGCGTTGTACTGGCCCTCTCCCCAACCCCTCTCCCACAAGTGGGAGAGGGGCTTTGATCGTTGTGCTGCCAGCTCCCGAGGTCATCCGGGGCGATCGCTACGGCTGGTATTCGGCCAGCTTGCGTTCGGCTTCGGCCAGGCGTGTGCGCGCCTGTTCCAGCGCCTCGCCAGCGGCGCTCTCGTCACGCTCCAGCTTGCGCAGGTCGGCACGGGCGAAAGCCACCTCTGTCTTCAACGCTTTCAGTTCGGCATCCACGCCGGGGCGCTCGGTGCGCACCAGCTGCGGCGCCGGTTTATCCGAGTTCTCCTCGGCGGCATGCAGCGCCTGTTCTGCGGCGGCCAGGGCGTCGCGCAATGCTTGCAGAGCGGTTTCGTCGCTGCCGGCCTTTTCCGCTTTCTTCAGCTCGGCGCGTTTCATCGCCAGTTCGATCTTGGCTTTCTTCAGCGCTTCGTCGCCGGCGGGTTTGGCGGCTGGGGCGGGCACCTGGTCTTGTAGATCGGCCAGAGTTTTTTCGGCTGCTTCCAGTTGCTGGCGCACGCGGGCCAGTTCGGCTTGCTGCTCTTCATCCGGGGTTTCGTTCTTTTCCAGCTTGCGCAGCTGTGCCTTGAACATGGCGGCTTCGATTTTGGCCTTTTTCAGCGCATCGTCGCCGGGGGGCTTGGCGGCTGGCGCAGGCGTCTGCTTGTCCAGCGCGGCCAGGGCTCTCTCGGCGGCTTCCAACTGTTGGCGCACGCGGGCCAGTTCAGCTCGCTGCTCGTCGTCCGGGTTATCGACCTTTTCCAGCTTGCGCAATTGAGCCTTGAGCATGGCAACTTCGATCTTGGCTTTTTTCAGCGCTTCGTCGCCGGCGGGTTTGGCAGTCGGCACAGGCGCCTGTTCTTGCTGATCGGCCAGCGCCTTTTCGGCGGCTTCAAGCTGCTGGCGCACTCGGGCGATCTCGGCTTGTTGCTCGTCGTCCGGAGTTTCGATCTTCTCCAGCTTACGCAACTGGGCCTTGAGCATGGCAACTTCGATCTTGGCTTTTTTCAGCGCCTCATCACCGGCCGGTTTGGGGGCCTGGGCCGGTGCTGCCGCCTGGGCTTCGGCCAGCGCTTTCTGCGCGGCTTCGGCTGCTGCACGCAGCTCGGCGACCTGCGCCTGCAGCTCCGGCGTGTCGTGGGCGGCCAGCTGTTTTTCCGCCTTCTTCAGCGCGACCTGGGCCATGCTGGCTTCGATCTTGAGCTTCTTCAGCGCCTCATCGGCCGGCGCTGCTGCCGCAGCAGGAGGCGCTTCGGCCTGTGCCGCCTTGGTGCGGGCGGCTTTTTCCGCGCGCGCTTTGCGCTCGGCTTCCTTCTGTTCCTCGGCGCGGCGCAAGCGTTCCTGGCGTTGCTCGAAGCGCTGTTTGGAGTGCTCGGCCTTGAGCTGTTTTTGCTCCAGCTCACGAATTTCCGCCTTAGCCACGCGGTAGTACTGCACCAGTGGAATGCTCGATGGGCAGACGTAGGCGCAGGCGCCGCACTCGATGCAGTCGAACAGGTTGTGCGCCTTGAGCTGTTCGTGCTCCTGGCCTAGGGCGAAGAAGTGCAGTTGCTGCGGCAGCAGGCTGGCCGGGCACGCCTCGGCGCATTCGCCGCAGCGGATGCAGGGCATGGCCGGCGGTGGTGGTGGCAGTTCCGCGGCGGTGCTGGCCAGCAGGCAGTTGCTGGTCTTGATCAGCGGTACATCGAGACTGGGCAGAGTAAAGCCCATCATCGGCCCGCCCATGATCAGGCGATTGAGTTTACTGGTGTCCAGCTCGGCGAACTGCAGCAGCTCGCCCACCGGCGTACCGAGCAGCGCCTCGACATTGCCCGGACGCGCCAGCGCCTCGCCGGTCAGGGTGGTGATACGCGAGATCAGCGGCTTGCCTAGCAGCACTGCATCGTGGATGGCCACGCAGGTGCCGACGTTCTGGCAAAGGATGCCGATATCGGCCGGCAGGCCGCCGCTGGGCACCTCGACGCCCGTGAGGATCTGGATCAGCTGTTTCTCGCCGCCGGATGGGTACTTGGTCGGGAACACCCGCACCTGGTAGTCACGGCCGGCGCAGGCAGCACGTACGGCGGCGATGGCCTCGGGCTTGTTGTCCTCGATACCGATCAGCACCTGCTCGGGCTGGATCAGCTGCATCAGGATATCGATGCCGGAAACCAGCTCGCCGGCGCGCTCGCGCATCAGCACGTCATCAGCGGTGATATAGGGTTCGCATTCGGTACCGTTGATGATCAGCGTGTGGATCTTCTGCGTCGGCCGTGCGGTGAGTTTCACCGCCGTGGGGAAACCGGCGCCGCCCAGGCCGCTGATGCCGGATTCACGGATCAGTGCCAGCAACTCGGTCGACTCCATATGCCGGTAGTCGCCATGCGGCGTCAGTTCGATCCACTCATCCAGACCGTCGCTGTCGATGACGACAGCCGGCGCCAGCATGCCGGAAGCATGGGGGTATGGCTGCGGGCCGATAAAGCTGATGGTGCCGGAGGTCGGGGCATGCAGCGGTGCGCTGACGAAGCCGTTGGCCTCGGCGATCTTCTCGCCCTTGCGCACCCGTTGGCCGACGACCACGCAGGGCTCGGCGACTGCACCGATATGCTGGCCGAGCGGCAACACCAGGCGCTTGGGCAACGGGGCCTGCTGGATCGGTGTGCGGTTGGACAGCTCCTTGCGCTCGGCCGGATGGATGCCGCCCGGGATATCCCAGAACTTTTCCTGCACCGTCATGCCGCCTGCTCCCGGTCACTGGCGATCAACTGGCCGGGTGCCAGCGGCTTGTCCCATTTCCAGCTCTGCACGCTGCTGCCGACTTCGATCATGTCGATGCAGTCCACCGGGCAGGGTTCGACGCACAGGTCGCAGCCGGTGCACTCGCTGACGATCACCGTGTGCATCTGCCGCGCCGCGCCGACGATGGCGTCCACCGGGCAGGCCTGGATGCACTTGGTGCAGCCAATGCACTCGGCTTCGCGGATAAACGCGACCATCTGCGGCTTTTCGCCTTCCACCGCGTCCAGTGGCTCGGGCTCGACATCCAACAGGTCGGCCAAGGCCTGGATGGTCGCCTCGCCGCCGGGTGGGCACTTGTTGATCTTGTCGCCGCCGGCGATGGCCTCGGCGTAGGGCTTGCAGCCCGGGTAACCGCACTGGCCGCACTGGGTCTGTGGCAGCAGGGCATTGATCTGCTCGGCGATGGGGTCACCCTCGACTTTGAAACGCACGGCGGCGAAACCGAGGATGGCGCCGGCGATCAGGCACAGCGTGAGCAGGGCGAGGACGGCGACCAGAACCAGGCTCATAGCTTGATCAGCCCGGAGAAGCCCATGAACGCCAGCGACATCAGCCCGGCGGTGATCATGCCGATGGCTGCGCCCTGGAAGGATTTCGGCACGTCGGCGATGGCGATGCGTTCACGCATGGCGGCGAACAGCACCAGCACCAGGGAGAAGCCCAGGCCGGCGGCGAAACCATTGGCGGTGGCAGTGATGAAAGTGAACTCGGCCTTGTTGGCGTTGAGCAGGGCCACGCCGAGGACGATGCAGTTGGTTGTGATCAGCGGCAGGAAGATGCCCAGCACGCGATAGAGCAGCGGGCTGGTCTTGTTCACCACCATCTCGGTGAACTGCACCACCACGGCGATCACCAGAATGAAGCTGATGGTGCGCAGGAATTCCAGGTCCAGCGGCTTGAGCACGTACTGCTGCACCAGGTAGCTGCACATGGCCGCCAGGGTCAGCACGAAGGTGGTGGCCAGGGACAGGCCGATGGCGGTCTCGATCTTCTTCGACACGCCCATGAACGGGCACAGGCCGAGGAACTGCACCAGCACGAAGTTGTTGACCAGGATGGCGCTGACCATGATCAGGACGAGTTCGGTCATCGGGTTGCCGTCGAATGCGCAAAGGCCTTAGGAAAAGGGCGCCTATTATCGGGAAGCGGCCCTGGCCATACAAGCCGGATGCGGCGAATTGCCTGCCATTGACGGCCTTTATTCGGCCTCGGTCAACGGCCGGTCAGGCGTCTCCACAGCTTGCGCAAGCCCAGCGCTACAGGGAACAGCACGATCAGGAAGGGCAGGCTGTAGCCGATGAACTCGATCAGGTTGGCGGTGCCTTCCGCGAGGTTGTCGGTGAGGCGTGAAAAAGCTTCGCCGATGCGGCCCAAAGGCGAGCTTTCGTAGGGGCTGCTGAAGCTAAGGGTCAGCAGGTTGGTATCCAGGCGCCGTTGTTGTTGGGCCGCTTCCTGGGCGATGGCCTGCAGTTGTACCTCCAGTGCTGCCTGCTCTCGGGCCAGCGCCAGCAGGTCGGCCACGGCCAGATCGTCGCGTTGTTCGAACTGCTGCAAGGTCCTTTGCTGGCGCAGCAGTTGCTCGTGCTGGCGACGATTGTCGCTCACAGCCTGGGCCAGGTCTTCGGCACGAGTGCTGCGGCTGACCAGCTCACCGCCCTCGCTGGCCAGGGCGGTGATGGCCTCGACCCCGTCGGGCACGATGCGCAGGGTGAGGTCGCCACGCGGCGCATGGCCGCTGCTTTGCTGTGCGGCGATCAGGCTGCAGGCGCCGAAACGCTCGCTCAGGCAGGCTTCGCGGGTGGCGGCGATGCGTTCGCCGATCTGCTCGGCGGCCAGTTCTATGCCGACCTGATGCTCATAGGCCAGGTAGCTGCCGGCCTGGTTGCGTTCACCCTGCAGGGCGCCACCGAGCGGGGGCCCCGATTGCTCGGAGCAACCGACCAGTGCGGCCAGCAGCGTCACTACCATCCATGGTTTCATCCGTGCCTCCTGGCGTCTGGCTTACTTGACGCGCTGACCCGGCTTGGCGCCGCTGTCCGGGCTGAGCAGGTAGATTTCCTCGCCACCGGGGCCGGCGGCCAGGACCATGCCTTCGCTGATGCCGAACTTCATCTTGCGCGGCGCCAGGTTGGCGACGTACAGGGTCAGGCGGCCTTCCAGCTTGCTCGGGTCCGGGTAGGCGGACTTGATGCCGGAGAACACGTTGCGCTTCTCGTCACCGATATCCAGCGACAGGCGCAGCAGCTTGTCGGCGCCTTCGACGAACTCGCACTTCTCGATCAGGGCGATACGCAGGTCCACGGCGGCGAAGGCGTCGAAGTTGATCTCGGCGGCCAGCGGGTCCTTGGCTAGTTCGCCATTGCCCTGCGGTTTGGGCGCTTCGGCGGCCAGATCTTCCTTGGAGGCTTCGACCATGGCTTCGATCTTCGCCGGCTCGATGCGGGTCAGCAGCGGGTTGAACGGGTTGAGCTGGTGGTTGGCCAGCGGTAGCGACAGGTCGGCCCAGGTTTGCGGCTTCACATTGAGGAAAGCTTCGGCATCGGCGGCCAGCTTCGGCAGCACGGGTTTCAACATGATCACCAGCTGGCGGAACAGGTTGATGCCCAGCGCGCAGATTTCCTGCACCTCGGCCTGCTTGCCTTCGACCTTGTTCAGGGCCCAGGGCGCCTTGTCGGCGATCCAGGCGTTGGCGCGGTCGGCCAGCGCCATGATCTCGCGCATGGCGCGGGAGAAGTCGCGCGCCTCGTAGGCCTCGGCGATGCTCGGCGCGGCGGCCTGGAAGGCGTCCCACAGCTCCGGCTCCGGGTTGGCGGCGACCAGCAGGCCATTGTTGCCCTTGTGGATGAAGCCGGCGCAGCGGCTGGCGATGTTGACCACCTTGCCGACCAGATCCGAGTTGACCTTCTGCACGAAGTCCTCGAGGTTCAGGTCCAGATCGTCGACGCCGCGGCCCAGCTTGGAGGCGTAGTAGTAGCGCAGGTATTCTGGGTTCAGGTGATCCAGATAGGTGCGCGCCTTGATGAAGGTGCCGCGCGACTTGGACATCTTCTGCCCGTTCACCGTCAGGTAGCCGTGCACGTTCACCGCGGTCGGCTTGCGGTAGCCGGCACCTTCGAGCATCGCCGGCCAGAACAGGGCGTGGAAGTTGACGATGTCCTTGCCGATGAAGTGGTACAGCTCGGCGGTGGAATCCTTGCCCCAGAACGCATCGAAGTCCAGCTCAGGACGGCGCGAACAAAGATTTTTAAAGCTGGCCATATAGCCGATCGGCGCGTCCAGCCAGACGTAGAAGTACTTGCCCGGCTCGTCGGGAATCTCGAAGCCGAAGTAGGGCGCATCACGGCTGATGTCCCACTCCTGCAGGCCGCTGTCCAGCCACTCGGAGAGTTTGTTGGCGACCGCTTCCTGCAGGGTACCGCTGCGGGTCCACTGCTTGAGCATGGCTTCGAAGTCGGGCAGCTTGAAGAAGAAATGCTTGGAGTCGCGCAGCTCCGGCACCGTACCGGAGATGGTCGAGCGCGGGTTCTTCAGCTCGGTCGGTTCGTAGGTGGCACCGCATTTTTCGCAGTTGTCGCCGTATTGGTCTTCGGACGCGCATTTCGGGCAGGTGCCCTTGATGAAACGGTCCGCCAGGAACATGCCCTTCTCGGGGTCGAAGTACTGGGTGACCGAGCGCGTAGTGATATGGCCGGCATCGCGCAGCTTGAGGTAGATCGCGGCGGACAGCTCGCGGTTCTCCTCGGAATGGGTCGAGTAGTAGTTGTCGAAGTCGACCAGGAAGTCCGCGAAGTCGGCACTGTGCTCGGCCTTGAGACCGGCGATCAGTTGCTCCGGCGTGATGCCTTCCTTTTCCGCGCGCAGCATTATCGCCGAGCCGTGGGCATCGTCGCCACAGACGTATACGGCCTGGTGGCCGCGCAGCTTCTGGAAGCGCACCCACATGTCGGTCTGCACGTACTCGAGCATATGGCCGATGTGGATCGACCCGTTGGCATAGGGGAGGGCGCTGGTAACGAGAATCTTGCGGGCTTCGGTCATGGTGATCGGCTGCACTGGTAAAACGAGGGAAGTCGGCAACTATAAAGCAGCGGCAGGCTGCAAGCCACAAGCTGCAAGCAAGAGCGGATGCAGGCAGGGTCCTGGTCGTCGTGAGACGCGTGGAGCTGTTCGCTGCTGTTAAGATGAAAACCTTATTTTTCTGCCTGCCTTCTGGAGTTCTTGCATGAATGCCGTCACCCGCGAAGCGGTCGAAGCCTGTCTGCGTCAGTTCACCGACCCCCATCTCGATCAGGACCCGGTCAGTGCCGGGTGCCTGCGCGAGGTCGACATCCAGGGTGCGCGCGTCGCCGTGCGTCTGGAACTGGGCTATGCAGCCGGCCTGTTCAAGAACGGTTGGGCGCAGATGCTGCAGATGGCGCTGGAGAACCTCGAGGGCGTGGACGGCGCGCGAGTGCAGGTTGATTGCGTGATCGACTCGCACCAGGGCCAGGCCCAGGTGCCAGCGCTGGCCGGGGTGAAGAACGTGATCGCTGTGGCTTCGGGCAAGGGCGGCGTGGGCAAGTCCACCACGGCGGCCAACCTGGCGCTGGCGCTGGCCCGCGAGGGCGCGCGCGTGGGTATTCTCGACGCCGATATCTATGGGCCAAGCCAGGGCATCATGTTCGGTATCGCCGAAGGTACGCGGCCGGAAGTTCGCGAACAGAAGTGGTTCGTACCGCTCGAAGCTCATGGCGTGCAGGTGATGTCCATGGCCTTTCTCACCGACGACAACACGCCGATGGTCTGGCGCGGGCCGATGGTCAGCGGCGCCTTGCTGCAGCTGATCACCCAGACCGCCTGGAACGATCTCGATTACCTAGTGGTGGACATGCCGCCGGGTACTGGTGACATCCAGTTGACCCTGGCGCAGAAGGTGCCGGTGGCCGGCAGCGTGATCGTCACCACGCCGCAGGACCTGGCCCTGCTCGATGCCAAGAAAGGCGTGGAGATGTTCCGCAAGGTGCACATCCCGGTGCTGGGTGTGGTGGAAAACATGGCGGTGCACATCTGCTCCAACTGCGGCCACGCCGAGCACCTGTTCGGTGAGGGCGGCGGCGAGAAGCTGGCTGCGCAATATGGTGTCGAGCTGCTGGCCTCGCTGCCGCTGTCGATGGCCATCCGCATGCAGGCCGATGATGGCAAGCCCACCACCATTGCCGATCCGGAAAGCCAGATCGCCATGATCTATCAGAACCTGGCGCGCAAGGTCGGCGCACGTATCGCCCAGGCTGGCAAGCCGGCGATGCCCAGCATCGAGATCAGCGAGGACTAATAGCGGCCGCGCAGCGGCCCTCTGATGACCCTCTCCCGCTTGCGGGAGAGGGTGCCCGAAGGGCGGGAGAGGGCGATGGACGACTGCGATGCTAATTCTCTGCTACTTGGGGAGACGACTGCATGGAGGCAGGACGTAGGGCGACGCAGGATGCCAAAGCCGAGGGTGCCCGAAGGCCGGAAGAGGGCAACGCAGGCGACTCGGTCCTGGCGTGACGAAGCCCACTCCGATCCCGCTTCTGTAGCAGCGGGATCAGCCGCGATTTCGCGGATAAATCCGCTCCTACAAAGGCGTGCAATAAGCCATAAAAAAGCCCCGCACTAGGCGGGGCTCTTTTCAAGCGGGGTAGTGCAGGTTAGATAACCTGAACTTCCTCAGCCTGCATGCCTTTCTGGCCACGGGTAGCCACGAAGGAAACCTGCTGGCCTTCCTTCAGGGTTTTGAAACCGTCGCTCTGGATGGCTTTGAAGTGAACGAAGAGGTCGTCACCGGATTGCGGGGTGATGAAGCCGTAGCCTTTCTCATCGTTGAACCACTTAACGGTGCCAGTCTGACGATTGGACATGTGATGTCTCCTAACAAAAGTAATAACAGCCCTGGAAAAGCCCAGGCCGGGACTGAGTGCAACGAGTACTAGGAGTCGGACGATGTTTGGATCGAAATCTAGGCATCTAGTAGCGATTCGCGGTGACACATGCAGCACAGTGGGCACACCATACGTGTTTTTATCGTCGAGTGCGAATAGTCGATGCAGCTTTTTTGCAAATAATGATTGGTGGGCGCGGCGGCAATCTTTGAAGCGTGGCGCCGGCATCGGTAAGATGCGCTCACTTTTCCAGTAACCGCCCACTCAGGACACCTCGCCATGAGCATCAAATCGGACAAGTGGATTCGCCGCATGGCCCAGGAACACGGCATGATCGAGCCGTTCGTAGAGCGTCAGGTGCGTGGCGCGGACGCCAGCCGGGTGATTTCCTATGGGGTTTCCAGCTACGGCTACGACGTGCGCTGCGCCGACGAATTCAAGGTGTTCACCAACATCCACTCGGCTGTCGTCGACCCGAAGAATTTCGACGAGAAGAGCTTCGTCGACATCAAGAGCGACGTCTGCATCATCCCGCCGAACTCCTTCGCCCTTGCCCGTACCGTCGAGTACTTTCGCATTCCGCGTGACGTGCTGACCATCTGCCTGGGCAAGAGCACATACGCGCGTTGCGGTATCATCGTCAACGTCACGCCGCTGGAGCCGGAGTGGGAAGGCCACGTGACTCTGGAATTCTCCAACACCACCAACCTGCCGGCGAAGATCTATGCCAACGAAGGCGTGGCGCAGATGCTGTTCCTGCAGTCTGACGAGGCCTGCGAGGTTTCCTACCGTGACCGCGGCGGCAAGTATCAGGGGCAGACGGGCGTAACCCTGCCGAAAGCCTGATCAAGTCATGCGAACACCAGAAGCCGGGCAAAGCCCGGCTTTTTCATGAGCGAAAATCGGAGTCAAGGAAAATGACCATCAACACGATATTGAAGCGGACCGTCTTTTTCTCTCTGCTGCTTGCATGTCTGTCAGCTCGCGCCGAGCTGCAGGTGTATTCGGGGAGCAATGTGTTCGGCCTGGCGCCCACGGCGTCGCCATCGGATTTTGCCATGACCCTCGGCCAGCCCAGCGCGGAGTTGCCGCTGCATGGCGAGCGCCGCGGCCTGCTGTATGGCAACAGCCTGATGCTGGTGTTCGCCGGTGACCGCTTACGTGAAGTGCGTTGCTGGCTGGTGCCGCGTTTCACCGGTGATCTCTATCTGGGCTGGTTGCAGGAGGTGCCTGCTCGCGCCGGACTGGAGGGCTTCGTGCTGGATGATCGGCTGCGCCTTGGCATGTCGCGTGAAGAGGCCGAGTCGGCGCTATCAGGACTGGAGGGTTCGGCCGACCAGAATTCGGCAGTGGCGATCAAGCAGGAGCAGCCGATATGGCTGGGCTTTGGCCGGGCCGACAATCATGCCCAGGCCGAGGACGGCGAGCCGCAGGTGCTGGTATCGCTCACCGTACATTTCGACGCCCAGCCTGCCCGATGAAAGTTGGAATTAGTGCCTGACGGCGCACTCTACCCTCTGCAGTCCATTCAACGAGGGTAGAACCATGTCCGTTTCAGCTTTTACCTTGATCTCCAGCGGGATGCGGGCTGGCGATATTCCGGGCCAGCCGCAGCCCGATGTTCCCGATCAGCCCGGCAAACCCGTGCCACCGCAGGAGCCGGGCGAGCCGACGGTGCCGGATCAGCCGCCACCCGCGCCTGTGGCCCAGTGTCGGCCGCGGGAGGTGTTCGAACGCTGTGCCTCACCGGCAGAACGCATCGCCGGCGAGTCGCATTGAGCCGCTGCACAGATGAAGAAGCCGGGCAGTGCCCGGCTTCCTTTTACCTGCAGTGATCAAGGCGCCAGCGGCAGCTCGCGTTTGTGGCGTGAGGCGTCATAGGTGCGCACGATGGTGACGTAGGCCTCGTCGCTGACCTTCTCGCCATGCAGGAAGGCGTCGATCTCAGCGTAGGTCACGCCGTGCGCGTCTTCGTCCGGCTTGCCGGGGCTCAGTTCTTCCAGGTCGGCAGTAGGCGTCTTCTTCACCAGATGCTCGGGCGCGCCCAGCTGTGCGGCGATGGCGCGCACCTGATGCTTGACCAGGCCCGACAGCGGGGCAAGGTCACAGGCGCCGTCGCCGAACTTGGTGAAGAAGCCCATCACCGCCTCGGCGGCGTGGTCGGTGCCGATCACCAGGCCGTTGCTGGCATTGGCGATGGTGAACTGGGCGACCATGCGAATACGTGCCTTGACGTTGCCGACCACGAAGTCGCGACGGGCTTCGCTCAGCTGTTGCAAGTAGCTGACCTGTTGGGCCAGGCCATTGACGCTGTCGGCAATGTTGACGGTGCTGACCTCATCGGCGCCGATGAAGTCCAGCGAGGCCTGAGCGTCGTGTTCGTCATGTTGGGTGTTGTGCGGCAGGCGCACGGCAATGAAGCGATAGTCGGCGTCGCCTGTCTCGGCACGCAGCTCTTCGACCGAAAGCTGAGCCAGGCGCCCGGCCGTGGTTGAGTCCACGCCACCGCTGATACCCAGCACCAGCACCTTGAGGCCGGACTGCTTGAGGGTGTTCTTGATGAAGGTCTTGCGCCTTTCGATTTCGGCGCTCAGCGCAGCGTCGTCGGCGAATGGCGGTACCACGTCGAGGGCGGCGGCGATTTCGGCTTGGCGGTTGCTCATGTCTGGCTCCTCACTGGTTCACGCGAAATACGTGTTTCAGGTAATGGACGAAGTTCTCGTCGCGGCATTGGGTCTTGCCGGGGGTATCGGAAATCTTCGCCACTGGCTGACCGTTGCAGGCGATCATCTTGATCACGATGTTCATCGGCTCGACGCCGGGGATGTCGCAGGTCAGGTTGGTTCCGACCCCGAAGCTTACGTGGATTCGCCCGGAAAGTGCACGGTAGAGCCGTAGCGACTTGGGTAGGTCGAGGCCGTCGGAGAACACCAGGGTCTTGCTCTTCGGGTCGATGCCCAGTTTCTCGTAGTGGGCGATGGCTTTTTCCGCCCACACCAGCGGGTCGCCGGAGTCGTGGCGCAGGCCGTCGAACAGCTTGGCGAAGTACAGGTCGAAGTCGGCCAGGAAGGCATCCATGGTAATGCAATCGGTCAGGGCGATGCCGAGCAGGCCACGGTACTCGCGCACCCAGCAGTCGAGCGCGGCGATCTGGCTGTCGATCAGGCGCGGGCCGAGCTGCTGGTGCGCCATCAACCACTCGTGAGCCATGGTGCCGATGGGCTTGAGGTCGAACTCACGCGCCAGGTGCACGTTGCTGGTGCCGACAAAGCGCCCGGGGAAATCGCGCTTGAGGATATGCACCGCCTGTTCCTGCACGCGGTAGGAGAAGCGCCGGCGGGTACCGAAGTCGGCGAGCTGAAAACCTGCCAGCTCGCTCGGCGAAGCCTCGGCCTTGAGCCAGTCGAGCTTCTCGTACAGGTGCTCGGCAGCCTGCTCCAGCAGCACCTCGCGGTAGCGATAGCGGTTGCGCACCTCGCTGACGATGGCCAGCAACGGCACCTCGAAGAGGATCACGTGCAACCAGGGGCCGCGCAGGCGGATGTTCAACTGACCGTCTTCGATGCTGGTGCGCACATAGCGCAGGTTGAAGCGGAACAGGCTGAGAAAGCGAATGAAGTCCGGCTTGATGAAGGGGATGCTTTCGAGGAAGGCGAGCTGATCGACGCTCAGCCTGAGCTCGCTCAGGCGTTCGATCTGGTAGCGAATCTCGGCCAGGTAAGGCGTCAGATCCTCACTGCTGCGGCAGCGGAACTCCCATTCCACCTCGGCGTTGGGGTAGTTGTGCAGCACCGCCTGCATCATGGTCAGCTTGTAGAAATCGGTATCCAGCAGGTTTTGCACGGTGCGGTCGGCGAAGATGCTCTCGCTCATCGCAGGTTCTCCTTGGCTATGACGCTGTCCAGCTGTTCCAGGCTGGCGGCAAGTGTGATGCCGTGCTCGCCCATGGCGATACAGGCAGTTTCGGCGGTTTCGCTGGCGATGGCTCGGCAGGCCGGCAGATACACGATCACCTCGAAGCCGGCGCGGCGCAGTTGCAAGGCGGTGGTCTTGACGCAGTAGTCCAGCGCCAGACCGCCGACCAATACAAGGTCGACGCCATTTTGCCGAAGAAATTCGATCACGCCCGTGCTGCGCTTCTCGGCTAGGTCGTGGTAGCAGGCGCCGTAAGGATGCAGATCGGGCTCCACGCCCTTCCACACGAAGAAGTCATAGTCCAGCGGCGCCGGCAGACCGTCGAGCAGTTCGAAGCCGGGTGTGCCGGGCACGCAATGGCTGACCCAGGTAAGGTCGGCATTGACCAGCGGCAGCGCTTGCAGCATCTGCGCGTGGTCCGGCACCACCCAGGCGGCTTGCGGGCTGTGGGCGTCCTTGCTGCCGATGCGCAGTTGAGCGCGCGCTGCCAACTGGTTCAGTGCCGGGACGATGGCGTCGCCCTCGGGGACTGGCAGCTCATTGGGGCAAAGTGGGGTGAAGCCTTTCTGGGCGTCGACGTCGAAGCTGGCGATCTTCATGGTGCGCCTCCTTACTGCGCTTGGGTGACTACATATTTCATCTGATGAAATATGTAGTCAAGCGTTTTTACCAATTCTTGCGTGAAAGAAAGCGAATTATTGGTCAAGATGAAATAAGTCCATAACGGAGGCGAATGGAAGGATGAGTGCAGTGGAAGTACTGGCCGGGGTGGATATCGTCGCCCTGCGCCTGAGCGAAGAGGGGACGTTGCAGGTGCTGCTGCTGCGTCGCCAGCGCGAGCCCTATATGGGACAGTGGGCGCTGCCAGGCGTGCTGGTCAATGGTCGTTGCGCCGATGCCAGCCTGGATGCCGCCGCCGCTCGTGCCCTGGCGGACAAGGCGCGTCTGCAACCGCAGTACCTGGAACAGGTGACGACGGTGGGCAACGGCGTGCGTGATCCGCGTGGCTGGTCGCTGAGCACCTGTTACCTGGCGCTGCTGGCGCCTGACGTCGTGCCGCAGGATGAGAATCTGCAGTTCGTCGAACTGGCCGCCGTCACTTCCGCGCAGCAGGCGTTGCCATTCGATCATTCGCAACTGGTGCGTCTGGCGGCCGAGCGTCTGCGCGGCAAGTCGGTTTACAGCTCGCTGCCGCTGTATCTGCTGGCGCCGCGCTTTACCGTGACCGAAGCGCTGGCGGCATTCCAGGCTTGCCTGGGCGAGCCGGTACAGCACACCACCTTGCGTGGACGGCTGGAGCGGATGAAGACCCAGGGTTGGATCGGTGAGACCGGCGAGAAGAACTACCCGAAGATGGGGCGACCGCAAAACCTGCTGGAGCATCGCCCGCTGGCGACCGAAGTGTTCGTCTTCGACCGCAACCTGCTGGCCTAGGAGCCTTCGTTTATCCGTAGCGACCAGGGTGGGAATAATGCGGGCAAAAAAATAGGCGCCAGAGGCGCCAGAGGCGCCAGAGGCGCCAGGGGAGCATTTCAATCGATGCATAGGTTCTGAGCCTGCTTCGGTGAGAAAGTTCAGTCAGTGATGCAAAAATGCCACCTTTTCTGCAGGCAAAAGAAAAGGCGCCAGGGGCGCCTTAAAAGATGATCGATGGAGTAAGTCGATTACTCAGAGTCGAGCGCTGCGGGAATGGTTCAGCGCCGCCCGACGAACGGTCATCACTTGCCCGGCATCAGCAGCAGGCGCTGATTGCCGTAGACCTTGTCCAGATTTTCCGACTTGAACGGGAAGCTCATGTAGCCGCCCTTGAGCCATGACTCGATGCCGTCGGCATAGTGCGGGCTGGCCGGGTTACCGGATTGGCCCGAGCTGTTGACGCCGAGTAGCCGCTCGTCAGCGGCGAAATCCACCACGATACGCATTGCCGGGATCAGGAAGGTGTTGAAATCTTCGCCCCAGGCGTAGGCCGAGACGTTCAGCGTGCTGTGATCACCGCCTGCCGGATAGGGGCCGCGATCCAGATAACCCTTCAAGGCGTTGATGCTGGTGCGCTGGCTGGCGTTCATGTAGGGGGCCATGCGCGTGGTATCGGTCACCCACTCATAGCTGTGCAGCTTGCCCCATTGCCAGTTACGCCGCTCAGTGCCCAGGCGGCTTTCCAGCAGCTCGATGCTGGCGGCCAGGCTGCGCGCGAGGATGGTCGGTTTATCTTCCTGCTCGGGGGTGCGGATGTCGTTCCAGAACGGGCTGTCGGCGCGGCCGAGCAGATGGTCGGCCTGCGCCGAATAGGAGGTGTTGGCGGTTTGCACCAGCGCCTGCCACGCCGGGCTGTCTTCCGGGCCCAGCTCGTCGAGGAAGATCTGCCGCGCGCTTTCATGCAGGAAGGCGCCGTAGATGGCGGCATCGGCGGAACTGGCGGTGAGTTTGCCGTCGAAGGCGAGCAGGCGTTTCAGTGCTTCATCGGCACGTGCGCGCTGACCAGCCGGCAGCGCCGCGATGGCCTGGCGCAGCGAGTCGTGCATAGCCGGGTCGTTGAACATGGCCTGCAGCTTAACGACGAAGGGGGACGTCTGATCGTACTGCATGGCGATCATGCTGCGGCCATCGTGACGGCCGTTGCCGGCCAGTTCGGCGATGCGCTCGGCACGCTCCGGGTAGTACCAGGAACTCGACAGCTGCATGCCATAGCCTGGCGGTACGCTGCGTTCGTTGGCGGTGCCCAGCCAGCCCTGCGGCGGGTCCTGATCGTAGGGGTGCAGCATCGGGTCGGCGAAGCCGTCCCAGGCGTAGCGCTCGTCCCAGCCCGGGGAGGGCAGCAGGCCGCGACCTTCACGGCGATTAGGGTAGCGACCGGTGACCTGCCAGCCGATGTGCTGGGCGTCGGCGAAAACGATATTGAGCGGCATGGCGCGGATCTCACGCGCGGCCTCGAAGGCCTGGTCCACCGACTGCGCACGCGACAGGTCGAAGAAGGCGTCGAGGCTCTTGTCACGCTCGAACTGCGTGGTCTTCAGCGCCAGACCGTAACCACTCTGCAGCGGCAGAGGTTGCAGCATGTGCTTGCGTTCGCCGAGCACCGAGTTGAGCAGCGGGCCATTGCGGGTCTCGTACAGCGTCTCGCGGATCGGCCGCTGGCCGCGGATGAAGAAGGTTTCCTGACGTTCGGCAACCGGCAGCCACTTGCCGTCTGCTTCGTACATCAGGCGGCTGCCTTCACGTTTGATGCGTTCCAGATAAATGTCCTGATTGTCGCCCATGACCATGGTCATGCCCCAGGCCAGCTTGCCGTTATAGCCGGCCACTACTGCCGGTACGCCCGCGAGTGACACGCCAGCAGCCTGGTACTTGGGTGAACGGATCTGCACGAAATTCCACAGCGACGGCATGCTCAGCGGCAGGTGGGTGTCGTTGGCCAGCAGGCTCTTGCCGCCGCGGGTTCGTTGCGGCGCGATGGCCCAGTTGTTCGAGGCGGCGACGCCGAGCATGTGTTGCTCGGCGATCTGCGCTGCCGTGCGGGAAATCGCCTGCAGACCGGGCAACTGTCCTTTGAGGTCGAGGCCGGCGAGCTTCTCCGCCTCGGCGAAGGGCAGCGGTTCGTCCGGGTAGATCGGCAGCAACCAGGGCAGCTTGTCGGCGCCCACCTGCTGGGCCATTGTCAGCGCCGCGATTTCTTCCTGCAGATTCACCGCCAGGCCGAAATTGAGCAGGCAGAACAGCAGCACCGAGTCCTCGGGCTTCCAGTATTCGGGGCGGTAGCCGGATTCGGCCAGGTCCATCGGCAGGCGATCACGGTAGCGGAACATGTAAGCGTTGACGCCGCGCGCATAGACCTCGAAGAAACGTTTCAGACGCGGCGAGGCGTCGGCATAGAGAATTTCCGCACTCTTCCTGAGGTCCACCGCACGCATGAAACGGTCCATTTCCAGCACGCCGGGGCCGGCCATTTCCGCCAGGCGGCCCTGGGCCAGCAGGCGCATGCCGACCATCTGGCTGAGGCGGTCACCGGCATGCACATAACCCAGGGCGAACAGGGCGTCGTGGAAGGTGCTCGACTCGATCAGCGGCATGCCAAGGGCGTTGCGTCGCACCGATGCGCTCTCGGCCACGCCCTGAATGCGCTCGACGCCGCGGGTGGGCGGCACGCTATCGGCATAACGGCTGTTGAGCAGGGACTGGCAGCCGGCAAGGCCGGTCAGGGAAGCAGCGAGAGTCAGGCAGGCCAGCGTGCGCATGGCGAATTTCCTTGGTGTGCGAACAGGCGAGGCCGATCGCATAGCAACCGGCCACAAAGGCGCCAAGGTAAAGAGGCTAATGGAGCCTGGCAAGAGGCCTCAGGCGTTTGCCTGAGACCCGTTGAGCCCCTCGTCCAGCAACCAGCGCGCGGCGATGCGTGCGGCGGCCTTGTGCTGCAGTTCCAGCTCGTTGAAGCGCTTCTCGAAGCGACGTCGCTCTGCCTTGTCCAGGGCTTTCCAGGCCGCGTGGGTGGGCACGTCGGCGGTGGCTTCGTAGAGCAGGTGGAACACCTGGCAGCGGCCGTCATTGCTCAGGCTGCTGTCGTAGTTGTCGAGCAGCACCTTGATGCGAATGGCGCCTTCTATCAGCGGCACTTGCTCGTCGAGCAGGCTGCTGGCGAGGATATTCAGATCGCCACCGAGGCGCTGCTGGCGCTCCTGCTGCGCTTCGTCGCGAGCGCGCTGGTTGGCCCATACACGGCGCCAAAGGTGCCAGGCATAGGCCGCCAGCGCTGCGATCAGCAGCAGGCCGGTCAATAGCAGGATGAGGGCCATGGCATCCATGCGCGGTTCAGGCGCCGTGGCACTTCTTGAATTTTTTCTGGCTGCCGCAAGGGCATGGGTCGTTGCGGCCGACATCCTTCAGCGCGTTGCGTACCGGCTCCTGATGGGCGTGGTTGCAGTGCGGACCGTGTACATGGCCGTGATCGTGATGATCGTGGTCATGGTTGCAGTCGGGACCGTGGATGTGGGGTTGGTTGCTCATGGTGTTACTCATGCTGGTTATTCGGAGATGAAATCGCCGGGAATTATCTCTCCATTGCGCGCCATGTGCACGCTGCGACCAAACAACATGCCGGTTTTCACTTGGCCCTTGAGGCTGTAGCGAATCGGTTCGTCGGGTTTTTCCAGCGCCTTGACGATCTGCCGCACGTGGCGCCAGAGGTTGGTGCGTACCGGCACATCGAAGGTGTGATGGCCATGGGCGGGCACGGTGAACCACTCATTGGAGTGGCCTTCGGCAAGCTGGATGCCATTGAGATGAACATTGTAGTTCAGCCCGCGCACCGGCAGGCTGACGCCATTGGGATTGTCGATTCGAAAGCGCAGGCTGAACTCCTGTTCGAGCAGCCTGGCCTTGATCACATCAACTTTGATGAGTTGGACGTCCGGGTCCTTGAAGTCACCTGTCATCCAGGTGGAGCATCCTGTCAGGCCTGAAAGCAGGCCGAAAAACATCAATAGGCTGATAATTCTTATCATTTGCGCCTGAGAAAACATTTCATACCCCCATTGCAGCCCAGTGTAACAAGCAAGCGCTCGGCTGCAACGGGTGAGCAAGTATTATTTTCAGGGTGATAACGTCGCAGTTTTGTGCAGTAGGTGTTCGTGATGGCATGTATGAGAAGCCTGCAGTGTCGGGGCAAGGGAACCTGCGCCATACTGAGCGGCGAATAGGACAGGAGTGTGACCATGAGTCGCTACGAGATCGCCTTCTCCGGGCAACTGGTGCCGGGGGCACAGCCAGAACTGGTCAAGGCCAATCTGGCCAAGCTGTTCCAGGCCGATGCCCAGCGTATCGCCCAGTTGTTCTCCGGGCGCCGCATCGTGATCAAGAACAACCTCGACGCCACTGCCGCAGAGAAATACCGTACGACCCTCGAACGGGCCGGGGCGCGTGTCGAGGTCGTCGATATGGACATGCTGATCGAGGAGGTCGAACTCGCGCCCCCGCCACCAGCCGAGCCGATGCCTGCTCCGGTGGCTGCGCCAGTTGCGACCAGGCCCGGGCGGCTGCAGGTCGCGCCGCGTGATGAATACATGGCAGCGTTCAGCGAGGTGGATGCGCCGGATTTCGGCATCGCTCCGGTAGGTAGTGATCTGCAGGACGCCAGACCCGACGCTGCAGCTCCGCCGGTAGACCTGTCGCAATTCAGCCTGGCGCCGGTGGGCAGCGATATGGGGCAGGCCAAGTCCGCGATTCCAGCACCCGCCCCGGACACCTCGCATCTGAAACTGCAGGAATGACCGCTGGCGACGCCGTGAGCTGCACATTCAGCCACGGCGTTTCTGTGTTGAGCGCGGCTAGCCCGCCTTGCACTTGGCTTGCGCCTCCTCGGGTTTGAGGTTGCGCACGCTGATGAAAAACAGTTCGCAGGTTTGCTGCGTCTCCGTCACCTGCCATTTCTGGCTGCAGCTACTGAGCATCTGCGCTGCATCGCGCGTCGGTTGCTGGCCCATGCCGGCCTGCCAGCAGGCCGCGCTCAGGTCCTGCCCCATGACCTTGATCCCCGCCGCGTCGGCCGCATCCTCGCTGCCTTTGTTGTTGCTCGGATCGGCGGCGTACCAGATATAGCTGGGATGATTGGCGCCGAGTACGGAAACCTGCCGTCCGGCCCCTGCGTCGATCTGGCCGAGCCCCAGCACCGGAAGATTTACGCCGTACTGTTGCTTGATCCAGCTGCGCACCGGGCTGCCGAAGGCGACCATCGGCAGGCTGGCGCCGTTCGGGGCCGCACTGAGCTCATCGACCATGCGTCGTTGATAGTCGTTGAAGTAACCGTACACGCCTTCCAGGGCGCTGCCAGCACTGGCCGGAGCGGCGATGGGGGCGATGTCGACGATGGTCTGGTAGGCCGGCGTCTGCTCGGGCGCAATGCCGTTGTAGCTGAGCAAGGCGGCCCAGCGGTCGGTGGTACTCGAACGCAGGTAATCCTGAGCCTGGGTCAGTGAATAATCCGGCGGGAAGTGCAGCAACTCGACGCTCTTGCGGTTCTCCAGTGCCATGCCCAATGGCAGGAAGAAGTACCAGTTGTACTGCCACTTGCCGTCACGATTGAGTTGAGTGGCGCCCTGATAGGCCAGCTCGCCGGTATCGAGCAATTGCAGCAGGGGTTTGCCGTACTCGGCCGGTGTGCCCGTGAAGTGGGCGTGCACGCGCTCCCCGTTGCGCGTGACCTGCACGCTGGCCTGAGGGTAGCCATCACGCGTCAGGCTCTGCTGCAGGTAATGTTCCACCGTCTGCTCCAGCGTCCAGTCGCGATAGCAGATCACGCTGCAGTTGTTCGGATAGGCGAACAAATGGCTGACGCGCTGGCTTTCGCCCAGATCCAGCGTTTCCCCTTGCAGCCCACCGGGCTGGTTGGCGCAGCCAATCAGCAGGCTGGCCAGGATAAGAGCGATACCACTTTTTTTGTGCATGACTTTCTCCTTGTTGAGCGTCCCCGCAGGACGATTCAACTCAAGCAGAAAGCGCGATTAACGCCAGTCAGCCGTTCAGGTAAGGCGCGCAGCACTTCTTGAACTTCTGGCCGCCCTGGCAGGGGCAGGGGTCATTGCGTCCGACCTTCAGCGGCACCGTCGGGTCGAGGAAATACCAACGTCCGTCCACCTGAACGAAGGCGGAGCATTCGCGGTGACGATGTTCGCCCTGCTCGTCGTGCCAGTGGGCGACGAAGGCGACCTGCGCATGTTCGGGCTTGCCGCCGAACACCTCGCTGCCTTCCACCTCAAGACCGAGCCAGGTGCTCTGCGCACTCCAGGCAGCCATGGCCTCGCGATCGAGCGCATGCTGCTGGTGGGGCAAGGTGGTGGCCACCAGATAGTCCACCAGGCCCAATACATAGGCGCTGTAGCGCGAGCGCATCAGCAGCTCCGCGCTGGGCGCGTGGGTGCCTGCGTGATAGTGGCCGCAGCACTGGCTCAGCGGGTTGCCACTGCCGCAGGGGCAATTGGGATCGAGTGGATTCATCGCTCTACCACCAGTATTTGCCGAAATTTTGTGGATTGGCCCAGAACTTTGCGTTCAACCAGTCGGGAACTTGCTTGTAATCGAGCAGATCATAGGTGAACAGATGCAGGGTCTGTCCCTCGCGCTGGAACTGCTCACTGGCCTGCATGGCTAGGGCGAACAGGTCGGTTTCCTGCCAGTCCGCTGCCTTGAGGTCGAGCAACACGGCGACCCGGCTGGCGTTGAGGTTGCGAATGCCGCCCAGTAGCTGCAATCCATCGCGTTTGGGTAAGTGCTCCAGACAGTCGACCAGAATCGCCAGGTCGAAACGCTGTGCGGCCAGTTCGGGCGCCAGGGGTGCAGCAGGTGCAGTGGTGACCTGACACTGCGGATGGGCGCTGTGAAAGGCGCTGACTGCGGGTAGTTCGCTCGCCCCGAGCAACAGCAGTTTCTCGGGTGTGTAGCGGGCAAGCAGTGCCGCAATGGCCTGCTGTGGAGTACGGGTGCTAAGGCTGGCGGTCATCGAACTTCCTCGAAAAGTCTGCAAAGACTAACGTGGTGTCGGGATCAGGCCTAGAGTGAGAGAAAATTATCCGCAGAAGCGGCTATAGCTGGCGGATTGTACAACTCCTGTCTTTACTACTATTGAGTCGGTTATGGGCCGATGAACATTGGAGACCTAAAGTATGAGTATCACAAGGAACGCAGTACCCCTGATTCTGGCTAGTACCATGCTGACCGGCTGTGCCGGCCTGCAGAAAACCGACTGGCCCACCTGCGCAGCTGTAGGCGGTGTGGGTGGTGCAGCGTTAGGGGCGATCGAAAGCTCTACCTGGGCCGGTGGTGGTGCGCTGGTGGGTGCCGGTATGGCTGCCGCGTACTGCTGGGTACATGGTGCCGAAGCTCAGCAGGTTGCCGTTGTCGAAGAAGAAGTCGTGATGGTCGAGGAAGTCGCCGTGGCCGAGCCAGCCGAAGCCGTGCGCGTCGAGCTGGACGTCAAGTTCGATTTCGACAAGTCGCAGGTCAAGCAGGAAAGCTATGGCGATATCAAAGCCCTGGCTGACTTCATGAAACAGTACCCGCAGACCAGCACCGTGGTTGAAGGTCATACCGACTCCGTGGGTAGCGATGCCTACAACCAGGGCCTGTCCGAGCGCCGCGCCAGCGCTGTTCGCGACGTTCTGGTCAACCAGTACGGTGTCGAGTCCGGGCGTGTGCAGGCGGTGGGTTATGGCGAGAGTCGCCCGGTTGCCGACAACGCCAATGCCGATGGCCGTGCGATCAACCGTCGCGTAGAGGCCGAGGTCGAAGCTCAGCCGTAAGGCAGCTTGGCTGCACCAAGGCGTCAATCGCAAAGGCCCGGCCGGTTCTCCATCGGTCGGGCCTTTTTCTTGTGTGAAGCCCTGGTGCCGTCTTTACTCCTGTGATGCCGGCAACATGCCGGTATCACAGGAGACACCGCCATGAGAATTGCGCTTTCGAGGGTTTTACCCTTTCTCCTGGTCAGCAGTGTTCTTTCGGGTTGTGCCACGACTTCCAGTACGGGAGACGCGCCGCTCAACCAGGGGAACTGGCCCCTGTGCAGTGCGATTGGAGCCTTGGCCGGTGGCGGCCTCGGTGCAATCGAGAGTTCGACCTGGGCAGCAGGCGGCGCGGTAGCCGGCGCTCTGCTGGGCACCATCATCTGTTATGCGCAGGACGGTGACGAGGATGGCGATGGTGTGTTCGACCGCCGTGATCGCTGCCCCGGCACGCCTGCAGGTACGGCGGTAGGTCATAACGGCTGTCCATTGCCGCAATATCCGGCCAGTGTAGCGGCCGAGCCGGCGATGGAGCCGCAGATGGAGGATGAGGTCATCGTCCTCAGCGATCTGGGCAACGTGCTGTTCGCGTTCGACTCGGCCGAGCTGACTGCCGATGCTCAGCGCCTGCTCGCCGATGTCAGCACACGTCTGGCTGGCGCCAGCCTGGTCGCGGTCAGGGTTGTCGGGCATACCGATAGCGTCGGCTCCGATGCCTACAACCAGGGGTTGTCCGAGCGTCGCGCACGCAGTGTTGCTGACTTTCTCATCGCCCAGGGCGTGCCCGCCGGCAAGCTCAGTAGCGAAGGGCAGGGCGAGAGCCAGCCGGTGGCAGACAACGGCAGCGATGCCGGACGTGCGCAGAATCGCCGTGTGGAGTTGCACGTTTCTCGTTGAAGCAGGGCGGCGCAGTCCGCGTCATTCGGGCTGGACTGCGCCGTTTTTTCGCAAGGTGATACGTCAACTCATGGAAAATAATCCTTCGCTCTGGTGGTCCACGCTGCGACCGGTTAACGTGCTGCGCTATTAGAAAAACCGAGCACGAGGGCGGGGATGAAAGCATTGTTGATCATGGGCAAGGCGCTGGCCTTGGTCTTCTGGCTGGTGTTCGGGGCGGCGTTGGCCAAACGTCTGGGGACTCCATTCGAGCAACTCGTCTACCTGCTCGCGGCCTTCCTTGCGCTGCTGCATAGCGCGCAGTTGTGGCTGTTCTCCGGCCTGTTGTCCGGTCGCGCCAGTCCCTGGCTGGACCGTATACAGGTGCTGCTATTCGGCATCTTCCACCTGTATCCGCTGAAGACGGTGCAACAGCCCGCTACTGTCACTACTGCGACTATCGAGGAGGCTGCGCATGCGTAATCTCGCGTTTTTGCTTTGTCTGTGCGCCGGTACCGCGCTGGCAGATGCCCAGGTCAAGGTGCCGTCCAATACGCTGATGCGCCTGCCCGTTGCCAGCAGCAGCCTGCAGCTCGAACGGCTGGAAGTGGCGGATCAGGCGACCCTGATGATCCCGGCGACGGTGACCGAGTTGCGCATCGGCGAGCTGCTGATGGGGCGCGACGCCCGCATCGGCGTGGCACCGGGCGATCAGCCGCTGCGTCTCGTCGTCGAGGACGCCGATATCGGCCCCGGCGCCTGGATCAGCGCCAAGGGCGCCGCCGGTACCTATACGCGGCCGGCGACACCGGGGCGTGAGATCAGTCTCAAGCTGCACAAGCTGACATTCGAATCGCTGACGTTGGATGTACGCGGCGGCCAGGGTGCGCCGGGTTATGCCGGGCTCGATGGCGCGCATGGCCAGCCGGGTGGCTGCACCTGGGGCCAGGCCAGCGCGGGCTATGATGGGCAGGATGGCACCGATGGCCACGACGGCGCTGCCGGCGGCCAGGTGACGCTGGAGGTGCCGCACTATGTCGAGGTCGAGCGTATGCAGGTGCTGCTCGATGGTGGCGCAGGCGGCGTTGCGGGTTCGGCGGGGCGCCCCGGCCGCGGCGGCGCGGCCAAGGGCTGCCTGCTCTACGGCGTGGACGGCGCTGCCGATGGCAAGCCTGGCCAGCCAGGACGCGAAGGTGCCGCAGGTAGCAGCGGCGCCGTGCAGGTGTTTCGCTTCTAAATGCTGCTGCCTTCGCTCACTGCAGGCGAAGGCAGCCTCGCCAATCAGAATGAAGGGCGCATGGCCACCAGCGTCATCAGCGCCAGACCGATCAGCAGGTTGCTGCCCACCACCCTGCGAATCCGTCCCAGAACCTCGCCGCCGGCTGGCCAGTTTTCAGCCTCCACCGCGCGCCGCAGCTCCGGCAGTTGCAGCGCCTGAATGCGCAGGAACAGGGCGAGCATCACCAGGTACAGCCCCATCATGATGTGCACATAGCGTGGTGCGGCGTCGAAGCCGCTATAGCTCATGTGCAGCATGCCGACGCCGGTCAGGGGCAGGACCAGCACCGCCAGCCACACCCAGACGAAAAAGCGCGTGAACACGCTCAGCCACAGGCGCAGGCGCGCGGGCGGCTCCAGCGTTTCGACCGCAGCCGGGCGCAAGATCATCCAGGCGAAGAACATGCCGCCGACCCAGGCGACAGCGGCCAGCAGGTGCAGTGCGTAAAGCGGTGCGTAGGGTGTCATGTAGCGTCTCCAGTGGGCCGTTTGGCAGTTCGCGGCATTCGATTGGCATGCGAGTCTGCGCCGGATCGATTGGCGCGTTATGATAGCGGCCGCTCCGCGAATACTGAAAATTTATCCAGCCTTTTTCGTTTCAGAATCCATGCTCAGTACCGAACTCAAGACCCAGATCCAGGGCGCCTATTCGCGCTTTCTCGAGGCCAAGTCGCTCAAGCCGCGTTACGGCCAGCGCCTGATGATCGCCGAGATTGCCAAGGTGCTCGGCACCATCAGCAGCGACGACGAGGGCAAGCGCCTGGGCGACCCCGCCGTGGTGGCGGTGGAGGCGGGCACCGGTACCGGCAAGACGGTGGCCTACAGCCTGGCCACCATCCCCACGGCCAAGGCTGCCGGCAAGCGTCTGGTGATTGCCACCGCTACCGTGGCATTGCAGGAGCAGATCGTGCACAAGGATCTGCCGGATCTGCTGCGCAACAGTGGCCTGAACTTCAGCTTCGCCCTGGCCAAGGGGCGTGGGCGTTACCTGTGCCTGTCCAAGCTCGATCATTTGCTGCAGGATGGCGCCGCGCAGAGCGCCACCGCACAGCTGTTCGAGGAAGAAGGTTTTCGCATCGACGTCGATGAACAGGGCCAGAAACTGTTCACCACGATGATCGAGAAACTCGCCGGCAACAAATGGGACGGTGATCGCGATAGCTGGCCGGAGGAACTGGAGGACAGCCGCTGGGCGCAGTTGACCACCGATCACAGCCAGTGCACCAACCGTCATTGCCCGAATTTCCAGCAATGTGCCTTCTACAAAGCGCGCGAAGGCATGGGCAAGGTCGACGTGATCGTCACCAACCATGACATGGTGTTGGCCGATCTCGCGCTTGGCGGCGGCGCCGTGCTGCCCGACCCGCGCGAGACCATCTATGTTTTCGACGAAGGCCATCACCTGCCGGACAAGGCCATCGGCCACTTCGCCCACTTCACTCGCCTGCGCTCCACCGCCGACTGGCTCACCCAGATCGACAAGAACCTGACCAAGCTGCTGGCACAGAATCCGTTGCCCGGTGATCTCGGCCGCCTGATCGAACAGGTGCCGGAGCTGGCCCGTGAGCTGAAGACCCAGCAGCAGTTCATGTTCAGTGCCTGTGAAGAGGTTGCCGACTTCAAGGCCGGTGAGGATATGGAAGGGCGCGAACGGCCCCGTCATCGCTTCGCCGGCGGGGTGGTGCCGGAGCATCTGACTGAACTGGGACTGGAACTTAAGAAGGGTTTCTCCAAGCTCAACGACCTGTTCACCAGCGTTACCGAGTTGCTCAAGGAGGCCATGGATGGAGAAGGCGCCGTGGGCATCGCCAGCCACCAGGCCGAGGAATGGTATCCGCTGTTCGGCAGCCTGATGGCGCGTGCCAAGGGCAACTGGGAACTGTGGTTGGCCTTCACCGCTGAAGACCCGGAAGAAAGCCCGCCGATGGCGCGCTGGCTGACCTTGGCCGAGAGCGGTGCGCTGTTCGATATCGAGGTCAACGCCAGCCCGATCCTGGCTGCCGAGACCCTGCGCCGCAACCTGTGGAATGTCGCCCATGGCTGCCTGGTGACATCCGCGACGCTGACCGCGCTGGGGACCTTCGACCGCTATCGCATGCGTGCCGGGCTGCCCAAGGTGGCGGTCACCGCCATCGTGCCGAGCCCCTTCCATCATGCCGATGCCGGCCTGCTGCGCGTACCGGATCTCAAGGCTGATCCTCGTGAGGCGGCGGCGCATACCGCAGCGATCATTCGTGACCTGCCGGGCCTGGTAGCGGGCAGTCGCGGCTCGCTGGTGCTGTTTTCTTCGCGCAAGCAAATGCAGGACGTGTTCGATGGCCTTGACCGTGAATGGCGCAAGCGTGTGTTCATCCAGGGCAACCTGTCCAAGCAGGAGACCCTGAACAAGCACAAGGCGCGTGTCGATTCGGGTGAGGAGAGTGTGCTGTTCGGCCTGGCAAGTTTCGCTGAGGGCGTCGACCTGCCGGGCGCTTATTGCGAGCATGTGGTGATCGCCAAGATTCCCTTTGCCGTCCCGGACGACCCGGTGGAAGCGGCGCTGGCCGAGTGGATCGAGGCGCGCGGCGGCAACCCGTTCATGGAAATCGCCGTGCCGGACGCCTCGCTGCGCCTGGTGCAGGCCTGTGGTCGCCTGCTGCGTACCGAGGCCGACCGCGGCACCATCACCCTGCTGGACCGGCGCGTGGTCACCCAGCGTTACGGCAAGGCCATCCTCAATGCTCTGCCACCGTTTCGCCGGCAGATCGACTGAGGGCTATTCAGCGCCCTTGTTGCGTTGTTCCAGCTGATCGCCCAAACGGCCCAGCGTCGGCCGAATACCGGCGCGGTGAGCGGCGCGGGCAATGGCGTGAGCGGCCAGGGGGGCGCTGGCCAGCAGGATCAGCAGGCCGAGAAAGGCTTCCAGGGCCAGCTCTCCGCTGCTGGCCAGGGCTACTGCGCCGAGTAATAGAACCGCGCCGAGAACCCCGGCCTTGCTCGCCGCATGCATGCGGCTGTAACTGTCGGGCAGGCGCAGCACGCCGATTGCGCCGAGCAGGGAAATCAGTGCGCCGCCGAGCACCAGCAGCGAGGCCAGCCAGGCCTGGATCTCGTTCATGGGCGTTCCTCGCGTTTTTCCGGCATCTGGCTGTGAGCGTCATCGAACAGAAAGGCGAAAGCCGCCGTGCCGAGAAACGACACCAGCGCCAGCAAGACCGCGACGTCGACGAACAGTGCCTCGCCGCGTATCAGGCACAGCAATGCCATGGCCGCGACCGCCAGCAGGGTCAGGGCATCGATGGCCACAGCGCGATCCGGTCGGCTCGGCCCGCGCAACAGGCGATACAAGGTGATCAGTCCGCTCAGCGCGAGCAGGGCTGCCGCCAGGGGCAGTACCCAGGCGGCGCCGGCCAGGTGCAGGGTCATGGCATCACTCCTTCGGCTTTGCCGGCATCGAGCCAGGACAGCAGGCGGCGCTCCAGCTCGATCAGGGTGTCGGTCACGTCCTCTCGGCGGCGCGCATCCAGGGCGTGGATATAGAGCAGGCCCTGCTCAGGGTCATAGTCCAGGGCCAGGGTGCCGGGGGTCAGGGTCAGCAGGGTGCCGAGCAGTGTCACCTTGTCCACCTCACGGCGGGTAACCGGGTAGGCCAGTATCGCCGGCTCTACGTCGACCCGACGCGCCAGCACCAGGGTGGCGACGTGATAGGTGGCGAGAAACACCTGGGCGATGAACCACAGACAGAAGCTGATGCCATGCTCCAGGCTGCGCGCGTATCGGCGCAGGCGCGCCACGGCCACGCCCAGCAGGCGTGCCAGCAGGTAGAGCAGGGCGAAGGCCAGCAGGCCGCCGCCCAGATGGCCGGCGCCAGTGCCCCAGGCCAGCACGGCGCTGGCCAGCAGATGGATGAGAAACGGCATCAGGCACCTCCTGCGCCAGCGAAGGGTTGCAGATAGGCCTGCGGGTCGGCGAGCTGCGCGGCGGCCGCCACGGCGTAGTCGATCAGCGGGCCGGCGCCCAGGCCGATCAGCACGGTCATCACCGCCAGGGCGCTCATGCCTATCCAGGCCGGGCGCATGCCGGTGACCACGTGCAGCGCCTCTTCACCCTGTGGGTGAGGTTTGAGGAAGGCCTCGTTCCAGATCTTGTTCATCGACAGCAGGGTAAACACGCCGGTCAGCAGGGCGATGCCGGCTGCCCACCAGGCTGCGGCATCCAGGCTGGCCTTGACCAGCAGGAACTTGGCCCAGAAACCGGACAGCGGCGGTATGCCGGCCAGCGACAGTGCCGGGATGGCGAACAGCAGCGCCAACCAGGGCATGCGCTTGTACAACCCACCCATGTCGGCCAGCCGCTCGGAGCCGCAGATGCGCGCCGCCAGGCCGCCGATGAAGAACAGGTTGGCCTTCACCACGATATGGTGGATCAGATAGAACACCGCACCGGCTAGCGCCAACGGCGTGGCCAGCGCCAGGCCGAGGATCATGTAGCCGACCTGGCTGACGATATGGAACGACAGGATGCGTCGCACCTCGGTCTGCGCCGCCGCGCCGAGCACGCCCACCAGCATGGTGGCGCAGGCGACCCACAGCAGCAGTTGATGGGGTAGGCCGTATTCCGGCCAGAGCAGGGTCACCAGGCGGATCAGCGCATACACGCCGACCTTCGTCAGCAGCCCGGCGAACATTGCTGACACGGCGGTGAGGGCTACGTGGTAGGTGGCCGGCAGCCAGCCGAACACCGGGAACAGCGCCGCCTTGATGGAGAACGACAGCAACATCAGCAGCAGCGCCGGGGTGACGCCGGGCGGCGCTTCGCCGCTGCGCATGATCACCGCCAGTTCACCCATGTTCAGCGTGCCGCTGGCGCCGTAGACCAGGCCGGCGGCGAGCAGGAAGATCAGCGTGGCGAACAGGTTGAGCGCCACGTAGGTCATGCTGCCGGCTAGTCGGCGGCTGCCACCGCCGAGGGCCATCAGGGCGAAGCAGGCGATCAGCAGCACCTCGAACCAGACATACAGGTTGAAGATGTCGGCGGTGATAAAGGCGCCGCAGATGCCGGTCAGCAGGCCCTGGATAAACAAATGAAAGTCACGGCCGACCTTGCTGTCGTTGTCCTTGGCAACGCCATAGAGCAAGGTCACCAGGGCGACCACGGCGCTGATGGCGATCATCACTGCCGACAGCCGGTCGATCACCAGGCTGATGCCGAACGGTGCCTGCCAGCCGCCGACCTGACCGGTCAGCACCACGCCCTGCGCGGCCTGCCAGACCAGCGTCAGGCCCACTACCAGCAGCAGGGCGGCTCCGCTCAGGCTGAGCACGCGCACGGCCAGCAGGTGGCGGCGCAGGATGATTGCCAGCAGCAGGCTGCACAGCGGAACGAGGATCGGCGCAACGAGTAACGCGTGGTTCATCGGCGAGCCTCCACACCGTCGCTTTCATGTTCGCTGTCGTGCCAGTCGGGCGCCGGTTGTTCGGTAATCGAGCTGACCGAGTCGGTGGTCTTGTCGCCATGCAGTTCGCGGGTGCGCTTGAGCAGCGCCAGGGCGAAGATGAACAGACTGAAGCCGATGACGATCGCTGTCAGCACCAATGCCTGCGGTAGTGGGTTGGCGGCGTCGACCGTATTGCCGGCCTCGACGAAGGCCGGGCGCTCGCCGAAGAAGCGCCCGGCGGTGAGAACGCCCAGGTTGATTGCGTTACCTAATACCACCACACCCAGCACGACACGCTTGAGGTTGCGGTCCAGAAGCATCCACAGGCCCAGACCCGCCAGGCCTCCGGTCGTGATTGCAGCGAGCCATTCCATCAGTGGCGAACTCCCGTGAGCTTATCGATCATGTGCAGGGCAGAGCCGAACACGGTGAGGAATACGCCGATATCGAAGAGCAAAGGCGTGCCCAGCGGCAGCCCGCCGGGGAAGGTCCAGAGACCGGTGAGAAACGCGCTGCCAGCGATCAGGCCAAGAATGCCGGCGCCGGCTGCGCAGCCCAGGCCGATACCGATCAGTTGCGCGGGCGCCAGCGGCAGCACACGGCGAATCTGCCCATGGCCATAGGTCAGCACCAGCAGGATCAGGCCGCAGGCCGCCACCAGTCCGCCGATGAAACCGCCGCCCGGCAGGTTGTGGCCGCGCCACAGCAGCAGCAGCGAGGCGGCCAACATCAGCCAGGCCAGCGGGCGCAGGCCCTGGCGCAGCAGCGGCGAGGTGAAGGCATCTTCACCGCTGTGTTCGTTGCCGAAGCGTCGGCCACTGCCAAGCAGGCTGGCTGCGGCAAGGGCGGAGAGCGCGACCACGAGAATTTCACCGAGGGTATCGAAGGCGCGGAAGTCCACCAGGATCACGTTGACCACATTGTGGCCATGCCCGCCCGGCAGGCTGTTGGCCTGATACCACTGGGCGATTTCGCCCGGCAGCGGCAGGCTCACCGCCAGCAGCAGGGCGCCGGTCACGCTGAGGCCGAAGAGAATCGCCACGCTGGCATGCAGGCGGCGCTTCCAGGGCGCGCGGGCGCCACTGGCCGGCACCGTGGGCATCTTGCGAAACACCAGGGCAAGGAAAATCAGGGTGAGGGTTTCCACCATCAACTGCGTCATCGCAACGTCCGGCGCATTGACCGAGACGAACACCAGCGCCAGACCCAATCCGCAGGCGCCGAGCGCCGCCAGCAAGGTCAGGCGACCAGGCAGGAACGCAGCCGCCACGCCACCGGCCAGTGCCAGCAGGCAGCCGGCCAACCCCAGCGGTGATATCGGGCTGTAGCTGCCTTGCAGCAACTGGGGCAGCGCAGGCAACAGGCCGACCGCGAGCAGGCCGCCTACCGCCAGCGCCAACAGCACCAGATGCTGGCGCAGCGAGCCGTGCTGGAAGCGCGCGGCGAGCAGCCCGGCGAGGTGGAAGACGCGCTTGAGCAGGCGATCCCAGATCAGGTCGCCACTGACGTTCCAGGCCGCGTTGGCGCTGTCCAGCAGCTGCCGCACGCGGTCGCGCATCACATAGAACAGTACCCCCAGCGATACGGTCAGCAAGCTGGCCAGCAGTGCCGGGGTGATCCCGCCCCACAGATAAAGGTTCACATCCACCGGGCCGCGGGCCACGGCTTGCACCGCGTTGTTCACCAGCCAGGTTTCCGGCCAGGCGTTCCAGGCGCCTAGCAGGAAGCCTCCGACGGCCAGCAGCATCGGCCCCAGCCACATCGGCAGACCGACTTCATGAGGCGCGCGCGGATAGTCGCCACGCTTGCCAAGGAAGGTCTGCAGGAACACCAGGCCGGCAGCGGCGAACAGCAGAGCGTTGGTAAGGATCATCACCAGGGTCACCGCCCAGCCGATATGACCCATCTCGATCAGGCCGCTGTACTTGAATTCCTTGGCGATGAAGCCAAAGAAAGGCGGCAGGCCGGCGTTGGAGAACGCCGCCAGCGCCACGGCTGCGCCGGTCAGCGGCATGAAGCGGATCAAACCGCCGAGGCGCGCCAGCTCGCGGGTGCCGGTGGCGTGATCGATGGCGCCGACGGCCATGAACAGCGCACCTTTATACAGAGAGTGCGCCACCAGATAGAGCACGAACGCCTGCAGGCCGTAGCTGGTGTTGGTGCCGATCAGCATGGTCAACTGACCGAGTACGGTGACCGTGGTGTAGGCCAGCAGGCGCTTGAGATCGGTCTGGCGGAAGGCGAGGAAGGCGCCGAGCACCGCCGTTGCAGCGCCAAAGGTGATCAGCAGCGTGCCCCAGCCGATGGAGCCGCCCAGCACCGGGTTCAGACGCGCCAGCAGGTAGATGCCGGCTTTTACCATGGTCGCCGAGTGCAGATAGGCCGACACTGGCGTCGGTGCGTTCATCGCGTTGGGCAGCCACAGGTGGAAGGGCACCTGTGCCGATTTGGTGAAGCAGCCCAGCAACACCAGGGCAATGATCGCCGGCAGCAGTACATGGCCTTCGATCTGTTCGGCGCTGAGGCTGGAAAACTGCCAGTTACCCGTAGCCCCTCCAAGCAGGATCAGGCCTGCCAGCAGCGCCAGCCCACCGCCGCCAGTGATCAGCAGCGCCTGCAGCGCCGCCCGGCGCGAGACGGCCTTTTCATGTTGGAAGCTGATCAACAGGAACGAGGCGATACTGGTCAGCTCCCAGAATACGAACATCGCCACCAGATCGTCGGCCAGCACCAGGCCGAGCATCGCCAGCATGAACACCAGCAAGTAGGCGTGAAAGCGACCGAGATGGACATGACTGGACAGGTAGCTGCCGGCGTACAGCACGATCAGGCTGCCGATGCCGCTTATCAACAGGGCGAACAGCAATGAGAGGCCATCCAGGCGCAGGCTGAGGTTGATACCCAGGGCCGGAATCCAGCTCATGCTCTGCACGACGGCCTCGCCGCCGGCGATCAGCGGGATCTGTTGAACGAACCAGATGAAGGTCACCAGCGGTGCCAGCATCAGCAGCCAGCCCGTACGAGCGCCCAGCAGGCGCGTCAGACCGGGCGCCGCAACTGCAGCCAGGGCGATCAGGGACAGTAGGTAGAGCACTCGTTTCTCCTGTACCGAGCGTCGAAGCCAAGGCGGCCTGATAATCACGCACTTGCCTGTGGCCGGCCTTTACCGGCTGACAGGGCTGCAGGGCGTATCGGTCATATCAGGCCGCGCTTTTTTCAGAATAGGAAAAACCAATCGAACATCGCTATTTTATGAAGTTTCAGAACATTGCATGATAGGCGGCTGCCATCATCGGCAGCTTTGGCCAGGCAGCGAAACGGGAGGACAGCGTGCAGATTCAGGGCTATTTCGACTTGCGCTTCGAGGCGGTGAGAGACGCATTCGCCGCACTGTTCGACGACGCGCAGGAGCGGGGCGCGGCCCTGTGCGTGAAGGTCGGTGGTGAAACCGTGATCGACCTGTGGGCCGGGGTGATGGACAAGGACGGCCAGCAGACCTGGCACAGCGATACCATTGCCAACCTGTTCTCTTGCACCAAACCCTTCGCCGCGGTCGTGGCCCTGCAGCTGGTAGGCGAGGGCAAGCTCGACTTGGATGCCCCGGTGGCGCGTTACTGGCCCGAATTCGCCGCCGCCGGCAAGGAGCGCATCAAGGTGCGCCACCTGCTCTGTCATCAGGCCGGCTTGCCGGCCCTGCGCCAGACCTTGCCCGCCGAGGCACTGTACGACTGGCAGACCATGACCGACGCGCTGGCGGCCGAACAGCCCTGGTGGCCGCTGGGCGAGGGCCATGGCTACGCGCCCATCACCTACGGCTGGCTGATCGGTGAGCTGATTCGCCGGGTCGAAGGACGTGGCCCGGGCGACAGCATCGCCGCGCGCATCGCCAGGCCGTTGGGCCTGGATTTCCATGTCGGCCTGGACGACAGCGAATTCGACCGCGTCGCCCATATCGCCCGCGGCAAGGGCAATCTCGGCGATGCCGCCGCGCAGCGCCTGCTCAAGGTGATGATGAGTGATGCCAGCGCCATGAGCACGCGCTCGTTCACCAACCCACCGTCGATCATGACCAGCACCAACAAACCGGAGTGGCGGCGCATGCAGCAACCAGCCGCTAACGGTCATGGCAACGCGCGCAGCCTGGCGGGCTTCTATGCCGGCCTGCTCGACGGCAGCCTGCTCGATGCCGAGCTGCTGGGCGAAATGACCCGTGAGCACAGCGTCGGTGACGACAAGACCCTGCTGACACGCACGCGTTTTGGTCTGGGCTGCATGCTCGATCAGACCGATGTGGCCAATGCCACCTACGGCATGGGCGCGAAAGCCTTCGGCCACCCGGGTGCCGGAGGCTCCAGTGGCTTTGCCGATCCGCAAAGGGACGTGGCATTCGGCTTCGTAACCAACAATTTAGGACCGTTCGTCTTGATGGACCCCCGAGCACAGAAACTTGCACGTCAGGTTGCGGACTGTATCTGATTGAAACGGCTACACTTGCGCCAGCCGTTCAGTACCAACCATAACGAACTGACCATTAGATTTGCGTAATCACGGGGGCTACATGCGTGCCAACAAGATTTTTGCTTTTACCTGCTGCCTGCTGATCGCGGGCTGTGCCGGCTCGGAAAAGAAGGAAGTCGCCAAGCCGGCGGCAATGCCTGCGCCCCAGGTGACCCGCGCCTGGCTCGACGAATATGAGCCGAAGCTGCGCGAAGCGGTCAAGGACAGCAAGTTCGAGTTCGAGCGTCGGGAAAATCTGTTGGTGGTGACGGCGCCGGTACAGGGTTCCTTCAACCCGGACCGACCGCACATGCTCCTGCCTGCCAGCCTGGGTCCGATCACCCGCGTAGCCAAGCTGCTGGAAACCGACGAAGACATCGCCGTAGTGGTTCTCGGCCATGCCGATAGTAGTGGTGATGCTGCATTGAACCGTGACCTGAGCCAGCAGCGCGCACGTGCCGTGACCTCCATCTTCCGTCTCAGCGGCCTCAAGCAGACTCGCCTGCAGGTCATGGGCCTTGGGTCCGATATGCCGCGCGCCGCCAATGACAGCGCAGCTGGTCGAGCGCTCAACCGCCGCGTGGAAATCCTCCTCACCTCGCGTGACACCATGCAGGGCCTGATCGCCAAATACAGCCAGCCGGTCAAGGCAGAGCTGAAGGATGCGCCCAAGGTAGCTGCCGCAGATCAAGGAAAAGCGGGCAAGTAAGAGTAAGCTTGCAGGCATTTCCACACTGCTAGGGCTGGCGCTGGAGACCAGACGGATTGGTTTCTGGCCCTGTCCTGAGGAACTGCCATGACCCAAACCCTGGCCGATATGCGCCGCGACTACACCCGCGACGGCCTGAGCGAAGCCCAGGCCCCGCTGGAACCCTTTGCCCTGTTTCGTCAGTGGTTCGATGACGCGGTCAAGACCGAGCAACTGCCGGTTGAACCCAACGCCATGACCCTGGCTACTGTCGATGAACAGGGCCGCCCCCATTGCCGTGTACTGCTGCTCAAGGGCCTCGATGAACGAGGCTTCACTTTCTTCAGCAACTACGACAGCGCCAAGGGCCGTCAGCTGGCGGCTCGTCCCTTTGCCGCCATGACTTTCTTCTGGCCCAGCCTGGAGCGCCAGGTGCGTATCGAAGGGCGCGTGGAGCGCGTCACCGCCGCCGAATCCGATGGTTACTACCAAGTGCGTCCGCTGGGCAGCCGCATCGGAGCCTGGGCTTCGCCGCAAAGCAAGGTGATTCGTGATCGAGCGGAGCTGGAGAATCTGCTGGCCGAGACCGAAAAACGCTTCCAGAGCCAGGCGCCGAATTGCCCTCCGCACTGGGGCGGCTATCGCCTGCTGCCCGAGCGCATCGAGTTCTGGCAGGGCAGGCCAAGCCGCCTGCATGACCGGCTCAACTATCGCTTCGAGGGCGAGGCGTGGATTCGCGAGCGGCTGGCGCCTTGATGCAAAGACCGGCGTGGTGAGCACGCCGGTCTAGTGCAGGTTCCAAAGAGCGAAACGAACGGCTTCGAAGCGTTTGTCAGGCCGCGAGGTGCGGGATATTCGGCGGCGCCTTGCGTAACGGGTCCGTATCATTCGATCAGTCAGGCTCACCGACGCCAACTCGGGCATCATCGGGACTTCTGAGCAAAAGGCTGCCTGCCGGGTCAAATAGGCAGTTGGTGGGAACTTCTTCCCGATCTTTCATGTGCAGCCTCTCGCAAACCTCGTCGTCGCCTATGGTCGGCATCAGCTTTCCATGCCGCGCTGGCTGACGGCTATACAATACAGCTCCGCCCTGAGGGCTGCCTTTTCCCAAGCCGTCTATGTGGCCCGATTAGCAGGCGACCCTTTGCCTGATTTGCTTGTCTATAAGGTACAAGCCGCTCATGGACTAATCGATGACAGCGTTCGACTGGCAGCGCATGCTACTGGATGATTTCCCCCTGCTTTTTCTGGGAGAAGTCGCGTTTCGTGCTCTCTTCGCATTCATAGTCGTTTTCGTTTTTCTCAAAGTCAGCGGTCGCCGTGGCATTCGCCAGTTGTCGCTGTTTGAACTGGTGGTCATCCTGACGCTTGGCTCGGCCGCAGGCGATGTCTCCTTTTACGAAGACGTGCCCCTTCTGCCGGTCGCAATGGTTTTCGCCTCGCTGCTGCTGCTTTATCGCCTGACCGTGCTGGCAATGAGTCGCTGCAGGAGGTTCTCGATCTGGATGGAGGGCGAGCCGGTCACGATCATCAGAGAAGGGCTCTACGATCTGGACAGCCTGAGGCGTTTGAAGATCTCGTCTGACGAGTTCTTCATGGAGCTTCGCCAGCAGGGTGTCGAGCACCTTGGTCAGGTGCGGCTGGCCATTCTTGAGACCGACGGTGAAGTCAGTCTTTATTTTTACCCAGCAGAGGCCGTCAAGTCCGGGCTGTCTGTGTTGCCTCAAGAATACCGCCCGGCCTACGTACGAGTGCCATCAAGCACCGTTTACGCCTGCACCCGCTGTGGCAATACTCAACTTATCGAGGCTGAGCAGCAGGCGATCTGCCCTCGCTGTGAAAATACTCAATGGACGCTCGCATCGAGTGAGCCACGCTTGCGCTGATTGCCAATAATCCGATGTAACTGGTTTGAGTTTCTCAGTTCTGCTGTCCCCATTCTGGAGTCAGCGGCAGCTGGCCTTGGCAGGCGTGTATTGGCAAAGACGGATTACTGCTTTCCCGTCCGTCGATAGTTTTCGCATAGGCCGGCGTTTCCGGCCATGAGCGGATGATGTTTCCAGCGCCGCGCCAATCCCGCCTTCGCGCTACGAGCAGTAAGATCACAACCTCAGGATCGCGTTCTCCTGGCAGCCGCCTGTTTCCGGCAGCGGTCCTCTACACCTTCTCGGCAGCCGGCCCGTCACCTACCGCCGAGCATGCCAATTGCCAATAGGGCTGTGCGAAACGAGCACATAAGATACCCTTGCGCCACGAATCAACCGGGATGCTGTGAATCGAAGATGGGTTTTGAACAACTAGCCGAGCTACGTGACCGCCTGCGGGCCGAAAAAAAGCAGGTAGAGCAGGTACAGCAGGCAAAGAGCGAAGGCGCCAAGCCGCAAAAGCGCAAGCAACCGCAAAAAGCCAAGGTGCGTGAGCAGGATCCGGCCGTCGAGGCGATCTGGCGGCTGCAGAAGCATTTCCCTCTGGCCTTCCCGGTCAATCCGGCGCCCAAGGTGCCGCTGAAAGAGGGCATTCTCAAGGATGCCGAGCAGCATCTGTCGTTGCTCGGCATCAGCCTCGAGCAGCTCAAGCTGGGCATTGCCGCCTGGTGCCGCGGCGGACGCTATTGGTCTGCAATGACCGAGAACGCGCCGCGCCTGGACCTGCAAGGCCAGCCAGTGGGTGTGGTGACTGCAGGGCAGGCGTTGCATGCCCGGCAGCAGGCCAGGCGCCAGCGTATGGAGATGCGCCGCAACCAGGCCAAGGCGAAAGCGCCGGCGGACGACCAGGCCGCTGACAGCAGCGAGCAGCCAGGCGCCGAGTAACCGCCTTCTGGTACAGCCCGAGGATTGCTCGGGCTCGCCAGCGCATCGTGCCGCCCAACGGCCTACAATGGCGGCCTCATTCGCGAGGCCGCTTCCGATGCTCGAACTCGACTCCACCCTGGCGCAGCATATCGTCGACCGCGCCATGGCCATCCTGCCGTACAACATCAATGTGATGGATGCGCAGGGCATGATCATCGGCAGCGGCGACCCCAGCCGCCTGCATACCCGCCACGAGGGCGCGCAGCTGGTGCTGGCCAACCGTCGCGTGGTGGAGATCGATGCGCAGGCAGCGGCCTGCCTGCGTGGCGTCAGGCCCGGGGTTAACCTGCCCCTGCTACATGCCGAGCGCCTGATCGGCGTGCTTGGTATCACCGGCGACCCCGAGACCGTGCGGCCCTATGCCGAACTGGTGCGCATGGCCGCGGAAATGCTGGTCGAGCATCGCATCCTGCAGGCCGAGCGACACTGGCAGCGGCATCAGCAGGAGGCCTGGCTGCGCCAGTTGCTCGATCCGCAGCTGCGCCTGTCCAGTCTCGAGGTCGATGTCGAACGCCTGGGGCTGCAGCTGACCTGGCCGCGGCAGATGTGCCTGCTGCAACTCGATGGTGAGGGCGATCCTCTACCGCGCCAGGCGCGTCTGTTGGCGTCCCTGGGTGGCAAGAGCGAACATCTGGTGGCGCCGCTCGGCCGCCACGAGTTGCTCTGGTGCAGGCCTTACAGCGCCACGCGCGATGATCGCGCCTGGCTGCAGCAGGCCGACGAGCGCGAGTGGGGCGTACGCTCGCTGGCGCTCAGCGATCCCCTACATGATCTTGCCGAGCTGCGCCAGGCCAGTCTTGTGCTGCGTGACCTGCAGGCCTACGGTCAGGCGCGTTACCCCGAGCGTCGTCTGCTGCAGCTGGACGAGTTGCGCCTGCCGACGCTGCTCTATGCCCAGCGCCACAGCTGGCTCCTGCAGGGCTGGCTGGCGCCCCTGCGCCAGGTTCTCGCGCAGGATCCGCAGGGCACGTTGCGGGCGACTTTGGAGGCCTGGTGCGCGCATGACGGCCAGGTACAGACCTGCGCCCAGGAACTGGGGATTCACCGCAATACCCTTCGCTATCGCCTGGAGCGCATCGCCGAGCTCAGTGGCCTGGATCTCAACCGGTTGGATCAGCGTCTGCAGCTATCCTTGGGGCTGGGATTGCTGGAGTCGGAAGTGGCCGCTCAACCGAGCACCCGGTAATTTCCCCTCAGGTAGCCTAGAGAAGTCAGGTGGCCTTGTGCGATTGCACAGCCTGCTGCGCCTTGCTTCGTTTGATTTGGTGCTGATGCACAAGGCGAGGGCAGGGTGGCCTGAGCCACAATGTTGCGCCTGTCGGCACTTAACATTCGGGCCAAGCGCCCGCCATAACAACAACGAGGAGACTGGTCATGGGCCTGGTCCTGATTCTGGTAGCACTGATCGCGTTCATCGTGCTGTCCACTACCCGTTTGAAACTGCACCCCTTCCTGGCATTGCTGGCCGCTGCATTGATCGCCGGCTTTGCCTACCAGCTGCCCAGCGGCGAAATTATCAAGACGATGACTGCCGGCTTCGGCGGTATTCTCGGTTACATCGGCATCGTCATCGTGCTCGGTACCATCATCGGGGTCATCCTCGAGCGTAGCGGCGCCGCGATCACCATGGCCGAGACGGTGATTCGCCTGCTGGGCCAGCGTTTTCCCACGCTGACCATGTCGATCATCGGCTACCTGGTATCGATTCCAGTGTTCTGCGACTCCGGCTACGTCATTCTCAATTCGCTGAAGAATGCCCTGGCCGCGCGCATGAAGGTTTCCGTGGTGGCCATGAGCGTGGCCCTGGCCACCGGCCTGTACGCCACCCACACCTTCGTACCGCCGACCCCTGGCCCGATCGCCGCGGCTGGTAACCTGGGCCTGGAAACTTCCCTGGGTCTGGTGATCCTGGTTGGCCTGCTGGTGGCAGCGGTCACCGCCGTGGCCGGTATGTTCTGGGCCAATCGCTTCCTCAAGCAGAACGACCAGGAGCTGCTGGAAGAGGTGCCGAGCGAGCTGCTCGCCGATAACGTCGACTTCGATGCGCTGCGTGCCCGCTACGGCAAACTGCCCAGCGCCTGGCAGGCCTTCTCGCCAATTTTCGTGCCTATCGCGCTGATCTGCCTGGGCTCGATCGCGGCCTTCCCCAGTAAGCCGCTTGGTGAAGGCGCGCTGTTCGAGGTGCTGAGCTTCCTCGGTCAGCCGGTCGCTGCGCTGCTGGTCGGTCTGGTGCTGGCCTGCTTGCTGCTCAAGGGCGAGGGCAAATGTCAGCAGTTCCATGATCATGTCGCCCACGGCCTGAAAGAGGCTGCTCCCATCCTGCTGATCACCGGTGCTGGTGGCGCCTTCGGTGCCATCCTCAAGGCCACCGCCTTGACCGGTTACCTTGGCGACACCCTGTCGACGCTGGGTATCGGCCTGTTCATGCCGTTCCTGGTGGCTGCCGCGCTGAAGAGCGCGCAGGGTTCTTCCACCGTTGCCCTGGTGACCACCTCGGCGATGGTTGCGCCGCTGCTGGGCAACCTGGGCCTCGACAGCGAGATGGGCCGTGTGCTGACCGTGATGGCCATCGGTGCCGGTGCCATGACCGTTTCCCACGCCAACGATAGCTTCTTCTGGGTGGTAACCCAGTTCAGCCGCATGAAGGTGGCCACCGCTTATCGTGCACAGACCATGGCGACGCTGGTTCAGGGTATCGCCGGTATGGCTGCCGTCTGGCTGCTCAGCCTGGTTCTGCTGTAATCCGCTTTACCGACAGGCGACCAGAAGGTCGCCTGCCTCCTTTCGAGGTTCCTATCATGAAAATCGTCATCGCTCCCGACTCCTTCAAGGAGAGCCTCAGCGCGCCCGACGTGGCCGCTGCCATCGCTCGTGGCTGGCAGCAGGTGTTTCCCGAAGCCGAATGTCTGCTGCGGCCGATGGCCGACGGCGGCGAGGGTACTGTCGATGCGCTGTTGGCGGCCGTCGGCGGCGAGCGTCGTGAACGCGAAGTGCGCGGCCCCATGGGCACGCCGGTCAAGGCGCATTGGGGCTGGCTGGGGCAGGGCACCGCGGTTATCGAGATGGCGGCGGCTAGCGGCCTGCATTGGGTGCCGCGCGAGCAGCGCGACGCTCGCCTGGCCTGCAGCTTCGGCACAGGTGAGCTGATCCGCGAGGCGCTGGATGCCGGTGCCACGCGCATCATTCTTGGCCTGGGCGGCAGCGCCACCAATGATGCCGGCCTAGGCCTGCTGCAGGCGCTGGGAATGCGTTTTCTCGATGCCAACGGGAAGGAACTGGCGCCAGGCGGTGCGGCATTGGCGAATCTCGATCAGCTCGATCTGAGCCGCCTCGATGCGCGCCTGCTCAAGGTGCAGATCGAGGTCGCCGCCGATGTCGATAATCCCTTGTGCGGGCCACGCGGTGCATCTGCCGTGTTCGGCCCGCAAAAGGGCGCAACGCCCGAGCATGTCACCCAGCTCGACACGGCGCTCGGCCGTTTCGCCCGGGTCGCCGCCGCTACGCTGGGCGAGGATCACGCCGAGTTTCCAGGTGTCGGCGCCGCAGGTGGCCTCGGCTTCGCAGCGCGTGCTTTCCTCAAGGCGAGCTTCCGCCCTGGTATCGAACTGGTCGCTGAGCTGTCCGGCCTTGCCGCTGCGATGGAGAATGCGGATCTGGTGATCACTGGGGAAGGGCGCATGGATGCGCAGACCCTGCACGGCAAGACGCCCGTCGGTGTGGCGCGCGTGGCGCGTGCGGCCGGGGTGCCGGTCATCGCCTTGTCCGGTAGCCTGGGTGACGACTATCAGGCGTTGTACGAGGCTGGCATCGAGGCAGCGTTCAGCCTGGCACCAGGGCCGCTATCGCTGGAGCAGGCGATGGCCGGTGCGGCAGGCGAGCTGCAGGCACGCGCCACGGATATCGCAAGGCTGTGGCGCCTCGCCCGCTCCTGACTGGGCGAACCTAGCTGAACTCGGTCTGTCAGACATAACAATTGTTGATGCGCAGTCGTGACAGTTGCGCGCCCCCGGCGTCTAATGGATCAAGATACCTCTGGAGGAATTGCTATGCGTAAACCTACTCTGCTCATCACCTCGCTGGCCGCGCTGCTGGCCCTTGGCGGTTGCCAGTCCAGCCTGACCGGCGACACCTACAGCCGCGACGAGGCCCGGGCGGTGCAAACGGTACGCATGGGCACCATCGAGTCGTTGCGTCCGGTCAAGATCGAAGGCACCAAGACTCCGGTCGGCGCTGGCGCCGGTGCCGTGGTTGGCGGTATTGGCGGCAGCGGCCTGGGTGGCGGGCGCGGCAGCGCGGTGATGGCCGTGGTCGGTGCCGTCGCCGGTGGCCTGCTTGGGGCGGCAGCCGAGGAAGGCTTCACTCGCACCCAGGGTGTGGAGATCACCGTGCGGGAGGACGACGGTACCATGCGTGCCTACGTGCAGGAGGTCGAGCCGAACCAGGTGTTCCGTGTCGGCGAGCGCGTGCGCATCATGACCGTCAACGGTACCAGCCGCGTCACTCACTGATCGTTGTAGACGAGCCGGAGCAGTCAAGGCTGCTCCGGCTTTTTTGTGTCCGGCTATAGTGCTGAGCGGTCGTCGGTATCTTCGCATCGACACGCGTGTAACCAAGTGTGTTTAACGATAATTCAATACATGACGTTGCCTTGATAGTTATGGATAATCGGCCGTTATGCTTGTGCCGACAACGACTTAGCTGATCCGTTGTGGTGCATGGAATATCACCGTCAGTGGGTTACGACTCCAGTTTTTATTTGGGTCGCCCGACCTGACGTGCCTGCATAAAGGGGTTTTTTCGATGGCGCTTGCGCTGATTGTCGCCTTGCCATTTCTGGGCTTGTTTCTGCCGGTGCTTGCCGAGCGGCTTGGACGCTCGGCCTGCGCCGCGGCTGCGGCTCTTGCGCCCGTGGTGGCGCTGGTGCTGCTGTTCAATCATCAGTCAGCGGTGTTCGCCGGTGAGGTGCTGCGGGTCAAGCTGGAGTGGCTGCCGCATCTGGGCCTGAATCTCAGCCTGCGCCTCGATGGCCTCGGCTTCCTGTTCGCCTTGCTGATTCTTGGCATCGGTCTGCTGGTCATCCTCTACGCCCGCTATTACCTGGCCAAGACCGAGCCGATGGGGCGTTTCTTCGCCTTTCTGCTGCTGTTCATGGGCGCCATGCTCGGTGTGGTGCTGTCGGAAAACCTGCTGCTGATGCTGATGTTCTGGGAGCTGACCAGCCTGTCGTCGTTCCTGTTGATCGGCTTCTGGGGTTCGCGTTCCGAGGCGCGCAAAGGCGCGCGCATGGCGCTGGCGATCACCGGCGGCGGCGGCCTGGCGTTGCTCGCCGGCATTCTCCTGATCGGTCATATCGCCGGTAGCTTCGAGCTGTCGCAGGTAATGGCCGCCGGTTATGCCATCCGTGCGCATGAGCTGTATCCGGTCGCACTGGTGCTGGTGCTGCTGGGCGTATTCACCAAGTCGGCGCAGTTCCCGTTCCACTTCTGGCTGCCGCACGCCATGGCTGCGCCAACGCCGGTATCGGCCTATCTGCATTCGGCGACCATGGTCAAGGCAGGGGTATTCCTGCTGGCGCGTCTGTACCCGGCACTGGCCGGTTCCGAGTGGTGGTTCTACATGGTCAGCCTGACCGGCCTGGCCACGCTGCTGGTAGGCGCCTGCATGGCGCTGTTCCAGCATGACCTCAAGGGCCTGCTGGCCTACTCGACCATCAGCCACCTGGGCCTGATCACCCTGCTGTTCGGCCTGGATACCCGCCTGGCCGCGGTGGCGGCGGTGTTCCATATCATCAACCACGCCACCTTCAAGGCCTCGCTGTTCATGGCCGCAGGCATCATCGACCACGAAACGGGCAGCCGCGACATGCGGCTCATCAACGGGCTGTGGAAGTACATGCCGCATACGGCGGTGCTGGCGATGGTGGCCGCGTCGGCCATGGCCGGTGTGCCGCTGCTCAATGGCTTCCTGAGCAAGGAAATGTTCTTCACCGAAACCCTGCACCAACACCTGCTGGGCGGTTTCAACTGGGTGATTCCTGCAGCCGCGACCCTGGCCGGTGTGTTTTCGGTGGCCTACTCGCTGCGTTTCATCCACGACGTGTTCTTCAACGGCAAGCCGGTCGACCTGCCCAAATACCCGCCGCACGAGCCGCCGCGCTACATGAAGGTGCCGGTGGAAGTGCTGGTATTCCTCTGCCTTCTGGTGGGCGTGGTGCCGGCCTACACGGTGGCGCCGCTGCTGGCCGCCGCTGCCGCTTCGACGCTGGGCGGCGAATTGCCCGAGTACAGCCTGGCCATCTGGCACGGCTTCAATCTGCCACTGATGATGAGCTTCATCGCCCTGTTCGGCGGGATTCTCGTTTATGCCTGTCGCAAGCCGCTGTTCCGTTGGTATGAAGGCTTACCCAACCTGGATGCCAAGGACGCCTTCGATCAGGTGGTGCGTTACTCGACCCGCCTGGCGGTGCGCATCACCAAATTGCTGGAAAGTGGCTCGCTGCAGCGCTACCTGGCCTGGATGCTTGGCAGTGCCCTGACTCTAGTGGTGTTCGCTCTGTCGCCGCTGGAACAGCTGACCGGCAGCGTGGCCATGACGCCGATCGATCCGCTGACCGTCACCGGCATGCTGATTCTGATGGTGACCGCAGTGCTCACCGTGGTCTTCCATCGTCGCCGTCTGGTGGCCCTGATAATCCTCAGCGCCGCCGGCCTGATGGTGGCACTGGCCTTCGCCCGTTTCTCTGCCCCGGACCTGGCGCTGACCCAGCTGTCGGTGGAGGTGGTGACCATCATCTTGCTGATACTCATTCTGTACTTCATGAACGACCGCACCCCGGCCGAGTCCAGCAGTCTGCGCGGTTTGCGCGACCTGGTCCTGGCGCTGGGCAGCGGTACCATGGTGGCGATGCTGACCTACGCCGTGCTCACCCGTCCTTATCAGAGCATCTCGTCGTTCTTCCTCGAGAACAGCGTCTCCGGCGGTGGCGGTACCAATGTGGTCAACGTGATCCTGGTGGATTTCCGCGGCTTCGATACCCTGGGCGAAATCACCGTGCTGGCCATCGCTGCCATCGGCATCTATGCACTGCTGCATGGCCTGCGCCTGCCGCATACGACCCACGACAAGAACGGTCGGCCGTGGTCGACCGATGCCCATCCGATGATCCTCGACAACCTGGCGCGCGCCATGCTGCCGATGGCGCTGCTGATTTCGGCGTTCATCTTCCTGCGTGGTCACAACCTGCCGGGCGGCGGCTTCATCGCCGGTCTGATCACCTCGGTGGCGTTGATCCTGCAGTACATCTCGCACGGCGTTATCTGGACCCAGCAGCGCCTGAGGTTCAGCTATCACGCCACTGCCGGCTGGGGCGTGCTGATCGCCGGGCTGACCGGTCTCGGCAGCTGGGCGTTCGGCTCGCCGTTCCTGACCTCGGCGTTCGGCCATTTCCATATTCCGCTGGTCGGCGAAATCGAACTGGCGACCGCCATCCTCTTCGATCTCGGGGTGTACCTGGCTGTCGTCGGCGCGACCCTGCTGATTCTTTCCAACATCGGCCATGTCAGTCAGGACGAGTCGTGCAAGGAGGTCATCTGATATGGAGGCAGTATTCGCAATCACCCTCGGGGTGCTGACTGCCAGCGGCGTCTATCTGTTGCTGCGGGCGCGGATCTTCCCGGTGGTGATGGGGCTGACCCTGATCTCCTACGCGGTCAACCTGTTCATCTTCGCCATGGGCCGTCTCGGTACCGGCGTGCCAGCGGTGATCGGCAAGAGCGCCGAGTACGGTGATCCGCTGCCGCAGGCGCTGGTGCTGACCGCGATCGTCATCGGCTTTGCCATGACCGCATTCGTCGTGGTGCTGGCCCTGCGCGGGCTGGGTGAGCTGAAAACCGATCACGTCGATGGCGAGGAGCCGCGCGTATGAGTCACGCCATCATCCTCCCCATTCTTCTGCCGCTGTTCTTCGGCGCGCTGCTGCTGGTCGGTCACGGTTGGTCGCGCGAGATCAGACGAGGCATTTCCCTGGTGGGCTGCCTGGCGCTGCTGCCAGTGGGGATATATCTGGTGACGCTGGCCGGGGCAGGGCAGCTGCAGGTTTACGCCCTTGGCAACTGGACGGCGCCGTTCGGCATCATGCTGCTGCTCGACCGCTTCAACGCGGCACTGCTATTGGTTACTGCGCTGTTGGCCAGCCTGGCGCTGATCTACGCCTGCCGTGGCGACGACGAGCGCGGGCCAAACTTCCATGCGTTGTTCCAGTTCCAGCTGCTGGGCATCAACGGTGCCTTCCTGACTGCGGACCTGTTCAACCTGTTCGTGTTCTTCGAGGTTCTGCTGATTTCCTCCTATGCGCTGTTGCTGCACGGCAACCGCGCCAATCAGGTCAGGGCCGGCGTGCATTACGTGGTGCTCAACCTGCTGGGCTCATCGTTCTTCCTGATCGGCGTCAGCCTGCTATACGGTCTGACCGGAACTCTGAACATGCCGGACCTGGCCGCTCGCGTAGCCAGCGTTGATGTCGCCGATGCGCCGCTGATCAAGGCCGCCGCCTACCTGCTGCTGATCGTTTTCGGCCTCAAGGCCGCCGTGTTGCCGCTGTGCTTCTGGCTGCCGCGCGCCTACGCCGCGGCGCCCGCTTCGGTGGCCGCCTTGTTCGCCATCATGACCAAGGTCGGTTTCTACGCCATCGTCCGCGTTTTCACCCTGGTGTTTGGCGAACAGGCCGGGCCGCTGGCCCATCTCGGCCATGAGTTGCTCTGGTGGCTGGCGTTGCCGACCATCGCCTTTGGCGTCATTGGCGCCCTTGGGGCACGACAGCTGCAGGCGCTGCTGGCTTATCTGGTGGTGGTTTCGGTGGGTACCCTGTTGGCCGGCTTCGCCATTGGCAATGCCGCGGCGCTGAGTGCTGCGCTCTACTACATGCTGCACAGCACGCTGATCAGCGGTGCGCTGTTCCTGCTCGCCGGCCTGGTGGTCGCCCAGCGTGACAGCGCAGACGGTGATCTGCAGCAGGAGCGTGTGCTGCGTCAGCCGCTGTTGCTGGGCTGCATGTTCTTCTTCGCATCCATCTCCATCGCCGGGCTGCCGCCGTTCTCCGGCTTCCTCGGCAAGATGTCGCTTCTGCGCGCGGCCGAGCCGGGTTGGCAGGCCTGGAGTCTGTGGCCGGTGGTGCTGATCGGCGGCTTGCTGACCCTGGTTGCGCTGAGCCGTGCCGGTACCAGTCTGTTCTGGCTGGGCCACGGCGCGGACGCAGCATCGTCCAAAGCCGAGCCGGCTGATCGCATCAGCCTGCTGGCTACGCTGGGCCTTTTGCTGGCCAGCCCGCTGCTGCTGATCGCCGCCAAGCCGATCCTGGCGTACCTGGAGGCGGCTGCGGCGCAACTGCTGGATCTGCAACCCTATCTGTCGATCATTGCCGGAGGTGCGGCATGAGACGTTTCTTCCCTCACCCGCGGATGATGCTGGTTCTGATGGTGCTCTGGCTGCTGCTGGTCAACACCCTCAATCTGGGGCATATCCTGCTCGGGGCGTTCCTTGCCTGGTCCATCGTACATCTGTGCGGCGACTTCCTGCTGCACGTGCCCAGGGTGCGCAAGCCGCTGCGGCTGCTGCTATTCATTGGCAAGGTGTTCTACGACATCGTAGTGGCCAACCTGCAGGTGGTAAAGCTGGTATTAGGTCCGAAATCGCGCCTGGAGCCGGCATTCGTCGAGGTCCCGGTAGAGATCGAGGACGAGTTCGTCCTGTCGACCCTAGCCTGCATCATTTCGCTGACCCCTGGTACGGTCTCTGCCAGCCTCAGTTCCGATCACAAGACGCTGCTGGTGCACGGGCTCGACGTGCCGGACCGCGACGAGCTGGTCGCGGCCGTCAAGAGCCGTTATGAAACGCCGCTGCTGGAGATTTTCGAATGCTCGAGAACGTAGTCTTCCTGTGCATGGGCATCCTCACGCTGGCGATGCTGCTCAACGTCGCGCGACTGGTCGAAGGGCCGAGCGTGGTCGACCGGGTACTGGCCCTGGATACCCTATACATCAACGCGCTGGCGCTAATCATGCTGTTCGGCATCTGGCTGGCATCGGACCTGTTCTTCGAAGCCGCACTGCTGATCGCGGTGATGGGCTTCGTCGGCACGGTCGCGGTGGGTAAACACCTGCTGCACGGCGACATCATCGATTAAGGGGATATGACCATGCCGTTCTGGCTGGAACTTTTGATTTGCGCCTGCCTGATCCTGGGTAGCCTGTTTGCCCTGGTCGGCGCCATCGGCCTGTATCGCCTGCCGGACTTCTTCACTCGTCTGCATGGCCCGACCAAGGCCACCACGCTGGGGGTGGGCGGTACGCTGATCGCCTCGATGCTGTTCTTCGCCCACCACACCGGCAGCCTCAGCCTGCACGAGCTACTGATCACGCTGTTTTTGTTCCTCACCGCTCCGGTCAGCGCACATATCCTGTCCAAGGCGGCAATGCAGAAGAAGCTCGAACTGTTCGAGCGGACCCGTGGCCAGCCGTGGGACGATGATCACTGATCCACTGTCAGGCATTTCTCGCGCCTGGCTGTAACTGTCGCCAGGCAACTGCCCGCTCTAGACTGCGCTCTTGAATCAAACGACGTTGCGTCAGGGGAGTCAGGAGCATGAGCGAGCTGGTCATCCGTCAGGCCGGTGCCGAGGATATCGAGGCGCTCTGCGCGCTGATTCTCGAACACGGGCCCAATCCCTGGAATCACTTACCTGAAGTCGAGGTTCGCCAGCACCTGCAGGGTATTGCGACGAGCGCGACGCTGGCCGTTTTGGCCGAGGAGCGGGGGCAGCTGCTGGGGTTCGTCAGCTATCGCCTGACCGAGGATTTCGCTGCTCACCAACCCGCTGCGCGTGCCGGGCAGCTACACGGCTATATCTGTGAGGCTGTGGTGCATCGCGACTGCACCGGTCGCGGGCTGGGCGCTCAGCTGCTCACGGCGGCAGTGCAGGATCTCTGGCGACTGGGTGTACGCGATGTCTATATCGATCGCCACGAAGAAAATGCTGCTTCGGCGGGGATGATGCGCAAGGCTGGTTTCGCAGAGTTGCTGACCTATCCCGACCCGGCCCGGCGCCCCAATGGTTCGGGACGTTCAACGCTTTGCTGTATACGCCGTGATGAAGATTGACGAGGCGGCGCCGGCTTCAGGATCGCGAACGAATTCGCGTCTACAGAAGGTGCCCGGTGTTGCGGCACGCGCCTGACCGGTGAGAGCGGATTTATCCGCGAAAATGGCGAGCACATTTACCCGAATCGCGAATAAATTCGCTCCTACAGAAAAGCCGCGTGTTGGTGCGGCGAATTGGTGGGAGCGGATTTATCCGCGATAAAGGCGGGCACATTTACCCGAATCGCGAATAAATTCGCTCCTACAGAAAAAGCCGCGCGATGGTGCGGCAGACCGGTAGGAGCGGATTTATCCGCGATAAAGCCAGGCACGCCCGCCAGCTTGGCGAATCAGGGGCCTGGAAGCCGGCCCCTTCTCGTGCAGGCTTAGCGATTCAACCCAAGCATGTCCTTGGCCACTGCCTCCGCCACACGGATGCCGTCGACCCCGGCTGAAAGAATGCCGCCGGCGTAGCCCGCGCCTTCGCCGGCGGGGTACAGGCCCTTGAGGTTCAGGCTCTGCAGATCGTCGCCGCGGGTGATGCGCACCGGCGAGGAGGTGCGCGTCTCGATGCCGGTGAGCACCGCATCGGCCAGGTCGAACCCCTTGATCTGCTTGCCGAAGGCCGGCAGCGCCTCGCGGATGGCTTCGATGGCGAAGTCCGGCAGCGACGGCGCCAGATCGCCCAGTTTCACCCCCGGCTTATAGGAAGGCTGCACCTCGCCGAGTGCTGTGGACGGCGTGCCCTTGATGAAGTCGCCCACCAGTTGCCCTGGCGCCTCGTAGTTGCGTCCGCCGAGCACGTAGGCGTGGGATTCCAGGCGCTCCTGCAGCTCCACGCCGGCCAGCGGGCCGCCCGGGTAGTCCTGCTCGGGGGTGATGCCGACGACGATACCGGCGTTGGCGTTGCGCTCGTTGCGCGAGTACTGGCTCATGCCGTTGGTGACCACGCGCTCCGGTTCGGAGGTCGCGGCGACCACGGTGCCGCCTGGGCACATGCAGAAGCTGTAGACCGAGCGGCCGTTGCTGGCGTGGTGCACCAGCTTGTAGTCGGCTGCGCCGAGTTTGGGGTGGCCGGCGTACTTGCCCAGGCGTGCGCGGTCGATCAGCGATTGCGGATGCTCGATGCGGAAACCCACCGAGAAGGGCTTGGCTTCCAGGTACACGCCACGGGCATGGAGCATGCGGAAGGTGTCGCGCGAGCTGTGGCCGAGGGCGAGTACCACATGGCGGCTATTGAGCTGCTCGCCGTTTTCCAGCACCACGCCGGTGAGTTGGCCGTCTTCCATCAGCAGGTCGCTGACGCGCTGCTGGAAGCGTACTTCGCCACCGAGGGCCTTGATCTCCTCGCGCATGGTGGCGACTACGCCGGTGAGGCGGAAGGTGCCGATGTGTGGCTTGCTGACGTAGAGGATCTCGTCCGGCGCGCCGGCCTTGACGAACTCTTCCAGTACCTTGCGCCCGTGGTGGTTCGGGTCCTTGATCTGGCTGTACAGCTTGCCGTCGGAGAAGGTGCCGGCGCCGCCCTCGCCGAACTGCACGTTGGAGGTCGGGTCGAGCACGTTCTTGCGCCACAGGCCCCAGGTGTCCTTGGTGCGCTGGCGCACTTCCTTGCCACGCTCCAGCACGATGGGGCGCAGGCCGGCCTGGGCCAGGATCAGCGCAGCGAAGATGCCGCAGGGGCCGAAGCCGACCACGATAGGGCGCTCATCCAGCGGCGCCTCGGCCTTGCCCACCGGCTTGTAGGTGATGTCCGGCGCCGGGCCGACGTGCTTGTCACCGCTCAGACGCGCCAGCAGCGCCGCTTCGTCTTTCACTTCGCAATCGATGGTGTAGATGAACGGCATATCGCCGTACTTTTTGCGCGCATCGTAGCTGCGCTTGAACACGCTGAAGGCCAGCAGGTCGGCATCGGCGATACCCAGGCGCTGGACGATGGCCGGGCGCAGGACCTCGTCGGCATGGTCTAGGGGCAGTTTCAGTTCAGTCAGGCGAAGCATGGCGGTGTCCTGGTTGGCCGGTGGTGATCCGGCAAGGTGAAGAAGGGCGGCGATTGTACGGGATTCGCAGGGCGAAAGGGTGCTGCGTTAGCGGCCGTCCCGGTTCAGATTAGGCCAACCAGGCGCGGGCTGAACCGACGCGCGGTGCTCAGTGTCTTTCCAGTGCGCGGCCGCGCGCGAACATCAGGGCGGCGCCGGCCAGGGTTGCCACAGCGGCATAGAGAATCACCGCTTGGGGGCCAAGGCCTTCGATGATCAGCCCGCCGAGTACCGCCCCTGCGGCAATGGCCACCTGAAAGGTCGAGGACAGCAGCGCGCCCGCGCTTTCGGCGTGGTCGGCAGCTGCCCGCGCATTCCAGACCGAGATCGATACCGGGAAGGCGCCGAAGGCGAAGCCCCACAGCGCGGTCGCCACGAACGCGACATTCACTTCGGCACCGAATAGCACCAATGCAAGCGCCACTAGGGTGATCAGGAACGAGCAACTGGCCACCGCCCACGCCGGGCTGCGCGCGGCGACGATGCCTCCGATCAGGTTGCCGAAAAAACCGCAGACACCGAAAGCCAGCAGGGTCAAAGAGACGGTGGCGACGTCCAGGCGCGGTACCTCCTCGAGAAAGGGGCGGATAAAGGTCAGCGCGGCGAAGTGCCCGGAAATGACCAGCAAACCGGTGACCAGGCCGATGACCACCGCGCGGCGCGACAATGCGGCCTTGAACGAAGCCAGGCCAGGCGCAGCAGCAGCCGGCAGTCGGGGCAGCGTCAGCATCTGGATTACCAGTGCCGCCACGCCAATCCCCGAGGCCGCGAGGAAGGTCATGCGCCAGCCCCACAGGTCACCCAGGAAGGCCCCCAGCGGAGCGGCGAATACCGTGGCGAAGGAAATGCCCATGAGGATGATCGAGATGGCTTTCGGCACCTTGTCGGGCGGCACCAGGCGCAGGGCCAATGCGGTCATCATGGCCCAGAAGCTGCCAAGGGCGAAGCCCAGCATGCCGCGTGCGATCAGCAGGACGGTGACGCTCGAGGCGTAGGCCGAAAGGACGCTGGAAAGCACCAGCACCACCATTAAGCCCCAGACGATCTTCTGGCGATCCAGCCGGCCGGAACCCAGCACCACGAGTGGGCCGGCAAATGCCGCGACCACCGCCGTAGCGGTAATGGCCTGGCCCACGACACCGTTGGAGGCGCCCAACTCGGTCGCCATGGGCGTAAGCAGGCTGATCGGCAGGAACTCCGCGGTCACCAGCCCGAAGGCACCGAGGGCAAGCGACACGACGGCCCACCATGCGGCGGGCGGGGAGCCGGGTTGGTCGGCGGCCGTTGAGGCGGAATGAGACATGTAGAAATCCTTGGTGTACGTCTCGCGCTGGGGCTCAGATGAGCGGCCCTGCCGCGAGCGACCCCGCGGTCGTCAGACGTGCAAGGTGTCGCACCCCTAGTTCGGCGGGGCCATTTGTCCGGCTTGCCGATGCTGTGCACCGGTATCGCGAGGTTCAGTTACGCAGGGCACCGAAGTGCGCGCAGCCACGCAGCACCTGGCCATCGAGACGCAGTTCGGCACTGAGGTGATTGACCGCGCCGCTCATGCCGTCGACGCAACGCTGCGGGGCGACCCACAGATCGAGGCGCTGGCCGTTGGCCTCGCTGCTGAGGTTGAGGCGGCCGTCCGGCATCTGTTCTTCCAGGTAGGGCAGGGCCAGCGGCTCCTGATCGGGGCTGTTGAGGACCAGGCCCTTGCTGCCGACTTCCAGTTGCCAGAACGGTTCGTTGCCACTGGCGCGCAGGGCCAGGCGTTTGAAGTTAAGGTCGTCGCAGCCGTGTCCTTCACCTTGCAGGCGATAGATCTGGCTGACCTCGAAGCGACCGTCGTTGCCTTTGCCCTGGCTGCCGCCCAGGTGGCCGCCGAGGTCGGCGAACAGGCTGGGCTGGCCATCGTTGCCGAGTCGCGTGACTTCCCGCTCGATACCGGTACCGTCGCCATCGACCAGCACGAAGCGTCGCTGCTCCTGGCACGGCATGAAAACCAGCTGGCCATTCTCGACCTGTACCTCACCCTGCAGGCGGGTGGCCGCAGGCGGCCCTTCCGGTTTGCCGGTGTAGACCTGGCAGGCGGCCAGAAGCGGGAGTAGGGCGACGCTGGTGAGCAGGGAGCGGGTGATGGACATGGGTCTCTCCAAATACGAGCGGCCACCATAGCCACAGCGCGCCCCTGGCTCAAGCCGTTTGCTTTGACTGAGCCTGGCGAGTGCGGCCTAATTCGCCCGTCCGGTCCGATCGAGCAGCCTCTGCAATGCCCAGCCCCCTCATGCGTCCCAGTACTCTTCATCTGCCACAGGGCGACTGGGCCACGGTACTCGACTGCCTGTGCGATCACTTTCCCGCCATCGGCCGCGCTACCTGGCAGGAGCGTATGGCGCGCGGCCGGGTGCTGGATGCGGCCGGCACGCCCATCGATGCTACGCATCCCTACCGGGTCGGGCTCAAGGTGCGCTATTTCCGTGAGGTGCCGAACGAGACGCCGATTCCCTTCCTCGAACAGGTGCTATGGCAGGACGAACACCTGCTGGTCGCCGACAAGCCACATTTTCTGCCGGTAATGCCGGCAGGCGAATATGTCGAGCAGACCCTGCTGGCGCGCCTGATCAAGCGCACCGGCAATCCGGACCTGGTCCCGATCCATCGCATCGACAGGCTCACCGCCGGCCTGGTGTTGTTCTCGGTCAACCCGGCCAGTCGCGGCCAGTACCAGGCGCTGTTTCGCCAGCGCGCGGTGGAAAAACGCTACGAGGCCATCGCTCCTGCGCTGCCGCAGTTGCAGTTTCCCTACTTGCACCGTTCGCGCATGGTCGATGGCGAGCCGTTCTTTCGCATGCAGGAAGTTGCGGGCGAGGCCAACAGCGAAACTCGCATCGAGGTGCTGGAGCAACGCGGCGAACTGTGGCGTTACGGCTTGTCGCCGGTAACCGGGCGCAAGCATCAGCTGCGCGTGCACCTGGCCGGGCTCGGCGCGCCCATCGTCGGTGATGATTTCTATCCGCAGTTGCTGGAGTCGCGCAACCTGCCGGATGACTACAGCAAGCCACTCAAGCTGCTGGCGCGTGGTCTGCGTTTCGTTGATCCAGTCAGCGGCCACCTGCGCGAGTTCGAGAGCGAACTGCAGTTGCAGTGGTAGTGCTGGTGCCAACGCTCTAGTTTTTTTTCGGAGCGCCTGTCGATTCTCTCTTCACCCTTTCGACTACTGCATAGAACCCCGCCCCGGGTTCACTGTCAGCCGTAGGGAGACACCCTGCGCGCGACTTCGACTCGAACAAGGAGAAAGGCGATGCGTTTCATGGTGATTGTCAAGGCGACTGCCGATTCAGAAGCCGGCGTGATGCCCAATGAGGAGTTGCTGACGGCCATGGGCCGTTACAACGAGGAGTTGGCTGCCGCTGGCGTGATGCTGGCCGGCGAGGGGCTGCACCCCAGCAGCAAAGGCGCGCGGGTACGGTTTTCCGGGGCGCAGCGCACGGTGATCGATGGTCCGTTCATGGAGACCAAGGAGCTGGTTGCCGGTTTCTGGATCTTTCAGTGCGAGTCACTGCAGGCCTGCATCGATTGGGTTAAGCGTTGCCCCAACCCCATGCCTGGCGAATCCGATATCGAGATTCGGCAGATTTTCGAGGCCGAGGATTTCGGCGCCGAGTTCACCCCCGAGCTGCGTGAGCAGGAAGACCGTATTCGCGCGCGCATCAGCAAAGAAGACCAAGGAGAGTAACGATGAAGATACATGCCTATCTGATGTTCGACGGCCAGTGCGAGGAAGCCTTCAATTTCTATGCCGAGCTGCTGGGCGGCAAGCTGGAGCTGATGCGCTTCGGCGAAAGCCCTGATGCTGGCGAGGTACCGCCGGAGTTTCACGACCGGGTGATGCATGTGTGCCTGACGGCGGGTGACCAGGTCCTGATGGCCTCGGACACCATCCCGCAGTATCCGCACGAGGGGATCAAGGGCTGCTCGATTTCCCTGCAGGTGGATAATGTGCCGGAGGCCGAGCGCCTTTACGAAGCGCTGTCGGCCGGTGGTGAGGTGCAGATGGAGCTGCAGGCCACCTTCTGGGCGACCCGCTTCGCCATGCTCACCGACCGCTTCGGCGTGCCGTGGATGATCAATTGCGTGATCGATAGCCAGCAGGGCTGACAGCGAGTCTCGAGCGTAGCCCGGATGCGATCCGCGGGATCGCCTTCGCGGCTGAAACGGAATGCCGCCCAGCCGCTCCAACAGGCTTTGCTCCATGTAGGGCGGGTGTAACCCGCCAGATTGATGGTGGCGGGTTACACCCGCCCTACGGGCTGGCGCAGATGTAGTTCGGTGAAAAGTGGGATCGGGTGGCTTCGCGGCTGAAGCCGCTCCTACAGGCCATCGCTGGCAGGAGCGGGTGGGCGGCACTGCGTTTCAGCCGCGAAAACCATCTTTCAGCTCACCAGCGTCAGCGGTTCGCGCTCTTCCTCTACCTGCACGCCGGCGAGGAAGTCCTCTCCCCAACGGCGGATGTCGTTGAAGCAAACGATATCGAACAGCTCGCGCAGACGCGCCTGGGCCTCGCTCTTGGGCAGGTTCAGCGCCAGGTAGCAGGTCTGCGCCAGGTCGGCCGGGTCGTGCGGATTGGTCAGCAACGCGCCCTTGAGCTCAGCCGCTGCACCGGCGAACTCCGACAGCACCAGTACACCGCGCCCGCCCAGCAGGCCTTGCGCGGCGACGAACTCCTTGGCTACCAGGTTGAGGCCGTCACGTAGTGGGGTGATCCACATGACGTCGGCCATGGCGTACCAGGCGCTGACTTCCTCGAACGGCAGGCTGCGGAAGAAGAACTGCAGCGGTGTCCAGCCGACGCGGGCGAAGCGTCCGTTGATGCGACCCACGGCCTGTTCGATTTGCGTCTGCAGCTCGTCGTATACCGTCATCTCGCGTGCTGCCGGCACGCACACGGTGACCAGGGTGACCTTGCCGAGCAGCTCGGGGTTGTCGTCGAGCAGGCGCTCATAGGCGTTGAGCTTTTCCAGAATGCCTTTGGTGTAATCGAGGCGCTCGACCGCGAGAATAAGCTTCACGCCCTTCATCTCTTCGCGCAGCTGGCCCATCAGCTCCTTGATCTTCGGTGCCTCCAATGCGTTGCGCACGCGGTCGATGTCGAGGCCTACCGGGTGTGCCCCGAGCTTGACTTGGCGCGTACCGGTATCCAGCGCAGTGGTCATGCGCTCCAGGCCCACGGCGCAACCATAGGTGATGAAGCGCGGTGCGCAGCTTTGGCGTTCCAGGGTCTTGAGTGGGAACACACCGCGGGCGACGTCGACGAAGTTCTCCACCTGGCGCGGGATGTGGAAGCCGATGTAGTCGCACTGCAGCAGGCTGCCGACGATCTGTCGGCGCCAGGGCAGCACGTTGAACACGTCGGCCGAGGGGAAGTAGGTGTGGTGGAAGAAGGCGATGCGCAGATCCGGGCGCAGCTCGCGCAGGTAGGCCGGCACCATCCACAGGTTGTAGTCGTGCAACCAGACGATGGCGCCCTCGGCGGCTTCCAGCGCGGTGCGTTCGGCGAAGGCGCGGTTGACCTTTAGGAACACCAGCCAGTCGTCTTCGTTGAAGGTGGCGCGCTCCCAGAAGGTGTGCAGGGTGGGCCAGAAGGCTTCCTTGGAGAAGCGCTTGTAGAAGATGTCCACATCCTCCTTGCTCAGCTTGACCCGCGCGGCGGTGAGCTTGGGATAGCGCTCGGCGTCCACGGTGGTGTGGCTGTCGAACGGCTCGTCGCCGTCCTCGTGCACGGCCCAGGCGACCCAGGAGCCGGGCTGGCCGTCACCGAAGAAGCTGAGCAGGGTGGGGATGATGCCGTTGGGCGAGGTGGGTCGGCGGCGCTGCAACTTGCCATCGGCGCCTCGGTATTCCTCATAAGGCAGGCGATGGTAGACCATCACCAGCTCGGCCTTGCCCGGCTGGGCGGCCCGGCGCCGTTCGGCAGCGATGCCGTGCTCGCCGAGAAAACCGAAATGGGCGAAGGCCTCGAGAATCCCGCCGCAGCCTGGGCGGACGGCGTGCAGGGTGCGCGAATGGCTGCGCGTGGCTTCCAGCAGCGCAGCTTCCGACTGGCCGACGCACACACCATGGAAGTTGGCGCTGAGCATGGACAGGTCATTGAGCGTATCGCCGGCCGCCAGCACCTGATCGTGGTCCAGCTCCAGCCAGTCGGCCAGGGCCTGCAGGCTGCTGCCCTTGTTCACGCCTTTGGGCAAAAAATCCAGGTACAGCTCGGCGGAGTAGAGCAGGTCGCAGCCCAGCTCATCAGCGATCTCGCGTAACGCCGGGTTTGCCGCCTGCTCAGGCGTGCAGAAATAGGAGCAGCGGCGCGCCTGCGGCACGTCCTGGCGCTCCAGGCCGAACGGCTCGATGGCGCTGGCCACCTGGGTTTCGCCAGGCCAGCGTGCATCGACCACGCTCTGCAGCGGCTGGATCGGTTGCAGGCTGTCGCCATGCACCAGGGTCGCGCCGACGTCGGCGACGATATAGTCCGGCTGCGGCAGCGTCGGGTCGGCCAGCAGCGGCAGCACCGCTTCCAGGCTGCGCCCGGTGACGTAGGCGAGCTTGATCTCGGGGTGGGCGGCGATGGTCTGGTAGAGGCTCAGGCGGTCTTCGGGATCGCCGGCGAGAAAGGTTCCATCCAGGTCGGTGGCTAATAGCATCGTGTTTCTCCAGAAGTGGCCAATGCGGTGCGCGTCGATGACGGGCGGCCGACCGGCCGGGTTCTGGCTGCTTGGGGTAGGCTCGGGGCCTTGCCGAAACAGCCATCCTTAGGTGTTCAGGAGGCGTGGGGGAAAGGTTCCTCCGTGGCTTCTTGGTCTTGCGCTGGCGCATCGGGCATCAGCTCCAGCACCGTGGGGCTGGTGCGTAGCATCGGCACGAAATGCGCGGCGTCGCCGCTGACCAGATCGCTGACATGGCGCAGCCGGTAAAAGGTGTAGGCGGCCAGCAGGCCGAGGGTGCTGGCGAAGTACAGCGGCAGCGCGCTGGCGCCCAGCTGCTCCATCAACACGCCGGCCAGCAACGGCCCGCACACCGAGCCGATGCCGTTGACCATCAGCAGGCTGGCGGAGCCGGAGAGGATCTCGTCTGCGTGCAACTGATCGATCAACTGCGCTACGGCGATGGGGTAGATGGCGAAGGCCAGGCCACCCCAGATGAAGATCGCGCCGAGTAGCAGCGGCCCTGCCGGCAGCAGGCTCATGATCAGCGCAAGGACGACCGCCAGCACCACCACCCAGAGCAGCACCTGGCGCCGGTCGCGGCGATCCGAATAGATGCCGATGGGCCATTGCAGCAGCGCGCCGCCGAGAATGGTGGCGGTCATCAGCAGGCCGACGCCGGACGTATCGAAGCCGGCGAGGCTGGCATAGACCGGCGCCATTCCCCAGAAGCCACCCATCGCCAGGCCGGACAGGCCCGCGGCGATGATCGCCAGCGGGGCGATTCGCCACAGTTGGCGCAGGTTGGTCGGCGGCGACTCGGGCAGCGTCGGTTGTGCCTGGCGGGTAAGCGTGATGGGCATCAGCGCGGCGCTGATGAGGATGGCGGCGATGGCGAACAGGGTGAACTGCACCGGGTCGGCCAGGTGCAGCAGCTGCTGGGCCAGGGCCAGGGCGCCGAGGTTGACCGCCATGTACACGGCGAATACCTGGCCGCGTTTCTCGTTGGGTGCCTGGGCGTTGAGCCAGCTCTCGATGACCATGTACAGCGTTACCAGCCCCAGGCCATAGAGCACGCGTAACAGCAGCCAGACCCAGGGATCGATCAACAGCAAATGGAGCAGGGCAGCGATGGCGGCTAGGGCGGCGCAACAGGCGAACGCACGAATGTGCCCGATGCGCCTGACCAGCGGCGTCGCCAGCCAGGTGCCGAGGAGGAACCCGACGAAGTACCCGGACATTATCAGGCCGAGCATCGTGGTGGAGTAGCCTTCGGCGACGCCACGCAGGGTCAGTAGGGTGTTGAGCAGACCATTGCCAAGCAGGAGTAACGCGACCCCGCTCAGCAGTGAACTGATAGGGGCAATGAGAGACCACATGCGAACTACCCTAGGGAACTGTGCCCCTCATGGCAAGCACGAAGCACGCCATGATATTTGCGTTTCGCTTGTAAGTAATTGATTTTAAAGTGTCATTTTTAACGATAAACGGTCGGTCAATTTTTCTGCGGTAAAAATTGCCCGATCATGGTGCCTCGCTTGCCACGCGAAGGCCGCACCATAGCCGGGAAGAGGGCAGGCGGCAGGTGATAAAGGCCCGCCGCCTGCCTGTTTCAGTTCACGCAGACTCGGGCAATGGCTGCAGCCAGTTGATCCAGCCGGTTGCCATCCAGCCCGGCGACGTTGGCGCGGCCGCTGCCCACCATATACACGCTGAACTCCTCGCGCAGGCGTTGCACCTGCAGCGGCGACAGGCCGGTGTAGGAGAACATGCCGCGCTGTTCGGCGATATGCGCGAAACGCTCGTTCAGCCCGTGCGGCGCAAGTGCTTCGACCAGACCACGGCGCAGGCTGGCCACGCGCAGACGCATACTTTCCAGTTCGTCCAGCCAGAGGCCTTTCAGCTCGTCGTCGCCGAGGATCTGCGCCACCACCGCAGCGCCATGGGCGGGCGGGGTCGACCACAGGTTGCGGGCGATGGAGGCCAGCTGGCTGCGGATGTCGATGAGTTTTTCGGCGTTGCCGGCGCAGACAATCAGGGCGCCGGTGCGCTCGCGATACAGGCCGAAGTTCTTCGAGCAGGAGCTGGTGATCAACAGCTCCGGCAGTTCGGCGGCGAACAGGCGCACGGCCCAGGCATCCTCCTCTAGTCCGTCGCCGAAACCCTGGTAGGCGAAGTCGATCAGCGGCAGCAGTTCACGCGCCGTGACCACCTCCAGCACGCGCTTGAAGTCGCGCGGCGTGAGGTCGAAGCCGGTGGGGTTGTGGCAGCAGGCATGCAGCAGCACCACGTCGCCCTTGGGCAGATGGGTGAGGGCGGCGATCATGGCTTCCACGTCGAGGCGGTTGTCAGCGCCGACGTAGGGATAGTGGCCGACCTTGAGCCCGGCTTCGGCGAACAGGGTTTCATGGATCGGCCAGGTCGGATCGCTCAGCCAGATGCCGCGTCCGGGCAGGCAGTGGCGGATGAAATCGCCCGCCAGGCGCAGCGCACCGGTACCACCGGGTGTTTGTGTGGCGCCGGCGCGCTGCTCGGCCAGCAGCGGCGAGTTGACGCCCAGCACGAGCTGGCTCAAGAGCGTGCCGAACGCCGCATCGCCGTGGCCTCCGACATAGGTCTTGGTCTGTTCGAGGTCGATCAGGCGCTGCTCGGCCAGCTTCACCGCGCGGGGGATCGGCGTCAGGCCCTGGGCGTCCTTGTACACGCCAACGCCAAGGTCCAGGCGCGCCGGGTTGCTGTCCAGGCGATAGGCTTCCATCAGGCTGAGGATGGGGTCGCCCGGTACGCGGGCGACCTGGTCGAAGTGACTCACTTGCGGCCCTCGGCGCTGGCGGCCAGCACGTCGGTGCGCGCGGCCATGATGAAGTCATTGCGATGAAGGCCGCGCATTTCGTGGCTCCACCAGGTGACGGTGACCTTGCCCCATTCGGTGAGCAGTGCCGGATGGTGGCCAACCTCTTCGGCGATGGCGCCAACGGCATTGGTAAAGGCCAGAGCGTGGCGGAAGTTCTTGAACAGGTACACGCGCTCCAACTCCATATGGTCGCCACGCACCTCGATGTTCCAGTCGGGGATCTCGCGGATCAGCTCGGCCAGTTCTTCATCGGATACTTTCGGCGCATCGGCGCGGCAGGCTTCGCATTGGGCTTGGGCAAGACTCATGGGGATTCTCCTGAATAGATTTTCGTAGGGTGGAAAACCGCGCAGCGTTTTCCACCGCAATGGTCAAAGGGAAGATAGCGTGAACCATTTGCCCTCTCCCCCGACCCCTCTCCCATAAATGGGCGAGGGGAGTTGAAGGGCTACGCGGCTTTCGGCGGAAATTTCGGTGCATGCAGGCCCATCTGCATGGCCCGGTGCACCAGCGCCATGATGTCTTCGTGAGCCAGCTCGAACAGGCGCTTGAGCTCGGGCAGGACGAAATACACCGGCTGCAGGATATCGATGCGATACGGCGTGCGCATCGCCTCCAGTGCGTCGAAGGCCTGGTGTTCGGGCACGTCGGACAGGGCGTAGAGGGTTTCCTTCGGCGAGGACAGGATGCCGCCACCATAGATGCGCCGGCCGGCCGGGGTGTCGAGCAGGCCGAACTCGATGGTGAGCCAGTACAGCCGCGCCAGGTAGACGCGCTCTTCCTTGCTCGCCTTGAGACCGAGCTTGCCGTAGGTGTGAGTGAATTCGGCGAACCAGGGGTTGGTCAGCATCGGGCAATGGCCGAAGATCTCGTGGAAGATGTCCGGCTCCTGCAGGTAGTCCAGCTCCTCTGGAGTGCGGATAAAGGTGGCGACGGGAAACTGCTTGCTGGCCAGCAGCTCGAAGAAGGTCTGGAAGGGGATCAGCGCCGGCACCCGCGCCACGCGCCAGCCGGTGGTGGATTCGAGCACACGGTTGATCTCGCCGAGCTGCGGAATGCGCTCCATGGGCAAGCCGAGTTGCTCGATACCGTCCAGATATTCCTGGCAGGCGCGGTTCTGGATCACCTCCAGCTGGCGGGTGATCAGGGTATTCCACACCTGATGCTCGCTTTCCGGGTAATGGATAAAGCCGCTGTCGTCCGGTTCCCGGGCCAGGTATTGCGTACTCTTCATCGCTGCCTCCTTCAGGGGGCTGTTGTTCTTGTCTTGGACACAGATTTACCCCGCCCGCGTGATCGACGGCAGGCCCTAAGCGCGCAGCTGCGCAGTGGCTGAAAGGAAAACTGTAAAGTTTGGATTACGATTCGGCCGAAACGGCCAGTTATCGCCTTGCCGTTATGCTGAGGTGTCACATATTCTTGACGAAAATTACGCCGCTCAGTCGAATTTCCGGGCGGCCCTATAACAAGAAAACCAAGAGCCCGAGCCATGCGTATCAAGGTCCACTGCCAGAACCGTGTCGGCATCCTGCGTGACATCCTCAACCTGCTGGTCGACTACGGCATCAACGTCGCCCGTGGCGAAGTCGGGGGCGAGCAGGGCAACGCCATCTATCTGCACTGTCCGAATCTGATCAACCTGCAGTTCCAGTCGCTCAGACCAAAGTTCGAGGCCATTGCCGGCGTATTCGGCGTCAAGCGCGTCGGGCTGATGCCCAGTGAACGGCGTCATCTTGAGCTCAATGCGCTGCTCGGTGCGCTGGATTTTCCCGTGCTGTCCATCGACATGGGCGGCAGTATCGTCGCCGCCAACCGCAGCGCGGCGCAGTTGCTCGGCGTGCGGGTGGACGAGGTGCCGGGCATGGCCTTGTCGCGCTACGCCGAGGACTTCGATTTGCCCGAATTGGTGCGCGCCAACAAGACGCGGATCAACGGCTTGCGGGTGAAGATCAAGGGCGATGTGTTTCTCGCCGATATCGCGCCGCTGCAGAATGAGCACGACGACAGCGAGGCGCTGGCTGGCGCGGTGCTGACCCTGCATCGCGCCGACCGAGTTGGTGAGCGTATCTACCACGTGCGCAAGCAGGAGCTGCGTGGCTTCGACTCGATCTTCCAGAGCTCGAAGGTGATGGCGGCGGTGGTCAAGGAGGCGCGACGCATGGCGCCGCTGGATGCTCCGCTGCTGATCGAGGGCGAAACCGGTACCGGCAAGGAGTTGCTGGCGCGCGCCTGTCACCTGGCCAGCCCGCGTGGGCAGTCGCCGTTCATGGCGCTCAACTGCGCCGGCCTGCCCGAGTCCATGGCCGAGACCGAGCTGTTCGGCTACGGCCCCGGCGCCTTCGAGGGCGCGCGCCCGGAAGGCAAGCTCGGGCTGCTGGAACTGACTGCGGGCGGCACCTTGTTTCTCGATGGCGTCGGCGAGATGAGCCCGCGCCTGCAGGCCAAGCTGCTGCGCTTTCTGCAGGATGGCTGCTTCCGCCGTGTCGGTAGCGACGAGGAGGTGTATCTGGACGTGCGGGTGATCTGCGCCACCCAGGTCGATCTTTCCGAGCTCTGCGCCCGTGGCGAGTTTCGCCAGGATCTCTATCACCGCCTCAACGTGCTCAGCCTGCATATTCCGCCACTGCGCGAATGCCTCGACGGGCTGGCGCCGCTGGTCGAGCACTTTCTCGATTCCGCCAGCCGGCAGATCGGTTGTGCGCTGCCGAAGCTGGCGCCACAGGCCTTCGAGCGCATGGCCCATTATCACTGGCCGGGCAACGTGCGGCAGCTGGAGAACGTGCTGTTCCAGGCAGTCTCGCTATGCGATGGCGGCACGGTAAAGGCCGAGCACATTCGTCTGCCGGACTACGGCGCACCGCAGCCGCTCGGTGAATTCTCCGTCGACGGCAGCCTCGACGATATCCTCGGTCGCTTCGAGAAGGCGGTGCTGGAGCGCCTGTTCCGCGACCACCCGAGCAGCCGCCAGCTGGGCAAGCGTCTCGGCGTTTCCCATACCACCATCGCCAACAAGCTGCGGCAGCATGGGTTGGGCAAGGAGTAGGGCATAGGTGCGCCGCTGGCCTTGGCTGATGCCCGCAATTTTCGGTACGCACGGCGCACCCTTCGTGACGCACGCGTCTAGCTCACCTGACCGCCGCGCCAGGCCGCGACCACGCGCTCGCGCATTGCGCGGCGGTCCTGCAGGCGGTCGATCATCCGCTCGGCCAGGTCGAGCCAGTAGGGATCGACCTTGGCCTGCACGACGCAAACTCCGGAGGCAAGATTGGCCCAGGCCGGTGGCAGGCGGCCGTGGCGCAGGGCGAAGCCGCCGTCGCGGTCGCGCGCCAGATAGCGCACGCGGGTGATGCCGGCCAGCAGGATACGGCCGTAGCACATCAGGCAGGGCTCGAGGCTGACGTAGAGAGTCAGACCTCGGCGGTCGACCTGCGCATGTTCGCTTTCGAGCTGGTCGAGCACCTGCATCTCGGCGTGGGCGGCGCTGGCGTAGACCGAGGCGAACACCTGGTTGCGCCCGCTGCACAGCAATTCGCCTGCCTCATCCACCAGCAAGGCACCGACCGCGTAGCAGCCATCCTCGATTGCCAGCAGCGCCTGTTCGCAGCACAGCCTGGCCCAGGTGTCATCGACATGAGTGCTGGCGGGCGCCTGTTGCAACAGGGCCAGATGCTCGGGGTTCATGGCGTCTCCAGGGCCGGCGAAGTGTTGCCGGAGTATGGCCTGCCATTGGTCCGGTGCCCTACGACCTTGGTGCAATAGGCAGGGTGGGGCTGCGCGGCGACACTGAGCACGTCCCGATCATCCTGCGTGATATGGGTGCAAGCGTTTCCGCATTCCTCTCGGGGAATGCCTTGAATGGGCGGGCGACCAATTGGTCGCCCTTTTTTTTCCCCCGATTCCCTCTCGCCGAGCCTCGCCTAGACGCCCTGATTCAGCCTGTCGATCAGCGCCCGCACGCTCCCCGGCAACGCATCCAGCTCGCGCACCAGCATGCTGCGCTCGCGCACCGCCCAGGCTTCGTCCAGTTGCAGGATCGCCAGCTGCATGGTGCGGCTGTGCCGACGTGCGGCCGACTCGGGAATGATGCCGATACCGACGCCGCCTTCGATCATCCGGCAGATCGCCTCGAAGCTCGATACCTGAATGCGCAGCGCCAGGCTGCCGCCGAGCTTTTCCACCTGTTCGCGCAAGAAACTCAGCAGGGTGCTGCCCTCGTGCAGGCCGATATGTTGGTAGGCAAGGGTGTCGTTGAAACTCACCGATTGCCGCTGTGCCAGCGCATGGCCCAGAGGGACGGCCAGCACCAGGCGGTCGGTGCTGAAGTGCAGCACCTGCAGCCCCGGCGCCTGCACCGGGCCGGCGATGATGCCCAGATCCGCCGCGCCATCGAGTACGCCCCGCACGATGTCGCGGCTGAGGCGCTCCTGCAGGTCGACGGTGACGCCCGGGCGTTCGGCGAGAAAGCCGGCCAGCACCTCGGGGAGAAATTCGGTCACAGCCGTGGTGTTGGCGAAGATGCGGATATGCCCGGCGGCATCGGTGCCGTATTCGGTGAATTCGCTCTTCAGGTAATCCACCTGGCGCATGATCAGCCGCGCGTGCTGCAGCAGGCGCTGGCCGGCCGGGGTCAGCTCGACACCGCGACTGTCGCGGTACAGCAGCCGACTGCCGAGTTGGCTTTCCAGTGCCTTGATCCGCGCACTGGCAGCGGCCGGCGAGAGAAACGCCTTGCGTGCGCCCTGGGTCAGGCTGGGCGACTCGGCAATATGGATGAACAGGCGCAGGTCGGGCAGATCGAAATGCATGGGTTCCTCTGCTTCTGTGGGAGGGGCCGGGCGGCGATCCGCTTCAGCCGCGACGCCCTGGCTTCCCCGAAAAACACCGCGGCTAAAGCCCCTCCCAGATAGAAATACGGCGTTCAGAATAACCGAACGCTGGTTTAAATAAATGCGGATTCTCTGAACGCGTGCAGCATCGCATGCTCCAGCTCACACAAGAACCGAGCTGGAACCTGCCCCATGAGTGATTCTGCTTTTTCCGCCTGGATCGGTCGTAGCGAAGAAGTCCACGACCAACTCAGCCGCAATCTGGTCAAGCGCATCGCCGCCACCTTCGGCGAAGCCACGCCGGCCCATGGCGAGGCGTTGCCGCCGCTGTGGCACTGGGCGTTCTTTCAGGAACCGGTCGCCGAGAATGGTCTTGGCGAGGACGGCCATCCAGCGCGCGGTGGCTTCCTACCGCCAGCGGACAACCGCAATCGCATGTGGGCCGGGGGCCGTGTCGAGTTCATCCAGCCGTTGCGCGTGGGCGGCGAAGCCAGCCGGGTATCGACCATCAAGCACATCGAGGAAAAGCACGGACGCACCGGCGCACTGCTGTTCGTCACGTTGCAGCACGACTACCTGCAGGACGGCCAACTGGCCATCCGCGAAGAGCAGGACATCGTCTACCGCGAGCCCAGCCCACCCAAGACCAGCAGTGGCGAGCCGCTGGTTGCCGGCGACTGGCGTGAGGCAGTCAAACCGTCCAGCACCCTGCTGTTTCGCTACAGCGCCGTGACCTTCAACGGCCACCGCATCCATTACGACTGGCCCTATGTCACCGAAAGCGAAGGCTACAGCGGCCTAGTGGTGCATGGCCCGCTGACCGCCACGCTGAACCTGCGTGCCTTCTGCCGCGCCAACCCGCAGGCGCGCGTGCGCCGCTTCGCCTACCGCGGCCTGCGCCCGCTGATCGCGCCACAGCCGTTCGAGGTGGGCGGGCGCATCGACGGGGACGGCCATGCCGAACTCTGGGCAGGCAACGAAGCCGGCCTGGCGCAACGCGCCGAGGTGCAGTTCGACTGACTTTGTAGCCCGGATGCAATCCGGGAAATCGCTCCCCGGATTGCATCCGGGCTACGGCAATGCCTGAATCGAGGAACACCGATGAACGCTTATAACAACGAAGAACTCAACGCCATCCGCGAGGGTGTGCGCGCGCTCTGTGCGGAATTCCCCGCCGAATACTGGCGCAAGATCGATGAAGAGAAGGGCTTCCCGGAGGCCTTCGTCACGGCCATGACCGAAGCCGGCTGGCTGTCGGCGATGATCCCGGAAGAATACGGCGGCTCGGGTCTGGGCTTGGCCGAGGCCTCGGTGATCCTCGAGGAGGTCAACCACTGCGGCGGCAACTCCGGCACCATCCACGGGCAGATGTACAACATGTTCACCCTGCTGCGTAACGGCAGTGAGGAGCAGAAGCGCTACTACCTGCCCAAGCTGGCCAGCGGCGAGCTGCGTCTGCAGTCGATGGGCGTCACCGAGCCGACCACCGGCACCGACACCACCAAGATCAAGACCACTGCCGTGCGCCAGGGCGACAAGTACGTAATCAACGGGCAGAAGGTGTGGATCTCGCGCGTGCAGCATTCCGATCTGATGATCCTGCTGGCGCGTACCACGCCGCTGGCCGAGGTGCAGCGCAAGTCCGAGGGCATGTCGATCTTCCTGGTCGACCTGCACGAGGCCATCGGCAACGGCCTGACCGTGCAGCCGATCGCCAACATGGTCAACCACGAGACCAACGAGCTGTTCTTCGACAACCTGGAAATCCCCGCCAGCAGCCTGATCGGTGAAGAAGGCAAGGGGTTCCGCTACATCCTCGATGGCCTCAATGCCGAGCGCACGCTGATCGCTGCCGAGTGCATCGGCGATGGTCGCTGGTTCATCGAGAAGTCCGCGCAGTATGCCCGCGATCGCGTGGTGTTTGGCCGCCCCATCGGCCAGAACCAGGGTGTGCAGTTCCCCATCGCCGAGGCGCATATCGAGATAGAGGCCGCCGACCTGATGCGCTGGCGCGCCTGCGAGGAGTACGACGCCGGGCGCAATGCCGGTGCGGCGGCGAACATGGCCAAGTACCTGGCGGCCAAGGCCAGCTGGGAGGCGGCCAACGCCTGTCTGCAGACCCATGGCGGCTTCGGCTTCGCCAACGAATACGACGTCGAGCGCAAGTTCCGCGAAACCCGCCTGTACCAGGTGGCGCCGATCTCCACCAACCTGATCCTGAGCTACGTGGCCGAGCATCTGCTCGAACTGCCACGTTCGTTCTGAGGAGCCCGTCATGAGCCATACCCAAGCCCTGGCAAGCTTCCTCGACGAACTTTCCTACGAGCAGATTCCCGGCCACGTACTGGATCGCACCGAAGACCTGTTCCTCGACTGGCTTGGATCGGCCCTGGCCAGCGAGGGCGCGCGGCCGATCCCGCTGTTCGAGGCCTACGCACAGAAGATGGGCCCGGCCGATGGCCCGGCGCGTATCCTGGTCAATGGTCGCGGCACCTCGGCGTACTTCGCCGCGCTGGTCAACGGCGCGTCGTCCCATCTGGTGGAACAGGACGACCTGCACAACAGCTCGGTGCTGCACCCGGCCACGGTGGTCTTCCCGGCGGCCCTGGCAGCGGCGCAGGACCTTGGCAAGTCCGGTCGCGAGCTGCTGCTGGCCTCGGTGGCCGGCTACGAGGCGGGCATTCGTATCGGCGAATTCCTCGGTCGCTCGCATTACCGCATCTTCCACACCACGGCGACGGTAGGCACCCTGGCCGCTGCGGTGGCCGTGGGCAAGCTGCTGGACTTCGACCAGCAGCAGTTCATCCACCTGCTCGGCAATGCCGGCACCCAGGCCGCCGGCTTATGGGAGTTCCTGCGTGACGCCGCCGACTCCAAGCAGTTGCACACCGCCAAGGCAGCGGCTGATGGCTTGCTAGCCGCCTACTTCACCGCGCAAGGCCTGACCGGCGCGCAGAACATTCTCGAAGGCGAGCAGGGCATGGCTGCCGGTATGTCCAGCGATGCCAATCCTGCGGCGTTGTCCGACCGTCTCGGCAGCCGCTGGGCGCTGGTGGAAACCTCGTTCAAGTTCCACGCCTCGTGCCGTCACACTCATCCGGCTGCCGATGCGCTGCTCGACCTGATGCAGCGTGAAGGTCTGCGTCATGGCGATATCGCTCAGGTCGTTACTCATGTGCACCAAGGCGCCATCGATGTGCTTGGCCGCGTAGTGGTGCCGCAGACCGTGCACCAGGCCAAGTTCTCCATGGGCACGGTGCTCGGCCTGATCGCCGTGCATGGCAAGGCGCAGCTCACCGAATTCGCCAACCTGTCGTTGACCGATGCCGATGTCGCGGCCTTCCGCGACAAGGTCAGCATGCGCCTCGAACCCGAGGTCGATGGTGCCTATCCGGCTCGCTGGTTGGGCCGGGTCGAGGTCGTCACGGTCGATGGACGCACCCTGCATGGCGCCATCGACGAGCCCAAGGGCGATCCCGGCAACACCCTCAGTCGCGCCGAGCTGGAAGACAAGTTCCGTCGTCTGTTGGCCTTCGCCGGCAAGCGCAGCAGCGATGAGGCGGGCGTGCTGATCGAGCGGGTCTGGCGCCTGCGCGAGACCGATGACCTGAGCAACCTGACTCTGTAGGAGCGGATTTATCCGCGAAGACGTAAGCCAACCCCACGCAACTGCAGCGCCTGACGCATTGCATTCGCGGATAAAGCGGTACGCCGCCCGCCGCTCCTACAAGGATGCTCTTGCGTTTGGGTAAATGAGGTTTTCGACATGATTCACAGCAACCCCCGGCCACTGGATGGCATCACCGTGGTCAGCCTGGAACATGCCATCGCTGCGCCGTTCTGCACCCGTCAGCTTGCCGACCTCGGCGCGCGGGTGATCAAGGTCGAGCGCCCCGGCAGTGGCGACTTTGCCCGCGGTTATGACGAGCGGGTCGATGGCCTGGCCTCGCATTTCGTCTGGACCAACCGCTCCAAGGAAAGCCTGACCCTCGACCTCAAGCAGGATGATGCGACGCAGGTGCTCGACAGCCTGCTGGCCAAGGCCGACGTGCTGGTGCAGAACCTCGCGCCGGGCGCCGCGGCGCGCATGGGGCTTTCGTTCGAAGCGCTGCACGAACGCTTCCCGCAACTGATCGTCTGCGACATTTCCGGCTATGGCGAGGGCGGCCCGTACGAGCAGAAGAAGGCCTATGACCTGCTGATCCAGAGCGAGGGCGGATTTCTCTCCGTCACCGGCGGGCCGGGCGAGGAGGAGATGGCCAAGGCCGGCTGTTCCATCGCCGATATCGCTGCCGGCATGTACGCCTACACCGGTGTGCTCTCGGCGCTGATGCTGCGTGGCAAGACAGGGGTCGGCAGCCGCGTCGACGTGTCGATGCTGGAAAGCCTGGTGGAATGGATGGGCTACCCGTTGTACTACGCCTACGACGGCGCCACACCGCCGCCGCGGGCTGGTGCCGCGCACTCGACCATCTATCCCTATGGCCCATTCCCGGCCGGCGACGGCGGCACGGTGATGCTCGGCCTGCAAAACGAGCGTGAATGGCAGGCGTTCTGCGCCAAGGTGCTGGAGCAGCCGGAGCTGGCTGGCGACGAGCGCTTCTCAGCCAACTTCAAGCGTTCGGCCAACCGCAGTGAGCTGCGCGCGCTGATCGTCGAAGCCTTCTCGCGCATGAGCACGGCGCAGGTGATCGAGCGCCTGGAGCAGGCGCAGATCGCCAACGCCCAGGTCAACGACATGGCCGGTGTCTGGGCTCACCCGCAACTTCAGGCACGCCAGCGCTGGCGTCAGGTCGACAGCCCCAGCGGCAGCTTGCCGGCACTGTTACCGCCAGGGCGCAACAGCGCCTTCGAGCCGCGTATGGACGCCATTCCTGCGCTGGGTCAGCACACCGATGGGCTGCTCGCCGAGCTGGGCTACGGCGTGGGTGATATTCAACGCCTGCATCAACAGGGGGCCGTGTGATGAACCACTCCATCATTCGTACCGCGCTGTTTGTACCAGCCAGTAGACCGGAGCGCATTCCCAAGGCGCTTGCCGTTGGCGCCGATGCGGTGATCGTCGACCTGGAAGACGCCGTGCAGGAAAGCCTGAAGGTCGAGGCTCGTGCTCATCTCGATGGCTTTCTTACGGCCAATCCCGAGGCGCGTCTGCTGGTGCGCATCAACGCGCCGGAGCATGCCGGCCATGGCGCCGATATCGAGCTGTGCGCACGCCATGCCGGAGTCATCGGCGTGCTCTTGCCCAAGGTGGAGTGCGCTGCTCAGGTTGCCCGTGTCGCCGCTTGTGGCAAGCCGGTTTGGCCGATCATCGAGAGCGCAGCGGGGTTGTTGGAGCTGCCGTCCATCGCACGGGCCTCGGGCGTCGAGCGGCTGTCCTTTGGCGCGCTCGACCTTGGGCTGGACCTGGGCCTCAGCAGCGGCAGCGCCGCGGCCGAACGCATGCTCGATCAGGCTCGTTACGCCCTGTTGCTGCATTCGCGCACGGCGGGCCTGGCGGCGCCACTGGACAGTGTGTTCCCCGCCATCGAAGACCGCGACGGTCTGGCCCGTACCGCACGTGATGCCCGTGACATGGGCTTCGACGGTTTGCTGTGTATCCACCCCAAACAGGTGGAGGTCATCCATCGCGCGTTGCTCCCGGCCGAGGAGGAATTGGCCTGGGCGCGCCGCGTGATGAAGGCGGCCAGCAGTGGCGAAGGCGTCTTCGTGGTCGACGGCCAGATGGTCGACGCCCCGGTGCTGGGCCGCGCCCGACGACTGCTGCAACGCGCTGGCGAGAGCCCGGCCTGAATACCGACCGGCGGCACCACGCCACCGGCCATTTCGTTCCACGTACCGACCTACAAAAACAATGAGGTAACGTCATGTTCAAACTCACCGCCAAGGCGCTGGCCTGCGCCGCCATCCTCTCCTGTGCCGGCCTGGCACAGGCGGCCGATGAGCCCATCCTCATCAAGTTCGCCCATGTGGTGGCGGACAACACGCCCAAGGGACAGGGCGCGCTGTTGTTCAAGAAACTCGCCGAGGAGCGCCTGCCTGGGCGGGTCAAGGTCGATGTCTACCCCAATTCCTCGCTGTTTGGTGATGGCAAGGAAATGGAGGCATTGTTGTTAGGCGAGGTGCAGATGCTGGCGCCGTCGCTGGCCAAGTTCGAGCAGTACGCCAAACCGGTGCAGATCTTCGACCTGCCATTTCTGTTCGACAACATGGAGGCGGTCGATCGCTTCCAGGCCAGCCCAGAGGGGCGCGGCCTGCTGACCTCCATGGAGGACAAGAACATCACTGGCCTGGCCTACTGGCACAACGGCTTGAAGGTGATGTCGGCCAACAAGCCGCTGCGCGAACCGTCCGACGCCCGTGGTCTGAAATTCCGTGTGCAGGCCTCTGCCGTACTCGAGGAACAGTTCAAGGCGGTACGCGCCAACCCGCGCAAGATGAGCTTCGCCGAAGTCTATCAGGGGTTGCAGACCGGCGTGGTCAACGGCACCGAGAACACCTGGTCGAACTACTACAGCCAGAAGGTGCACGAGGTGCAGAAGTACATGACCGAGTCCGATCACGGCCTGATCGACTACATGGTGATCACCAACACCAAGTTCTGGAAGGGCCTGCCGGATGACGTGCGCAGCGAACTGGAAACCATCATGGCCGAGGTATCCGTCGAGGTGAACAAGCAGGCTGATGACTTGAACCGCAAGGCCAAGCAGGACATCGCCAAGGCCGGTACCACCGAGATCATCGAGCTGACCCCGCAGCAGCGCGCCGAATGGCGTGAAGCCATGCGCCCGGTGTGGAAGAAATTCGAGCAGGAGATCGGCGCCGAGCTGATCCAGGCGGCGGAGAAGGCCAACCAGCAGTGATGTTGTGCTGCAAACGAAAACGCCCGGTGCTTGCACCGGGCTTTTTTTGTCGCGGCTAAAGCCCCTCCCACAGGATGACGCGGTTCTGAGGGAGGGCGTGCGGCTTTAGCCATACCCCCATCGCCTACCCAAAAGGCTACGCCCTTCCAATGTTGTGGGAGGGGCTTTAGCCGCGACTGCTGCCGAGCCTCACAGCCCGGCTTCTTGCATCCACTCGGGCTTGGGATAACGACGGTCAGACTTGCCGGCCTTGAGGATGGCGCCCGGTACGTCGTGGCCGATCAGGCCGGGCAGGGTGGCGGCGGCTTCGAGCAGAGCATCGAGGTTCACGCCGGTGTCCAGGCCCATGCGCTGGAACATATGCACCAGGTCCTCGGTGCAGATATTGCCGCTTGCACCCGGCGCATAAGGGCAGCCGCCGAGGCCGCCGAGGGAAGCGTCGAAGCGGTCGATACCAGCGTTCAGTGCCGCCAGGGCGTTGGCCAGGCCCATGCCGCGGGTGTTGTGAAAGTGTGCGGTGAACACCGCCTCGGGCCAGCGCTGCAGCGACTCGCGGCAGATGCGCTCGACCTGCGCCGGGTCGGCCATACCGGTGGTGTCGCAGAGGGTCACGCCTTGCACGCCGATTTCCAGCAAACGCTCGGTCAGCTCATGCACGCGGGCCTCGGGCACTTCGCCCTCGAAGGGGCAGCCGAAGGTGGTCGATAGCGAGGCGTTGATGAATACGCCGCTGCCACGCGTCACTTCGATGATCTCGGCGAACTGTGCCAACGATTGCTCCGGCGTCATGCGCAGGTTGGCCAGACCATGGGTATCGCTGGCCGACATCACCAGGTTGATCTCGTCCACCTCGCACGAAAGCGCGCGCTCGCAGCCCTTCACGTTGGGCACCAGCACGGTGTACTCGACGCCTGGCACGCGCTGGATACCGCGCATTACCTCTTCGGCATCGCGCAGGTTGGGAATGGCCTTGGGCGAGGTGAAGGAGGTGACCTCGATCTTGGCCAGGCCGGTGTGGGACAGGCGGTCGATCAGGGTGATCTTGTCTTCGGTGGGCACGAAGGAAGCTTCGATCTGGAAGCCGTCGCGGGTGGCGACGTCCTGGATATAAAGGCGTTTGCTCATGGTAATCCTCAGGAGGAGCTGCAAGCCGCAAGCTTCAAGCTGCAAGTAAAGGCCCGAAGCCGCTTGAAGCTTGCAGCTGCTTTTAAATAATTCCGCGCTCGCGCAGCCCAGCGACCTGTTCCGCGCTCAGGCCGAGGCCGGCGAGGATGTCATCGTTGTGCTCGCCCAGTTGCGGGCCGCCGGTGCCGATACGGCCCGGCGTGCGGCTGAGTTTGGGCAGCACGCCCGGCACCTTGAGCGGGCCGACGCTGGTCTGCACCTGCTCGATCATCTGCCGCGCCAGGTAGTGCGGGTCCTGCACGATATCGGCGGCGGTGTAGGGGTAGCCGGCCGGCACGCGTGCACCCTTGAGCGCTTCGATCACCTCGTCGCGGCCACGCTGGGCGGTCCACTCGGCGATGGCACCGTCGATCAGTTCGGCGTGCTGGCTGCGCCCGTCGTTCTGCGCCAGGCGCGGGTCGTTGCCCAGGTCGTCGCGGCCGATCAGACTCATCAGGCGCTTGTAGATGCTGTCGCCATTGCCGGCGATCAGCACGTAGCTGCCGTCGTTGCAGGGGTAGGAATTGGACGGGGTGATGCCGGGCAGGGCGCTGCCGGCCGGCTCGCGGACGTAGCCGAACGCGTCGTATTCGGGGATCAGGCTTTCCATCATGGCGAACACCGACTCGTACAGCGCCACGTCGATCTCCTGGCCTTCGCCGCTGCGCGCACGCTCCTGCAGGGCCAGCAGCACGCCGATCACGCCGTACAGCGAGGACAGCGAGTCGCCGATGCTGATACCGACGCGCACTGGCGCCTGGCCGGGGTAGCCGGAGAGGTGGCGCAGGCCGCCCATGGCTTCGCCGATCACGCCGAAGCCGGGCAGGTCGCGGTAGGGTCCGGTCTGCCCGTAGCCGGAGATGCGCAGCATGATCAGCCGCGGGTTGATCGCCTTCAGCGCCTCATAACCCAGGCCCCAGCCTTCCAGTGTGCCGGGGCGGAAGTTCTCCACCAGTACGTCGGCCTCGGCTACCAGTTGGCGGACGATGTCCTGGGCTTCGGTCTGCTTCAGATCGAGGGTCAGCGAGCGCTTGTTGCGCGACTGCACGTGCCACCAGAGCGAGGTGCCGTCCTTGATCTTGCGCCACTTGCGCAGCGGGTCGCCGACGCCCGGCGGTTCGATCTTGATCACATCGGCGCCGAATTCGCCGAGCAGCTTGCTGGCGAAGGGACCGGCGATGAGCTGGCCCATCTCGATCACCTTGAGCCCCTGCAGGGCCATGTTGCTGGTGTTGTTTTGAGTCATGGCTGCACCCGATTTGCCTGTGCGTTTCTCGTGGTGCGCAGAATGGCGCAGCGGCGCGGTGCCGACAATTGCTCAATGGCCAAGCTAGGCTTCGCGTATCACGAAGTGGCATGCTGTAAATCAGCTTTCTGGCAGCTTCGCTTCGCCAGGCACGAAATGGAGACCTTCATGCGCCGCATCGATTTCGTCACCCTCAAGCTGTTCGTGGCTATCGCCGACGAGCGCAGCCTGACCCGCGCCGCCGAGCGCGAGCATCTGGCCCTGGCGGCGGTGAGCAAGCGCGTCAGCGACCTGGAAAACCAGCTGGGCATCGCGCTGCTCTATCGTCAGCCCAAGGGTGTCGAGCTGACCCCGGCCGGTCATGCGCTGCTGCATCACGCGCGCAACATGATGGATAACCTCGAGCAGCTCAACGCCGACCTCAGCGAGTTCAGCGAAGGGGTGAAAGGCCATGTACGCATCCACGCCAACACCTCGGCGGTGATCGAGTTCCTGCCCGAGGACTTGGCCAGCTTCAGCCGCCTGCACCCGCAGGTGAAGATCGATCTGGAGGAGCGGGTCAGCAGCGAGACCATCCGTGCCGTACGCGAGGGGCTGACCGATATTGGCATCTTCGCCGGCCATGTGCCGGCCGATGACCTGCAGGTGTTCACCTACCGTCACGACCAACTGATGCTGGTCACCCCACGCGAGCATCCGCTGGCCGAGCGCGACGGCCTGTTTCTGCGCGAGGCAGTGGGTTTCGATTTCATCGGCCTGCAGCAGGACGCTTCCCTGCACAGCCTGCTGCAGCACTCGGCGCACAGCCAGGGCGTGGCCTTGCGCCTGCGCATCCAGGTGCGCAGCTTCGAGGCCATCTGCCGGATGATCCACACCGGCATGGGTGTCGGCGTATTGCCGGACCTGGCGGTGCGTACCTACCTGCCGGCGCTCGATGTGCGAGTGATCCCGCTGCACGATCCCTGGGCCCGGCGCGAACTCAAGGTGGCGGTGCGTAATCAGGGCAACCTTTCGCTGACCGCGAAGCAGATGCTCGATCACCTGAGAAACAGTGGTATGGCAGGGGAGGGTTCTACGCTGCCTTCGTGAATGCCGAAGGCTCGGTTGTTCAAATGTGAATTTCAGCTTGTGCAAGGGCGCAGTAGAGTCCGGGCCAATCGAAGGGGTTTCTCCCTCGACGCTCAGACAAAAACAACAGGAGCCTTCCATGAAGTTTTCTTTCGTCCGTCGTGGCCTGGCCGGTGTGCTCGCCAGTTGCGCACTGCTTGGCGCACTCTCGGCACACGCAGCCGAGTCGCAGCCGACCGCCCCGATCCTGATCAAGTTTTCCCATATCACCGCTGATAGCACGCCGAAGGGCCAGGGCGCGCTGATGTTCAAGAAGCTGGTGGAGGAGCGTCTGGCCGGCAAGGTCAAGGTCGACGTCTATGCCAACTCTTCGCTGTATGGCGATGGCAAGGAAATGGAAGCGCTGCTGCTCAACGAAGTGCAGATGCTGGCGCCGGCACCGTCCAAGCTGGAGCAGTACACCAAGCAGCTGCAGCTGTTCGACATGATGTTCCTGTTCGACGACGTTGCCGCCGCGCAGCGCTTCCAGTCCTCGGAAAAGGGCAAGGCACTGCTCAAGTCGATGGAGAGCAAGGGCATCACCGGCCTGGCCTACTGGCTCAACGGCATGCGCCAGCTCACCGCCAACAAGCCGCTGGTCGAGCCAAGCGATGCCCGTGGACAGAAATTCCGCGTGCAGCCGTCCGACCTGCAGGCTGCGCAGTACAGCGCCCTGCGCGCGGTACCGCGCAAGATGAGCTTCGCCGAGATTTACCAGGGCCTGCAGACCGGCGTGGTCAACGCCCAGGACAACCCCTGGTCGAATATCTACTCGCAGAAGTACTTCGAAGTGCAGAAGTACATGACCGAGTCCAACCATGCCATCGGCAACTACCTGCTGATCACCAATACCCAGTTCTGGAATGGCCTGCCGGCGGACATCCGCAGTGAGCTGGAACAGATCGTCGACGAAGTCACAGTCGAGGTGAACAAGCAGGCCGAGGCGCTGAACGCCGAAGCGCGCCAAGCCATCGTTGATACCGGCAAGAGCGAGATCATCACCCTCACGCCCGAGCAGCGTGCCGCCTGGCGTGACGCCGTGCGCCCGGCGTGGAAGAAGTTCGAGGCCGAGATCGGCACTGACGTGATCGAGGCTGCGCAAGCCGCCAACCAGCAGTGAGCGCCATGACCGTCCCGGGCCCACGCACCCGGGGCGGTCTTTCATTCGTCGTCGCCTAAGACGGCGTTTGCCAATGACGAATATCGCGCCGTTCCTTGCTCGGTTAGATTCGCCCAACTCCTTAGAGCCTGTTCAAAGTCTGCTGCGCGTCGGCCCTGCTGCGTTAAAAACAGACTCGGATGCTCATTTACAGCTCGTAAACTCCGCATCCTCGCCTGTGTTTGCCTTGCATGGCTCTAGCTCGCGAAACTTTGAGCAGGCTCTTAATAACCACAACAATGCTCGGAGATGCCATGAACGCCTTGCGGCGCGTCTGGGAGCACTTCGAGGAAGGCTTCATCGCTTTCCTCCTGGCGGCCATGACGCTGATCACTTTCGTCTACGTGATCCTCAACAACTTCTACACCCTGTTCTATTGGCTGGGTGACTTCTTCGGCGGTAACGAGGCTCTGCTCGCTATCGGCGACTTCATTCTCGACCTTGCCCAGGCGATGACCTGGAGCAACGCCCTGACCAAAGCCCTGTTCGGCTGGCTGATCTTCTTCGGCCTGGCCTACGGCGTGCGCACCGCCGGCCACATCGGCGTCGACGCCCTGGTCAAACTCGCTCCGCGCGGCGTGCAGCGCGTGATCGGCGTGATCGCCTGCCTGTGCTGCCTGGGCTACGCCGGCCTGATCGCCGTCGGCAGCTTCGACTGGGTTCGCACCCTGTTCATCGCCGGCATCGGCGCTGAAGACCTGGGCCACTACGGCATCCAGCAATGGCATATCGGCATGATCGTGCCGTTCGGCTACGCCATGGTGTTCATCCGTTTCCTGGAAATCCTCGTGCGCATCCTGCGCAACGAGCAGACCGGCCTCGGCCTGGCTGACGAAGCCGCCGATGCGCTGAAAATCAACGAGCACGAGGAGGCCAAATAATGACCGTGCTGTTCCTCTTCCTGCTGCTGTTCCTGCTGATGTTCATCGGCGTGCCGATCGCCGCATCGCTCGGCCTGGCCGGCTCGATCACCATCATGCTGTTCAGCCCCGACTCGGTGCGCTCGCTGGCGATCAAGCTGTTCGAGACCTCCGAGCACTACACCCTGCTGGCGATCCCGTTCTTCCTGCTCTCCGGTGCCTTCATGACCACCGGTGGCGTGGCACGTCGCCTGATCGACTTCGCCAACGCCTGCGTCGGTCACATCCGTGGCGGTCTGGCCATCGGTGCGGTGCTGGCGTGCATGCTGTTCGCCGCGTTGTCCGGCTCCTCGCCGGCCACCGTCGCGGCCGTAGGCTCCATCGCCATCGCCGGCATGGTGCGCTCCGGTTACCCGCAGGCGTTCGGCGCCGGCATCGTGTGTAACGCCGGTACCCTGGGCATTCTGATTCCGCCGTCGATCGTGATGGTGGTGTACGCCGCCGCCACCGAGCAGTCGGTGGGCAAGCTGTTCATGGCCGGTGTGATTCCCGGTGTGATGCTCGGTCTGGCGCTGATGATCGCGATCTACATCGTCGCGCGCATCAAGAAGCTGCCGGCCCTGCCGCGTGCCAGCTTCCGCGAGTGGCTGCGTTCCGCCCGCGAGGCCTTCTGGGGCCTGCTGCTGATGGTGATCATCCTCGGCGGC
>NZ_JADTQG010000002.1 GCF_016008875.1 Ectopseudomonas mendocina
CCCCCCCCCCCCCCCCCCCCCCCCCCCCGGCCCCCCCCCGCCCCCCCCCCCCCCCCCCCCACGGGGCGGGGCGCACCTTGTCTTGTGCCTGCCGAGCGCCGAAACTGCGCGTCATGGAAAGCCTACGTCGCCAAATCGAAAAACAGGTACACAGCCTCACCGGCGCGTCGCTGGGCGTGCTCGACCTCGACCAGCCACGAGGAGATGCCGGCCTGTTCGGCCCCGAGTCGATGGTCTGGGAAGTACACGCCGACTTCACCGCGATGATGGTCGGTGGCATCTCCGCCCTGCTCCTGCAGATGCTTCACCCGCTGGCACTGGCCGGCGTGTGGGATCACTCCACCTTCCGTCAGGACATGCTCGGCCGCCTGCGCCGCACCAGCCTGTTCATCGCCGGCACCACCTATGGTGGCCTGCACGATGCCGAACAGCTGATCGACAAGGTGCGCCGCATCCACCTGCAGGTAGTCGGCCACGCACCGGATGGCCGACCTTACGCCGCCAGCGATCCCGAGCTACTGACCTGGGTGCATGTTTCCGAGGTCAGCCAGTTTCTCGCCGGTTACCTGCGCTACGTCGACCCGCAGTTGCCGGTGGCCGAGCAGGATCGCTACTACCGCGAAGTGGCGCTGATCGCCGAACGCCTCGGCGCGCAGGGCGTGCCCAAGTCGGCTCAGGCCGTCGCCGACTATCTGCAGCGCATGCGTCCGCAGCTGCTGTGCGATGAACGCACCCGCGAAGTGGTGCGGCTGCTGCATAGCGCACCGATGCCCAGCATTCTCGCCAAGCCCTTCGGTGGTCTGATGATGCAGGCAGGCGTCGACCTGCTGCCGGATTGGGCCAGCGACCTGCTCGGCGAACACCAGGCCGCCTGGCGCCGCCCACTGATCCGCACCAGCGTGCAGCGCACCGCTAATCTGCTGCGCTGGGCCGTGCGCAACAGCGCCGCCCAGCGTGCCAGACGGCGTCTGACGCCTTAGATGCGAGGCCAACGCGCGCGGCCGCAGGCGAAAAAAACGTAGCCTCGGATGCAATCCGGGACAACTATTCCTCGACCCACCCGGATTGCATCCGGCTACGTCAGACCTGCGGTAGCCGCTCGTTTTCTTGATAAACTGCCGGTCTCCTTTCTCCGAGACGCCGCGCATGCCTTCTCTTGACCAGGCGCTGCGCGCCGCCCTCGACGCCCGCCAGCAGCTACTGGTCGAACTGCACGCACAAGGCACCGACTGTTACCGGCTGTTCCATGGTAGTCAGGAAGGTGCGCCGGGTCTGACCGTCGACCGCTATGGCCCGCAACTGCTGGTGCAAAGCTTTCATCAGCCGCTGCAATCCGACGAACTGCAAACCATCGCAGACAGCGTCGAGGCCCATCTTGGCCAGGCCCTGCTGCCGGTCTACAACGACCGTTCCAGGAGCAACTCGCGTATCGACCGCGACCCGACCCTGTTCCAGGCCAGCGAGGCCGCCCTGGCCGACATGATCGGCCATGAATGGGGGCTGAACTACCGCGTGCGCGGCCGCCATGCCGGGCAGGACCCGCTGCTGTTTCTCGACCTGCGCAACGCCCGCGGCTGGGTCAAGGCCAACAGTGCCGGCAAGTCCGTGCTCAACCTGTTCGCCTACACCTGCGGGGTCGGCCTGTGCGCCGCAGCCGGCGACGCAAGCGAGGTGATCAACCTGGACTTCGCCCAGGGCAACCTGGCTGTAGGCCGCGAGAATGTTGCGCTGAATCCTGAACTGCCGGCCATGCAGTTCATCCAGTCCGACTATTTCCCGGCCATCCGCCAGTTGGCCGATCTGCCGATCAGCAGCCGCCGCGGGCAGAAGCTGCCGAGCTACCCGCGCCTGCAGCCGCGCCAGTTCGATTTGGTCTTTCTCGACCCACCGGCCTGGGCCAAGAGCGCCTTCGGCACGGTCGACCTACTGCGCGACTACCAGAGCCTGCTCAAACCGGCACTATTGGCCACTGCCGAAGGCGGCACGCTGGTGTGCTGCAACAACCTGGCGAAAGTGGAGATGAGCGACTGGCGCTTGCAGGTACTACGCTGCGCAGAAAAACTGGGCCGCCCCGTACAGGATTGTCAGGTCATCGCCCCGGCATCGGACTTCCCTTCCACGGACGCCAGGCCGCCACTGAAAACCCTGGTCCTGCACCTCTGAACCGGGACTTGGGCGCAATCTGACTGCGGCGATGACGACCGGAACCGAAACGCCGTGCCATACTCCAAGGCGTCTCCTCGTCTGGATAGATGACGCCAAGCCATGCCCAAAGGACTGAAGCGCGCGCTGAGCGCACTGTTGATCGCCGTTTTCCTCTATAGCCTGATCGGCTTTCTGATTCTGCCGGGCATCGCCCTGCGCATCGCCAACCAGCAGTTGGCGCAGTACGCCACGCTACCGGCCTCGCTGCAACGCCTGCAGCTCAACCCCTTCACCCTCGAACTCAGCCTCTGGGGCCTGCGGATCGGTGAAAGCGGCCAGGAGCAACTGAGCTTCCAGCGCCTGTACGCCAACCTGCAGAGCGACAGCCTGTGGAGCGGTGCCCTGCACCTGAGCGATATCGAACTGGATGGTGCGCGAACCGAAATCCTCTTCGCCAAGGACGGGACGCTCAATCTCACCCAGCTGTTCCGCCTGCCGGAAAGCCAGGCAGAACCCAAGGCCGAAAGCAGCGAGCCCTTCCCGCTGCGCATCGACAGCATTCGCCTGCGGGAGAAAGCCCTGCGCTTCCAGGATCTACGCCCAAGCGAGCCGGTGGAGTTCGCTTACGACTCACTTGATCTGGAGCTGCACAACCTCAGCACCCTGGCCGGCGACAACGCGCAGATGACCATGACCGCCAGTGGCCCGCACGGCGCACGGATCGACTGGCGCGGTCAGGTCAGCCTGACGCCCATCACCTCCAGCGGCAGTCTGAGCATCAGCGATGGTCGCCTGAGCACCTTCTGGCCGTACGTGCGCGACGCACTGCCGCTGGTGCTCAAGGAGGGCCTGGTCGACCTCAGCAGCGACTACCGGCTCGACCTGTCCAGCAGCACGGAGCTGCAACTGAGCAAGATCAAGGTGCAGCTGGCGCCCTTCGCCATCGACGACCCACAAGGCAAACCACTGGTGCGCCTGCAGCGCCTGGATATCGATGACAGCAGCCTCGACCTGGCCAAGCAGCAAGTGGTGGTCGGCCAGGTGCGCAGCCAGGGCCTGGAGGCTTGGGCAGCACGCGAAGCCGACGGTCAACTGGACTGGCAGAAGCTGTTTGCCAAACCAGAAAGCGCCAAGAGCGAAACTGCCGAACCCGCCGAGCAATCCGGCGAGAGCGAGTCCTGGCAGGTGCTGTTGCAGGACGTGCAACTGCGCGACTACAAGGCTCACCTGGCCGACCGCGTACCGCAGCAGGAAGTGGCGGTGGATGTCGGCCCACTGAACCTCGACCTGAAGAATTTCGACAGCCTCGGCGACAAGCCCTTCGACCTCAGGCTCGACAGCGGCCTGGGCAAACAGGGCAAGTTGCAGGCAGCCGGCCAGGTGCAATTGAGCCCGACCACCGCCCGGCTCAAGGTCGCCACCCAGGATATCGACCTGCGCCTAGCGCAGGCCTACCTGAGCCCCTTCATTCGTCTGGAACTGCGCAGTGGCCTGCTCGGCAGCGACCTCGAGGTGCAGCTTGAGAGTACCGAGCCGCTGGCACTCAGCGTCACCGGTGACGCCAGGGTCGACCAGTTGCACACCCTGGATACCTTGCGCGAGCGCGATCTGCTGCGCTGGAAACAGGTCCGGGTCGGCGGCATCGATTATCGCCACGGTGAAAGCCTGGCCATCGAGCGTGTCGAGCTGGATCAACCTTACGCGCGCTTCGTGATCAACGAGAATCTGACCACCAACGTCAGCGAACTGGTCGTGCCGCAGCCGGCGACCCCGAACGAGGACAAGGCGGATGCCGGCAAGCCGCTGGCCATCCGCATCGGCGGCGTGACCATCAATGACGGCTCGGCCAACTTCGCCGACTTCAGCCTGACGCCCAACTTCGCCACTGCCATCCAGCAGATGAACGGCCGTATCGGCGTGCTCGACAACCAGAAGCCGCAGGCGGCCAGCGTCGATATTCAGGGCAAGGTCGACCGCTATGCGCCCATGAGCATCAAGGGCAAGCTGACGCCGTTCGATCCGCTCAACAGCCTGGATATCGCCACGCGCTTCAAGAACGTCGAGCTGACCACCATCACCCCTTACTCCGGCAAGTTCGCCGGTTATCGCATCCGCAAGGGCCGCCTCAACCTCGACCTGCACTATCGCATCGAGAAGGGCCAGCTCAATGCCGAGAACAAGGTGCTGGTGGAAAACCTGCAACTGGGCGAGCGTGTCGACAGCCCGGATGCCGTCGACCTGCCGGTTCGCCTGGCGGTGGCCCTGCTCAAGGACACCCAGGGCCGCATCGCCATCGAACTGCCCGTGCAGGGCGATCTGAACAACCCAGAGTTCAGCGTCATGCCCATCGTCTGGCAAACCCTGCGCAATCTGGTGCTGCGCGCAGCCCAGGCGCCATTCAAGTTCATCGCCGGATTGGTCGGCGGCAGCGATGTCGACCTCAGCACCGTACCGTTCAACGCCGGCTCGGCACAGCTGGAGGGCGACGCGCGCCAGGCACTGGACACCCTGGCCAAGGCGCTCGAGGAACGCCCCAATCTGCGTCTGGAGGTGGAAGGCCAGGCCGCGCAGAGCGCTGATGGCCCGCTGCTGGCCGAACAGCGGCTGCAGCGCGAATTCCGCGAAGGGTGGTACAAGGTGCTGCAACGTCGCGGCGACAAGGTGCCCGCCAGCCCCGATGAGCTGACGGTCGACGAAGATGAGCAGGCCGCGCTGCTGGAAGGCATCTATCGCACCCGCCTCAAGCAACAGCCGCCGGCCGAATGGGCCGAACTGGACAGCGAGCAGCGCCAGCAGAACATGCGTAAGGCAGTGCTGGATTCCTGGGCGCAGAGCAAGCTGCTGCTGCGCCAGCTGGCTCAGCAACGCGCTGCAACGATCAAGGATTATCTGGTGGAACAGGGCGGGCTGTACGATGAGCGCGTCTACCTGATCGATGCCAACCTGGGCGAGCCGGAAGCCGATGGCCGCGTGCTCACCATACTGCACCTGGACAGCCAATGATCATGCGCCGCTTATCCTTCCTTACGCTCGCCACCCTGGCCGCTGGCCTGCTCAGCGCCACTGCGCAGGCCGATACGCTGCGCTGCGGCAGTGCCCTAGTCAGCCTGGGCGACCGCCCGTTCGAGGTCGAACGCAAATGTGGCGCGCCGGTACATCGCGATCCGGTCGGCTACACCCTGGGCTCCTATGACCGTCGCGAATACATGATCGAGGAATGGGTCTACGGCCCAAGCAACGGCATGCTCAGCATCCTGCGCTTCGAAGGCAATCGCCTGGTCGCCATCGAACGTCGTCGCGAACGTTGAGCAGGAAGCTGTCATGTGCAAATTGGCCTATCTGTTGACGCTGCTCTGCCTACCCCTGCTGGCCGAGGCGTCCTCGACCTACCGCTGCGGCAGCGCGCTGGTCAGCAAGACAGCGCCCAGCGCCGAGGTGCTGAGCAAGTGTGGCGAAGCTGCCAGCCGAGATTTTCTTGGCTACAAGGAAGTGCTCGACAGCTATGGTTTTCGCAACGAGGTGACTGTCGAAGAGTGGATCTACGGACCGAAGAATGGCATGTACCACTTCTTACGTTTCGAGGGCGGTCGCCTGAGCGAGATACGCAGCAAACGCGGTCGCTAAGGTATTGCCGCAGTGCCGGCCCAACCGGTTCAGCACGCATAAAAAATCAAGGCCCCGCCGGTCATACCGGCGGGGCCTTCGAGCATCCGTGCCTGTCGCTATCCGTGCTGAGGCGTCCATGTCGGCAGCATCCGTGCTGATGTGACATCCGTATCTGAAGCTATCCGTACTCGTGCGGCATCCGTACCAGGCTATCCGTGCTTAGAGCTTGTCGCTGAAGTCGCGCAGCTCTTGCTGGGCCTTTTCCTTGGTCCAGCCATAACGTTCTTGCAGCTTGCCGGCCAGATAGTCGCTGTGGCCCTCGGCGACTTCCAGGTCGTCATCGGTCAGGTTGCCCCAACGTTCCTTGATACGACCGTTGAGCTGCTTCCATTTGCCTTTGATGATGTCGCTATTCATGGTCATTCTCCCAGTGACAGAAGGTTAGGCCGGGCTACAGCCCGGCCGGCTCGGCTATCAGTCAGCGGTTTTCAGGGCATCGGCGGACACGTCACGCACACCCTCGATTTCCTTGGTCTTGGCGATAGCCAGGTCACGCTCGGCATCGGTGGACACCACGCCGGACAGGGAAACCACGCCTTGGTTGGTCTCGACCTTGATGTCCAGGGCGCTGAGGTCAGAATCAGCGATGAAGGTGGACTTCACTTTGCTGGTGATCCAGGTGTCGGATACCGCCTGCTCGGCTTTATCCACGGTGTCATTGGCCGCCAGCATGGTCGGCTCTGCGGCGAAAGCTGCGGAGGCCAGAGACATGCTCAGCACGGCAGCGGTCAGGGTGGTAGCGGCAAAACGGTTGATTGGCTGTTTCATGATTCGACTCCTGTACATTGCAGACAATCTGCAAACCAACTCCTGGTTGCAGGTTCACCAGTACTATCGCAAGCGCTGTGCCAGTTTTTTAAAAACCAATAAATCCTTTAAAAACAACAACTTATTTACAAGCAAGGACAGCCGTTTGATTGCATTTCGCCGAGTCTGAAAAAAACACTCGGGCAATTTGCATGGTTTACACAGTACAGCCGTATGTGATGTCAGATCGAATCGGAAAAATTCGCGGATGCCGCGCTTTGCGAGAGTGAAGCGGCCGCCTGCAGTCAACGCGGCGGGCGAAGCCCTGACACTCCCGGCTCGTAATGGACCTGAATGAAGGCAGAGCGCGAAGGTTGATGGCCGAGCCTGACAGGCGGACATAAAAAAGGGCTCCCGCTGGAGCCCTTCTCGTTCGAACAGACGAGCCGTGCTTAGACGCCAGAGGCCTCAGCAGCAGCTACATCCTTGATCGACAGCTTGATACGGCCGCGGTTGTCCACGTCCAGTACCAGTACCTTCACTTCCTGGCCTTCCTGCAGCACGTCGGTGACCTTCTCCACACGCTGATCGCTCAACATGGAGATGTGCACCAGACCGTCCTTGCCCGGCAGGATGTTGACGAAGGCACCGAAGTCGACGATACGCTCGACCTTACCCACGTAGATCTTGCCGATCTCGGCTTCTGCAGTGATGGCCAGCACGCGCTGCTTGGCAGCATCGGCCGCTTCCTTGGTTTCGCCGAAGATCTTGATCGAGCCGTCGTCTTCGATGTCGATCGAGGCCTTGGTCTCTTCGCAGATGGCGCGGATGGTGGCGCCACCCTTACCGATGACGTCGCGGATCTTGTCCTGGTCGATCTTCATCGCCAGCATGGTCGGCGCGTTGGCCGACAGCTCGCTGCGCGACTGCGCGATGACCTGGTTCATCTGGCCGAGGATGTTCAGGCGCGCTTCCAGCGCCTGCTCCAGCGCCTGCTCCATGATTTCTTCGGTGATGCCCTGGATCTTGATGTCCATCTGCAGCGCGGTGACGCCCTTGGCGGTACCGGCTACCTTGAAGTCCATGTCGCCCAGGTGGTCTTCATCACCGAGGATGTCGGTCAGAACGGCGAACTTCTCGCCTTCCAGCACCAGACCCATGGCGATACCGGCAACCGGGGCCTTCATCGGCACACCGGCGTCCATCAGCGCGAGGGAAGCGCCGCAGACCGAAGCCATGGAGGACGAACCGTTGGACTCGGTGATTTCCGATACCACGCGAATGGTGTAGGGGAATTCGTCAGCGCTCGGCAGCATGGCAGCGACGCCACGACGGGCCAGGCGGCCGTGGCCAATTTCGCGGCGACCGGTAGCGCCCATGCGACCACACTCACCGACCGAGTACGGCGGGAAATTGTAGTGCAGCATGAAGGGGTCTTTCTTCTCGCCTTCGAGGGTATCCAGCAGTTGTGCGTCGCGAGCGGTGCCGAGGGTGGCCACGACCAGCGCCTGAGTTTCGCCACGGGTGAACAGCGCCGAACCGTGGGTCTTGTCCAGCACACCGACTTCGATGTTCAGGCCACGTACGGTACGGGTGTCACGGCCATCGATACGCGGCTTGCCGTTAACGATGTTCTCGCGCACGGTGCGGTATTCGATTTCGCCGAAGGCTTCCTTCACTTCGCCGGCAGTAGGCTGACCTTCTTCGCCGGAGAACTTGGCCACGACCTGATCACGCAGCTCGCCCAGACGCGCGTAGCGATCCTGCTTGATGGTGATGGTGTAGGCCTGGGAAATCGCATCACCGAACTCACCACGGATCGCGTTCAGCAGCGCAGTGTTTTCCGGCTTCGGTTGCCAGTCCCAGGTCGGCTTGCCAGCTTCGGCAGCCAGCTCGGCGACAGCCTGAATGACAGCCTGGAACTCTTCATGGGCGAACAGCACGGCACCCAGCATCTGGTCTTCGGTCAGCTCTTTGGCTTCCGATTCGACCATCAGTACGGCGTCTTTGGTACCCGCGACGACCATGTCCAGGCTGGAGGCTTTCAGCTGCTCGTAATTCGGGTTCAGCAGGTAGCCGGTTTCCGGGTGGAAGGCGACGCGCGCAGCACCGATCGGGCCGTTGAACGGAATGCCGGAGATAGCCAGGGCAGCCGAGGTACCGATCATCGCAGCGATGTCCGGATCGGTCTTCTTGCTGGTGGAAACCACGGTGCAGATGACCTGCACTTCGTTCTGGAAGCCTTCCGGGAACAGCGGACGGATCGGACGATCAATCAGACGCGAGGTCAGGGTCTCTTTCTCGGAAGGACGCGCTTCACGCTTGAAGAAACCGCCAGGGATCTTGCCGGCTGCGTAGGTCTTTTCCTGATAGTGCACGGAGAGCGGGAAGAAGCCCTTGCTCGGGTCCGCGGTCTTGGCGCCAGTGACGGCAACCAGCACGCTGACGTCGTCGTCAACGGTGACCAGCACTGCGCCGGAGGCTTGACGGGCGATACGGCCAGTCTCGAGGGTAACGGTCGACTGACCGAACTGGAATTTCTTGATTACCGGGTTCACGGTGTTTTCCTTCTCTTTGTTGCCTTGGGGGAAATTGGAAAGAGGCGCGGGAGTCGGACCCGGTGCATCCCTCGAAAAGCCAAAAGCTGGAAGCCCGACGCCACGAGGTGAGGATCACTCCCCACTCGCGGCGCCGAACTCCCAGCTTCCAACTTGTGCAGCTCGCGTCTATTAACGACGCAGGCCCAGGCGACCGATCAGGGCGCTGTAACGACTGGTGTCTTTACCCTTCAGGTAGTCCAGCAGCTTACGACGCTGGTTAACCATACGGATCAGACCACGACGGCTGTGGTGATCCTTACCGTTGGCCTTGAAGTGACCTTGCAGCTTGTTGATGTTGGCGGTCAGCAGGGCAACCTGCACTTCCGGGCTACCGGTATCGCCTTCAGCTTGCTTGTAGTCGTTAACGATCTGGGCTTTTTCTTCAACGCTGAGTGCCATGTTGGCTTCCTCTCATCTGGAAACTGCCGAGGCAGTCTCAATAGGCCGGGAATCGCTTCCCGTGTTTTAAAAAGAGGAATGACCGTGCCTACTAACAGCCACCCTCGCAACACCTGATGACGACCTCGTCGCCATCGGGCTTCCAGCCTTCTCGGCCGAAACTGTCGGCGCTACGCGCCGGTATAAATCAGTCGACGCGGAGCGATACGCCCGTCGTCACTCACTTCACCGATACCGATGAAGCGACCATTGTGATCCTGTACCCGCACCATGCCAAACTTCGGCGCTTCCGGTGCCCGCACCGGCTGCCCTTGCAGCCAGTAGAACGCGCTGTGCTCGGAGAACTGCAGCAGCGGCCAGTCCAGCAGCCCGCTGTCGACCGGCTGCAGGAAGCGATCGAGCGCTGCGCTGCCGCCTTCGGCATGCACCGCTTCCAGCTCTTCCAGCGTCACGGTGCGCGCCAGATCGAACGGGCCGGCCTTGGTCCGGCGCAGTTCGGCGACATGAGCGCCGCACCCGAGCAATTGGCCGAGGTCTTCGACCAAGGTACGAATGTAGGTGCCTTTGCTGCAATCCACCGCCAGACGCGCCTGCTCACCTTCCACAGCCAGCAATTCCAGGCGCGCAATAGTAACAGAACGCGCCTCGCGCTCCACTACTTCACCTGCACGGGCCAGCTTGTACAGCGGCTGCCCGTCCTTCTTCAAGGCTGAGTACATCGGGGGTATCTGTTTGATTTCCCCGCGAAAACGCGGCAACAGGGCCTCGATTTCAGTGCGACCAACGGTCACCGCGCGGCGTTCGAGCACATCACCTTCGGCATCGCCGGTGGTGGTGGTCACGCCGAGCTGGGCCACCGTCTCGTAACCCTTGTCGGCATCAAGCAGGTACTGGGAAAACTTGGTCGCCTCGCCGAAGCACAGCGGCAGCACGCCGGTGGCTAGCGGATCGAGACTGCCGGTATGCCCGGCCTTTTCGGCGTTGAGCAGCCAGCGTACCTTCTGTAGAGCCGCGTTGGAGGTGAAGCCACGCGGCTTGTCCAGCAGGATGATGCCGTCGACCTTGCGGCGAATACGTTTGACCTGCGCCACGCTTATTCCTCGCTGCCGTCCTGGTGCTTGCGATCTTCCGCCACCGCACGCTCGATCAGTGCCGACAATTCGGCACCGCGACGAATGCTGGCGTCGTACTGGAAGTGCAGTTGCGGGATAGTGCGCACTTTCATCGACTTGCCCAGCAGCATGCGCAGATAGCCGGCTGCCTCGCCGAGAATCTCCAGGTTGAGCTTGATCTGCTCGGCGTCGTCGTCCTTGCCCATCACGGTGATGAACACCTTGGCGTGGGACAGGTCGCGACTCACGTCGACGGCGGTGATGGTTACCAGACCCAGGCGCGGGTCCTTGATCTCGCGCTGGATCAGCACTGCCAGCTCGCGCTGCATCTGATCACCGATACGCTGAGTACGGCTGTAATCTTTGGCCATAAAAGCTGCCTCAAGCTTCAAGCGCTAAGCTTCAAGCTAAAAAATACCAAAAAGCCAAACGGCAAGCTCAACAGGTGGGCCAGGCCACCTCTTGAAGCTTGCCGCTTGAGGCTTGCAGCTGTGTTTACAGGCTGCGCGCCACCTGGACCTTCTCGAACACTTCGATCTTGTCGCCGACCTTGACGTCGTTGTAGCTCTTCACGCCGATACCGCACTCCATGCCGTTACGCACTTCGGCGACGTCGTCCTTGAAGCGACGCAGCGATTCCAGCTCGCCTTCGAAGATCACCACGTCCTCGCGCAGTACGCGGATCGGACGGTTGCGATAGACGGTGCCCTCGATGACCATGCAGCCAGCGACGGCGCCGAACTTCGGCGAACGGAACACGTCACGCACTTCCGCGGTGCCCAGGATATTCTCGCGAACATCGCTGCCGAGCATACCGGTGAGCGCTTTCTTGACGTCTTCGATGATGTCGTAGATGACGTTGTAGTAGCGCATGTCGAGGCCTTCGGACTCGACGATCTTGCGCGCACCAGCGTCAGCACGGACGTTGAAGCCGAACAGCACGGCATTGGAAGCCAGCGCCAGGTTGGCATCGGACTCGGTGATACCACCGACGCCGCCACCGACCACACGCACTTGCACTTCGTCGTTGCCCAGAGTGCTGAGCGAGCCTTGCAGGGCCTCCAGAGAACCACGCACGTCGGCCTTGAGGACGATGTTGAGGGTCTTCTTCTCTTCCTGGCCCATGCTTTCGAAGATGTTTTCCAGCTTGCCGGCGTGGGCGCGAGCCAGCTTGACCTCGCGGAACTTGCCCTGACGGAACAGCGCAACTTCACGGGCCTTCTTCTCGTCGGCCACCACCATCATCTCGTCACCGGCATCCGGCGTGCCATCCAGGCCGAGAATCTCGACCGGAATCGACGGACCGGCTTCCTTGATCGGCTTGCCGTTCTCGTCGAGCATGGCACGCACGCGACCGTAGTTGACGCCGACCAGAACCATGTCGCCCTGACGCAGGGTACCGTCCTGAACCAGTACGGTAGCGACCGGGCCGCGGCCCTTGTCCAGACGCGACTCGACCACGACACCACGACCAGGCGCGGTCGGGGTGGCTTTCAGTTCGAGAACCTCGGCCTGCAGCAGCACGGCTTCGAGCAACTCGTCGATACCGGTACCGGCCTTGGCGGAAACCGGTACGAACGGTGCGTCACCGCCCCACTCTTCCGGAATCACGTCCAGCGCGGCCAGGCCGTTCTTGATGTTGTCCGGGTTGGCTTCCGGTTTGTCCATCTTGTTCACCGCGACCACGATCGGCACGCCAGCGGCTTTCGCGTGCTGCACGGCTTCCTGGGTCTGCGGCATCACGCCGTCGTCAGCAGCGACGACGAGGATGACGATGTCGGTGGCCTTGGCACCACGGGCACGCATCTGGGTGAACGCGGCGTGACCGGGGGTATCGAGGAAGGTGACCATGCCGCGGTCGGTTTCCACGTGGTAGGCACCGATGTGCTGGGTGATGCCACCCGCTTCACCGGAAGCCACCTTGGCACGACGGATGTAGTCGAGCAGCGAGGTCTTACCGTGGTCGACGTGACCCATCACGGTTACCACCGGCGCACGGGACATGGCCTCGCCTTCGAACTTCAGCGACTCGGCCAGGGAATCTTCCAGCGCGTTGTCGCTGACCAGCTTGACCTTGTGGCCCAGCTCTTCGGCGACCAGTTGGGCAGTTTCCTGATCCAGTACCTGGTTGATGGTGGCAGGCGAGCCCATCTTGAACATGAACTTGATGACTTCAGCGGCCTTCACCGACATCTGCTGGGCCAGTTCGCCCACGGTGATGGTCTCGCCAATCGACACTTCACGCACCACCGGACCGGCCGGAGCCTGGAAGCCGTGCTGGTTGCGCTTCTTCATCTTGGCCTTGCCGCGACCACCACGACGGAAGCCGTCGCTCTCTTCGTCGACACTGCGCGGTGCGACACGCGGAGCTGGTGCCTTTTCCTTGAGGGTCGGACGGTGCTGCGCGTGCTTGCGATCACGACGCTCGTCTTCGTCACTGCGCGCCTTCTCGGGACGGCGCACTTCTTCCTTCTTGCGCTCGGCGTCGACAACCGGAGCAGCAGCAACCACGGGCTCGCTGGCCGGGGCCAGCGCAGCAGCGGGTGCAGGGGCTTCAGTAGCGGCGGCGGCAGCCTGACGCTTGGCCTCTTCTTCGGCCTTGCGCTTGGCTTCTTCCTCGGCTTTCAGACGCTCGGCCTCGGCAGCTGCCTGCTGAGCTTCCAGCTCACGCTGCTTCTCGGCCTCGAGCTCTTCCGGGCTGCGCTTGACGAAGGTCTTCTTCTTGCGCACTTCAACGCTGATGGTCTTGCTGCCAGCAACCTTGAGGGTGCTGGTGGTCTTGCGCTGCAAGGTAATCTTGCGCGGCTCTTCAACCTTGTCGCCGTGACTGCTCTTGAGATGGGCCAGCAGGGCCTGTTTCTCACTATCGGTCACTACTTGTTCGGCACTGCTGTGGGACAGGCCAGCTTCACGCATCTGCTGCAGCAGGCGCTCAACCGGAGTGTCGACCACTTTGGCCAGTTCTTTCACCGTGACTTGCGTCATGCATCTTTCTCCTCAGGCCGCAACCGCTTATTCGAACCAGTGGGCTCGAGCGGCCATGATCAGCTTGCCGGCACGCTCTTCGTCGATGCCGTCGATGTCGAGCAGGTCGTCGATCGACTGCTCGGCCAGGTCTTCACGGGTAATCACGCCGCGCAGCGCGAGCTCAAGAGCCAGCGCCTTGTCCATGCCTTCCAGTTCCAGCAAATCATCCGCCGGATGGGCATCGGCCAACTTCTCCTCGTTGGCGATCGCCTTGGTCAGCAGACGATCCTTGGCCCGCGCACGCAGCTCATTGACGATATCCTCGTCAAAGCCATCGATGCTGAGCATTTCTTCCATGGGTACGTAGGCAATCTCTTCGAGACTGGTGAAACCCTCTTCGACCAGGACTTGAGCCAGTTCTTCGTCGACTTCCAGCTCGTCGATGAAGGACTGCATGATGTCGCCGGTTTCTGCCTGCTGCTTGGCCTGGATGTCCGCCTCGGTCATCACGTTCAGCGTCCAGCCGGTCAACTGACTGGCCAGACGCACGTTCTGACCGCCACGACCAATGGCCTGAGCCAGGTTGTCTTCGCCAACGGCGATGTCCATGGCATGGGCATCTTCGTCGACGATGATCGCAGCCACTTCAGCCGGCGACATGGCATTGATCACGAACTGCGCGGGGTTGTCGTCCCACAGCACGATATCGACACGCTCGCCACCCAGCTCGCCGGAAACGGCCTGAACGCGCGAACCACGCATGCCGATGCAGGCGCCCTGCGGGTCGATACGCTTGTCCTTGGAGCGCACGGCGATCTTGGCGCGCGAGCCCGGATCACGGGAGGCGGCCTTGACGTCGATCAGCCCTTCGGCGATTTCCGGTACTTCGATGCGGAACAGCTCGATCAGCATTTCCGGAGCGGTGCGCGACAGGATCAACTGCGGGCCGCGATTCTCGGTACGAATTTCCTTGAGCAGGGCACGCAGACGCACGCCAACGCGGAAAGTCTCGCGCGGGATGATGTCTTCGCGGGCCAGCAGCGCCTCGGCATTGTTGCCCAGGTCAACGATGACGTTGTCGCGGGTGACCTTCTTCACGGTGCCGGAGATGATCTCGCCCAGGCGCTCGCGGTAAGCGTCGACCACCTGCGCACGCTCGGCCTCACGCACTTTCTGCACGATGACCTGCTTGGCGGTTTGCGCGGCGATACGGCCGAACTCGATGGACTCGACTTTCTCTTCGAGCACGTCACCGATCTTGGCGTTGGCCTCGACGGCCTGCGGCATGTCGTCGGTCAGCTGGTGAGCCGGATCGTCGAATTCGGACTCGTCGACCACGGTCCAGCGACGGAAGGTCTCGTAGCTGCCGTTGTGTCGGTTGATCGACACACGCAGATCGACTTCGTCCTCGAACCGCTTCTTGGTGGCGGTCGCCAGAGCCAGCTCCAGCGCCTCGAAAATCACGCCGGCCGGTACACCCTTCTCGTTGGATACCGACTCAACAACCAGCAGTACTTCTTTGCTCATCGTACGCCTCGCCTTTCGCAATCCATTGGTTATGCGCAATCCGCGTCACGTTCACGCCATGGGCGCCAAACACGTGCGCTGCCGCGCTACCTTCGCGCCATCTGTGTCGCTCGGACTGCACAGAAGGCTGGCAGCCCGGCAGCGACGCAGATCCGCATTTCAATCAAATCGGGGGATGATATTGGCCTTGTCGATCAGGTCGATCGGCAACAGATACTCGTGGTCATCCACCTGCACCACCACGTCCTGATCCTCCACACCGCGAAGGAGGCCCTGGAAGTTACGACGCCCGTCGAAAGGCGAACGCAGCTTGATCTTCACCTGCTCACCGACATGCGCCGCAAACTGTTCAAGGGTGAACAACGGGCGATCCATCCCGGGAGAAGAAACTTCCAGCGTGTACTCGGAGGAAATCGGGTCCTCGACATCGAGTACACCACTGAGCTGACGGCTGACGATTTCACAATCGTCGATCAGGATACCGTCGGCCTTATCGATATAGACACGCAGCAGCGAATGACGCCCCTGCGACAGGAACTCGATGCCCCAACACTGATAACCGAGCGCCTCGATTACCGGGGCCAACAAGGCCTGCAACTGTTCTAGCTTGCTCGACACTTAACGGCCCTCGTGCATGCTGTGCAAATAAAAAATGGGCGAAACGCCCATCCCGTCTGTCCGCGATAAAGCAGCGGACACTGTGTTTCAGCTAACAAAAAGCCCCTTAAAAGGGGCTTCTGAAACTGGTTGCGGGGGCAGGATTTGAACCTACGACCTTCGGGTTATGAGCCCGACGAGCTACCAGACTGCTCCACCCCGCGTCAAAGCTGGGCCGGAATTATACGGCCACCCCCTGGCGAGGGTCAACCAAACACTCCAGCAACAAGAAAGCCCGCTAACTGCGGGCTTTCTTGAGTATGGTACCGAGGAGGGGACTCGAACCCCTACAGCCTATGGCCACTACCACCTCAAGGTAGCGTGTCTACCAATTCCACCACCTCGGCAAAACTGTTACTGCTCTGGAGCCTCCGGAACATCCGAAGCATCGGATGCTGGAGCTTGCTCTTCGAGCACCGGCACGTCTTCGACGGCCGGCTTTTGTTGAACTTCCAGTACCGCTGGATCTGGCAGACCAACCTGAGTCAGTGCATCAGCTTTTTCTTTAGCAAAGAACGCTAAACCCAAGCTGGTAATGAAAAAACCTGCGGCAAGTATACCAGTAAACTTACTCAGAAAGGTAGAGGAACCTTGGCTTCCGAATACAGTTGCCGAAGCACCCGAACCGAACGACGCACCCGCGTCAGCGCCTTTACCCTGCTGCAGCAAAACCAGCACTACAATCCCGATCGCACCCAGCAGGTGCAGAACAACAATGACGGTTTCCAGCATTCTTCAGTTTCCTGCAGCGCGACAGATCGCACCGAATTCATCCGCATTCAGAGAGGCGCCACCTACGAGCCCCCCATCGATATCCTGCATGCCGAACAGCTCGGCTGCACTGGCGGCCTTCACACTGCCGCCATAAAGAATTCTCAGCTCGCTCGCCACCTCAGCATCCAGCTGCGCAACCTGCGCGCGAATCGCTGCGTGCACTTGCTGAGCTTGCTCAGGCGTAGCGGTCAGGCCGGTACCGATGGCCCAGACAGGCTCATAGGCAACTATGGCATTCTTCAGTGCTTCGACACCCAGGGCATCTACCACTGCGGCCAACTGGCCACCCACCACACCCAGCGTTGCATTCGCTTCACGCTGCTCACGGGTTTCACCGACGCAGAGCACCGGCGTCAAACCCGCCTTCTGCACCGCGGCAAACTTGCTCACGACCACTTCGTCACTTTCACCCAGGATCAGGCGACGTTCCGAGTGACCGACCAGCACCAGCTCGCAACCACCATCGACCAGCTGGCTAACAGCCAACTCACCGGTCAAGGCACCCTGCTCCACCTGCGCTGCGCAATCCTGCGCTCCAACCTTCACCGCCCTCGAACCCAGGCCTTCGACAACCTGGGCGAGATGCAGACTGGAGGGGAAAACCGCGACATCCACATCAGCAGGCAAGGCCTGCTGACGCAACCCTTCGATCAGCTCTGCGACGCTGGCGCGGGTACCGTGCATTTTCCAGTTACCTGCAACCAAGGGGCGACGCATGCTTTACCTCGTCGATCAAAGAGGGCGCAGATATTACCCAAGAGCACCCCCGGTAGCAAGCTCAATCAAGCACAGACTTCGGCAACAATCTTAGCCAATTCATCGGCATAGCCGCGAACCGTGGTTTCATCGTCACCTTCGACCATCACCCGCACCAGCGGCTCGGTGCCGGACTTGCGCAGCAGCACGCGACCGCGCCCAGCCATGCTCTCGGTAACCCGCGCACAGGCGTCCTTGACCGAAGGATGCTCGAGCGGGTCGACCGCGCCGGAGAAACGCACATTGACCAGTACCTGCGGGCATTTCTTCAGGTCGCTACGCGCATCGACGAGGCTCTGGCCACGGCGCTTGAGCGCCATCAGCACCTGCAGCGCGGCAATGATCGCATCGCCGGTGGTGGTGTGCTGGAAGCACACCAGGTGCCCCGAGTTCTCACCACCCAGTTGCCAGTTGCGCGACAGCAGCTCGGCGATCACGTAACGGTCACCGACATTGGCGCGAATGAACGGGATATTCAGATCGGCCAGTGCCAACTCCAGGCCCAGGTTGCTCATCAGCGTACCGACCACACCACCGCGCAGTCGCCCGCGCTCCTGCAGATCGCGGGCGATGATGAACAACAATTCATCGCCGTCGACCACCGCCCCATGCTGATCGACCATCAGCACACGATCCGCGTCACCGTCGAAGGCAATGCCCAGATCGGCTTGCTGCGCGACCACTTCGGCCTGCAGCGCCGCGATGTGCGTGGAGCCACAACCATCGTTGATATTGAGGCCATCGGGCTGTGCCGAGATGACCCGCACTTCCGCGCCCAGCTCACGAAATACGCTCGGCGCCACCTTGTAGGCAGCACCATGGGCGCAGTCGATGACGATCTTCAGCCCCTTGAAACTGGTACCACTGGGCACACTGCCCTTGCAGAACTCGATGTAGCGGCCAGAGGCATCGTTGATTCGCGATGCCTTGCCAATTCCAGCGGACTCGACCACTGTCATCGGCTGATCGAGCAGCTCCTCGATCATCAACTCCACGTCATCCGGCAGCTTGGTGCCTTCACTGGAGAAGAACTTGATGCCATTGTCATCGTGCGGATTATGCGAAGCACTGATGACGATGCCCGCATCGGCCTGGAAGGTCCGCGTCAGGTAGGCGATAGCCGGCGTCGGCATCGGACCGAGCAACTGCACGTCCGCGCCAGCAGCAGCCAAGCCGGCCTCCAGAGCGGACTCGAACATGTAGCCGGAGATTCGCGTGTCCTTGCCGATCAGGATGCGGCACTTGCCTTCCTTGCGAAACGCCATGCCCGCCGCCCAGCCGAGCTTGAGCATGAAATCGGGGGTAATGGGAAACTGACCGACCCGCCCACGAATACCGTCGGTGCCGAAGTATTTTCTAGCCATAACGCTTTCCTTGTTAGCAGGCCATGAAAAACGACCTGCGTTGCCTGGCCGTCGCAAAAAACAGCCGCCATTGTTCATTGAGAAATCTGCAGCCGGGCATCACCCAGCTACGCCGGCCCGCCCTGATCCCCTGGCGACACCCGCGCAAAAACCATTATTGCGCCGCCTCAACCGCAGCGATCATGCGCACCACGTCCACCGTTTCGGCGACATCGTGCACACGCAGAATGTGTGCGCCCTTGGTCAACGCCAGGGCGGCCAATGCCAGGCTACCGTACAGACGCCCGCCAACCTCATGCCCTAGCACCTTGCCGATCATGCTCTTGCGCGAGACACCGACCAGCAGGGGGCAGCCCAAGGCAGAGAGTTCACTCATGCGCTTGAACAGGGTCAGATTGTGCTCCAGGGTCTTGGCAAAGCCAAAGCCCGGATCGAGCACGATCCGCTCGGCGGAAATACCAGCCGTCGCGCATGCCGTCATGCGTTCGACCAGAAAATCGCGCACCTCGCTGACGACATCCGGATACTGCGGATTATCCTGCATGTTGCCCGGCTCACCGCGCATGTGCATCAGACACACCGGCAGCCCCGTGTCGGCCGCAGCATCGAGAGCGCCATCGCGCTGCAGCGAACGCACGTCATTGATCAGCCCCGCGCCGAGTCTTGCGCTTTCGCGCATGACTGCCGGTGTCGAGGTATCCACGGAAATGATCACATCCAGCTCGCGGGCGATAGCCTCGACCATCGGCGCAACGCGCTCCAGCTCCTCTGTCGGCGAAACGCTTCGCGCGCCCGGGCGCGTGGACTCACCACCGATATCGATCAGCGCCGCACCCGCGACCACCATCTGCTCGGCATGACGCAAGGCAGCATCGCGCGCCGTGAAACGACCACCATCGGAGAAGGAATCAGGGGTGACGTTGAGGATGCCCATCACTTGCGGACGGGAGAAATCAAGAAGCCGGCTGCCACAAGGCAGCCGGCTCGGGTGTTGCTGTCGAAGCATATGGAACCTTAATGCTCGGCCGCTGGCCCACCGATGGGGTTCTCGGGACGACTGGGTTCGTCGACCTTGGCCTGCGGCGCACCGGAATCGCCACCACCGTCCCAACCACGCGGCTCGCGAGGCTCACGACCACCCATGATGTCGTCGATCTGCTCGGAGTCGATGGTTTCGTACTTCATCAGCGCTTCGGCCATGGCATCGAGCTTGTCGCGGTTCTCCACCAGCAGCTTCTTGGCAGTGGCATAACATTCGTCAATGATGCGACGCACTTCTTCGTCGATCTGCTTGGCGGTCTCGCCGGAAACGTTGCTGTTCTGGCTGCCCATGCTGCGACCAAGGAACACTTCACCCTCTTCCTCGGCATACATCAGCGGACCGAGCTTCTCCGACAGGCCCCACTTGGTGACCATGTTCTTCGCCAGCTGGGTGGCGCGCATGATGTCGTTCGAGGCACCGGTGGTGACGCCATCGAAGCCCAGGGTCATTTCCTCGGCGATACGGCCACCGAACAGCGAGCAGATCTGGCTGATCAGTGCTCGCTTGCTGAGGCTGTAGCGATCCTCTTCCGGCAGGAACATGGTCACACCCAGAGCGCGACCGCGGGGAATGATGGAAACCTTGTAGACGGGGTCATGCTCGGGCACCAGGCGACCAACGATGGCATGACCGGCCTCGTGGTAGGCGGTGTTGAGCTTCTCCTTGTCGGACATGACCATGGTCTTGCGCTCGGCGCCCATCATGATCTTGTCCTTGGCCAGCTCGAACTCCTTCATTTCCACCAGGCGCTTGCCCGCACGAGCGGCGAACAGCGAGGCTTCGTTGACCAGATTGGCTAGGTCGGCACCGGAGAAGCCCGGCGTACCACGGGCGATCACCGCCGCGTTGACGTCATCGCCCATCGGCACCTTGCGCATGTGCACTTTCAGAATCTGCTCACGACCACGGATATCCGGCAGGCCAACGACTACCTGACGATCGAAGCGGCCCGGACGCAGCAGCGCCGGGTCCAGGACGTCCGGACGGTTGGTAGCGGCGATGACGATGATGCCGTCATTCATCTCGAAGCCGTCCATCTCCACCAGCAACTGGTTGAGGGTCTGCTCACGCTCATCGTGACCGCCGCCCATGCCGGCGCCACGATGGCGACCGACGGCGTCGATCTCGTCGATAAAGATGATGCACGGGGCATGCTTCTTCGCCTGGTCGAACATGTCACGCACACGGCTGGCACCGACACCGACGAACATTTCGACGAAGTCGGAACCGGAAATGGTGAAGAACGGCACTTTCGCCTCGCCGGCCACAGCCTTGGCCAGCAACGTCTTACCGGTACCCGGCGAGCCGACCATCAGCACGCCGCGCGGGATACGACCACCCAGGCGCTGGAACTTGCCCGGATCGCGGAGGAATTCGACCAGTTCGCTGACTTCTTCCTTGGCCTCGTCGCAACCGGCGACGTCGGCGAAGGTGGTCTTGACCTGGTCTTCGGAAAGCAGGCGCGCCTTGGACTTGCCGAAGCTCATCGGGCCGCCCTTGCCGCCCGCACCGCCCTGCATCTGGCGCATGAAGAACATGAACACGGCGATGATCACGAGAATCGGGAAGCTGGCGACCAGCAACTGAGTCCAGATGCTCTGCTGCTCGGGCTGCTTGCCTTCGATGACCACATTGTTGTCGATCAGGTCGCCGATCAGACCACCATCCTGGATAGCAGGACGAATGGTCTTGAAGCCTTCGCCATCGGTGCGCTTGCCGGTGATCACGTAACCATCGACGGTGACGCGCTCGACGCGCCCTTCCTTGACCTGTTCGATGAACTGCGAGTAGCTCAGGGTCTGCGGCTCGCTCGGGCTGGAGAAGTTGTTCATCACGGTAACCAGCACCGCCGCGATGATCAGCCACAGGATCAGATTCTTTGCCATGTCGTTCAATTAGCTACCCTCTGAAGCAGGCCTCGTGGCGAAGCAGGCTTCCCATGACGACCAATGATATACCGACCTAACTTACACCAAACGCCCGCGTCCCGCAGGCACCGTCTGTAACCCTTTATGAGGTTTCTGCCACTGAGACCGACACTGCGGGCACCAGTTTCAACTCACCCCACGGAAACCGCGCGCCAACAGATATTGCTCACGAGAACGATCTCGTGACGACAGCGGCTTGCGCATCTGCACCTTGTCGAAAGTCTCGCGCACCTGCTTGTGGTACGCATCGAAGCCCTCGCCCTGGAAAATCTTGATCAGAAAATCGCCGCCAGGCCGCAATACTCGCCCCGCGAGATCCAGCGCCAACTCGCACAGGTACATGGCGCGCGCCTGATCAGCGGTTCTCACCCCACTCATATTGGGGGCCATATCGGAAATAACAAGGTCCACCGGATTTTCCCCGATGGCATCGAGCAGCTGCGCGAACACCGCATCGTCGGTAAAGTCGCCCTGAATGAAGGTAACGTCGGGAATTGTGTCCATTTCCAGAATGTCGGAGGCGATCAGGCGGCCCTTGTCACCAATCACTCGACTGGTGACCTGTGACCAGCCGCCCGGCGCAGCGCCGAGGTCGACCACGGTCATGCCGGGACGCAGAATGCGATCCTTCTCCTGGATTTCCAGCAGCTTGTAGCTGGCGCGCGAACGGTAGCCGTCCTTCTGCGCCATCTTCACGTAAGGATCGTCGAAATGTTCTTTCAGCCAACGCTGGCTGGTCTTGGAACGTGCCACTGAAACCTCGAATTCAACGGGTCATGAATAACTGCGCGGGCTCGGGTAAGATAGGCGCCGTTTTCCAGACCGAATTAGGTACTAACGATTATGCCGCTCACTCAAGAGCAGAAGAAACAATTCAAATCTATCGGCCACCACCTGAAACCTGTATTGATCGTGGCTGACAATGGTTTGACCGAGGGCGTGCTGGCCGAACTGGACCGCGCTCTGAACGATCACGAGCTGATCAAGGTACAGCTGCGTCTCGCCGAACGCGAGGATCGCCAGACTGCCATCGCCGCCCTGTGCGAAGCCGGACGCGCCGAACTGGTGCAGTCGATCGGCAAGGTCGCCCTGCTCTATCGCAAGAATCCCAAGCCGAATCGCAACCTGTCCAACGTGATCCGCTACCAGGGCTGAGCAGGCGCGGGAGCGGATTTGTTCGTGTCACAGCGGGCCAGCGCCAAGTGTTGATCGCGAATGAATTCGCTCCTGCAGAACACCCGCTAGCGCCTCCCCGGTGTGCCTGGAACCGGCTGCAGCACCAGCAACAGCCCGCAGAATGCCATCACCAGATAGCTGAAGCGTAGCCAGTACTCGGCCTGCGGCCATTGGTGCAACGCGACGAAATAACTCAAGGCCATGACCGCAACGGTCAACAAGAGCTGCCCGCGCATATCCCGCCACAGACTCGAAAACCCGTCACTGCGCAGCAGCGCAACGGCCTGCAGCGCCACGCATACGGCCGTCAGGCCAACCAGCAGCGGCGCCAGGCGCTCGGCTATTTCCTGCACCAGCAGAGGTGCCAGGCCGGTCTGGCCGATGGCCGGCAGAATGGCGAAATGCAATAACCACAAGCCGCCGACCCAGAGGGTCTGGGCCAGCTGCCAACTGACGGCAGCGGCCCGCGACGGCAGGTGTGGCTTAGACGTGACGGACTTCGACAATCTCGTACTCGACCAGGCCACTGGGCGTCTGCACGCCGACCACATCACCCTCGCTCTTGCCGACCAGGGCACGGGCGATGGGCGAACCGACGGAGATCTTGCCCTGCTTGATGTCGGCTTCGTCTTCGCCAACGATCTGGTAGGTCACGCTCTCGTCCGTTTCGACGTTGGCGATTTCCACGGTAGTGCCGAAGATCACCTTGCCGGTGTGCTCGATACTGGTGACATCAATGATCACCGCGTTCTGCAGGCGACCTTCGATATCACGCACACGCGCCTCGACCATGCCCTGCTCTTCACGCGCGGCGTGGTATTCGGCGTTTTCCTTGAGGTCGCCCAGCTCGCGAGCCTCGGCAATCGCCTGGCTCAGTGCGGGACGACGCACCTTGGTCAGGTGCGCCAGCTCTTCTTCCAGGGCGCGAGCGCCCTGGACGGTCATGGGGTACTTGTTCATGCCTTGATTCCTGCATGCAGATCCTGCAGCCGGCGCACGGTCTTCTCGGGACCGAACTTGAGCGCCTCACAGACCGCCTGCCCCGCCGCGATGGTGGTGGTGCAGTAGATCTTGTGCTGCAGAGCGTTACGACGGATCGAGTAGGAGTCAGCGATGGACTGACGCCCCTCGGTGGTATTGATGATCAGGGTGACTTCGTCGTTCTTGATCATGTCGACCACGTGCGGACGACCTTCGGTCACCTTGTTCACGCGGCGCACCGGCAGACCGGCAGCCTCGATCACCTTGGCGGTGCCAGCGGTGGCGACCACCTCGAAGCCGAGACTGACCAGATCACGGGCAACCTGTACCGCCTGCTCCTTATCATCCTCACGCACGCTGATGAAGGCGCAACCGGTGTTCGGCAGGATCTCGCTGGCACCGACCTGGGCCTTGGCGAAGGCTTCGCCGAAGCTGTCGCCGACACCCATCACTTCACCAGTGGATTTCATCTCCGGGCCGAGGATCGGGTCGACCCCCGGGAACTTGGCGAAGGGGAACACCGCTTCCTTGACGCTGAAGAACGGCGGGATGATTTCCTGGGTGTAGCCCACTTCGGCCAGGGTCTTGCCAGCCATGACGCGTGCCGCCACCTTGGCCAGCGACTCGCCAACGCACTTGGAGACGAACGGCACGGTACGCGAGGCGCGCGGGTTCACTTCGATGACGTAGATGTCCTCACCCTGCACGGCCATCTGCACGTTCATCAGGCCGATCACGCCGAGCTCCAGGGCCATTTTCTTGACCTGCTCGCGGATCTCGTCCTGGATGTGCGCCGGCAGCGAGTACGGCGGCAGCGAGCAGGCGGAGTCACCGGAGTGCACGCCGGCCTGTTCGATGTGCTGCATGATCGCGCCGATCACCACGGTTTCACCGTCGCTGACCGCATCCACGTCCACTTCGATGGCGCAGTTGAGGAAGCGATCGAGCAGCACCGGGCTGTCGTTGGACACCTTCACCGCTTCGCGCATGTAGCGCTTGAGTTCTTCTTCCTGGTAGACGATTTCCATCGCCCGGCCGCCCAGTACATAGGACGGACGCACCACCATCGGGTAGCCGATGTTCTTCGACAGGGCCAAGGCTTCGTCTTCGCTGCGCGCAGTGGCGTTGGCCGGCTGACGCAGGTTCAGGCGCTGCACCATCTGCTGGAAGCGCTCGCGGTCTTCGGCGCGGTCGATGGCTTCGGGACTGGTGCCGATGATCGGCACGCCGGCTTCTTCCAGCGCGCGGCAGATCTTCAGCGGCGTCTGACCGCCGTACTGCACGATCACGCCTTTGGGCTGCTCGACGCGGACGATTTCCAGCACGTCTTCCAGGGTTACCGGCTCGAAGTACAGGCGGTCGGAGGTGTCGTAGTCGGTGGAGACGGTTTCCGGGTTGCAGTTGACCATGATGGTCTCGTAACCGTCTTCACGCATGGCCAGTGCCGCGTGCACGCAGCAGTAGTCGAACTCGATACCCTGGCCGATACGGTTCGGACCGCCGCCGAGGATCATGATCTTGTCGCGACCACTCGGGTTGGCCTCGCACTCTTCCTCGTAGGTCGAGTACATGTAGGCGGTGTCGGTGGCGAATTCGGCGGCGCAGGTGTCCACGCGCTTGTACACCGGCAGCACTTTCAGCTTGTGACGGTGGGCACGCAGGCTCTTTTCGGAAACGCCCAGCAGCTTGGCCAGACGCGCATCGGAGAAGCCCTTGCGCTTGAGCTTGAACATCAGGTCGTAATCGATGGCGGACAGCCCCAGGGTCTGTACGGTGGCTTCGTCCTTGATCAGATCTTCGATCTGCACCAGGAACCACTCGTCGATACGGGTCAGCTCGAACACTTCGGCGACGGTCTTGCCGGCGCGGAAGGCATCGGCCACGTACCAGATGCGGTCGGCACTGGGCACGGTCAGCTCGCGACGCAGAGTGCTTTCGGCTTCCGGGTCGTTGAGGTCGAGCTTCGGATCGAAGCCGGCAACGCCGACTTCCAGGCCGCGCAGGGCTTTCTGCACCGACTCCTGGAAGGTACGGCCTATGGCCATGACTTCACCCACGGACTTCATCTGGGTGGTCAGGCGGGCGTCGGCTTTCGGGAATTTCTCGAAGGCGAAGCGCGGAACCTTGGTCACCACGTAGTCGATGGCCGGCTCGAACGACGCCGGGGTGCGACCACCGGTAATGTCGTTCTGCAGTTCATCGAGGGTGTAGCCGACTGCCAGCTTGGCGGCGATCTTGGCGATGGGGAAGCCGGTGGCCTTGGAGGCCAGCGCCGAGGAACGCGACACACGCGGGTTCATCTCGATCACCACCATGCGCCCGGTGTTCGGGCAGATACCGAACTGCACGTTGGAGCCACCGGTTTCCACACCGATCTCACGCAGCACCGCCAGGGAGGCGTTGCGCATGATCTGGTATTCCTTATCGGTCAGGGTCTGCGCTGGGGCGACGGTGATCGAGTCGCCGGTGTGCACGCCCATCGGGTCGAAGTTCTCGATGGAGCAGACGATGATGCAGTTGTCCTTCTTGTCGCGGACCACCTCCATCTCGTACTCCTTCCAGCCGATCAGCGACTCGTCGATCAGCAGCTCGTTGGTCGGCGACAGGTCCAGACCGCGGGCGCAGATTTCCTCGAACTCTTCACGGTTGTAGGCGATGCCGCCGCCGGTGCCACCCATGGTGAAGCTCGGACGGATGATGCAGGGGAAACCCACCATCTCCAGCACGCCGTAGGCTTCTTCCATGCTGTGGGCGATACCCGAGCGCGGGCAGGCCAGGCCGATATCCTTCATGGCTTTGTCAAAGCGCGAGCGATCCTCGGCCTTGTCGATGGTGTCGGCGTTGGCACCGATCATCTCAACGCCAAATTTCTCCAGCACGCCGTGGCGCTCCAGGTCCAGCGCGCAGTTCAGCGCGGTCTGGCCGCCCATGGTCGGCAGCAGCGCGTCCGGACGCTCCTTCTCAATGATCTTGGCCACGGTGGCCCACTTGATCGGCTCGATGTAGGTGGCGTCGGCCATGGTCGGGTCGGTCATGATGGTGGCCGGGTTGGAGTTCACCAGGATGACGCGGAAACCTTCTTCCTTCAGCGCCTTGCACGCCTGCGCGCCGGAGTAGTCGAACTCACAGGCCTGGCCGATGACGATGGGGCCGGCGCCGAGGATCAGGATGCTTTTGATGTCTGTACGTTTTGGCATGGTCTTCTCGAATTCTCTGCTCGGCGGGGCTTAGCGGCGTTTGGCCATCTCATTGATGAAACGGTCGAACAACGGCGCAACGTCGTGCGGGCCTGGGCTGGCCTCGGGGTGACCCTGGAAGCTGAAGGCGGCCTTGTCGGTACGCTCGATGCCCTGCAGGGTGCCATCGAACAGCGACTTGTGGATCGGGCGCAGATTGCTCGGCAGGCTGCTCTCGTCCACGGCGAAACCGTGGTTCTGGCTGGTGATCATCACCACGCCGCTGTCGAGGTCCTGTACCGGGTGGTTGGCGCCGTGGTGGCCATGGCCCATCTTCAGAGTCTTGGCGCCGGAGGCCAGGGCCAGTAGCTGGTGACCGAGGCAGATGCCGAACACCGGGATCTCGGTTTCCAGGATTTCCTGGATCGCCTTGATCGCGTAGTCGCACGGCTCGGGATCGCCAGGACCATTGGAGAGGAACACGCCATCGGGGTTCAGCGCCAGCACTTCGCTGGCCGGGGTCTGCGCCGGCACCACGGTCAGGCGGCAGCCGCGAGCGACCAGCATGCGCAGGATGTTCAGCTTCACACCGTAGTCGTAGGCAACGACGTGGTACGGCAGATCGGCAGCGGCGATTTCCGGATGGCTGTCGTTCTCCAGATTCCACACGCTGGAACGCCACTCGTAGCGCTCGGTGCAGCTGACTTCCTTGGCCAGGTCCATGCCCTTGAGACCCGGGAAGCTGCGCGCCAGCTCCAGCGCTTTTTCTTCAGTGGCGTCGTCGCCAACCAGGATGCAGCCGTTCTGCGAGCCCTTCTCACGCAGGATGCGGGTCAGGCGACGGGTATCGATGCCGGCGATGGCGACGGTACCGTTCTCTTTCAGGTACTCGTCCAGCGGTTGCTTGTCGCGCCAGTTGCTGGAAATCAGCGGCAGGTCGCGAATGATCAGGCCGGCGGCCCAGACGCGGTTGGACTCGGCATCTTCCGGCGTGGTGCCGGTGTTGCCGATATGCGGGTAAGTCAGGGTAACGATCTGCTGGGCATAGGATGGATCGGTAAGGATTTCCTGATAGCCGGTCATGGCGGTGTTGAACACCACCTCTCCGATGGTCTGGCCATCGGCCCCGATGGAATCGCCGCGAAAAATGCTGCCGTCAGCAAGGGCTAAAATGGCAGGTTTGGGGGCTGGCTTAGTCAAGAAGACCTCCGTCACGATCAAGGCTTGAAGCAAACGCAGGTTGTAAAAAAGCGGGATGACGTGTGAAGGTCATCCCGCTTTTTTATTTGAGCCATTCTGCGTAACTTTTAGTGGACACACTAAAACAGGAAGCTTACAGGAAAACCCTTTTTCGGTCCACCCGATAAGACGCCTCAGTCACACATTCGCGTCAACGCAGGCTCAACACGTCCTGCATGTCGTACAGGGCAGGCGAACGCTGCTGCAGCCACAACGCGGAACGCACCGCTCCCTTGGCGAAGGTCATGCGACTGGAGGCCTTGTGAGTGATCTCCACGCGCTCGCCATCGGCGGCGAACAGCACGGTGTGATCCCCTACTACATCGCCGGCACGCACGGTGGCGAAACCGATGGTCTCGCGCTCGCGCGCCCCGGTCTGACCTTCACGGCCATACACGGCCACCTTCCGCAGATCACGCCCCAGCGCATCGGCGACCACTTCACCCATGCGCAGCGCAGTGCCGGAGGGCGCATCGACCTTGTGCCGGTGATGCGCCTCGATGATCTCGATATCCACGTCATCGCCCAGCACGCGGGCGGCGGTATCCAGCAGCTTCAGACACAGGTTGACGCCGACGCTGAAGTTGGCGGCAAAGACGATCGGGATCTGCTTGGCCGCTTCGCTCAGCTGCTGTTTCTCTTCCACGCTAAAACCGGTGGTGCCGATCACCATGGCCTTGCCCGCCTGACGGCAGACTTCCAGGTTCTTCAGCGTCACCGACGGATGGGTAAAATCGATCAGCACGTCAAAATCATCGAGCACCGCCGCCAGGTCACCTGCCAGGGTCACGCCGATCTTGCCCAAACCGACCAGCTCACCAGCATCGGCGCCGATCAGGCTGCTATCGGCACGATCTACAGCGGCGCTGAGCTTGGCGCCCTCGGCCTGACTCACGGCCTCGATCAGGGTCTTGCCCATACGCCCGGCGGCGCCCATCACTGCAATACGTTGCATAACATCAGCTCCAAGCTGCAGGCCTCAAGCTGCAAGCCAAGCGCAATAACCTCTTGCCGCTTCCGGCTTGCCGCTTGACGCTCAATTAAACGTCACCGAAGAAGCGCTTGACGCCTTCGAACCAGCCACTGGCCTTGGGCGAGTGGGAGTCGTCGCCCTGCAGCGACTTGCGGAACTCCTCGAGCAGCTCGCGCTGACGCTTGTTCAGGTTGACCGGCGTCTCCACCGCCACCCGGCACATCAGATCGCCCGCACCACCGCCACGTACCGGGGCCACGCCCTTGCCGCGCAGACGGAACAGCTTGCCGGTCTGGGTGCCTTCCGGAATCTTCAGCTTGACCCGACCATCCAGGGTCGGCACTTCCAGTTCGCCACCCAGCGCCGCATCGGCGAAGCTGATCGGCACTTCACAGTACAGATGCTTGCCGTCGCGCTGGAAGATCGCATGCTCACGGACGTTGACCACCACGTAAAGGTCACCGGCCGGGCCGCCATGCGCGCCGGCCTCACCTTCGCCGGACAGGCGAATGCGATCACCGGTATCGACACCTGGCGGCACCTTGACCGACAGCGTCTTGCTCTCTTCCACCCGACCCTGACCATGGCAGCTGCCACAGGGATCGGTGATCATCTTGCCGCTGCCATGGCAGCGCGGGCAGGTCTGCTGCACGGAGAAGAAGCCCTGCTGCATGCGCACCTGACCGATACCACCGCAGGTAGTACAGGTGACCGGGCTGGTGCCCTTCTTGGCGCCACTGCCATCGCAGGTCTTGCAGCCGACCAGAGTCGGCACGCGAATGGTCACGGTAGTGCCACGCACCGCCTCTTCCAGGTCCAGCTCAAGGGTGTAGCGCAGGTCGCTGCCACGCTGGGCACCGCCGCGCGAACCGCCACGGCCGCCGCCGAAGAAGTCGCTGAACACGTCACCGAAGATGTCCGAGAAGTTGGCGCCACCGAAACCGGCACCGCCGCCGCCACCCATCTGCGGGTCGACCCCGGCATGGCCGTACTGGTCGTAGGCCGAACGCTTGCTGGCGTCGGAGAGCACTTCGTAGGCCTCGTTGGCCTCCTTGAATTTCTCCTCGGCGTCTTTGTCGTCCGGGTTGCGATCCGGATGGTATTTCATCGCCAGGCGCCGATAGGCCTTCTTCAGGTCGGCCTCGCTGGCGCCGCGCTCGACCCCCAGGATCTCGTAATAATCACGTTTTGCCATAGTTGTGCTGCACTCTCAGATTCGTGAGCTCCAGATACGCCGACGCGGGAGAAGGCTCCCGCGCGGCGAATCCTGCCCGTCGCGAGCGACGGTGGAGCAAAAAGCAGAGGCGGCCCGCTGAGCAGGCCGCATCCCTTACTTGTTCTCCTTGACCTCTTCGAACTCAGCGTCGACCACGTCGTCACCGGCATCCTTGGCGTCGCCAGCGTCAGCCTGCGCGGCACCACCTTGCGGCTGTTCGGCGTACATCTTCTGCGCCAGCGGCGTGGTGGCCTCGGACAGTGCGTTCATCTTGGCTTCGATGGCCGCCTTGTCGTCGCCCTTCACGGCTACTTCCAGCTCGCCAATGGCCTTCTCGATGGTCGCCTTCTCGTCGTCGGTGGCCTTGTCGCCCGCTTCGGTAAGCATCTTGCGGGTGGCGTGCACCAGCTGATCGCCCTGGTTACGGGCAGTGGCCAGCTCTTCGAACTTGCGGTCTTCCTCGGCGTTGGCCTCGGCGTCACGCACCATCTGCTCGATCTCTTCCTCGGACAGACCGGAGTTGGCCTTGATCACGATGGACTGCTGCTTGCCGGTGGCCTTGTCCTTGGCGGACACGTGCAGGATGCCGTTGGCATCGATATCGAAGGTCACTTCGATCTGCGGCACGCCACGCGGAGCCGGCGGAATCTCAGCCAGGTCGAACTTGCCCAGCGACTTGTTCTGCGCAGCCTGCTTACGCTCACCCTGCAGCACGTGAATGGTCACGGCGTTCTGGTTGTCGTCGGCGGTGGAGAACACCTGCGACTTCTTGGTCGGGATGGTGGTGTTCTTCTCGATCAGCGCAGTCATCACGCCGCCCATGGTTTCGATACCCAGGGTCAGCGGGGAGACGTCCAGCAGCAGAACGTCCTTGACGTCACCAGCCAGAACCGCGCCCTGAATGGCGGCGCCCATGGCCACGGCTTCGTCCGGGTTGACGTCCTTACGCGGCTCCTTGCCGAAGAACTCGGCAACGGTCTTCTGCACCTGCGGCATACGGGTCTGGCCGCCGACCAGGATCACGTCGTCGATCTTGCTGACGTCGATACCGGCGTCCTTCAGCGCAGTGCGGCACGGCTCGATGGTGCGCTGCACCAGGTCTTCCACCAGCGATTCGAGCTTGGAACGGGAGATCTTCACGTTCAGGTGCTTCGGACCGGTGGCATCTGCAGTGATGTACGGCAGGTTGACGTCGGTCTGCTGGCTCGAGGACAGCTCGATCTTGGCCTTCTCGGCTGCTTCCTTCAGGCGCTGCATGGCCAGCGGGTCGCCCTTGAGGTTCATGCCGGTTTCTTTCTTGAATTCGTCGACGAGGTAATCGATCAGGCGAATGTCGAAATCCTCACCACCGAGGAAGGTGTCACCGTTGGTAGCCAGTACTTCGAACTGGTGCTCGCCATCAACTTCGGCGATCTCGATCACCGACACGTCGAAGGTACCGCCACCCAGGTCATAAACGATCACGGTGTGGTCGCCCTTGGCCTTGTCCATGCCATAGGCCAGCGCAGCCGCGGTCGGCTCGTTGATGATGCGTTTGACGTCCAGACCGGCGATACGGCCGGCGTCCTTGGTGGCCTGACGCTGGCTGTCGTTGAAGTAGGCCGGAACGGTGATCACCGCTTCGGTCACAGGCTCGCCCAGGTAGTCCTCGGCGGTCTTCTTCATCTTCTTCAGCACTTCGGCGCTGATCTGCGGCGGCGCCATTTTCTGGCCGTTCACTTCGACCCAGGCGTCATTGTTGTCCGCCTTGACGATCTTGTACGGAACCATCTGGATGTCTTTCTGCACGACATCCTCGTCGAAACGACGACCGATCAGACGCTTCACCGCGTATAGGGTGTTGTGCGGGTTGGTGACCGCCTGACGCTTGGCCGACTGGCCAACAAGGATTTCACCGTCGCCCGCGTAGGCGATGATGGACGGCGTGGTGCGAGCGCCTTCGGCGTTCTCCAGCACCTTGACGTTGCCGTTTTCCAGAATGGAGACGCAGGAATTGGTGGTCCCCAGGTCGATACCGATGATTTTACCCATGAAAATTCTCCCGAAACTTTGATTTATCCGTCGCCTCGTTTCACAGGCGCCGGCAGCACTAAAACGCTTGACTCAAAAATGGGGTCGCCCCCGGAAATTTCAAGCCTGCTCGTCGATGGACGGCGGCGGTGTGGTCGGCGCCTTGCTGACCACGACCATGGCCGGGCGCAGCAAGCGACCGTTGAGCAGATAACCCTTCTGGAACACCTTGAGCACCGAGTTCGGCTCGACGTTGGTGCTCTCTTCCATCGCCATGGCTTGGTGATGCTCGGGGTTGAACGGCTCACCATGCGGCTCGATCGCTTCCAGCTGATGACGCGCCAGGGTGTCGAGGAACAGCTTGAGGGTCAGTTGCATGCCCTCACGCACGCCCTTGATGGCTTCGTCGTCCGGGCTGGACAGCTCCAGGCCACGCTCCAGGCTGTCGACCACCGGCAGCAGGTCGTTGGCAAACTTCTCCAGGGCGAACTTGTGCGCCTTCTCCACATCCTGCTCGGCGCGACGGCGCACATTCTGCAGCTCGGCCGCTACGCGCAACGACTGATCCTGCGCCGCAGCCAGCTGCTCTTCCAGGGCCTGTACGCGAGCCGCCAGGTCGTCGCTCGACGCGGCGTTCTCGGCCGCCTGAGTCTCGGGGTTCTGCGTATCCAGGTTCTGTTCGTCAGCCATGCCTATCTCCTCTCGAATGAATCGGCGCGAGTCCGGCTCGCGCTCCTGCCGCCTATATGGAGCCAATTCCACAGCTTTCAAGGGGCGATAGACGAGGATTGCCAGGAAAAGAAAAAACACTGTATAAATAACCAGACATCAACTCGGGAGCGTTCGCCATGCTGGTGCACCTGTCCATTCACAACTACGCCATCGTCGACCACCTGGATCTCGAACTGGATGCAGGCATGAGCGCCATCAGCGGCGAGACCGGTGCCGGCAAGTCGATCATGCTCGACGCCCTCGGCCTGTGCCTGGGTGATCGCGCCGACAGCGGCGTGGTACGCCCAGGCGCGGACAAGGCGGACATTCTAGCCAGCTTCGATCTGGCGGACATTCCCGAAGCCCGCACCTGGCTCGCCGAACGCGATCTGGACAGCGACGGCCCGTGCATCCTGCGCCGGGTGATCACCGCCGAAGGCCGTTCACGCGGCTACATCAATGGCAGCCCCTGTCCGCAGGCCGACCTCAAGGCCATCGGCGAGCTGATCATCGATATTCACAGCCAGCACGAACATCAATCGCTGCTCAAGACCGACACCCACCGCCGCCTGCTCGACGAATACGCCGGCAGCCAGGAACTGGCGCGTCAGGTGCAACTCGCCGCGCAGCGCTGGAAGCAGACGCGCAACGAGCTGGAGCGCATCTCCAGCCAGGGTGACGAACAGCGCGCCCGCCACCAGTTGCTCAGCTATCAGCTCGAAGAGCTGGAGAATCTCGCCCTCGGCGACAACGAACTGGAACAACTGGAGCAGGAGCACAAGGCCCTGAGCAATGCCGACGCGCTGCTCGGCGCCTGCCGCCAGGTGCTCGACCTGTGCAGCGAGAGCGACGCCGGCAACGTGCTGGCGGCGCTGACCGCCAGCCTCAACCGCCTGGGCGCGTTCGGCGGCCAGGGCGGCGCGCTGGGTGAAGCGAGCAACCTGTTGGCCAGCGCGCAGATTCAGGTCGAGGAAGCCGTCGGTGAGCTGAACCGCTTCGTCGATCACTTCGACGCCGACCCGGAGCGCCAGCAATTTCTCGAGGAGCGCCTGGACACCATCTATACCCTGGCGCGCAAGCACCGTATCCAGCCCACCGAGCTGGCTGCCCTGCAGCAGCAACTGTTCGAGGAAATCGAAGGCCTGAATGCCGACGACCAGGCCAGCGAACGCCTGGCCGAGGAACTGGCCGCCTATGAGCGCCACTATGAGGAAAAGGCAGCCGAACTCAGTTCGCTGCGTGGCAACGCTGCCGAGCGCCTGTCCGCGGCCGTGGAACAGGAGATGCAGGCACTCGGCATGCCAGGCGGGCGTTTCAGCATCCAGCTACAAGCCATGAGCAGCGAAGAGCCGCATGCCAATGGCCTGGAAGCTGTGGAGTTCCTGGTCAGCGCCAACCCCGGCCAGCCGCTACGCGGCCTGGCCAAGGTGGCCTCCGGTGGCGAGCTGTCGCGTATCAGCCTGGCGATCCAGGTGATCACTGCCCAGACCTCGCGCGTACCGACCCTGGTATTCGACGAAGTGGATGTCGGCATCGGCGGGCCGACTGCCGAAGTGGTCGGCCAGCTGCTGCGCCGCCTTGGCGAACGCGGCCAGGTGCTGTGCGTAACCCACCTACCGCAAGTCGCCGCGCAGGGCCATCAACACCTGTTCGTGCACAAGCGTCGCGGCGAGGACGCCACATCCACGGCGGTGAGCAAGCTAGACGAAAGCGGCCGTGTCGAGGAGATCGCGCGCATGCTCGGCGGCGTCGACCTGACCGAGGAATCCCTGGCCCATGCGCGCAAGATGGTGGCCAGCGCACAGGCTGCGTGAAGCGTTGCAGCCGGATGCGATCGGCAAACGGCTATCCGGCTTGCATCGAAGCCATAAAACAGAAAGGCGACCCGAGGGTCGCCTTTCTCATTACCGCAGAAGCATCAGCTCTTCTTGCGTACGTACAGCACCAGATTGTGGTCGACCAGCTCGAAGCCGTGCTCCTTGACGATTTCCTTCTGGCGCTTCTCGATCTCGGAATCGAAGAACTCGATCACCTCACCGGAATCGACACAAACCATATGGTCGTGGTGGCCGCTGTCGGCCAGCTCGAATACGGCATGGCCGCCATCGAAGTTGTGACGCACCACCAGGCCGGCGGCCTCGAACTGAGTCAGCACGCGGTACACGGTGGCTAGGCCAACGTCTTCACCTGCCTCCATCAGCGCCTTGTACACATCCTCCGCACTCATGTGGCGGTGCTCGGCGTTATCGAGCATCTGCAGGATTTTGACCCGTGGCAGAGTCACCTTCAGTCCAGCTTTGCGCAGTTCGTTATTTTCAACCATGGTCTGCTTTCTCATGGATGCTGCTTCGCAGCACCCTTCAATACGGGTATGATCCGGGGTTCAAGTTGCCCAAGATAGTGGAAGTCACCCTCCGATGCAAAAAACCAAGCTCTTGCTGACCAGCCTGTCGCTGACCGGGCTCTTCGCACTCGCCGGTTGTTCATTCCCCGGGGTTTACAAGATCGACATTCAACAGGGCAATGTCGTGACACAGGACATGATAGACCAGCTGCGCCCTGGAATGACCCGGCGCCAAGTGCGGTTTATCATGGGCAACCCGCTGATTACCGACATCTTCCATGCCGATCGCTGGGATTACCTGTACAGCATCCAGCCAGGCGGCGGTCAGCGCCTGCAGGAGCGCGTCAGCCTGGTATTCGACGGCAGCGACCAACTGGTCGGTCTGGCCGGCGACTTCATGCCAGGCGTCAGCCGTGACCAGGCGATCATGGGCGAAGGCAGCGACACCGGCAGCGCACAGCCGCAAGCCGAACCGCAGGAAGACACCCCGCCGGCACCCGGCTCGCTGCTGGAACAGATCCAGCGCGAAGTAGATGATGTCGAGACTGTCCCGGTTCCGACCCCCGAGCCGCTGGACACCGATCCGCAGTAATAAGCGGACACGAAAAAGCCCGGAGCGAATCCGGGCTTTTTCATATCTGCGTTCTGCTGAGCAGCCTTTTAGTAATCAGGCTGACTCTTCGCCCTCTTCCCGCGCCTTGGCTTTGGCCGCCCGCTGCTTGCGCACTTCTTTCGGATCGGCAATCAGCGGCCGATAGATCTCGACCCGCTCCCCCTCCTCCAGCGCTCGCTCTTCCGGCTTGCTCACCGCCTTGCCGAAAATGCCCAGCGGCGCCTGGTTCAGATCCAGCTCCGGAAAGAACTGCTGCATGCCTGAGCGCAGTGCCGCTTCCCGCACCGTGGTGCCGACCGGCACCGACAGGCGCAGCAACTTCTGCCGCTCAGCCAGGGCATAGACCACCTCGATGGCGATACTGGGCTTATCCATACAACTGCTTGGCTCGCTGGCAGAAGGCGTCGACCATGGTGTTGGCCGCCTGGTTGAACAACGGGCCCAGCGTGGCGCGCACCAGCGGCCCGGCGTAGTCGAAGGTCAGGTCCAGGCTGATCTTGCAGGCCTTGTCACCCAGCGCCTTGAACTCCCAGACACCATTGAGGCTGGTAAACGGTCCTTCCTGAAGATTCATCTCGATGCGCTGCCCCGGCAGCAGCACATTACGCGTGACGAAGCGCTGGCCGATACCGCCCTTGGCCACTTCGAGGCTGGCCAGCATGTGCGTCTCGCTGACTTCCAATATTTCGCTGGAGCTACACCAGGGTAGGAACTGCGGGTAGCTGGCCACATCGTTAACGAGGTCATACAGCGCCTGCGCCGGATAAGGCAACAACGCCGAGCGCTGGATTCGAGTAGTCATTTACTTGCTCAGCTCCGCGATGAATACGATCAGCACGCCGATTGGCGCCACGACGCGAATCAGCCAGAGGGACAGATTGAACAGCAGCGGGCTTCTGATGGCCAACTCTTCGCGCACGACGTCGCGACTCAGCACCCAACCGGCGAACAGGGCGAAGGACAACCCGCCCAGCGGCAGCAGAATCCGGCTGGTGAGGTAATCGATACTGTCGAAGAAGGTCTTGCCGCCCTCGGCGCCCCACTGCAACAGGTGGAAGCCGTCCTCGGCAAAGACGAAGAACTTGGCGTCGGTCCAGAGGTTAAACGAGAGCACCGTGCCCATGCCGAAAACCCAGCAGAACAGCGCCAGTACCGCGGTTACCTGGGTGCGGCTGCGCCCGGTTTTCTCGACGAAGTAGGCCACGGCCGGCTCCAGCATGGAGATCGATGAGCTCCAGGCAGCGACAGCCACCAGCACGAAGAAGATCAGCCCCATCACCTGGCCGAAGGCAATGTTGCCGAAGGCGATCGGCAAGGTGACGAACATCAGCCCCGGCCCGCCACCCGGCTCCAGGCCAGCGGCAAATACGATGGGGAACAGCGCCAGGCCGGCGGTCAGCGCCACCAGCGTGTCGAGCAGGCCAACGGTCAGTACCGTGGCGCCAATCGAAGCCTTCTTCGGCATATAGGCGCCGTAGACCATGATCGAGCCGACGCCGACGCTCAGGGTAAAGAACGCATGGCCCATGGCGGCGAGAATGCCGTCCTGCACCTTGCTCGGATCGAAATGGAACAGGAAGTCGAAACCTTCGCGGAAGTGCCCGGTGGTGAAGCTGTAGCCCAGCAGAACCAGTAGCAGCACGAACAGCAGCGGCATCATGATGCGCAGGCTGCGCTCCAGCCCGGCCACCACGCCTTTGGCGATGACGAATGCGGTCCCCAGCATGAACAGGCTGTGCCACAGGGTCAGCCGCCACGGGTCGGAGGTGAGGCCGCCGAACGCCGCACCGGCACCATCGGCGCTGATACCGGTAAAGTCGCCACGACCCATGCTAAGGATGTAATCCAGCGACCAGCCTGCCACCACGCTGTAGAAGGACAGGATCAACAGCGCGGCGACCATGCCCATCAATGCCGCCAGCGACCAGCGCTTCGACGCGCCGGCTTCGATCGCCAGGCTCTTCATCGCGTTGACCGGGCTTTGCCGGCCACGGCGACCGATCAGGGTTTCCGCCAGCATGATCGGCACGCCTACCAGGGCGATGCAGAACAGGTACATCACGACGAACGCGCCGCCGCCGTAGACGCCCGTCATGTAAGGAAACTTCCAGATATTGCCGAGGCCCACGGCCGAGCCGGTGGCCGCCAGAATGAACACCCAGCGGCTGGCCCAGGCACCGTGAATTGAAACGTTGTCGCTCGCCATTGCGGCCAAGACCCCAGATTGCGGGAAAAAAGATCGCGCATTGTCGGAGATTCGAGGCATGGGCTCAAGTTTGGCTCGGTAAAGCCCCATGGCGCAGGCGCGGGCGACTCCCTATAATGCGCGGCCTATGGCTAAACAAAAGAAACATCCTCAAGGCACTATCGCGCTGAATAAAAAGGCGCTGCACGATTACTTCGTCGAACAGAAGTTCGAGGCGGGCGTCGCCCTGGCCGGCTGGGAAGTGAAAAGCCTGCGCGCCGGCAAAGCGCAGCTGGTCGACAGCTACGTGCTGCTCAAGGACGACGAGGCCTGGCTGATGGGGGCACATATTACCCCGTTGAAGACCGCCAGCACTCACGTCATCGCCGACCCGATCCGCACGCGCAAGCTGCTGCTGAACAAGCGCGAGCTGGACAAGCTGTTTGGCGCCGTGCAGCAGAAAGGCTACACCTGCGTCGCCCTGTCGCTGTACTGGAAACAGCACCTGGTCAAGTGCGAGATCGCCCTCGCCAAGGGCAAGAAAGACTTCGACAAACGTCACGTCGAGAAAGAGCGCGACGCCAACCGCGAAGTCCAGCGCGCCATGCGCAGCAAGGGCAAGGACGAGTAAGCACGCGCCTCAAGCGAAGGCGATAATGTCTGGCATTATCGCCGTTGCACGCGGTTCTACAGCCCCTGTCGCCTTTGCGCACGCGCCACGCGCTGAGCTTCCAGCTGCACTTCCGACAGCACTTCCTGCACATAGTCGATGTGCTGGTTGGACAGATCGCGCGCGTCTTCCGCACGCCCTTCGATGATGGCCTCGTACAGCGCGCGGTGCTGACCGATCAGCATGTCGCGCGTTTCCTCGCGCTGGGCGTACATGCCGCCGATGTTGGTCACCACGTTGCGCTTGAGCAGGTCGAACAGCCCACGAATGGTGTGCAGCAGAACGGCGTTGTGGCTGGCCTCCGCAATCGCCAGGTGAAAACGCGCATCGGCTGCACCCTCCTCCGCGCGGGTCACCTTGCCAACCCGCGCATAGCAATCCTGCAACGCCTCGAACGCCTCGGCGAGCCGCTGCCGGTCGATATCGGTCGCCCGCCTGGCTGCGTAGTACGCGCAAGATCCTTCCAGCGTGTGGCGAAACTCCAGCAGATCGCGCTGCGCATCCTCCTTGTTCTCCAGCAATTGCAGCAACGGATCGCTGAAGGTCGAGCCCAGTGTTTCAGCCACGTAATTGCCACCACCCTGGCGACTGACCAACAACCCCTTGGCCACCAGTTTCTGGATCGCTTCACGCAGGGACGGGCGGGAAACGCCGAACTGCTCCGCCAGCGCACGCTCGGCAGGCAGCTTCTCACCGGCACCCAAGGTGCCCTCGAGAATCATGGTTTCCAGTTGCGCGACGATGTCATCCGAAAGACGCCGCTGCCGCACCAGACCTACTTCCATCACCCGCATCTCCATTGGTTTGACCAGGCCTCAAGCCTCATGGCGCAAGCCTATAGCGCCCGTACCGCCTGAACAAGCAAGCACCATACGACCAAAGTCTTAGCCTCCCGATTTGACAGCCTATTGGGCAACTTTTAACCTGACCCCGCTACTTTGTAAATTGGTCTTACCAATTTAGCCAACAAGAACAACAAACCATCGAGGTCACGCCATGACAGCCCTACGCGCTGCACGCCTGTTCGATAACGCCTCATCCCTGCCGCGCCAATCGCGCGCTCGTGTGGAGTAAGTCCCAATGTCCAACGGAATTCTCGCACTGCTGGCGTTCTCGCCGATCCTGCTTGCAGCCATTCTGCTGATCGGCCTGCGCTGGCCGGCCAAGCACGCCATGCCGCTGGTTTATCTGCTCACTGCCGCGGTCGGCCTGTTCGCCTGGGACATGACCCTCAACCGCGTTCTCGCTTCCACGCTGCAAGGCCTGCTGATCACCCTTGGCCTGCTGTGGATCATCTTCGGCGCGATCCTGCTGCTGAACACCCTCAAGCACTCCGGCGGCATCACCGCGATTCGTGCAGGGTTCACCACCATCAGCCCTGACCGCCGCATCCAGGCCATTATCATCGCCTGGCTGTTCGGCTGCTTCATCGAAGGCGCCTCGGGCTTCGGCACGCCGGCGGCCATCGCCGCTCCGCTGTTGGTGGCCATCGGTTTCCCGGCCATGGCCGCGGTGCTGATGGGCATGCTGGTGCAGAGCACACCGGTCTCCTTCGGCGCGGTCGGCACGCCGATCATCGTCGGCCTCAACACCGGCCTGGACACCGCCACCATCGGTGCGCAACTGGTCGAACAGGGCTCGTCCTGGGCGCAGTTCCTGCAACTGATCACCAGTGAAGTGGCGATCATCCACGCCACTGTCGGGGTGATCATGCCGACCATCATGGCGATGATGCTGACCCGTTTCTTCGGTCAGGAGAAAAGCTGGAAAGCCGGCCTGGAAGTGCTGCCGTTCGCCATCTTCGCCGGCCTGGCCTTCGTCGTGCCGTACGTCTTCACCGGCGTGTTCCTCGGCCCGGAATTCCCGTCGCTGCTGGGCGGCCTGATCGGCCTGGCCATCGTCACCAGCGCTGCCCGCTTCGGCTTCCTGGTACCGAAGAAGACCTGGGACTTCGCCCCGGCGGACAAGTGGCCGAGCGAGTGGCTGGGCACTGTCGAGATGAAGCTGGACGAGCTGACTGCCAAACCGATGAGCTCCCTGCGCGCCTGGCTGCCCTACGTACTGGTCGGCGCCCTGCTGGTGGTCAGCCGCGTCTTCCCGGACGTCGGCAACGCCCTGAAGGCGGTGGTGGTGAACTTCCCCGATCTGCTCGGCGAAACCGGGATCAGCGCCAACTTCCAGCCGCTGTACCTGCCGGGTGGCATTCTGGTCGCCGTGGTCCTGGCCACCTTCTTCCTGCACGGCATGAAGGCACGTGATCTGGGCAAGGCGGTGAAGGAATCCTCCAGCGTACTGCTCAGCGCGGGCTTCGTGCTGCTGTTCACCGTGCCGATGGTGCGCATCCTGATCAACTCCGGGGTCAACGGCGCGGAACTGTCCAGCATGCCTATCCTCATGGCCCGTTGGGTAGCCGACAGCGTTGGCGGCATCTACCCGCTGCTGGCACCGAGCATCGGCGCACTGGGCGCCTTCATCGCCGGCTCCAACACTGTCAGCAACATGATGTTCAGCCAGTTCCAGTTCGGCGTGGCCAGCAGCCTTGGCATCTCCAGCGCGCTGATCGTCGCGGTCCAGGCCGTGGGCGCCGCTGCCGGTAATATGGTGGCGATCCACAACGTGGTTGCCGCTTCGGCCACCGTTGGCCTGCTCGGCCGCGAAGGCAGTACGCTGCGCAAGACCATCTGGCCGACGCTGTACTACGTGCTGTTCACCGGCATCATCGCGATGGTCGCGATCTACGTGCTGGGTGTCAGCGACCCGCTGGTGCACTGATCCGCATCACTCGAAAGCGCCCCGGCTTGGCCGGGGCTCTTGCCGTCAGGCTACGCTTCCCCTTTTCAGCAACAGGATGAGCCCATGATCATTTCTGCCTCCACCGACTATCGCGCCGCCGCCGAGCGCAAGCTGCCGCCCTTCCTGTTCCATTACGCCGATGGCGGTGCCTACGCCGAGCACACCCTGCGCCGTAACGTCGCTGACCTGTCGGATATCGAACTGCGCCAGCGCGTGCTGAAGAACATGTCCGAACTGGACCTGTCCACCGAGCTGTTCGGCGAGAAGATGGCGATGCCGGTAGGCCTGGCGCCGGTCGGCCTGACCGGGATGTTCGCCCGTCGCGGCGAGGTGCAGGCAGCCAAGGCGGCAGCGGCCAAGGGTATTCCCTTTACCTTGTCCACCGTGTCGGTATGTCCGATTGAGGAAGTGGCGCCGGCCATCGACCGGCCCATGTGGTTCCAGCTCTATGTGCTGAAAGATCGCGGCTTCATGAAGAATGCCCTGGAGCGCGCCAAGGCAGCTGGCTGCTCGACCCTGGTGTTCACCGTGGACATGCCGGTGCCCGGCGCGCGCTACCGCGACGCCCACTCCGGCATGAGCGGCCCGAACGCGGCGCTGCGCCGCATGCTGCAGGCCATGACTCATCCGCAGTGGGCCTGGGACGTCGGCCTCATGGGCAAGCCGCACGACCTGGGCAACATCTCCGCCTACCGCGGCAATCCCACCGGCCTGGCCGACTACATCGGCTGGCTGGGCGCCAACTTCGACCCGTCGATTTCCTGGAAAGACCTGGAATGGATCCGTGATTTCTGGGACGGCCCGATGGTGATCAAGGGCATCCTCGACCCGGAAGACGCGCGAGATGCTGTGACCTTCGGCGCCGACGGCATCATCGTGTCCAACCATGGCGGTCGTCAGCTCGATGGTGTGCTGTCCAGCGCCCGCGCCTTGCCGGCCATCGCCGACGCGGTCAAGGGCGACCTGAAGATTCTCGCCGACTCCGGCATCCGCACTGGTCTGGACGTGGTGCGCATGATTGCCCTCGGCGCCGACACCGTGCTGCTTGGCCGCGCCTTCCTCTACGCATTGGCCGCGGCCGGTGGCGCCGGCGTGAGCAACCTGCTCGACCTGATCGAGAAGGAAATGCGCGTGGCCATGGTGCTCACCGGTGCCAAGTCCATCACCGAGATCACCTCGGATTTGCTGGTAAAGGAGCGCTGATCCCATGACTGCCGCCGTCACCACCTCCGTCGCCCGTGACGCCCTGCTGGGGCAGATGCGCCAGATCGTCGGTGCCAGCCACGTGCTGACCGATGAGCAATCGACACGGCGCTTTCGCAAGGGCCATCGAACCGGTGAGGGCAATGTGCTGGCGGTGGTACGCCCGGGCTCGCTGCTGGAGCAGTGGCGTATCCTGCAGGCGGCGGTGGCGGCCGATCGCATCGTCATTATGCAGGCGGCCAACACCGGCCTGACCGGTGGCTCGACCCCCGATGGCGAGGACTACGACCGCGAGATCGTGCTGATCAGCACCCTGCGCATCACTGGCGTGCAACTGATCAACGATGGCCAGCAGGTGGTCTGTCTGCCCGGCGCAACCCTGGATCGCCTGGAACAGGCGCTGGCGCCACTGAACCGCGAACCGCATTCGGTGATCGGCTCGTCCTGCATCGGCGCCTCGGTACTCGGTGGCATCTGCAACAACTCCGGCGGTGCCCTGGTGCGCCGCGGCCCGGCCTATACCGAGCTGGCGCTGTATGCGCAGGTGAAGAACGACGGCTCGCTGGAGCTGGTCAACCACCTGGGGATCGAGCTAGGCGACACCCCGGAAGAAATCCTCAGCCGCCTGCAGAGCGGCGACTACACACCGCAGCAGGTGCACAACGAGGCAACCGCCAAGGCCTCCGATGCGCGCTACGGCGAGCACGTGCGCGATGTCGACGCCGACACTCCGGCGCGCTTCAATGCCGACCCTTCGCGCCTGTTCGAGGCCTCCGGCTCGGCCGGCAAGCTGTGCCTGTTCGCCGTGCGCCTGGACACCTTCCCGAAGGAGCCGAGCACGGTGTTCTACATCGGCAGCAACGATCCGCACGATCTCACCGAAGTGCGCCGTCACCTGCTGGCCAAATTGCCGCGTCTGCCGATTGCCGGGGAATATATCCACCGCACCGCCTTCGACATCGGTGAGAAGTACGGCAAGGATACCTTCCTGGTGATCGACAAATTCGGCACCGCAAAGGTGCCGGCCGCCTTCGCCATGAAGAGCCGGGTCGACGGTTTCTTCGAGCGCTTCGGCCTACGCGGAGTGACCGACAAGGTGATCCAGACGCTGATGAATCTCCTGCCCAGCCACCTGCCGGCGCGCATGCGCGAGTACCGTGACCGCTTCGAGCACCACTTACTGGTGCGGGTGTCCAACGACACCCTGGAGCAGACCCGCGCCTTCCTCACCGAGTATTTCACCGGTAGCACCAGCGGCGCCTACTTCGAGTGCGACGCCGAGGAGGGGCGCAAGGCCTTCCTGCATCGCTTCGCCATCGCCGGCGCGGCCATTCGCTACCGCGAGGCACACCGCAGCAGCGTCGAGGACATTCTCGCCCTGGATATCGCCCTGCGCCGCAACGACCGCGACTGGGTCGAGACGCTGCCGCAGGAGATGGAAGAGCAGATCATCCACAAGCTCTACTACGGGCACTTCTTCTGCCATGTGTTCCATCAGGACTACATCGTCAGGAAGGGCATCGACCCGATCGAGATGGAGCACCGCATGTGGAAACTGCTGGACGCACGCCGCGCCGAGTACCCGGCCGAGCACAACGTCGGCCACCTGTACGTGGCCAAGCCGGCGCTGGCCGGCTTCTACCGCGAGTTGGACCCGACCAACACCTTCAACCCTGGCATCGGCCATACCTCGAAGAAGAAGCATTGGGGTGGGTGTTGCGGGCAGGAGCATTGAGCTGGAATGGCGGTGGACGTACAGAGCTCACAGCTGTAAGAGCGAATTTATTCGCGATCGCGGTAATCCCCATCGCGGATAAATCCGCTCCTACACGAAATCGTGCAACCTGAAACACAAAGGCCCGCCAAATTGGCGGGCCTTGCGTTTACGCGGCAAGCGATCAGGCGAAGACGATTTCCTCGCCGTCCACCTTGGCCTTGACCTGCGCGCCGGGCGCGAAGTCGCCAGCCAGGATGCGCTGCGCCAGCGGGTTTTCGATCCAGCGCTGGATCGCGCGCTTGAGCGGACGCGCGCCATACACCGGGTCGTAACCGACGGCGATCAGCTTGTCCAGCGCCTCCGGCGTCAGCTCCAGACTCAGCTCGCGCTCGGCCAGGCGGCCACGCAGACGCTGCAGCTGAATCTCGGCAATACCGGCGATCTGCTCGCGACCCAGCGGCTCGAACACCACCACCTCGTCGATACGGTTGATGAACTCGGGACGGAAGTGGCTGCTCACCGCATCCATCACCGCCGCTCGCTGCGCCTCTCTGTCGCCGACCAGCTCCTGAATCTGCGCCGACCCCAGGTTGGAGGTCATCACGATCACGGTGTTCTTGAAGTCCACGGTGCGCCCATGGCTATCGGTCAGGCGGCCATCTTCCAACACCTGCAACAGCACGTTGAACACGTCGGGGTGAGCCTTCTCCACCTCGTCCATCAGCACCACCGAGTACGGCTTGCGACGCACCGCTTCGGTCAGATAACCGCCCTCTTCATAGCCTACGTAGCCGGGCGGCGCACCGATCAGACGGGCGACGCTGTGCTTCTCCATAAACTCGGACATGTCGATGCGCACCAGCGCCTCTTCGGTGTCGAAGAGAAACTCGGCCAGCGCCTTGCACAGCTCGGTCTTGCCCACCCCGGTCGGGCCGAGGAAGAGGAACGAGCCGCTCGGCCGGTTGGGGTCGGCCAGGCCTGCGCGGGAACGGCGCACAGCGTTGGCCACGGCGACCACCGCTTCGTCCTGGCCGATCACCCGCTGGTGCAGCAGGCCTTCCATCTTCAGCAGTTTTTCGCGCTCGCCTTCGAGCATCTTGCTCACTGGAATGCCGGTCCACTTGGACACGACCTCGGCGATTTCCTCGTCGGTGACCTTGTTGCGCAGCAACTGGTTCTCGCTCTTGCCGTGCTGGTCGACCATCTGCAGGCTGCGCTCCAGATCCGGGATCACCCCGTACTGCAGCTCGGCCATGCGATTGAGGTCGCCCTTGCGCCGCGCGGCCTCGAGCTCGGTCTTGGCCTGCTCGATCTTCTGCTGGATCTGCGCCGAACCTTGCACCTCGGCTTTCTCCGACTTCCAGATTTCATCCAGGTCGGCGTATTCCTTCTCCAGACGGACGATGTCTTCCTTGAGCTTTTCCAGGCGTTTGAGCGCCGCGTCGTCGTCTTCCTTCTTCAGCGCCTCGCGCTCGATCTTCAGCTGGATCAGGCGGCGATCCAGGCGATCGAGCTCCTCGGGCTTGGAGTCGATTTCCATGCGGATGCGGCTGGCGGCCTCGTCGATCAGGTCGATGGCCTTGTCCGGTAGCTGGCGGTCGGTGATGTAGCGATGACTAAGCTTGGCCGCGGCGATGATCGCGCCATCGGTGATGGTCACGCCGTGGTGCACCTCGTAGCGCTCCTTTAGGCCACGGAGGATGGCAATGGTGTCTTCCTCGCTAGGCTCATCCACCAGCACTTTCTGGAAGCGGCGCTCCAGCGCGGCGTCCTTCTCGATGAACTGGCGGTACTCGTCCAGCGTGGTAGCGCCGACACAGTGCAGCTCGCCACGGGCCAGCGCCGGCTTGAGCATGTTGCCGGCATCCATCGCGCCCTCGGCCTTGCCGGCGCCGACCATGGTGTGCAGCTCGTCGATGAACAGGATGATGCGCCCTTCCTGCTTGGACAGCTCGTTGAGCACGGCCTTCAGGCGCTCCTCGAATTCGCCGCGGAACTTGGCGCCGGCGATCAGCGAGCCCATGTCCAGCGACAGCAGGCGCTTGTCCTTGAGGCCATCGGGTACTTCGCCGTTGATGATGCGCTGGGCCAGGCCCTCGGCGATGGCGGTCTTGCCCACGCCGGGCTCACCGATCAGCACCGGGTTGTTCTTGGTACGGCGCTGCAACACCTGGATGGTGCGGCGAATCTCGTCGTCACGGCCGATCACCGGGTCGAGCTTGCCGTCCTCGGCGCGCTTGGTCAGGTCGACGGTGTACTTGTCCAGCGCCTGGCGCGATTCCTCAACGTTGGGATCATTCACTGCCTGGCCGCCGCGCAGGTTGGCGATGGCATTTTCCAGCGCCTTCTTCGATACGCCCTGGCCGAGCAGCAGCTTGCCCAGCTTGGTGTTCTCGTCCATGGCGGCGAGCAGCACCAGCTCGCTGGAAATGAACTGGTCGCCCTTCTGCTGCGCCAGACGGTCGGCCTGGTTGAGCAGGCGCGCCAGATCCTGCGACAGGTTGATGTCGCCGGTGGGGTTCTGCAGTTTGCCGAGCTGGTCCAGCTCGCGGGTCAGGCCCTGGCGCAGGCTGTTGATATCGAAGCCCACCTGCATCAGCAGCGGCTTGATCGAACCGCCCTGCTGCTCGAGCAGCGCCTGCATCAGGTGCAGCGGCTCGATGGCGGCGTGGTCCATGCCCACGGCCACCGACTGGGCGTCGGAAAGTGCAAGTTGCAACTTGCTGGTCAAACGGTCGATACGCATATGTCCTTCCTCCAGAATGGCGGGCCGGGACTACCTCCCCGAAAACCGATACCCGCCGAGATGAAGACTAGATAAGGACGATTACGCCGTATTCAAGAGACGACGAGTTGACCCAGATCAGCGCCAGATCACCTGCTGCTCCAGCGGAAAACGCAGGCGAGGGTTGTACACGCCCTTCTCGCCCTGGCGCCCGACGGCCAGGAGCATGATCGGAATGGCCTGGCGCGGAATGTCCAGCACGCGGCGCAAACGCACTTCATCGAAACCTTCCATCGGACAGGTGGCATAGCCATGACTCTGGAAAGCGAGCATCAGATTTTCGGCAGCCAGCGCAGTGGACTTCACCGCCCACAGGCGCATATCGGCCTTGCTGTTGGGCTTGCGCATCAGAGGCTTGCGCAAGGCCATCAGACGCACCAACTGACGCTTGAACAGTCCCAGCAGGCCCAACGGCCCCTGGTTGTACTGGAACGGCGCAGTCTTGCTGTAGAAGCTGCGAATGCGCGCCGGCACTTGCGCTTCGGGCCAATAGTCGATGACGTTGCGGCAGGCCTGACGCCAGGTATCCGGGCGCGCCAGCACGGCGATGATCAGGGGCGCACGGGCGGCGTTCTGGCTCATGCACACCGGGTGCAACTGCGCCAGCAGCCCCGCATCGCGAATCACCTGAAAGCTCCAGGGCTGCAGGTTGCAGGAGTTCGGCGCCAGCACGGCCAGCTCCAGGCAATCGCGAATCACCGTCTCAGGTACCGGTTCGGTAGTGAAGCGGCGTACCGCGCGGCGGCTTTCGATCAGCGCACGCAGTTCGGCCGGTGAAGCCATGGCGGGCGTTGCTCGTGGGGAAAGCTGGTCATGGGCGCACTCCTGGGCAGTCGCCCGATTAAGCAACCGGGCGGCTCTGCGAACAAGAGTACGGGAGGAAACGGCCGTGGATTTGGCCGATTAGCCTCACCTGCGCCTCGGATCGAGAACGCAGGAGCCAGGACCTAAAGGCCGAGTGCCTTTTCGATGGCCTGGACCAGCGCCGGATCGTCCGGCGTGGTGCGCGGCGAGAAACGCGCCAGCACGCGGCCGTCCTGGCCGACCAGGAACTTCTCGAAGTTCCAGGTGATTTCGCCGGGGAACTCCGCGCCCTCGCCCGCCAGCAGGCGATACAGCGGGTGGCGACCGGGGCCGTTGACCTCCAGCTTGCTACCCAGCGGGAAGGTCACACCATAGTTGAGGCTGCAGAACGAACGGATTTCGTCCTCGCTGCCGGGCTCCTGGCCGGCGAACTGATTGCAGGGCACGCCGAGCACGGTGAAGCCGTTGCCTTTGTATTGCTGATAGAGCTTTTCCAGCCCGGCGTACTGAGGCGTCAAACCGCACTTGGAGGCGACATTGACCACCAGCACCACCTGGCCCTTGTAAGGCGCCAACGGCAGTTCCTGGCCATCCAGCGCACGCAGATTGAGATCGTGAAAGGCACTCATGACGAACTTCCTCAGCGAATTCAGTGCAGCGGGCGCAACGCCCGGTAATCCTAGAGGCGGCTCGATCAGGCAAGCCGCCATGCGTGAAAAAGGCGCCCTGAGGCGCCTTAATCACAAACTTGAGCTTAGCAGCGGTTGACCCGGTAGGTACGACCGCAAGTCGCCTGACCGGCAACTCGCCCTGTCAGTGGTGGTGACCACCTTCGCCGTGGATGTGACCGTGAGCCACTTCCTCTTCGCTGGCGTCACGCACGCTGACGACCTTGACCTTGAAGTTCAGGCGCTGGCCAGCCAGCGGGTGGTTGCCGTCGACGGTCACGTCGTCGCCGTCGATATCACGAATGGTGACGATCTGCATGCTACCGTCCGGGCCGGAAGCGTGGAACTGCATGCCCACTTCCAGGGTGTCGACGCCTTCGAACATGGCGCGGCTCAGGGTAGCGACCAGCTCGGCGCTGTATTCGCCGTAGGCTTCTTCCGGCTCGACGGAGACTTCGACGTCGTCACCGGCCTTCTTGCCGGCCAGGGCCTTTTCCAGGCCGGCGATGATGTTGCCGGCACCATGCAGATAAACCAGCGGCGCGCCGCCAGCGGAGCTGTCGATCACCTCACCGGCATCGTTGGTCAGGGTATAGTCGATGGAGACGGCCTTGTTGGCGGCGATCAGCATGGGGAGACCTTTTGCGAAAGATAAATGAACGACCAAGTCTAACCAAGGCCAGCCGGGATTGCGACCCGAGCCCGGACAAACGGGTCGTGCGAATCCTTGATTTTCGTCAGGACGAGCACGGCGACTGGGTGGCAGTCTTATCTTGTGGCCATACTCAGCATGTGCGTCACCGACCGCCCTGGCAGAATCGGCCCTGGGTACTCGATCCCGGGCAGCGCCAGGCCAGGCAGGGTAGTTTCTTCCCCTGCGGCTGGTGCGCCCTGGATCGGTCGCACGATGACTTCAAGGAAGCTTAAATGTCTGCACGCAACATTCTGGTGATCAACTGCGGCAGTTCGTCGATCAAGTTCGCCCTGGTCAACGAAGCGCAGGAAACCTTCATGCTCAGCGGCCTGGCCGAACGCCTGGGCAGCCCCGAGGCGGTGCTGCACTGGCAACAGGGCGAACACAAGGACAGCCTGGTGCTGCCAGGCGCCGACCATCGCCTGGCCCTGTCTCATCTGCTGCCCATCGTGCAGCAGGCCGCCGCCGGCGAGCTGCACGGCATTGGCCATCGCGTGGTGCATGGCGGCGAACATTTCTCCGGCGCCACGCGCCTGGATGCCGCCAGCCTGCAGGCGATCCGTCGTATCGCGCCACTGGCGCCGCTACACAATCCGGCCAACCTGCAGGGCATCGAAGCGGCGATGAAGCTGTTCCCCGACCTGGTGCAGGTGGCCGTATTCGACACCGCCTTCCACCAGAGCCTGCCCGAGCACGCCTACCGCTACGCCGTGCCGCAGGCGCTCTACGCCGAACACGGCGTGCGTCGCTACGGTTTCCACGGTACCAGTCATCGCTACGTCAGCTGCCAGGCCGCACAAATGAGCGGCCTGGCATTCGACGCCAGCAGCTGGCTGGTCGCACATCTGGGCAATGGCAGCTCCACCTGCGCCGTGGAGAACGGCCACAGCCGCGACACCAGCATGGGCCTGACACCGCTGGAAGGCCTGGTGATGGGCACGCGCAGCGGCGATGTCGACCCCAACTTGCACAGCCATCTGTCGCGCACTCTGGGCTGGAGCCTGGAGCAGATCGACAGCATGCTCAACAAGGACAGCGGCCTGCTCGGCCTGTCCGGCCTGTCCAACGACATGCGTACCCTGGAGCAGGCGCGCGATCAGGGACACATCGGCGCCAGCCTGGCTATCGAGGTGTTTTGCTACCGCCTGGCCAAATCACTGGCCTCGATGAGCTGCGCACTGCGTCGCCTCGACGGGCTGATCTTCACCGGCGGTATCGGCGAGAACTCGGCGCTGATTCGCAGCAAGACGCTCGACCACGTGAGCCTGCTCGGCCTGAAACTCGATGCCGAGGCCAACGCCCGTTGCGTGCGTGGCGTCGCGGGTGCGATCCACGCCGACGGTCATACCCGCGTGTTGGTGGTGCCGACCAACGAAGAGCGGCAGATCGCCCTCGATACCCTTGCCCTGCTCGACTGAGGTTTATTCATGCATACCTTCTTCATCGCCCCCACCGGTTTCGGTGTCGGTCTTACCTCAATCAGCCTGGGGCTGGTCGGCGCACTGGAGCGCAGCGGCCTCAAGGTCGGTTTCTTCAAGCCCATCGCCCAGCCGCATGCGGGCGACCTCGGCCCGGAGCGCTCCAGCGAACTGGTCGCGCGCACCCATGGTCTGAACTCGCCCAAGCCGCTGCCGCTCAGCCATGTCGAGCGCATGCTCGGCGACGGCCAGCTGGATGAATTGCTGGAAGAGATCATCAGCCTCTACCAGCAGGCTGCCGTGGACAAGGACGTGGTCATCGTCGAAGGCATGGTGCCAACGCGCCACGCCAGCTACGCCGCACGGGTCAACTTCCACCTGGCCAAGAGCCTGGACGCCGACGTGATCCTGGTCAGCGCACCGGAAGACGAAAGCCTCACAGAACTGTCCGACCGCATCGAAATCCAGGCGCAGTTGTTCGGCGGCCCGAAGGACCCGAAGGTGCTCGGTGTGATCCTCAACAAGGTGCGTAGCGAGGATGGCATCGAAGCCTTCGCCGAACGCCTGGAAGGTTTTTCGCCACTGATCAAGACCGAGAACTTCCGCCTGCTGGGCTGCATTCCCTGGCAGGAAGAACTGAACGCGCCGCGCACCAAGGACATCGCCGAGCTGCTTGGCGCACGCATCCTCAACGCCGGTGACTACGAGCAACGGCGCATGATGAAGATCGTGCTCTGTGCCCGCGCCGTGGCCAACAGCGTGCAGTTGCTCAAGCCCGGCACCCTGGTGGTGACGCCGGGTGATCGCGACGACATCATTCTCTCCGCCAGCCTGGCGGCGATGAATGGCGTGCCCCTGGCCGGCCTGCTGCTGTGCAGCGATTTCGCCCCGGATCCACGCATCATGGAATTATGTCAGGGCGCTCTGGCCAGCGGCCTGCCGGTGATGACGGTGAGCACCGGCTCCTATGACACGGCCACCAACCTCAACCGTTTGAACAAGGAAATCCCGCTGGATGACCGCGAGCGTGCGAGCAAGGTCTCCGACTTCGTCGCCGGCCATATCGACCATGACTGGCTGGCCAACCGCTGCGGCACGCCGCGCGAGCTGCGCCTGTCGCCGCCGGCCTTCCGTTATCAACTGGTGCAACGAGCCAAGGCCGCGGCCAAGCGCATCGTCCTGCCCGAAGGCAGCGAACCGCGTACCGTGCAGGCGGCAGCCATCTGCCAGGCCCGCGGCATCGCCCGCTGCGTGCTGTTGGCCAAGCCGGAAGAGGTGCACGCAGTCGCCCGGGCACAGGGTATCGAGCTGCCGGAAGGCCTGGAAATTCTCGATCCGGACCTGATTCGCGGTCGCTACGTCGAGCCGATGGTCGAGTTGCGCAAGGGCAAAGGCCTCAACGCGCCGATGGCCGAGGCGCAACTGGAAGACACCGTGGTGCTCGGCACCATGATGCTGGCGCTGGATGAAGTGGACGGCCTGGTTTCCGGCGCAATCCATACAACGGCCAATACCATTCGCCCGGCGCTGCAGCTGATCAAGACCGCACCGGGTTACAATCTGGTTTCCTCGGTGTTCTTCATGCTGCTGCCGGACCAGGTGCTGGTCTACGGTGATTGTGCCGTGAACCCGGACCCGAATGCCGAGCAACTGGCCGAGATCGCCCTGCAGAGCGCCAACTCGGCACTGGCCTTCGGCATCCCGCCGCGCGTGGCCATGCTCAGCTACTCCACCGGCGACTCCGGTAGCGGCGAGGAAGTGGAAAAGGTACGCGCCGCTACCCGCCTGGCCCGCGAGAAGCGCCCGGATCTCTTGCTCGACGGCCCGCTGCAGTACGACGCCGCCGCCATCGAAAGCGTCGGCCGGCAGAAGGCGCCCAACAGCCCGGTGGCCGGCCGCGCCACGGTGTTCGTGTTCCCTGACCTGAATACCGGCAACACTACCTACAAAGCCGTACAGCGTAGCGCCGACTGCATCAGTGTCGGCCCGATGCTGCAGGGCCTGCGCAAACCGGTGAACGATCTGTCGCGCGGTGCCCTGGTCGACGATATCGTCTACACCATCGCCCTCACCGCGATCCAGGCAGCCGACTTGCCGAGCTGAGATCAAGCGGCCGGCAACAGGGATGCAATCGGTCCGGAGGCAACCTGGGAGCGCTGGGCCAGCCTTCCCAGGATTGCATCCGGCTAGGGTTTGGGCTTTTGCGACTACCGGAACCGGATGGTCAACACTGGCACTTGCAGGTCAGTGCACAAGCGTTAACCTTGGCGCCGAACCAGCTTGTTGCACGGACGCCGCAGCTCTTTCGACCGATACGGGGCACAGAGAAAGCCCCATTCTCAGGCTGCCCGCCGGGCGTGCAGCCTGCCTACGGAGGCGTTCGCCCGATGCTGCACTTTCTTCCCGCGCCGCTGCGCGGCCTGATTGCGAGCCTGCTACTGGCTCTGAACACGCTGTTCTGGTGCTGGCCGCTGTTCTTCGTCGCCCTGCTCAAGTTGCTGCTGCCCTTCGCACCCGCCCAGCGTGCGTTGCGCTTCATCATGCATGGCATCGCGGAAAGCTGGATCGACGTGAACAAGTTCTGGATGCGCCTAGTCGGCCATATCGACTGGAACGTCCAGGGCCTGGAACGCTTCGATACACGCCACTCCTACCTGGTGACCAGCAATCACCAGAGCTGGGTGGACATCCTGGTGCTGCAGTACCAGCTCAACCGACGCATGCCGCTGCTGAAGTTCTTCCTCAAGCAGGAGCTGATCTGGGTGCCGGTGATCGGCCTGTGCTGGTGGGCACTGGAGTTTCCCTTCATGAAGCGCTTCAGCAAGGAATACCTGGCCAAGTACCCGGAAAAGCGCGGCCAGGACCTGGCCACCACGCGCCGTGCCTGCGCGCGTTACAAGAGCAACCCGGTAGCGGTGTTCAACTTCCTCGAAGGCACGCGACTGACCCCGGCCAAGCATGCGCAGCAGCAGTCACCGTTCCAGCACCTGCTGAAACCCAAGGCTGGCGGCATCGCCTTCGTGCTCGATGCGATGGGCGAGCAACTGCACGCCATCGTCAACGTCACCATCCACTACCCGCATGGCGTGCCGGGCTTCTGGGACCTGCTCTGCGGCCGTCTGGATGCCGTGCAGGTGAACTTCAGGCAGGTCGACATTCCCCGCGAATTCATCGGTCGCAACTACGATCAGGACAGCGACTACCGTCTGGCCTTCCAGCAGTGGGTCAACCGCCTGTGGGAAGAGAAGGACGCCGAGCTCGCCAGCCTGCACCGACAAGCCTGAAGCGCCAGCGGCGCTTCATTCATCGCCGCGCGGCAGGGGCAGCCTGCTCCAATCCAGCTGGGCCGGCACCTGCAACGCGCTGCTGGCCGGCACGCCCGGCGCCACCAGAAAGCCCTGCATGATGGTGCAGTGATGCCGCGTCAGCCATTCGCGCTGCTCCTGGGTTTCGACGCCTTCGGCGATGACTTCCAGCCCCAGGTGCCGGCCCAGATCGATGATGGTGCTGACCACCGCGGCATCACGCGGTGAATCGAGCATGTTGGAGATGAACAGACGGTCGATCTTCAGCGTATCCAGCTCGAAATGACGCAGGTACGCCAGTGACGAGTAGCCGGTGCCAAAGTCGTCGATTGCGATCTTCACCCCCAGCTCGCGCAGATGACGCAACTGCGCCTGGGTCAGCTCCAGATCCTGCATCAATGCGCTCTCGGTGACCTCCACCTCCAGCTGGCTGGGCTTGAGGCCGTGGGCATCGAGCACCCGCTGCAGGTCGGTGACCAGTTGCGGCATGCCGAACTGCACCGGGCTGACGTTGAGACTGAGCACCATGTCCTCGCCGAACTGCTGCTTGAAGTCCGCCAGTTGCCTGGCGCCTTCGCGGAAGATCCAGTCGCCGACACGGTTGATCAGGCGGGTTTCCTCGAGCAGCGGAATGAACACGTTCGGCGCGACGGTACCGGCGACGCGGTGCTGCCAGCGCAGCAGGGCCTCGAACCCCCGCAGGCGGCCGGTTTCCAGCTGGAACTGCGGTTGATAGACCAGCACGAAATCATCGTTCTCGATGGCGTGGCGCAGGCTCTCCTCGAGCATCAGCCGCGACCGCGCGCGGCCATTCATCTCAGGGGAAAAGAAACGGTACTGCTGGCGACCGGCGCGCTTGGCCTCATACATCGCCATGTCGGCGGAGCGCAGCAGGCCCTCGACGCTCTGACCGCACTCGGGAAAACAGGCGATGCCGACGCTGGCGCCCAGGGTGAAGTCCACGCCATCGAGGGTGTGGCGCACCGAGACCAGCTCGATCAGCTTCTCCGCGACCTTGGCCGCGTCCTCGGGATGGCCGAGGTTGTCCAGCAGCGCGGTGAACTCGTCACCGCCGATGCGCGCCAGGCTGTCATACGGGCGCAGACAGGCCTTGAGCTGCTCACCGACACGACGCAGCAACTGGTCGCCGACATCGTGGCCGAGCGAGTCGTTGATGCGCTTGAATCCGTCCAGATCGAGATACAGCACCGCGACCCGCTGGCCGCTGCGCTCGATACGCGCCAGCGCCGACTCCAGCGCCTGATGAAAACCTCGACGATTGAGCAGGCCAGTCAGCGAATCGGTCACCGCTTGCGACTCCAGCTGCGCATGCAGGTTGCGCACCACTGACATGTCCAGGGCGATCAGTACCATGGCGCGCTGTTGCCGGGGTAACGGCGAGCACGACAGCGCCACCGGCAGGCAACCGCCCTTGAACGTTCGCATCATCGCTTCGTGCACGCGGTAAGTCGCATCGCGTTTGAAGTGCCGGTAGAACTCGGACTGCAGCCAGCCACCTTCGCTGGCCGGATTCTTCAGGAACGACAGCAGGTCGACGCCCTCCAGGTCGCCCACCTCGCCATCGAGCATCTGCGCCATGGCCGGATTGGCGAACTGGATGCGGCCGTCCTCACCCACCACCAGAATGCCCTCGGCGGCATTGTCCAGCACCGAGGCATTGAAGGCTCGCGCTCGTTCCAGCTGCTGCGACAGTGCCTGCAACTCGCAGCGATTGTGCTCGTGCTCCAGCAGGCTGTGGATCTTGTGCCGCAGCACACTGGGATCGAAGGGTTTGAGGACGAAATCCACGGCGCCGGAGCTGTAACCGCGCAGTACCGCGTCATGAGTCTGGGCGATGGCGGAAACGAAGATGATCGGCGTCAGCCGCGTACGTGGGTTGCCGCGCATCAGCCGAGCGACTTCGAAGCCGTCCATACCCGGCATCTGCACGTCGAGCAGCACCAGCCCGACATCCTCTTCGAGCAGGCAGCGCAGCGCTTCCTCGCCGGAACTGGCGCAGCGCAGTTGCCACTCACCATCCTCGAGCAGCGCCTGCATGGCCTCGAGGTTTTCCATACGATCATCGACCACCAGCAGAACCTGCTTGGCGGGTACGGCGGCGTTCTTGCTCTGCGCCTGGGCCATCGTCACTCCCCTATCCATCTGCCCTTGCACGACTCACTCCCACCATCAGGTTAGTCCATCGTCGGAGGAAGGTAGGGATGGCATCCCCAGCCAACGCTCCAGCAGCGCCAGCAGCTCATCGCGCTTGATCGGCTTGGCCATGTAATCGTCCGCCCCGGCGGTGATGCACTTCTCCCGGTCACCTTTCATGGCATGAGCCGTGAGCGCGATGATCGGGATTACGCAGCCATGCTCCTGCTTGAGCAGGCGCGTGGCTGTATAACCATCCATGTTGGGCATGGCCATGTCCATCAGGATCAGATCAAAGGGGTCGCGCTGGTAGCTGGCGATGGCCTCGATGCCATCCTTGGCGGAACTGACGCGCAATCCCACTTCATCCAGCAACGCCGTCAGCGCATAGACGTTACGCACATCGTCATCCACCAGCAGGATGCGTTTGCCCTGCAGCAGGCTGGGCGCATTGGCCGGTTGCGGCGCACGCACGTCACCGAGGAAGCCCTGCACCGCCTGACACAGCGCGCCGGTGTCATCGCCATGCTTGCGTACCACCACCGCGCTGTAGCGGCGCAGCCGCTGCAGCGTCTGCTGGGTGACGTCCACCCCCGTGTTGATCACCACACGCATGCCCTGCAATGGTCGCAACTGGTTCAGGCTCTCGAGCAGGGCGAAGCCGTCCTGATCCGGCAGGTCCAGGTCCACTACCAGCGCAAAGAACGGCCCCTGCGCATAGGCCGCGCGCGCCTGCTCGCCATCGGCGCAGGCGGTGACCTGAAAGCCCAGTTCAGTGAGTTGCTCGCGGTAGTGCTCGCGCTCCACCTCGACATCTTCCACCAGCAGCAACGCCTGCCCCTGCTGGGCGCCATGCTGCAGGTCGATGAACACCTGCTCCAGCTCGTCGCGGCCGATAGGCTTGACCAGGTAGCGCGTACCGTCATCGTTCCAGCCAGCCGGCTGCGGGACGCAGGAGATGATATGCACCGGCGTGTGGCGGTGGGTCGGCTGTGCACGCAGACGACGGAAAAGCTGCCAGCCACTGAGATCGGGGAGCAGGATGTCGAGGATCACCGCGTTGAAGGACTCCTGCTGCAACAGCCCGAGGGCCTGCAGCCCCGTGCGGCAGTGCACGCTCGAGAAGCCGTGAGTGTGGGCCTCTTCGGCGATCACGGCGGCGAAATTGACGTCGTCCTCGATGATCAGCAGCGGCGGTCCGTCGCCGGCGCGCTGCGGCCCCTCGATCGGCGCCTCGATACTGAGCGAACCGGCCTGAACCGGTAGACGAACCGTGAAGACAGCGCCCTGCCCGGGTGCACTCTGCAGGCTGATGTCGCCATCCAGCGCCAGTACCAGTTGACGGGTGATGGCCAACCCCAACCCGGTGCCGCCGAAACGCCGACTGATGGAGCCGTCGATCTGCTGGAAGGCCTGGAATACCTGTTCATGCTGAGCCGGATCGATGCCAATGCCGGTGTCACGCACACTGAAGCAGAGCAACTCGCGCTCGTCCTCCTGACGGCCCTGGCTACTGACACTGAGCGTGACTTCGCCCTGATCGGTGAACTTCAGCGCATTGGACAGCAGGTTGCGCAATATCTGATGCAGGCGCACGCGATCGGTGTGGATAACCCGAGGTACGCCGGCCTCCAGCTCGGTGTGCAACCGCAGCCCCTTGAGCTCGGCCATCGGCCGCAGACTGGCATCCAGCTCCACCAGCACGTCCTGCATGTTGATCGGCTCGAGTTTGAGCTGCATGCGCCCGGACTCGACCTTGGCCAGGTCGAGCACATCGTTGATCAACTGCAATAGATCGCTGCCGGCGCGGTGCACGATATCGGCGTGCTTGGTCTGCTTCTCGGTGAGATTGCCGGCCAGGTTCTGCCGCAGCTGATCGCTGAGGATCAGGATGCTGTTGAGCGGCGTGCGCAGCTCGTGGGACATATTGGCGAGAAACTCGGATTTATAGCGGTTGGCCAACAACAGTTGCTCGGCCTGCTCACGCAGTTTCTGCTCGGCGGCCTTGCGCTCGCTGATGTCGATGATCACCGCCTGAACCAGGTTTTCATCGCCGCTGCGAATCGGCGACAGGCCGACTTCCAGAGGGATCATCCGACCTTCGCGGTGCAGCCCGAACAGTTCGCGATTGCCTCCCATACGGCGCTGCTCGGGCATGGCCTGGTAACCACGACGCAGCGCCACATGCCCACCGCGCTGTGCGGCTGGCAAGAGCAGTTCCACCGGTTCGCCAAGCAGCATCTGGCGCTCGTAGCCGAACAACAGCTCGGTCTGCCGATTGACCATGGCGATGCGCCCCAGACCGTCGACCAGCACAATGGCGTTGGGCGAGGCTTCGACCACCAGACGGAAGCGTTCTTCGGCCACCTTTCGGGCGCGCAGATCCACCAGATTGATCAGGTAGCTACTGCCCTCGTGCAGCGGATTGAGGCTGATGCTGACCGGAATCGACTCGCCACGTAACGTACGCACGATGCGCTCGTCGCCCTCGGCCAACTGCTCATGCAGGTCTCTCGGCGATTCGATATTGGGCAGCACCCGCAGTATGGTTTCACCCGGCAACGCATTGAGCGGGCAATCGAACAGCTCGGCGGCGCTGCGGTTGGCCATTTCGATACGGCCCTTGTCGTCGCACAGCAGAGTCGCCACCGGCAGGCGCTCGACAAGCAGGCGAAAACGTTCTTCACGCTCCCGCAGCTTGACCGCGTTTTTTTCGCTGAGGTGCAGCTTGCGCTCACGCTGGTAGAGATAGCCGCCGACCAGAAGCGCCAGCAGCACGGTCGCAGCGAAGCCGGCCCACAACCCCAGGGTACCTGTTCGATCGATCAGATTGCGCTCGTACTCGACCGTGCCGATCACATCCAGGCTCCAGACCCGGCCATATAGCGGCAGTTCCAGGTGATCGCGAAACTTCGGTTGCCAGCCGTTGGGCTGGCTTTCACCAGCGAGCAGATCCGTATCCGGCGCTTGCAGGTCCGTCAGGACGATATCGAAAAGCCGGGTCTGGGCGCCGAGAATGCCCTCCATCAGGTCATGGCTGCGAAAGGCGCCATGCACCACTCCCAGCAAGGCCTCACGACGCTGCTCCGCCGTATTGAGGGGCACACCCGGACGGAAGACCGGGAGGAACAGGAGCACGCCCTGCTGCACGTTGACATCGATTTCCTGACGTAGCACCACAGGCCCGCTCAGGCTCGCCTCGCCACTCTCGATGCTGCGCTCGATGGCGTCCAGGCGAGTCGGCTCGCTGAGCATGTCGAACCCCAGCACGCGCCGGTTTCGCCAATCCAGGGGGCTCACGTAATCGATCGGCAGGTAGTGTTCGCGCTCTTGCGCCGGGAACATCTGATAGTCGAGCCGCCCGTCGGCCAGCACCTCGGCGCGAAAATCAGGTAATTGCTCAGCCGTCAGGTAACGCGACCAGGCTACGGCCTGAATACCAGGGTAGCGGTCCTGCAACTGCAGCTGGTCCAGCGCACGCTGCCATTCAACGGGCGACACGCGGTCGCTGCCGGTCATCAGCCCGGACACGCCACGCAGCGCCATTTCATAGGCCTGCATCCGCGCCACGACCCGCTGGCCGATATCCTGCGCTTCGAGCTGAAAGCGCTGCTGGCTCTCCTCCCGCTCCCGCTCCTGCAAGACGCTCCATTGCCAGAAGATCAGGCCCCCCAGCCCGAACAACAGACTCAAGGCAACCAGTAGCGGTATCCAGGGCCTTGGCGGCCGCTCGACAGCTCTGTCGTCCATTCGCTCTCCCTCGGTCATCCAGAACCAACGCGCACAGGTCATCCGTGCGTGGGCTGCACTGAACCTTAGCAGGCATTCTAGTCAGGTTTGGAATGGATGGCCTTTGGCCAGAAGGGACTCGACGGGCGGTCCGGAATATTGGCGAAAACGCCTTCTTTCATGCCGTGTGGCGACGCAGCAGAAGCTAACGGCGGATATGAAAAAGCCTCCCGTCGGGAGGCTTCGAGCGAGACTGAGCGGCGTTACAGCGGACGCAGGTTGATCTCGACGCGACGGTTCTGCGCACGGCCTGCGTCGCTGGCGTTGCTCGCGATCGGCTGGCTCGGGCCGGCGCCGTATGCGGAGATACGCTGGCCGGGCACACCGTTGCCGGTCAGGTAGTTGGCCACGCTCTGCGCGCGACGTTGCGACAGGCTCTGGTTCAGCTCCTGCGAACCAGTGCTGTCGGTGTGGCCGACGATGTTCACGCCGTTCTTGTCGAACTCCTTGAACACCAGCACCAGCGAATTGAGAGTCGGGTAGAAGCTGCTGGAGATATCTGCCGAGTTGCTGGCGAAGGTGATGTTGCCGGGCATGATCAGTTTCAGATCATCGCCATTGCGTTGCACCTGCACGCCCGTGCCCTGCAGGGTCTGACGCAGCTTGGCTTCCTGGGTATCGACGTAATAGCCATAACCACCGCCGGCGGCGCCACCGACGGCAGCACCGATCAGCGCGCCTTTGGTGCGGTCCTTCTTGCTCGACGTGGCAGCGCCGATCACCGCTCCGGTCGCAGCGCCGATACCGCCATAGATGCCGGCCTTGCCAGCCTGGCTTTCGCCGGTGTAGGGATTGGTGGTGCAGCCAGCCAGCATGGCCATGAGCGCAGTGGCTGCGATCAGATTACGTCTGGTCTTCATAACGTTTCCTTAGGATTTCTTGGTATCGGGCAGACATGCCACAGCCTTCGAACCGCCAGGGCGCGGCGAAGTTCCGCCCAAGCTTATCAGCCTGAGCGGGTAAGGACTGCGATCTAGAGCAGGTCGGGCCGATACGCGTAGGTCACTGCACGCCGGGCAACGGCCGCAGTGTGACCTCGACACGACGGTTCTGCGCGCGGCCATCTGTCGTGGCATTGCTCGCCACCGGTTGATCCGGCCCCATGCCGCGGGTGCTCAGGCGACTGGGGTCGACACCCTGCGCCAGCAGGTAATCGGCCACGCTCTGTGCGCGGCGTTGCGACAGCGCCATGTTGTGGCTGTGCGAACCGGTGCTGTCGGTATGCCCGACCACCTCGATGCTGTTCTGGTTGTACTGGCGGAAGGAGTTGGCCAGGTTGTTCAACGGCTGGTAGAAGCTGCTGGCGATTTGCGCCGAGTCGGTGGCAAAGGTGATGTTGCCGGGCATGATCAGCTGGATCACGTCGCCCTGGCGCTGCACTTCGACGCCCGTGCCCTGCATGCTGCGACGCAGCTCTTCTTCCTGCTTGTCGGCGTAGTAGCCATAGCCCGCCGCGGCGGCACCCGCCACCGCCGCGCCGATCAGCGCGCCCTTGCCGCGGTTGTCATGATTGATCAGGGCGCCGGCAGCCGCACCGGCCAACGCACCGATCCCGCCATAGGTGGCGGTGCGATTGGAGCTCGGCGCACTCTGGTCATACGGATTCTGCGAGGCGCAACCAGTGAGCAGTAACGCAGAGGAGCAAAGGGCAATCAGGGAAAGGCGGAACATGAAGGCATCTCCATGAACGGTGGATGATGGCCATTTGAGTCAGCGTACCGCCATTAGTGCCCTGTCACGCGCGAATAAAGGGGTTCTCGCGCATCTCCTCGCCCAGGCGAGTGTCCGGGCCGTGGCCGGTAACCACGGTGGCCTCCTCGTCGAGGCTGTACAGACGCTGCTTGATCGAACGCTCGATGGTGGCGTAGTCGCCACCCCACAGATCGGTACGGCCGATACCGCGACGGAATAGGGTATCGCCGGCGATCAGCAGCTTGGCGTCGGCGAACCAGAAACTCATCGAGCCCGGCGTATGCCCGGGCGTATGCAGGGCCACGCCGCAGCCGCAGGCCAGCTCCTCGTCATCGGCCAGCCAGCGATCCGGTGCCGGCACCGGCGTATAGGGCACACCGAACATGTTGCACTGCATCTCCAGGTTGTCCCAGAGGAACTGATCATCCTTGTGCAGATGCAGCGTGGCGCCGGTCTTCTCCTTCATCTGCCCGGACGCGAGAAAATGATCGAGATGGGCATGCGTGTGAATGATGCTCACCACCTTCAGACCATGGGCCTCGAGCCGCGCCATGATCAGATCGGGATTACCGCCCGGATCGACCACGATGGCCTTCTTCGTGATCGGGTCACCGATGATGGTGCAGTTGCACTGCAAAGGCCCGACGGGGAAGGTTTCGCGAATCAGGGCGGGGCGTTCGGCGGTGCTCATCAGGAAACCTCGTTGCGGTAGTCGCCGGGCAGTTTACCGGTCCATTTGCGGAATGCACGGCGGAAATTGGACGGGTCGCTGAAGCCCAGTAAATGAGCGATTTCATAAAGCGGCAAGTGCGTGGTGGTCAGGTACTGCAGAGCCAGACGCTTGCGCACGTCGTCGAGCACCTGCTGATAGCTGGTGCCCATCTGCGCCAGATGCCGGCGCAGGCTACGGCCGCTGGTGTGCAGGGCGCTCGCGGCGCTTTCCAGGTCGGGAAAGTCACCCGGGCGCGTCAACAACAGGCGGCGCAGTCGCGTAAGCAGGCCATCCCGCACATCGAGACTGGCCAGCAGCGCTTCGCACTGTTGCTCGCACATTAACACCGTGGCCGGGTTGGCCAGCGCCATGGGGCGCTGCAGATAGTGCCGAGGCACGCGCAGCCAGTTGTAAGGCTGTTCGAACTGCGCCGCCACGCCGAACACCTCGACATAGCGCTGGGCGTATTCGGGCGCCGAATGCGCAAAACCGACGGCCAGGCCCTGCAGTTCTTCACCCAGGAGAAAACGCGCGATGGTGTGGATGCTGGTCAGCAGGCCCTCGGCGGTAAAACGCGACTGCGGCCCCGCAGGAAAGGTCTCCACGGCGCGCAACTGCATGTCCTCTCCCTGCTCCACCAGCTCCAGTTCGAATGACAGACCGAGCACCCGATAGTACTTGAGGGCGAACTGCAGCGCTTTGCCCAGATTGGCGCTGGACAGCACCGCGTAACCGAGAATGCCGTGGGTGGAAACGTTAAGGCGCTGGCCCAGCAACAGCCCCAGCGCCGGCTCACCGCAACGCTCCAGCGCGGCCTGGGTCAGCAGATGAAAGTCGAGAAAGGACAACCGCGCATTGGGGCTACCGAGCACTTGCGGGCGTACCCGCGCAGCGGCAAACAGCTCGGCACGGGCCAGGCCAAGCTCCTCGGCGAGCGCCAGCAGCGCCTCGGCGTAGGCCACTGGAACCAGTTCGGCAGTGAAGAGGGTTTGCTTCATGGGCTTGTTGTTCTGGCGGCTGGCCGCAAATGACCCGTTATTCGAAGACCTTAACCTTGTCCACGACGCTCCGACAACCCCGCTCATCGAGCAGCGAATGCCACCACGACTTTTTGCCTGGCCTGCAAAAGCTCTCTGAAGGTTCCAGTAATCGGGGTTCCGGTTTCAGCCGCAGCGGCCGGATCAGCTGCCTACCAAACCCCCAAACTTTTCTCCGACAGCAGCAAGTGGCCAGATATGACCGCAACCTTGGCTGTTACGAACCTGTGCGCCGACGCTCGCCGCGCTCATAGTGACAAGCAGTCAAACAGTGCAATGGAGCCCTCATGGCCAGCACCACTCCGGAAGGATTGCAGATTCGCCCCAGGCATATGGATTTCGATCTGCCCAACCCGCTGCCGCGCCACTGGAACGGTGGCGACGCCTTCAAGACCCACCTTTTCGATGCCATGTCGGTGTTGTTTCCCGATGGCGAGCGTTTCTTCATCGACTCGGTGCGTCAGTTCCGCGACCGTATCGAAGACCCGGTACTCAAGGAACAGATTCGCGGCTTCATCGGTCAGGAAGGCCACCACAGCCGTGAACATCTGGAATACAGCCAGCGCCTGCGCGATCTGGGCTACGACGTCGAGCGCTTCGAAAAGCGCGCCCGTGCGCGTATCCGCTACACCCAGAAGAAGTTCTCACCGCAGCGCCAGTTGGCCGCGACCGCAGCACTGGAGCACATCACCGCGATCATGGCCGATGGTTTGCTGAGAAATGACGCCTACATGGCCGACGCCCACCCGACCCTAAAGCGCCTGTGGCGCTGGCATGCGCTGGAAGAAACCGAGCACAAGGCGGTGGCCTTCGACGTCTACAACCAGGTATGCGGCAGCCGCAAGCTGCTGCGCCGGGCGATGATCATGAGCACCTTCTTCTTCGTACTCGATACCACGCGCGGCCTGGCGCACATGCTCAAGGTCGACGGCCTGCTGTGGAACTGGCGCGTGTGGCGCGACGGCATCCGTTGGATGTGGGGCAAGGAAGGCGTGTTCCGCCCGCTGATCAGCACCTACCTGGACTTCTTCAAGGCCGGCTTCCACCCCTGGGAGCACAACAACCTGGACCTGCTGCATGCCACGCGCGTGGAGTTCGACGGCGCCCGCCAGGTAGGAGCCAGCTCGGCTTAACCGCAGCCTCTTGTCAGGCTGCGCGAAAATCATACCTCTTGCTGATAGGCACGCTTTGTCGACCGCGGCTGACGAGCGCTGGATCTCCTGTCTGGCATAGCGGCGCCAATCTCAGTGCAACAAACCCAACCCCTTGGCCCGGGCGACGGCCTGGGTGCGCCGTTCGACGCCGAGCTTGCTGTTGATGTGCCGGGCATGGGTCTTGACCGTGTGCAGGGAGATGAACAGACGCTCGCTGATCTCCTGGTTCGAACAGCCACGCGCAATCAGCTGCAGTACCGCCAGTTCGCGGCCGCTGAGCTTATCGGTAAGCGGCTCCTGCTCGGCTTCCGGCAACTCGTCGATGGGCTGCTGCGTGGGAAGTTGTGCGAACAAGGCTTCACGGACCTGACAGGACGATGTACGTTCTTGCAGGCGCTCACGCAGCCACTGCGGCTGATGCTGCACTAGTTCGATGAACGGCAGCAGCGCACCGCCCTGCGCGAGATCAAGACAACTGTCGAGCTGTTGCTGCGCCTCGCGCGCCCGCCCGGTCTGGCGTAACAGCTGGGCAAGCTGCGCCTGCGCTGCCAGGCCAACCAGTTGGCCGCCCAATCCCTGTGCTCGCTGTTGCAAGGCGCGCAGACGCCGCTCGGCACTCTCCACCCCGCCCTGCAGACGCTCCAGAGCGGCCTGCTGCAGATCAATGTGCAGCGCCAGCTGCGGGTGGAACTCCGGCGCCAGCGCACGCCCTTCGCCGTAGGTTTCTGCCAACTGCGGTAGCCAGGCCGCCGCCAGCTCGACTTGCCCCTGGCGCAACCACAACTCGCATTTCATCAGCGTGATCATCGCCAGGTAGTAAATCGCCGGCACATCCCAGACGTGCATCAGGCGTTCAGCCTCGCCGAGCAGGGCAAAGGCCTCGGCGGAGCGGCCATCACGGCCTTCGAGGCTGGCCAGCACGCAGTAACCGATCAACGCACCGACATCGCGACAGGCCCTTGCCTCGGCGACCCCGACACGCAAGCGCTCGACGGCCTGAGGATGCAAACGCAGGCTGAGCAGATAGCCCTCATAGATGGTCAACCGCGCCCGCACCGAGTAGTTGCGCTGCGCAGGTAGGCGCTGCACCAGCGCCAAGCCCTGCTGCACTTCATCCTGCGCGCGCAGCACTTCGCCACGGTTCTGCAACACGCGAGCGCGCTCATAATGAGCCAGCGCCTCGAACAGCGGATTATCGATACGCTGCGCCAGCTCCAGCGCATCGCGGTTCAACCCGCGGGCACGCCACATATCGCCACGCACCATCGCCAGATTGGACAACGCCGACAGGCACATGAAGTGTGGGCCGTAACGCTCCACCGGCAAGCCGGCCAATGCCTCGCTGCACTGCTGCTCGGCACGTACGCCATCGCCACGGCCCCGCGCGATGATTCCATCGAGCGCCTGCCATTGCGCCAGCAGGCTGCGCTGGCTGAGCGGATCGCCGGCAGGCAGGAAGCGCCCAAGCTGATCGAGCAGTTCCTGCGCGGCGTCGAGCTGGCAGGCCAGCGCCAGCGCCCAGCCATAGAGCATGATCAGTCGCGGCGTGCTGGCCAGCAGATCATCCGGCAGGTTAGCCTTCCAGCGCAGCAACATGGCGATGTTCTGCTCCGCCAGCATCTGCTCTTCGGAAAGATTCTGCACCAGGCTCGCAGCGACATCGGATTGCCCGGCCAGCAACGCCTGTTCGATGGCCGCATCCAGCATGCCCTGCGCAGCGAACCAGCGACAGGCGCGCAGGTGAGTACTGCTGCGCGGGCGACTCAAACCGTTGGCAGGCCGAGCATTGAGCAGATCGGAGAACAGGTGGTGATAGCGAAACCAGCGCCCCTGCTCGTCGAGCGGCACCAGAAACACCTGATTGGCTTGTAGCTGATGGATTATGGCGGCGCTGTCGTGACTGTCACGCACCGCATCGCATAGCTCAGCGCAGAAGCGCTCCATGCAGGCAGTATCGTAGAGAAACTGCTGCACTTCGACGGGCTGCCGTTCGATGACCTCTTCTAGCAGGTACTCACGAATCAACCCTTCACCGCCGTGCAGTTGCAACTCCTCCCCTGCGTCCTTCAGCTCCTCCACAGCCAATAACCACAGGCGTAATCCCGCGATCCAGCCCTCGCTGCGCTGCAGAATCCCGGTAACCTGCTGCCGTTCGAGGTGCGCGCCCTGGCTCGTCAGCAATGCGTCCAGCTCGGCAGCGGTCAGGCGCAGATCCTGTTCGCTGAGTTCGAGCAGCTGTCGCGACAGGCGTAGACGCGCCAGATGCCAGTCCGGCCGCTGACGACTGGTGACCAGCAGCAGCACGCCAGGCGGCAGATGATTGAGGAAGAATTGCAGGCAGCGATCGAGCACCGGCCCCTGCGCCAGATGATAATCATCCAGTACCAGCAACAGCGGCTGGCCATCGTCGAGTTGCTGCGTCAGCTCATCGAGCAGGCCATCGAGCCATTGCTCGAATGCGAAAGGTTGGTGGCGCTGGCGCATCTTCAGCAGGCCGAGCGCATCCTCACCAAGGCCGGGATAGAACTGCTGCAGCCCCTGCAGCATGCGCTCGAGAAAACGCCCGGGGTCCCGGTCACGCTCACTCAACCCCAGCCAGAGGCTGCGCCAGTGATGGGGTAACCGCTCACAGAACTCGATGGCCAGCGAGCTTTTGCCAAAGCCGGCTGGCGCGCTGATCAGCAGCAAGCGCCCCTGCAGGCCGTCATCGAGGCGTTGGCACAGCCTGGGCCGCGGCATATGCCCTGCGGGCAATGGCGGACGATAGAAACGCGCCTCCGCCGGCGTGGCCGGTGAATGGGTAAAACCTGGCGAGCGAAAAAGGTCTGTCATCGGCCTATTCTTGGAAGTCTTCTATCTGCGGCAGCGGGCTCGATCCGAACCCAGCCTAGCGACTTGCAATGGCCATTTGAAGCACCCGCTACAGTCCGTAACGAAAAAGCCGGCACATGGCCGGCTTCGTCGCATTACCCGAGGCAGCTATCAGCGAACGCCAGACTGACGCAGAGCCGCTGGAGTGAAGTCACTGCCCGAGGCCTTGTAGTTGAAGTCGTAGGCCTGCTTCTCCTCGTTCTTCATACCCAGGGCCAGGTAACGACCGGACAGCAGGTCGTACAGGGTTTCCACGGTGTACCACGGCACCTGCTTGTCGTAGTAGTGCTGGGCATGCGCCTCGGCCACGCGCCACAGGGTGCCGCGACCGTCGTAGTGGTCGATCAGGGCAGCCTGCCAGGTATCTTCGTCGATGTAGAAGTCACGCTTGGCGTAGATGTGACGCTCGCCTGACTTCAGGGTCGCGGTGACGTGCCAGACGCGGTGCAGCTCGTAACGGGTCAGATCCTGGTTGATGTGACCGGCCTTGATGATGTCGGAGTACTTCAGGTCCGGCGAATCGAGTTTGTAGGCGTTATAGGGAATGTAGATTTCCTTCTTGCCCACCAGCTCCCAGTCGTAACGATTCGGCGCACCGTTGTACATGTCCAGGTTATCCGAAGTACGCAGACCGTCGGCTGCGGTACCCGGGCCGTCATAGGACACCTGCGGGGCACGGCGTACTCGACGCTGCCCGGCGTTGTACAACCAGGCCAGGCGCGGTTCCTTCACCTGGTCGAGGGTCTCGTGCACCAGCAACACGTTACCTGCCAGACGCGACGGAGCCGTTACGCGTTGCTTGAAGTAGAACAGCACGTTACCGGCCTTGCTCGGATCGTAGTCGGTCAGCGCATCGCGGAAGACAAACTCGTCCTGGAAGTACACCAGCGAGTACGAACCGTTGGCCTGGGGAGTCGCCTGGGTCACCAGACGACGTACGCTGCCACCGCGGTAGCGGGTGATGTGGTTCCAGATGACTTCCAGGCCATTCTGCGGAATCGGGAAGGGGTTGGCGGTCTGGAAGTTCTCCAGGCCATTACCACCCTGCACCATCTTGGTATTCACCGCGTTCTGCTTGGTCGCCTCCAGCACCGCTGCCGGCAGGTTGGCCGAACGGTGGGTCGGGTAGACCGGCATCTTGTAGCTTTCCGGGTAGCGCTTGAACATCGCCAGTTGGCCCGGGGTCAGCTTGTCCTTGTACTGGTCGACGTTCTGCGCCGTGATGGTGAACAGCGGCTGCTCATTGGCAAACGGATCGGCCAGGAAGCCACGTGGATCGGCCGCGCCGGCATTGGTCGGCAGGCCGCCAGTCCAGGCCGGGATCGAACCATCGGCATTACCTGCCATCTCGGCACCGACCGGAGTCAGGCTGTTACCCAGCTTCGCCGCGTCGTCGGGCGACACTGCCGCCATCACGCTGATCGACAGCAGAGACAGGGCCAGGACGCCGCTTTGCCACAGTTTTTTTGTTGTTTTCATTTGCATCATGATTCCTCGAAATTCCTGGCCGCTTAGAAGTTCATACCGAAGCTGAGCGCAACGAAGTCGCGGTCAACGGAGGTGTTGTACTTGCCGTCAAAGAAGCTGGTATAGGACAGATCTGCAGTGTAAGTATTTTGGTACTCAGCGTTCAGACCGAGGCTGACGGCCTTGCGACCCTCCTCGAAGTTGGCGCCTGGGCCAGGAGAATAGCCCTTGACGTCATGCGACCAAGCCACACTCGGACGCAGGTTCACACCTGCCAATGCGTTCGGGTAGTCCCAGATAGCACGGGCACGATAGCCCCAGGAGTCGGACGTGGCGAAACCGTCGTTTTCGCAGTAGCGGCTGACGTTGTTCAGAGGGGCACCGCCCCCGGTCAGAGTGCCGTCATTAAGTGCCTCACAGCGGCCGGCCGTCGGGAGTTTGCCAGGACCGAAGCTTGGATCACGGCCGTAACGGGCCTTACTGGAGCTTTCCAGGCCACCCACATGGGTCCAGCCAACTTCGCCCACCAAGGTCAACCGGGAGGCCCCCATAACCTGATCGAAGAAATGAGTGAAGGTAGTCTGCAGCTGAGTGATTTCCTTGCGGTTGTAGCCGTGAGTATCGCCACCCGGCGTCGCCTGGATCGGCGATACGGTCGGATCCAAAGGCGTCAGGCCACCGAACAGGATGTCAGTGGTATTGAGCTGTACCGGCGCATTGGGACGGTAACTGATCTCGCCGCTCCACGCGGTGCCGGTAGGCAGCGTGGTGGAGAAGCTCAGACCGTAAAGTCTGATGTCTTCTGGATACTCGATGAAGTAGCGGGAGTTACCGGCCACCAGCAGCGGTGCGAGTGCGGCGAAGGCAGGCGGCAGGCCGGCAGCCAGGTCAAAGGTACTCTGGGAAGCCGCCGATCCGCTGAAAATAGGGAAGCGACTGTGATAGTTCATGAAATAGGCGCCGAATTCGGTATCCAGCGGCTCGAACAGATAGCGGAAGGCCAAGCCCCACTGGCCACTGTCGCGGGCATCACGGTCGGGGCCACGGCGTACCAGTATGCCTTCCTCATCAACCTCCACGCCAAGCCCTGCGGCCAGCTCAGGGACTCCCGCCGGCAGGCTCGAACGGCTGCGCAGCACCCGCAGGTTGTCGTCACAGCCATCTGCAACTACATCGGCCTGAGAGAAGAATGTGCCGCAGTTGTCCACCACGGTCTGGTCCCACTCCAGCTGATAAAAAGCCTCCATCGACAGGTTGTCGGTCAGACTCTGCGCGACGTAGAACATGTTGACCGGGATCAGGCCCTCCTTGATCTCGGCACCGGGGCGTCGGAAAGCAGCCACGTCAACAGGGTTGATGGCGTTGATACCATTTTGAATAAAGGTGCTCTCGCCCCAACTCACTACCTGCTTGCCCAGGCGGACCGAGCCGGGCTGATTGCCGATGGCATAGTTGTGATAGATGAATGCATCGAGCAGCTCAGCACCAGAGGACTGGGCGCCCTCTTTACGGTTGCTATCGCTGATGTCCTTGAACTCACGACCTTCGTCTTTCAACTCGAAGTCGTACCAATACTTACCGCGAACGAATACGCCGGTATCACCGTACTTCAACTCGAGGTCATGGATACCCTTGAAAATCTTGGAAAAAGTTTCGCCGCGCTTGAAATTCAACCGACCGTCATCAGAGGTCTGCGACAGGCCGCGACCGCCATTGTTGGCCCCGATCAGGTTCTTGTCGGCTTTTTCAGTGGACCAGCTCGCACCCACGGACAGCGACGAATCGAACTGCCCTTCGATCTCACCGATATTGAAAGTGACGCCGAATGCCGGTGCGGCAAGGGTAGAGGCGAGGCTGACAGCCAGCGGCAGTTTTGCCAGGCGCCAGTAGGGTTTTGTTTTTGTCATCGACGCTACTCCATGTGTTTTTGTTATGGATGCCTGGACTATAGCCAGCGGGTCGTACTGCTTGATCCCTCGAAAGTGTGATTTGCAGCCCCCAGGCACTCTGGCTCGCAGGTTTCAGACTCTGCACCTAGCCAAGCATGGACCGGAAACAGCAATTAGCAAGCCAAACGCTTGTTTGACTGACCGGTCACTTTAACCAGCCAGTCAATCCGCACCTCACAGCGTGGACAGGAACGCGCTGCCAGCCTCCTGCCATTGGGCGATTTCTACGCGGATGCGCTTCTTGTCCAACTTGCCGACGCTGGTCTTGGGAATTTCAGTAACAAGCGCGATCTGCGTGGGAATCGCCCACTTGTTGATGTGTCCTTGTTCGACGAAAGGCTTCAGATGTTCCTTGAGCCCCTTGGCATCCAGCCCCTGTTCTTCACGCAGCACCAGCAGTGCGAACGGGCGCTCACCCCACTGCGGGTCAGGTACGCCGACCACGGCCACTTCACGCACTGCAGGGTGACGACTGATCAGATCTTCCAGTTCCAGCGAGGAAATCCACTCGCCGCCGGTCTTGATCACATCCTTGATCCGATCACGAATCTCGATGAAGCCCATGCCGTCGATGGTGGCCACGTCGCCGGTATGCAGCCAGCCGTGGGCCCAGAGTTCTTCGCCCTTCTCCGGCTCGCGGAAGTAGCCCTGGGTCAGCCAGGGCGCACGCAGCACCAGTTCGCCCTGCGATTCGCCGTCACTGGGCAGCAGCTTACCGTTGGAGTCCATGATCGCAGCCTCCACCAGCGGCACCGGAATGCCGGCCTTGATCCGATAGGTGGTGCGCTCATCCTCACTGCCCGCGCGCAGTTCCTCGTTGAGATAGGCGCAGGAAATCAGCGGGCAGGTCTCGGACATGCCATAGGCGGCAGTCAACTGAATGCCACGTTCCCTGGCCGCCTCGTACAGCGAGCGATTAAGGGCGCTACCGCCGATGATCATCTTCATGCCGCCGAAATCGTGGCCCTGCGCACCCGGAGCGCTCAGCACCATCTGCAGGATGGTCGGCACGCAATGAGAGAAGTTGACCTTCTCCTCCTTGATCAGACGGCAAAGCATCTCCGGCTCGTAGCGGCCGGGATACACCTGCTTGACCCCGAGCAGGGTGGCCACATAGGGCACGCCCCAGGCGTGCACATGGAACATCGGGGTGATCGGCATGTAGACGTCGTCGTTGCCCAGCAGGCGAATGCTGTCCAATCCCCCCATGGTGGTGGCCATGGACAGGGTATGCAGCACCAGTTGCCGATGAGTGAAGTACACGCCCTTGGGGTTGCCGGTGGTGCCGGTGGTATAGAAGGTCGTAGCGACCGAGTTTTCGTCGAAGTCGGCGAAGTCGTATTGCGGGCTGGCGGCTGCCAGCAGGCTCTCGTACTCACCGACGAGGTTCGGCAGCGCGGCGCTCTTGTCCTCGCCATCGGTCAGCAGCAGGGTCTTGTCAACGGTGGTCAGTTGGCCGGCAATGCCGTTGTACAGCGGCACGAACTCGCTGTTGACCAGCACGAAGCGGTCCTCGGCGTGATTCATGGTGTAGAGGATCTGATCCGGCGACAGGCGAATGTTGATGGTGTGCAGCACAGCGCCGAGCATGGGAATGGCGAACATGCACTCGAGGTAGCGGTGGCTGTCCCAGTCCATCACCGCCACGGTGTCGCCGGCCTTGACCCCAGCCTCACTGAGCACATTGGCCAGGCGCGCGACACGCTCGTTGAAGGTCGTGTAGCTGTAACGCAGCTTGTCACGGTAGACGATTTCACGGGTCTTTTCGTACCGGCTGCCGGACAGCAGCAGGCGCTTGATCAGCAGCGGATAGGCGTGAGCGTTTTCGGCAGGAGGGATCAATCGGGTCTGCAGCATGAAATCACCTTGAGGCACGCTAGGAATTGGTATGCAGCGACTCTAGAGCGGCTCGCACACTGCTAAATCAGCCCAAAGAATGATTTGCCACGTGACCCTATGGCCACTTTTGGTCACAGGTTAGAATCGATCCCACCATCCGGTCCTTAAACAAGCGGTACAGAGCCCACCCTTTCTTTCGAGGTAACACCATGTCCGATATCGTCATCGTCAGCGGCGCACGCACGCCCATGGGCGGTTTTCAAGGCAGCCTGGCCAGCGTGCCGGCCGTAGAGCTGGGCGCTGCCGCCATTCGCGAAGCGGTCAAGCGCGCCGGGATCGAGCCGACCGACGTGCAGGAAGTGATCATGGGCTGCGTGCTGCCCGCCGGCCTAAAGCAAGGCCCCGCGCGCCAGGCGTCGCTAAATGCCGGCCTGCCATCTGCCACCGGCTGCACCACCATCAACAAGCTCTGCGGCTCGGGCATGAAGGCGGTGATGATGGCCTTCGACTCGCTGAAGGCCGGCAGCAACCAGGTGATGATCGCCGGCGGCATGGAAAGCATGTCCAACGCGCCTTATGTGCTGGAAAAGGCCCGTACCGGTCTGCGCATGGGCCATGGCGAGATCAAGGATCATATGTTCCTCGACGGCCTGGAAGACGCTCGCACGGGTCGATTGATGGGCTCCTTCGCCCAGGAGACGGCCGACCAGTACGGCATTACCCGCGGGGAGATGGACGCCTATGCCATCGAGTCGCTGCGCCGCGCGCAGGCTGCGATCAAGGACGGCGCGCTGGACGCCGAGATCGTGCCGGTCACCGTCACCTCGCGTAAGGGCGAATTCGTGGTCAAGGATGACGAGCAGCCGCTGACGGCCAACCTGGACAAGATTCCCGCGCTCAAGCCCGCCTTCAAGAAGGACGGCACCATCACCGCCGCCAACGCCAGTTCGATCTCCGACGGCGCCAGCGCGCTGCTGCTGATGACCGCCGAGGAGGCGGCCAGGCGCGGCCTCAAGCCGATGGCCAAGGTGGTTGCCCATGCCACCCAGAGTCAGGACCCGAGCGAGTTCACCCTGGCGCCCATCGGCGCCATGAGCAACCTGCTGAAGAAGACCGGCTGGAACAAGGACGAGGTCGATCTGTTCGAGATCAACGAGGCCTTCGCCATGGTGACCATGCTGGCCATGCGCGAACACGGCCTGGATCATTCCAAGGTCAACGTCTTCGGCGGCGCCTGCGCCCAGGGCCACCCGGTGGGCTCCACCGGCTCGCGGATCATCCTCACCCTGATCAACGCCCTGCAGAAGAAAGGCGGCAAACGCGGTATCGCCTCGCTGTGCATCGGCGGCGGCGAAGCCACTGCAGTAGCCATCGAACTGCTGTAAGCCCATCCGTTACGAAAGAGCCCCGCAGTCGCGGGGCTCTTTCGTTAGCGCATCTCGGTCAGCGCCAGTTTCACACCGATCCCCACCAGCACGGCCCCCATCAGCCGGTCGAACCAGTGCCCCATGCGGGCGAAGCCGGCGCGCACACGTTGCTGGCTGAACAGCCAGGCCACCAGGCAGAACCAGAACGCGGTGGCCAGTGCCAGATACAGGCCATAACCGGCCTGCACCGCCACCGGCGTATGCGGGTTGATCACCACGGTAAACAGCGACAGGAAGAACAGCGTCGCCTTGGGATTCAGGCCATTGGTGATGAATCCCGTAACGAAGGCGCCGCGGCCACTGCGCTCGCCTGCAACCAGACTCGGCTCGGCGCTGGCCGGATCGGCCGGACGCGCACGCAGCGCCTTGAAGCCGACGTAGAGCAGATAAGCGGCCGCCAGCCATTTCAATGCATTGAACAGGACGATCGACTGCGACACGATCAGGCCGATACCGAGCAGTGAATAGGTGACGTGCACCAGAATACCGGTACCTACCCCCAGAGCCGAGAACAAGCCGGCGCGGCGACCGTAGCCGACGCTCTCACGCACGACGATGGCGAAATCCGGCCCGGGGCTGGCCACTGCAAGTAAGTGAATCAGGGCAACGGTGAGAAATTCACTCCAGTACATGGCGGCTCCGCATCGACGATGAAGGTCTGGTAGGCTCGCCAATCTACTCTTGCGACCCTCCTGCGAAAAGGTACAGCTGATGAGCAACAGCCCACGCGCCGTCTTCCTCGACCACGCCTCCCTCGACCTTGGCGACCTCGACATGCAACCGCTGCATCAGGCGTTCGCCGAGCTGACCCTGCACGCCCACACGCGTCCGGATCAGGTCGCCGAACGCCTGCAAGGCGCGCAGGTCGCCATCAGCAACAAGGTGGCGCTGGACGCTGCCACCTTCGCCGCCTGCCCCGAACTGAAGCTGGTGCTGGTGGCTGCCACCGGCACCAATAATGTCGACTTGAAAGCGGCCAGCGCCCATGGCGTGACCGTCTGCAATTGTCAGGGCTACGGCACGCCGTCCGTGGCGCAGCACACCCTGATGCTGCTGCTGGCCCTGGCCACGCGCCTGCCGGATTACCAGCGCGATATCGCCGCTGGTCGTTGGCAGCAGGCCAGCCAGTTCTGCCTGCTCGATCACCCCATCGTCGAGCTCGAGGGCAAGACCCTGGGCATGCTCGGTCATGGCGAACTGGGCGGCGCCGTCGCCCGCCTGGCCGAAGCCTTCGGCATGCGCGTACTGCTCGGCCAGTTGCCCGGCCGCCCGGCGCGCGCCGATCGCCTGCCACTGCACGAACTGCTGCCGCAGGTCGATGCCCTGACCCTGCACTGCCCGCTCAACGAGCAGACGCGCAATCTGATCGGCGCGCAGGAGCTGGCGCTGATGAAACCACGCGCGTTCCTGATCAACACCGCTCGTGGCGGCCTGGTCGACGAACAGGCGCTGGCCGATGCCCTGCGCAGCGGTCATCTCGGCGGCGCAGCTACTGACGTGCTGCTGCAGGAGCCGCCGAAGGACGGCAACCCGCTGCTGGCTGCAGACATTCCGCGCCTGATCATCACCCCGCACAGCGCCTGGGGCAGCCAGGAAGCGCGCCAGCGCATCGTCGGCCAGATGGTCGAGAACGCAGCCGGCTTCTTCGCCGGTGCGCCGCTGCGAGTGGTCGGGTAAGCTGCGCAGCTTTTTAGGGAGCGACGGGCCAGCGTTGCGCTTTAGCGGCAATGCTCCGGTTTCGCGCTCCCCGGGCCTTATATTTCCGCATCACAGATTTCAGGAAGCACCATGGATCCGCGAAGCGAAGTTCTCCTGCGTCAGGCCGAGCTGTTCGAGGGCGAGCTGTTGCTGGCCGGCCTGCCGGCCGACGATCTGCTCGGCGCACTGCCGCAGGCGCACGGCTGGACCTGGCATGCAGGCGAACAGGCGCAGCTCGCCGCGCGCTTTGCCGGCCGCAGTCAGTTCGACACGCAGATGCCCGAAGGTGACTACCGCGCCGCCGTGCTGTTCCTGCCCAAGTCACGCGAGCTGACCGACTACCTGCTGCAAGCCCTGGCTTCGCGCCTGGCCGGCAAGCCTCTGTACCTGGTCGGAGAAAAACGTGGCGGCATCGAGCGCGCCTCGAAGCAATTGGCCGCCTATGGCAAACCGCGCAAGCTCGACAGCGCACGGCACTGCCAGCTCTGGTGCGTCGAGGTAGAGCAGGCGCCGCAGGCCCCCGACCTGCATGCCCTCGCGCAGAGCTACTCACTGCAACTGGCCGATGGCGCACTGGAAATCGTCACCCTGCCTGGCGTGTTCGCCCATGGCCGACTCGATCGCGGTAGCGCGCTGCTATTGGAACACCTGGACGGCCTGCCGGCAGGCCACCTGCTGGACTTCGGTTGCGGTGCCGGCGTGCTCGGTGCCGTGCTCAAGCGGCGTTACCCGGCCAGCGAACTGAGCCTGCTGGACGTCGATGCCTTCGCTCTGGAAAGCAGCCGTCTGACCCTCGCACGCAATGGCCTTTCGGCCAACCTGATCGCCGGCAGCGGGATAGAATCTGCACCTGAAGGATTGAGCGCCATCGTCAGCAACCCGCCATTCCATCAGGGCGTGCACACCGACTATCAGGCCAGCGAGAACCTGCTGACCCAGGCTGCGCGCCATCTGCTCAAGGGTGGCGAGCTGCGCTTGGTGGCCAACAGTTTTCTCAAATATCCGCCACTGATCGAGCGCCACCTCGGCCCTTGCCGCACCCTGGCCGAGGCCGAGGGCTTCCGCATCTACAGTGCGCGCCGCTAAGTGGGGTTGCCGACAACGCAACGCTTGGGCACAATGGCGCCCGTCCTAGGGGAGTAGTCTCCCGCGAGCGCCCTGCTCGCCCGGCATGCGTCAACACACTTGCTCCGCAGAGCATGGCGCATGCGACCCAAGGCCTTCACAGAGAGGCCTGCGGTTTGACAAGACCTATGGCACGCACAACCTCACCCGGGGCGGGTAGGTCGTTCGTGTCATAAGCCGTGTCACCCGCCCCCGTTAGGAAACCTGATGCTGGAATCGCTGTTCGTCCCCACCCTAATCGTTGCCCTCGCCGAAATCGGCGACAAGACTCAGTTGCTCGCCCTGCTGCTGGCCGCACGTTTTCGCCGGCCCTGGCCGATCATCTGGGGCATGGTCGTCGCCACTCTGGCCAATCATTTCGCCGCAGGCGCCGTCGGTAACTGGGTCGCTGGGCTCTTCTCACCCGCCACGCTCAGCTGGATCCTGGCCGCCAGCTTCGTCGCCGTGGCAGCCTGGACTCTGGTACCGGACAAACTGGATGAGGATGAAGAGTCCGGCCTGAAAAAATACGGCCCCTTCCTCACCACCCTGATCGCCTTCTTCCTTGCCGAGATGGGCGATAAAACCCAGGTCGCCACCGTCATGCTGGCAGCGCAGTACCCACATTTCCTCCTCGTGGTGATTGGCACCACACTGGGTATGCTATTGGCCAACGTGCCGGTCGTGCTGGCGGGTAACTTCGCTGCCGAGCGCCTGCCGCTTACCCTGATTCGCCGGCTGGCAGCCTGTGCCTTCGCAGCGTTGGCGGTCTATGCCGGCTACCAGGCGATGAAGCTGAGCGGCCTTATCTGACACATCCCTGGCGCCAGCAAACTGGCATTTCGGCCAATTCCAGCCCCCTCCTGCCTGCTGCTAAAGTACGCGCCACGCCACGTGGCGCGTAGCGCAGACAGGAGGGTGACATGTCATTGGATGATCGCAAGAAAGTGGTGCACCAGCATATCGACCTGGTCTGGAACAAGGGTCGCCTGGCACTGGCCGAACAACTGCACAGCAGTGATTTTCTCTATAAAAGCTCGTTCATTGGCCGCTCGCTCGACAGCACCGGCTTCTCGCGCATGGTGCAGGACATCCGCCACGCCATGCCGGATTTGCAGGTACTGGTCGAGGAATGCATCGCCGAAGGCTACAAGGTGATGACCTGGAGCACGCTGATCGGCACCATTCAGAAACCCGCCTTGGGCTACCCGCCCAGTGACAAGGTGCTGAGCATTTCGGCCATGGCCTTCTGGAGGCTGACGCCCGGCAACGAGATCCAGGAAATCTGCACCATGTTCGACATGGAAAGCTTCCGCGCTCAGTTGGGCCTGCAAACTCGCCCACTCGCCGAAACCGCCCTGCCGTGAAAACAACAGCCGCGCGCCCTGATGCTCAGGCCGCGCCGCTTTTCCCTGCCGCGGGACTCAACGCCCGGCCTTGGCCTGCTCGTAAAGTGGCATCACCTTGGGAATCGCCGCCTGCAGCGAAGCGATACGGCTGCTGGACGACGGGTGAGTGCTCATGAACTCGGGCGGCGCGCCGCCACCGGCTGCCTCCATTTTCTGCCACAGACTGATGGCCGCGTTCGGGTTGTAGCCTGCTCGGGCCGCCAGCTCCAGACCGATCAGGTCGGCCTCGTTCTCGTTACCACGACTATTGGGCAGCGTCAGGCTGTACTGCACCACGGTATCGGCCAGCGCCATGCTGCTCTCGCCGAGCCCCAGCAAGGCGCCCGCGCCCTGCCTGGCGACCTGAATTCCGTACGCCTTGGACATCGCCTCACGGCTGTGCTCGCGCAGCGCATGTGCCATCTCGTGGCCCATGATCGCGGCGATCTCGTCATCGGTCAGCTTGAGCTGCTCGATGATGCCGCTGTAGAAAATGATCTTGCCGCCCGGGCCACAGTTGGCATTGAGCTCTGGGCTCTTGATCAGGTTGACTTCCCACTGCCAGTTGGCGGCGTCCGGACGAAACCGCGGCGCCTGCGGAATCAGCCGCCCGGCGACAGTCTGCAAGCGCTTGGCATTGGCGCTGGTCTTGTCCAGAACACCCTTGCTCGAGGCCTCGCTCAGCGTCTGCTGATAGGACTGTGCGTACATCTGATTGACTTCTTCGGCTGACAGCATGCTGAACATGTACTGCTTGCGCTCTACGCCAACCGCACCACCGCTGGTGGTGTTGACTGCCTGACAACCGCTTAGCAGCAGCGCCGCCGCTACGCCACTCAGATAAAGAACCTTGCTCATCGAGCTACCTCCTTGAATCGGACGCACTATGCTAGGCCGCACCCGCAATGCGAGCAACCGCGCCACTTGCGCGATGGCCGCGCGCCATCTTTGCTGAATACAACAACAGCCTGTTGGTTAGCATCATCCCATCAAGCTTGATCTGGCACAGCCGATAGGCTGTGGAAGGTGCGTTCTGCATCCGGGAGCTCCCATGAAGTTCAAATCGATCCAGTTTTCCGTCGCCTTCCTCGCTGGTGCCAGTGTGCTCGCGGTGGTGGCAGCCCTGGTGCTCTACGCCCTGTTCGCCAGCGGACGAACCCAGAACCTGGTTCAGCAACGCACCCAAACGCTGCTGGAGCAGATCATCGAACAGCGCTTGTACGCGCTGGCGCAAGCACAGGTCAGCGAAATTCAACGTGAACTGGAAACCCCTCTGCAGATAACCGCCGACCTGGCTCGGGTCAACGCCATGCTTGGCATGACCGACGATAACGGCAGCCCTTCGCTCAGTATCAGCCGCGAGGAGCTGGCCAACCTGGTGCGTGAAACCACGGCGCAGAATCCGAAGCTGCTTGGCAGCTACCTGGGTTGGGAGCCGAACGCCTTCGACGCCAGCGACGACATCTACGCCGGCAGCAAGGAAAACGGTTACGACGGCACCGGACGCTTCCTGCCGTGGTGGTATCGCAATGCCGATGGCAGCCTGGGCATAGACGCCATCGGCTCGACCGAAAGCGAGGAACTGCTGCCAACCGGCGTACGCGCGGGTGAGTACTACCTGTGCCCCAAGGAGCGCAAACGCCCCTGCGTGATCGACCCTGCGCCCTACGATGTCGGCGGCAAGATGACCATGCTCGCCTCTTTCACATCACCCATTCTGGTCAACGGGGAATTCCGCGGTATCGCTGGCGCAGATCTGGCGGTCAATTTCATCCAGGATCTGTTGGTCAAGGCCGACGCTCAGCTCTACGACGGCGCCGGTGAGATGGCACTGATCGCCAGCAATGGTCGCCTGGTCGCCGCCACCAAGGCCCCGGACAAACTCGGCGAGCCCGCCACCGTGCTGCTCGACGCCAACGAGGTGAGCAACCTCGGCAAGTTGCAGCCGGGCCAACCTCTCTACTCCATCGATGCCCAGGAGGATCCGGAACACAGTCATATCGAGCTGTTTCTCAGCTTCAACATCGGCCAGAGCGATACGCGCTGGGTGCTGATGCTGGTACTGCCGCAGAAGGCAGTGCTGGCGGACCTGTACCAATTGCAGGCTGATATGGCTGCGCAGCGCGATGGCGACACCCTGGGCATGACCCTGGTCGGCCTGCTGATCGCCGGCCTGGGCCTGCTGGTGATCTGGTTCGTTGGTTATGGCATCGCCCGCCCGCTGCGGCAGATGGTCGGCATGCTCGACGATATTGCCAAGGGCGACGGCGACCTCACCGTACGCCTGCAAGTCGATCGCAAGGACGAACTGGGACAGATCGCGGCGGGCTTCAACGCCTTCCTGGCCAAGCTGCAAAGCATGATCGCTGCCGTGGTGGCCTCGGTGCAGCAGGTCAGCGATTCCTCCGAACACACCGCCGACATCGCCATTCGCACCAATCAGGGCGTGCAGAAGCAGTTGGCGGAGATCGAGCTGGTGGCCACCGCAGTGCATGAGATGACCGCCACCGCCCAGGACGTTGCACGCAACGCCACCCATGCCGCCGAAGCGGCCAACCACGCCGACCGCGCAGCCAACCAGGGCAAACAGGTGGTTCAGGAAACCTCGGCGGCCATCGCCGTACTCGCCAGCGAGATCGGTCGCGCCGTAGGCGTGGTGCAGAACCTGGCCAAGGACAGCGAGAACATCAACGCCATCCTCGTCGCCATTCGCGGCATCGCCGAGCAGACCAACCTGCTGGCGCTCAACGCGGCCATCGAGGCCGCGCGCGCTGGCGAGCAGGGCCGCGGTTTTGCCGTGGTCGCCGATGAGGTGCGCAACCTGGCGCAGAAGACCCAGCAGGCCACCGAAGAGATTCAGAGCATGATCGCGCAGCTGCAGCAGGGCACCCGCGAAGTGGTCAAGGTGATGGAACAGAGCCAGAGCAAGACCGACGACAGCGTGGAACATGCCAACCAGGCCGCGCAATCGCTGGAGTCGATCACTCAGGCGGTGTCGGTGATCAACGACATGAACACGCAGATCGCCAGCGCTGCCGAGGAGCAAAGCGCGGTGGCCGAAGACATCAACCGCAACGTCACCAACATCGGCCAGGTCGCCAACGAGGTGGCAGGCGGCGCCGACGAAGCCAGCCAGGCCAGCGCCCAGCTGACCAAACTGGCCGAACAGCAGCGGCGCCTGATCAACCAGTTCAAGGTGTAAGGGCCAGCGCAACGCCGCGCCAGGCGGACCTCAAGCCGGAGTCAGGCACTCCGGCGCGTCCAGCTTCGGGTCGTTGACCAACGTTGCCAGCGCCCGCTCGCGCAACGCTGTCTGCGGTTTGGCCAGCAGCGCCGCCAACTGCTCGGGCGGCGTAGCGTTGCTCAGCCATAGGGCCTGCTCATGCTCGCCGAGAATCAATGGCCGGCGCAGTGTCGCAGCTTCCTGAGTGATCAACGCCACGCTCAGGTATTCATGCCCGCCGACCGGATACAGCTCCCACAACGCTGCGAAATACATCAGCGAATCGCCATTGGTCATCCAGTACGGTCGCTTGCGTGTCGCACCGCGCCACTCATAGAAACCGTTGGCCGGCAGCAGGCCGCGACGCTGACGAAAGGGCTCGCGAAACATCGGTTGCTCGGCAAGGGTTTCGGCGCGTGCATGGGCTGGCGTCTTGGACAAGTCCTTGAGCCAGGCCGGAGTCAATCCCCAGCGCGCTGTTGCCGCCTGCAGCCCGCTCTCGCCGGCGCGCAGCAGCAACACCTGGCCATTGGGCGCCAGGTTCCAGTGCGGCTTCTGATCAGCAGGGAAACCGGGCAGCGCCGCAAAAGCGGGCGACCAGCGAAACAGGGCGTAACGTCCACACATGAAACGACTCGACGGACAGGGGGCGCGTCAACAGAGCAACACACCCTGGAAAGACTCTGGCTCATCGCCAGGCACAGGTTGCGCGGCATTGTACTCAGCGATCAGCGTTCGCGCCCGTTCCGCCTCGGAGTCGGCGACAACCATGCCGAGCAGGCCGCAGGCCGGCAACTCCCCCACCGCACCGACCAGATGCTGACCCAGCAGGTGCGCCTCGATACCTTCGCTGGCCAGCATGTCCACCAGCATCTGCCCTTCCAGCAGATTTTCCGGCTCGTAGATCCGTTGCATCAGTTGTTCTCCGCGCGCACGTCCAGCTGCCATTCGACCCCGTCGGTTCGTAGCTCGAACTGAATCGGCCGACAGCACACCGGGCAGTCTTCGATATAGGACTGATCACCACCCGACAGATCGAGCAACGCCTCGGCCGGCTCGCCGCAATAAGGGCAGTCATACACCTCGCTTTCCAACACCTTATGGCCTCCTTGAGCGTTGATGCAGTGAGGGCAAAAGACACTGTCTTGATCAGCATAGCCAGCGTTTTTGATTCACGTCACAACACAGCCGAAACGCTTTACAGCAACTATACCAATGCAGCTAAAAGTACAAACAACTTATACAAAAATGCAATCATAACAATAGCAATTAGCGCCGTTCATCGCCTGCGCTTGCATGCTATTTGTCATTCACTAATTTTCTGTTTGCTCAGTCATTTAACATCCATTGAGGGAACTTAAATGTCTATGTCCGCAGAAAACGCAACTGAACCACTGGCCTGCGATTGCGTCGTTTCCGCAAAGCCGCGCCCTGACGGCTCCGTTCTTGTTTCGGTAAAACAAGGCGATCGTAAAATCAGGCGGGTTGTCGACCATACCTGTGCAACGCAGGAAGTTATTCGCGCAATAAAATTTGAACTTTCGGAGAAGGCGAACGATGGTGAGATAATCAAGGTTGTACAAAACTATGGCCCTACGAATTTGCCAACCTTTGCCAATCAGCCTATCTACCGAACCCGTTACGCGAGAATGTGGGAAACGCGCAAGCTGAAAAACTACTGACTTGCGGAGCTGATGGCGCAACACAGTGCTATCCGTCCCAGCTTTCAGGGAACTTGAAAGCTGGGAGCCTCTCCGCCCATGCGGTAGATACCCATCACCCAGACCTGGCTCGGTGCTGCAAGCCTGTAAACCCTGACCCAGGCTCTTTCAAGACTCGCGCTCGCGCTACCCTCCGAAAACCCGAGCCTGCCACTTCACGGATTGGCTGTGACTTGGCGCTATAATCGCCGGTCTACTGCTCACCCTGTTCAAGCAGAAACCTTTTCCACCTTAGCCGTCACAAGAGAGCATGATGGGCGCATTCGATGCCATCCGACCCTATGCCGATACAGAAGTGCGCCCCGTACTGGAGCGCCTGCTCGCCGATCCGGCGTTTCTCGGCACCCTCACCCGTTTTCGCTTCCCGCGACTGGCCGGGCCATTCGGCTGGCTGCTCAAGCCGCTGATTGCTGCACGCCTGCGCGGTGAGTTTGCCAGCATCGACTCGGTGGCCGGCCTGCAGGAAAAGATCGAGCCATACATCGACCGCACCATCGAACACGCCAGCGACGGCATCAGCTACTCCGGCCTGGAGCACCTGCAGCCAGGCAAACCCTATCTGTATCTGGCCAATCACCGCGACATCGTCATGGACCCGGCCTTCGTCAATTACGCCGTCTACCATGCCGGCCTGCAGACGCCGCGTATCGCCATTGGCGACAACCTGCTGCAACGCCCCTTCGTCAGCGATCTGATGCGCCTGAACAAGAGCTTTATCGTGCATCGCTCGATCAGCGGCCGACGCGAGAAGCTGGCGGCTTATCAGTTGCTCTCCGCCTATATCAATCACTCGATCCGCGAAGACGGCGAATCGATCTGGATCGCCCAGGCCGAAGGCCGGGCCAAGGACGGTGATGACCGCACCGATTCTGCCATCCTCAAGATGTTTCACATGAGTCGCAAGGACGAGCCGTTCGCCAAAGTGATCGACTCGCTGAACCTGATTCCCGTGTCGATCAGCTATGAATACGACCCCTGCGACCTGGCCAAGGCCCGTGAGCTGAGCGTACGCGCCGCCACCGGTGGCTACACCAAGGCGCCAGGCGAGGACGACGCCAGCATCGCCCTGGGCATCACCGGCCACAAGGGCCGTGTGCACCTGCACTTCGGCCCGCCGGTAGCTGGCCTGGAGGACACCAAGCAGCTGGCGCAGGCGCTGGACCGCCGCATTCTCGGCCAATACCGTCTGTTCCCGGTGCACTACCTGGCCTACGCCATGTGGGAAGGTCGCGAGGCAGAGCTGAACGTGCCGGCGGCAAGCGAGTTGTTCCCGGCCGCAGAACTGGCCAAGGCCGAAGCCGAGTGGCAGAAGCGCCTGGCCGCCTGCAGCGCCGAAGAAAAGCCGTTCCTGATCCTGCAGTACGCCAACCCGGTACGAAACCAGTATCGAATCAAGGCTGGCCTGCCGCTGTAAGTGCACCGGTATAAACGAAAACGGCAGCCCAATGGCTGCCGTTTTCGTTTATCGCTCAGGGATCAGAGACGCGTGCTGAACCAGGACAACAGCAGGGCCGCTCCCAGGCAGACGGCACCGAAACGATAGAAAAATCCATTGATGCGCAGGGTGCGCTCATCCTGCACTTCGCTTTCCTCCAGTTCGCCTGGAGCCAGCACACGCGCCATGCCGCGTTGCTCGCGCAGGCGGGTCATCAGGCACAGCCAGCCACCGGCCACGGCAAAGAACAGCGCCAGCGAATTCACTGCCCCGGCCGGATGAGCGAGGAACAGCGACCACAACACCTGCAGCGACATGCAATACCTCGAGAACAGCATGGTGCAGTGAACACGCCACCGCACCAAAATGGCATATCAGCTGAAAACAACACTATGCCAAGCCACCGAAAAGTCGCCGCGCAGTGTACTGAAGTCTGGCTTTTATGAAGTTCGTTTCCGACGAACGCAGCCCGCTATCCCGAAATCGTCTGAAAACTGTCATATGCCTGGCCTAGGGTTTGTATCTCTCAGAGTGACCAAACAGTCACGACTGTGCTGGAGCTAAACCTCAATGTCCGTGGAGGACCCGTCATGCTCAATTCACAACCGCTGGATCGCGATTATCTGATCGACTCGCTGGATGAAGTGGACGCCGTGGTCGACGAACTCTCCTTCAACGTGCAGGACCAGCGCTGGCTGGTGTACTGCGCCCTCGGCGGCCATGAACATTACGACCTGCCGGACATCGACAACCGCACCGGTATGAGCCTGCCGGAGTTCTATGCCGAAGCGGCGTGAAAACCCGAGACAAATGAAAACGCCCCGCAATGCGGGGCGTTTTTCGTAACGACGCAGCGTACTACTGCAGCAGGACCTGGCCAATGGTCGGGTCCTTGAAGGCGCGGGTCAGCGCATCGCTGAGCACATCACCTACCAGCTTGCTGTTGGTCTGCTGGTTCGGCGCGCTGCCAAAACGCTGGTTCAGCGAAGCACCGTAACGGCCGGTGTAACGGCGGCTGCCGCCTTGTACGTCAGCGCGGATCGAAGCGGTGATATCCGCCTCTGTGACATACATGCCCTCTTTCGGCGACTGGTACTTCAGCTCCGCCAGGGTAATGGTCAGTTGCGGCGCATTATAGGCGTTGGGCGACGGGGTGAAGCCCAGCAGACGCACGGCCGCCTCGGCCTCGGCCTGCAGCTTGGGCAGCACGGCATCGCCGCTGACGCTGATCGAGCTGGTTTCCGGGTACAGGCCACCGCGGGTGCCAAGCACTGGCGACGGACGACCGTCGACCACGCGCACCACCACTGGCTGCCCCTGGCCCACCGGAGTCAGCGAGCTGGTCAGCTTGGGTTGCGGGGTGAGTTGCTGAGGGCTGAGGGCGCAACCGGCCAGCGTCAGGCTGGTGGCAGCGAGCAAGGCGATCAACGCGCGGTGCAGCATGCTCATCTCTCCGAGTGAGGTAAAAGTGGCCGGCAGTATACCCAGCGCGGCATGAGGCCGACAGTGCTGCATAAGACTCTCAGCGCGCCACCGCGGTTCCTGTCATCAGCCTGTCACCGCCCACTGGCATAAAGGCAGGCGTCACCACGCTGGAGCCTTCGCCATGTTGTTGCGCCGCCTGTTCAACCGCTCCCGTCCGGTGCGCCACTTTGCCCTGATCGACGCTCAGGGGCTTTGCCGTGCCCTGCGCCAAATGCACGAGCATCCGGGCCAGGCAGGTTGGGTCGAAGTGCATGAACCGAGTATCACCTGGCTAGGCGCTCCCCTGCCTGGCAGCGCCCGCATCACGCCGGTCGTCACGCACGCACGCGCCGCTCGCCCGTTGGCAGCCTGACCGGCGGAAGAATAAAAGTCACGCAGGGGCAACCAATTTCCCCTCATTCACCGTTATAATCGCGCCCCGATTATAAGGACGTCTCCTGATCGGGCCGCACGACCTCGCCGATGCAACGTCATCGCCCCGCCCCAGAGAGTCGCCCACTTCGCGCTGCCAAGTCAGGCCAGCCGCTTTTTAGCCCATATGCAGAGCCAATGGCAGCCATGCATCGCATGTTTGCACGGGCAAAAAGCGCGCCGAGGCAGTCGAGCTTTTGAGGTTCACCGCTCCAAAAGAGCGTGAAAAAACGGTTTTTACAAACTTCACAAGAGTGTGGCGAACAGATGAACAGTTTTGCGTCCGCAAATCCCAGCCTTGACCCTCCCCACCGAACGACAGGGCATCACGCCTGAGTCTGCCGGTCTAACCCTTAAAGGCCGAACGGCCGTCCATCTGGTGCAGTTTTTCTTGGAGAGAGGTTAATGGCGCATAACGATTACCAAAGCGTAGATGTGGTGCTGGTTGGCGCTGGCATCATGAGCGCGACCCTGGGCGTGCTGCTCAAGGAACTCAACCCCGGCATCACCCTGGAAGTGGTGGAGCTGCGCGAGTCCGGCGCGGTGGAAAGCTCCAACCCCTGGAACAACGCCGGCACGGGGCACGCCGCACTGTGCGAGCTGAACTACACCCCGGAAGGCGCAGACGGCAGCATCGACATCAAGAAGTCGGTGAACATCAATGCCCAGTTCGAAGAGACCAAGCAGTTCTGGGCCTACCTAATCGAGAAGGGTGCGATCAACGCGCCGAAGACCTTCATCAACCCGGTTCCGCACATGAGTTTCGTGCGCGGCAACAGCGGTATCGCCTTCCTCAAGAAGCGATTCGAGGCACTGCGTCAGCATCACGCCTTCACCGAAATGGAATACACCGAGGATCGCGCCACCATCGCCGAATGGGCACCTCTGCTGATCCCGGGCCGTGACACCAGCGAGCCGCTGGCGATGACCCGCGTACAGGCCGGTACCGACGTCAACTTCGGCGCGGTCACCGAGCAGATGCTCGCCTACCTGACCAAGCAGCCGAGCGCCACGGTCACCTGCAACCAGAAGGTCACCGACCTCAAGCGCGACGGCGAAGGCTGGCTGGTGGACATCAAGGACACCCGCTCCGGCGCCACGCGCAAGCTCAAGAGCAAGTTCGTCTTCCTCGGTGCCGGCGGCGGCGCACTGCCGTTGCTGCAACTGTCCGGCATCCCAGAGGGCAAAGGCTTCGGCGGCTTCCCGGTCAGCGGCCAGTGGCTGCGTTGCGACAACCCGGAAATCGTCAAGCAGCACCAGGCCAAGGTCTACAGCCAGGCCGCCGTGGGCTCGCCGCCCATGTCGGTACCGCACCTCGACACCCGCGTGGTGGACGGCAAGAAGTCCCTGCTGTTCGGCCCTTACGCCGGCTTCACCACCAAGTTCCTCAAGCACGGCTCGTTCCTCGACCTGCCGCTGTCGGTGCGCCCCAACAACCTCGGCCCGATGCTGGCGGTGGCGCGCGACAACATGGACCTGACCCGCTACCTGATCAAGGAAGTGATGCAGTCCGAGGAACAGCGCCTGAACACCCTGCGCGGCTTCTATCCGGAGGCCAAGGCCGAGGACTGGCGCCTGGAAGTGGCCGGTCAGCGCGTGCAGATCATCAAGAAGGACGCCAAGAACGGCGGCATCCTGCAGTTCGGTACCGAACTGGTGGCGGCTGCGGACGGCACCATCGCCGCGCTGCTCGGCGCCTCGCCGGGCGCCTCGGTGACCGTGTCGATCATGCTCGACCTGATTCGCCGCTGCTTCCCCGAGCAGGCCAAGAGCGAAGGCTGGCGCACCAAACTGGACGAGATCTTCCCGGCCATGGCCGATGTCCTGTCCAAGGATGCCGAGCGCTACCATGAGGTGCAGACGCAATCGAACAAGCGCCTGCAACTAGACATACCTAGCTGATCAGCAGGTATGAAAAAACCGCCCCTCGGGGCGGTTTTTTTATGCGGCATCGCTGCCGGACTCAGTCGGTGCAGATGGCGCCTTAATGCGGGGGAACATTAATGCTGTGGGAGCGGACTTGTCCGCGATTTTCTCTGCTGATCCTATTCGCGGACAAGTCCGCTCCCACAATCCCTGCTCCCTTCGCTCTACTGTCCCCAGGGCAGGATCGGAATGGCCGTCACTGCATTCTGCGGGCTGCCTTCGATCACCCGGTCGCTGTAGACCAGATACACCAGGGTATTGCGCTTGGCGTCGAAGAAGCGCACCACCTGCATGGTCTTGAACACCAGCGAGGTGCGCTCCTTGAACACTTCCTCGCCATCCTTGAGCTTGCCCTTGAATTCAATGGGGCCGACCTGGCGGCAGGCGATGGACGCTTCGGCGCGATCCTCGGCCAGCCCAAGACCACCTTTCACACCACCGGTCTTGGCGCGTGACAGGTAGCAGGTCACGCCCGCCACCTTGGGATCATCGAAGGCCTCGACGACGATCTTGTCGTTCGGACCGACCCACTTGAACACCGTGGACACTTCGCCGATGGTCTCGGCCAGTGCCAGGCCGGGCAACATCAGCAGGCCCAGTACACATCCCTTGAACAGACGCATCGCACTCTCCTTTGTTCAAACCAGAATCAGGTTATCCCGATGCACCAGCTCTGGTTCATCCACGTATCCCAGCAGCCCCTCAATGGCATCGGAAGGCTTGCCGATAATCTTCTGCGCTTCCAGCGCGCTGTAGTTGACCAGGCCACGCGCCACTTCGCGGCCGTCCGGGGCAACGCAAACCACCATTTCGCCACGGCGGAAACTGCCCTGCACCGCCTTCACGCCCACCGGTAGCAGGCTCTTGCGGTCCTGGCTCAGCGCCTTAACCGCACCGGCGTCGAGCACCAGGGTGCCACGGGTCTGCAGGTGGCCGGCCAGCCATTGCTTGCGCGCAGCCAGCAGGCCACGCTCGGGTGCCAGCATCGTGCCCAGGCGCTCGCCGGCCTTGAGACGCGCCAGCACCTGCTCGATGGCGCCGCCGACGATCACCGTATGCGCGCCGGAGCGCGCCGCCAGGCGTGACGCACGCAGCTTGGTCTGCATGCCGCCACGGCCCAACGCACCACCAACGCCACCGGCCACGGCATCCAGTGCTGGGTCGTCGGCGCGCGCCTCATGGATCAGCTCGGCATCGGGGTTGTGCCGTGGATCGGCGGTGTACATGCCGTCGCGATCGGTGAGGATCACCAGCAAATCGGCTTCCACCAGGTTGGCCACCAGCGCAGCCAGGGTGTCGTTGTCGCCGAAGCGGATCTCATCGGTAACCACGGTATCGTTCTCGTTGATCACCGGTACCACGTCGAGGTCGACCAGGGTGCGCAGGGTGCTGCGCGCATTGAGGTAGCGCTTGCGGTCGGAGAGATCGTCGTGGGTCAAAAGGATCTGCGCGGTGCGCCGGCCGTGCTCGGCAAAACTCGACTCCCAGGCCTGAACCAGCACCATCTGGCCAATGGCCGCGGCCGCCTGCAGCTCGTGCATCGCGCTAGGCCGGCTGGTCCAGCCCAGGCGGCTCATGCCAGCCGCCACGGCGCCGGAGGACACCAGCACCAACTCGACGCCCTGCTCACGCAGTGCCACCATCTGCTTGACCCACACCGCCATGGCCGCACGATCCAGGCCACGCCCGTCGGCGGTCAGCAGCGCACTGCCGATCTTCACCACCCAGCGCCGTGCGCCGGTCACCTTGTCACGCATGATCTTCCAACCTTAGCCAGAAAACGATGGGTTCCGCCCCACCTACAAAAACGCCGCAATTAAGCGGCGTTGGAAATTTGCTTAATCCCGGACGTAAATGATTTCCGGGCCGTCGTCGTCTTCTTCATCGAAGAAGTCGTCGTCTTCATCGATATCGTCGACGCTACGCACACCGGATTTACGCAGCGCACGCTGGTCATCCAGCGCCTGCAGACGGGCACGCGCCTCGTCCTCGATGCGTTGATCCAGCTCGGCCAGCTCCTCGGCGAACACCGGGTCCTCGGCGATACGCTCGGCGCGCACCTCCAGGTAATGCATGATGTCGCGAGTGATGCGCTCGGTGCCGTCGCGGCTGATGGCCGCCACCACGTAAACCGGCCCCTGCCAATTCAGGCGAGCGACGATATCGGCCTTGCGCGCCTCGCGCTCGTCCTCGGGAATCTGGTCCATCTTGTTCAGCACCAGCCAGCGGTCACGCTCGGCCAGCGCCGGACTGAAGCGGCCCAGTTCATCGATGATCACCTGAGCCGCCTCGGCCGGATCGCTCTCGTCGAGCGGCGCCATGTCCACCAGGTGCAGCAGCAGGCGGGTACGCGCCAGGTGCTTGAGGAAGCGGATGCCCAGGCCGGCACCGTCCGAAGCGCCTTCGATCAGCCCCGGGATGTCGGCGACGACGAAGCTCTTGAAGCGGTCTACGCTGACCACACCCAGGTTCGGCACCAGGGTGGTGAAGGGATAATCGGCGACCTTCGGCTTGGCCGCAGACACGGCGCGGATGAAGGTACTCTTGCCGGCATTGGGCAGGCCCAGCAGACCGACATCGGCCAGCACCTTCAGCTCGAGCTTGAGATCACGCGAATCGCCCGGCTTGCCTGGCGTAGTCTGGCGCGGCGCGCGGTTGGTACTGGACTTGAAGCGAGTGTTGCCCAGCCCGTGCCAGCCGCCCTGGGCGACCATCAGGCGCTGACCGGCCTTGACCAGGTCACCAATCACTTCCTGGGTGGCCACGTCGATCACCGTGGTACCGACCGGCACCGGCAGGATCAGGTCTTCACCCTTGGCGCCGGTGCAGTCGGTGCTGCCGCCCTTCTCGCCATTCTGCGCGTGGAATTTGCGGGTGTAGCGGTAATCGATCAGGGTATTGAGGTTCTCGTCGGCCTCAAGGAACACCGAGCCACCGTCGCCACCGTCGCCACCGTTGGGGCCACCCTTCTCGATGAACTTCTCGCGGCGGAAGCTCATCATGCCGTTGCCGCCGTCACCGGCTTTTACAAAAATCGAAACTTCGTCGACAAATTTCATGGATATGCCTCCCGCCTCATCTGCGGGCTAGGGGAACGCTTGCCGGATCATCCAGAACTAGCGGATCTGGCAAGCGAACCAAAGATACACAAACAAAAAAGCCCCGTCCTACGGACAGGGCTTTTCCAGCGCGTAGGCGATTAGGCCTGAACGACGCTCACGTAGCGACGGCCGAAAGCGCCCTTCACTTCGAACTTGACCACGCCTTCGATCTTGGCGAACAGGGTGTGGTCTTTGCCGATGCCCACGCCGAAGCCCGGGTGAAACTCGGTGCCGCGCTGACGAACGATGATGTTGCCGGCCTTGATGACCTGACCACCGTACATTTTCACGCCAAGGCGTTTACTTTCGGAATCGCGGCCGTTACGGGTAGAACCGCCAGCTTTTTTGTGTGCCATGAGTCAATACTCCTATAAAGGGATCGGGGCCGACGAATCAGGCCTGGATACCGGTGATTTTGATCTCAGTGAACCACTGACGGTGGCCCTGACGCTTCATGTGGTGCTTACGACGGCGGAACTTGATGATGCGCACTTTGTCGTGACGGCCTTGCGAAACGACTTCGGCAACCACTTTAGCGCCGTCTACGACCGGAGCGCCGATCTGAACGTCGTCGCCATTGCCGATCAGCAGAACGCGATCGAAAGTCACGGCTTCGCCGGTAGCGACTTCGAGCTTCTCGATCTTGAGGAATTCGCCTTCGGTGACTTTGTATTGCTTGCCACCAGTAACAATTACTGCGTACATGGTAAATCTCCGTTAATCCTGCTCACCCAGCGCTTTAGAAAAGGCGTTATTGGCTGGCATGGCTGCTTGGGGCCGGAAGTGACACCCTTGCAATTGCGTAAGGCAGGGAAATGCCCAGGGGGAAGTTCAGGGTGCGCGATTGTACGCAAGCGCCGAACGCTACGCAAGGGGCGCCCGTGCTTGCCTTGACAGCCCCTACCCTGCCACCTAGCATGCCGCGCAACCTCAGAGGAGCACTAGTCGCCGATGCAACCCCAGGCTTTCTACCGCGTGGTAGCGGACGATTTCACCGCCGTCGATGGCATCATTCGCCAACAGGTGGTTTCCCGCGTGCCGCTGGTGGAAAAGATCGGCGACTATATCATTTCCGCTGGCGGCAAGCGCCTGCGCCCGCTGCTGGTACTGCTCAGCGGCCGCGCTCTGGGTTACCAGGCCGACGACCTGCGTCTGCTGGCCGCCACCATCGAATTTCTGCACACCGCCACCCTGCTGCATGACGATGTGGTCGACATGTCCGACATGCGCCGTGGCCGTAGCACCGCTAATGCCCAATGGGGCAACGCACCTAGCGTGCTGGTGGGCGACTTCCTTTATTCACGCTCGTTCGAAATGATGGTCGAGCTCGGCTCCATGCCGGTGATGAAGATTCTCTCCCACGCCACCCGCGTGATCGCCGAAGGTGAAGTGCTGCAATTGTCCAAGGTGCGCGACGCCAGCACCACGGAAGAGACCTATATGGAAGTCATCCGCGGCAAGACCGCGATGCTGTTCGAGGCCTCCACCCATGCCGCCGCGGCCCTGACCGGCGCCGACGAGGCGCAGCGCGAGGCCCTGCGCACTTTCGGTGACCACCTGGGCATCGCCTTCCAGCTGGTCGACGACCTGCTCGACTACAAGGGCGACGCCACTGAACTGGGCAAGAACGTCGGCGACGACTTGGCCGAGGGCAAACCGACCCTGCCGCTGATCTACACCATGCGTGAAGGCACCGAGGAGCAGGCCGCTCTGGTGCGCCGCGCGATTCAGAAAGGCGGTATCGAAGACCTGGAAAGCATCCGCGCCGCCGTCGACGCAGCCGGTGCCCTGGATTACACCGCACAACTCGCCCGCGACTACGCCGAACGCGCTATCGCCTGCCTGGACGTGCTGCCCGCCGGCGAGTACCGCGACGCGCTGATCGAGCTGAGCCGCTTCGCCGTGGCCCGTACACACTAAGAAGTAGCCCGGATGCAATCCGGGGAATGGCTATATGGCAGAGAGCCCCGGATTTCATCCGGGCTACGGGTCGAGACAGCGCACCGGCTCAAACAAAAACACCCCGAACCAGTCGGGGCGTTTTGCGTTCAGGCGCAGTCGATTACAGACGCAGGCCGCCGTCCAGCTCCAGGATGCGACCGGTGTAGTAGTCATTCTCCAGGATGTAGGCCACCGAATGAGCGATCTCGGCCGGCTTGCCCATGCGCTTGAGCGGAATGCCCGAGGTCATCTTCTCCAGCGCTTCGGGCTTCATGCTGGCGGTCATCTCGGTTTCGATGAAGCCCGGCGCCACGCCCGCTACGCGAATGCCGTAACGTGCCAGCTCCTTGGCCCAGACCACGGTATCAGCGGCGACACCGGCCTTGGCCGCGGAGTAGTTGGCCTGGCCCATGTTGCCGGCACGGGAGATCGAGGAAATGTTGACGATCGCGCCTTCGTTCTTCAGCTCGATCATCTTCGCCGCGACTTCGCGAGTGCAGAGGAACACGCCGGTCAGGTTGACGTCGATCACCGCCTGCCACTGCGCCAGGCTCATCTTGGTCATCTCACCATCCTTGACGCGGATGGTCAGGCCATCACGGAGGATGCCGGCATTGTTGACCAGGCCGTTGATGGCACCGAAGTCGTCGGCCACCTGGGCAACCATGTGCGTGACCTGCTCTTCATCGGCCACGTTGCAAAGGTAGGCACGGGCATCGCCACCGGCGGCCTTGCAGGCAGCCACGGCTTCGTCGAGCTTTTCCTGGTTTAGATCGACCAGCGCCAGCCTGACGCCCTTGGCCGCCAGGTACTCACCCATGGCGCGACCCAGTCCCTGGCAACCGCCAGTGATGATGATGACTTTGTCTTTCAGTTGCATCGCTTTATCCCCTCAAGGTGCAGCATTTACCGACCCCGCTGATGCCCGCAAACCGCTATGCTAGGGCGTCTGTCCGTTTATTAGGAATCTGTTCACGGTCTTGCGAGCTAGAGCGATACAAGGCAAAAACAGGCGAGGAAGCGCAGTTTACGAGTTGTAAATGAGCATTCCGAGCCTGTTTTTAACGCAGTAGCGCCGACGCGCAGCTGACCGTGAACAGGTTCCTTACGGATCTTCTGCGAGGAGTCATAAGGTGAGCGTGAAAGCCGGCAAGCATGCACGAGAATTGCTGCTCAAGGAATACCGTGGCGTGCTCAGCACCCACTCCAAGGCCATGCCGGGTTTTCCATTCGGATCAGTGGTGCCGTACTGCCTGGACGCCGAGGGCCGGCCGCTGATCCTGATCAGCCGCATCGCCCAGCACACCCATAATCTCGGGCAGGACGCCAAATGCTCGCTGCTGGTCGGCGAGCGTGGCGCAGAGGATGTGCAGGCGGTCGGCCGCCTTACATTGCTCGCCGAAGCGCGACAATTGCATGACGAGCGCGAAATCGAAGCGGCCGCCCAGCGTTATTACCGCTTTTTTCCGCAATCGCGCGACTACCATCGAGCGCATGACTTCGATTTCTGGCGACTAGAGCCGGTGCGCTGGCGCTTCATCGGCGGCTTTGGCGCCATCCACTGGCTCGATCAGGTTACCCTGGCCAACCCCTTTGCCGCCGATGGCAGCGAAGCGAGCATGGTCGAGCACATGAACGAAGATCACGCCAAGGCCATCGCCCACTATGTCGAATTGGCCGGCCTGCCCAAGCACGAGCCGGCACAGATGGCCGCCATCGACTCCGAAGGTTTCCACCTGCGCATTGGCCAGAGCCTGCACTGGCTGGCCTTTCCAACATCCTGCAACAACCCTGGCCAGGTGCGCGAAGCCCTGGTGATGCTGGCTCGCGCCGAGCGCTGGCCGACCGATGGTGCATCTTCAGCTTGAATTAAGCGCAGAGCGCCATATTTAAACCCTACGGGAAGCCTGTCTTCCGCCAAGGACATTTCGACTCATGCGCGCGTTTCTGTTTCTCTTTCTGCTGTTCCCGATCATCGAGCTGGCCCTGCTGATCAAGGTCGGCAGTGCCATTGGCGTGCTGCCTACGCTGCTGCTGATCATCGGCACCGCGGTGCTCGGCAGCATCCTGCTGCGCGTCGCCGGCGTCGCCACTGCCTGGCGGGCCCGGGAACGACTCGCGCGCGGTGAGCTGCCCGAGCAGGAAATGCTCGAAGGCCTGCTGATCGCCGTCGGCGGCGGCCTGCTGCTGCTGCCGGGTTTCATCAGTGACATCTTCGGCGTGTTCTGCCTGATTCCCTTCACCCGGCGCCTGCTGGTCGGCAAGATTCGCCGCCGCGCCGAGGAGCAGGCCCTGCGTCAGCGTGCCTTCTTTGACGACCAGGCAGCCCGCTCCGGGCAAACCCGTCCAAATGTTCTCGAAGGCGAGTACGAGCGCCGCGACTGACCTGCCTCACGCCGGGCACCACGCCATGGTGCCCGCCTCCGTCGCCCTGCCGGGCGCATGTAAAAAATTTACGTCAGCCCCCTTGAAATGCAATTGCCCGCCCACATGTAGCAGTCACCGCAAGGTACCTGCCCACTGAGGCAGTCCAACTTTCGCGGTGCGCCCAGCGCGCCGCACCCGGCCTCGCCGGATTTTACAAACCCGCTGACCAATCAAGAGTCGGCAAGTTGGCCATTCAATTGTTAGGAGAGATCGACAATGAAGCTTCGTCCTCTGCATGACCGCGTCGTGATCCGTCGCAGCGAAGAAGAGACCAAAACCGCAGGCGGCATCGTGCTGCCGGGTTCGGCCGCCGAGAAGCCGAACCAGGGTGAAGTCGTTGCCGTCGGTACCGGTAAGGTTCTGGATAACGGCGAAGTCCGTCCGCTGGCCGTCAAGGTCGGTGACAAGGTGGTATTCGGCCCTTACTCCGGCAGCAACACCGTCAAAGTCGACGGCGAAGACCTGCTGGTAATGGGCGAGAACGAAATCCTCGCTGTCGTCGAAGCCTGATTCCACGAATCTCCGTTTAACCTTCAAGAATTTGAGGACTGATCAACATGGCTGCTAAAGAAGTCAAGTTTGGCGATTCCGCTCGCAAGAAAATGCTCGTTGGCGTCAACGTACTGGCCGACGCCGTCAAAGCCACCCTCGGCCCGAAAGGTCGTAACGTGGTTCTGGCCAAATCCTTCGGCGCCCCGACCATCACCAAAGACGGTGTATCGGTTGCCAAGGAAATCGAACTGAAAGACGCCTTCGAAAACATGGGCGCCCAGCTGGTGAAAGACGTTGCCTCCAAGGCCAACGATGCTGCCGGTGACGGCACCACCACCGCTACCGTTCTGGCTCAAGCCATCGTCAACGAAGGCCTGAAGTCCGTCGCTGCCGGCATGAACCCGATGGACCTCAAGCGCGGCATCGACAAGGCCACCACTGCCATCGTTGCTCAGCTCAAAGACTTGGCCAAGCCGTGCGCCGACTCCAAGGCCATCGCTCAGGTAGGCACCATCTCCGCCAACTCCGACAGCTCCATCGGTGACATCATCGCCGAAGCCATGGACAAGGTCGGTAAAGAAGGCGTCATCACCGTTGAAGAAGGCTCGGGCCTGGAAAACGAACTGTCCGTCGTAGAAGGCATGCAGTTCGACCGCGGCTACCTGTCGCCGTACTTCATCAACAAGCCGGACACCATGGTTGCCGAGCTGGAAAGCCCGCTGCTGCTGCTGGTCGACAAGAAAATCAGCAACATCCGCGAACTGCTGCCGGTTCTGGAAGCCGTTGCCAAGGCTGGTCGTCCGCTGCTGATCGTGGCTGAAGACGTCGAAGGCGAAGCCCTGGCTACCCTGGTGGTCAACAACATGCGCGGCATCGTCAAAGTCGCTGCCGTCAAGGCTCCGGGTTTCGGCGACCGCCGCAAGGCCATGCTGCAGGACATCGCCATCCTCACCGGCGGCACCGTGATCTCCGAAGAAGTTGGCCTGTCCCTGGAAAGCGCCACTCTGGAGCACCTGGGTAACGCCAAGCGCGTCGTGCTGAACAAGGACAACACCACCATCATCGATGGCGCTGGTGCTCAGGTCGACATCGAAGCCCGCGTTGCGCAGATCCGCAAGCAGGTCGAGGAAACTTCTTCCGACTACGACAAAGAGAAGCTGCAAGAGCGTCTGGCCAAGCTGGCTGGCGGTGTTGCCGTGATCAAGGTTGGCGCTGCCACCGAAGTCGAGATGAAAGAGAAGAAAGCCCGCGTTGAAGATGCCCTGCACGCTACCCGCGCTGCCGTGGAAGAAGGCGTGGTACCTGGCGGTGGTGTAGCCCTGGTGCGTGCCCTGCAGGCCATCGAAGGTCTGAAGGGCGACAACGAAGACCAGAACGTCGGTATCGCTCTGCTGCGTCGCGCTGTCGAAGCGCCGCTGCGTCAGATCGTTTCCAACGCCGGCGGCGAGCCGAGCGTAGTGGTCGACAAGGTCAAGCAGGGTTCGGGCAACTTCGGTTTCAACGCCGCTACCGACACCTACGGCGACATGATCGAGATGGGTATTCTCGATCCGGCCAAGGTTACCCGTTCGGCGCTGCAGGCTGCTGCCTCCATCGGCGGTCTGATGATCACCACCGAGGCCATGGTTGCCGAATCGGCTGACGACAAAGCCCCGGCCATGCCTGATATGGGTGGCATGGGCGGTATGGGTGGCATGGGCGGCATGATGTAAGCCGACCGGCTCCCACGCAGTACAGAGAACCCCGCGCTAGTCGCGGGGTTTTTTATTGCCTGCGCAATAGCCAGGCGTCGCTATCGGACGCCTGCCATTGGTCATCTGGCCTGGACTCAGAAACTCTGTTTGCTTATGGTTGGTCGCAACCTGAACGAATGCTGAACATTCATGCGGTGGTGTCAGGAGGACCTAAACAATAAAAAGAAGAACTCAGATATGGCCCTATGCAGCACGAGCGAGATCCTTCAGCAGGCATTCCAGCACTGGTGGCAACAGCAAGGCGATTGGGTCGAACAGCCCAATGTCCGCCGTGGTGGCGAAAGTGGCGTGCAGCGCCTACTGGATGAGACCGGCGTGCTCTACGCCAAGAAGCAGATCGGCCATATCTATCGCAGCCTTCTGCACCCAAAAGGGCGTCCGACCGTACTGCGCGAGCGCAAAGCCCTGCAGGCCCTGCCCGCGCTGGGCGTCATGGTGCCGCGGATGATCTATTGCGGTATCGATTACGACCAGCAGCAGGGTTGGCGCGGCCTGTTGGTGACTGAAGCGCTGGAAGGCTTCGAAGACATCGAACGCTGGTATGCCCAGGGCGGCCGTGAAGCATGCGGCGAGGCAGTACATGCCCAGTTGCTGCAGATTGTCGGCGCGACGCTGGCGCGCATGCATCTTGGCCGCTGGCAGCATGGTTGCCTGTATGCCAAACACATCTTCGTGCGTATCGACGGCGAGACGCCACAGGTGGCCTTGCTCGACCTGGAAAAAAGTCGCCGCCGCCTGACCCGCGCCCAGGCCGCCCAGCATGACCTGCCGCAGCTACGCCGCCACAGCCCTTGGCCCGACGCCGACTGGCAGCAAGTGCTTGAGGGGTATCGCCAGATCTTCGCCGATGGCGCCAAAGGTCTCGGCACAGCTCTTGCCTGACCAACCGGCCGTCGGCTCGTTGGCCGACAGCCTTTCACCCGCGCCAACTCGCTCCATCGCTGTACACCACAGGGAAGTGGCTCTACCTCGCGCCTTTGGGCCGGGCTAAGAGTTGAGCTGCAGGCAACTGCAACTGCCAGATCCGGCTGTTACCAAGCACCGCAACAAGCACCTAAGGCTACGTTAAGGCGTTACCCGCATCATTGCTGAACCAACCGACAAGGCCCGTGTCCCAGCACAGTCCCGGCGGGTGCTAGCCAGGCTCGATGACCATTCGTCGCATAAGGCGACGACCAGGCGATATGTGATCTAGGTTTAGCGAACAGCGTTTGGCAGCGCTTTCAAGGGGTTAGCAAAATGAAACTAGAAATAGCACGAGGTTTGTTCCTCGGCCTTGCCCTCAGCGTAACGGCGATTGCCGCCGCTGCCTGGCAGGAACCCGGCCCACGCGTGCTGGAAGCGCGCGAATGTGCCATGGCCGAGCCCTGCCCCACCGCGCCCTTGCGCAAACAGGTGCAACCAGCCGTGAAGCCGGATGCCAACCTGCTGGTATTGATGTTCGGACTCAGCGGCGCGATGAAAGGCGAGTACTGATCAACTCTGATCACCGCGCACCACTGCCAGTTGGCGAGCACGATCAAGCGTCAGGCGCACCAGGCAGTCGTAGCTGAATTCGCCGAACACCGAGTAGGGCTGCTCCTCACCGTAGGGCTTGCATTCGGCATCACGCATCGCGATCCAGTTACGCTGCGCCTGGCGCAGTGCGGTACTCGCCTCGTCCGACAGCTGCCGCTGGCGTTCGCGATAGGCTGCATTGAGCAGCGCATCGGCATCGCCCAATACCAGCGCACTGATTCCACCCAGCGCCATCACGTTCTGCGGCAGCGCCTGGGGCATCTCCTGGTTCCAGTTGTAGAAACCATTGGTCTCCACCCGCAAGCGTGCCGTGGGTCGGCTGTAGACGTCGTCGTAGAGCGGCTGCAACTGGGTGCGATAGACCAGTTCAAGATAGATCGGGTCGCTGGCACGCTCCGGCCTGGCCAGCAGGGTCTGATAGATCGGCTGCTGCGGGCCGTTGCCTTCGTCGATACTTACCTCGAAGCAACTGTCTGGTGCCAGGTGCTGGCCCGGCTCGCTGGCCAGAGGGCATTTGCTGACGATGGACTCCTGATCCGTGCCGAAAGCCTCATCCAGCACGCGCACCAGCAGGCGCGCCTCCGGCGCCTGGGAAAAGTCGGCGTGAACGACGGTGGCAGTAAGTGTGCCTTCGGCAGCCGCGAAGAGCGGTGACAGGCATAGAGCGAGCAACACGGGTATGCGCATGGATAACCTTCCCTGGTAACGGCAACTGGCCCCACATCATCTCCAGCGCGACGCGGCCTGACAAGCAGGTGGCCTTGGTAGCGAGCGGTGGGTCTCACAGCATCAAGCGGAAACGCCGATAGTGGCGTTTAAAGCAGCTCGATCAATTTTGCCTAAAGTAAGAATCCTTCACCAAGTGCGTTCCGTCAGCAATCTCGATTGGTTGAAAGGTTTTCGCGGCTGAAGCCGCTCCTACAGGATCTAGGTGGCTTCGGGGTCACGGCTGAAGCCCCTCCTACAAGAACGTGGCAATACCAGTGGCCTTGCCTTCACCCCCCGTGATCAGTCGCTCGATGATTTCCCGCCGCTCAGGATGCTCCGGCACCTGGATACCAAATTCCTCCTGCAACACCCTCAGCACCTCATCGACACTCTGCAACTGCACCCGCTCACTGGCCTGCCCCAGGCGGTGGATGGCGAAGCTGCCGTTGTTCAGCGTCTTGCGCAGGCCGGGCCCGGTGCGGGCGGCGATCATCTGGCCAAGGAAGGGTGAATCGGGGTGGGTGCACACGTACCAGTTACCCACCACGTAATCGATATCCGCCACCTTCTGCAGATCGAACACGTACATCGCCCGCCAGCTACCCGCCACCAGCGCACGCAGGGTGTAGGTGCCATCCACCAGCGTCAGGCGATAGGGCTCGTGCGGCGTGGCCTGCTCTGCCTCGCTGTCGAGCAGCAGTGGGCCGGTCGGCACCATGCCGCCGAAGCCGACGTCGCTGATGTAGCGCACGCCATCGATGGTCACCAGCACCAGCATATGGGTGCGCGCCGGCAGAGCATCTTCCGGGCCGCCCATGACCACGCGGCCAGTCAGCCCGCGCGCGTCGAAGCCCAGCGCCTGCAACAGCAGCAGGTACAGACGGTTGAGTTCGAAGCAGTAACCGCCACGGCCCTGACGCAGCAGCTTGTCCTGAATCGCGGCGGGTTCGACCTCCACCAGCACGCGCAGCATGCTGGCCAGGGTTTCGAAGGGAAATTCGGCGGTGTGCCGCGCCTGCAGCTCTCGCAGGGTGTCGAGCGTCGCTGGCGGCGCCGAGGCGTAACCCAGGCGCCCGAGGTATGTGTGCAGATCCAGCTGGAATGCTTCGGTCATCGTGCTTCTCCCTTTTCACCTGCCGGCTGTTGTACCAGAGGCGGTGGAGGGGAGATATCTATTGGGTCGATAGCACGTCTGATCGTCCCCCACGCTCCGCGTGGGCATGTAGCCCGTGATGCTCCGCGCACCCACCGTAACGGCGCAGAGCGGCCGAGGCTACAGGTCCCATGCAGAGCGTGGGAGCGATCACGCAAACGCCCAGGTGGCTGCGGATTTTCGCGGCTGAAGCCGCTCCTACAGGTGTCTGGGTGTCTGCCTCATAACGACCACCAATGAAAAGGGCCGGTCTCGCGACCGGCCCTTTCGTGCAGCGCGTCAGCTCACTCAGCCATTGCTGGGGAAGGCGAACTGCGCCGCTTCGTGACTCTTGCGCGCCGGCCAGCGTTGGGTGATGGCCTTCTTGCGGGTGTAGAAGCGCACGCCATCCGGGCCGTAGGCATGCAGGTCGCCGAACAGCGAGCGCTTCCAGCCGCCGAAGCTGTGGTAGCTCACCGGCACCGGCAGCGGCACGTTGACGCCGACCATGCCGACTTCGATCTCGTCGCAGAACAGGCGCGCGGCTTCACCGTCACGGGTGAAGATGCAGGTGCCGTTGCCGTACTCGTGATCATTGATCAGGGCCATGGCTTCTTCCAGGCTGCCGACGCGGACGATGCACAGCACCGGGCCGAAGATTTCGTCGGTGTAGATGGTCATCTCCGGGGTCACCTTGTCGAACAGGGTGCCGCCGACGAAGTAACCGTTCTCGTTGCCGGCGACTACCAGATCACGGCCATCGACCACCAGCTTTGCGCCTTGCGCAACACCGGCGTCGATATAGCCCTTGACCTTGTCACGCGCAGCGGCGGTGACCAGCGGGCCCATGTCCAGACCGCAGGAGGTGCCGGCACCGATCTTCAGTGCCTGGATCTGCGGAACGATCTTCTCGACCAGCGCATCGGCGATCTGGTCGCCCACGCATACAGCCACGGAGATGGCCATGCAGCGCTCGCCACAGGAGCCGTAGGCCGCGCCCATCAGTGCGCTGACGGCGTTGTCCAGGTCGGCATCGGGCATCAGCACGGCGTGGTTCTTGGCGCCGCCCAGGGCCTGCACGCGTTTGCCGCGCTTGGTGCCTTCGCTGTAGATGTACTCGGCGATCGGCGTCGAGCCGACGAAGCTCAGGGCCTTGACCTCAGGCGCCTCGATCAGCGCATCGACCGCGTCCTTGTCACCGTTGACCACGTTCAGCACGCCCTTGGGCAGGCCGGCCTGCTGCGCCAGCTCGGCGATAAACAGGGTGGAGCTGGGATCGCGCTCGGAGGGCTTCAAGATGAAGCAGTTGCCGCAGACGATGGCCAGCGGGTACATCCACAGCGGCACCATGGCCGGGAAGTTGAACGGGGTGATGCCAGCCACCACGCCGATGGGCTGCAGGTCGGTCCAGGCGTCGATATTCGGGCCGACGTTGCGGCTGTACTCGCCCTTGAGGATTTCCGGCGCAGCGCAGGCGAACTCGACGTTCTCTATACCGCGCTTGAGTTCACCGACGGCGTCTTCGATGGTCTTGCCGTGCTCGGCGCTGATCAGCGCGGCGATCTCGTTCTCGTTCTGCTCCAGCAGTTGCTTGAAGCGGAACATGATCTGCGCGCGCTTGGCTGGCGGGGTGTTGCGCCAGGCCGGGAAGGCGGCCTTGGCGGCGTCGATGGCCAGTTGCATGGTGGTGCGATCAGCCAAGCCAACGGCGCTGGTGGAGTCGCCGGTTGACGGGTTGTACACCGGGGCGCTACGACCGTTGCCGGCAACGCGCTCGCCGTTGATCAGGTGGGGGATGTGGCTCATGGGGTTCTCCAAAGTCAGGTTGGTGGGAGGGGCTTTAGCCGCGACGCTCATTCAGTCGCGGCTAAAGCCCCTCCCACAGGAATCAGTCGAGTTTGTTCAGTACGTCGCCAACGGCGTTGAACACGCGGTCGAGGTCTTCGATCTTGGCATTGAAGGTTGGGCCGAACTGCAGCGTATCGCCACCGAAGCGCACGTAGAAACCGGCCTTCCACAGGGCCATGCCGGCCTCGAAGGGGCGGATCACCGCATCGCCATCACGCGGTGCGATCTGCAGGGCGCCGGCCAGGCCGCAGTTGCGGATGTCGACCACATGTTTGGTGCCTTTCAGGCCGTGCAGGGCGGCCTCGAACTTCGGCGCCAGCTCGGCGGACTGCTGGATCAGGTTCTCGCGTTTGAGCAGCTCCAGCGTCGCCAGACCGGCGGCGCAGGCAACCGGGTGCGCCGAGTAGGTGTAGCCGTGGGTGAACTCGATCATGTGCTCCGGCGACGGCTGCTGCATGAAGGTGTTGTAGATCTCGCTGCTAGCGATCACCGCGCCCAGCGGGATGGCGCCGTTGGTAATCTGCTTGGCTACGTTCATCAGGTCTGGGGTCACGCCGAAGAACTCCGCGCCGCTCCACTTGCCCATGCGGCCGAAGCCGGTGATCACTTCGTCGAAGATCAGCAGGATGTTGTGCTGGGTGCAGATTTCGCGCAGGCGCTGCAGATAGCCCACCGGCGGCACGATGGCGCCGGCCGAACCGGACATCGGCTCGACGATCACCGCGGCGATGTTGGAAGCGTCGTGCAGTTCGATCAACTTGAGCAGCTCGTTAGCCAGCTCCACGCCGCCGGTTTCGGCCATGCCCTTGGTAAAGGCCATGCCCGGTTGCAGGGTGTGCGGCAGGTGGTCGGCATCCATCAGCTGGCCGTACATCTTGCGGTTACCGCCAATGCCGCCGAGCGAGGTGCCGGCGATGTTGACACCGTGGTAGCCACGGGCGCGGCCGATGAAGCGGGTCTTGGAGGCCTGGCCTTTCAGGCGCCAGTAGGCCTTGGCCATCTTCACCGCGGTGTCGGCGCACTCGGAGCCGGAGCCGGTGAAGAACACATGGTTGAGCTCGCCCGGCATCAGGTCGGCGACCTGCTCGGCCAGCTTGAACGACAGCGGATGGCCGTACTGGAAGCCCGGCGAATAGTCGAGGGTGCCGAGCTGCTTGGCCACGGCCTCCTGGATTTCCTTGCGCGAGTGGCCGGCGCCGCAGGTCCACAGGCCGGACAGGCTGTCGTAGATCTTCCGGCCCTGGTCATCGGTGAGCCAGCTGCCTTCTGCACCGACGATGATGCGCGGGTCGCGCTGGAACTGGCGGTTGGCGGAGAACGGCATCCAGTGGGCATCCAGCTTGAGCTGGCTGGCCAGGGACGGAGTTGCGGTCTGCGGCATGTTCATCGGGATGGCCTCGGCAGTGGCGGCGTGTTCGGGACAATGTGGGAGGGGCTTTAGCCGCGACTGTCGCCGCTGAAGCGCCTCCCACAGATACAGCGTCAGTTGCCAGTTAAGGTGCCACGGGCATAGAGTCAGTAAAACAATACTCTTCTTATCTTCAGTTCAAGGTCGACTAAACAAATGAGCAGCCGCCGCCCCGATCCGCTGGCCCAGGTCAGCGACTTTGAAATACGCCTGCTTAAGCTGTTTCGCAGCGTGGTGGAATGCGGCGGCTTCTCTGCCGCAGAAAGTGCGCTGGGCATTGGCCGCTCGGCCATCAGCCAGCAGATGAGCGACCTCGAACAACGCCTCGGCCTGCGCCTGTGCCAGCGTGGCCGTGCCGGCTTCGCCCTGACCGAAGAAGGCCGCGAGGTGTACCAGAGCACCCTGCAACTGCTGGCGGCACTGGAGAGCTTTCGCACTGAGGTCAACGGCCTGCACCAGCACCTGCGCGGCGAGCTGAACATCGGCCTGACCGACAATCTGGTGACCATCCCGCACATGCGCATCACCAACGCCCTGGCCCGCCTCAAGGTGCAGGGGCCGGACGTGCGCATCAACATTCGCATGACGCCCCCGTCGGAAGTGGAACAGGGCGTGCTCGACGGCCGCCTGCATATCGGCGTGGTGCCGCAGGTCGGTGCCCTATCCGGCCTGGAATACCAGGCGCTATACGACGAGCGCTCGCTGCTTTACTGCGCGGTCGGCCATCCGCTGTTCTACGTCGACGACCAACAGCTTGAAGACGACAGGCTCAACGCTCAGGAAGCCATCGCCCCGACCTTTCGCCTGCCGCCAGAGGTGCAGAGCCATTACCAGGCGCTGAACTGCACGGCCAGCGCATCGGACCGCGAAGGCATGGCCTTTCTCATCCTCACCGGGCGCTATATCGGCTATTTGCCCGATCACTACGCCCAGGCCTGGGTGCAGCAGGGGCGCCTGCGGGCGCTCAAAGCCGGAAGCCGTTTTTACGACATCAACCTGGCGGCGGTAACGCGCAAGGGCCGTCGCGCGCACCTGGTGCTGGAGAGCTTTCTCGAAGCGCTGGCTGAAGCCTGAATACATAGAACGACCGTACCGAAAAGCGGCTTGAGCACGCACAGCCCTGGTGCATTTGTGCTATCACGGCGATTTTCCTTGCAGCGCACTTGTCTCCCAGGCGGCGCTGGGGTATCTGTGCAATCGCTCGGCTCCCTGATCAGTTCGGAATCACCCCATGACCTTCGAAGTCCCCGCCCACAGCGCCACAGGCAAACCCGCCGGGCGCATTCGCCAGAAGAACGAAGAAGCCATCATCAAGGCTGCCGAAGAAGAGTTCGCCCGGCACGGCTTCAAGGGCACCAGCATGAACACCATCGCGCAGAACGTCGGCCTGCCCAAGGCCAACCTGCACTACTACTTCAACAACAAGCTGGGGCTGTATCTGGCGGTGCTGAGCAACATCCTCGAGTTGTGGGACAGCACCTTCAACAACCTCAGCGTCGAAGACGACCCGGCCGAAGCGCTGGCGCGCTACATCCGCGCCAAGATGGAATTCTCCCGGCGCCAGCCAAAGGCCTCGCGCATCTTCGCCATGGAAGTGATCAGCGGAGGCGACTGCCTGTCGCAGTACTTCAACCAGAACTACCTGGACTGGTTCCGTGGCCGCGCCGCGGTATTCGAAGGCTGGATCGCTGCCGGCAAGATGGACCCGGTCGATCCGATCCACCTGATTTTCCTGCTGTGGAGCAGCACACAGCACTACGCCGACTTCGCCTCGCAGATCTGTCGGGTCAGCGGACGCTCGCGCCTGACCAAGCAGGACTTCGAAGCCGCTGGCGACAACCTGATTCACGTCATTCTCAAGGGCTGCGGCCTGACGCCGCCTGCCGCATCCTGATGGCTTTCACCCTGGTCACGCCCTGCGAGCACCGCGAGGAAATTCGCAAGAGCCGCTTCATCGCCCTCGCCGCGCCGATTGCCAGTGCGGCCGAGGCCCAAGCCTTCATCGACCGCTACAGCGACCTGGCCGCCTCGCACAATTGCTGGGCGTGGAAGGTCGGCAACCAGTATCGCTTCAACGACGACGGCGAACCGGGCGGCACCGCCGGCAGGCCGATACTCGCCGCCATCGAGGGGCAGGATTGCGACCAGGTCGTGGTACTAGTGATCCGCTGGTACGGCGGCATTCAGCTCGGCACTGGCGGGCTGGCCCGCGCCTACGGCGGCAGCGCAGCGAAATGCCTGCAAGCTGGCGAGCGCCGAGAGCTGGTGGTGCGCCAATCCTTTACCTGTCATTTGCAGTTCGCCGAACTGCCTGTGTTCAAGGCACGTCTGAACGAGCTCGACAGCCTGATCGAGAACGAGGATTACGACGCCACCGGCGCGCGCCTGCACCTGGCCGTGGCGCCGGCCGAACAGGCAATGCTGGAACGTTTGCTGGGCGATATCAGCCGTGGCCGCGAGAGCCTGAAAGCACCATGAAACGAACGATCACTGCACTGCTGCCGCTGCTGTGGCTGGCGCTGCCTGTTCACGCCGAAGTACAGCAGCGGCTGCAGGAGCAGTATTACGACCTGCAGGTAGCGTCCGGTGAGTCCCTCAGCCGTGCCATCAGCCAGGCCTCGCCGATTCGCCAGAACGGGCAGATCTACCACGCCTACACACGCTGGCAGGTGCAATGGAATTTCTGGTGGCGCGAGCAACGTGACGGTCGCTGCCAGATCGACCTCACCCGCACCCGGTTGAACGCCACCATCACCCTGCCCCGTCTCGGGGGCGGCGATGCGCAACAGCGTCAGCGTTTCGAGCAGTACCTGGGCGCACTGCGCGAGCATGAGCAGGGCCACTACCGCATCGGCCAGGCAGCCGCCGCCGAGATCGACGCGGCGCTGCTGGCGACGCCTGAATACCCCAGTTGCGCCGAGCTGCAACAGCAGGCTAACCAGCGCGCCAATGCCATCCTGCAGCGACATGCCGAACAGGAGCGGCAGTACGATCAACAAACCGGCCACGGCCGCAGCCAGGGCGCCTGGCTGACGGAGTAAGTGCGTTATGCTGACGCACCTTTCTCATCCTCATGGAGCCCGACATGACTGCCTCCCGATCCATCTTGATCATCGGTGCCTCACGCGGCCTCGGCCTTGGTCTGGCCAGTGAATTCGCCGCCCAGGGCTGGGCCGTGACCGCCACCGTGCGCAGCACCACGCAACAGGCACCGCTGCTGGCACTGCCCGGCGTCCGCGTGGAGCAGCTGGAGATGACCGAATCGGACAGCCTCGAGCAGTTGGCCAATCGTCTGAGCGGTCAGCAGTTCGACGTCATCTTCGTCAACGCCGGGGTCGCCGGCCCCACACACCACAGCACCGCAAAGGCCAGCGCCGAGGAAATGGGACAGCTGTTTCTGACCAACGCAGTCGCCCCGCTACGCGTGGCCGAGCGCCTGCTGCCGAACCTGGCCGCCGGGCATGGGCTGATCGTATTCATGAGCTCGATCCTCGGCAGCATCGAGGCAGGTGCAGGCCTGGGCATGCCGCTGTACGGCGCCAGCAAGGCCGCGCTCAACCACCTCGTGCAGTGCTTCGTACGCACTCAGGACAATCCGCACCTCGGCGTGATGCTGATGCACCCTGGCTGGGTGCGCACCGACATGGGCGGTGCCGACGCCCCGCTGGATATCGACAGCAGCTGCAAGGGCATGGTCCTTCAGGTCAGCACCGCCGTCGGCCAGCCTGGGCTGCGCTACCTGGACTATCAAGGTGATCCGCTGCCCTGGTAAGCATCACTGCTGGGTAGGGTCCATAGCTCCCACGCTCCGTCGTGGGAGCCATACCGTCACGATCTGCCCTGGCTACCGGGCCGGATGCGCCAGCGCGCACAGTCAGCGCGCCACGACATTCGTATAATCAGCGCCCCTGCACACTCGCTGGATGCGAGTTCCCCACGCAACAGTCAATCGGAACCAGGTCAATGGACAACCTGTATCAGCCGCCCAAAGCCGAGCTGCTCGACGAACAATCCCAGGCCCGTAGCGTCTTCTTCGTCACCTCACTGAAGAAGTTCTACCTGCTGTACTTCACCACCTTCAGCCTGTACTCCTTCTACTGGTTCTACAAACAGTGGGATCTTCAGCGCGGCGCGATGCCGCCGAAAAAGATCTGGCCGGCGGCGCGCTCGATCTTTCAGATCTTCTTCACCCACTCGTTATGCAGCCTGATCAACGAGCACAAGCAGCGCCTGGGCCAGGCGGCCTGGAGCTACTCGGGTACCGCCTGGATGTACGTGCTCCTGACTATCGTCACCAATCGCCTGTCGCGGATCGATGGCCCGGGCGGCGGTCTTGAATTGCTGATGCTGTTCGCCGTCATCATGGTGCCAGCCCTGCCCCTGGCGCTGATCCAGCAACAGGCCAACCAGGCGAGCGGCGACGACGAGGGGCAGAGCAACGCATCCATCAGCGGCCTCAACTTGCTTTGCATGGCCCCCGGGGCCTTGCTATGGCTGTTCCTGATGGGCGCATTTTTCGTCTGATGACCCGCGGCGCAAGCATGCCTGCTTGCGCTCTGACCGCCGCCCGCACCTGCGGTCCGTCTTGGCGCCTGCCGGGCGTGAACACTGAGCGGCGCAGCGGCTTCCCGGATTGCATCCGGGCTACAGAACAGCTTGGTGGGAGGGGCTTTAGCCGCGAACGCTCGAATGCGGTGCGCACGGCGCACCCTACGCAGTGGTTCGCACCAATCCCGCGCATGAATCAGGGCTGGCGGCAGACGTAAACGCCCTCCGCCAGCTTTTCTGACCTCCTGGCCAAGTTTTTGCTTTAGCCCCGCTCAGTTATTGCAACGAGCACTTCCCATGTCTGCCTCATCCGATCTTCCACGCCTACAGCTGACCGCCATCAGCAAGCAATACCCCGGCTGCCTGGCCAACGACCGTATCGACCTGACCATTGCCCCAGGCGAGATCCGTGCCCTGCTCGGCGAGAACGGCGCCGGCAAGAGTACGCTGATGAAGATCATCTACGGTGTGACCCAACCCAGCAGCGGCGAGATTCGCTGGCAGGACGAGCGGCTGACGATGCGCGATCCGGCCATGGCGCGCGGTCTGGGCATCGGCATGGTGTTCCAGCATTTTTCCCTGTTCGAGACGCTCACTGTCGCCGAGAACATCGCCCTGGCAATGGGCGCGCAGGCCGGTACGCCGAAGCAGCTGGAGCCGAAGATTCGTGAGGTGTCACAGCGCTACGGCATGGCGCTGGAGCCGACGCGTCTGGTGCACAGCCTGTCCATCGGCGAACGCCAGCGGGTGGAGATCGTGCGTTGCCTGATGCAGGACATCAAACTGCTGATCCTCGACGAACCCACTTCGGTGCTCACCCCGCAGGAGGCCGACGAGTTGTTCGTCACTCTGCGCCGCCTGGCCGATGAGGGCTGCAGCATTCTGTTTATCAGCCACAAGCTCGGCGAGGTGCGCGCGCTGTGCCAGAGCGCCACGGTGCTGCGTGGCGGGCGGGTGTCCGGCCATTGCCTGCCGACCGAGTGCAGCGACCTGGAGCTGGCGCGGCTGATGGTCGGCGATGCCGAGGGGCTGGAAAGCAGTTACCCCAAAGTCAGCGGCGGCCTGCCACGGCTGCGTGTCGATGATCTGAGCTGGCACAACCCCGATCCCTTCGGCTGCTCGCTCGCACGTATCCGTCTGGAGGTGCGCAGCGGCGAGATCGTCGGTATCGCTGGCGTGGCCGGCAATGGTCAGGACGAACTGCTCGCCCTGCTCAGCGGCGAAATCCGCCTGCCCAGTGGCGAGCGCGAGCGGGTCAGCCTGGATGCTACTCCAGTCGCCAACCTGCACCCGGATGCGCGGCGTGGGCTTGGCCTGGCTTTCGTGCCCGCCGAACGCCTCGGCCATGGCGCGGTGCCGGAGATGAGCCTGGTGGACAACGCCCTGCTCACCGCCTTCGGTCAGGGCCTGGTCAAGGGCGGGCTGGTGCAGCGCGGCAAGGTGCGTGCGCTGGCCGAGCAGATCATCCAGCGCTTCGCGGTGAAGACGCCGGATGCCGACACCGCCGCGCGCAGCCTGTCCGGCGGCAACCTGCAGAAATTCATCCTCGGCCGCGAGATTCTGCAACAGCCCAAACTGCTGGTGGCCGCGCACCCGACCTGGGGCGTGGACGTCGGCGCGGCCGCCGCCATCCACCGTGCGCTGATCGCCCTGCGCGATGCCGGCGCGGCGATTCTGGTGATCTCCGAAGACCTCGACGAGCTGTTCCAGATCAGCGACCGCATCGGCGCGCTGTGCAGCGGGCGGCTGTCATCGCTGGCCGAGACGGCGCAGGTATCCACCGTGGAAGTCGGCCGCTGGATGGCCGGTGAATTCGATCAACCCGCCGCTGCTGCGGCCTGCTGACGGAGCCGTCATGCTGTTATCCCTGGAACCGCGCGGCCAAGAGTCACGCCCCATGCTCTGGCTGTCGCCGCTGCTGGCCGCCGTACTGACGCTGGTGAGCGGCGTGCTGCTGTTCACCCTGCTCGGCCATGATCCGCTGGAAACACTGCACACCCTGCTGATCGCCCCGGTCAGCGATTGGTATGGCGTGTCCGAATTGATGGTCAAGGCACTGCCGATCCTGCTCTGTGCCCTCGGTCTGGCGGTGGCCTACCAGGCGCGCATCTGGAACATCGGCGCCGAAGGCCAGTTACTGATCGGCGCCCTGGCCGGCAGCGCCATGGCCCTGCAACTGATCGACTGGGACAGCCGCTGGGCACTGGCCTGGGTGGTGTTGGCCGGCACCTGCGCGGGCGCGGCCTGGGCCGGCCTTACCGCCTGGCTGCGCACGCAGTTCAACGCCAACGAAATCCTCACCAGCATCATGCTCAACTACATCGCGCTGAACCTGCTGCTGTTCTTCGTGCATGGTCCGCTGAAGGACCCGGCCGGTTTCAACTTCCCCGAATCGGCCATGTTCGGCGATGCCAGCCGCCTGCCGCTGGTCAGCGAGGACGGGCGCCTGCACGGCGGTCTGTACCTGGCGCTGCTGGCCCTGGTGGCAGTGTGGGTGCTGCTGCACAAGAGCTTTCTCGGCTTCCAGATCAAGGTGCTGGGCCTGGACAGCCGCGCCGCCGGTTTCGTCGGCTTTCGCGAGAAACGCCTGGTGTGGTTCGCCCTGCTGGTCAGCGGCGCCCTGGCCGGTATGGCGGGTGTGGGCGAAGTGGCCGGGCCGATTGGCCAACTGGTACCGCAGGTCTCGCCTGGCTACGGCTACGCGGCGATCACCGTGGCCTTTCTCGGCCGCCTCAACCCGCTCGGCATCGTCGCCGCCAGCCTGCTGATGGCCCTGCTCTACCTGGGCGGCGAGAACGCGCAGATGAACCTAAACCTGCCGCAGGCGATCACCCAGTTGTTCCAGGGAATGATGCTGTTCTACCTGCTGGCCTGCGACGTGCTGATCCTCTACCGGCCCCGGCTTAAGTGGAAATGGGCCAAGCGCGAGAGTCTCGCTGAAGCGACCACCTGACTGTGGGAGGGGCTTTAGCCGCGACAAAAGCTCGCCGCTGAAGCGCCTCCCACCAAGAGCATGAATGCCAAGGAATCCCCATGGATCTCGATCTGTTGACCAATATCTTCTACGCCATGGTGCGTACCGGCACGCCGCTGCTGCTGGTGGCCCTGGGCGAGCTGGTGTGCGAGAAGAGCGGCGTGCTCAACCTCGGCCAGGAAGGCATGATGCTGTTCGGCGCGGTGATCGGCTTTATCGTCGCCTTCAGCACCGGCAGCCTGTGGCTGGGTGTGTTGCTGGCCATCGTCGCCGGCATGCTGCTGTCGCTGCTGTTCGCCGCCGTGGCACTGGGCTTCAATGCCAATCAGGTGGCCACCGGCCTGGCCCTGACCATCTTCGGCGTCGGTCTGTCCACCTTCGTCGGCGCCGCCTGGGTCGGCAAACCGCTGTCGGGATTCGAGCCCATCGTCATTCCGCTGTTGGCGGATATCCCGCTGATCGGGCGCATGCTGTTCGCCCAGGACGTGCTGATCTACCTGTCCTTCGCCCTGTTCGCGCTAGTGGCCTGGGTGCTGCTAAAAAGCCGTATCGGCCTGATCATCCAGGCCGTCGGCGAGAACCCGGACGCCGCCAGCGCCATGGGCCTGCCGGTGCTGCGCGTGCGCACCCTGGCGGTGCTGTTCGGCGGCGCCATGGCTGGCCTCGCGGGCGGCTATCTGTCACTGGCCTATACGCCGATGTGGGCGGAAAACATGACCGCCGGGCGCGGCTGGATCGCCCTGGCACTGGTGGTATTCGCCAGTTGGCGCGTATTCCGCGTGCTGCTCGGCGCCTACCTGTTCGGCCTGGCCAGCATCCTCCACCTGGTGGCGCAGGGCATCGGCCTGTCGATCCCGTCGAACCTGCTAGCCATGCTGCCCTACGTCGCCACCATCCTGGTACTGGTGCTGCTCTCGCGCGATGCGATCAAGACCCGGCTATATGCCCCGGTGTCGCTGGGCCAGCCGTGGCAGCCGGGGCATTGAGGCTCGACAGTTAGTTAGTCGCGGCTGAAACCCCTCCCACAAAATCCCGCCCACGGCTGTCATATGCCACCGTGGGAGGGGCTTTAGCCGCGACAAGCTTTTTCGGCTATACCTGTGTCACACCCTAATCGAGAGGCAAAGGAATGCCCCACTCAGCCAGCTTGCGCGCAGGCCGTTTCTCGGAAACGCAGCGCATCTATCTCCTCACCGCAACGACCGAAAACCGCGAAACGCTTTTTTCGAACTTCACTGTGGGTCGAATCGTCGTCGCAGAACTGAAAGCCGCCCAGCAAGACGGCCTGGTCGAGTCACTGGCCTGGGTGGTCATGCCCGATCACCTGCACTGGCTGATAGCGCTGCAGCAAGGCTCGCTCAGCGAGTTGATGCGTCGCATCAAGGGACGTAGTGCAAGCGAGTCAACACATTGTCAGGCCGCGAAGGAAAGCTATGGCAGGACGGATTTCACGACCGAGCGCTGCGTCGCGAAGAAGATGTTCTGCCCGCCGCGCGCTACATCGTCGCCAATCCCCTGAGGGCTGGCTTGGTCAACCGGCTGGGCGATTACCCGCTGTGGGATTCAGTGTGGCTCTGACCTTACAAGAGTCGCGGCTGAAGCCCCTCCCACAGGTTGGTGCCGTTCTTGTACAGGGCTTTAGCCGCAACCAGGCTTGTTGCTCCTGACTCCAGAGTCAGCTATCTTCACCGCACGTCTTTTCCGACGAACCTGGATCAGCAGACAGGGTCAACACTGAGCTGGCTTACCTGACATCAACCTCAGAGGAGCCACTCATGGCTGCTACTCGTATCTGGATCAAGAACCCGCTCGCCGTCTTCACCGCCAACGACCTGGACGCCTCCGGCGGCCTGGTGATCGCCGATGGCCGCATTTGCGAAGTGCTCGGTAAGGGACAACAACCCGCGACGCCCTGCCAGCAGGTATTCGATGCGCGCGAGCACGTGGTGCTGCCGGGCCTGATCAACACCCATCATCACTTCTACCAGACCCTCACCCGCGCCTGGGCGCCCGTGGTCAATCAGCCGCTGTTCCCCTGGCTGAAGACCCTCTACCCGGTCTGGGCACGCCTCACCCCCGAGAAGCTCGCCCTGGCCAGCAAGGTGGCGCTGGCCGAACTGCTGCTGTCCGGCTGCAGCACCGCCGCCGATCACCATTACCTGTTCCCCGGTGGCCTGGAGAATGCCATCGACGTGCAGGTCGAAGCCGTTCGTGAACTGGGCATGCGCGCCATGCTCAGCCGCGGCTCGATGAGCCTGGGCGAAGACGACGGCGGCCTGCCGCCGCAACATACCGTGCAAAGCGGCGAGACGATCCTGGCCGACAGCCAGCGCCTGATCAGCCAGTACCACGAGCGCGGCGATGGCGCGCAGATCCAGATCGCCCTGGCGCCCTGCTCGCCCTTCTCGGTCACACGCGAGATCATGCGCGCCAGCGCCGAACTGGCCGATGAACTCGATGTACGCCTGCACACCCACCTGGCCGAAACCCTCGACGAAGAGGACTACTGCCTGCGCCAGTTCGGCCTGCGCACCGTGGATTACCTGGAAAGCGTCGGCTGGCTCGGCCCGCGCACCTGGCTGGCCCACGGCATCCACTTCAACCCCGAGGAGATCGCCCGCCTCGGCGCAGCGGGCACCGGCGTCTGCCACTGCCCCTGCTCGAACATGCGCCTGGCCTCGGGCATCTGCCCCGTGCATGACCTGGAGGCAGCCGGTGTGCCGGTAGGCCTGGGCGTCGATGGTTCGGCCTCCAACGATGCCTCGAACATGATCCTCGAAGCGCGCCAGGCGCTTTACATCCAGCGCCTGCGCTACGGCGCCGAGGCGATTACGCCCGAGCGGGCACTGGGCTGGGCCAGCAAGGGCTCGGCGAAGCTGCTGGGCCGCAGCGACATCGGCGAATTGGCGGTGGGCAAACAGGCCGACCTGGCGCTGTTCAAGCTCGATGAGCTGCGTTTTTCCGGCAGTCACGATCCCATCGCCGCACTGCTGCTGTGCGGCGCCGACCGCGCCGACCGGATGATGATCGGCGGCACCTGGCGCGTCATCGACGGGCAGATCGAAGGGTTGGACGTGGCGCAACTGATCGCCGATCACCGGCAGGCGGCGAAGCAACTGGTGAACGGTTGAAAGTACGCCGCGCCGCTCTAGGAGCGCAGCGAAGCCGACAGTGCTGAAAAACTCGCGGACAAGTCCGCTCCCACAGCAGTGCTGCTGACCTTGTGGGAGCGGACTCGTCCGCGAAGCTTTTCTCGCTGAACGCACTCATGAGCCACTGCCAAGTGTGAATACCCAGCCTGCTGGATCCCAACCATTGCACCACAACGCGGCATCCGCACAGCCTGCGCACCAATAGCGCTCCACCGACTTCCCGCGCCTCACCCGCCAGGTCTTGAGCCAAGGCGATCTGTCTTGTTGGTCAGCTTTTTGCAGTCATGGGATCAGCCAACCAACGGCCATTCCAACACCAAGACTGGAGCTGCACCATCATGCACAAGAAGAGCAAGAAACCGCTGCTGCGCACCCTCGTCGCAGCCCTGGGCTTTGGCGCCGTGCTCAGCGCCTCGGCAGCCGATCCTCTGAAGGTCGGTTTCGTCTACATCGGCCCCATCGGCGATCACGGCTGGACTTACCAGCATGAGCAGGGCCGGCAGATGTTGATCAAGGAAATGGGCGACAAGGTCACCACCAGCTTCGTCGAGAACGTGCCGGAAGGCGCCGACGCCGAGCGGGTGATCCGCAACATGGCCAAGGGCGGTTTCGACCTGATCTTCACCACCTCCTTCGGCTACATGAACCCGACCATCAAGGTGGCCAAGCAATTCCCCAAGGTCACCTTCGAGCACGCCACTGGCTACAAGCAGGACAAGAACGTCGGCACCTACCTGTCGCGCTCCTATGAGGGCCGCTACGTTGGCGGTTTCCTCGCGGCGAAGATGACCAAGGCCAAGAAGGTCGGCTACATCGCTTCCTTCCCGATCCCCGAGGTGATCCGCGACATCAACGCCATCCAGCTGGCGCTGGACAAATACAACCCAGGCACCGAGATCAAGGTGGTGTGGGTCAACACCTGGTTCGATCCGGGCAAGGAATCCGACGCCGCCAACGCGCTGATCGACCAGGGCGTGGACGTGATGTTCCAGCACACCGACAGCCCCGCACCGATCCAGACGGCCGAACGTCGCGGCATCTACTCCGTCGGCTACGCCTCGGACATGGCCCACTTTGGGCCGAAGGCCGTGCTCACCTCCATCGTCAACGACTGGGGCCCGCACTACGTGAAATCCGCCCAGGGGGTGATCGATGGCACCTGGCAGCCGCAGGATTTCTGGGGCGGCCTGGCCGAGGACACCCTCTCACTGCCGATCAGCGATCTGGTGCCGGCTGACGTGAAGAGCGAGGCCGAACAGATCATCGCCGACATTCGCAGCGGCAAGTTCCACCCCTTCACCGGCCCGATCAAGGATCAGAGCGGCGCAGTGCGCATCGCCGAAGGCGTGAGCGCGACCACCGCCGAGCTGGCTTCGATGAACTACTACGTGGAGAACGTGAAGGCCGAGCTGCCTAAGTAACAACGCAAAGCATCGCGGCTGAAGCGGAATGCCGCCCAGCCGCTCCTACAGGTGTGGGAGCGGCTTCAGCCGCGATAATCAAGAAACCACCGATGCCGTCCCTGCTACCGGCAGAACCGCATCAAGGGGCTCTCATCCGAGATCTCTTTCCGCTGCCCTGGGTACGAGAAGACTCGCAGCACCGCCCACCCGAGGCTCAACATGAACGCATTACCCATCATCGACATCGCCCCTCTCTACGCTGACGACGCTTCGGCCTGGCCTGCCGTGGCCGAGCAGATCGACCGCGCCTGCCGCGACTGGGGCTTCTTCTACATCGTCGGCCACCCCATCAGTGCCGAGCGCATCGACGCCCTGCTCGGTGCGGCCAAGACCTTCTTCGCCCAGCCCGCCGAAGAGAAACTCAAGATCGATATCACCCAGACCGCCCACCACCGCGGTTACGGCGCCATCGCCACCGAGCAGCTGGACCCGAGCAAGCCGAGCGACCTCAAGGAAACCTTCGACATGGGTTTCCACATACCCGCCGATCACCCCGAGGTGCTGGCGGGCAAACCGCTGCGCGGGCCGAATCGCCACCCGGAAATGCCCGGCTGGACCGAGCTGATGGAAACCCACTATGGCGATATGCAGGACCTGGCCAAGACCCTGCTGCGCGCCATGGCCATGGCGCTGGACATCGCACACGACTTCTTCGACGCGCGCTTTCATGAGCCGATCAGCGTGCTACGCATGATCCACTACCCGCCGCGTCACACTGCCACCAGCAGCGAGCAGCAAGGCGCAGGCGCGCACACCGATTACGGCTGCATCACCCTGCTCTACCAGGACGATGCCGGCGGCCTGCAGGTGCGCGCACGTAGCGGCGAGTGGATAGACGCGCCGCCGATTGCCGGCAGCTTCGTGGTCAATATCGGCGACATGATGGCGCGCTGGAGCAACGACCGTTACACCTCGACGCCACATCGAGTGATCAGTCCGCTGGGCGTGGATCGCTACTCCATGCCGTTCTTCGCCGAGCCGCATCCCGACACGCTGATCGACTGCCTGCCCAACTGTTCCAGCGCGGACAATCCGGCCAAGTACACGCCGGTAACCAGCGCCGAGTACCTGCTGTCGCGCTTCGCCGATACCTATGCCTATCGGCGCGAGGAGCTCTGATGGCTCCCACGCTCCGGCGTGGGAGACCAGCCCGAGAGGGAATCGACTATGTAGGTTGGACTCAGCCCTGTAGGGCGGACTCTGGAGCGCCAGCGAACAGTCCGCCAGACCAGGCCGGGAACACCGCCGTGACGCACGGCGTACTGCTTCGCGAGTACGCCCTACATCGTTGCTTGCTCACACGTTGGAACCATCAACAATCAATTCGCGGACAAGTCCGCTCCCACAGGGGAGCGCCCATCGGCACAGCACGATCCTGTCCGAGCGGTTAAACTTGCCGGTTACCCAAGCCTGACCACGAGAAACCACCATGCCCGAATGGCTCAACGCCCTGCCCAAGGCCGAACTGCACCTGCATCTGGAGGGCTCACTGGAGCCCGAGCTGCTGTTCGCCCTGGCCGAGCGCAACCAGATCGCCCTGCCCTGGAGCGATGTCGAGACCCTGCGTGCGGCCTATGCCTTCAACAACCTGCAGGAATTTCTCGATCTGTATTACGCCGGCGCCAGCGTGCTGCACACCGAGCAGGATTTCTACGACCTGACCTGGGCCTACCTGCAACGTTGCAAGGCGCAGAACGTCATTCACGTCGAACCCTTCTTCGACCCGCAGACCCACACCGACCGCGGCGTACCCTTCGAGGTGGTGCTGCGCGGCATCCAGCAGGCGCTGCTCGACGGCGAGAAGCAACTGGGCATCAGCCACGGTCTGATCCTCAGCTTCCTGCGCCACCTGCCCGAGGAAGAGGCGTTCAAGACCCTGGAGCAGGCCATGCCGTTCCGCGATGCCTTCATCGGCGTCGGCCTCGACAGTTCGGAGAAGGGCTTCCCGCCGCGGCTGTTCGAGCGGGTGTTCGCCAAGGCCCGCAGCGAAGGCCTGCACGCAGTGGCGCATGCTGGCGAGGAAGGCCCGCCCGAATACATCTGGGAGGCGCTGGACCTGCTCAAGATCAAGCGCATCGACCACGGCGTGCGCGCCATCGAGGACGAGCGTCTGATGCAGCGCATCATCGAAGAGCAGATTCCGCTGACCGTCTGCCCGTTGTCCAATATCAAGCTGTGCATGTTCGAGCACATGGGCCAGCACAACATCCTCGACATGCTCGAGCGCGGCGTGAAGGTAACGGTGAATTCCGACGATCCGGCCTACTTCGGCGGCTACATCGGCGAGAACTTCGCTGCCCTGCACGAGCATCTGGGCATGAGCGAAGATCAGGCCCGCCGCTTGGCGCAGAACAGCCTGGACGCGCGCCTGGCTTAAACCACCTGTGGGAGCGGACTTGTCCGCGAGCTTTTTCGTTCGCGGACCAGTCCGCTCCCACATTCCCGACCCAAAAGATATCGGCGCAGCCCCACCAGAACAGGCGGGGACGCGCAGCAGGCCTTGGGCAGGTGCTCAGAAGTCGAAATCGACCTTGGCCCAGAGTGTGCGGCCTGGCTCGTCGATGCGGCTTTCGGCCGGGAAGCCGAAGCCAGCATCGCCCGCCAGGTTGAGGTGCTCGGCGTAGCGCTTGTCGAGCAGGTTATCCACCCCGGCGCTGAGCTTGACCTGCTCGCTGAGGCGGTAAGCCCCATTGAGCGAGAGCACGCCGAAGCCGGCACTGTCACTAAAGTCCTGCCCTACCACGTTGCCGCGCCCGTCGGCGGTGCGACCCTGGCCATCGACCACACGCCAGAGCGCGCCGACGCTCCAGGCGTCACGCTGGTAGCTCAGGCCCAGACGCGCTTCCAGCGGCGGCATCTGCGGCAGTGCCTCGCCGTCCGAGCTGTTCTTGCCCCAGGCGTAGGCCAGGGTCGCATCGGCCTTCCAGTTGGAGGCGAAGGCGTAGGCTACGCCCAACTCACCGCCCATGATGCGCGCATCGACGTTGTCGGCCTGGGTGCCCATGCCGCGATAGTCGAACAGAATGTAGTCGCGCACCTGCCCGGCATAGGCCGAGGCCCAGGCCTGCAGCTTGTCGTCCTGGTACTGGATACCGATGTCGAGCTGAGTGGTCTTCTCCGGCTCGATGCCGTCGAACGCATTGAGCGAACCGGCCGGGCCGTTCAGCCCGGCGGAGAACAGCTCCCAGTAATCCGGAAAGCGCTGCACATGGCCGAGGCCGGCATAGAGGGTAGTCGGCGAACCGGACAGGTCATGCTCGTAGCGCACGAAGCCGCTGGGCAGGGTCTCGGCGCGCGTCTCGCCCGCCGTCGGGTTGGGCCGCGCCATGCCCATCATGCTGCGAAAACTTTGCCGGTAATCCTTGGCCGAGGCTCGATCCAGCCGCGCCCCGGAGATCAGCCGATCACGCTCGGCCAGGCTCCAGGTGGCCTCAGCGAACGCGCCGTAGTTATGCATCAGCGCGTCCTTTTCCCATGGGAAGCGGTCGGCATCCGTGTAGCCCGTCATCATGCTGTAGGTGGAACGACGGCCACGGTGCTCGCTGCGCTGCGCATCGATGCCGGTGATCAGCTCGAGGTCGTCCCACTTCCAGGTCGCCGCCAACCGGGCACCGAGGGTGCGCCGGTCGACCTGCGAGGCCATCGGCATGGCCATCATGCTGGTCGGGTTCGGCACGCGCAGGCGGAAGTTGTCCATGATGTGGTCGGCGTAGTTGTAGTAGACCTTGGCCTCGAGCTTATCCAGCGCACCGCCGAAGTTGCTGCGCTCGAAGTTGCTGCGCTCGATGCGCAAGCCCAGGCTTTCGCGCTTGAACTGGCTGCCATCCATGCCGCGCCCGGCGTAGCGCGCCTCGCCATCGCCACGACCAGCGCTGAGTTCGATCAGAGTGTCGGCATCCGGCGTCCAGCCCAGCGCCACGTCACCGTTCCATTTGTCCCAGCGCGAGCCGATGGTGTCGCCGTCACCGTTGTCGTAGTCATCCGAATGCGAACGATTGGCCATCACCCGCAGGTAGCCCTGCTCACCACCGACAGCGCCATCGATGAGGCGGTCGAAGCGACCGTTGGAACCCGCCAGCACGCTGGCGTGCAGGCGCGCACCGAGCTCGCCGAAGCGCTCCGGCTCGCGCTCGAAGCGCACCACGCCGGCCGAGGCACCGGGGCCCCAGATCACCGTCTGCGGGCCCTTGGTCACGGTCAGCAGATCATAGGTTTCCGGAGCGATATAGGAGCTTGGAGCATCCATCCGACCGGGGCAGGCGCCGAGCATCTGGCCTCCGTCGGTGAGCAGCAACAGACGCGAGCCGAACATGCCGCGCAGTACCGGGTCGCTGTTGCTGCCGCCGCTGCGAATCGCCGAGAAACCGGGAATGGTCTTTAGGTAATCAGCGGCATCGCTGGCCGGCACTGGCTGGCGTGGGTCCTTGGGATCAGCCACCACGGTCAGCGGCGAGCTTTGCTGGATTGCCGTGATCACCGTAGGCGGCAGTTCGTGAACATGCTCCTCGGCATGCAGCGACGTGATGGTGCACAGGCCACAGGCGAGGGCCAGGGCAGACAGGGGAAAACGAGGGCGAACGGAAACAGCGCCCGGAACGAAGGAAACGGACATGCGAATACCTGAAAATGGTCGATTTGCGAAAAGGGCCGGCTAGCCCTCGCTGAAGAGAAAATCAGGCGGGCATGGGCGGTGCGCGTGACAGCGCGCGGGGGAAGTGAGGATCAGTGCGTGGTGCAAGCGGCAGCGCTGCGCCAGTCTGATGAACGGGTGACAGCCGCGCGGCGATTGCCCAACGGTTATCTGCCAGCGCAGGGCAATGGGAAAACAACGAGCAGTAACCGCAGGCATCCACCTGCAGCACCGGCCTGCCGCCATCGCTGGCAAGCGGTACAGAATCGCCGCCCTCATGGCAGGCGATTTCGTTCAGCCAGCGCCAGTCGGCCGGCTCGGCGCGCAGCTGCGACGCCAGAGGCGCAAGCACGACCAGAACGAACGCCAGCAGCCCGAGATGGGCGGCGAAGGTCCGTCTGCGCGCCGTGATCATCATCAGTGCTGGTGCTTGCCTGCGTTGTGGGCGGCGTGGTCGTGGCCGGCCGGTGCCTCTTGCTGCACGGCCACCTCCACCTCGACGCTGCCGGCCTTCTCGAAGGTCAGGGTCAGCGGGAAGCGTTCACCGTCCTTGGCCTGCTGCTTCAGGTTGAACAACATGACGTGGTAGCCCATGGGCTCGAACTTCACCTCACCGCCGGCAGGAATGGCGACGTCCTGCACCTGCTGCATCTTCATCACGCCATCGGCGTGCTTATGCTCGTGCAGCTCGGCCTTGCCAGCCACCGGGCTGCTGACCGAGAGCAGGCGATCAGCCTCGCTGCCCTTGTTGTGCACGACGAAATAGGCAGCCGCGGTCGGCGCCACAGGCGGCATCTCGCGCGACCATGGGTGATCGATATGCAGTTGGCCGACATCGTACTCGTGGGCCTGGGCCAGCATCGCGGGCAGGATCAGAGCGAAGCCGAGCAGGGTTTTGCGCAGGTTCATAGGGATTGTCTCCAGGTGGGTATCGTCAAAAATCATGGCACTTCTTCAATTGGCAAGTCGGGTTCTGGGCAGCAGACAGAGGCAGCGGTCGAGCGCCCACATCAGCAACAGCGAGGTGCCCACCAGCGGGAAGATCATGCCCAGCACGATCATCACGCCGATGGCGGTCTTCCAGCGCGGCAGGTCGTGGCGCAGCGGCGGTACGCCGAGGCGACCGGCCGGGCGGCGTTTCCACCAAAGCACCAGGCCGCTGACCGAGCTGAAGATGATCAGCAGGCAGACCAACGCCATGAGAATCTGATTGGCCAGGCCGAACATCTTGCCTTCGTGCAGCTTCACCCCGCTCTCCACGGCCCGCGCCACCAGGCCGTAGTCCGCCCAGCGCACATCGGCCAGCACCGCGCCGCTGTATTGGTCCAGATGCAGGGTGGCATCGTTGCGCGGGTCGTCGGCGAACAGGCCGATGCTGTAAACGCCCGTGGCGCCCTGCGGGAAGCTGATGCTGTAGCCGCGCTGCACGCCGCGCGCATCGGCGGTGTCGACCACCTGCTGCAGGCTGATGCGTGGCGCCGCCGAGTCATGGTCGTGACCGGCATGGCCACGATGCGCAGGGTGCGGATCGGATGCCGGCAGCGGCGTGACCTCCGCCGCCCAGGACACGGTCTGCTCGCGGCTGCTGTTGAGGCTGCCGGCAAGCTGCCCGGACTTCGGCACGTCATCCCACATCGCCGCGGGAAACTGGTTCCAGGCGCCGGCGAACTGGGCGCCCCAGTAGCCGGTCCAGGTCATCCCGGTAAGCAGCATGAACAACAGCAGCAGGGAGCCCCAGAACCCGGTCACCGCATGCAGGTCGCGCCACAGCAGGCGCCCTCGCGCATGCCGGCGTGGCCAGAGCACGCCGGCCGGGTTGTTGCCGCGCGGCCACCACAGGTACAGACCGGACACCACCAGCACGATGCCCCAACCGGCAGCCAACTCGATCAGCCGATCACCCAAGGTGCCGATCATCAGATCGCCGTGCAGGGTGCGCGCTGCCGCCTGCAGGTTCCACTGCGCGTCCTGCTCGCCGAGCAGGGTGCCGCGGTAGGGATCGACGAACAGGTTGAGCAGGCGCCCGTTGTTGTCGATGACGAACTGCGCGCTGCGCCCTTCGCCGAGCGGAGGCAGGTACTTGCTCACTACGGCACCGGGGTACAGCTGCTCGACCAATGCCAATTGCTGGTCGGCGCTGACGCGCTGCTCGGCCGCTGGCGCCAGCATCAGGTGCGGGTACAGCCAGGTGTCGAGCTGCGGCTTGAACAGATAGATCATCCCGGTGATCGACAGCAGGATCATGAACGGGATGACGAACAACCCGGCATAGAAATGCCAGCGCCAGGCCAGGTTGTAGAAAGACGGGGCCACACGCTCACGAGCAGGTGCGGTGCTATTGGGGGAAGACGCCATAAAGCTTTCTCCAGCCCGCCGCGGTCGTGGACGCGCGGTCAGGCATTCGCGTGATAGGGACGCCCGGAGCGGGCGGACGGATCAGGCGAAAAAGGGAGAAGCGCGGGGATTGGCCGGAGGCCAGCGATAACGGGTGATGCGCGGCAGATGCAGCGCGGACAGCGACCAACTGCGCTCGACAGCCAGCAGCCCGAGCAGGCCAAAGAAGGCAGCGAGAATGAGGGCGCTGAACAGGCTGGCCAGGGCGCAATTGGAACCGGTGGCCGGGTTCGGCGCGACGATGCCGGAGCCGTCCAGGTCTGCCCCTGCGCCGAAGTTGCCCTCGAACGAACAGTACTGCCCGTCCAGACCGCTGAGCTGCATGCCAGCCATCTGGCCGTGGCTGATGGCGCAGACGAACGCACTGAACAGAATGCTGAAGTACAGCACCCAGGCGGTCAGTGAGCGGTCTTTGCGGGCCAGTTTCATGGAGCGTGACTCTAAACAGAGGATGGCAGCGCGACACTGCGGTACGTTGCCGCAGAGGCCTGATACGGAAGTCTAGCAGGCGCCCGGCACTTTATCTTCAACGCCAGGGCGCCGCTGCCAGCAGGCGCTCGCAACGCGCCTGGAGGAACTCGCGCAGCAGATGCACCGCCTTGCTCAGTTGCGCCCGGTGTGCGCAGACCAGATACAGCGGCGTCGGCTCGCCCAGCCAGCCGGGCAACAGCACCTGCAGGCGCCCTTCACGGACATCGTCGGCCACGTCCAGCCAGGACTTGTACACCACGCCCTGCCCGGCCACGGCCCAGCGCCGGGTGACATCGGCATCGTCGCACACCCGGTTGCCGGCAACGCCCATGACCGTCTCGCGCTTGCCATCCTGGAAGCGCCAGCGGTCATGCACGCGGCCGTGCAGCATGTACAGCAGGCAGTTGTGCTGGCGCAGCTCCTCCACCGTCTGCGGCGTCCCGTGCCGCGCAAGATAGGCCGGCGAGGCGCAGAGCACGCGGCGATTGTCCGGCGCCACCGGCAGGGCAACCAGGCTGGAGTCTTCCGGTGCGCCATAGCGCAGGGCGATATCTACCGGCTCGCGAAACAGATCGGCGACGCGGTCGGCCAGCAGCAGGCGCAACTGCAGTTGCGGATGCTCGCCCTGGAACTCGTCGAGCCAGGGCAACAGGGTGTTGCGGCCGAAGTCCGAGGGTGCCGACAGCTGCAGCACACCGCAAATCCCTTCCTGGCTGCCGGCCAGTTGCTGGCGTCCCTCCTCCAGGCTCTGCAAGGCCAGGCGCGCGTGCACCAGATACAGCTCGCCTTCGGGCGTCAGGCGCAGGCTGCGCGTCGAGCGCGCCAGCAGCCGCACCTGCAGTTGCTGTTCCAGGCGCTTGAGCGCGGCGCTGGCCACCGCCGGCGATACATCGAGTAGCCGCGCCGCGGCCGACAGGCTGCCGATTTCTGCGGTCCGCACGAAGAGTTGCAGGTCATCGAAACGCAGCATGGCCGCTCACTTTCAAAATAATGATGAAAGAGACTCTATAACCACCTCCTTTTTCTCGCCACACAAATAAACGAGCATGACTTCCCGCCACCAAACCGGAACCAGTCATGACCAGCGCACTAACGCTCATCGCCACCATCAACGTTCTGCCGGGGCATGCCGAGGCAGTGGCCGCTGGCCTGCAAGCCCTGGTCACCGCGAGTCGCACAGAGCCGGGCTGCCTGCAGTACGCGCTGCACCGCAACCAGCAAGCGACGGATCAGTTCGTGATGATCGAACAATGGCGCGACGCCGAAGCGCTGGACCAGCACCGCGCAACGCCCCACTTCCTGCATTTCACCCACGCATTCGGCGAGCGGCTCATCGGCGTCGATCTGCTCCCGCTGCAACGCATTGCCTGAACTCAGAGAGGACCCACCAGATGAAAGCCATTGCCTACTACCAATCCCTCCCGGCCGACCATCCTGAAGCGCTGCAGGACGTGCAACTCGACGCCCCGTCTCCCGGCGCGCACGACCTGCTGGTGGAGGTTCGGGCGATCTCGGTCAACCCGGTCGATACCAAGATCCGCCAGGGTGTCGCGCCTGAGCACGGCGCGGCCAAGGTGCTCGGCTGGGACGCCACTGGCTTGGTCAAGGCGGTGGGCAGCGAAGTGACCCTGTTCCAACCTGGCGACCGGGTGTTCTACGCCGGCGCCATCGACCGTGCCGGGGCCAATAGCGAACTGCATCTGGTCGACGAGCGCATCGTCGGCGCCATGCCCGCCAGCCTGTCGTTCGCCGAAGCAGCGGCGCTGCCGCTGACGGCCATCACCGCCTGGGAACTGCTGTTCGAGCGCCTGCAGATCGCCGAGGGTTCGGCCGATCAGGGCCAGAGCCTGCTGATAGTCGGCGCCGCCGGCGGCGTCGGCTCGATCCTCACCCAGCTGGCGCGGCGCCTGACTGGCCTGACCGTGATCGGCACCGCCTCGCGCCCGGAGACCCAGGCCTGGGTACGCCAGCTCGGTGCGCATCACGTGATCGACCACGGCAAGCCGCTGAGCGAAGAGCTGGCGCGTATTGGTGTCGGCCAGGTCACCCATGTCGCCAGCCTGACCCAGACCGACCAGCACTACGCGCAACTGGTCGAGTGCCTGCAGCCGCAGGGGCGCCTGGCGCTGATCGATGACCCGCTGCAACCGCTGGACGTGATGCAGCTCAAGCGCAAGAGCCTGTCACTGCACTGGGAACTGATGTTCACCCGCTCGCTGTACCAGACCGACGACATGATCGAGCAGCATCGCCTGCTGCAGCGGGTGTCCGGGCTGGTCGACAGCGGCGTGCTCAGGACCACGCTGGGTGAACATTTCGGCCGCATCGACGCCGCCAACCTGCGCCGTGCCCATGCCTTGTTGGAGAGCGGCAAGGCCAAGGGCAAGATCGTGCTCGAAGGGTTTTGAGGCCGATGGCGGGCCGAGTCGGTGTGGTGGGCTGAAGCCCACCCACCGGGTTGTGTCGTGGCTTTGTCGGGCGGGCCGGGCGACGTTTCGCTTCAACCCAGCTCGACTGATCCAAGCACCACCTCTACGCAGCGTTCATCGCGAAGCGCACGTGCCCGGACCGAGCATTTGACCCAGGTCAGAAAAAGGTCATGCAGTCGGACTATTCTGAGCTTCCCAACACGCGCTGCCGAGGCGGCGCAGCTCAGGGAGGTGGTCAGCATGAAGATTGTCGTCCAACCCCACAATCAGGGCGGTGAAAGCCTGTGGCAGGTTCGTCTGGATCAACACGGCGTAAGTTTTCGCAGTGAAGAGGAGGCGCGCCAGTTCGTCGCCAGACTGCAAGCGCGACTGCGCGCGCCGCATACCCTACCCGACTGGCCCGCGCAACAACGGGCTAGCTGATGCTAAGCCCAGCGTTTTGTGGGAGCGGACTTGTCCGCGAATGGCTTTCCATCGTGTCGGCTCTTTTTCGCGAATAAATTCGCTCCTACACCGGCGTCTCGCGCTGCGATGGGAAAGCTGAAGCTCAGCCCAACGCCTTGTGGGAGCGGACTTGTCCGCGAAAGGCTTAACACCGTGCCGGCTCTTTTCGCGAATAAATTCGCTCCTACATCCGCGAATGACGCAGCGATGGGAAAGCTCAGCCCAGCACCTTGTGGGAGCGGACTTGTCCGCGAATGGCTTTCCACCGTGCTGGCCCTTTTCGCGAATAAATTCGCGCCTACACCGGCGCCTGGCGCAGCGCCGGGCTGCGCAGCATATCCAGTACCGTATCGACCAGCGCGGGCGCCTGTTGCGCCAGGTCGAAGTTCGGCACCAGCAGCCAATTGGCCTCGATGCCTTCCATATAGGCATGCAGGCACACAGCCGCGCGCGCGCAATCCAGATCCTCGGGCAACTGGCCCTTGTTGACCGCATTGCCCAGTGCCTTGGCAATACGCTGGTCGCACTCGAGGCTCAGCGCCTGCATGCGCTCGCGCAAACCGAGCAGCTCACCGGTGTATTCACACTTGTAGCGCAGGATATCGTGGGTGCGATGGGTCTGCGGCTCGCAAGCCAGGCGCGTCAATGCCTTGATCAGCAACTCGCGCATGCAGCCCAGCGGGTCGGGCTCGTCCTCGCTCTCGCTGGCGCGCGCCAGCTCTTCGAGGGGCAGACGCAGGCGTTCGAGCATGGCCTGAAACAGGTCGATCTTGTTCTCGAAGTGCCAGTAGATGGCGCCGCGGGTAACGCCGGCTTCTTTCGCCACCTCCGCCAGAGACGCACGGGAAACGCCCTGGGCATGGAACACCCGCTCGGCAGCGTCGAGTATCTGCACCCGCGTCGCCTGCGCTTCCTCTTTGGTTCTTCTGGCCATCTGTCTACCTGGTTTCGCCTCTATGTAAAGCTCCGGTAAAGGAGGACGGGCGAGAGTATGCAGGCAGCTATAGGCATTTACAAACATTCACGTACGTAAGTATATTCCTGCATCGCTTTTTCCCCTGCCTTCGTCCCCTTCGCCCCTTGGGCCATGAATCGATAAAAAACGAGGTTCTCAGATGCACTCGAAGCCAGCCTTCGCTGTCTTGGTTTCCGCCATCGCCGTGGCAATGCTCGGTCTCACCGGTTGCCAGGAGTCCAGCGCCCCCCAGGCCCAGCAAACGCCCCAAGTCGGTGTGGTCACGCTGGAGGCCAAACCCTTTGCCCTGACCAGCGAAGTGCCGGGCCGCACCAGCGCCTATCGCATCGCCGAGGTTCGCCCGCAGGTCAATGGCATCATCCAGAAGCGCCTGTTCACCGAGGGCAGCGAGGTCAAGGCGGGTCAGCAGCTGTATCAGATCGACCCGGCCACCTACGAAGCCGCATACAAGAGCGCCCAGGCCACGCAGCTGTCCGCCAAGTCGCTGTCTGATCGCTACAAGCTGCTGGTCAACGACAAAGCCGTCAGCCAGCAGGCCTACGACGAAGCCCGCGCCGCCAGCCTGCAGGCCGACGCCGCACTGGAGCAGGCGCGTATCGACCTGCGCTACACCAAGGTGATGGCGCCGATCAGCGGCCGCATCGGCCGTTCCGCAGTGACCGAAGGCGCGCTGGTCAGCAACGGCCAGGCAAACGCCATGGCCACCATCCAGCAGCTCGACCCGATCTACGTCGACGTCACCCAGTCGAGCAAGGAAGTGCTGCGCCTGCGCCGCGACATGGCCGAAGGCCGTCTGCAGAAGGCCAGCGAGAACGCCGCCAAGGTCGCGCTGAAGCTGGAGGACGGCAGCCGCTACGCCCATGAAGGCACCCTGGAATTCTCCGAAGTCGCGGTGGACGAAAGCACCGGTTCGGTCACTCTGCGCGCCGTGTTCCCCAACCCCGACCACCTACTGCTGCCGGGCATGTTCGTGCATGCCGAGCTGCTTTCCGGGGTCAAGCAGAACGCCATCCTCGCCCCGCAGCAGGGTGTGACCCGCAACCAGCGCGGCGAGCCGACGGCGATGGTGGTGGGTGCCGACAACAAGATTGAACTGCGCGTACTCAAGGCCGATCGTACCGCCGGCAGTGCCTGGCTGGTCGAGGATGGCCTCAAGGAAGGCGACCGCCTGATCACCGAAGGCCTGCAGTTCGTGCAGCCCGGCGCCGAGGTGAAGGCCGTGCCGGCGACCAACGTCAAGACCGAACAGCCTGCCCAAGACGCCGAACAAGCCAGCGGCCAGGACTAACGGAGAAGTACTGAATGTCCAGATTCTTTATCGACCGGCCGATCTTCGCCTGGGTGATCGCGCTGGTGATCATGCTGGCCGGCGGCCTGTCCATCCTCAAGTTGCCGATCAACCAGTATCCGAGCATCGCGCCGCCCGCCGTTTCCATCCAGGTCAGCTACCCGGGCGCCTCGGCGCAGACGGTGCAGGACACCGTGGTGCAGGTGATCGAGCAGCAGCTCAATGGCATCGACGGCCTGCGCTATGTCAGCTCGTCGAGCAACTCCGACGGCAGCATGGAGATCATCGTTACCTTCGAACAGGGGGTGAACCCGGACATCGCTCAGGTTCAGGTGCAGAACAAACTGCAGCTGGCCACCCCGCTGTTGCCGCAGGAAGTGCAGCAACAGGGCATCCGCGTGACCAAGTCGGTGCGCAACTTCCTCATGGTCATCGGCGTGGTGTCGAAAGACGGCAGCATGACCCGTGAGGACCTGTCCGACTATATCGTGTCCAACCTGCAGGACCCGATCTCGCGGACCAAGGGCGTCGGCGACTTCCAGGTGTTCGGCGCGCAGTACGCCATGCGCATCTGGCTCGACCCGGCCAAGCTCAACAGCGTCCAGCTGACTCCTGTAGACGTGCGCAGCGCCATCCAGGCGCAGAACGTGCAGATTTCCTCCGGCCAGTTCGGCGGCCTGCCCGCCTCGCCGGGCAACCAGCTCAACGCCACCATCATCGGCAAGACGCGCCTGCAGAGCCCCGAGGAGTTCCGCAAGATCCTTCTCAAGGTGCAGGCCGACGGCTCCCAGGTGCGCCTGGGCGATGTCGCCAAGGTCGAACTGGGCGGCGAGAACTACGCCATCAATGCGCAGTTCAACGGCCTGCCGGCCTCCGGTCTGGCGGTTCGCCTGGCCACCGGTGCCAACGCCCTGGACACCGCCAAGGCGGTGCGCGAGACCATCTCCACTCTCGAGCCGTTCTTCCCGGCCGGCATGGAAGTGGTCTTCCCCTATGACACCACGCCGGTGATCTCGGCCTCCATCGAAGGGGTGGTGCACACCCTGTTCGAAGCCATCGTGCTGGTGTTCCTGGTGATGTTCCTGTTCCTGCAGAACCTGCGCGCCACCATCATCCCGACCATGGCGGTGCCGGTGGTGCTGCTCGGCACCTTCGGCGTACTCGCCGCGTTCGGATTCTCGATCAACACCCTGACCATGTTCGCCATGGTGTTGGCCATCGGCCTGCTGGTGGACGACGCCATCGTGGTGGTGGAAAACGTCGAGCGGGTGATGCGCGAGGATGGCCTGTCGCCCAAGGAGGCGACCAAGAAATCCATGGGCCAGATCCAGGGCGCGCTGATCGGCATCGGCCTGGTGCTCTCGGCCGTGTTCCTGCCAATGGCTTTCTTCGGCGGCTCCACCGGGGTGATCTACCGGCAGTTCTCCATCACCATCGTCTCGGCCATGGCCCTGTCGGTGCTGGTGGCGCTGATCTTCACCCCGGCGCTGTGCGCCACCCTGCTCAAGCCCATCGACAGCGATCACCACGAGGCCAAACGCGGCTTCTTCGGCTGGTTCAACCGCACCTTCGAGCGCGGCAGCAATGCCTATCAGCGCGGCGTTGCGGGCATGATCAAACGCAAGGCGCCGTACCTGCTGCTGTATCTGGTGATCGTCGTGATCATGGCCTGGATGTTCACCCGCATACCCACCGCCTTCCTCCCCGAGGAAGATCAGGGCGTACTCTTCGCCCAGGTGCAGACGCCGTCCGGCTCGAGTGCCGAGCGCACCCAGGTGGTGGTCGACGAAATGCGCCAGTACCTGCTGGAAGACCAAGCGAGCACGGTCCAGTCGGTGTTCACCGTCACCGGCTTCAACTTCGCCGGTCGCGGCCAGAGCTCCGGTATGGCCTTCATCATGCTCAAGCCCTGGGGCGAACGTCCGGGTGAGGAGAATGGCGTGGCCGCGCTGGCGCAACGCGCGCAGCAGCACTTCTTCAGCTTCCGCGATGCGATGGTGTTCGCCTTCGCCCCGCCGGCGGTGATGGAGATGGGTAACGCCACCGGCTTCAACTTCTTCCTGCAGGACCAGGCGGGCGTCGGCCATCAGGTGATGAACGAGGCACGTGACAAATTCCTGCAGTTGGCCAACCAACATCCGGTACTCGACAGCGTACGGGCCAACGGCCTGCGCGACGAGGCGCAGTACCAGTTGCTGATCGATGACGAGCGCGCCCGTGCCCTCGGTCTGTCGCTGTCGGACATCAACAGCACCCTGTCGATCGCCTGGGGCGCCAGTTACGTCAACGACTTCATCGACCGCGGTCGGGTGAAGAAGGTCTACCTGCAGGGCGTGGCCGACGCACGTATGGCCCCGGAAGACCTGAACAAGTGGTACGTGCGCAACGACCAGGGCCGCATGGTGCCGTTCAGCGCCTTCGCCAGTGGCGAGTGGACCTACGGCCCACCCAAGCTGGCGCGCTACAACGGCGTCTCGGCGGTGGAAATCCTCGGTGCGCCGGCACCCGGCTACAGCACCGGTGATGCGATGGCCGCCGTCGAGGAGATCGCCTCGCAACTGCCACAGGGCGTCGGCTACTCGTGGACAGGCCTGTCCTACGAGGAGCGCCTGGCCGGCTCGCAGACGCTCGCGCTGTTCGTGATCTCCGCCATTGTCGTGTTCCTCTGCCTGGCAGCGCTGTACGAGAGCTGGTCGATCCCGTTCTCGGTGATGCTGGTGGTGCCGCTGGGGATCATCGGCGCGCTGCTGTTCACCGAGCTGCGCGGGCTGTCCAACGACGTGTTCTTCAAGGTCGGCCTGCTCACCACCATCGGTCTGTCGGCGCGTAACGCGATCCTTATCGTCGAATTCGCCAAGGCCCAGTACGAACAGGGCATGACCTTCGCCGAGGCGGCCATCGAGGCCTGCCGCATGCGTCTGCGCCCGATCATCATGACTTCGCTGGCGTTCATGCTCGGCTGTCTGCCGCTGGCCATCGCCAGCGGTGCCGGCGCGGGCAGCAAGCACGCCATCGGCACCGGGGTGATCGGCGGCATGCTCAGTGCGATGGTTCTGGCGATCTTCTGGATCCCGCTGTTCTACGTAGTGGTCTGCTCGCTGTTCGAGAAGAAGCGCCCCGAGCCGACCCGTGAAAACGAGAAGGAGGTACTGCAATGAGGCAGTCCCTGTTGTCCCTGGCCGTGGCCACCGCTCTGCTCAGCGGCTGCAGCCTGATCCCCGACTACGAGCGCCCGGACGCCCCGGTGGCCGCCGACTGGCCGCAGGGCGAGGCCTATGGCAGCGCCGCCAGCGAGGGCAGCCGCGCCGCTGCCGACCTGCAATGGCGCGAGTTCTTCCGTGACCCGGCGCTGCAGCAACTGGTGCAGGTGGCGCTGGAGAACAACCGCGACCTGCGCGTCGCCGCGCTGAACGTCGAAGCCTACCGCGCGCTGTACCGCATCCAGCGCGCCGACCTGCTGCCCTCGGTATCCGCCGACGGCGCCGGCACCCGCCAGCGCCTGCCGGCAGACCTGAGCCAGACCGGCGAAGCCCGTACCAGCGGCCAGTACAGCGCCACCCTGGGCGTCAACGCCTGGGAGCTGGACTTCTTCGGTCGTCTGCGCAGCCTCAGCGAGCAGGCCCTGCAACAGTACCTGGCCACCGAACAGGCGCAGCGCAGCACGCAGATCAGCCTGGTGGCCAGCGTCGCCAACGCCTACCTGCAGTGGCAGGCGGACCTGGCGCTGCTTGAGCTGACTCAGGACACCCTAAAGACCTTCGAAGAAAGCTATCAGCTGACCCAGCGCAGCTTCGACGTCGGCGTCGCCGACGCCCTGGCCCTGAGCCAGGCGCGCAGCTCGGTGGACAGCGCCCGCGTCAGCCTGGCGCAGTACCAGCGCCTGGTCGCCCAGGACCGCAACGCCCTGACCCAGCTGCTCGGCACCGGCCTGCCGGCCGACCTGCCGCAGGGCCTGGCGCTCAATGCCGACCTGCTGGAACAGGTTCCGGCCGGCCTGCCCGGCGACCTGCTGCAGCGTCGCCCCGACCTGCTGCAGGCCGAATATCAGCTCAAGGCGGCCAATGCCAATATCGGCGCGGCGCGCGCGGCGTTCTTCCCCAGCATCAGCCTGACCGCCAATGCCGGCACCGCCAGCAGCCAGCTGTCCGGCCTGTTCGACAGCGGCTCGGGTACCTGGCTGTTCCAGCCGCAGATCAGCCTGCCGATCTTCAACGCCGGCCGCCTGCGCGCCAACCTCGACTACGCCGAGCTGCAGAGCGATATCCGCGTCGCCGAGTACGAGAAAGCCATCCAGGTGGCCTTCCAGGAAGTCGCCGACCGCCTCGCCGCGCGCACCACCTATCGCCAACAGCTGGACGCCCAACGTGCCCTGCTGGAGACCACCGAGACTTACTACGACCTGGCCGAGCGCCGCTACCGCACCGGCGTGGACAGCTACCTGACCCTGCTCGATGCCCAGCGCCAGCTGTTCAGCGTGCGCCAGCAGTTGATAACCGACCGCCTGGCCCAGCTCAGCAGCGAAGTGGAACTGTACAAGGCGCTGGGTGGTGGCTGGAGCGATACCGGCAGCAACGCCCCACAAGGTTGATCGCGCGTACCCCGCTTCAAGGACGACCTTACCCAACGCGCCGCCCCCGCAAGCTTTGCGGGGGCGTTTTTTTGTACGAGTTCTGACGGATTGACTGCGCAGCGTGGCCGGATTGAAATCCGGAACCGTGAGGCTTGGCGATAGCTGTATGTCGGCGATCCGCTAGCGCGCCTGCGGCCCGCTTTCGCGAATAAATTCGCTCCTACAGAAATCTGAATCCGCCTGTTTCAGTGGCAGGCACCCGAGGCCTCCAGATAACGTTAAAGGCGAGCGGCTGCGCAGTGCCCTCTTTGTAGGAGCGAATTTATTCGCGATCCGCTCGCCCCGATTTCACCCTAAAAGCGCCGTGCACTCAGCACCGTAGCCCGGATGAAATCCGGGGCCGTGAGGGTTGTCGATATTTGCATATCGGCGATCCGCTAGCGCGCCTGCGGCGCTTTCGCGAATGAATTCGCTCCTACAGAAACCTGAAGCCGCCTGTTTCAGTGGCAGGCACCCGATGCCTCCAGAGAACGTTGAAGGCGAGCTGGCGCGCAGTGCCCTCTTTGTAGGAGCGAATTTATTCGCGATCCGCTCGCCCCGACTTCGCCCTAAAAGCGCCGTGCCGCCACTCAGCCCAACGCGGCCAGCAGCTGCGCGCAATCCTGCGCATGCAGCTCGGTCAGCTCCGGCCAGGGATTGTCAGGCAGGTTGACCAGCACACTGCGCGCACCGGCGGCCTGAGCGCATTCCAGGTCGAAGCGGTAGTCGCCGACCATCACCAGTTCCTGCGGCTTGACTGCCCAGCGCTCGGCCAGGTGCAGCAGCCCGCCCGGATGAGGCTTGGGCGGCGCCTCGTCGCGGCCGAGGATATCGGCCGTGGCGAAGCAGTCATCCAGGCCGATGGCCTGCAGCGTCAGCAATGCCAGGGAGTGGGCGTTGCGCGTAAGAATGCCGAGCTGGCAACCGCGCTCGCACAGAGCGCGCACCAGCTCGATGGCGCCCGGCGCCGGGCGCGAGGCCACGGCCAGTTCGCGCTCGTGCTCCAGCAGCCAGGCATGCTTGGCCGCCGCCTCGTCTGCCGGCAGCGCCGCCAGGTGGTGGAGGATGTCGTCCTTTTCTGGAATGCCCAGCGCCCGTTTGATCGCTGGAAAGTCATGCACCGCCAGAGTCAGGGTGCCGTCCATATCGAACACCCAGTGGCGTGCGTCGCGCAGTGCTCTCACTTCCAATCCTCACGCATGCGGGTCAGGCCTTCCTGGGCAACCGACGCGACCAGTTCGCCCTGACGGTTGTAGATGCTGGCGCGGGAGAAGCCGCGGGCATTGCCGGCCCAGGGGCTGTCCATGGCGTACAGCAGCCAGTCGTCCATACGCAGGTTGCGGTGGAACCACAGCGAATGGTCGAGGCTGGCCACCTGCATGAACTTCTGGAACACAGACACGCCGTGCGGCTGCATCGAGGTGGTCAGCAGGTTGAAGTCGCTGGCGTAGGCCAGCAGGTACTTGTGCAGTTGCGGGTCGTCCGGCAGATCGCCGGCGGCGCGGAACCACACGTACTTGACCGGCTCGCAAGGCTGCGGGGCGAACGGGTTGATCAGGGTGACCGGGCGGATCTCGATGGGCTTGTCACTGATCGCACGCTCGCGCATGCGCTCGGGAATCATCGGTGCGACCATGCGCGCAAGATCGGTTTCCGACTTCAGGTCCTCGGGGCCTGGCACATCCGGCATCTCGCTCTGGTGATGGAAACCTTCCTCGTCGTACTGGAACGAGGCACTGCAGAAGAAGATCGGCTTGCCCTTCTGCACCGCTACCACGCGGCGGGTGCTGAAGCTGCCGCCATCGCGTGTGCGCTCGACCTGATAGACCACCGGCAGGCTGGCATCGCCAGGGCGCAGGAAGTAGCCGTGCATGGAGTGCACGTGACGCGCCTCCTCGACCGTCTGGCTGGCGGCGGAAATGCATTGGCCAAGCACCTGGCCGCCGAACAGTTGGCGAAAACCGAGATCCTGGCTGCGGCCACGGAACAGGTTTTCCTCGATCTGCTCCAGGCTCAGCAGCGCGACCAGATCGTCGAGTACCTGGGTCATGGAGTCTCTCCTTGTGCAGGGGTTGGTAATCGCGGTTGGGAATAGGCCGGCAGCGACGTCAGGCGTTCATCCCATACGGCGCGGCCAAGGGTGAAATGGTAAAGACTTTGCAGCCCGCTGTCGGCATCGCCGAGCAACTCGCGCAAGGCGTCGTCGAAGTAGCAACCGATACCCGTACCGGAAAGCCCTGCCGCTTCGGCTTCCAGATAGAGCAACTGACCGATCTGGCCACACTCCCAGTAGAGCCTGGGATAGCGCCAGGCGCCATTGGCCAGGGCGCCCTCCACCCGCGCCAGCATGGCCAAGGCCACACAGCCATCGGCGGCGATGTCCTGCCCGCAACTGAGAAAGCCCGCCAGACCACGGGCGTCACCTTCGAGCAGGCGGTACAGCGGCAGCTCGTCATCGACCCGCTGCCACAGGTAATCCGCACGCAGTGGCTGCACGCCGTTGCCTGTTCGATCCAGCCAGTACAGCCCAGGCGCCAGACCCTGCACACGGTGGACGAACAGCAGCAGGTCGATCTCGTTCGGCTCTCCGTTCACGGCGAAGGGCACCGGCGACTGCTGCGGCATCAGCCGGCGCAGCCAGGCCAGCAGCAGGTCAGCCTGGATGCCGCTGCGGCCGTCCATGGCCTGCGCACTGCGTCGGCGATGCAGCATTGGCCGCAGTGGCAGGCCGGGGTTGTCGGCCCGTGCGTTGGCCGCATCCAGACTCCAGACCGCGCGAGGACGTGCCGGCGCGCGGCACAGCCCATGCACCCGCTGCAGCTCCGGCCAGTGCCGATACTCGCGCGACAGACGATTGGGCGCCCCGACCCGCTCGAGCTGCGCCAACCCGTTCAGCAGGGTTTCGGGCAGCGCGAACTCCATCGCCTGCGCCGGGCCAATCCACAGCAGGCAGTCGGCGTGTTCGGCTTCGTGAAAGCCCTCATCGTCCAGCCCCAGCAGGCCGTCCAGACGAGCCTCGGCCACACCGTGCAGCATGCGCACCTGCCAGCCCTGCACGCTGGCGGCGATGGCCAGCGCCGCCAGGGCATGCCCCAGGTCGTGCTGGCAGTAACGGTAGGCGCGCTCGCCGTACTTCCAGGCCTCGCGCCAGGCGATGCTGCTCAGCCCCAGGAGAAAACCACCGGGCGGCAGGCTGCTCACCAGCTGCCGGCCAAGCGGCGCGGGCAGTTCGCTGCGTACCTCCAGCCCGTGCACATCCGCGGCATAGTGGGCCAGCACAGCGACCTCATCCACGGTACCCGGCGGCAACAGCAGATAGGCCTCGGTCGGGTGCAGGTTGCCGGATGACGGGTTGACCCGCAGCGCCCAGCGATTGCCGCCGGCTTCCTTCCAGGCGGAAATGGCCAGGCTGTCGTACAGCAGTTGCGAGACGCTGGCGCGATTCAGCGGCGCAGGCGGTGTCTGCGGCCCGGCAAAGGCCGTGTCGTAGCCCGGCCCCTCTTCCAGCGGGCGGTGGTACAGCTCGATCAGCCGCGCCCCCGCATAGCGACGAAACGGCGCCGGCTGGGTCGCCCAATCCAGCTGCCCCGGCCCCGGCGCGAAGCGTTCCGGCGCGTGCTTGCTGAGCTGGTGATAGGCGAGCACATCCTTCATCGTCCGGCCTCCCACTGCTCGCGACGAATGCGGTGGAGCACATGCAGTTGCAGCGGATGACCGTCCGGCAGTCGCGGGTGGAGAAAATCGCCGGCCGGGTCACGCTGCATGCCGATGCTGCGCATCACCGCCTGCGACGGCAGGTTGGCCGGCACTGTAAAGCTCACCACCTCGTCCAGCCCAAGCTGCTCGAAGGCCACAGCCAGCGCGGCGCGCGCCGCTTCGCTCGCATAGCCCTGGCGCCAGTGCGCCCGCGCCAGACGCCAGCCGATCTCCACGGCCGGTACGAAAGGCGCCTCGAAGCCGACCTGCGCCAGGCCGGTGAAACCGATCAGCTCACCACTGTCGCGCCGCTCCAGCGCCCAGAAGGTGAAACCGTGTTGCTCATGATGCGCACGCAAGCGCGCCAGCAGTTGCGCACTCTGTTCGGCATCCAGTGGCGCGGGGAAATGACGCATCACCTCGGCATCGGCATTCAGCGCGGCCAGCGCCGGCAGATCAGTGTCGCGCCAGGCGCGCAACAGCAGCCGTTCGGTGGAGGTTTCGATCAGGGGCATGGCAGTTGTCTCGATTGGCTGCGACCATAAGCCGTCAATTCGCTTGAGTCGTCATTGTATGCCGCTACCGCTTGTCTACCACGAGGATTACAGCCCGCCCTTCCCGGCCGGGCATCGTTTTCCCATGGAAAAATTCCGCCTGCTGCGCGATCACTTGGTGGACAGCGGCCTGACCACGGATGCAGAGCTGCAACGCCCGGAGCTGTGCCCGGCGGAGATTCTCGCCCTGGTTCACTGCCCGGACTATATCGCCCGCTATATGGGCGGCGAGCTGTCATATGAGGAACAGCGCCGCCTCGGCCTACCCTGGAGCGAAGCGCTGGCGCGGCGCACCGTGCGCGCCGTGGGCGGCTCGCTGCTGACTGCCGAACTGGCCCTGCAACATGGCCTGGCCTGCCACCTGGCCGGCGGCACGCACCATGCGCACTACGATTTTCCCTCGGGTTTCTGCATCTTCAACGACCTGGCGGTGATCGCCCGCTACCTGCTGGAAGCCGGCCGCGTGCATCGCGTGCTGATCTTCGACTGCGACGTGCACCAGGGCGACGGCACCGCGCGGCTGCTGGTCGATGTGCCGGATGCGGTCACCGTGTCGCTGCATTGCGAGCAGAACTTCCCGGCGCGCAAGGCCGAAAGCGACTGGGACATTCCCCTGCCACGCGGCATGGGCGACGCCGATTACCTGAAGGTGGTGGACGACACGCTGAACTACCTGCTGCCGCTCTACCAGCCGGACCTGGTGCTCTACGACGCCGGTGTCGACGTGCACAAGGACGATGCCCTGGGCTACCTGCAACTCACCGATGCCGGCCTGGCCGCCCGCGACGAAACCGTGCTGCAACACTGCTTGGGCCGCGACATTCCGGTGCTGGGGGTGATCGGCGGCGGTTACTCCAAGGATCATGCCGCCCTCGCCCGCCGCCACGGCATCCTGCATCACAGCGCAGCAAAGGTGTGGGCGGGGCGAGGTTTGAGCTAAGCATCTGCGATGGCGGGTTGCACCCGCCCTACGGGCCTGCTCAACGTGTAGGGCGGGTGAAACCCGCCAATTCACCCGCCCTACGACAGAGCGCTGATCAACCGGCCTGCACCTTGCCCAACGCCTGCTCCAGCGTCTTCACCGTGCGTTCGATATTGCCCAGCTTGTCCAGCCCGAACAGGCCGAGGCGGAAGGTCTGAAAGTCCGCCGGTTCGTCGCATTGCAGCGGCACGCCAGCGGCGATCTGCAGGCCGACGGCGGCGAACTTGGCGCCCGTCTTGATCTGCGCATCGTCGGTGTAGCAGACCACGACGCCAGGCGCCTCGAAGCCCTTGGCCGCGACGCTCCTGAAGCCGCGCGCCGCCAGCAGCGCACGCACCCGGTCACCGAGTTCCTGCTGTTGCTCACGCACCTTGGCAAAACCGAGGGCCTTGGCCTCCAGCATGGCATCGCGGAAACGCGCCAGGGCGTCGCTGGGCATGGTGGCGTGGTAGGCGTGGCCGCCCTGCTCGTAGGCCTGCATGATCTGCAGCCACTTTTTCAGGTCGCAGGCGAAGCTGCTGCTCTGAGTCGCCTCGACGCGAGCCTGGGCCGCTTCGCTCATCATCACCAGGGCGCAGCAGGGCGAGGCGCTCCAGCCCTTCTGCGGGGCGCTGATCAGCACGTCGATGCCACAGGCCTGCATGTCCACCCAGAGGGTGCCGGAGGCGATGCAGTCGAGCACGAACAGGCCGCCGACCGCGTGCACCGCATCGCTCACCGCGCGCAGGTAGTCGTCCGGCAGGATCATGCCCGAGGAAGTTTCCACGTGCGGGGCGAACACCACCTGCGGCTTCTGCTCGGCGATGGTGGCCAGCACCTCGTCCAGCGGCGCCGGGGCGAAGGCGGCCTGAGGGCCGTCGGCGACCGGGCGTGCCTTGAGCACTCGCGCTTCGGAAGGAATCCGGCCCATGTCGAAGATCTGCGTCCAGCGGTAGCTGAACCAGCCGTTGCGGATCACCAGGCACTTCTGCTCGGTCGCCAGCTGGCGCGCCACCGCTTCCATGCCATAGGTGCCGCTGCCCGGTACCACCGCCACGGCGTGGGCGTTGTAGACCTGTTTCAGGGTGGCGGAAATATCGCGCATCACGCCCTGGAACGACTGCGACATATGGTTAAGCGAGCGGTCGGTGTAGACCACCGAATATTCGATCAGGCCATCGGGATCGATGTCGGGGCAGATTTGGGACATGGCAGGCTCCAGCCGAAAAAGGTTCGAACAGAACCTGCCCCAACCCCGAGCAAATGACAAGGCCGCAAGGCACTCGGGTAGAATGCGCAGCCCTTCTTAAACCGTTCCGCCGCCATGACCACACGCACGTCACCCAACGCTCATCACGTCGCCATCATCGGCGGCGGCCCGGCCGGGCTGATGGCTGCCGAAGTGCTGGCGCAAGGCGGCGTGCGCGTGGAGTTGTTCGATGCCATGCCCTCGGTGGGGCGCAAGTTCCTGCTGGCCGGCGTCGGCGGCATGAACATCACCCACTCCGAGCCCAAGGATGCCTTTATCGGCCGCTACGGCGAGCGCCAGGCCGAAGTCGCCGCGCTGCTGCGTGAGTTCGATGCCGATGCCCTGCGCGCCTGGATCCATGGCCTGGGCATCGACACCTTCGTCGGCACCTCCGGTCGCGTATTCCCCAGCGACATGAAGGCCGCGCCGGTGCTGCGCGCCTGGCTGCGCCGCCTGCGCGAGCTGGGCGTGACCATCCATACCCGCAGCCGCTGGCTGGGCTGGAACCAGGACGGCAGCCTGCGGATTGCCAGCGCGGACGGTGAGCGCGCACTGGCCGCCGACGCATGCGTGCTGGCCCTGGGCGGCGGCAGCTGGGCGCGCCTGGGTTCCGACGGGGCCTGGGTACCGCTGCTGCAGGCGCGCGGCATCGAGGTGGCAGCGCTGAAACCGAGCAACTGCGGCTTCGAGGTGGCTGGCTGGAGCGAATATCTGCGCGAGAAATTCGCCGGTGCGCCGCTGAAGAACGTCGCCCTCAGCATGCCCGACCAAGCCGCTCGCGTCGGTGAGTTCGTGCTGACTGCAGGCGGCATCGAAGGCAGCCTCGTGTACGCCTTTTCCGCAGATATACGCCGCGCCATCGAGGCCGATGGCCAGGCGCTGATCCACCTCGACCTGCTGCCACAAATGCCGCTGGCCAAACTGCAGCAGGCACTGGCCAGGCCGCGCGGCAAGCATTCCATGGCCAAGCACCTGCACCGCCAGGCCGGCCTCGACGGCGTGAAAGCCGCCCTGCTACGCGAGCTAGCCCCGGCCGAGGCCTTCACTGATCCGGCCGCGCTTGCTCCATGGATCAAGGCGCTGCCCATCATCCTGCTGCGCACCCGCCCGCTGGACGAGGCGATCAGCAGCGCCGGCGGCGTGCCCTTCGAGGCATTGGACGACGGCCTGATGCTCAAGACCCTGCCCGGCGTGTTCTGCGCCGGTGAAATGCTCGACTGGGAAGCGCCCACCGGCGGCTATCTGCTCACCGCCTGCTTCGCCAGCGGACGGGTGGCGGCACAGGGCTTGTTGGAGTGGTTGCAGGTCACCGCACACTCGTAGCCCGGATGCAATCCGGGGCTATCGGCGCAATGTCCCGGATTGCATCCGGGTTACGACTGAAAATACCGTGACGCCACACAGCCCGTAGGGCGGGTGGAACCCGCCACTATGACCTGACGGGTTTCACCCGCCCTACGCCTGAAAAACCGCTGAAACCACTGTGACGCCACACGGGCTGCGTCTATGCTGAATTTCAGCGTTTCCCCACACAGGTAATCCCCCGCCGTGATCCCGCTGCTGGTCTGCGACGACTCCAATATGGCGCGCAAGCAATTGATCCGCGCCTTGCCGGCTGAATGGCCGGTTTCCCTCAGCCAGGCGAGCAACGGCGAGGAGGCGCTGGCCCTGATCCGCCAGGGCTTGGGCCAGGTCATGCTGCTCGACCTGACCATGCCGGTACTCGACGGCTATCAGACCCTCGCGGCGCTGCGCGCCGAAGGGCTGAGCACCCAGGTCATCGTGGTCTCCGGCGACGTGCAGGAAGAAGCCGTGCGTCGCGTACGCGAGCTGGGCGCGCTGGCGTTCATCAAGAAACCCGCCGACCCGGAAATCCTGCGCCGGACACTGATCGAGCTGAAACTGTTCGACCCTCAGGCCACACCGGGTGCGCAGGCCCAGGCAGCGGCATTGTCGGAGCTCAAGGTCAGTTTTCGTGATGCCCTGCGCGAAGTGAGCAACGTCGCCATGGGCCGCGCCGCCGCGCTGCTGGCCCAGGTGCTCGGGGTGTTCGTGCAGTTGCCGGTGCCGCAGGTAAACATCTTCGAGGTCAGCGAACTGCATATGACCCTGCTCGACGCCCAACGCGGCGAGCGCTTCAGCGCCATCTGCCAGGGTTTCATCGGCGAGGCCATCGCTGGCGAGGCGCTGCTCTTATTCCACGATTCGGAAGTGGACGACATGGCGCGCCTGCTCGGCTGGCAGCCGAAGAACGAGGCCGAAACCTCGGAAATGCTCCTGGACCTGGCCAGCATCCTGATCGGTGCCTGCCTGGCCGGCGTCGCCGAGCAACTCGACCTGCGCTTCTCCCAGGGCCACCCGCAACTGCTCGGCCAGCATGCCAGCCTCGACCAGCTCATCCAGATCAACCGTCAGCGCTGGCGCAAGACCCTGGCCGTGGAGATCAGCTACAGCCTGGAGGGCCACGCCATCCATTTCGACCTGCTGCTGCTGTTCACCGAAGACTCGATCAAGCGCCTGACCGCCAAGATCGGCTACCTGATGGAGTGAGGCCATGCCCGCGCAGATCGATATCAAGGAAGTCCACTGGCTGCTCGACATCGTGCAGTGCATCGACGTCGGCGTGGTGGTGCTCGACCGCCAGTACCGCGTCGAGGTGTGGAATGCCTTTATGGAAAACCATTCCGGACTGGGGCCGGATCAGGTGCAGGGGCGCTCGCTGTTCGAGCTGTTCCCCGACATCGACCGCTCCTGGCTGGAGCGCAAGGTGGAAAGCGTCGTGCAACTCGGCACCCGCGCCTTCAGCCTGTGGCAGCAGCGCCCCTACCTGATGCGTTTCAAGAGTTACCAGCCGATCACCGGCCAGGCCGACTTCATGTACCAGAACGTCACCCTGCTGCCGCTGGCTGGCCAGCCGGTGGAGCACGTGTGCATGGTGATCTACGACATGACCGCTGCCGCCGTGCAGAATGGCGGCACGCAGTAAGCTCGGCGAACTCCATCCTGTGGGAGCGGGCTTGCCCGCGAATGCCCGCGCCATTTGCCTAACAGCCTCGAGAAAGGACCATCCATGCTGCGCAGCGTCGAACTGAAAACCTTCGTCCCGGCACGGGACTTCACCCTGAGCATGGATTTCTACCAAGCCATGGGTTTCAGGCGCGGCTGGTCGGACGATCAGATGGCCTACTTCAGCCACGGCGATCACTGCGCCTTTCTGCTGCAGAACTTCTACGTCCAGGAGCAGGCGGAGAACTTCGTCATGCACCTGCTGGTGGAGGAAGTCGATGCCTGGTGGCAGCAGATCCAGCAAGCACGCCTGGACGAGCGTTTCGGTACGCGGCTGATCCCGCCGCAGGATCAGCCCTGGGGCATACGCGAGTTCATGGTGTTCGACCCCAGCGGCGTGCTCTGGCGAATCGGCCAGAACAGCTGACTCGTCGCGGCTAAAGCCCCTCCCACATGGAACAAGCTGCGCCTGTGAGAATGAAGCTATTCACTTAGAGCTTTATGAGCTTGGCTCCGCTCTCCCATTTATTAGGGGCACGCCTGGTGGAGAGCAGTTGGGGAGAGGGCTGAAAACACCGCAAAACTGCCAATTCCCCCCTCTCCCTAACCCTCTTACAGAGGGCGAGGGGACTGGTGGTGTTCGACCGTTTCCTGTAAGAGCGACATTACGCCTGTGGGAGGGGCTTTAGCCGCGAGCTTTTCCGATGACTACTTCTTGCCGCCCTTAGGCTTGCTGCCGAAGCTCGGCACCTTGCGCACCGCCTTGGCTTTCGGCTTGGCGTCTTCTTCCTCGAACCAGCGGCCGAGGTGGATATTGCCCTTGCCGCCCGCCTTGCCCGCGCCGGGGATCAGCTTCTGCTTGGGCTTTTTGGGTTTCTTCAACACCTGGCCACCGACCGCCGTCAGCGGTACGCGGTGATCGGGGATGAAGTCCGGCTCGTCGACACGCTTGATCAACTGCTGGGTCAGGTTCTCGATCGCCGCCAACTGGTCCACCTCATCTGCGCAGACCAGGGAGATCGCCTCGCCTGTGCTGCCGGCGCGGCCGGTGCGACCGATGCGGTGCACGTAGTCTTCGGCATTGATCGGCAGGTCGAGGTTGACCACCAGCGGCAGGTCGTCGATATCCAGGCCCCGCGCCGCCACATCGGTGGCCACCAGGATCTTCACCTCGCCCGCCTTGAAGCGCTCCAGCGCACGCAGGCGGCTCGGCTGCGGCTTGTCGCCATGGATCGAGTCGGCGGCCACGCCCATGGCCAGCAGTTCCTGCTCCAACTGGTCGACGCCCTTGCGCGTCTTGGCGAACACCAGCACCTGGCCCCAACGCTTTTGCTGCAGCAGATGCAGGAACAATTCGCTCTTGCGCTTCTTGTCCACCGGGATCAGCCACTGTTTGACTGTCTTGGCGGCAGCGTTACGCGGGCTGACTTCCACCGACAGCGGGTCGCGCAGCAACTCGCCGGCCATCTGCCGGATGGCATCGGAGAAGGTGGCGGAGAACAGCAGAGTCTGGCGCTTTTTTGGCAGCGCGCTGAACAGCTCATCCAGCTCGCGAGCGAAGCCCAGGTCGAGCATGCGATCGGCTTCGTCGAGTATCAGGGTCTGCAGCTGGGAAAACTTCACCGCGTTCTGCCGGTACAGGTCGAGCAAACGGCCCGGCGTGGCCACCAACACGTCGACGCCCTTGCGCAGTTTCATCATCTGCGGGTTGATGCTGACCCCGCCGTACACCGCATAGCTGGTCAGCGGCAGGTTCTGGCCGTAGGCCTGGAAGCTCTGCAGCACCTGCTCGGCGAGTTCACGGGTCGGCGTCAGCACCAGCGCACGCACCGAATTGCTGCCGACCTGCGGGCCTTCCAGCGTCAGGCGCTGCAGCAACGGCAGGGCGAAACCAGCGGTCTTGCCGGTGCCGGTTTGCGCCGCTGCCATCAGGTCGCGACCCTTGAGTACGGCGGGGATGGCCTGGCTCTGCACCGGCGTCGGGGTCTGGTAGTCGAGTTCGGCAAGAGTGCGCAGCAGCGGCTCGATCAAACCAAGGGAGGCGAAGGTCATGGGGCAACCAGAATGGCAATGGAAACAGTCGCGCAGTTTACCCTGTCCCCACCCGTAGGAGCGGCTTCAGCCGCGAAAATCGCCGCTGCGACTGCATGGATGCAGGAGGTAGAACGAAGCAGGATGCCCGGGTGGAAAGCGTCTCTCACAGAGCATCCTGAAATCCGCGGCGTTCTCTCTCGAATACAAAGGCCTCGCGGCTAAAGCCGCTCCTACAGGAACGAGGCAAACACGTAGCCCGGATGCAATCCGGGACCATGCGCCACTTTCCCCGGATTGCATCCGGGCTACGAAACCACCCACAACGCTTCGCGGCTGAAGCGGAATGCCGCCCAGCCGCTCCTACAGATACGAGGCAAACTCAGCTGGCGGTGGCCAGCAACGCCCGCACCTTGGCCGCCGAAAGGCTCTGCAACTGGCATAGAAAGGCATGATCGGCCTGGTGCCGGCCATGGCGTTCGCGCAGCAGGCCTAACAGGTGCAGGGTCAGGTTCGCCGCCATCTCGGCATCGGCCAGGGCGCGGTGAGCGCGGCCGGTATCCGGCAGGCCGGCCCAGGTGTTGAGGTTGCCCAGCTTGTGGCTCGGCGCCTCCGGCAGCAGGCGCCGCGACAGCAGCAACGAACAGGCGAACGGCTGCAAGCGACGGCGCCGAACGCGCGCCAGTTCGGCGTCCCAGAACTTTTGGTCGAAAGAGGCGTTATGCGCCAGCAGTGGACGCTCGCCGATGAAGTCGGCCACCTCGTTCATCACCTGCTCAGAAGGCGGCGCCCTGCGCAGCATGGCGTTACTGATACCGGTGAGCTGCTCGATGAAGGGCGGCACCCAGGCACCGCTGTTCATCAGGCTCTGGTAGCGGTCGACGATGCGCCCGTCCTCGATGATCGCCACGCCGATTTCGGTGGCGCGCGCCTGGGTCGGCGATACGCCAGTGGTTTCAAAGTCGATTACTGCGATGGATTCCACGTAAGTCTCAATGATTGCGGAGCAAAAGATCACCCTCGATGGGCACGTACAGGCTGGCGGCGCGGATCAGCGACTGCGCGGTGAGCCCCGGCGCGCCGAAGGCGATGGCTTCCACACCACGGCTGCGCACGCGCTCGAGCAACAGGTCGAAGTCGCCATCGCCCGAGGCCAGGACGATCTCGTCGACGCGCTCGACCGCATCGAGCACATCGATGGTGATGCCCACGTCCCAGTCGCCCTTGGCCGAGCCGTCGGCGCGCTGGATATAGGGTTTGAGCTTCACGGTGAAACCCAGCTTGCGCAGGATCTGCTGGAACTGCTGCTGCTTGGCGTCGCCGCGGTCGATGGCGTAGGCGTAGGCCTCGACGATCACGCCGCGGCGGCTGACCTCGGCCCACAGCACGCTGTAGTCGAAATGGCAGCCATGCACCTGGCGCACCGTGTAGTAGAGGTTCTGCACATCGGCGAATACGGCGATCTTCTTCACCGGGAGTCCTCGGGGGTGACGAAGGCGCCAGTATGCCAGAGCCGGCGGCATCCTGCGTCCAGGGCTGGCCGGGGCGCGGCGCAGCCCCTATGCTTGCCGCCATGACGCCTCTAGACCGCCTCTGCCAGCGTAACCTCGACCTGCTCCAGCGCCTGCAAATCAGCCACCGCCTGGTCGAGCACGAACCCGTGCTGGACTACCCCACCGCCCACGCCGTGCGCCAGCGTTTCGGCCTGCGCGGCGTGGAGAGCAAGAGCCTGTTCCTGCGCATCGATGCGCAGCGCTACGCGATGCTGGTCACCCTTGAGGGCGCTCGTGCCGACTGGACCAAACTAAAAGCGCTGCTCGGCAAGCGTCCGCGCATCGCCAGCGACGAAGAACTGAGCGAGCACACCGGCTGCGTGCCGATGTGCGCCTGCCCGTTCGGCCATGACGCCGCCATCACTCTGCTGATCGACCGCGCAGTGCTGGCCTGCGACTTCCTGCTGTATTCACCCGGCCCGCCGCAGTTGACTCTGGAAGTGCCTGGCGGTGAATTGCCGCGCCTGCTCGCCGCACTGCCCAATGCGCAGCTGGAATACCCTTGAACCTATCCCGGCAACCCGCCACAGTGCGGGCGCCCTGACATTTGGTAACCCGTCGATGAGTCCACTTTCCATTTTGCGCGACGCCTGGTTCTTCTCCAGCCACAACCTCGCCGCCATTGCCCGCCTGACCCTGCCGCTGTTGCTGCTCGAAGCCATCGCCCAGACGCTCCTCGCCGCCCAGCTCGGCGAAGGCGCCAACCCGGCCTATGGCGTGCTGCTCGGCATTCTCTTCTACCCGCTGTACGCCGCGCCGCTGATTCTCTTCCTGCATGCCCGCAGCATCGGGCAGACGCCCGGCAGCGCGCAGCTGTTCGCGGCCGGTCTGCAGTTGTGGCCGACCTTCGCCCTGATGACCGGCCTGAGCACCCTGGCGATCATGCTCGGCCTGTCGTTGTTCATCGTGCCGGGTATCTGGATCATGATGCGCCTGGCCTTCTCCGAACTGATCCTGGTGCTGCGCCAGGAGCCGCCAATGCGCGCCCTACAAGCCAGCTTTGCGCTGACCGAGGGGCGCTTCTGGCCGGTGTTCGCCTGCCTGGCCAATGTGCTGGTGCCGCTGTGGCTGCTGGACTGGTGGACGCAGCCGAATCACAGCGACACCCTGCTGTGGGTGCTGCATCAGACCGGCAATGGTTTCCTCCAGCTTTTCGCCATCGTCGTGCTATTCCGCCTGTTCATGCTGCTCGAACCGCAGCGGGCGGCAGATGGCGAGAACAGCGACTAGGCTTGCCAGTCCACCCTTCTGGAGCGCTTGCCATGAGCGACAGCAACCCGAGCATTCTTTCCCACGTATCCATCGGCACCAACGACTTCGAGGCAGCCAGCGCCTTCTACGCCAAGGTGCTGGCCACTCTTGGTTGCAAGGAAATCATGCGCCATCCCGGCGCGGTCGCCTTCGGCCGCGAATTTCCCGAGTTCTGGGTGCAGACGCCGATCAATGGTCAACCGGCCACGCTCGGCAACGGCAGTCACTTCGGTTTCGTCGCCCCGGACAAGGAATCGGTTCACGCCTTTCACCAGACCGCGCTGGAAGCCGGAGCACGCGATGAAGGCCAGCCGGGGCCGCGCCCCGAATACGGCGAGCCCTACTACGGCTGCTTCGTCAGGGATCTCGACGGCCACAAGATCGAGGCGGCGTACTGGGACATGGCGCTGATCTACGAGCTATACGTGGAGCCGAAAGAACACGGCTGAAATGCCGTTAGTGGCCCGCCACCACGGGCTGGTAGCGCAGCGCGGCATTGGCGATCCAGCCTTCGCGCAGCAGGCTCTCAAGCGCCGCGGCCAGCTCCGGCATGCGCTCCAGGCGCTTGCGCGAGAAGCCGATGTAAAGCTCGGTGCGCGCCCCGGGCTGGAAGGCGGCCTTGACGATGCGTCCGGCCAGCCCGGGATCGAGCAGCGAATAGTCGACCTGACAATCGGTACCGACCAGGGCGTCGATGCGACCACGCACCAGCATCTCCAGAAGCTGATGCTCGTTGCTGACGCCAACCTTGTTCAGCGCCTGATCAGCATCGAACGGCTGGAAATAGGCCGACTCCAGCACATAGCCGATACGCAGCCCGCGCAGCGAGGCATAGTCATTCAAGCGCGTCGCCAGCGCTGGATTGGCGTAAAAGCGCGGCGAGCAGGTGTAGTACGGCGTATCCAGGTAGCGAATGTAGCGTTCGCGTTCCGGCGTCCTGGCCAGGCCGGTCATCAGGTCGGCAGTCCCCTGCTCCAGCGCCGCCAGCCCGCGCGCCCAGGGCGCCCGCTGTACCTCGAACTGCATCCCGGTGCGCCGCGACAACTCATCGAGCAGATCGATATCCAGCCCGTGCAGACGGCCATCCTCCCGGTCCATGCGAAACGGCGGCCACAGGTCGGTCATGACCCGCAACGGCTGCACTTGCTCGGCCCGGCATAACGGCGCCAGCACCAGCAGAAGCAGCAGCCAGATACGCATCAGACGCGCCCTTGATTCGGCGGTTTGAGCCCGGAAAGCCGCGGCAGCAGCACGCGCTCGAACAATCTCGGGAAGAAGCGCGCCAGCACCCGCGCGCGCCAGTCGACATTCGACAGCACCAGCAGCCGTCGACGTTTGAGCGCGCCGTGGTAGATGGCCTCGGCGACATCCTGTGGCGAGGCGACCTTGCCCATCGCCAGCGTCGCCTGTGCGGCCACCGAGCCATCGCCGACCAGGGCGTTCTTGCGCAGGTCGGTGGCGGTGAAGCCAGGGCACACCAGCATCACGTTCACACCCGAGCCCTTGAGCTCGTAGCGCAGCGTTTCGAACAGGCCATGCAGCGCGTGTTTGCTGGCGTTGTAGGCGCTGCGGTAGAGCAAGGGCGCGATACCCGACAGCGAACTGAGCACGATGATCTGCCCGCGCCGGGCGATAAGACTGGGGAGCGCCGCCTGAGTGCAGTGCAGCGCACCGAAATAGTTGACCGCCATGACCCGCTGGAAGACCTCCAGACTGGTCTCGGCGAACGTGCTGCGGTGGGTGATGCCGGCATTGTTGATCAACACGTCGATCCCGCCGAAACGCTCCACTGCCAGGGCCACGGAGCGCTGCACCGCCTCGGCATCGGCGACGTCGCAGAGCAGCCCCAGGGCCTCGGCGTTGTGGTGATCGGCCAGGTGCTGCACCAGGCTGTCCAGCGCTGCCTGCTGCAGATCGAGAATCACCAGCCGTGCCCCGGCCTGCGCCAGACGCATGGCCAGCGCCCGACCGATACCGGCGCAACCGCCAGTGATCAGCACCACCTTGCGGTCGAATACCTTGTTGGCAAATACCTTGCGATACATGGGTGACTCCCGGAGGCCCAGTGTCAGCGACAAGCCCGAACCATAGCCTCGACGCTGTTCAGTTAGGGTTGCACACGTTTTTGCTCCCCACTCCCATTGGTGGGAGTGGGGCTGGGGAGAGGGCCGAAAACACCGCAAACCGCCGGTTTCCCTCTGCCTGCCCCTCGCCCAAAAGGGGCGAAGGAACTGATCGTGCTTGACCGTTTCCTGAGTGAACAGCATTGGGAACCATCGCCCGGCCTGTCAAACCTTTCGGCATGGTACTGCAGGCGCATGACAGGGCGAAGCGGCCAGTGAAATGCGCAGTTCACAGCCTGGGACGAAGTTGCGCACTGGGTTATGCTCGCCTGCTTCCAGCATAGTCGCCCGCTTCGCCATGTCTTTGCACCGCCCGCTTCGCCTGCTGTTCATTGCCCTGCCGTTACTCATTCTACTGATCGCCCTGGTCTACGGCCTGACCTGGCGCCCGCTGCCACGTGAGGACGCGCCCGTGACCTGCAATGGTCAGGTGCCCCAGCTGCAACCCGGCCAGGCGCTCAAGGTGATGACCTGGAACGTGCAGTACCTGGCCGGCAAGCGCTACGTGTTCTGGTACGACCTGCCTGGCGGCGATGGCCCGGACGAGCGCCCGAGCAGCGAGGACCTGGCGCTGACGCTCGATGAAGTGGTGCGCGTGCTGCGCGATGAGCAGCCGGACGTGGTGCTGTTGCAGGAGTTGCATGACAATGCCAAGGCCAGCGACCACCAGGACCAGTTGGCCCTGCTGCAGGCGCGCCTGGGCGACCTCTATCCATGCAGCGCCCAGGCGTTGTACTGGAAGGCTGCCTTCGTACCGCACCCGCGCATTCTCGGCAGCGTCGGCATGAAGCTGGGCACCCTCAGCCGCTTCCAGATCGCCCGCGCCGAACGCCTGCAACTGCCCATGCTCGAGGCCGATCTGCTGAGCCGCCAGTTCCAGCTCAAGCGTGCGCTGCTGGTCAGCTACCTGCCCATTCGCGGCGGCGAAGAACTGGTGGCGATCAACACCCATTTCGATGCGTTCGCCCAGGGCCAGAACACCATGCAACGCCAGGTGCAGATGACCGACGACCTGCTCCAGCAACTGCAAGGCGCAGGTAAGACCTGGGTACTGGGCGGCGACCTCAACCTGCTGCCACCCGGTCAATTCCAGCACCTGCCGGAGGATCAGCGCAGCTGGTACGCCGCCGACAGCGAACTACAGGACCTGGCCCGCCGCTACCCGATGATCCCCAGCCTGCAACAGGCCAGCGGCGCGGAGCAGGCGCAGTGGTACACGCACTTCCCCAACGACCCGGCCGCCAGCGGCCCCGACCGCACCCTCGACTACCTGTTCCATAGCCCGCGCCTGACCCCGCTCGCCAGCCTGGTTCGCCAGCACGATACGCTGACCATTTCCGACCACCTGCCGGTAATCGGCCGCTTCTTTCTGCCCAGTCAGCAATAGACCGGGCTGGACAAGCCAACCCGGTCTTGTCCATCCTCAGCGGGCACCATCGAATGAAAAGACGGCGAAGAGCCGCGAGCCAAATGCCAAGACGCTTCTGCCTGATGTTCATCGCCCTGTTCTGGCTGTCGGCTGCCCACGCTGCCGAGACCAGGCAGCGCATTCATGTGGGTTACTACGAGTTTCCGCCCTACTCCTATACCGACGCCCAGGGCCAACCAAGCGGCTCGGGGCTGGAGCTCACCGCGCGCCTGCTCGATGCGGCGGGCTATGAGGCCGACTTTCGCTCCTACCCCGGCGCCCGCCTTTACAGCGGCCTGCTCGACGGCAGCATCCAGCTCTGGGCCGGGGCATCAGGCAAGCCGGAACTGGCCGAGCACACCTTCGAGGGCAAGCATCTGCTGGGCGAGATCACCCTCAACCTGTACTTTCGCCAGGATACGCCAGCGCCGATCATTCCGGACGAGTTGCACGACCGCGGGGTGATCCTGATCACCGGCTACAGCTACTGGCAGGACATCAATCAATGGCTGGAAGATCCAGCGCGCAACATCATCCATCACCGTACCCGCAGCCATACCTCGGCACTGGAAATGCTCCTGCGTCGACGCGCCGACTACCTCCTGGACTATCGCGCCCCCATCGAGCAGGCCATGCGAGAGCTGGGCATGGGCGACCTGCCTTTCGTCGAAGTGCAACGCCTGCCGCTGAGGATGATCTACTCGCGCCGTGCGCCGGGTGCCGAGCGCCTGCGCGACGACCTGGATCGGGCCTACCAGCAGTTGCAGGATGCCGGCGAGGATCTGTGGCTGTATTGATCCCTCACTCACCACGCAACCTGGCCAGCGCTCGCTCCAGGCTGGCGTGCGACAGCTCGCCCAGATGGCTGCCGATCTGCCGCCCCTCGGCGTCGTAGAACAGCGTGGTGGGCAGTGCGCGCGAACCCACCAGTTGCCCGAGCTTGACCTGTTCGTCGAGCAGCAGGTGGTCCAGGCTCAGTTGCTGAGCGGCAAGGAGCTCGCTTACCAGCGCGGCGCTTTCCCCCTGGTTGACGAACAGGAAGGTGATCGCGGACTCGCGCTGCTGCGCCTGCATCAACACCGGCATCTCGCGCCGACACGGCGGGCACCAGGTGGCCCATAGATTGACCACCAACGGCTGCCCAGCGTAATCACGCAGGTTCACCGGATTGCCCTGCATGTCCCGCACTTGAAGATCAGGCAGCCGCGTGCCCTGCTCCAACGCCTGCAGCATCAGGTTGCCAACGAGCCATAGCGCCAGGCCGACGCCCAGCGCCACCCCCAGCGGGCGCCGTAACTGCGTCTGACGCCAGCAGTACCAGGCGCCCAGCGCCAACCCGGCGAGCACACCCGGCCAGGCGATGAAACCGCCATCACGAATATCCACCACCCGCCACGGCGCATCGCGGTAGAACTCGGCATACACCAGCACGAAGGCCAGCCGCGCCACCAGCAACCCGACCAGCAGTGAGCGAAACAGCTGGCGCTCGGGGTTGCAGCCGTGACGGCGACCAATCAGCCAGCCGACCAGCGTCGCCACCAGCAGGCTGCCGAACAGCAGCACATGGGTGACACCCAGGGCCAGCGGCCCGACATTCAGGGTCAGCATCGGCTTCTCACTTTCTCGGTTTGGCCCGCGCAGTGGGCTCGGCGATCAACGGGTCATCAGGCCAGTAGTGCTTGGGGTAACGCCCCTTCAGATCCTTCTTCACATCGATGTAGGTATTGGCCCAGAAGCTGGCCAGATCCTGGGTTACCTGCACGGGCCGACGCGCCGGCGACAACAGGTGCAGCTTGAGCCCCAGGCGGCCGCCGGCGATGCGCGGCGTGGCGGCCAGGCCGAACAGTTCCTGCAGGCGCACGGCGAGCACCGGCGGGTTTTCCGTGTAGTCGATGGCGATGCGCGAGCCGGACGGAACGCCCAGCGCTCGCGGCGCCAGCTCGTCAAGGCGTTGCGGCAGCGGCCAGGGCAGCAGCGTTTGCAGGATCGATAGCAGGTCCAGATTGGCGAAGTGGCTGAGGCGGTTGACCTTGCCCAGGAATGGCGTGAGCCACTGCTCGAGGCTGGCCAGCAGCGCGGCATCGGACAGATCCGGCCATTCGCTTTGTCCCTGTTGCTGCAAATCGAGCTCGCGCAGCAGCGCCACGCGCGCCTGCCACTGGCGCAGCTCCGGCGTCCAGGGCAGCAGTTCCAGGCCCTCGCGTCGTACCAGGCCAACCAGGGCGCGGCTACGCGTTTCCTCGTCCAGTGCCGCCAGCGCCTGACGCTCCAGCACCAGCTCGCCCACCTTGCGCTGGCGCTCGGCGCGCAGCACGCCTTCGCGCTCGTCCCAGTCGAGCACCTCCAGCGTCTGCACCTGCTCGGCCAGTTCGCGCTCGAACAGCGCCGGATCGAGATCGGCCGCCAGGTAGATACGCTCCTCGCGCTGGCCCTGGCGGCTCCCCAGGTCTGCTATTACCAGCCATCCGTGCTTCATCAGCGCATCGGCTTCAGCGAATTGTGCGGCGCGACCGTTGGCCAGGCGATAGTCGGCGCCACCGGCGCGGCGTTGCTGGGCGATGCGGTCGGGGTAGGCGAAGGCCAGCAGGCAGCCGAGCCAGCGCGGGTGCTCGGGGTCGCTCACGGCCTGGCTTGCCGGCCGGCCCCGGAGCAGTCCCTGGAATTGCTTCGCCAGTTGCCGCGCGCGCTGCACGCCACCTTGGGCCGAGCGCGCGGCACGGCTTTCGCCGCTGAGCAGGGCCAGGCGACTGTGCAGATCGGCGCCAGCACCCCGAAGAATGTCGCGCTCGGACAGCAACGCCGCCAGATCGCAGGCCAGCGCACCGAGCCCCAGCGCCTGGCCACGCAGCAGCAGATGGGCGATACGCGGATGGCTCGGCAGCTCGGCCATGGCCTGGCCATGGGCGTTGAGCGCGCCACGCTCGTCCAGCGCGCCGAGACGACCGAGCAAGTCCAGCGCCTGGGCGTAGGCAGCCGGCGGCGGCACGTCGAGCCAGCTCAGCTCCTGCGGCGTCACGCCCCAACGCAGCAGTTGCAGGGCCAACCCGGACAGATCAGCCGCAAGGATTTCCGCGCCGGAATAGGCGCTGAGTTGTTCGTGCTGCGCCTGCGACCACAGGCGGTAGCAGGCGCCTGGCTCAAGGCGGCCGGCGCGGCCGGCACGCTGGGTGGCAGAAGCGCGGGAAATGCGCTGGGTATCGAGGCGGGTCATGCCGCTGGCCGGATCGAAGCGTGGCACTCGCGCCAAGCCGGCGTCGATGACAACACGCACGCCGTCGATGGTCAGGCTGGTCTCGGCAATGTTGGTAGCCAGCACCACCTTGCGCTTGCCCGCCGGCGCCGGCTCGATGGCCGCACGTTGCGCGGACAGTTCCAGCTCGCCATGCAGCGGGCACAGCAGGATGTCATCGCGACCGGCCAGAGCCTCGCCCAGTTGCTCGGCCACACGGCGAATCTCGGCCTGGCCCGGCAGGAACACCAGCAGGCTGCCGGGCTCATCGGCCAGCGCCTGCTGTACCGTCTGCAATACGCGCGGCTCGATCCACTCGCCCGATTGGAACGGCGCGCCCCAGCGGATATCTACCGGGAACATGCGCCCTTCGCTGCGCAGCACCGGCGCCTCGCCCAGCAGCGCGGCCAGGCGCTCGCCTTCGAGGGTCGCCGACATCAGCAGCACCTTGAGCGGTATCTCACCACTGTCTGCAGCACGGAACATGGCGCGGCCATTGAGGGTCAGCGCCAGAGCAAGGTCGGCATCGAGACTGCGCTCGTGGAACTCGTCGAATATCACCAGACCAATGCCGTCCAGCGCCGGCTCGTCCTGCAGACGGCGGGCGAGGATGCCCTCGGTGACCACCTCGATTCGGGTGTTCGGTCCCACCTTGCTATCCAAACGGATGCGGTAGCCGACCGTCTCGCCGACGCGCTCGCCCAGCTCGCTGGCCAGGCGCTCGGCCGCAGCGCGCGCCGCCAACCGACGCGGTTCGAGCATGAGGATCTTCTGCCCGCGCAACCAGGGCGCGTCGAGCAATGCCAGCGGCACGCGGGTGGTCTTGCCCGCACCGGGCGGCGCCTCCAGCACGGCTTCGTGGCGGGTGCTCAGGGCATCGCGCAGGGCGGGTAACAGGGCGTCGATCGGCAGGTCGTTCATGGTATCTCCACAACAGGCCGGCGATTATAACGGCGAACTGCCAGACGCCCCGCGAGTCATAAACAGCGCACAGCAGTTTTACAATCAACGCCTTGCTATAGTTGCGCCACTTTTTTCTGGAGGTGCTCATGCGCACGAAATCCCGCGTTATCGCCGGCCTTGTCGCCGCTACCCTGTTCGCTCAACTGACCGCCTGCGGTTCGATTTTCTACCCGGATCGCCGGGGCCAGATCGAAGGCCGGATCGACCCGGTAATCGCCGGGGCCAACGCCATCGGCCTGCTGTTCTACGTGATTCCCGGCCTGATCGCTTTCGCCGTGGATTTCGCCACCGGCGCCATCTACCTGCCCGAAGGCCAGACCGCTCAGGTCGACCCGCAACAGCTCAAGCAACTGATCGGCGCAGACGGCAAGGTCGACCAGTACGCGCTCAAGACGCTGATCGAGACCAGCACCGGCCATCAGTTGCCGCTGGACGATCCGCGCCTGATCCAGCACAGCGGCAGCGCCGAGCAACTGGCTGCCTATGGTCTGCGCCCGGCTGCCTGACCCATGCACGACCCGCAGCACGCCAGGCTGATGCGCCTGGCCACCCGTGCAGCGCTGACCGTGGCGCTGACCCTGGTGCTGGCCAAGGCGCTTGCCTGGTGGTTGAGCGGCTCGGTCAGCTTGCTGGCCGGTCTCACCGATTCGCTGCTCGATAGCGCGGCCTCGCTGATCAACCTGATCGCCGTGCACTTCGCCCTGCGCCCGGCCGACGAAGATCACCGCTACGGCCATGGCAAGGCCGAAGCGCTGGCAGGACTGGGGCAGGCGCTGTTCATCGGTGTCAGTGCCATCCTCATCGGCCTGCAGGGCGTCGAGCGCCTGCAATCGCCGCAGCCGCTGGCTGCCGAAGGTGTCGGCATTGCGGTGATGCTGCTATCGCTGGCACTGACCGTGGCCCTGCTGCTGTTCCAGCACAAGGTGGTGCGTGAAACCGGCTCTACTGCCATCCACGCCGATTCGCTGCACTACCGCTCCGATATCCTGCTCAACGCCAGCATTCTCGCCGCCCTGCTGCTGACCCGCCTAGGCTGGCAGCAGATGGACGCGATCTTCGCCATCGGCATCGCCTTCTACATCTTCTGGAGCGCCATCAGCATCGTCCGTGGCGCGATTGCCGTACTGATGGACGAGGAACTGCCCGCCGACGTCAGCACGCAGATGCACGAGCTGGCGTGCGCCGTCCCTGGCGTGCTCGGCGCACATGATCTGCGCACGCGGGTTTCCGGCACACGCTGGTTCGTCCAGTTGCACCTGGAGCTGCCGGGCGAAATGAATCTGTCGCAAGCTCATGAGCATTGCGAAGCGGTGGAAAAGGCCATCCATGAACGCTACCCCCGCGCCGAGGTGCTGGTGCATGCCGACCCGCAGGAAGTGGTCAGGCACTGACCATGATTGCCTGCTATCCCACAACGGCGGGCAATAAAAAAGGGGCCTCGCGGCCCCCTCGGGAAATCTGTCCGGTGCTGGCGATGTTGTCGCCGCTTTCGTCGCCCGCCTGGTTGGGCAGTGCGGACCCGGGTGCCGGTGCGATCCGGTAGGACCGTCGGCGCCGGCTCACCTGGTTGGGCGAGGCCGGTAGGACTTCTCGTCCGGGCCGTGAAACTGAGGTAAAGCTTACGCCTGCCGCACCGAAATAAGGTTGCGAAGATTGCTTATCAGCCAGCCAATTGCGCAATTAATGGCTAAAGGAGCACTATTTAGCGCAATGCAATAACGGACTGACAAAAAAATGGACAAACTCGATCGTTACGACCTGAACATCCTCGCCGAATTGCAGCGCAACGCGGCATTGTCCAACCAGGAGCTGGCCGAGCGCATCGGCCTGTCGCCCTCGCCCTGCTCGCGCCGGGTCAAGCAACTGGAAGACGATGGCTACATCACCGGCCAGGTCGCCCTGCTCGACCGCAAGAAACTCGGTCTTAGCCTGACCGCCTACGTGCTGATCGGTATGGACCGGCATACGCCGGAGCGCTTCGAGCATTTCCAGGACGAGATACGCAAATGCCCCGAGGTGCTGGAGTGCTGCCTGGTCACCGGGATGGACGCCGACTACCAGCTCAAGGTGGTGGTGCCGGACATGGATCATTACCAGAAGCTGCTACTGGGCACCCTGACTCGAATCGACGGTGTCTCCAGCGTGCGTTCGAGCTTCGTGCTGCAACAGATTCTTTCCAGCACGCAACTGCCGTTGCAGCACCTGCGCGACTGAAAGTCGCAGGGTCAAACGGATCATGCCGCGGTCCAAGCCAGGGCGCGTATAATTCTCGCCCTGCGTTTTCCGTCCGAATCACGAGGCACCATGGAAACCGAACAATTCGAAGCGCTGATGATGTACGTCCTAGTGGGCGGCCTGATGTTGTTCATGTTCTTCATCATCTGGGACCTGGCGAAGAAGTCCAAGGCCGGCCGCCTGGGTACTGCTATTTTGTTCCTCGGCCTGGGTCTGTGCTTGTTCGCCTTCCTGGCCAAGCCGATCATCACCTACATCATCGAGACCACACGCGGCATTCACGGTTGAGCGGTCGCAGTATCGCCAAGCCCGCGCAACACGTCTGATCCTCTCCAGGCCGCCGCCTCGATGCGGCCGGCTGCCCATTCAAGGAGTTGCACATGAGCGCCGCCAATCTGGTGATGCAGAGCTATGGACGCTGCTGCGCCAGCCTCACCTTTTTCGATGATTTCTACCGACACTTTCTCGCCAGCTCGCCGCTGATCCGCGGGAAATTCGTCAACACCGACATGACCGCGCAGAAGCAACTGCTGCGCCAGGGCATCATGAACCTGGTGATGCACGCGCGCGGCATGCCCGATACCAAGCTGCGCGCCCTAGGCGAATCGCACTCGCGCCAGCACCTGGACATTTCCCCCGAACTCTACGACCTGTGGCTCGACGCTTTGCTGCTGACCATCAGCGACCACGACAAGGAGTGCGACGCGGACGTGCGCCAGGCCTGGCGCGAAGTGCTGAACAAAGGTATTGCCGTGATCAAGGCCGGTTATTGATTCAGGTCATCTCGCCAGGGCCCCGCCCTGCGACAAAACTCCCGGCAGATAAACAGTCGTCATTCCCGCCAAGGCGGGAACGCAGAACTGGGCTCCCGCCTTGGCGGGAGTGACGGCAAATGGATTCTTCAGTGTTTCCCCAAGCGACCGCGCGCCGCTACGGCAGTTGTGCCGGGATCTCACGCCACTGGCCGGGTTGCAGGCCATCCAACGTCCAAGGGCCAATGGCCACGCGCACCAGGCGCAGGGTGGGCAGGCCAACCGCAGCGGTCATGCGCCGCACCTGGCGGTTGCGCCCCTCGCGGATCACCAGCTCCAGCCAACTGGTCGGCACGCTCTTGCGAAAGCGCACCGGCGGGTTGCGTTGCCAAAGCTCGGGCTCGTCCAGGCGCCGCGCCTCGGCCGGTAGGGTCGGGCCGTCGTTGAGCGTGACACCGTCGCGCAGCTGCTGCAGTTGTTCCTCGCTCGGCTCGCCCTCCACCTGTACCCAGTAGGTCTTCGCCAGCTTGTGCTTGGGGTCAGCGATACGCGCCTGCAGGCGACCGTCGTTGGTCAGCAGCAACAGGCCTTCGCTGTCGCGATCCAGACGTCCGGCCGGGTAGACGCCAGGCACATCGACAAAATCCTTGAGCGTGGCGCGACCCTGCTCGTCGTTGAACTGGGTGAGCACATCGAATGGCTTGTTCAGCAGCAGCAGGCGTGGCTGCGCAGGCGGCGCCTTGGCCACGCGGCGAGGTGCCGCAGGACGGCGATTGGCGGGAGGACGAGGGCGAGACATGCGACGAGCTTCGGCGGAACTGGGCTGCGCAGTGTAACTCACGATAAGCGGCGCTGATGGTCCTTACACGCCCCACCAGACAGGCTAAGCTGCTGATTCCACCCCTAGAACAGGAGTCAGCCATGAGCAACAGCGCCGAACTCGCTACCTTTACCGGCTGGGCCGCCACCGCGCCCAAGGCGCCATTGGAGCGCCTGAGCTACGACCCAGGCCCGCTCGGCGCCGAAGAGGTGGAAGTGGCGGTGGAATATTGCGGCATCTGCCATTCCGACCAGTCGATGATAGACAACGAATGGGGCAACGCGCGCTACCCCTTCATCCCCGGCCACGAGGTGGTCGGCACCATCGTCCGCCTCGGCGAGCAGGCGCGCGGCCTCAAGCTTGGCCAGCGCGTCGGCATCGGCTGGTATAAGGGCAGCTGCATGCACTGCGGCTCGTGCATGGAAGGCTCGCACCAGCTGTGCCGCTCGGTGAAGCCAACCATCGTCGGCAGCCACGGCGGTTTCGCCGACCGCCTGCGCTCGCATTGGGCCTGGGCCGTGCCGCTGCCCGATGGCCTCGACCCCGCGCTGGTCGGCCCGCTGTTCTGCGCTGGTTCAACGGTATTCAGCCCGCTGCTGGAATTCGACATCAAGCCCACCGACCGCGTCGGCGTGGTTGGCATCGGCGGCCTTGGCCACCTGGCGCTGCGCTTTCTCAATGCCTGGGGCTGCGAGGTGACCGCCTTCACCTCGTCGCTGAACAAGCAGGACGAAGCCAAGCGCCTGGGCGCGCACAAGGTGGTGGCCTCCACCGACAGCGCAGCGATGAAGGCAATTGCCGGCACGCTGGATTTTCTCCTGGTCACCGCCAGTGCAGATCTCGACTGGATCGCCTTGCTCGCCACCCTGCGTGGCAAGGGCCGCCTGCACTTCGTCGGCATCGTGCCCAGCGCCATACCGGTGCACGTGTTCAACCTGATTCCGCAGCAGAAGAGCCTGTCCGGCTCGCCGGTGGGCTCGCCGAGCACCATGGCGACCATGCTGGAGTTCTGCGCGCGCCACCAGATTTTGCCGCAGGTCGAGCAATTCCCCATGAGCCAGGTGAACGCGGCCATCGACCATCTGCGCAGCGGCAAGGCGCGTTATCGCGTCGTGCTCGACGCCAGCAAATGACAGCACGGGCGCGGAGCTGGCATGCTCTGCGCCCCGTTTCATCCAAGATGCCCGCCGCCATGCCACTGATTCTCGATACCCCCACCGATGCCGAAATGCCCACCCTGGTGGAAATCTGGGAGGCCGCCGTGCGCGCCACCCACCACTTCCTGCCGGAGAGCGACCTGCAGGTGATCAAGCCGCTGCTTCGCGAGCAGTATTTCCCGGCCGTGCAACTGACCTGCGCACGCGATGAGTCGGGGCGAATCCTGGGTTTTCTCGGCACGGCCGAGGGCATGGTGGAAATGCTCTTCGTCGACCCGGCCTGCCACGGCCAGGGCGTGGGCAAGCGGCTGATGCAGCACGCCATCGACGCGCTGGGCGCCACGCGGGTCGACGTCAACGAGCAGAATCCGCAGGCCGTCGGCTTCTATCAGCACCTGGGGTTCGTCGTGACCGATCGCTCGCGACTGGACGGTGCCGGCCGCCCCTTCCCGATCCTGCATATGAAACTCGCAACCCCGTAGGGCCGGCTCAGGAGCGCCAGCGAACAGCCCGCCAGGCCATGCAGACGCAGACACCGCAAGCGAGCCCCCCAACACCCTCGGCGACTCATTGCCAGATTCAAACCTGCCACCACGGCGGCGTACTGCTGCGCGAACGGATCGCAGCCCGGTACGCCCTAACACGCTAAACAGGCCAAGCCGCTACGATCCCTTCCAACGCCCGTTTGAGTTCGACCCTACTGGCTGCTGCCGCGAGGCTGATGCGCACCGCATGCCCCGGATTGGCCTCCACCGCGAACACTTCTGCCGGCACCACCTCCACACCATTCTGCCGACACGCCTCAGCCAAACCAGCCGGCGGCGCACCATCGAGCCACAGATGCGGTGCCACCGCTCTGCCCTGCGGCATGCGCGGCCCGAGCACGCGCGCAGCCAGGCGCCAACGCTGCTGCAGTTCGTCGATCTGCCAGGCCAGGCGCTGTTCGGCGATGCCGCTTTCGATCCATTCACAGCCCAGCGCCAGACTCAGCGGCGTGACCGCCCAACGGGTTGCCTGGGCTTCGGGGTCGATACGTTCGAGCAGCTCCGGCGCGCCGGCGATAAAGCCCAGGCGCAAGCCGGGCGCGACGCTCTTGGACAGGCTGCTGATCAACAGGCAACGCTCGGGAAGCTGAACCGCCAGCGGCGCCTCACTGCCGAGCACGCCGTAGACATCGTCCTCGATGATCCACAAGCCACGGCGCCGCGCCACCTCGGCGATGGCCGCGCGGCGCCCGGCGTCCAGGCTGGCGCCAGTGGGGTTCTGCAAACAGGGCGTCAGCACCGCCACACGGGCGCCAGTGGCACGCGCCTGGCGGTCGAGCTCATCAGGCAGAATGCCGCGTGTATCCATCGCCACGCCGTGCAGTGGCAGACGCAACTGGCGTGCAGCGGCCTTGATTCCAGGCGCGGTATAGCGCTCCACCAGGATCGGCTCGCCCGCCTCGCACAACGCCAGCAGCGCCGCCGAAACACCCTGCTGGGCACCGGCGCAGAGCAGCAGGCCACCCGGCGCCAGCGCCAAGCCACGGCGACGCAGCCAAGTCGCCCCCGCCAGGTGGGCGCGCTCGACCAAGGCTGCCGACGGGTAGGCCTGCAACGCGTCCAGCTCGCCACGTGCAGCCAGTGCGGCAAGACTGGTGGAGAGATCGTGGTTGTCCGGGTCATGCACCGGCACGTTGGTCGACAGATCGATCAGGTCGCCCTGCATGGCTGGTTGCTTGAGCCGGAACAGGCTCGCTTCGCGGCTGCCAGCCAGCACGTAGGTGCCACGGCCAACCTCGCCGGAAACCAGATGCCGCCGGGCCGCCTCGCGGTAGGCGAGCATCACCGTGCTCGGGTTGATGCCCAGCGTCCAGGCCAGTCGGCGCTGCGGCGGCAGGCGTTCGCCAGGCTTGAGCTCGCCACGACCGATGGCCGCAGCAATGGCCTCGACCAATGCCAGGTAAGTCGGTAGAGAGCTGTCTTGAAGATCAGGAAGCCACATTGCTTGCCATGCAATATAAAGATTTACCCATACAATGCGCCGCACTAGCATCCAGGTCAACGCCACCCGGAGCATCCGTCATGTTCGACCTCGCCCAACTGCGCCAGAGCGCGCAACTGGTTCACCGCCATATGGCACCTACGCCGCAATTGAGCTGGCCATTGTTGGCGCAGCGCACCGGCTGCGAGGTCTGGGTCAAGCACGAGAACCACGCCCCGACGGCCGCCTTCAAGGTACGCGGCGGGCTGGTCTATATCGACGCCCTGCTGCGCCGCGAGCCGCAGGTGCGCGGGCTGGTCACCGCCACGCGCGGTAACCATGGCCAGAGCCTGGCGCTGGCCGCGCGAGCGGCAGGCCTGACCATTCGCATCCTGGTGCCGCATGGCAACGCCCGCGAGAAGAACGCCGCGATGCGCGCCCTCGGTGCCGAAGTGATCGAACATGGCCGCGACTTCGACGAGGCCCGAGCCGAGGCCGCGCGCATCGCCGAACGCAACGGCCTGCATTGGGTGCCGTCATTGCATGAGGATCTGGTGCGCGGCGTAGCCACCTACGCCCTGGAACTGTTGGAGGCGGTGCCGAATCTACGCCGGGTCTATGTGCCCATCGGCCTCGGTTCGGGCATCTGCGGGATGATCCGCACCCGCGACCTGCTCGGCCTCAATACCGAGATCATCGGCGTGGTCGCCAGCGGCGCAGACGCTTATGCACGCAGCTTCGAGCAGGGCCGTCTGGTGCAGACCGAACGCGCCGATACGATGGCCGACGGCATGGCCTGCCGCCAGCCGCAGCAATTGGCGCTGGACATGATTCGCGCCGGTGCCGCGCGCATCGTTCTGGTCGACGACGAGGAGATCCGCGCCGCCATCCGCGCCTACCACGAGGACACTCACAATCTCGCCGAGGGCGCCGGCGCAGCGGCGTTGGCTGCGCTGATGCAGGAGCGCGAGCTCAATGCCAGCCAGCGCGTAGCCGTGGTACTCAGCGGCGCCAATATCGACCGTCGCGTACTCGTCGAACTACTGCGCGACGAAGCGCCAGCCGCCGCCTGACTTCAGGCTTGCGGCACGGGCTCGACGATTAACCGCGCGGGCGTCTGCCGTAGCCAGCGCGACACGCCCCACTCTGCCGCGATCAGCGCCAATAACAGGCCGAGCTGGATCAGCAGTGCGATATAGAGCGGCTTGAACACGTGACCGATCTGCTGCTTGAGCAGCCCCAGCAGAAACTCGGCGCGAAACAGCTGCTCGATACGGGCATCCAGCACCTGATTCAACACCTTCTCGTTAAGCCCGCTGTAGCGGGCGGTTTTCTCGACCGCCATCTCGCCAATCGCCTTGCCTAGCAGGCTGGCACGCAGGCGGTCGAGCAGGTCGAAGGCGATACGCTCTGCCATCGATGCCTCGGTACGCTCGGCCGCTTCCAGCAAGCGCTCGTTGCGGACGTACTCCAACGCCAACTGATTGAGCAGCGTCTGCACGCTGACCTCGCGGACCGCCAACGACCCTTGCGCCTCCTGCGCCTCGACATAGGCCTGGAAATCACTCCAGATATCGTCGGCCAACTCCTGCACCAAAGGCGCGTAACTATCGAGATGGCGATTGATCTGCTGCTGGCTGCCATACAACAGCCCACCCTGGAAACCGAGGAAACCTCCGGCCAGCGGCAATAGCAGAAAGTAGAGTTTCAGCAGCCAGCGGTGCCAGCGGTTATTGCGTGCCAGCCAGCCCAATCGGTGCAACTTGAAAGCCAGCCACAGGCCGGCGACCGCGCCGAATAAAAGCGCCAGAGCTGTGCAGAGAAAAAGACTGAAAAAACTGAAGGGTTCCCACAGCGCCGTGAGCAGCAGACGTGCCTGATCCATGCGTATCGCCTCGTTCATCCATGACGGAGCGAGTGTAAACCACAGGGCTGCAGGACACTGCCAGGGCGTGGCCGGACTGTGCGCCAGGCCACGCCACCCTTTTAGATCGTCAGCGTTAGAACCTCAGCGGAACGGCGGCTCGTCGAAGCTGCGCAACTTGCGCGAGTGCAGCGAGTCGAGCTGGCTGCGCATCAGCTCCAGCGCCGCGATGCCGATATGCAGGTGCTGGGTGACCGCGCGCTCGTAGAAGGCGCCCGCCGCACCGGGCAGCTTGATCTCGCTGTGCAATGGTTTGTCCGACACGCACAGCAGTGTGCCGTAGGGCACGCGCAGGCGGTAACCCTGGGCGGCGATGGTGCCGCTCTCCATATCCACCGCCACTGCGCGCGACAGGTTGATCAGCGGACGCTCCTGCGCCCAGCGCAGCTCCCAGTTGCGATCGTCGTAGGTCAGCACGGTGCCGGTACGCAGGCGCTTCTTCAGCTCGTCGCCCTCCTCGCCGGTGACCAGCTTGGCGGCCTCCTGCAGCGCCTGCTGCACTTCGGCCAGCGCCGGCAGCGGGATATGCGGTGGCAGCACGCGATCGAGAATGCCGTCGCGGCGCATATAGGCGTGGGCCAGCACGTAGTCGCCGATGGTCTGCGACTGCCGCAGGCCACCGCAGTGGCCGATCATCAGCCAGCAGTGCGGGCGCAGTACGGCCAGGTGGTCGGTGATGTTCTTGGCGTTGGACGGACCGACACCGATATTGACCAGGGTGACGCCGTGGCCGTCATCAGCCTGCAGGTGGTAGGCCGGCATCTGATAGCGGTGCCAGACCACGTTCTCGATGATCGCCTGCATCTCGCCTTCGGCCATGCCACGCTCGATCACCACGTTGCCCGGCAGCACCATGCGGGCGAAGCGCGAGTCGCCCACCAGCATGTCCAGACCGTGGCGGATGAACTGGTCGACGTAGCGGTGGTAGTTGGTCAGCAGAATCCATGGCTGCACATGATTCCAGTCGCTGCCGGTGTAGTGCTGTATGCGCTTGAGAGAAAAATCGGTACGCGCCGCGTCGAACAGAGCCAGCGGCAACGGGTCGATGTTCTCCCAGTCATACAGGCCGTCGGCGGTACCATCGGTGGCGGCGGACAGGTCGGTGCTGGGGAAAACCCGCGCCAGCTCGGCGGCGGTCACGCCACTGCCGGCCAGCTCGTCACCACCCTCGACCACGTAGGGATAGGGGATGTTCTGCTGGCTACGGCCGACTTCCACACGCAGGGTAAAGTCGTTCATCAGCGGGCGCAGCTGCTCCAGCAGGTATTTGCGGAAGGCCGCCGGCTGGGTCACGGTGATGGCGTAGGTGCCCGGAATCTGCACCTTGGCGTAGGCGCGTACGGTGGTAGGCACTTCACCCTGGCACAGGTAGGTCAGGCGCAATTCGGGATAGCGGAACAGGCAGTGCTCGCTGGCATCCGGGCGGATGCGCTCCTTGAGATAACGTTTGAGCGCATGGCTCAGGGCACCAGTGGCTTCCTGGTGCAGCGCGGCAAGGCGATCGACCGCCTCTTCGGGAGTGTGGGCAATGATGAAATCATCTGAGCAGACTTTCACGGCGCATCTTCCTGACTGAACGTACGCGCCTATCTTGCCTGCATCCTTGTGGCAAAACATAGCGTGGCGACCGGGAATCGGTCGCCACGCTGCGATCAGGCGGCCGCCTGATGCAGGCGCGCGTTGAACAGCGGACCCTGGGTGAAACGCGACAGCGCCTTGGCGGCGGCCAGCACGCCCAGATCGATCAGCGGCTCGATCAGGATCACGCTCATGTAGGCCAAGCCGAAGCTGCCCACGGCCGCCAGGTTCTCGCTGGAGAAACCATGACCGTAGAAAGCCCAGAACGCGACCCAGGCGACGATGCCGCCCTGATAGGCAGTCGACAGCGCCAGTGCCTGCTTGTAGGAGAGATCGACGTAGGCGGTACCCGGGGCGACGATACGCTTGGCCAACAGACTGATGCCCCACAGCGGGATCACCAGTGTGGTGACGTTCATGCCGTATTGCGGCAAGTCGAACTGGGCGAACAACAAGCCTTGCAACAGCAGGCCCGCAGCCAGGCCGATGGCTGTGGCACCGGCGCCGAACAGCAGCAGCAGGGTCGAGCCGAGGATCAGGTGCACCTCGGAAACGCCCACCGGATGATGCGGGAATACCTCGAAGAAGCAGAACACCAAGGCGGTGGTCAGCAGGCTGCGCAACGCCAGGGCGGCAGCACCACCGTTGTTGCGGACACTGTCCAGAGCGAGTTTGGCGGTCAGGCCGAAGGCAGCGACTGCCGTTGCGTAACTGAGGAAAATCTTGGCGCCTTCGACGACGCCCGGTTCGATATGCATGCGAGTTCCTTTGCCGCGCCCACCGCGCGACGATTCGGATGAAGGATGGGCGAAACGCCCGTTGCCGATGGCAGGTCTCCTGGCTCACGGCTTGGCACTTCGCCCGCCTTCCCGACCGAAGTCAGTGGCATCCGGGCATCGTTCGCCGCTTACAGTTGCGGGGGCAGCCAGGGCATTGGCGAAATTCGCCGCACCCTGTTCCCTTTTCATCCGCGTCACGACTGTGAACGCAGAACCATCGGCCGCCAGATTACTCGCCCGTCTGGCTAAAAAACAGCGGCCAGACTGATCGCTCAGCCCTCTTCGCGCACGCAGAAAACACCACGGTCAATCAGCGATATGCGGCCACTGCGCTAGCTCATCCCCGCTAGCGCGGGGAACACTACATGGCGACCTCGCTGACGGTGGCGGTGTGCGGTTCATCCCCGCTGGCGCGGGGAACACGGACGTACTGGATGCCCAGACGGATGGTGATGCGGTTCATCCCCGCTGGCGCGGGGAACACGCTTGGGCCGCAAACACTACAGCCCAGTACGCCGGTTCATCCCCGCTGGCGCGGGGAACACATAGCCACCTTCTTCAGCTTCATGCGCACGGTCGGTTCATCCCCGCTGGCGCGGGGAACACCGTGCCAGTCGCGCGGGTTCAGGATGATGCCACGGTTCATCCCCGCTGGCGCGGGGAACACCGGCGGACGAGGCGCGCGGGGCGCTCGATGAACGGTTCATCCCCGCTGGCGCGGGGAACACAAATGGCATCCTGGCCGTTGTTACCGGGCAGAACGGTTCATCCCCGCTGGCGCGGGGAACACGCCGAGTACGGTGCGGTGACCAGCCTGCGCGACGGTTCATCCCCGCTGGCGCGGGGAACACCCGGCCTGGCCATCTGCCTCGGGGCGCTGTTCCGGTTCATCCCCGCTGGCGCGGGGAACACAGCGATCTCGCGCCGGATGCGGCGCTCGAACTCGGTTCATCCCCGCTGGCGCGGGGAACACGCGATTGTGCTGGAGCGCGCTACCGACCGCGCCGGTTCATCCCCGCTGGCGCGGGGAACACGGTACGGCGATCGCAAAGGAGACTGGCGAAACCGGTTCATCCCCGCTGGCGCGGGGAACACCGCAATGATTACCGTCAACCTGGTGGCTGCTGCGGTTCATCCCCGCTGGCGCGGGGAACACACTTAGCGTAACCAATTGTTCCCGAAGGGAAAATTCAGTCGCTAAAGATCTACCAACTTTTCCTTGTTAAAGATCGGGTATTTCCAGGGGGTGGAAAGCGACCAGATGCAGACCGTCGAACTCTACCGGGAGGCGGCGATTGGAACCCAGTGTCTGGAACTCGTAGCCGGACTCATGATTACTGGCCCAAGCCATAACCACGTTGCCATCCTCATGACCTTGGCTCAATTGTTCCCAGATCATTTCTCGGGTGCGCTTGGACACATCACCGATATAAACACCGGCACGCACTTCCAGCAGCCAGATGGCCATGCGTCCACGCACGCGCGGCGGGACGTTTTCCGTAACCACGACCAGGAAACTCATCACTGCGCCCTGTGTCCGGCATCGCCGATGCTTTCGGGATTGGGAATGGCGGGCGGTACGGACTCAGGCGGAGCTTCGGGCGGCGAGATACCGCCAGCGGACAAGACCTCTTCAATGGTGGGAATGATCTTGCCGAGAATCTTGCTGGAGCGGAACAGGTCGCGACAGCCCAGGCGCACACTTCGCGCTCGGGCTGGTGTGGCGCCTTGGCCGCGATGCGAAAGGCCAGCGGCACCACCGTCTCGAACTTGAACAGGTCGGCGACATCGTAGACGAAGGACAACGGCTTGCCAGTGTGGATAAAACCCACCGCCGGGGCGTAGCCAGCGGCAAGCACGGCAGCTTCGGTGATGCCATACAGGCAGGACGTCGCCGCCGACAGGCAGCGATTGGGGATGTCGGCGGCATCCCACTCCTTGCGGTCATAATTGCGCGAGCGCCAGTCGACGCCGTACTGCTTGGCCAGCAGCTTGTAAGTCTCCCGCACGCGCGCGCCCTCAATGCCGCGCAACTGCTCGACGCTTCGTCTGGCCGGCGCTGGCTCCTGAAAGCGCAGCTCGTACATTTTGCGCACCACCTTCAGACGCAGCTCGTCGTCCAGCGCCAACTTGGCCTGATACAACAACCGATCTGCCCGCGCCCCACCCGGCTGACCGCTGGCGTACAAGCGCACACCGGACTCCCCCACCCACACCAGCAAGGTGCCCACGGTAGAGGCCAGGTGCACGGCAGCATGAGAAACCCGCGTACCCGGCTCCAGCATGATGCAGGCCACCGAACCGACCGGGATGTGCATGCGCACGCCGGTCTTGTCGATGACCACGAAGGCGCCGTCCTGCACGTCGATCTGCCCGTACTGGACGAAGATCATCGACACCCGGTCTTTCATCGGCAGAGGCTTGATAGGTGGCAACAGATTACCGGCCATGCTCAGTGCCCTCCTCGATCAGCGGCACCTGCGCCGCCTGAATCAGCACACGCATCTGCCGAATGGCCAACGCGTTCAGGTGCTGCAAGCGCTCGGGCTGGGCAAGCCCTTCACCGATAAAATGCACATTCATCGACTCCAGGTTGGCCAGGCACACCAGTTGCCGAACATTGGCGTGATCACGCAGGTTGCCTTTGCGTTCGGGATTAGCCTCGCGCCACTGGCGCGCCGTGACGCCGAACAGCGCCACGTTCAGCAGGTCCGCCTCGCTGGCGTAGACGAAGCTGATCTGTTGCGGACTCAAGGTATCGGGAATCAGATTCTCGCGGATGGCATCGGTGTGGATCAGGTAATTAACTTTGGCCAGGTTGCGTCGGATGTCCCAACCCAACTGCTGAAATTCCTGCTCCTTGAGGCGCTGGAACTCCTTAATCAGGTAAAGCTTGAACTCCACCGAAATCCAGCTGGCGAACTCGAAGGCAATATCCTTCTGGGCAAAGGTACCGCCGTAACGTCCGGCCCTGGAAATCAGCCCGATGGCGCCGGTCCGCTCAATCCACTGTTTGGGCGTCAGGGTAAAGCTGTTGAGGCCAGCCTGCTTTTTAAACCCGTCGAATTCGACGGGTTTAAAATCTGGATTATTGAGCTGCTCCCAGATACCCAGAAACTCAAGGGTATTGCGATTACGCAACCAGTTGCGGATCAAGTCGTCGGTTCGATCCGCGTTTTTGTATCGTGCGATATCCGTTATGGAGATGTACTCAACACCATCCTTGATATGCGTATTGATGTCCTGCTCCAGCACCTGCAGTTTGGCTGCCTCCATGATCAGCTCCCGATTCAGCCGCGCCCCACGCTGAGCAGCCCGCAACCGAATGCCTTGCCTGGGCCGATGCCTTGCTCAAGCGCGCGGCTGAAAGCCGTCAACTCGCGCACCTGCAAACGTCCCTCGAAGCACACTCGTTGCAGGCTGATGCGTCCCTCTCCCTTGCGGCTGGCCAACACATCGCTGGCCGTGACCAGCGCCGCCTCGACCGCGAAACCATGGCGTTCGCCCTGCCGGCCCAACCAGGCAAGCTGCTCCTGCTCGCCCACCAAACCATAGCGCTTGCCCTGGCGGGTCACGGTCGGATTGGCCAGCAGGCGGAAGCGATAGCAACTGCCGCCCTCGATCCAACTCTGCAATTCGAGCGGCTTGCACTCGACGTCACGCTGCAGATAGTTGGGCAGCCCCTGCAATACCGACCAATCGGCAACTTGCGCCGACTGCACCAGCACCACGGGGCTGGCCCAAGCATTGCTACCGGCCTCCAGGCGCCAGAGAAAACGTGTCGGCATACTGTGCTCATCAGCTACGAACGCACGCGCCAGGGTGCGGTGCATTTCGTAAGCGTCGGCCAGATCGCGGCGCGCCTGAGCGCTGCGCGGGTCAAGCGTCAGTCTGGTCAGGTACATGCAGCACTCCCGATTTCACGTAACGTGGGCCGAACCGGCGTTCGGCAAAAGGTGCGACGGGTTGATCCAGGCGGATGGCGCCTTCCTGATCATCCTCCAGCAGGCAGCGCAGGGGCGCTGGCGAATCACTCCGACGCGCACTGGCAAGCCGTGGGTACTGCGCCAACGCCGTCTCCAGCGGCAGAGGCGAAAGACCATCCGGTAGCCACACCGGCATGCCCGGCGCGAAGCTCTTGCGGCCCAGCGCCAACGGCCAGTGCGGGGCACGCAAGGCGGCATGAATACGCGTCAGCAGCGCTTCATCCGTGCCCTCCAGGCCGACCAAAAAGGCGGCATCGGAAAGGTAATAGCGCGGGCTGACCACGGTGCGGCGCAAGTCTGATTTGCCGGTGGCGATCAGCACACCGGTAGCGGTCTGGTAATCGCGCATCGGCACGCCTTCGTGATCGACACGCACGCCCATGCGCAGCACCGCCAGATCCTCGACCGGCTCCTGGCGGTCACGTCCCAGCGCGGCGCAGACCAGCCCGAGTACGCCCGACTTGGAAGGCTCCAACTGGGTATCGCGCTCATCGAAGCGACTGGTGGTGCCCCAGGATTGCATCGGCCCCTGCAAACGCAGCAACAGGGTGGCCATGCTCAGCCCTCCAGTTGCGCGGCGACCTGCGCCCGTACCCAGGCCGCCAGTTCGCCCAGATTCTGTACCTGCGCGCCCTTCTGCGGCGGCCATGTCTCGCTCAGGTCGAGATACGCCCACTGGTCGCGTGCGTCGGCATACACCGCCGCCAGCTTGCTCTCGTGTCGGGCCAACTCACCGACCGACTGACTGGTCAATGCCGCATCCTGACGGACGCTGATGGGTTTCTCGAAGGCATTGGCCAGGTTCAGCGGGCCGCCATGACGCAGGCAGACGCCGACGAAACTCGGCAGGTTATGCGCAGCGAAGGTGTTCTGTTTGCCTGTCGGAATGGCGCGCACCACGGCCTGGGTAAAGGCCTCCAGGGCGGACAGGGTCAGCTCGCGATCCTGCTGCAGATTGCCGAGCAGCTTGCCGGCATCGACCACTGCATAGCGGTACAAGGTGGCGGAGTTGAACTCCACCTGGCCGATCATGCCGGCGCCGGTTTCGTCCGGCCCGCCCTTGTCGTCGACGGCAGTGAAGTAGTCGAACTCACGCTCCACTCGGTGCGTGCTGATGGCATGGGCCACTTGGCATGCGGCGTCCTGGTTGACTTCCGGCATATCGGCGAGCATGCGCCCGAACAGCGCCACATCCACCGCTTTGCCGCCGTCGAGCAGGGCCTTGGCCTTTTTCACCACATCCGCCGGTGCACTGGCCTTGGCTTCCTTCTTGCCCTTCTTCTCACCACCTGCGGGGGCAACAGCCAGCTCATCCCAGTGCTGTTCGATCAGGCTGGCAAAACCGGCGATCTCGGCCTCGCCGAGAAACAGCAAGTACTCGGTCTTGCCGTCATCCTTGAGCTTGAGGCCGGCCGCGGCCAGCGCCACCTCGATTTTGCCCTCGGCTTCCAGCGCGTCACGCCCGGCCAGGCGTTCCTGCAGCAGCGCCTTGAGCTTCTTGGTACGCACGCCGCGATATTCCGGGGCGACCAGCTCGTGCTCCTGCGCCGCCAGACGAATAGCGCGTTTGAAGCACTGGCTGCTGACCCGAGCTCGGCGATAGCCACCGAACAGGGCATCCTTGGGCGCGCCGGTGTCGTCGCGGTTGAGGTTGGATGGGGCGAAGTTCTGGATCAGGTGAAACTCGACAAACAGACTCATGATGTCCCTCTCAGTCGTTGGCAGCTTGTTCAGTAGATTCGGCAGCAGGCGCCGTAAGGGCGCGATAGAAGTCCCGCGCCCAGCGCTGACGCACGTTGTCGCGGCGCTCGGCATCGCTATGCGGGTTGAGCCAGATGCGCAGGTCTTGCAGCAGCACGCCGTAGTCCAGGACTCGGTCATCGCCGGCCAGCAGGCTGATGATCTGGCGCAGATACACCGCAAGGTTTTCCGCATCGGCACCGAGCAAGGCGATAAAGCGCTGCTCGATACTGGCGCTGTCGCGCTTGCGCATCAGCTCGCCGAGGCTGGTGGCCAGACTCTTCGCACCTTGCTCCGGGTGAGCCGCGAACAGCCCCGCTGTCAGGTACAGCGCCAGGCGCGAAGCATCCTGGGCATGCCGCTCTGCCGCGACGAAGCGCTCCACATACGGATAAGCCGGCGGATAGGCGCCCGGCGCAAAACTCAGGCTGCGACGCAGCACGGCCAGGGCGCCACGGTCGCGTTCCTGCAGGCGCTGTAAGTGGGCGATAAAGCCCTGCGCAAACTCACTCATGCGCGAACCTCCTTGTCAGGTGTGGGAGTCGCCCGCAACGGGGCGAGCAGCCCCAGCAGGCGTGGATGGTGGCGCGCCTCGGCGCGCAAGGCCTTTGCGCCACGGCCCAGGCCGGCCAGCACGGCCTGCCAGGCATCACGGGCGGCATCATGCAGGCTCTGCCGCCAGAGCGCCTCAGCCTCGTCCAACTCGTCGCTACCCAATAGCGCCATGACCCGCCCAAGCTGACGCTCGGCACTGGCGAAGTACAAAGCACCAGCCGGGCCGGCATCGATAAGGCTGCGGGCACGCGCCCAGGTGTCCTTGCTTCCGGGGTCAGGCAGGGTTTCGGCGAGCATGCCGGTCGCCAACTTGCGCAAAGCGGTGAACAACTCTTCGGCATCGCGCACATAGCGGCGCAGCTCGTTGGCGTGATCGGCTGAAGCCAGCAGCTTGGCCGGTAGCGCGATGCGCTCAGAGCGCCAGCGCAGCAGCTTGGCCTGATCACTGGCCAGCCCGGCGATCAGCATCGGCTGCACGCCTTGGCCCAGGTAGAGCTGCAGATTGGCCGCCCACTCCAGCACTGCAGCAGGCTGCGAGGCTTTGCCTTCAGCGTCCGGCAACAGTGCAGGAAGATCACGCCACAAGGCACGGCCTTCGGTAAAGCTCAGGCGAACCATGCTATTGCTGCCGGCCCGATAGCTGGCCATGGGATCGGGAGCCTGCGCGTCGTCGCCCAGTGCCAAACCAGCGGCGAAGCGAATCCACTGCACGCGACGTTCATCGTCCGCCAATAGCAAAACTGCTCGGCTCTGCCGGGTGTAGCGATCATTGGGGCCGCTTGCCATCTCAGGGTCGCCACGCAGCTGAGCAATGCTGAGCGTACTGCGCTCCCAGGCGGGCAAGTCTTGATGCCCCGTCTGAGTCGGTGGATGTAGGGCCAGGCACAAGCTTTGCGCCAGCGAATCGCCCACGGGCATTACCGCGGCCGTATTGGCCAAAGCGCCGGCTTTGTCGGAATCGCGCAGCGTCTTGACTAGGCCGCCGGGCGTGAATTGTAGAAAGCCGAGCAAGGAACGCAACGCATCGGCAGCACTGATGCTGCGCGGCGCCAGGTCACAGGAGTGATCGAATACAACCGGCGCATTACCGTTGGCACTGGCCAGGGAAATTTGCGTCCAGGGTTTGAGCTTGTCGCGGGTTTCGTCGGCGTCGACTAGTGCCGCCACCTGCATGAAGGGGTACTGCGGGTGGAACAAGCAGAAGCGCTCGCGCCAATGCTGCAGATAGTCGCGAATGGCCGCCAGCGGCAGCCCGTCCTGATACCAACGCAGCCGCTCGGCATCCGTCCAGCGCCCTTGCGCATGACTGATGGCGCGATGTGTGATTGCCAGCAACAGCCGGTATTGAGCGATCAGGCTCGGTGGCGAGGTTTCCGCCAGGGCGCTGATCTCGCTGGCGCGCTCGAAAAGCTCCAGCAAACCCAACTCTCGCACCTGCCCGTCGTGCATCCGTACCGCCAGCCATGGCTCGTCGAGCAGGCTGAACGACTCATCCATGCTGCACCTCCGATCCCTGTTGTCTGCGTGATTCCATCATCCCTCTCCCTGAATCCGACAGGCACGCAGTAAAGCAGACAAAGTGCCATCATGGAAATGAGCTAGATCAGCTCATGCCTTGTCCTTCTACCGTTTAGCTTCTCCAGCTGCGCGCTACGATGCACTTAGCCCGTAACACATCGAGGTGCTCGGCATGAGTGAGGCCATCTTTATCTTTCGCGTAGACGACGTACTTAAAAGTGAATTTGCCTAGGCCGCCAAAGCTCGCGACCGCACAGGCGCGCAGTTACTGCGCGACTTCATGCGTGACTTCGTCCGGCAACAACATGAGGCTGCCGAGCATGATGCCTGGCTGCGCCGCCAGGTACAGATGGGGCTGGACTCGGCCAATGCCGGTGAGCTGCTCGGTAGCGAAGAGGTCGAAGCCGAAGCCGCCGCATGGCGTGCTGAGATCAGCACGTCAGTGGCCCGCCGCAGACGAATCCTGGACATCTCGTTGATAAACCAGCCCCAGTTCATCATCCAGCCGCACCGTCAGACGCCCGATCAGCAAGCAACCGTCAGTCAGTACCAGCGGCTTGAGATGACGTAATAGCGGATGCTCGCTGAACGCGCGCGGCGACTCCAAGGCCTGCGCATGCTTGACCAGCGCAGTGCGGGAGGTTTTCAACTGGAGGGCGTTGAGCTGCCTGGCCAGCACGTTGGACAGCGGCTGGTCAGGGTCGAAGGCCTGACCGTCGGGCGTCAGGCTCCAGCCACCGGGTACCTGATGCACGGGGATCAGGGTCACGGAGTCATCGCCGAGACGGGTGTAGTTGGGCAGCCCCAAGCCTTCCTCACCCTCTTCATAGCCACGGTTCTTCTGGGTGTAGGCGTTTTGTGGCTCGGCTTCCGGGTCGATAGCGACATTACGAGCCATCATGCGTTCGGTCTGCCGTCTGCCCAGATGAGTGCCCAAGGCATCACCATCGATAAAGGCGCGGTCGGCTTCGGCAAGATCCGCCGGCAAATCCTCGCTGTCATACACTGCCTGCACCAACCGGTCGATATCCTGCGGCAGGTGCAGTTCCTGCTCGCGCGACAGCAGCGCCCAGGTGCGCCCGAGGATGTAGGGCTCGTAGACGAATTCCCAGGCCGTACTCTTGAGGTCGGGCAAGGCTTCGGGCGCCAGCCCCGTCACATACAAGGTCGCCTGCCGATGCGCCTCGGGGCGCTCGCGCTGGTGGCGATGCAGACGACCGGCGCGTTGCAGGATCAAATCCACCGGAGCAAGGTCGGTGAGCATGAAATCGAAGTCGATATCCAGGCTCTGCTCAGCCACCTGGGTAGCAATCAACAGAGCTTTTTCCGGGCGCTCACCATTCTCGCCAAAGCGCGCCAGCACAGCGTGCTCCTGCTCACTGCGCTGATCCGCCGGGAAGCGCGCATGGAACAGCAGCAGCGGCACTTCATCGCCCAGCTCAGCCTTGAGCTTGAGATAAAGCCCCTGCGCGCGGTCCACGGTATTGACGATCAGCGCACCGCAACCGCCTTGCTGCACCAGCTCACGGGCTTTGGCGACCAGGCTGTCGATGGTTTCCGTTACGGCCTGGATCTGAATCGGCGGCAAGGGCCGCGAGTCGCACGTAGCGCCATCCACGCCACGCGCATCGGCCAGCAGCAGGCGCGGGTAACTCAGATCGGGCGCGGTCTCCGGGGCAACGCCCCAGGCACGCAGCAAGGCATCGCGACGCGGCGCCGGTAAGGTGGCGCTCATCAGCACCACCGAGCTGCCCATCGCCTTGAGCCAGCGCAGCAGCGCTTCGATCAGGCCACTGGTGTAGGTGTCATAGGCATGCACTTCATCGAGCACCACCACACGGTTGCTCAGCCCCCACAAGCGTACGAAGTGATGCTTGACGTTGAGCGTGGCGAACAGCGCCTGATCCACGGTGCCGACGCCATAGGGCGACAGCAAAGGCCGGCGGCGTTGGGAAAACCAGGCGGATGACGTCACCTCCTCGCCCGCCGCGCCGTGGATGCCCCGCAGCGCCAGCACCTGATCGTTGAGCCCGGCACCGCCATGCACCAGTTGCACATCCAGCGAGGCGTCGGCAGCGAAGCCCTTCAGAAAGGTCAGCGCCCGCTTGAACAACGCGTTGCCCGTGGCCTGCGTCGGCAGCGCCACATATAACCCACGATGCTGATTGGCCGCCTGCAGGCGCAGGTGGGCGAGAAAGGCCAGCTCGGTCTTGCCCTCGCCCATCGGCGCCTCGACCAGCAACAGCGCCGGGCCTTGCACGCCATCGAGCAGACGATCAGCCTCGCGCTGTAGAGGCCGCGCCGTCAGCTTCGGCCGCTGGACGATCTGCGCGATCAGATGATCTGCCGTGGGCGAGTCTTTCAGCAGCGGTTGGAAGGATCGCCAACCGATCTGCTGCAAGGCCTGATCCGCGCGCAAGCAGGCATCGGCATGATGCTCGGCCAGCAGCGCATGGCGCTCGCCCAAGGGAAACCACTCGGGATTGGAGCCGATCCAATCGGCGACGCTGGTAAGCCCTGCCAACCACTGCACCGCAGGTTGCGACAGCGCTTCGATCTGCGGCCCACCCACAGGTGCCAACACGGCCCAATAGGCGTCGAAGATCTCGCGGCGCGCCTCGCTCCAACGGGGTGGTTCGAACGATGGCTTGCCTCGGTTGAGCTCGGTTTGGTTGAAGTTGTAACCATGGTGCGCACTGATAGCCTGCAAGGCGTGGCGAATCCATAACAGATGCCCGACTCCCTGGCGTGGCAGATGCTCCCAGAGCAGCGCCGCGCTGGCACAGGCGTGATCGGTAACGCTCAGTGAGCGGGCCGGAAATTCCAGGCCGAGCGCTTCATCGAATTGCCGCCCTTCGACCCATTTGTCCTGAAAGCCCGGAATGGCCTTGCCGAAATCATGCAACCCCACCAGGCAGGCAACCCAGCGGGCAACGTGATCGCTCTGCAGCCCCAAGACCTGGGCCGCCCACTCCAGCGTGCTCGGTGGTTCATGCGCAAGCATACGCTCGGCCACTGCGGCCACATCCAGTAAATGCGCCAGCACGCCATGACCGAAGCCATCGCCACTCTTGGCCCAGAGACGGCGTGCCTGATCGCTGAGATCGGCGAATCCTTTCATCTACTACTCCCGGTGATGCGCATCAAGTGGCGCAAGAAACCGAACCAAAGTGCCATCACCGCCACAGACTGACAATCTGTCAATCCAGAGATCAGCGCAGCGATAGGGAAATCGCTAGCTCAGTATCGCCAACCTGCAAAGGCGCTGGAGATGGAAAGGACACCGTCCAGTTGGCTGATTTTTCGCGGATGTGCAATGGTGAAAACCTACCCCTCATGCTGAAGTCCGTATTACGCAAGTGCTTGTAGGACCCTGTGCATGGTATTAAAGTCCGATACCATGAACAGCAAACAGAAAAGCACCTTGAAGGCTGTTTTCAGCAAGCCGGTCCCCACTTCGCTTGAGTGGGCTCGCATTGAGTCACTTTTCCTAGCGGCTGGCGCCAGAAGCATCGAGGGTAACGGCTCCCGAGTGCGTTTTGAGCTCAACGGCGTGATTGCTACCTTTCACCGCCCACACCCCGACAAGGAAGCCAAGCCCTATCAGGTTCGTGATGCCCGAGTCTTTCTTGAGCAAGCAGGAGTCACTCCATGAACGCAATGAATTACAAAGGTTATGCGGCCCGCATCGAATACAGCGATGAAGACGGCCTGTTGATTGGCCATATCGCCGGCATTCGCGACGTAGTGGGTTTCCACGGTGAGTCGGTGAAAGAGCTTCGTACGGCCTTTGAAGAAGCTGTCGACGACTACCTCGAAACCTGCGCCAAACTGGGGCGCGCCCCACAAAAGCCCTACTCAGGAAAACTCAGTCTGCGTCTGGAGCCAGCTCTTCACGCATCAGTCGCGATGAAAGCAGAGCTGGCGCAAAAAAGTATCAATCAATGGGTGGCGGATGTGCTCGATCGCGAGGCACATGCCTGACGCCAGCGCCAAAGCGCCGCTAGCACTGCAGACGGGTTAGGCGACAACCAGAACGGTTTTGCCAGACCCAAGCTCGAACGACAGTTCGCTTTCGCCGTTACCGCTTATCCCCGCTGGCGCGGGGAACACGCACGGAACACCGGGTCATCAGCCACGCAGTTCGGTACATCCCCGCTAGTGCGGGGAACACTGGATGCGCCGGCATTTGCCCTGCGCCAGGGCCGGTTCATTCCCGCTGGCGCGGGGAACACCTCACCAGGCAAGACTGGCAGCGGAATACGCGCGGTTCATCCCCGCTGGCGCGGGGAACACCGCGTTGCCCTGTTTGCCGGCGCCCTGGGCGGCGGTTCATCCCCGCTGGCGCGGGGAAAACGTGGCGCGCCTCACCGAGGCCCTGGGGGACAGCGGTTCATCCCCGCTGGCGCGGGGAACACCCGTCGCTACTATCGCCCGCTCGCGCACGGGCCGGTTCATCCCCGCTGGCGCGGGGAACACGCATGTTCCGTGTGGGTCAAGCACAGCAAGTACGGTTCATCCCCGCTGACGCGGGGAACACCCCAGCGGCTGGCGCAACTGATCGACCAACGCCGGTTCATCCCCGCTGGCGCGGGGAACACGGCCATCAATGCGCGTCGTTTCTACTGCTGGTCGGTTCATCCCCGCTGGCGCGGGGAACACTCGTCCAGGATCTCGGTTTTCGGTACCGCCCCCGGTTCATCCCCGCTGGCGCGGGGAACACGTTGGGGAACACCACCGTGGCCGCCATCCTGCCGGTTCATCCCCGCTGGCGCGGGGAACACTTGCAACAGGCCGGTGGCGGCAACATGAACGCCGGTTCATCCCCGCTGGCGCGGGGAACACGCTTCCGCCCGCTCTCGCGAGAGTGGGAGGGTCGGTTCATCCCCGCTGGCGCGGGGAACACTCTTAGCGTATCCAATTGTTCCAAAAGGGAAAAATCAGCCGCTAAAAACCCACCAACTTTTTCTTGTTAAAGATCGCAGCCACATCAAAGCAGATGTGGCGTGCTGCGCGCCAGCAGCGCGTCGACGTCGACGCCGCGCGGCAGGGTGCCGTAGACCCGGCCGCGACCTTCTAGGCGGCTGGCGATAAAGGCATCGGAGACGGTGGCGTTGCCAGCCTCCAGCAGCAGCTTGGCCTGCAGTGCCACGGCCACGTCTTCGGTGAGCTGGCGGGCGCGGTATTGGATGTCGGCGGTATCGGCAAAATCGGCTTTCAACCGTTGGATATGCGCCTTGAGACGGGCATCACCATGGCCGTCGCCCAATTCAGTGAACAGTGCGTCGAGCACGCCCGGCTCCTTGGACAACGCGCGCAGCACGTCCAGGCATTGCACGTTGCCGGAGCCTTCCCAGATCGAGTTGACCGGCGCTTCGCGGTACAGACGCGGCATGATGGTTTCCTCGACGTAGCCGGCGCCGCCCATGCACTCGCTGGCCTCATAGATCATTTCCGGCGCGCGCTTGCAGATCCAGTACTTGCCCACGGCGGTGACCAGGCGGGCGAACTTGTCTTCCTGCTCGTCATGCTGATTGTCGAGCGCGCGCCCCATGCGCATGCACAGCGCCAACGCGGCTTCGCTCTCCAGGGCCAGGTCGGCCAGCACGTTCTGCATCAACGGCTGGTCGGCGAGGATCTTGCCGCCCACCTGGCGATGCGCGCAGTGGTGCGCGGCCTGGGTCAGCGCCTGGCGCATCAGGCTGCTGGAACCGACCATGCAGTCGAACCGGGTCATGGCCACCATCTCGATGATGGTGGGCACGCCGCGCCCTTCCTCGCCGAGCATCCAGGCAAAGGCGCCGCGGTACTCCACCTCGCTGGAAGCATTGGCCCAGTTGCCCAGCTTGTTCTTCAGGCGCTGGATGTAGAACGCGTTGCGCGTGCCGTCCGGGCGGTGGCGCGGCAGCAGGAAGCACGACAGTCCCTTGTCGGTATAGGCCAGGGTGAGGAAGGCGTCGCACATAGGCGCGGAGCAGAACCATTTATGGCCCACCAGTTCGTAGCCCTGCCCAGGCCCGCCGAGACCGATGGGATAGGCACGGGTGGTGTTGGCGCGCACATCGGTGCCGCCCTGCTTCTCGGTCATGGCCATGCCGATGGTGACGCCGGCCTTCTGCTCCATCGGCAGGTTGCGCGGGTCGTATTCGGTGGCGAGTATCTTCGGCAACCACTGCTCGGCCACGTTGGGCTGCAGGCGAATGGCGGGCACCGCGGCGAAGGTCATGGTCAGCGGGCAACCGCTGGCGGACTCGGCCTGGCTGTGTAGATAGGAAAGCCCGGCGCGGGCGACATGGGCACCGGCGCGTGGGTCGGTCCAGGGCAGCGACGGCAGGCCCTGCTCGATGGCCGTGCGCATCAGCTCGTGATAGGCCGGGTGGAATTCCACCAGGTCGATGCGGTTGCCGTAGCGGTCATGGCTCTTGAATACCGGCTTGTTCTCGTTGGCGAGAAAGCCCGCCTGCATCAGCGCGCCGCCGGCCAGGGCACCATAGGCGCTCAAACGCTCATCGGCCCAGGCGCCATCGTAGCGGCGAACCCACTCCTGCAGCGGCAAGTCGAGCCGATAGAGGTTGGCGCCGTCCAGGCTCGGCACCTGGTTGAATACCTCATGGGTTTCGGCGTGCAGACTAGGTTTCATCGGCTTGACTCCTTGGCGCCCACGGCGCGCAGGCAGAAGGTGACGAGGCTGGCGCTGACCTGCGCCAGCTGCAGAGTGGGTCTACCCGCTTCACGCGCGGCGCGGGCAGGCGGAGACAGCGGCCCGACCAGGGCCTCGGCAATGGCACCGACCAGGCAGGCGGAGACCAGGCCGATCGGCTCGACACGAAACTCACCGGCGCCGACACCCTCCTCCAGCAGGTCGCTGAACAGTTCGGCGTAGGCTTCGCGGTAGAGCAGGCGCTGCTCGTCGACTTCGGAATCGACCGGCTCGGCGATCAGCGCAAAGGCCAGGCGGCGGCTATGCCAGGCGCGGGCGGCGAACCGTTCCAGGCCGATGCGCAGACGCTCGCTGGCGCTGCCAGGCCCGCGTAAGGCGCTGGCCAGGGCATCCACCTCACGCTGGCTGGCAGCGGCGAACACTTCGGCGGCCAGCTCGCCCTTGCTGCGAAAGTGGCGGTAGAGGCTGCCGGTGGCGATACCGACATCCTCTGCCAGCGACTGCATGGTTAGGGCCGCGAAACCACCGGCGCTGACCCGCTCCAGCGCGCAGCCGAGAATGCGCTGGCGCTGCGCCTGGTCGCGGTCGATTCGCGCTTCGGTGATGCGATAGGCCATGGTCTGAATCCTGATTCACTTGCACGCAGTGAATCAGGATTCAGACCATGGCTAAAGGGACGATCCGGCCAAATCTGCGGCCGAACGGACATCGGTAGACAAGGCTGCGCCAAAGCCCTCGATAGCGCGGAAGGACTTGTCGCGGCCAGGCACAAGTACCTGGCGCAACGACCGCAGACATCGGCCGGTCACAAACCGGCATGGCCTCCATGGCGGCTTGCACCCGCCCTATGCAGACGCAGCGCTAGGAGACGGCGGGCGGCCTGCACAGCACCCAGTCGTGCAGCAGCACGCGCAGCTCGTCGAACTTGACCGGCTTGGCCAGGTAATCGCTCATGCCCGCGGCGAGACAGCGCTCGCGGTCACCGCTGTGGCTGTGCGCGGTAATCGCCAGCACCGGCAGCTCGTCACAACCGGGAAGCGCACGAATCGCGCGGCAGGTGGCGAAGCCATCCATCACCGGCATTTGGCAATCCAGCAGCACGGCATCGACGCTTTCGCCGCGCAGCAGCTCCAGCGCCTCGGCGCCGTTGTCGGCGGTGCGCACGCGGTAGCCCAATTTGAGCAGCATGCCGCGCGTCACCAACTGGTTGATCGCGTTGTCCTCGACGATCAGCACCGTGCACTGCTGCGCCTGACGCAGCGCGATGCCACTCGGCAAGCGCTGGGGGCGCGCAACCGGCATCGCTTGCTGCTCCGGAAGCGTCAGCGGCACATTGAGGCGAAAGCGGCTGCCGACATCGGGCTGCGACTCGTGGCTGAGGCTACCGCCAAGCAGATCGACCAGCTGCCGGCAGATCGCCAGGCCGATGCCCAGGCCGCCGTACTTACGGGTCATGGAGCCGTCGAGCTGATGGAAGCGCTGATACAGGTCGCCCTCGCCCTGGACGAAGCCGATGCCACTATCGCTGACTACCACGCTCAGCGGCAGATGACTGCCCTGGCTGCCGGCACGCCCGACCTGCAGCGCCACGCCCCCCTCGCTGGTGAATTTGATGGCGTTGTCCAGCAGATAGCCCAGGGCCTGAGCCAGCTTGGTGGCGTCGCCCTCCAGGGTGTCGGGCAGGTTGTCCTCAAGCTCCAGGGTGAAGCTCAGCCCCTTGTCCTCGGCACGCGGCGCGTATTGCGCACGCAGGCCGTCGAACAGGCCGCGCAGGCTGAACGCCTCACGCCGCGGATAGAGCTTGCCGGCCTGCAGCTCGGTCAGGGCGAGGATGTCGTTGACCATGCGCATCATGTCGCGCGCCGATGTGGCGGCAGTTTTCTGGTACTGCTCCAGCTCGACATCCATCTTCACCGTCTGCATCAGCTCCAGCGAGCCGATCACGCCGTTCATCGGCGTGCGCAGCTCATGGGTCACGGTCGCGAGGAACTCGTCCTTGAAGCGGTTGCTGTCGGCCAGTTCCTGGTTCAGCTCCTCGAGCTTGCGCCCGGCCTCCTGGAGGATGCGCGCGCGCTCTTCCTTCATCGCGTTGATGCGGTCGGCCAGCGCCAGCGACAGTAGGCTGACCTCCAGCGCCGAGCCGATCTGGCTGGCGTACATGGTGAGAAAGACGTTGGGCAGATAGCCCAGCACCATCAGCGTGTTGACGATGCCGCCGACGAGAAAGGCGGTCCAGGCGAAGATGAAGTAGCGCGCCACGCGCATGCCGCGCAGCCAGGCGAGGATACCGGCAGCGAAGATCGCCACGGTGAACAGCAATGCCAGGTAGGTGGCCAGACGCAACGCCGTTGCATAACTGATGCACAGCGCCAGGATCATCACCCCGGCGCCGCAGGCCATGAGCAGCAGCAGCAGGCGATCGACCCAGGGGCTGTGCTCGGCGGTGTGCAGGAAGCTGCGCGCGAACTGGCAGCCGAACAGGGCCGCCGAGCCGATCAAAAAAGGCGTGGCGGCGTTGGCCCACCACGGGCTGTTGGGCCAGAAGAACTCGATGCCGGCACCGTTGACCGATACCTGATAAAGGCCGAACGAGGCGATGTAGAGGATGTAGTAGAGGTAGCTGGTGTCGCGCACGCTGAGGAAGATGAACAGGTTGTACACCAGCATCACCAGCAGCACGCCGTAGATGATGCCGAGCACGTAGATGCGCCCGGGCTGCTCTTCCAGATAGGCGTTGGGCGCCCACAAGGTCAGCGGCGCCTGGATCGACCCCTGGCTTTCCAGGCGCAGGTAGATGCGCTTGACCTGCCCCGGCTCCAGGTTCAGTTCGAACAGGTAGTTGTTCTGGCGGATCTGCCGGCTGTCGAACGGCAACGCATCGCCGGTGCGCTGCGCCAGGGCGAAGCGACCGTCCCTGGCGGGGAGATAGAGTTCGAGATGATCGAGCGGCGGGTAGGCCAACTCCAGCAGCCAGTTGCGGTCACCCTTCGCCTGCACGGGGCGATATTCGAAATCCAGGCGCAACCAGAACACCGAACGCGAATAACCGGCGTTGAGTACAGGCTTGTCATGCAGGCGGAAGCTGCCCTGCACGGCCGGCGAGGCGACGTCGTCGATGCTGGCGTCGCCGCGCACGTCCTCGAACACGTACATGCTCTGCCCCAATGGCAGCATGCGCATCTGTTCGTCGAAGGTAACGGCACTCGCGAACGAGCAGAAAACGAGGCTCAAGAAGAGCAGGAGCAGCCGGTGCATACGACCCCACGAGCCCTGTCGAACGACATCGGGACCCCATTACCCCATTGATGATGTCGTCACGCACGGCAGACTTGTATTCGAATCGCCCTACTCTAGGGGCTGGCGTGGCGCTTTGCCAGATTCAGGCGGCAGTTTGAGCATTGCCTGGCCAATGGCCTCGGCCAGGTACTGCAGGGAAAACACCCCGCCGTAGGTCCAGGTCGAGGGCATCCCGGCGAAGCGCCGCTCGCGCACGAAGGGCATCGCCTGCCACAACGGCGAGGCGAACAGCTGCGCCTCCTGGGCGAAGGGTTCGATATGCAGCACCACGCCCTGCTCGATGCGCCCCAGTGTGGTGATCGGCACCTGGGTGATGCCCCACGGGCTCGGTGCCAGCTGCATCGCCGGCTGCAGGCCGAGCAACGTCAGCGCGTGCTGCGGCATGGAGTTGGGGCCGTTGATGAAGGCCGCCGTCGGCGACGAGAAGCGGATCACCGTGACCGCCGGCAAGCGCTCGCCATAGTGAGCCTGCAAGCGCTTGCGCCACTGCGCCAGCTCGGCCTCCATGGCCTGCAGGCGCTGTTCGGCCAATGCCTCGCGCCCGAGCGCACGCGCCAGGTCGAGAAAGGCTTCGCGCTGCGCCTGCAGGTTGTCGTGCTGCTGGCTGAAGCCCTGATACACCTGGACCGGCGCGATGCGTTCGAGCAGTGGCCGGATGTCTTCGAGCAAGGGCGGAATGACGATCAGCTGCGGCTGCAGTTCGGCCAGCAACTCGAGGTTGGGCTCCAGGCGCGAGCCGACCGACGGCACCTGGTCAGGCAGCGTCGGCCGCACCACCCAGGCGCGATAGTCACCGGCGTCGGCCACGGCCAGCGGCGTCACGTCGAGCATCAGCAGGTGCTCGGTGGCCTCCCAGCTCAGTGCAGCCACACGTGGCGCGTCGCCGGCCCAGGCCGGTGCCAGCCAGAGCAACAACGCGCCCAGCAGCCACTGCCTCATGCCAGCCTCCCGCGTATCAGGAGAAAAACGAAATACCCGCCGCACAGCACCGAGGCGACGATGCCCACCGGAATCTGTAGGGGGAAGATCAGAGTGCGCCCGACCCAGTCGGCCAGCAGCATCAGCACAGCGCCCAGCGCAGCGGCGAGCAACAACTGCGGCGCCACGCGGCGCGTCCCGAGCATCACCGCGATATGCGGCGCCAGCAAACCGAGGAATGCCACCGGCCCGAGCAGGCTGGTGACCAGCGCGCAGAGCAGCGCCACCAGCACCAGCAGCGCCAGGCGCAGCCGCGGCACGTTGAGGCCGCGGCTGGCGGCAACCCCATCGCCGATGCCGATCAGCGTCAGCGCGCGGTGGAACACCAATGCCGACGCGCCGAACAGCAGCACGCCGAGGGTCAGCCACAGCGCCTGCGCCGGCGTGGCACGGTAAGTGGAGCCGGCCAGCCAGCCGAGCAGCGCGAAGGAATCTCCAGTGCCCTTGGCCAGCACGAACTGCAGCGCGGCGTTGAACAGCGCCCCCAGGGAAATACCCAGCAGCGCCATCAATGCCGGCGAATAATGGTGACGTCGGCCCAGCAGCATCAACACCGCCAGCACCACCAGGCTGCCGATGAACGCCGCCAGCGGTGCGACCGCGCCGAACACCGCACCACCGAACAGAATCAGCGCCAGCATCACGGCCAGCGTGGCACCGGCCGACAGGCCGAGGATATCCGGGCTGGCCAGCGGGTTACGCAGCAGGCGTTGCAACAGCAGGCCGGAAATCGCCAACCCGGCACCGGCCGAAGCGGCGGTGAGCACGCGCGGCCAGCGCAGCGACCAGACCAGTGCCGACGGCCATTCCAGGCGCCAGCCATCGAGGCCGCGTGCAAGCCCCAGAGCCAGTGTCAGCGCCACTGCAGCCAGCAGCCCGACCCACAGTGCACCGCGCCAGCCAAAGCGCTCGGCGCCGACGGGCAGCTGTAAGCCATGCGGGTCCTCGGCCGCCAGATGCCGACGCGCCAGCCACAACAGCACCGGGGCGCCGATCAGCGCTGCCGCCGCGCCGCTGGGCACCAACTGGCCGCTGAGCTGGTTGGCCAGCAGCGCCAGGGCGTCTGTGGTCAGCAGCAAAACGGCACCGAGCAGCGCGCTGTAGACCAGCTCGTCGCGCGCCGTGCGGGCACCCAGCATCTTCGCCAGATTGGGCGTGAGCAGGCCGATGAAGCCGATCAGGCCGACCGCGGTGATCGACACCGCGCACAGCCACAGCGCAGCCAGAAACAGCATCAGCATCACCGGCCACAGGGCCAGGCCGCGCCCTTGAGCGGCTTCACCGCCCAATTGCAGGAGACTGAGCGGCCGCGGCGCGAGGATCAGCAGCGGTACGGCCAGCAGCAACTTGGGCCACAGCCACTGCACCCAGTGCCAGTCGATCTGCGCCAGGTCTCCCGCGCCCCAGACGAACAGGCCCTGGGTGTACTGGTTGTTGATCAGCACCAGCCCGGCGGCCAGTGCGCCGAGCAGCAGGTTCATCGCCATGCCGCCGAGCACCAACGGCAGGCCGCCGATGCCGCTGCGCCCGGCGATCAGCAGCACCAGGCCGACCGCCAGTAGCGCCCCGCCGAGTGCCGCCCACTGGCCGTGGCTGGCAGCGAAGGCCGGCACCAGCAGGGTCGCCAGGACCAGGCCGAGCCAGGCACCGGACGAGGCGCCGATGGTCATCGGCGAAACCAGGCGATTCTGTGTGATCTGCTGCAACAGGCTGCCGGACAGCCCCAACGCGGCGCCCACCAGCACGGCCATACTCAGCCTTGGTAACGCTGACAACTGCAATTGCAGGCTCTCGAAGCTCTGCCCCGCAGCGCCGAGCATGGCCCAGAGTTCGAGCGGGTCGAGGTCCGCTGCCAGCCACAGATGCAGCAGCGCCAGAGGCAATAACAGGAAAAGTGTCAGGAGATGGCGTGACGGCGCCGAAACGGCCGACATGCTCAGGCCACCACGGCGATCTTGCGTGCGCTGCCGGGCTGCTCGATCAGTTGGATGTCGATCTCGTAAAGCTGGCTGAGCAGCGGCCCACTGAGCAATTCGTCCGGGCTGCCGTCGAAGAAGATGCGCCCCTGCTTGAGGGCGATCACCCGGTCGGCATGCCGCGCGGTCAGGTTGATGTCATGGAGGATGGCTACCACGCCGCGCCCGCTGTCACGGTTGAGTTGACGCAGCAGGCCCATCAGTTCGTACTGGTGGGCCAGATCCAGCGCCGAGGTCGGCTCGTCGAGCAACAGCAGCGGCGATTGCTGGGCCAGCAGCATGGCGATCCAGGCCCGCTGGCGCTCGCCGCCGGACAAGCTGTCGGCCAGGTGGTCGGCGTAATGGGCGACATCGGTCTGCGCCAGCGCCTGGTCGATGGCGGCATGATCCTCGGCGCGCCAGCGACCGAGCAGCCCGCGCCAGGGAAAGCGCCCCAGGCGCACCAGTTCACGCACGGTCAGGCCGGCGACATCGGGCAGATGCTGCGGCAGGAAGGCCACGCGCCGGGCGAAATCGCGATCGGAGAAGCGCTGCAAGGGCTTGTCTTCGAGCTGCAGCGAACCCTGGGTCGGCTGCAACTGCCGCGCCAGCAGGTTCATCAGGGTCGACTTACCCGAACCGTTGTGGCCGAGGATCACGGTGAAGCGATCACCCTCCAGGTGCAGCTCGTCCAGCGCCAGCGTCACCCGCTCGCCACGGCGCACCACGATATCGCGCAACGTCAGCATGCTCGCACCAGCTCCCTGGACAGACCAATCCGCGCCCGGCCGAAAGCGGCAGGCCACGACAGGCGACGGCGAATCAATGGACGTGGGGGATATTGCATCGCGGTGAACCCGGACGACGGCAGCGGCGAAGGGCGAATTTAATCATCGATACACACCTGCATCAAATTATCATTCGCCACTAAAAGTCTTACGCCGCACTGGGTTTGCGCACCAGCAACGGGAACAGCGCCGCAGTCAGCAGCAGGCCGGCAGCGCCGACCCAGAACGGCATGGCCTGGCCGTAATGGCTGACCAGCAGCCCCGCGCCATAGGCCGAGCCCATGTTACCCAGGCACTGGAAGATGTTGATCTTGCTGAAGTCCACGGCGTAGTGCTCAGGCGAGCTGAGCTCGAACAGCAACGCATCGAGGCGCACGGTGACCTGATACAGCGCCCAGCCGAACAGCACACGACCGAGCAGGATCAGCCACTGGTCGCCGAAACCCTGAATGAAGGTCGCCGCCGCGCCCAGCAGCAAACCGGCAAGAATGCCGTCACGGGTATTGCCCTGCTTGGTCGCACGACGCCCCCACCACAGCGCCGCCACGGCGACCGCGCCAGGCAGCGCATAGACGAAGCCGGCCGCCATCTCGCTGTTCCACTGCGCCACCTGTTGCCAGTAGACGGCGAAGAAAGGCCGCGTGACGTAGCCGACGAAGTAGAACAGCAACATAACCAGGCACAAGCGATAGATGGCCGGCAGGCTGCGCGCCTCGTTCTTTACCGGCGCGTCTTCGCTCGCCGGCTGCTCACCCGGCGCCGGCAGATAGCCGCGCACCAGATGCATGCAGATGGCCATCTGGATGAAATCGCCGGCCGCCATTACCAGAAACACGTCGCCGATGTTCATGACCTGCAGGATCAGCCCGCCCAGCGCGGCGCCGAGGATGGCGCCGAAGTGCACCACCACCGACAGCGTGCCGATGGTCTGGGTGTGGTTGTCCTGCTGCTGCAGGCTCATCACGTAGGGGTACATCAGCAAGTAGCTGCCCTTGAACACCACCATCAGCAGCGACACCACCCAGAACAGCGGAAGCGAGTCGATGAAATAGCAGGCAGCGGTCAGGCTGCCGGCCATCAGCTGCGCGCTGATCAGGATGCGCACCGGATGCACGCGCTTGGCCAGACGCGCCCAAAGCGGGAACACCGACATCACCACCAGGCTGACGACCGCCAGGTAAAGGCCGACATGCTGCTCAGGCGGGTTGCCGAAGCGCTCGGCGAAGTACTGAGGATAGAAAGGAATGATCAGGTTGTCGGTGATCACCGCCAGGGCGGTCATCATGATCAGGCAGGTACGCAACGTCATCGGAGGCAGTCGGGCAAGGCGGCAGGGCGCGCATGATGCCATTTACCGGCTGGCCAAGGCCAATCCGGACCACAAACCCAGCGCCATGCCATGCAGCGTCTGACGGGTGGTTAGTGATAAGCTCGCGCACCATGAAAACGCCAAACTCCCGCCCCGTAGTGCTGTGCATGTCCGGTCACGACCCCAGCGGTGGTGCCGGCCTGCAGGCCGATATCGAAGCCCTGCTGGCTCAAGGCTGCCACGCCGCCCCGACGGTGACCGCCCTGACCGTGCAGGATACCGTCAACGTCACCGACTTCCGTGTGCTCGACCGTGACTGGGTGCTGGCCCAGGCCCGCGCCGTGATCGCCGACATGCCCGTGGCCGCCGTCAAGCTGGGCATGCTCGGCTCGGTGGAAATGGTCGAGAACGTGCTCGAAGTGATGAGCCAGCTGCCGGGCGTACCGCTGGTCTGCGATCCGGTGCTGCGTGCCGGCGGCGGCGGTTCGCTGGGCAAGAACGACGTTGGCTACGCCATGCGTGAACGGCTGTTCGCCGTTTCTACCATCGCCACGCCGAACCTGCCGGAGGCGCGCATCCTCGCCGATCTGCCGGAGGGCAGTGCCGACGAATGCGCCGAGAAGCTGCTGCCCTTCATCGAGCACCTGCTGATCACCGGCGGTCATGGCGATGAGGTCGAGGTGCACAACCGCCTTTATAGCCGCGATGGCAGCCGCCACACCTTTACCTGCGCACGCCTGCCGGGCAGCTACCATGGCTCCGGCTGCACCCTGGCCAGCACCCTGGCCGGCCGCCTGGCGCTGGGTGAAGAGCTGGTCAGCGCTGTAAAGAGTGCCCTGGATTACACCTGGCGCACCCTGCGCGACGCCGAAGAACCCGGCCACGGCCAGTACGTGCCGCGCCGTCTGCCTCTGGATTTCTGCTCGTGAATCTTCGCGGCCTCTACGCCATCACCGACACACCGCTGCTGGCCGGTGGCAAGCTGCTGCCCTACGCCGAAGCGGCGCTGACAGGCGGCGCGCGCCTGCTGCAGTACCGCGACAAGTCGGGCGACGCCGCGCGTCGTCTCGATGAAGCGCAGGCCCTGGCCGAACTGTGCCGGCGCCATGGCGCCACGCTGATCATCAACGACGACCTGGAACTGGCTGCACGCCTGGGTGTCGGCCTGCACCTGGGCCAGACCGACGGTTCGCTGGCCGCCGCCCGCGCCCGCCTCGGCGCAGATGCCGTGATCGGCGGCACCTGCCATGCCCAGCTGGAACTGGCCGAGCGTGCCGTCGCCGAAGGCGCCAGCTATATCGCCTTTGGCCGTTTCTTCAATTCCAACACCAAGCCCGGTGCTCCGGCGGCCACCGTGGAGTTGCTGGATCAGGCACGCACGCGCTTTGCCCAGCCCATCGTCGCCATCGGTGGCGTGACCCTGGAAACCGCACCCGGCCTGATCGCCCGTGGCGCCAGCATGATCGCCGTGATCCACGCCCTGTTCGCCGCGGACTCCGCCCTCGAGGTGCAAGACCGCGCCCGCGCCTTCGCCGCGCTGTTCGATTGATCCCCTTTCAGAGAGAACCTGCCATGTCCCGCTCCGAAATCCTCTTCGCCAACGCCCAGAAGCACATCCCCGGCGGCGTCAACTCGCCGGTGCGCGCCTTCCGCAGCGTCGGCGGCACGCCGCTGTTCTTCAAGCACGCCGAAGGCGCCTATGTGACGGACGAGGATGACAAGCGCTATGTCGATTACGTCGGCTCCTGGGGCCCGATGATTCTCGGCCACAGCCACCCGGACGTGCTCGATTCCGTGCGTCGTCAGCTGGAACACGGCCTGTCCTATGGCGCGCCGACCGCGCTGGAAACCGAAATGGCCGAGCTGGTCTGCTCGCTGGTGCCGTCGATGGAGATGGTGCGCATGGTCAGTTCCGGCACCGAGGCGACCATGAGCGCCATCCGCCTGGCCCGCGGCTACACCGGCCGCGACAGCATCATCAAGTTCGAAGGCTGCTACCACGGTCACTCCGACAGCCTGCTGGTCAAGGCCGGCTCCGGCGCCCTGACCCAGGGCGTGCCGAACTCCGCAGGCGTACCGGCAGCCTTCGCCAAGCACACCCTGACCCTGCCGTTCAACGACATCGACGCCGTGGCCGAATGCCTGGCGCAGGTGGGTAAGGAAGTCGCCTGCATCATCGTCGAGCCGGTGGCCGGCAACATGAACTGCGTACCGCCCGCGCCGGGCTTTCTCGAAGGCCTGCGCGAGCAGTGCGACAAGCACGGCGTGGTGCTGATCTTCGACGAGGTGATGACCGGTTTCCGCGTCGCCCTCGGCGGCGCGCAGGCGCACTACGGCGTCACCCCGGACCTGACCACCTTCGGCAAGATCATCGGCGGCGGCATGCCGGTGGGCTGCTTCGGCGGCAAGCGCGCGATCATGGAATGCATCGCCCCGCTCGGCCCGGTGTACCAGGCCGGCACCCTGTCGGGTAACCCGCTGGCCATGGCCGCCGGTCTGACCACGCTGAAGCTGATCAGCCGTCCTGGCTTCCACGCCGAGCTGACCGACTACACCACGCGCATGCTCGATGGCCTGCAACAGCGTGCCGATGCCGCCGGCATTCCCTTCGTCACCACTCAGGCGGGCGCCATGTTCGGTCTGTACTTCAGCGGCGCCGACGACATCGTCACCTTCGCCGACGTGATGGCCAGCGATAGCGCGCGCTTCAACCGCTTCTTCCACCTGATGCTGGAAGGTGGCGTGTACCTGGCGCCGAGCGCCTTCGAAGCGGGCTTCACCTCCATCGCCCATGGCGACAAGGAGCTGGAGATCACCTTCGCTGCCGCCGAACGCGCCTTCGCCGAGCTGAAAAAAGCCTGATGCAATACAGCACTGCCTTCAGCGATGCACTGCTGACCCTGGCCTGCGCCGTCTGCGTCGTGTGGATCGGCCGGGCGCGCGGGCGCTACGGCGAGGGCGATCAGCCGGCGCTGTTCTGCGCCCTGCTTGGCTTCCTGCTGCCGGCTGCGGCGGCCGGAGTCGGCGTGATTCGCTACGGCTTCGATCCGAGCTGGCAGGCCGCGCATTTGTGGCTCACCCAGGCCAGCAGCTTTCTCGGGCTGCCTTTGCTCGGCGCCGCGGCATTGGCGCTGGGGCGCGGCTGGGCCTGGAGTCGGCCGAACTGGGGGCGCATCGTCCTCGGCCTGTGCGCGTTCTTCGAGCTGTTCCGCCAGATGGGCTACCTGGAGGATTACCGCCTGGCGCTGAACCTGGCCACGCTGGTGCTGATTCTCTATGCCGGCGCAGTCCAATGGCCGCGCCGGGCGCCAGCGATCAGCGCAGCTGTTGTGGTGGGCCTGTTTCTGCTGGCCGGCCTGGCGGTCGGCACCGAGGGCGTGATCGGACCGCTGCGCCGTATCGACCTTTTCCACGTGCTGCTGATACCGGCCTATCTGTTGCTGGCATGGGTGCTGTTGAGCCTGCCAGGAAACGCGAACAAACAGCCTTTGTAACAAGCGCGCGGTTTATTCATAATGCGACGGTCGGCACGTTTTGCGCCGACCGGGCACGACACCCGCCCTGAACTGCCGAGGTCCCGTTATCCAGATGAACCGCACCGGCCGCACCCTGTCCCTGGGCTGCCTGTTGCTTTTCCTCCCGCTGTTTGCGTTCGCAGGCGGCAACTCCCTGCTGATCCCCGCCAGCGGCAGCTGTGCGCTGAACGCCTCTCTCGAAGAAATGCCCGATGCCCTGGCCAGTTGCCAGGAAATGGCGCGCGCCGGCAACATGCAGGCCGCCTTCGAGCTGGGCGAGTATTACTACGACGGCAAGCGCACCCCGCGCGACCTCAAGCAGGCGCTGACCTGGTTCGAGCGCGCTTCGCTGCAAGGGCACGCCGAAGCACAGTTGCGCCTGGGCACCATGTTCTTCCGCGGCGAAGGCGTACCGGCCAACAACGTGCAGGCCTACATCGTATTGAAGATGGCATCGGTCAATGGCTCGGACGAAGCCATGGACAGCGCCGATGTGGTATCGGCACAGATGCGTCGCGATGAACTGGAAATCGCCAGCCAGGTACTGGGGCAGATCTTCCGCAGCTACCTGCTCGAACTGCAGACCGCCGAAGGTCGCTCACCTTTCGCGCCGCTGCCTTAAAACGGGCGGCGATCCGCTTCATCTGCAGGGTGGGCTTCAGCCCACTAAGTAGACTCTCGTTACCGCTGGTGGGCTGAAGCGGAACGCCGCCCGGCCCACCCTACCCGACTACAACTTGTCGCTTATTTGTCCGGCATCGGCATGGGGAATGGCATCACGTTGCCGCCGCCCTTGGCCTCGCTGATCTTCGCTGTGCCCAGGCGCTCCACCTCGTCGATGCGGATGATCGCGTGCATCGGCACGAAGCTGCGTACAACGCCTTCGAACTGCGCCTTGAGCTTCTCCTCGCTGGGGTCGACCACCAATTGGCTGCGCTCGCCGAAGACGAACTCCTCCACCTCCAGAAAGCCCCACAGATCGCTTTGAAAGATCTGCTTGGCATACATCTCGTACACCTGGCCTTGGTTCTGGAAAATCACCTTGTAGATGGGGTCGCGCTTGCTCATGGAGACTCGAAGGCAGGAAAAACGGGGCGCGCAGGATAGCACAGCGCCGCACGCGTAGCCCGGACGCAATCCGGCGATGGACGACGACGCGCTTGCCGTGGCCGCAAGCTTGTAGCCTGTCGCGCACCTCTCCCCTATAATGCGCGGTCATTTTTTAACCACCTCAGACAGTGCCATGACCAAGAAGCTCTATATCGAAACCCACGGTTGCCAGATGAACGAGTACGACAGCTCGCGCATGGTCGACCTGTTGGGTGAGCATCAGGCCCTGGAGGTCACGGAAAAACCCGAAGAAGCCGACGTGATCCTGCTCAATACCTGCTCGATCCGCGAGAAGGCGCAGGACAAGGTGTTCTCTCAGCTCGGCCGCTGGCGCGAGCTGAAGCAGGCCAACCCGGACCTGGTGATCGGCGTCGGCGGTTGCGTGGCCAGCCAGGAAGGCGCGGCGATTCGCGACCGCGCGCCCTATGTCGACGTGGTATTCGGCCCGCAGACCCTGCACCGCCTGCCGGAAATGATCGACGCTGCGCGCGTGACCAAGACCGCCCAGGTGGACATCAGCTTCCCCGAGATCGAGAAATTCGACCGCCTGCCCGAGCCGCGCGTCGACGGCCCCAGCGCCTTCGTCTCGGTGATGGAAGGCTGCAGCAAGTACTGCACTTTCTGCGTGGTGCCCTACACCCGCGGCGAGGAAGTCAGCCGCCCGCTGGTCGACGTGCTGATGGAGATCACCTCGCTGACCGAGAAAGGCGTCAAGGAAGTCACCCTGCTGGGGCAGAACGTCAACGGCTATCGCGGCGAAGCCCCGGATGGCCATATCGCCGACTTCGCCGAGCTGCTGCATGCCGTGGCGGCCCTCGACGGTATCGAGCGCATCCGCTACACCACCAGCCACCCGCTGGAGTTCTCCGACGCGATCATCCAGGCCCACGCCGAGATTCCGCAGCTGGTCAAATACCTGCACCTGCCGGTGCAGTCCGGCTCCGACCGCATCCTCGCGGCGATGAAGCGCAACCACACCGCGCTGGAGTACAAATCGCGCATCCGCAAGCTGCGCGCTGCCGTGCCGGACATCCTGATCAGCTCGGACTTCATCGTCGGCTTCCCCGGCGAGACCGAGAAGGATTTCGAGCAGACCATGAAGTTGATCGAGGACGTCGGCTTCGACTTCTCCTTCTCCTTCATCTACAGCTCGCGCCCAGGCACCCCGGCCGCCGACTTGGTCGACGACACTCCGGACGAGGTTAAGAAACAGCGCCTGGCTCTGCTGCAGCACCGCATCAGCCAGAACGGTTTCGAGAACAGCCGTCGCATGGTCGGCACGGTGCAGCGCATCCTGGTCAGCGACTACTCGAAGAAAGACCCGGGCATGCTCCAGGGCCGTACCGAGCAGAACCGCATCGTCAATTTCCGCTGCGATAACCCGCGCCTGATCGGCCAGTTCGTCGACGTGTTCATCGACGACGCCCTGCCGCACTCGCTGCGCGGTACTTTGCTCGATGAACAGACGCTGCACTGAGGCATACGCGCTCCCACCGGGCGACTCCATCTCGGTGGGAGCGGACTTGTCCGCGATTGTTTCCGGATAAAACTCGCGGACAAGCCCGCTCCCCAAAATAGTTGCGAGCTGCCATGCAGCGGGCTCTTTCCACCGCATTCGCCAACCGGGCTTTGCGCCACGAGCGACCGGCGTTATGCTGCCTTTCACTACTCAGACAAGTGACGATCACACCATCACCTTGAACGCCTCTCTAGAACCTCATCGTTTCACCCTCGAACCCTTCGAGGCCCGCCGTTTCGCCAACCTCTGCGGCCAGTTCGACGAGCACCTGCGCCTGATCGAAGAGCGCCTCGGCCTGGAAATCCGCAACCGTGGCAACCAGTTCGAGATGCTCGGCAGCGCCGACAAGACTCAGGCCGCCGAGCAGTTGCTGCGCAAGCTGTACCGCGAAACCAAAGCCACCGAGCTGTCGCCCGACCTGGTGCACCTGTATCTGCAGGAATCCGGCGTCGAGGAACTGGTCAACCCGAGCAACCTGCCGCAGGTGACCTTGCGCACCAAGAAGGGCGTGATCAAGCCGCGTGGTGCCAACCAGCAGCGTTACGTCAAGGCGATCCTCGATAACGACATCAACTTCGGCATCGGCCCGGCCGGTACCGGCAAGACCTACCTGGCCGTGGCCTGCGCGGTGGACGCACTGGAGCGCGAGCAGGTGCGCCGCATCCTGCTGGTACGCCCTGCGGTCGAAGCGGGCGAGAAGCTCGGCTTCCTGCCCGGTGACCTGGCACAGAAGATCGATCCCTACTTGCGCCCGCTCTACGACGCGCTTTACGAAATGCTCGGCTTCGACCATGTGGCCAAGCTGATCGAGAAGCAGGTGATCGAGATCGCGCCGCTGGCCTATATGCGCGGTCGTACGCTTAACAACAGCTTCATCATTCTCGACGAGAGTCAGAACACCACCGTCGAGCAGATGAAGATGTTCCTCACCCGTATCGGTTTCGGTTCCACCGCCGTGATCACCGGCGACATCACCCAGGTCGACCTGCCACGCGGCACCAAGAGCGGCCTGGCGCACGTCATCGAAGTGCTGCGTGATGTGCCCGGCATCAGCTTCACCCACTTCAAGCCCAAGGACGTCGTGCGCCACCCACTGGTGCAGCGCATCGTCGAAGCCTACGAGCGTCACGATGCACGCCTGAACGGCAAGGGCGACAGCCACGATGCTTGAGCTCGACCTGCAACCGGCCACTGACGGCCAGCACCCGGACGAGGCGCAACTGCGCCGCTGGTGTGAATTGGCCTTGCGCCAACGCACGGCCGATTCAGAGCTGACCATCCGCCTGGTCGACGAGGCCGAAGGCCGCGAGCTGAATCACACCTGGCGGCACAAGGACTACGCCACCAACGTGCTGTCGTTTCCCGCCGAGATTCCCGAGGGCATCCTCGACATCCCGCTGCTGGGCGACCTGGTGATCTGCGTGCCGGTGGTCGAACGCGAAGCCGCCGAGCAGCGCAAAACGCTGGAAGCACACTGGGCGCACCTGGTGATCCACGGCTGCCTGCATCTGCTGGGCTATGACCATATCGAGGAAGACGAAGCCCTCGAGATGGAAGAACTGGAACGACAATTGCTCGCAGAACTGGGTCATCCCGACCCGTATGCCGGCGACGCATGACTTGGCTATGTTCGCGTTAAGCGTGGCAAGTCCTGTAGAAAAATCGCAAATGAATTCGCGCCTGCAGAAGCTAACGCGCACGCAGCCAACAACTTCTCCTGACAAGGACCCCGAGTAAAACGCCATGAGCGAAGACCGATCGAGCAACGAGCAGAAGTCCTGGTTCAACAAGCTGACCCAGGCTTTTGCTCATGAGCCGAGAAACCGCCAGGAACTGCTGGAAGTCCTGCGCGAAGCCCACCAGAACAAACTGCTCGACAGCGAAGCACTGGCCATCGTCGAAGGCGCCATTCAGGTCGCCGACCTGCAGGTACGCGACATCATGGTGCCGCGCTCGCAGATGATCAGCATCAAGGCCAGCCAGACCCCGCGTGAATTCCTTCCAGCCATCATCGACGCCGCGCATTCGCGCTACCCGGTGATCGGCGAAAGCCTCGACGACGTCATCGGTATCCTCCTGGCCAAGGATCTGCTGCCGCTGATCCTGCAGGGCGACCAGCCCAACCTCAACATCAAGGATCTGTTGCGCCCGGCCACCTTCGTGCCCGAGTCGAAGCGCCTCAACGTGCTGCTGCGCGAGTTCCGCGCCAACCACAACCACATGGCCGTGGTCATCGACGAATACGGCGGCGTCGCCGGCCTGGTGACCATCGAAGACGTACTGGAGCAGATCGTCGGCGACATCGAGGACGAACATGATGTCGAGGAAGACGGCTACATCAAGCCGCTGCCCTCCGGTGACTACCTGATCAAGGCGCTGACGCCCATCGACAGCTTCAACGAGACCTTCGACAGCGAGTTCTCCGACGACGAGTACGACACCGTCGGCGGCCTGGTGATGAATGCCTTCGGCCACCTGCCCAAGCGCAACGAAGTCACCGAGATCGGCGAATTCCGCTTCCGCGTGCTCAACGCCGACAGCCGCCGCATCCATCTGCTGCGCCTGACCCCAGTTAGCCGCTGACGACTGGTATCCGGGGTTGGCTAGAGAGCCGCCCCGGATTACATCCGGGCTACGACTTGCCGCCCGCCCCTGCCTGCCCCTACCCTTGCGCCACCCCGATTCCAAGGATCTGCCCATGCTGCAATGGATCACTCGTCCGGGCTGGCCCGGCCACCTGCTTGCCTGCGGCGCAGGCGCGCTGACCACCCTGGCGCTCGCCCCTTTCGACCTTTGGCCACTGGCCGTGCTGTCCATTGCCCTGCTCTACCTCGGCCTGCGCCACCTGCGCCCCGGCCAGGCAGCGCTGCGCGGCTGGAGCTACGGCTTCGGCCTGTTCGCCGCCGGCACCAGTTGGGTATATGTCAGCATCCATGACTATGGCGCCGCATCGCCGGCACTGGCCGGTATCCTCACTCTGGGTTTCGTTGCCGGACTGGGGCTGTTCTTCGCCCTGACCGCCGCCCTCTGGGCCCGCTGGATACGCCGCAGCGAAGCACCGCTGGCCGACGCCCTGGCGTTCGCCGCGCTGTGGGTCGTGCAGGAGGTATTTCGCGGCTGGTTCCTTACCGGCTTCCCCTGGCTCTACGCCGGCTACAGCCAACTCGAGGGTCCACTGAGCGGCCTGGTACCGGTCGGCGGCGTCTGGCTGGCGTCCTTCGTCGTCGCCCTGTCGGCGGCGCTGATCATCAACCTGGAGCGCCTGCGCCCGCATAAACCGCGCTACGTCTGCGCGCTGCTTCTGCTGCTGAGCCCCTGGCTGGCCGGCCTGGCTTTGAAGGATCACGACTGGACACGCGCGGCAGGTGACAGCCTGAGCGTCGCCCTGATGCAGGGCAATGTCGAGCAGAACCTGAAATGGGACCCGGCCCAGCTCAACGCGCAGCTGGCGCTGTACCGCGATCTCAGCTTCAGCGCCAAGCAGGTCGATTTGCTGGTCTGGCCGGAGACCGCTATTCCGGTGCTCAAGGACATGGCCCAGGGTTATATCGGCGTGATGGATCGCTTCGCCCGTGACCGCAGCAGTGCACTGATCACCGGGGTACCGGTGCGTCAGTCCAACGAACGCGGAGAGATTCGTTACTACAACGCCATCACCAGTTTCGGCGAGGCGCAGGGCACCTACCTCAAGCAGAAGCTGGTGCCGTTCGGTGAGTACGTGCCGCTGCAGGATCTGCTGCGCGGTTTGATCGCCTTCTTCGACCTGCCGATGTCCGACTTCGCCCGCGGCCCGGCAGACCAGCCACCGCTACTGGCCAAGGGGCATCGCATCGCGCCGTTCATTTGCTACGAGGTGGTCTACCCGGAATTCGCAGCGGCGCTGGCGGCGGACAGCGACATCCTGCTGACGGTGAGCAATGACGCCTGGTTCGGCACCTCCATCGGCCCGCTGCAACACCTGCAGATGGCGCAGATGCGCGCACTGGAAGCCGGGCGCTGGATGATCCGCGCGACCAACAACGGCATGACCGTGGTGATCGACCCGCAGGGCCGCATCCAGTTCGCCCTGCCGCAGTTCGAACGCGGCGTACTGTACGGCGAAGTGGTGCCGATGCAGGGGCTCACGCCTTACCTGCAATGGCGCATCTGGCCGCTGGCGATCCTCTGTGCCCTGCTGCTGGGCTGGGCGTTGCTGGCCAGCCGCATGGCCAAGACGGTGTAGGCCGACCGCTGGCGAGCGTAGCCCGGATGAAATCAGGGAGTTAGCGCCACGATTCCCCGGATTGCATCCGGGCTACGCACTACTGGCTATCGCGAATACAGTCGCTTTCACGGCTTGCCGTAGATGGCGGGATAAGCCAGCAACCCAATCACTTCGTTGAGCAACTGACTGCTCTGCCAGATCACCCGCGACTCCGGCAGCCAGCCGCCCAGCGGCCGTTCATAACCGGCGCTGAGGTAACCCATCGGTGCGGTGATCACCTCGAAGCCGGCCTGCTCGAAACTCCAGCGTGCTCGTGGCATGTGCCAGGCCTGGGTGACCAGCACCACGCGACGCACGCCCTGCGGCTGCAGCAACTCGGCACTCAGCAGCGCGTTTTCCCAAGTCGTGCGGCTCTGCTCCTCCAGCCAGCGAATCTCCAGGCCGTAATCGCGCTTCATGGCATCGGCCATCAATGCCGCCTCGCTGGGCGGCTGGCCGTAATGCAAGCCACCGGTAGCCGCCATCGGCAGGCCGGATGCACGCGCCAGGCGAGCGGCATAGCGCAGGCGCTCCAGCGCCATCAACCCAGGCTGATCGGTTCCGCCCCAGCCCGGATCGTTCTGCTCACGCCCGGCGCCGAGAATGACGATGGCATCGGCGCGCTGCGCCAGCGTCGCCCATTGCGCCTCCTCCAGCACCGGCTCACGTTCGAGCAGGCCCGCGCTCCATTGCATCACCGCAGGCAGGCTCATCAGCCAGAGCCCGCCGAAGCCGGTGGCAAAGCAGGCCACAGCGAGCCGCGGAAAGCGGCGGCGCAGCCACCAGCCCAGCAGGATCAGCAGAAGCAGGATGCCTGGCGGCATCAGCAGTTGTTTGAGGATGTAGCGAATCGGCATCAGGCACCTCCCGGGCGCCCAAGCCTAACAGCTCGCTGAAAAAACAGGCGAGGCAGGAAGCACGACCGCAGCGGTGGCCAACGGCCAACTAACGCGGATTGCCACTGCGAAACAACTTAGAACCACAGGCCTGACAGGCTTGCGCATCCTGCCCGCGATGCCAGCTCACCGGTGTACCGCAGAGTGCGCAGCAAAGCGCCTGGCGACGCTTCATCAAGGGCTTGAGCTTGCCCATCGCCTTGCTGCCAGCGGACTTGGCGCTGCGCAATGGCTGACGCTGGATCAGCGCCAATTCCTCGGCCGCCGCGTGCCAGCCACGCAGCCAGTGCAGGTCACGATTGAGGTAGGCACGGATCAGTTCCAGCTCCGCCGGGCTGAGCCCGTCGAGCTCCAGTTCGCGCAGCGGTTCGGCATGCAGACGGCTGGCGGTATCGGCCTCCTCCAGCGCTAGGGCAAGACGCTGCAGCAGCCGTTCATAAAGGCCGCCACCTCGTTCCGACTGCCGTGCATCAGCCATCGCCCACCTCGCGAGGCCCGTCACGCGCGGGCCTTGAATGAAGCTTAGCGAAGGCTCTGCAGGCAGCCCGGCGCCGCGACAAACGGCGGCCCCGGCACAATCTGGGTTTCCCTCGATAGACGGCGCTCATGTATGCTACGACGTTTTCCGCAAGCCCCATTCCTTCAGCGCCAGAGCCATGCACGAACAGTACTCGCCCCGTGAAATAGAAGCCGCCGCACAGTCCCACTGGGACGCGCAGAAATCCTTCGTCGTCAGCGAACAGCCGGGCAAGGACACCTTCTACTGCCTGTCGATGTTCCCCTACCCCAGCGGCAAGCTACACATGGGGCACGTGCGCAACTACACCATCGGCGACGTGATCGCGCGCTACCAGCGCATGCAGGGCAAGAACGTGCTGCAGCCGATGGGCTGGGACGCCTTCGGCATGCCGGCGGAAAACGCCGCGATGAAGAACCAGGTGGCGCCCGCCAAGTGGACCTACGAGAACATCGCTTACATGAAGTCCCAGCTGCAATCGCTGGGCCTGGCCATCGACTGGACGCGCGAAGTCACCACCTGCAAGCCGGACTACTACCGCTGGGAGCAGTGGCTGTTCACCCGCCTGTTCGAGAAGGGCGTTATCTACCGCAAGAACGGTACCGTCAACTGGGACCCGGTAGACCAGACCGTACTGGCCAACGAGCAGGTCATCGACGGCCGCGGCTGGCGTTCGGGTGCGCTGATCGAGAAGCGCGAAATCCCGATGTACTACTTCAAGATCACCGCTTACGCCGAAGAGCTGCTGAGCAGCCTGGATGAGCTCGATGGCTGGCCCGAGCAGGTCAAGACCATGCAGCGCAACTGGATCGGCAAGAGCTTCGGTGCCGACATCGTGTTCGACTACGACGTCGCCAGCATCGGCATCGAAGGTCAGCTCAAGGTCTATTCCACTCGCCCCGACACCCTGATGGGCGCCACCTACGTAGCCGTGGCCGCCGAGCATCCGCTGGCCCAGCGCGCTGCCGAAAGCAACGCCAAGCTGCAAGCCTTCATCGCCGAGTGCAAGGCCGGCTCCGTGGCCGAGGCCGATATGGCCACCATGGAGAAGAAGGGCCTGGCCACCGGCCAGTTCGTCATTCATCCGCTGACCGGCGACAAGCTGCCGGTATTCGTCGCCAACTACGTGCTCTGGGGCTACGGCGAAGGCGCGGTGATGGCCGTGCCGGCGCATGACGAGCGCGACTTCGAATTCGCGGGCAAGTACGACCTGCCGATCACCCAGGTCTACACCGGCGAAGGCAAGGACTACGACGCCAACACCTGGCAGGACTGGTACGGTGACAAGACCGGCCTGACCACCATCAACTCCGGCAAGTACGACGGCCTGGATTTCAGCGCCGCCTTCGATGCCATCGTCGGCGACCTTGAGGCCAGCGAGCACGGCGCACGCAAGACCCAGTTCCGCCTGCGCGACTGGGGCATCAGCCGCCAGCGCTACTGGGGCTGCCCGATCCCGATCATCCATTGCGACGCCTGCGGCGACGTACCGGTGCCGGAAGACCAACTGCCGGTGGTGCTGCCCGAAGACGTGGTGCCGGACGGCGCCGGCTCGCCGCTGGCGAAGATGCCCGAGTTCTACGAATGCAGCTGCCCGAAATGCGGCGCCCCGGCCAAGCGCGAAACCGACACCATGGACACCTTCGTCGAGTCGTCCTGGTACTTCGCCCGCTACGCCAGCCCGAACTACGAGGGCGGCATGGTCGACCCGGCCGCTGCCAACCACTGGCTGCCGGTGGATCAGTACATCGGCGGCATCGAGCACGCCATCCTGCACCTCCTGTACGCACGCTTCTTCCACAAGCTGATGCGCGACGAAGGCCTGGTGTCGTCCAACGAGCCGTTCAAGAACCTGCTGACCCAGGGCATGGTGGTTGCCGAGACCTACTACCGCACCCTGGAAAACGGCGGCAAGGACTGGTTCAACCCGGCCGACGTCATCGTCGAGCGTGACGCCAAGGCCAAGGTCATCGGCGCCAAGCTGAAGAGCGACGGCCTGCCGGTGGAAATCGGCGGCACCGAGAAGATGTCCAAGTCGAAGAACAACGGCGTCGACCCGCAGGACATGATCGACGCCTACGGCGCCGACACCTGCCGCCTGTTCATGATGTTCGCCTCGCCGCCCGATCAGAGCTGCGAATGGTCGGATGCCGGCGTCGAGGGTGCCAACCGCTTCCTGCGCCGCGTCTGGCGCCTGGCTCACAGCCATGTCAGCGCCGGTCTGCCGGGCAAGCTGGATGTCGCCGGCCTGAATGATGAGCAGAAGGCCGTGCGCCGTGCCATTCACCTGGCGATCAAGCAGGCCAGCAACGATATCGGTCAGCACCACAAATTCAACACCGCCGTCGCCCAGGTGATGACGCTGATGAACGTACTGGAAAAGGCCGCAACCGCGACCGAACAGGACCGTGCTCTGGTGCACGAAGGCCTGGAAATCGTCACCCTGCTGCTGGCACCGATCACCCCGCACATCAGCCACGAGCTGTGGCAGCGCCTGGGTCACGCCGATGCGGTCATCGACGCGCAGTGGCCGCAGGTCGACGAATCCGCCCTGGTGCAGGACAGTCTGACCCTGGTGGTGCAGGTCAACGGCAAGCTGCGCGGGCAGATCGAAGTACCGGCCTCGGCCTCCCGCGAGGAAGTCGAAGCCGCCGCCCGCGCCAACGAAAACGTGCTGCGCTTCACCGAAGGCCTGAGCATTCGCAAGGTCATCGTGGTACCAGGCAAGCTGGTCAACATAGTCGCCAACTGATTAAGCTCGGCGCCACAGAGAGTGGCGCCGTGATCCGCCAAGGGGATATGAGAATGATGAAACGGAATCTGCTGGTCATCGGCCTGGCCGGTCTGCTCAGCGCCTGTGGTTTCCAGCTGCGCGGCACCGGCGACGTTCAGTTCGCCCTCAAGGAACTCGACGTCAGCGCACGCGACGCCTACGGCGATACCGTGCAGCAGGTGCGTGAAGTGCTGGAGAACAACGATGTTCGCGTTTACGCCGGCGCCCCCTACAAGCTGGTGATCAGCCGCGAAACCGAGAACCGTCGCACGGCCAGCTACAGCAGCGGCGCACGTACCGCCGAGTACGAACTGACCATGGGTCTGGAGTATGAGATCCGCGGCGCACAGAACCTGCTGCTGACCGGCAACAAGGTGGAAGTGCAGAACTACTACCAGCAGGACGACAACAACCTGGCCGGCTCCGACCAGGAGGCCGCCCAGCTGCGCAGCGAATTGCGTCGCGAGATGATCCAGCAGCTCACGCAGAACCTGCAGCAAATCACCCCGGCCCAACTCGAACAGCTGCAGCAGACTGCCGAAGCCCGCGCCAGGGCCGAAACCGAAGCGCTGGAAGCAGCTCGTCGCGCTCGCGAGAGCCAGGTCGCCCCGCAGCAGTCGCCGATCGAACTGCCGATCCAGTAAGGCAGCGGGGCCGCGCTTGCGGCCCCTCGCCCACACGCCTCATGACATCACCTCGATGAAGCTTGCCCCCGCCCAGCTCGGCAAACACCTGCAAGGCTCGCTCGCACCTGTCTATGCGATCAGCGGTGACGAACCGCTGCTCTGCCAGGAAACCGCTGACGCCATCCGCAACGCCTGCCGTCAGCAGGGGTTCGGCGAGCGCCAGGTGTTCAATGCCGAGGCCAACTTCGACTGGGGCAACCTGCTGCAGGCCGGCGCCAGCCTCTCGCTGTTCGCCGATAAACGCCTGCTGGAGCTGCGCCTGCCGTCCGGCAAGCCGGGAGACAAAGGCGCCGCGGCGCTGCTGGAATACCTGGCCCGCCCGCCGGAAGATACCGTCCTGCTGCTGAGCCTGCCCAAGCTCGACGGCAGCACGCAAAAATCCAAGTGGGCCAAGGCATTGATCGACGGCCAGGCGAGCCAGTTCATCCAGATCTGGCCGGTGGACGCCAACCAGTTGCCGCAGTGGATTCGCCAGCGCCTGGCGCAGGCCGGCCTCAGTGCAAGCGCCGATGCGGTAGAAATGATCGCTGCGCGGGTTGAAGGCAACCTGTTGGCCGCCGCCCAGGAAGTGGAAAAACTCAAGCTGCTTGCCGACGGCAACCAGGTCGACGCCGAGACCGTCCAGGCTGCCGTGGCTGACAGCGCCCGCTTCGACGTGTTCGGTCTGATCGACTGCGCACTCGGCGGCGATGCCGCACACGCGCTACGCGTGCTCGAAGGCCTGCGCGGCGAAGGCGTGGAAACTCCGGTGATCCTCTGGGCGCTGGCTCGCGAAATTCGCCTGCTGGCCGGCATCGCCCATCAGCAAAGCCAGGGCATCCCCTTGGACAAAGCCTTTGCCAGCGCCCGACCGCCGGTCTGGGACAAACGCCGGCCGCTGGTATCCAAGGCCCTGCAGCGCCATAGCAGCAAGCGCTGGGGCCAGCTGTTGCAGCAGGCACAGTTGATCGACGCACAGATCAAGGGCCAGGCGTCCGGCGATCCCTGGAGCGACCTGGCCATGCTGACCCTGCAGCTGGCCGGACAGCGCCTGCGCCTGTAATTGTTGCTGCCTACTTCCTTGTAGGGTGGGCCGGGCGGCGATCCGCTTCAGCCCACCTGTACCGCCGTTGGTGGGCTAAAGCCCACCCTACGAGCTGCGCCTGTAACCGTGGGAGCGGACTTGTCCGCGAGTGTTCCAAGCAAAGAACTCGCGGCCAAGGCGCTCCCACAGGTTCCATCTGGACATTTTCTGTACAGCGGCGCATAGTCCGCGCCGTCTGCATTGGCGCAGGCACATCTGCATGAGGAAACGCCATGAGCAAGAAGACCGGCAGACGGCCGAACAAGGCCAAATCGATCATCGCCCAGCCCCTGTTTCGCTCCCGCCAGGAACGACCGCAGAAAGGCAAAGGCAGCTACCGCCGCGAAGCCTCCCACAATTGGGAGGCTTCTTGCTTTCTGGGCCTCATCAATGCGCTGATAGCCCAGAATTCGTCTCGGGCATGCTAAGGTAACCGCCTGCTTAAACGCCTTGAGATAGACATGCCACACCAGCTTCCACGTCGCGCCCTGGCTCTGCTTCCTCTCCTGCTGCTGGCGGCCTGCGCCCAGGCCCCGGCGGAAAACCTTCCCACAGCAACGCCCCCGGCTGCGGCCCAGACCACCGCCGAAGAGGCGCTGCCCAGTTTCGCCGACTGGCGCCAGGCCCTGCGCAGCGAAGCGCTTGCCGCCGGCATCGAAGCGACCTTGTTCGATCGCGTGTTCGCCAGCGTTACCCCCGACCCGGCGGTGCTCAAGGCCGACAGTAGCCAGCCCGAATTCACCCGCCCCGTATGGGAATATCTCGACGGCGCCGTTTCCTCCAGCCGTATTGGCCGCGGCCGGGTACTGTTGGCGCAGCACAGCCTGGTACTGCAACGCATCGAACAGCGGTACGGCGTCGAAGCCCCGATTCTGGTCGCCATCTGGGGTCTGGAAAGCAATTTCGGCAACAACATTGGCAGCCACAGCGTGATCCGTTCGCTCGCGACGCTGGCCTATGACGGCCGCCGCCAGGGCTTCTGGCGCGTGCAGTTGCTGGCTGCGTTGCAGATCCTGCAGAACGGCGATGTAGCCAGCGAGCGCATGATCGGCTCATGGGCCGGCGCCATGGGGCAGACCCAGTTCATGCCGACTACCTACAACCAGCACGCAGTGGACTTCGACGGCGACGGCAAGCGCGACCTGTGGAATTCCTCGACCGACGCCCTGGCTTCGGCCGCTCACTACCTGCAGGCTTCAGGCTGGCAGCACGGCCAGCCCTGGGGCTTCGAGGTCAATCTGCCGAACGACTTCGACTACGCCCTGGCCGACCCGGACCAACGCCGCACGCTGGCCGAATGGGCCGAACTCGGCGTGCGTCCACTGGCTCCGACCGGCGCAGCCGCCAGCTCCCGCGCCAGCCTGCAACTGCCTGCCGGTCACAAAGGGCCGGCCTTCCTGCTGCTGGACAATTTCCGCAGCATCCTCAAGTACAACAACTCCACGTCCTATGCTCTGGCCATCGGCCTGCTCGCCGACAATCTGCTGCGTCCAAGCGAAGTCAAAGGACAGTGGCCACGCAGTGAACGCCAACTGGGTCGTAGCGAGCGTGTCGAACTGCAGGAGCTGCTGACCAAGGCAGGATTCGATCCCGGTCCGGCTGACGGCATCATCGGTGCCAACACGCGCAAGGCCATCCGCGCCCTGCAGCTGCAGCTGAACTGGCCGGCCGATGGCTATCCGAACGGCGAACTCCTGCAACAGCTGCGCGCCCGCTGAGCCCGGACGGCACGGATACACGCCGCCTCGCCGATGCATTTGTCGACAGGCGGCCTCAGCGTCTGCATACACCTTCTGTGGTAGACTGGCGGGCGGCCAAAAGCCACCTGCCCACGGAGCCTCTACCGGAGCCCAGATTTCCGATGTCCGACACCTCCTCGCCCAAATCCGTCGCCAGCGGCGAAAAATTCCGCACCGCACAAGGCATCACTGCGATCAAGGATGGCCAGAAGCGCCGTGCTGCGGCAGAACCCCAGGTTTTCGAACCCAAGCCCAAGTGGCTGCGGGTCAAGGCACCGGGCGGCAGCCGTTTCGAGGCGGTCAAGCGCAACGTCGGCGAGCACCGTCTGAGCACCGTGTGCCAGGAATCGCACTGCCCGAACATGGGTGAGTGCTGGTCCAACGGCACCGCCACCATCATGCTGATGGGCTCGGTGTGCACCCGCGCCTGCCGCTTCTGCGCCGTGGACACCGGCAACCCCAATGGCTGGCTGGACCTGGAAGAACCGCAGAACACCGCCAAGTCGGTGGAGCTGATGGCCCTGCGCTACATCGTGCTGACCTCGGTAGACCGTGACGATCTGGAGGACGGCGGCGCCGGGCACTACGCCGCCTGCGTGCGCGCCATCAAGGAAAACACCCCGCAGGTGGTGGTCGAAGCGCTGACCCCGGATTTCGATGGCGATCATCAGGCCATCGAGCGCGTCGTCGACTCAGGCCTGGAAGTCTTCGCGCAGAACGTCGAGACGGTCAAACGCCTCACTCACGTGGTCCGCGACCCGCGTGCCGGCTATGAGAAAACCCTCAAGGTACTCGAGCACGCCAAGAAGCACCGCCCCGACGTGCTGACCAAGACCAGTCTGATGCTGGGCCTTGGCGAAACCGATGAAGAAATCATCGAGACCATGGATGACCTGCGCGCCATCGGCGTGGACATCCTCACCCTCGGTCAGTACCTGCAACCGACGCGCAACCACCTCAAGGTGCAGCGCTGGGTCAGCCCTGAAGAGTTCAATCGCTTCCGTGATATCGGCCTGGAAAAAGGCTTCATGGAGGTCGCCGCCGGCCCGCTGGTGCGCTCCAGCTACCGTGCTGACCGCGTGTTCGAGAAGAACAACCTGGGCCTCGCCGCACCGGTTCCGGTGCCGGGCCAGGAAGTCAATGCCAGTCTGATTCCGGCGCTGAACCTGAACTGATCAGCAGTCGCCGGATAAACGAAAGGGGCGCCATGGCGCCCCTTTCTGCTTCTTCAGCACGACCGCTTACTGATATCCCAGTCTCTGCCGCAGGGCCTGCTCCAGGCGTTGCGCCACCTCGTCGAACGCAGGCGGCGCTTGCAACAGGTCGCGCACCTGCACCATCTTCAGCCCGGCGTAGCCGCACGGATTGATGCGCAGAAAGGGCGTCATGTCCATGTCGACGTTCAGCGCCAGGCCGTGGAACGAGCAGCCACGGCTGACGCGCAGGCCCAGAGAAGCGATCTTGTCGCCTGCCACGTACACGCCCGGCGCATCCGCCTTGGGCGCCGCCTCGATGCCATAGCCGGCCAGCAGATCGACCAGGCTCTGTTCCATGGCAGTAACCAGTTCCCGCACGCCGAGGTCGAGGCGACGCAGATCGAGCATCAGGTACGCCACCAGCTGGCCCGGGCCGTGATAGGTCACCTGGCCGCCACGCTCGACCTGAATCACCGGGATATCGCCCGGCGCCAGCAGGTGCTCGGCCTTGCCAGCCTGGCCCTGGGTGAAGACCTTGGGATGCTGCAGCAACCAGATTTCATCCGCAGTCTGCGCGTCGCGCTCGGTGGTCAGACGGCGCATGGCGTCCAGCGTGGGCTGGTAGTCGACCAGCCCGAGGTGACGAACGACTAGCTCAGGCATGAGGGTCACAGCACCATATGCACGCGACCGGTCGCGCGCAGGTCGACGTGAATCGCCTGCAGTTGCTCGACACTGGTCGCGGTGATCAGCACCTGCACGGAGAGGAAGTTGCCATTGCGGCTGTCGCGCATCACCAGCGTGGAGGCATCCAGGTCCGGGGCGTGACGCTGGATCACTTCGATCACCAGATCGGAGAAGCCCTCACCGGCGGTACCGATCACCTTGATCGGGTAACGCTCGCAGGGAAATTCGATTTTGGGCGGTTGAACGTCGCTATCGGTCATGTCATCAGCGGGCTCATGGCCCGTCCAGAAAGGTCCGCCACGGATTGAGAGCGGACTGGATAAGTCAGGCGCCTCGACGAGGCGGTCAGTACAGGGCGGCTAAATGAAACGGCGGAGCAGCACCCTTTACAGTACGTAAATGGGCCCTGCTCCGCCGTTTTCAATGCTCAGCGACAACATCGCCGCTGCCAGCGTCTGCGGTCAGTTGAACAGACCGAAGAAGAACAGGCGGATGCTATCCCACAGACGACGCAGCAGGCCGCCCTCTTCTACCGACTGCAGCGCCACCAGATCGGTGCTGCGCACCACTTCGTCACCCAGTTTGACTTCGACCTTGCCGATCACGTCGCCCTGCTGGATCGGTGCGATCAGTTGCGGGTTAAGGGTCATGCTGGCCTGCAGCTTTTCCAGTTGGCCCTTGGGCATGGTCATGGTCAGGTCTTCGGCCAGGCCAGCCTTGACCTGATTCGCGGTGCCCTTCCACACGGTGGCCTGGGCCAGCTCGGCACCCTTCTGATAGAAGGTGCGGCTTTCGAAGAAGCGGAAGCCATAGGTCAGCAGCTTCTGGGTTTCCGCAGCACGGGCCTGCTCGCTGTCGGTACCGAATACCGAGGTGATCATGCGCGCGCCATCACGCACCGCCGACGCCACCAGGCAGTAGCCGGCCTCGGAGGTGTGGCCGGTCTTCAGGCCGTCGACGGTGCGATCACGCCACAGCAGCAGGTTGCGGTTGGGCTGCTTGATGTTGTTCCAGAGGAATTCCTTCTGCGAGTAGATCGCATAGTGCTCGGCGTCTTCGTCGATGATCGCGCGGGCCAGGATCGCCATGTCATGGGCGCTGGAGTAGTGCTCGGGATGCGGCAGGCCAGTGGCGTTCATGAAGTGGCTGTTCTTCATGCCCAGGCGCTCGGCGGTGGCGTTCATCATGTCGGCGAAGGCGTCTTCGCTGCCGGCGATGTATTCGGCGATGGCGATGCTGGCGTCGTTGCCGGACTGGATGATGATGCCGTGCAGTAGGTCGTCGACCGTGGCCTGGCTGTTCAGCGGCAGGAACATGGTGGAACCACCGGAAGCGGCACCGCCGGTGCGCCACGCGTGCTCGCTGATGGTCACCAGGTCCTGCTCACCGATCTTGCCGTTACGGATTTCCAGGGTGGCGATGTAGGCAGTCATCAGCTTGGTCAGACTGGCTGGCGGCAGGCGCTGGTCAGCGTTGTTCTCGACCAGGACATTGCCGCTGGCGGCGTCCATCAGCACATAGGATTTGGCGGCCAGTTGCGGCGCCGCAGGCACCACCTGCTGGTTGGCCATCGCGAGGGGCGCAGCCAGAAGGGTAAGAACCAGTGAAGCACGTTGCACGAAGCTGGTGATGTTCATCCGTCTCTCGAAAATCGTTGCATGGGTTGTACGGCCCCGAGGGGCCATCTTTCGACTCGCCACCCGGCAAGCCTCGGATTAGTCCGGCAAACGCCGGTTAAGTTGCCATCAGTCGGCACGTACCAGCGTGGGCTGGCCAAGGTTGGCCAGGCGCACGCTGCTCTGCAACTGTTCAGCCTCGCCCTGGTTGCTGATCGGCCCCATTCGGACCCGATGCAGGATCTGCTGGTCGCGCACCACTGAGCTGATGAACACCGGCACACTGCTGGTCTGGGTCAGCTTGGACTTGAGCAGCTCCGCAGCGTCCGGATTGGCGAAGGCTCCCACCTGGAGATACAGGCCAGAGGCTGCGAGTGAATCGTTTTTTTTTGCGTCGATCTGCACCGGCACCACCGCAGCGGCGTGCTGTGTAGGCGGCGGCGCGTACTGCTCGACGACCTGCGGTACAGGCTGTGCGACGGGCTTGGCAACGGCAGCCTTGGCCGGCTGATTGTTGGCTAGCACCAGCGGCACCGGACGGCCCTGTTGCGCCCACCACTCGTGCGGATCGATACCCTCGACCTTGACCCGTGCAGTGCCCTTCTCGGCATAGCCGAGCTTCTTCGCCGCGGCGAAGGACAGGTCGATGATGCGGTCGGAGTAGAACGGCCCGCGGTCGTTGACCCGCAGGATCACCACCTTGCCGTTTTCCAGGTTGGTCACGCGTACGTAGCTGGGCAGCGGCAGGGTCTTGTGCGCTGCGGTCATGCCGTACAGGTCATAGGTCTCGCCGTTGGCGGTGGCCTGGCCGTGGAACTTGGTGCCGTACCAGGAAGCCGGGCCGACCGCCTGATAGCGGCGGGCATCCTGAATCGGGTAGTACTGCTTGCCGAACACCACATAGGGACTGGCCTTGACCGGCCCGTAGTGCGGCATGGGGATGGCGTCCTGAATCTTCGAGACGTCGACGTCCCACCAGGGTGCGCCATCGCGATGCGGGCGGTTGAAGTCCTCTGGGCCGGAGATACCGGCAGACTGACCGGGCGTTACCGCAGGTTGCGGTGCCCGATTGGAGGAGCAGCTCGCCAGTAACAGCGCTGCCGTTACGCAGGCTGCCAGCGGCAGCAGTTTGGACGCACTCATCGATTACCCCGTGCTTCGACCAGCAGCTCGGCCAGTTGGTTGACCGCCATGGCATACATCACGCTGCGATTGTAGCGGGTGATGGTGTAGAAGTTGGGCAAACCGAACCAGTATTCGTCGCCTTCGGCACCTTCCAGACGAAACGCCGTCACCGGCACGTCTTCGGCCAGCGTGTCCTGGCTCTGCCAGCCCAGCTCGCGCAGCTCGGCGACGTTCTTCACCGGGTCCAGCCCCTGGGTCAGGCCCTCGTCGACACGTGTTCCGCTGACCTCGACGCGACTGGCCACCTGGCCACCGGCCTGCCAGCCGTGGCGTTTGAAATAGCTGGCAACACTGCCGATGGCGTCGGTCGGGTTGCTCCAGATGTTGATGTGGCCGTCGCCGTCGAAGTCCACGGCGTAGGCGCGGAAGCTGCTCGGCATGAACTGCGGCAGGCCCATGGCGCCGGCGTAGGAGCCCTTGAGCGAAAGCGGATCGACCTGTTCCTCACGGGTCAGCATGAGGAACTCGCGCAGCTCCTTGCGGAAGAACGGCGCGCGCGGCGGGTAATCGAAGGCCAGGGTGGACAGCGCATCCATCACCCGCCAGCTGCCGGTGTTGCCACCGTAGAAGGTCTCGACACCAATGATGGCGACGATGAACTGCGGCGGTACGCCGTACTCGGCCTCGGCCTTCTCCAGCGCAGCCTGGTTCTTGCTCCAGAACTCCACGCCCTGGGCGATGCGCTTGTCGGTAATGAAGATCGGTCGGTAGTCCTTCCAGGGTTTGACCTTCTCGGCCGGGCGCGAGATGGCATCGAGAATCGCCTGCTTGCGCTCGACATCGGCGAACAGCGCGTACAGCTGCTCGCTGGCGAAACCGAAATCACGGGTCATTTCCTCGACGAACTCGGTCACCTGCGGCGAGTTCTGGTAGTCGGCCGCAAACGCCTGGGCGCCGGTGCCGAGCATGCCGGCGATGCCGACTCCGATAAATGTACGAGCAGCCCAACTGCGCAGAGAATGCATTGACTCAAAACCCCCAAATCAAACCTGAGCGATCCACTTTCTGTGGGTGTGGATCGCCATCAATATCCCGAAGCCTGACAACAGCGTGACCAGATGGGTTCCGCCATAGCTAATGAAGGGTAGCGGTACCCCAACCACCGGCAGCAGCCCGCTGACCATGCCGATGTTGACGAATACATAGACGAAGAAGGTCATCGTCAGCGCCCCGGCCAGCAGCTTGCCGAACAGCGTCTGCGCCTGGGCGGTGATCACCAGGCCGCGCGCCAGCAGCAGCAGATAGAGCAATAACAACAGACAGACGCCAACCAGGCCGAACTCCTCCGCGAGCACGGCAATGATAAAGTCCGTATGGCTTTCCGGCAAAAAATCCAGGTGCGACTGAGTGCCCAGCAGCCAGCCCTTGCCGAGCACGCCGCCGGAACCGATCGCAGCTTTTGACTGGATGATGTTCCAGCCCGCCCCCAACGGATCGCTTTCCGGATTGAGAAAGGTCAGCACACGGCGCTTCTGGTAGTCGTGCATGACGAAGAACCACATGCCCACTGCGATCGGCACTACAGCGGCTACCGCACCGAGAATCCAGCGCCATTGCAGACCGGCCATGAAGACCACGAAGGCTCCCGAGGCAAGGATCAGCAACGAAGTGCCCAGGTCCGGCTGCTTGGCGATCAGCACCACCGGCACGCCGATCATCGCCAGGCTGACAACCAGGTGCTTGAAGCGCGGCGGCAGGTTGTGTCGCGCCATGTACCAGGCAATGGTCATCGGCATGATGATCTTCATCAACTCAGAGGGCTGGAAGCGGATCACCCCGGGTATGTTGATCCAGCGCGTCGCACCCATCGCGGTATGGCCCATCACCTCCACCACTACCAGCAGCACGACGCCTATCACGTAGGCCAGCGGCACCCAGCGCGCCATGAAGCGCGGGTCGAACTGGGCGATCACCACCACCGCGAGCATGCCGATGCCGAAAGAGGAGGCCTGCCTGAGCAACAGGTCGATGTTCTTGCCGCTTGCCGAATAGAGGATGAACAGGCTGCCGGTGCCCAGGATCAGCAGCAGCAACAGCAACCAGCCATCGATATGCAGGCGCTGCAACAGGCTGGCGCGACGACGCAGTACGTCCTCATCGGACAGGGTACGGTCGAAATTGCTTATCATCGCTGGCTGACCTCTGCAGGCTTGGGCATCGCGAACTCGGCCTTGAGCTGACCGGTTTCCTGGTCCAGCAGCCAGGCGTCCATCACCTGCTTAACCACTGGCGCGGCGACGCCGGAGCCGGACTCACCGTTTTCCACCATCACCGCCACGGCGATCTGCGGGTTGTTCGCCGGCGCGAACCCGACGAACAGGGCGTGGTCGCGGTGGCGTTCCTGCACCTTGTTGCGGTCGTACTTCTCGCCCTGCTTGATCGCTACCACCTGCGCCGTGCCGCTCTTGCCGGCGATGCGATAGACCGCACTGTCACCGACCTTGCGCGCGGTGCCACGGGCGCCGTGCAGCACTTCTTCCATACCATGAATGCCGTAGTCCCAGAATTTCGGGTCGCGCAACACGATATCCGGCATCGGGTTGGGGTCCACGGGCAGACGACCGTCGACGCTCTTGGCCAGATGCGGACGAATCCACTTGCCGCGCGTGGCCATCAATGCGGTGGCCTGCGCCAGCTGCAGCGGCGTGGTCTGCATGTAGCCCTGGCCGATGCCAAGAATCAGCGTCTCGCCGGGATACCAAGGCTGGCGGTAGCGCGCCCGTTTCCAGTCACGCGAAGGCATCAGGCCGGCGGTTTCCTCGAACATGTCCAGCGCCACGCGCTGGCCGAGGCCGAAGCGACTCATGTAGTCGTGCATGCGATCGATGCCCATCTTATGCGCCAGATCGTAGAAATAGGTGTCGTTGGAACGGGCGATGGCCAGGTTCAGATCCACCCAGCCGTCACCATTGCGATTCCAGTTGCGGTACTTGTGGCTGTGGTTGGGCAACTGATAGAAGCCCGGGTCGAACACCCGCGAGGTGGGCGTGACCACACCGGCATCGAGGCCGGCTACGGCAACCATCGGTTTGATGGTCGAGCCTGGCGGATAAAGACCGCGCAGCACCCGGTTGTAAAGCGGTTGGTCGATGGAGTCGCGCAGCTCGCCATAGGCCTTGAAACTGATGCCAGTGACGAAGGGGTTGGGATCGAAGCTGGGCTGACTGACCATCGCCAGCACTTCGCCATTGTTCGGATCGATCGCCACCACCGCGCCACGACGCCCACCCAGGGCATTTTCCGCGGCTTCCTGCAGCTTCACGTCGAGGCTGAGGACGATGTCCTTGCCCGGCTTCGGATCGATGCGGTTGAGCACGCGCAGGACGCGGCCACGGGCGTTGGTCTCGACCTCTTCATAGCCGACCTCGCCGTGTAGCTCGTCCTCGTAGAAGCGCTCGATACCGGTTTTGCCGATATGGTGCGTGCCGGCGTATTCGGTCGGATCGAGGCGCTTGAGCTCCTGCTCGTTGATGCGCCCGACATAGCCGACCGAATGGGCGAAGTGCTCCTGCTGCGGGTAATGCCGCACCAGTTGCGCAGCCACCTCGACGCCGGGCAGGCGGAACTGGTTGACTGCGATGCGGGCGATCTGCTCCTCGCTCAGCTCGAACAGGATAGGCACCGGCTCGAACGGGCGCCGCCCCTGACGCACACGGCGCTCGAACAGCGCACGCTCGTCCTCGGTGAGTTCCAGCACCTCGACCGCGGTATCGAGCACCGTCAGCCAGTCGCCGGCGCGCTCGCGGGTCACGGTCAGGCTGAAGCTGGGGCGGTTGTCGGCGATGATCACGCCGTTGCGGTCGTAGATCAGCCCGCGGGTAGGCGGCAGCGGCTGCACGTGGATGCGGTTGTTCTCCGCCAGGGTGCTGTGATGCTCGTACTGGATCACCTGCAGGTAATACATGCGCATGATCAGCACGCAGGTCAGCAAGATGATCGCCACGCCGCCGACGAGCACCCGGCGCTTGACCAGGCGAGCGTCCTTTTCGTGATCCTTGAGGCGAATCGGCTGCGGCATGACTACTTGATCACTTGTGGTACGGGTGGCCGGACAAGACGGTCCAGGCTCGGTAGATCTGCTCGCCAAGCAGGATGCGCACCAGCGGATGCGGCAGAGTCAGCGGCGACAGCGACCAGCGCTGTTCACTGCGCGCACAGACCTCCGGCGCCAGCCCTTCCGGGCCGCCGACCATGAGGTTGACGTTACGTGCGTCGAGACGCCAGCGATCCAGCTCCGTCGCCAGTTGCTCGGTGCTCCAGGGCTTGCCATGGACCTCCAGCGTGACGATACGTTCGCCGGGCTGCACCTTGCTCAGCATGGCCTCGCCCTCCTGACGGATCAGGCGGGCGACATCGGCGTTCTTGCCGCGGGTGTTGAGGGGAATTTCCACCAGCTCCAGCGGCAACTCGGCCGGCAGGCGCTTGACGTACTCCTGCCAGCCCTCCTCGACCCAACGCGGCATGCGCGAACCGACAGCGATCAGTTTGATTCGCACGGCTAGCGCTTACTCGGCCGAGTGCTGGGCGCGGCTCTGCTCGGCGCCCTGCCACAGGCGCTCCAGATCATAGAACTGACGCGCGGTCGGCAGCATCACGTGGACGACGATGTCGCCCAGGTCGAGCAGGGCCCATTCGCCGCTGTCCAGACCTTCGCTACCGATGGGGCGTACGCCCTGCTCCTTGACCTTTTCCAGCACGTTTTCCACCAGCGACTTGACCTGACGGCTGGAGCTACCGCTGGCGATCACCATGAAGTCGGTGATGCTGGTCTTTTCCTTGACGTCGATCACGGTGATGTCGGTCGCCTTGATTTCTTCCAGCGCCGCCACGGCGATCTTGACCAGCTCGTCGCTGGGCATGTTCTGCTTGCTCATAAAAACTCATTTGCCTCGTGTAATGGACGCCAGCGCACCTGCACGGCGTTTCAAGCATTGGGCGCACGGTACAGATCGTGCGCCTGGATATAGGCCAGTACCGCATCGGGCAGCAGATAACGCGCCGAGCGGCCAGTTGCCAACAAGTGGCGAATCTGCGTGGCGGAAATCGCCAACGGAGTCTGCCAGATGAAACTGATTTGCCCGCCGGCGCCCTCCAGGCTCAACGGGTCGCTAACACTGCGCGCGGCCAGCAGATCGCGCAGCGCCTCCGGCGCTTCGCTGTCGGCATCCGGCCGTTGCAACACCAGCAGATGACAGTGCTCGAGCAGCTCCTGCCAACGATGCCAGCTCGGCAAACCGCAGAAGGCATCCCAGCCCAGCAGCAGAAACAGCTGATCGTCCGCTGCCAGTTCGGCACGTACCGACTCCAGCGTGTCCACGGTGTACGACGGCTTGTCGCGGCGCAGCTCGCGGTCATCGACCGTCAGCCGCGTTTCGCCGGTGACCGCCAGCTCGACCATGGCCAGACGCTGTTCGGCCGTCGCCTGCGGCGTATCACGGTGCGGCGGCCTGGCGCTGGGGATCAGCCGCAGCTCGTCCAGCGCCATGAACTCGGCCACTTCCAGCGCCGCACGCAAATGCCCGATATGCACCGGGTTGAAGGTACCGCCGAGCAGGCCGATGCGTCGGGCGCCGATCCGTTTCATTTATGTGCGAATGTGTCCGTCGCCGAAGACCACGTACTTCTCGCTGGTCAGGCCGTCCAGGCCGACCGGGCCACGTGCGTGCAGCTTGTCGGTGGAAATACCGATTTCCGCACCCAGGCCGTACTCGAAACCATCGGCGAAACGGGTCGAGGCATTGACCATCACCGAGGCGGAATCCACCTCGGTGAGGAAACGCCGCGCATCGCTGAAGTTCTCGGTGATGATCGAGTCGGTGTGCTGCGAGCCGTAATGGTTGATGTGCTCGATGGCCGCATCCAGCGAATCGACGACGCGAATCGCCAGGATCGGCGCGTTGTACTCGGCGAACCAGTCGTCCTCGCTCGCCTCCAGCACGTCACTGCCGAGCAGTTCGCGGGTGGCGGCATCGCCACGCAGCTCAACGCCCTTGTCACGGTAGATGGCGGCCAGCGGCGGCAACACGCGCGCGGCGACAGCCTGATGCACCAGCAGGGTCTCCATGGCATTGCACGGCGAATAGCGCTGGGTCTTGGCGTTGTCGCAGACGCGGATGGCCTTGTCGAGATCGGCGGCAACGTCGACATAGACGTGGCAAACGCCGTCCAGATGCTTGATCACCGGTACCTTGGCATCGCGGCTGATGCGCTCGATCAGGCCCTTGCCGCCGCGCGGGACGATCACGTCGACGTACTCGGGCATGGTGATCAGCTCACCGACGGCAGCACGGTCGGTGGTTTCCACCACCTGCACGGCAGCTGCCGGCAGGTCGGCCTCGGCCAGGCCCTGCTGAATGCAGCGGGCAATCGCCTGGTTGGAATGGATGGCCTCGGAGCCGCCACGCAGGATGGTGGCGTTGCCGGATTTCAGGCACAGGCTGGCCGCATCAATGGTCACGTTCGGACGCGACTCGTAGATGATGCCGATCACGCCCAGCGGCACGCGCATCTTGCCGACCTGGATGCCGGACGGCAGATAGCGCATGCCCTGAATTTCGCCGATCGGGTCGGGCAGGGTCGCCACCTGGCGCAACCCTTCGATCATGCTGTCGATCACCTTCGGCGTCAGCGCCAGGCGGTCGACCATGGCCGGCTCCAGGCCACTGGCGCGAGCAGCTGCCAGGTCCAGTTCATTGGCGGCAGTCAGCTCGGCGCGAGCGGCGTCGAGGGCATTGGCAGCAGCGTGCAGCGCGCGATTCTTCTGCGCGGTGCTGGCGCGGACGAGCACCCGCGAAGCCTGGCGGGCGGCCTGGCCCAGGCGGGTCATGTATGCGTGCACGGACTCGGTCATGGCGGCGGAGGTCTGGCAGTTGGAAAAAGGGGCTGATTATAGCCGGCTCGCAAGGCCGCGCCCAGCGGCGTCTGGCAAGCGGTAACCAGCGCGTCCGATCAGGGCGAAGGCCGGACGACAGCAGCCTTGGCCGGGGCAATGCGCAACGCACCGCACGAGGTAGGTCTGGCGCGGGACCGTTCAGGCATTTTTAAGCTTGCTGTTGTTATGCTCGCCGCCCCGAGACCCGCCCGAGCCCGATGCGACAGATGACGCCCGCCGCCCCCACCCTCAGTTTGCCCTGGCCGGATGCCAGGCCACTGCCCGACACCTTCTTCGACCGCGACGCGCAGTTGCTGGCGCGCGAGCTGCTGGGCAAGGTGATCCGCCACCGCATCGGCGCGCTTTGGCTGAGCGCACGGATCATCGAAACCGAAGCCTATTATCTGGTGGATAAGGGCAGCCACGCCTCGCTCGGCTACACCGAGAAGCGCAAGGCGCTGTTCGCTGATGGCGGGCACATCTATATGTACTACGCACGCGGCGGCGACTCGCTGAACTTCAGCGCGCACGGCCCTGGCAACGCGGTGCTGATCAAATCCGCCCACCCCTGGCTCGATGCGGTCAGCGGCGCCGACTCGCTCGCCGCGATGCAGCACAACAATCCCGACACCCTTGGCCAGCCGCGCGCGCCCGAACGCCTGTGCGCCGGGCAGACTCTGCTGTGCAAGGCGCTCGGTCTGAAGGTAACGGACTGGGATGCGCGCCGCTTCGATTTGCAGCGATTGTTCGTCGAGGATGTCGGCGAACAGCCGCACTCGATCATCCAGTGCGCGCGCCTGGGCATTCCCAAGGGCCGCGACGAGCATCTGCCGTATCGCTTCGTCGACGCGCTGTACGCACGCCATTGCACGCGCAACCCTTTGCGCCGTGGACAGGTCGAAGGGCGTGACTATCGATTGTTGAGCGTTTCGGGAGCAGAAGGATGAGTGTCTGGCTGGATAACCTTTCCACCTGGCTGAGCGGCAACCCGCAATGGCTGGGCCTAGCGATCTTTCTCATCGCCCTGCTCGAATGCCTGGCCCTGGTGGGCATCGTGCTGCCCGGCGTGGTGATGCTGTTCAGCGTCGCCCTGCTCGCCGGCAGCGGCGTGCTGACGCTGTGGCAGACGCTGCTGCTGGCCTATGCCGGCGCGCTTTGCGGGGACATGATGTCCTACGCCCTGGGCAGAGGTTTCAAGCACAACATCAGCCGCTTGCCGGTACTGCGCCATCATCCGCAGTGGATCATGCGCGCCGAGCTCTACTTCCGTCATTACGGCGTGGCCAGTCTGCTGGTCGGTCGCTTCATCGGTCCGCTGCGGCCCATGCTGCCGATGGTGGCCGGCATGCTCAACATGCCGTTGCCGCGCTTCATCCTGGTCAGCCTGGTGGCAGCGGCCGGCTGGGCGGTGGCCTATCTGTTACCGGGCTGGGCCACCGGCGCAGCCCTGCGCCTGCCGATGGCAGAAGGTTTCTGGACCGAGGCGGCGATGCTGTTGGGCGGTATCGGCATCATCCTGCTGCTGACCGTTCAGGCCAGCCTGGCGGAAAAACCGCGGGCCACTCTGCTGGGCGGCGGGCTCAGCCTGGCGCTGCTGGTGGCCATCGTCATCGGCTGGCCGCATCTCGATGCGCTGGACCAGGGTTTGATGACCCTCGTGCAGGAGCAGCGTCAGGCACATCTGGACCAATGGATCGGCACCCTGACCCGACTGGGCGACTTCCATATTCAGTTTGTCGCGGCTGCGGTGCTGTGCACCCTGCTGTTCCTCGCGCGCCGTTGGCGCCACCTGCTGTTCGCCGGCTCGACATTGCTGGTCACGGCCCTCGGCAACACCACGCTCAAGCACGGCTTCGCCCGGGCACGCCCGGACGTGCTGAGCGAACCGCTGACCACCTTCAGTTTTCCCAGCGGCCACAGCTCGGCAGCCTTTGCTTTCTTCCTGGTGCTGGGGGTACTGGCCGGGCGCGGGCAATCGGCGCGCCTGCGCCTGGCCTGGCTGGTGGTGGCAAGTCTGCCGGCCTTGGCGATCGCCTTGTCGCGGGTCTACCTGGGCGTGCACTGGCCCAGCGACATCATCGCCGGCGCCTTGCTGGCCTCGGCCGTGTGCGGCCTGAGCCTGAGTTTGTGCCAGCGCCAGGAGGTACTGCCGGCACTGCCGGCGCGCCTGTGGTGGATCATACTGCCGGCCTGTATCGCGGTACTGGGGGGGATGGCGACCTGGCAGCTGTCCAACGCGCTGCTGCGCTACGCTTACTGACGCGTCGCTTCAGGCATCGCCCTGGAGCATTTCCAGCATGGAGTGCAGCTGTTCCAGACGCAGGGCTGGATCGTCGAGCTGAAGCAGCTGCAGCTTCTGCGCCGATTCCAGCGGCAACAGGTAGGCCAGCTGATTGGCCAGTTGCTGCTGGCTGGTGACCACGCCCGGCATGGCCAGGCCCGCCACTAGCGGATGCTCGGCCAGCGCAGCGTGCAAAGCGGCAAGGTCGGCGTGTTCGGCCTGCAGCGGGCTATCTGGCGGCTCCTCCAGCCACTGCACGTCGGCGACAGTCAGTTGGTCAGGTAGAACCTGGGCGCGCTCGACGCGAAAGCGCCGCCCGCCTTCGACGCGAATACCCAGCAGCCCGTTGCTGCGCTGTTGAAAGTCGCGCACCAGCGCCTCGCAGCCGATGGCGGCGAAACGGCTGGCGGCTTCGCCCACCTCCTCGCCCTCGACGATGCACACCACGCCGAACCCCTCGCCCTGCTTCATGCAGCGGCCGATCATGTCCAGATAGCGCGCCTCGAATATCTGCAGGTCGAGCACGCTGCCGGGAAACAGTACGGTGTTGAGCGGAAACAGCGGGAGTTTCATGGTTTCACGGCCTGTTATCTACGCAAGGCTGCCGGGGCATCGGGGATGGTCAGGCAGGCTCTCACAGGAGCATGACAATCGCCAGAGGCAACAGCACGGCGGTGATCACTCCCATCAGGCTCATCGCCAGCGCGGCGAAGGCGCCGCACTCGTCGCTTTCCTGCAGTGCGCGCGCCGTACCCACGGCGTGTGCGGTGATGCCCAGCGCCATGCCCTGCGCCGCCGGGTGGCGGACCCGGCACAGACGCAGAATGGATGGCCCGACAATGGCGCCGATGACCCCGGTGATCATCACGAACACCGCAGCCAACGCCGCGATACCGCCGATCTGATCGGCCACCAGCATGGCGATCGGCGAGGTCACCGACTTCGGTGCCATGCTCATCAGCATCAGTCGTTCGGCGCCGAACAACCAGGCCAGCCCTGCGCCAAGCACGGTGGCGAAGGTGCCGGCGACCAGCAGGGTCAGGATGATCGGCCAGAACAGCTGGCGAATCCGCCGCAGGTTGAGATACAGCGGCACGGCCAGGGCCACGGTGGCCGGACCGAGCAGCAGGGTCAGCGCCGCGACGCTGTTGCGATATTCGGCGAAACTCAGGCCACACAGCAGCAGAATGCCGATCACCGTAAGCATCGACACCAGCACCGGCTGCAGGAACACCCAGCGAGTGCGCTCGTAGGCCGCCATGGCCAGTTGATAGGCGCCCAGGGTGATGCCGATGCCGAACAGCGGGTGATGAGTCAGCGCCTGCCAGGCGCCCTGCCAGTCCGGACTCATGCGTCCTCCCGGCGCTGCTGGCGCTCGATCAGTTTCTGCATCAGCCAGCCGGCGAAGGCCAGCGACACCAGCAGCGACAGCACCAGCGCACCGACCACCGCCCAGAAATCGGCGGCGATATCACTGGCATAGGCCATCACGCCCACTGCGGGTGGTACCAGAATCAGCGGCAGGTACTTGAGCAGGCTGCTGGAGGCGACGCTCAACGGCTCGCCTACTTCGCCACGCACGATGAGAAAGGCGAACAACAGCAGCATGCCGATGATCGGCCCCGGCAACATCGGTAGCAGCAGGACGTTGAGAACGGTACCGAGCAACTGGCACAGCACCAGCCATGAAAGGCCGCGAAGCAGCATGTTTAGGTTCTCCAGAAGACGAGCGATGGCCGTACTTCCGCTCGCGAGAGGGGATTCCGGGCATCCTTTGAGGCATGTCGGCCATTATAGGCCGGCTGGCCTCTGGATTGCTGCGTCAGGCTGGCCTATGCCGCGTCATTCAGTACGCCGAGGCAGGCTTGACCTGCTGCCGCCCCCATGCTGATCTAGACCGCAACGGTTTTACGCAAACAAAAACAACACACGCGTCCTCAAGGAGGAACTATGCCGTTCGTACCCGTAGCAGAGCTCAAGGACTATGTTGGCAAGGAACTCGGCAAGTCCGAGTGGCTGACCATCGATCAGGAGCGCATCAACCAATTCGCCGAGTGTACCGGCGACCATCAGTTCATCCACGTTGACCCGGAAAAGGCCAAACAGACCCCCTTCGGCACCACCATCGCCCACGGTTTCCTCTCGCTGTCGCTGGTGCCGATGCTGATGGAAAAGATCATGATCATGCCGCAAGGGCTGAAGATGGCAGTGAACTACGGTCTCGACAGCGTGCGCTTCATTCAGCCGGTCAAGGTCAACTCCAAGGTGCGCCTGACAGTGACGCTGACTGACGCCACCGAGAAGAACCCCGGCCAGTGGCTACTCAAGGCCCGAGCTGTTCTGGAAATCGAAGGCCAGGAAAAACCGGCCTACATTGCTGAGCCGCTGAGCCTCTGCTTCGTCTGATCACCGCCCTGTTCCCGTTTCCGGCCCTCCCCGCCGGAACGGGAACCCTATCGCGTCAGCAATGCGTGCAATGCGACAGCGCAAGCCTTCTGGCTTGCGGCATACTGCGGACCAAAGCACCGACTTGGACGTCCGCCATGAATCCCCTTGCCCTGCGCCTGCTGCCTCTTTGCCTGTCCCTGCTGATCGCCGGTTGCGAGGAAGCACGCCCGCTATTGCCGGCCAATGCCACCCTGCCCGACGGCGGCCAGTATCGCGGCGAGATCGTCGACGGGCTGCTACAAGGCCCGGGCCGCCTGGACTATCGCAATGGCAGCTGGTTCGTCGGCCAGTTCCAGGACGGCATGCTCGAAGGCCGCGGCGAGTGGAAAGGCCCCGGTGGCGAACATTATCTGGGCGAGTTTCATCAGGGCATGTTCCACGGCCAGGGCACCCTCACCTACAATGACGGTAGCCGCTACGAAGGCGGGTTCGAACGCAATAGATTCAGCGGCGTCGGCCTGCTCGAACAGGGCGGCCAGCGTTACCAGGGCGAATTTCTCAACGACCGCTTCCATGGCCTGGGCAAACTGGAAACGGCCGACGGCAGCAGCTTCCAGGGCCAGTTCGTCAAAGGGCAACCGGAGGGCCAGGGCGTACGCATCGACGGCTACGGCAATCAGTTCAGCGGCGTGTTCGCCCAGGGTCTGCTCAGCGGCCAGGGCAGCTACCAGAACGCCGATGGCGACAACTACAGCGGCGGCTTCCAGAACGACGAGTTTCACGGCAAGGGCCGCTACCAGAGCGCCGCAGGCGAGACCTGGGCCGGAGAGTTCGTCGAGGGTGTGATGCAGGGCCCCGGCGAATACACCGATGGTGAAGGCACACGCTACCTCGGCGAATTCGCCGACTGGCAGTACGAAGGCGAAGGCCTGCTCACCCTGCCAGACGGCAGCGCCTACCGTGGCCATTTCTCCGGCGGTGAATACAGTGGCGAGGGCACCCTGACTCTGGCCGATGGCAGCCGTCAGTCCGGCATTTGGCAAAGCGGGCGCCTGGTACGTGACGAACAGGGCCAGGCGCTGCCCGACAGCCTGGAGCTGGGCCTGTTGCGACAGGGACAGCTGCTCGATGAAGCCATCGCCGCAATTCCCGCCTCGACACCGGCACGCGAGCTCTATGCGCTGACCCTGGCGGGCGACGGCAAGCAGAGCGTATTCATGCGCGAGGCCGATTATGTCAGCAGGCTGATGCGCGATCGCTTTGGCGCTCACGGCAGCATCAGCCTGATCAATCACCGCGACCATCTTGCCGACCGCCCGCTGGCCACGCGCGAGAACCTCACCCGTGTGGTGCAGGCGCTGGCCGAGCGCAGCGGCGAGGAAGACCTGATCTTCGTCTACCTGACCAGCCATGGCTCGCGTCGCCATGAACTCAACCTCGACCAGCCGCGCCTGCAGTTGGCCGACCTGCCGGCCAGCGAGCTGGCGGCAGTGCTCGCCCCGCTCAAGCAACGCAACAAGGTGGTGGTGGTTTCGGCCTGTTATTCCGGCGGTTTCATCCCGCCATTGAAAGATGAAAAGACCCTGGTGATGACCGCCGCTCGCGCCGACCGGGTGTCGTTCGGCTGCAGCGAGGATAACGACTTCACCTATTTCGGCCGCGCCCTATTCGCCGAGGCGCTGGGCGAAACCGACAATCTCGAACGGGCCTTCGAACTGGCCAAGGAACGCGTTGCCGAACGTGAACAGAGCGACGGTTTCGAACCTTCCGAACCGCAGATCTGGGCGCCACGCGGCGTGCTCCAGCACTGGCGCGATCTGCGTCAGAGCCAGGCCGAGCGTGCGCTCGGTGCCGTGGCCAGCGGTCCGGCAAAGGACTAAGCTGAACTGTAACGGACAAGAGAGCACTGCATGTACCTGACCCCGCAGCACATTCTTATCGCCGGCGCCACCGGACTTACCGGTGAGCACCTGCTCGACCGCCTGCTCAGCGAGCCGACGGTGGCCCGCGTGCTGGCGCCGACCCGACGACCACTGGCCGCCCATCCGCACCTGGAAAACCCGGTGGGTGATCTGCAGGCGCTGCTGCCGCAACTTTCTGGCCAGGTCGATACCGCCTTCTGCTGCCTGGGCACCACCATCAAGCAGGCCGGCTCGCAGCAGGCCTTCCGCGCTGTCGACCACGATCTCGTGCTGGCTTTCGCCCGTCGCGCTCGCGAGCTCGGCGCACGCCATCTGGTGGTAATCAGCGCCCTGGGCGCCAACCCCGGCTCAAAGGTGTTCTACAACCGCGTCAAGGGCGAAACCGAAGAGGCGCTGAAAGCCATGGACTGGCCGCAACTGACCATAGCCCGTCCGTCGCTACTGCTCGGGGCACGCCATGAGTTTCGCCTCGGCGAGCGCCTCGCGGCACCGCTGCTGCGCTGGCTGCCGGGCACGTACCGTGGCATCGATGCCTGCGCCTTGGCTCGCGCCCTCTGGCGCCTGGCCCTGGAAGAGGAAGACGGCGTGCGCGTGATAGAGTCTGCCGACCTGCGCCGCCTGGGGCGCTGATGCCGTGGATGAAGCGATGAAACCGACAAGCCTGATCGAAGCCCTGCAAGACGTCGATATGCTCGAGATCGACGGCCTGTATGCCTGGCAGTTCGACCTCGACACCGAATTGCTGGCGCAGATCAGCGCCGGCACGGCAGGCAGCGACAGCGCTGCCAAACCCCTGCTGCAGGTGCACTGCATCGATGGTCGCGAGCGCCGCCTGTGGAAATTCTCCCTGGCTTCGGTGCAGGCCGCGCGCTACAGCGAAACGGACGACAGCTGGCTGATCGAAGGCAGCGAGGTCAGCCACACCCTCAAGTGTTTCGCCGCCTTTCGCGGCGACAAAGATGAGGACGATGAAGGGCACGGCGAAGCCTGAACCATGGGCCTGTATGACCGCCATGTCCTGCCGCACCTGATCGATTTCGCCTGCGGCATGGGCGCGGTGATGAAGGCGCGCTCGCAGATCGTGCCGCTGGCTCGCGGACGCGTGCTGGAGATCGGCATCGGCAGCGGTCTGAACCTGAGCTTCTATGACCCGCAGCAGGTCGAAGTGGTGGTCGGCGTCGACCCGTCCGCCGAGATGCAGCGCCTGGCCCGCGAACGCGCCGCCCGCTGCCAGGTGCCGGTGGAGATGATCGCCCTGGAGCTGGGGCAGATTCAGGCGGCGGACGCCAGCTTCGACGACATCGTCTGCACCTTCACCCTGTGCACCATCCCCGATGCGGTCGCCGCCCTGCGCGAGATGCGCCGCGTGCTCAAACCCGGCGGGCGCCTGCTCTTCTGCGAACACGGTCTGGCGCCGGATCTGCCGGTGGTGCGCTGGCAGAAGCGCCTGACGCCGCTGTGGAAACCGCTGGCCGGCGGCTGCCATCTGGATCGCGACATACCAGCACTGATCAACGCTGGCGGCTTTCACATCCGCGAGCTGAGCACCTGTTATCTCAAGGGGCCAAGGCCGATGACCCACGTCTATCGCGGCTGGGCAGACTGAGACGAGCGCGGTGGGCAGGCGCGGCCAGACCATCTACCCTTGAAAGTCAGCTCTCCCCACGAGGTGTCCGATGCCCGAGTACAACGCTCCCCTGCGCGACATGCGCTTCGTCCTCCATGATGTGTTCCAGGCGCCGAGCCTGTGGGCACGCCTGCCGGCCCTGGCGCAAACCGTCGATGCCGACACCGCCGACGCCATCCTCGAAGAAGCGGCCAAGGTCACCGGCAGCCTGATCGCCCCGCTCAACCGCAGCGGCGACGAGGAAGGTGCGCAATGGATCGATGGCGACGTGCGCACGCCGACCGGTTTCCGCGAGGCCTACGCCACCTACACCGAAGGCGGCTGGGTCGGCCTTGCCGGCAACCCGCAGTACGGCGGCATGGGCATGCCCAAGATGCTCGCCGTCGCCTTCGAGGAAATGCTCTACGCCGCCGGCTCAAGCTTCGCGCTGTATTCCGCTCTCAGTTCGGGCGCCTGCCTGGCCATCGACGCCCACGCCAGCGAAGAGTTGAAAACTACCTATCTGCCGCCGATGTACGAAGGCCGCTGGGCCGGTTCCATGTGCCTGACCGAGGCCCACGCCGGCACCGATCTGGGCATCATCAGAACCCGCGCAGAGCCGCAAGCGGACGGTAGCTACAAGGTCACCGGCAGCAAGATCTTCATCACTGGCGGCGAGCAGGATCTGACCGAGAACATCATCCATCTGGTGCTGGCCAAGCTGCCGGACGCACCGGCCGGGCCGAAGGGCATCTCGCTGTTGCTGGTGCCCAAGGTGATGGTCAATGCCGATGGCAGCCTCGGCGCGCGCAACGCGGTGAGCTGCGGCTCCATCGAGCACAAGATGGGCATCAAGGCCTCGGCTACCTGCGTGATGAACTTCGACGGCGCCACTGGCTACCTGATCGGTGAAGTGAACAAGGGGCTGGCGGCGATGTTCACCATGATGAATTACGAGCGCCTGTCCATCGGCATCCAGGGCATCGGCTGCGCCGAGGCGTCCTATCAGTCGGCCGTCAGTTACGCCCGCGAGCGCATCCAGAGCCGCGCCGCCACCGGCCCGGTGAACCGCGACAAGGTCGCCGACCCGATCATCGTCCACGCTGATGTGCGTCGCATGCTGCTGACCATGAAGGCGCTGAACGAGGGCGGCCGGGCCTTTGCCTGCTACGTCGGCCAGCAGCTCGACCTGGCCAAGTACGCCGAGGACGCCAGCGAGCGGCAGAACGCCGAAGCCCTGGTCGCTCTGCTCACCCCGGTGGCCAAGGCCTTCTTCACCGACACCGGGCTGGAAAGCTGCGTGCACGGCCAGCAGGTATTCGGCGGCCATGGCTATATCCGCGAATGGGGCCAGGAGCAGTTGGTGCGTGACGTGCGTATCGCGCAGATCTACGAAGGCACCAATGGCATCCAGGCGCTCGACCTGCTCGGGCGCAAGGTGGTGGCCAACGGAGGTGCCGCGTTGCGCCTGTTCGCCGGCGAAGTACGCGACTTCGCCCATGCCCATGAATCGCCCTTCGGCGATCACCTGATCGAGGCCCTGGAGCGCCTGGAGGCGGTCAGCGGCTGGCTGCTGGAGCAGGCCAAGACCGAGCCCAACGCCGTCGGCGCTGCTTCGGTGGAATACCTGCACCTGTTCGGCTATGTCGCCTACGCCTACATGTGGGCGCGCATGGCGGCAGTGGCGCAGGGCAAGCAGGGCGAAGACGAGGCCTTCTATGGCGGCAAGCTGGCCACAGCCGAATTCTTCTTCGCCCGTCTGCTGCCACGCACCTTGAGCCTGGAGGCGAGCATTCGTGCCGGTAGCCAGTCGCTGTATGGTCTGGCAGCAGAACAGTTCTAACCGTCGCTGATCGGGCGCCCCTGGCAATGCGAGAACGCCGTGCTTTAGTGCCTTTTACTTCAATTAGTGACGGGGCCAACAGCCTCGAAGCGGGACGAAAAAAGCCCGCCACGGGCTCGATGAGGCGGTAAAAGCGGCTCATCTGCTGGCAAACTGACGCCATCGGGCCTTGACGTGCCGGCCATGCAGCGCGAGCATGGCCGCTTGTTTTTCGCCGTGGTCACGACCACACCAGCGCGCCCCGGGAAGGGGCTGCGCCTGGTCAGCATCAGACTGGCCAGCGTGTCGTGCCCACCTCGACAGCCCTGGGAACCGCTTCATGAGCCTGGCCTCTGTACGCGCCTTCTTCGCCGCCAAGGCGCCTGACATCGCGATCATCGAACTGCAGTCCAGCACCGCTACCGTGGCGCTGGCGGCCGAAGCGCATGGTGTGACGCCGGGCCAGATCGCCAAGACCCTGGCCTTTCGCATCGCCGAACGCGACGTGCTGATCGTCGCCCGTGGCGACGCACGCATCGACAACCGCAAGATGAAGGAATGCTTCGGCGCCAAGGCGCGCATGCTCGATGCGCAGACGGTGATCGAGCTGACCAGCCACCCGGTGGGCGGCGTTTGCCCGTTCGGCCTGGCCACGCCCTTGAGCGTCTATTGCGACCGCTCGCTGCTGGCCTTCGACGAGGTGCTGCCGGCCGCCGGCGCTACTCATAGCGCCGTGCGCATCGCCCCGCGGCGCATGGCCGAGCTGGTGGACGCCGAGTGGATCGACGTTTGCCAGGAAGTGGAGACCGAGACCTGCTGAGCCGCGCGCCCTTCCCGTAGGCTGCGCCACGCGCGCCGGAGCTTCCGATGTTTTCATCCCGGCGCTCCATGCGCACTGTCACGGAGCTTCGGTGCGCACAGCGCACCCTACGGCACTGCGCCGCGCCGTAACCCTGGATCGCATCCCGGTTATCCGCCCGCGTGGGAGCGGACTTGTCCGCGAATTTTGCGCTGGTTCTGAGGCCTCGGGATGCTCATCTCCGTACACCCCTCATCCCCCCGACAGGAAGCTCGCCACTCATTGGCCCACCGCGCGCGGACTCCCGGATTGCATCCGGGCTACGGACTGAACCGTGCGCAATACCCGTAGGGTGCGCCGCGCGCACCGGCTTTGCGGATACCTGCCAGATTGCGGCCCGATCACGCGCCATGCGCGCAGTCGCGGAGCTTCGGTGTGCACAGCGCACCTACGGAGTGATCGCAACGGCCCCGCAGATTACATCCGATCTACAACCCGCCGCTGACACCCAGATTCACGCCCAGCGCGGTGGCCAGCGAAAACGGCAGCAGCAAGGTATCGAGCAGCGCACTGCCGGGCAGATCCAACCCCGCATAACGCGGTGCCTCGGCGCCGAAACGATCCAGCGGGCAGCAACCGCCATTGATCGCGTACCAGTCCAGTCGCGTGCCGGCGTAGACCACCGGCGCACCTGGCTTGGCTGCGTCCAATGTGCGCACGGTGGCGCAGCCGCTCAGGCTCAGCAGCGCCAGGCCTACGACCAGCCCTTGCCTCATCCGCGCGCGACCCGAATCTCGACCAACTTGCCGTCGAGAAAGCGCATACATGCCGTTGCTTGGCCCGTAGACCCACTGCTCCACCGTTACCCCACCACCCTGCGGGCTGCTGGGGGGGATCACCTCGCGGTGGTCGGGCTCGCCGCATTTGCGTCGGACGTCCACCGTCAGATCGCCCTCGCTTATCAGCGTAGTGCCGCAGCGCGTCGACGCCTGCGCAGCAGGCATCAGCGACAGGGCCAACAGGCAGCCCAGCAGGTAACGAATGGCCATGGACATCGATCTCCCTATTCGTCCGACACCATATGATGCTCGCCCCAACGGGGCAGCATGTCCTGGGGTATGCCCAGGCAGTTGAGGATACGCGCAACCACGAAATCCACCAGATCATCCAGGGTCTGCGGCTGGTGATAGAAACCGGGAGATGCCGGCAGGATGGTCACGCCGAGGTTCGACAGCTTCAGCATGTTCTCCAGGTGAATACTCGAATACGGCGCTTCGCGCGGCACCAGGATCAGCTGACGACGCTCCTTCAGCGCCACGTCGGCGGCGCGTTCGATCAGGTTGTTGCAGGCGCCGGTGGCGATGGCGGACAGGGTGCCGGTGCTGCACGGCACCACCACCATGGCAGTGGGCGCACCGGAGCCGGAGGCGGCTGGCGCCATCCAGTCTTCCTTGCCATAGACTCGGATCTGCCCAGGCGCTGCGCCGGTGTATTCGGTGAGGAACTGCGCCATGGCCTGCGGCTTGGCGGGCAGCGCCACATCGGTTTCGGTGGCCATGACCAGTTGCGCGGCCTTGGAAATCAGGAAGTGCACTTCGCGCTCTTCCTGCACCAGGCAATCGAGCAGGCGCAGGCCGTATTGCGCCCCGGAGGCGCCGGTCATGGCCAGGGTGATGCGTTCAGGGCCGCTCATAAGTGCTCCGTAGGGCGGGTGCAACCCGCCGGTTTTCCATACATGGCGGGTTTCACCCGCCCTACCGCAAGGCCGTGCGACTCAGGCCAGGGCCTGGGCCAGCTTGCCATGCAGGCCGCCGAAGCCGCCGTTGCTCATGATCACCACCTGGGTGCCGGGGCGCGCCAGGGCCTTCACCCCATCGATGATCGACTCCAGCGAGTCGCACACACGCGTCGGGTTGCGCGCCTGCGCCACGGTGGCCGCCAGGTCCCAGCCGAGATTGGGCGGCGCGTACCAGAACACGGCATCGGCCTGTTCGGCCGACTCGGCCAGGCCGTCCCGGTGGGCGCCGAGCTTCATGGAATTGGAGCGCGGCTCGATCACGGCGATCACCTGGGTATCGTCGCCGACACGCTTGCGCAGGCCATCGAGCGTGGTGGCGATGGCCGTGGGGTGATGGGCGAAATCGTCGAAGAGAGTCACACCACCAACCTCGGCGACCTTCTCCATGCGCCGCTTGGCGTTGATGAACTGGCCCAGCGCCTCGATGCCCAGCGCCGGCACCACGCCGACATGGCGCGCCGCCGCGAGCACGGCCAGGGCGTTGGCGACGTTGTGCTGGCCGGTGAGGTTCCACTCCACGATACCCTCGACCTTGCCGTCGAAGCTCACCTCGAAGCGCGAGCCATCGGCGCTGAGCAGGCGCGCCTGCCATTGGCCGCCTTCGCCGGTGGTCTGCACGGGCGTCCAGCAGCCCATCTCGATCACCCGCGCCAGTGCGGTTTCGCTGGCCGGATGGATGACCAGACCTTCGCTCGGGATGATGCGTACCAAATGGTGGAACTGCCGCTCGATCGCCGCCAGATCCGGGAAGATATCCGCGTGGTCGAACTCCAGGTTGTTGAGAATCGCGGTACGCGGGCGGTAGTGGACGAACTTGCTGCGCTTGTCGAAGAAAGCGCTGTCGTACTCGTCGGCCTCGACCACGAAGAACGGCGTATCACCCAGTCGCGCGGAAATCCCGAAGTTCTGCGGCACACCGCCAATCAGGAAGCCCGGCGCCATGCCGGCGTGCTCCAACACCCAGGCCAGCATGCTCGAGCTGCTGGTCTTGCCGTGGGTACCGGCTACCGCCATCACCCAGCGGCCCTGCAGTACATGGTCGGCCAGCCACTGCGGGCCGGACACGTAGGGCAGCCCGTTGTTGAGTACATACTCCACCGCCGGGTTGCCGCGGCTCATGGCATTACCGACCACCACCAGGTCAGGCGCCGGCTGCAGGTGCGCCGGATCGAAGCCCTGCATCAGTTCGATGCCCTGGGCTTCGAGCTGGGTGCTCATGGGTGGGTAGACATTGGCGTCGGAGCCGGTCACGCGGTGGCCGAGTTCCTTGGCCAGCACCGCGAGCGAGCCCATGAAGGTGCCGCAGATGCCGAGAATATGGATGTGCATTGATGACCTCTTAAGGAGCCCTACTCATAGGGCTTAAAGCGATGGCCGCAGGTTAGCACAGCGCCCACCGGGCGGCTGCTGCGCCCTGTTCAGACAAAGGCGCGCAGACCAAGTTGCCCGAGAACGAAATCAAACGCTTGCTTGGATTGCACTTTCAACTGGCTTTGAGGCAGCATCGACCGAACCGCTGGCACAACAGCTGCATCGCCACTTCTGCCCCATTACACAGAGAAGCCGAGGCCCACCATGCGCATCGTCCAAGCCACCCTGGAGCACCTGGACCTGTTGACCCCGCTGTTCGTCAAATATCGCGAGTTCTACAACGAGCTGTCCTACCCCGAGTCGTCGCGCAAATTCCTTGAGAAGCGCCTGCGGCGCAAGGAATCGGTGATCTACCTGGCCCTGGCCGACGATGAAGACAAGCTGCTTGGCTTCTGCCAGCTCTACCCCAGCTATTCCTCGCTGTCGCTCAAGCGCGTGTGGATTCTCAACGACATCTACGTGGCCGAGGATGCGCGTCGCCAACTGGTCGCTGACCGTCTGCTGCACACCGCCAAGCAGATGGCCAAGGACACCAATGCCGTACGCATGAGGGTGGCCACCAGCCGCGACAACGAGGTGGCGCAGAAGGTCTACGAGTCCATCGGCTTCATCGAGGACGAGCAGTTCAAGAACTACGTGCTCCCCATCAACTCAGACTGATCGCGCTGGGCGCCCCCTGTGCGCGACCGCTTGTGGCGAGAAACACGCGCCCTTATCGTGACGCAGTCTTCCCAACGAGCCTCCATGCATGTGGTCCTTCAAGGCCTGGCGCCGCCGTCGCACCCTCGAACGTAACCCTGTCGACCCCAATCATTGGGCCGAAGTGCGCAGGCGTCTGCCGATCCTCGATGGCCTCGACCAGTGCGAAGAGCAGCAACTGCGCGAACGCGCCGTACTGTTCCTGCATGACAAGCACCTGACGTCCCTGCCCGGTCTGCAGCTCGGCCCGGTCGAGCAACTGCTGCTGGCCGCCCAGGCACAACTGCCGCTGCTGCACCTGGGCGACCTGGACTGGTATCAGGGCTTTCACGAGATCGTGCTCTACCCGGACGATTTCCTCAGCCCACAGCGCCACCGCGACGCCAGCGGTATCGAGCATGAATGGGACGACGCGCGCAGCGGCGAAGCCTGGCATCAAGGCCCGGTGATCCTGGCCTGGCCCGGCGTCGAGACCAGCGGCGGCTGGGAAGGCTACAACCTGGTGATCCACGAGCTGGCGCACAAGCTGGACATGCTCGAAGGCAGCGCCAACGGCCTGCCGCCGCTGCACCGCGACATGCGCGTACAGGACTGGGCAAGCGCCATGCAGAGCGCCTATGACGCGCTCAACGCCGAATTGGATGCCAACCCCGAGGCGGAAACCGCCATCGACCCGTACGCCGCCGAAGACCCGGCGGAATTCTTCGCCGTGACCAGCGAATATTTCTTCAGCGCCCCGGATCTGCTGGCCGCTGCCTTTCCTGAAGTCTACCGGCAACTGGCGTTGTTTTACCGCCAGGACACCCTCGCCCGGTTGCAGCGGCTGCAGGCGGAACACCCCGACTACCGGACGGTCGAAACCGCGACCAATGGCTGATTCACGCGGCGTAGTAACGCCATGCGAATACGCCTATAATGCGCCCCACTTTTTTTGGCCCTCCCTGGGAGTTCACCCATGAGCTACAGCAAGATCCCGGCTGGCAAAGACCTGCCGAACGACATCTACGTCGCCATCGAAATCCCGGCCAACCATGCGCCGATCAAATACGAGATCGACCACGACACCGATTGCCTGATGGTCGACCGTTTCATGGCCACCCCGATGTTCTACCCGGCCAACTACGGGTTCATCCCGCACACCCTGGCTGACGACGGCGACCCCCTCGACGTGCTGGTCGTGACTCCTTACCCGGTCGCGCCGGGTTCGGTGATCCGCGCCCGTCCGGTCGGCGTACTGCACATGAGTGACGAAGCCGGCGGCGATGCCAAGCTGGTTGCCGTCCCGCACGACAAGCTGACCGTTCTGTACAAGGACGTTCAGGAATACACCGACCTGCCCGCGCTGCTGATCGAGCAGATCAAGCATTTCTTCGAGAACTACAAGGATCTCGAGAAGGGCAAGTGGGTCAAGGTAGAAGGCTGGGGCGGCGCTGAAGACGCCCGCGGCCTGATCAACAAGGCAGTCGCGGCATACCAGAAGTAAGCCCTGACACCTCCGAAAAGCCGGCCACAAGCCGGCTTTTTTATTGCCTTTCGCCAGGCAACCGGTACACATTCGTTACACCCGGGCAAAACGGCCACGCGCCGATATGCTGTAATCGAGTAGCAAGGCCGACGAAGGCCTGTATCTGGCTAAGCACAGTGGCCACAATCAGGTGGTGCAGGGTGGCGAGCGCAGCTGACCAGGCAACAACCGAACCAGCCGGTCGATAACCGCCCACTTTTCCTCCTTTCATCGCCCCCTACGTAGCCCGCGTATCTACTGACGTTGACGCCCTGCCGGGGGGCGTGACGCAGCGCTGCGCCCAGGGTGAGCGCACCCTCCCGATTGACTGAATTAACCAGTTAGTACATTTTTCACGGCGCCCCTCACAACAACAAGAGACAGCCATGACGCCCTGCATTCTCGTTCTCAACGGCCCCAACCTGAACATGCTCGGAACGCGCGAACCGGCCACCTACGGGCACGAAACCCTCGCCGATATTTCCCAGCTTTGCGCCGATACCGCTGCCGAACATGGCCTGACAATCGAGTTTCGCCAGACCAATCATGAAGGCGAGCTGCTCGACTGGATTCATGCCGCCCGCGGACGCTGCGCCGGCATCCTGATCAACCCGGCGGCCTGGACTCACACCTCGGTGGCGATTCGCGATGCGCTGGTGGCCAGCGAGTTGCCGGTGATCGAAGTGCACCTGTCCAACGTGCACAAACGCGAGCCGTTCCGTCATCACTCGTTCGTCTCGCAGATCGCCGTGGGTGTCATCTGCGGGCTCGGCAGTCAGGGTTACCGGCTGGGCCTGCAGTACTTCGCTCAATCGCTCAAGGGTTAAGACCATGTCATCCGTTACCAGCGGCATCCTTGCCGGCCTCATCGGCAAAGGCATTCAGGCCTCGCGCACGCCCGCCATGCACGAGCGCGAAGGCGATGCGCAGGGCCTGCGCTATCTCTATCGGCTGATCGACCTCGACCAGCTGGGCCTGGATATCGATGCCCTGCCGAACCTGCTCGAGGCCGCGCAGCACATGGGCTTTACCGGCCTCAACATCACCTTCCCGGCCAAACAGGCGATCATTCCGCTGCTCGATGAGCTGTCGGACGAAGCACGGGGCATTGGTGCGGTGAACACGGTAGTACTCAAAGATGGCAAGCGCGTCGGCCACAACACCGACTGCCTGGGCTTCGCCGAAGGTTTTCGACGTGGCCTGCCCAATGTGGCCCGCCGGCGCGTGGTGCAGATGGGCGCTGGTGGCGCTGGCGCCGCCGTGGCGCATGCCCTGCTTGCCGAAGGTGTGGAGCGCCTGTGCATTTTCGAGGTGGAGCCAGGCCGCGCCCAGGCCCTGGCGGACAATCTCAACGCACACTTTGGTGCCGAGCGCGCTTTCGCGGGTGACGACCTGGCCGGTGAAGTCGCCGCAGCCGACGGCCTGGTCAACACCACGCCGGTGGGCATGGCCAAGCTGCCGGGCACGCCACTGCCAAGCGAATTGCTGCATGCCGGACTGTGGGTCGCGGAGATCATCTACTTCCCGCTGGAGACCGAGTTGCTGCGCCACGCCCGCGCCCTCGGCTGCCGCACGCTGGATGGCGGCACCATGGCGGTGTTCCAGGCGGTCAAGGCGTTCGAGCTGTTCAGCGGCCGCCCGGCCGATGCCGAACGCATGCAGGCGCACTTCGCCAGTTTCTGAGCCCATGCAAAAAGCCCCTGGCAGCGACAACCCTGCCAGGGGCTTTTTCATATCTGCTCAGCCCTGGATATAACGCAGCACGGCGTCGCAGATCATCGTCTTATGGCGCTGCTTGACCTGTTCGTCAGGCAGGTCGATCTGGAATATTTCGCCGAAGGTGTGACGGTTGGATACCCGGTAGAAGCAGAACGAGCTGATCAGCAGGTGCACGTCGAGCACATCGATACCAGGTCGGAAAATCCCCTCCTCCTCGCCGCGACGCAGGGTCTTGCCGAGGGTGTCGAGCACCACGTTACTCATCTGGCGGATGGCCGGCGACTGCTTGACGTACTCACCGTAGTGAATGTTCTCGATGCTGACGATACGCACGAAGTCGACGTTGCGGTCGTGGTGATCGAAGGTGAACTCCACCAGTCGGCGGATCGCCAGTACCGGCGGCAGCGAGGCCAGGTCGAGGCGACTCTCGGTACCGCGGATATCGCCGTAGACTTTGACCAGCACCTCGAGGTAGAGCTGCTCCTTGCTGCCAAAGTAGTAGTAGATCATCCGCTTCGAGGTCGCGGTACGCTCGGCGATGGCGTCCACACGAGCCCCGGACAGGCCCTGCTGGACGAACTCCGTGATGGCGGCCTGGAGAATGCTCTCGCGGGTCTTCTCCGGGTTGTTCTTACGTACCTTGCGCACCACCTCGGTAGGTTGGCTGGCCAGGTTGGCAACGGCTTCGGTCATACGGCGATGTCTTTTTTATAGGTATTGGTAGTGCGGATTATGGCAGGCCGGACAGCCGCCAGGCAGCGGCAACCGAGCGGTTGCCGCATCGCCCGGTTTTACAGCCGCGGCCGCTTCAAGCCACCGCTGCGCGCCTTGGCCATGGCCGCCAGACGTACCGCGACGTTGGCGGCGCCGTAGCCCACATAGCCGCCCTTGCGCTGAATGATCTCGAAGAAGAAGCGTTCCTCGAACGGCTCGGTGTAGACGTGGAACAGCTCGCCGCCCTGGGCATCACGATCGTACAGCACGTTGTAGTAGGCCAGCTCGCTGAGGAACTCGTCGTCGAAATCGAAGCGCGCGGCCAGGTCATCGTAGTAGTTCAGCGGAATTTCCAGCAGCGGCACGCCGGCCTCCTTGGCCCGCGCCACCTCGGCGAAGATGTCGTCGCAGGAGAAGGCGATGTGATGCACGCCGGAGCCCTGATAGCTGGACAGCGCATGGGCGATGGCGGTGTTGCGGTTCTCCGAGATGTTCAGCGGCAGGCGGATCGAGCTGCAGCGGCTGCGGATCGCACGGCTTTTCACCAGGCCGTAGGGATCGGGCAGCACCACTTCGTCGTCGGCTTCGAAATCCAGCAGGCTCTTGTAGAACAGCACCCAGCTGTCGAGCGAGTCGGCCGGCAGCGCCAGGGCCATGTGATCGATGCGTTGCAGCCCGCCGCTGGCCTGGGCGTTGGCATCGAGGCTGAAATCGGTGTCGTAGATGGTCTGCCCTTCTCCGCCCTGCTCCACCAGATAGATCAGGCTGCCGTCCGGTGCGCGCACGGCTGGAATTTCCCGCTCGTTGGGCCCGACCAGGCCGCGATAGGGCTGGCCGCGGTAGTCGCAGGCACGCTGCAGTGCCTGCGCGCCGTTCCTTACCCGCAGCGCGGTGGCGCAGAGCGAAGGGCCGTGCGACTCGAAGAAGTTGTGCGCGAAGGAATAGGGCTCGGCATTGAGCACGATATTGATATCGCCCTGACGCAGCAGGCTGACGTCCTTGGAGCGGTGCTGGCCGGCGTGGGCGAAGCCCAGGCGCTCCAGCCAGCCGGAGAGACGCGCGCCGACGGCCTCGTCGACGGCGAACTCGAGAAATTCCACGCCGTCGTAGCGGTGCGCCGCAGGCGGGGTGAAGAGCACGCCCGGCTCGATCTGATAGCCCTCTTTCTCCAGACGCTTGTGGGTCTTCTCCTCCAGATAGAGCAGCGAGCGCAGGCCGTCGGCGGCGTTCTGCCGGGGCGGCGCGGCGCGGAAGCCATCGTTGAAGATCTCCAGCGACAGCGGGCCGCGATAACCGCTACGCAGGATTGGCGCGAGGAAACCCGCCAGATCGAACTCGCCCTGCCCAGGGAAGCAGCGGAAGTGACGGCTCCACTCCAGCACGTCCATCGCCAGAATCGGCGCATCGGCCATCTGCACGAAGAAGATCTTGTCGCCGGGAATATCGGCAATGGCTGCCGGGTCGCCCTTGAGCGACAGGGTGTGGAAGCTGTCGAGGATCACCCCGACAGCCGGATGGTCGGCCTGGCGCACCAGGTTCCATACCTGCTGGTAGGTATTGACGTGACGGCCCCAGGCCAGCGCTTCATAACCGATGCGCAGGCCACGTGCGCCGGCACGCTCGCCGAGCAGGCGCAGGTCGTCGATAAGGATTTCGTCATCGCCCAGCGAGTCGGCGGCGACGTTGCTGCACACCAGCACCAGGTCGGTGCCCAGCTCCTGCATCAGGTCGAACTTGCGCTCGGCACGGTCGATGTTGCGCTGTAGGCGGTCGCGGCGACAGCCCTCGAAATCACGAAACGGCTGGAACAGGGTGATGGCCAGGCCAAGGTCGGCGCAGCGCTTGCGAATCTCGCCGGGGCTGCCGTCGTAGTAGAGCAGGTCGTTCTCGAAGATTTCCACGCCGTCGAAGCCGGCGGCGGCAATGGCTTCGAGCTTCTCGGGCAGGGTACCGCTGAGGGAAACGGTGGCAATTGAACGCTGCATAGACGGCTCCGGGCTGAGGCGGCGCCGTAGCGGGCGGAGTGGAGGGATCGAGACGTGCTCATGAGCCCTCACTCGGCCGGTTGGTCGGCGCTCATGGATTGTTCGTAGCCTGGATTATTGGCAGGGCTGGGGAGATCAGCAATTCAAAATGAACGAACTGGTTAGTTTTCCGTTCGATAATCGAACACTGTCATTTGCGAGACTGCTTCCGGCTCTGCCAGGCCGCAGCCAGGCCACTGAGGCAGATGATGAGGATGCCGATCAACGCCGTGGTATCGGGTGTGTGCTGGAATACCAGCAGACCCAGCAGGCCGGCGAAGACGATCTGCACGTAGCCGAACGGCGCCAGCAAGGCGGGGGCCGCGTGGCGGAAAGCGTGGGTCAGCATCAGGTGGGCAGCCATGCCACAACCGCCCAGCGCCAGCATCATCAGGCCGTGCGTGACGCTCGGTACATGCCAGAAGAACGGCACCAGCAGGCTCATCACCAGGGTGTTGACCAGGCCGGCGAAGAAGTTGCTGGTGGTCGCACTGTCCACTTCGCTCAAACGCCGAGTGAGGATCTGGTAGACGCTGAAACACAACGCGGCGCTCAGCGGCAGCAGCACCGCCGGCGTGAACAGGCTGCCGCCCGGATGCACGATGATCAGCACGCCGATGAAGCCGATGATCACCGCGGCCCACTGCCCCGCGCTGACGCGCTCGCCGAGTAGCGGCACCGACAGCGCGGTCACCAGCAACGGCGCGAGAAAGATCACCGAGGTCGCCTCGGCCAGCGGAATGAACATCAGGCCGGTGGTGAACAGCAGGCTCACACCCAATAGACACAGCGCCCGCAGTACCTGCAGACCAGGACGTTTGGTGCGCAGCACGCGTAGCCCGGATTGCGGCAGGAAGATGCCCGCCATCAGCAGGGTGTGCACCAGATAGCGCGCCCATACGATGAGGATGATCGGGTAGAAGCCCGACAGGTATTTGGACATGGCATCGTGACTGGCGAACAGGAAGGTCGCCAGCACCATCAGGCCGATCCCCTTGAGCGGATGATTGGCGCCGGACAATGCAGTGGTGCTCATGAAATACCCGGAAAGCGGACGCGCCGCAAAAAGATAGCAAGACAACTAACTATACAGGCCGCAACCGAGCAGCGCCTATCTCGGCTGCGGCAACTGCTGGCGGGATTACGACTGACGGTCAAGCACCTGCCGTGTCTTCTCCAGCGCCATGCTGGCCCGCTGCAACGCGCTGACGCCCTGCTCCAGCAACTGCCGGGTGGGAATCTCCAGGCTCAGCGGGATGTTCGCCGGCAGGGTTCGCAGCAGGCCCGGCAGGTCGCAATCGCCCTCGCCGGGGAAACGCCGCTCGTTGCGCGCCTGGCGCAGGATCTCGTCCATGTCGTCCGGGCGCGGCCCGGCCACGTCGCACAATTGAGCGTAGCGCAGGCGCTCGGCGGGCATCGCCGCCAGGTCCTGCAGACGCGAGGCCGAACGGTCGAAGTGAAAGGCATCGACCAGTACGCAACCATTGCTGCGCCCCGCCGCGTCGACGATACGCGCCGCCTGGGGCAGGTCGCGAGCGTCGGTCCAGGGCATGAACTCCAGATGCGGATGCAGGCCGTACTGCGCGGAAAGGTCACAGAGTGCGGCGAAGTTGTCGGTCAGGCGCGCCTCGTCTGGGTCGTTGCCGGCCACCAGCAGTTCGCTGGCGCCGCATTCGGCCCCCACGGCGAGAATGGCCTCGAAATCGCTGACACGGGTGTCCGGCGTCAGGCGCAGGATCTCCACATCCAGCACCCGGATGCCGGTATCGCACAGGCGCTGAAGGGTCTGCGCGCGCAGCGCGGCATCGGCGACCAGCGGGAAGTGATGCTCCTGCGGCGTGGCCGGCACCAGACGCAAGCCAACATGGCTGTAGCCGGCGCGCGCTGCGACTTCGACCATTTCCGGAGGTGACAGCTCGAGTACGGTCAGGGCGGCCAGGGACAGAATGCGTTCGCTCATCATGACTCTCTGCTCAGATGGTTTCGGGAGTGCAGGCGCGGCCCGTTTCCGCCTGGCGAATGGCCTCGACCAGCGCCAGGGTACGACCGGCATCGGCAGCGCTGACCAGCGGCTGCGCCTGGCCGCGGGCGACTTCGATGAAATGCAGGAGCTGACGGCGCAAGGCTTCGTCGGCGTCGAAGCGCTCCTGCACCTGCTGCAGCGGCTGATGCCAACCGGCGCCGGCCTCGGCGTAGTGCCAGCATTTGAGCTGCGGAATGCTCAGGGCCCCGCGCGTGCCGGCGAGCAGGTAGCAGGGCTGGTCGGCTTGGCGCGGGTAGACCGGGTTCTCGCCCGATGTCAGCTCCCAGCTCCAGGGCGCGGCGGCGGCATCAGAACCGGTCAGGCTGCCCAGCGCACCGCCTTCGAACTGCAGCAGCACCGCCGCGCTGTCTTCGTTGGCGAAGCCGCGCACGCCGTTGCTGGTGATGGCCTGCACCTGACGCACCTCGCCGCACAGGTGCCGCAGCAGATCGAGATCGTGGATCAGATTGGTCAGCAGCATCCCGGCACCGGCCTCGCGGCGCCAGGGAATGTCGTAATAGCTGTGGGGCTTCTGCACCTGCCACAGCGCGGTCACCGTGGTCAGGTGGCCCAGCGTGCCTTGCTCGATCAACTGGCGGGCGCGGGCGATCAGCGGATTGTGCCGGCGATGATGGCCGACCAGCACCGGCACCCCGCTGCGCTCGCTGGCAGCGACCAGTTCGCGCACCTCGTCCAGATGCACGCCGACCGGCTTTTCCAGCAGCACCGGGACACCGGCCGCGATGCAGTCGAGTGCGGTGCCGACATGCAGGGCGTTGGGGTTGGCAACGATTACGGCCTCGGGCCGAACCTGCTCCAGCATCTGCCGGTGGTCGGCGAAATACGCCACGCCGCACTCGTTGGCAAACGCCTCGGCCTGCGGGCCAGGGTCGGCGATCGCGCACAATTGCGCTTCGGCCAGGTTCTGCAGGTGCTGATAGTGCTGACGACCCATGATGCCGGCACCGATCAGGGCAATACGTAGGGGAACGGTCACGCGGTGATCCTCTTGTTGTCGTGCTCGCGTGTGCGCCGGATGCAGTAGGCGCTTTTTAATATTTAGAACTTAGTTCCAAAAATTACGCAAGACGAAAATGCGAGGCGTGCGACAGCACCCAGGAGCCGGTGTAGTGAGTTCATTGCGCGAGGCCCCGCCGCAGCGTCAAATCGTGATTAACAACACGTGGGAGGGGCTTTAGCCGCGAGCCTTTGTCGCGGCTAAAGCCCCTCCCACGTTTTTTGTGCTGATCAGTGCGTGGCTCAGGAGTTTAGCGGCTGAAGCCGCTCCTACGATGAGGTAGGCGTGTCGCTTGCTAACTGCTCAGGCGAACAACTCGGAGGCGGGGCTGGCGGCGGACAGCTCGGCGGCGGCGGCCAGGAGTTCGGGCGCCAGCTGCTCGATGCGCATCAACGGCAAACGGGCGCTGGGCCCGGCAATGCTCAGCACACCGATCACCCGCCCTTCGACGGGGTGGCGGACCACGGCGGCCAGGGCTGCGGTGCCCAGCGACGAGCTTTCCATGACCCAGGCGTACCCTTGCTGACGCGCCAAAGCCAGACGCTGCAACAGTTCCTGCTCGCTGCGCGGCGCGTTGGGGCCGAGTTCGGCAGGATCGGCGATGCCCTGCCGGGCGACCAGCCCCAAAGCCTCGGCATCGCTCATGCTGGCCAGCCAGGCATGCCCCGAGGCGGTGTAGAACAGCGGCGCGTCACGGCCCATGTCGGGGTCGTAGCGAAGGCCGGAGCGAGCCCCCTGGCTCTTGGCGATCCAGGTCTGACGCTCGCCTTCGATCACGCCCAGACGCACCAGCTCGCCGCTGCTCTGCGCCAGACCGTCGAGGATCGGCTGCAGCACATCGGCGCCGCTGCCCGCCAGGTAGCGAAAGCCCAGCGCCACCAGCTTGGTCGTCAGCCGATAGCGACTGGTCAGCGCATCCTGGCGCACGTAGCCCAGGCGGCTCAGCTCGGCGAGCATGCGATGCGTAGCACTCTTGGGAATGCCCAACTCATCGGCCAGCGCCTGCATCGGCACGCCACGGGCGTCGCGAGTGAGACTTTCGAGAAGGCTGAGCGCACGTTCGATCTGACTGCCGGCCATGGGAGGATCCTGGAAAATTTGCGCCGATTCTAAGAGACAAGCGCCCGCCGATGCGAGCCAGACGGGCGCGAACCTCTGGATGCTGAGCCGCTGACGCGCGATACTGCCGGCGCACCGCATAATGTACTAACCGGTTCGTTCTTGTTCGGTTATCGAACAAAACTCCGTTTGGCGAATTGAAATGGCCGGTATGGTCGGCCCACTATTCCAACCACGCCTGAAAACGAAGTGATCTTCTGCCTGTGCACCACGCTTCGAAAGTTTCAGCAGCCAATAAATATAAGAAGGTCAATTGTCATGTCACAGCCTTTGCACCTGCGTGCCCCGACCGCCCGGATCGCTCCTCGCCCGGCTCCCAGCTCGTCGCTCGACGACTGGTCATCGCTGTCCACTCTGGCCATGCCCATCCTCACTCCCGCCTGTCATGACATGCCCAGGGTTTCCTGGCTGCGCCCGATCAGCACGCTGATTGCCAAGCTGCCGCCTGCGCGCAAAGCCTGACTCGGCCCTTACCCTCCCCACTGTCGGAGCGATTGCATGAACAAGACAGAAAAGATGCTGGTAGGCGAGCGCACATTCTGTGTCCTGCTGCTGGTTTTCAGCCTGGCGATCTTCTACCTGGCCTATCAGATTTCCGGTTTTTCCTCGGTCAACTCGCCAGGGGCATTTCCTCTCGGCGTCGCACTGGTGATGATCCTGTCCGCGCTCAAGATCGCCGGCGAGCTGATCGGCAAAACCAAGCCCGATTGCAGTGGCTGGCTGGATGCGTTCCGGCAGTTTCGCGTCACCCATTTCCCCCGCCGCACGCTGGTCTTCGGTCTGCTGGCCGTGGTGTACCTGGCGGCGATCCAGTGGGTCAGTTTCTACGTCAGCACCTTCCTTTTCCTGGTGCTTTCGATCGTTTACCTGCGCAGTGGCCGCGTCCTCAACGCAATCCTGATCGCAGCGATGTTGCTGGTGCTGATCTACCTGCTGTTCAGCCTGGCCTTCAGCGTTTACCTGCCATAACGAGGCACCCGAGATGAGCGATACCCTTTCCTACCTGCTGATGGCCTGGAGTGACCCGCAGCTGCTGATGCTGACTGCGCTGGGCACCTTCGCCGGCATCTACATCGGCGCCATCCCGGGCCTGTCGGTGACCATGGCAGTCTCCATCCTGGTGTCCTTCACCTTCGCCTGGGACGTCAACGACGCGCTGGCGCTGATCGTCGGCATCTTCATCGGCGGCGTCTACGGTGGCTCGCGCAGCGCCATCCTGCTGAACATCCCCGGCGCACCTTCCTCGGTGGCGACGGCCTTCGACGGCTACCCGCTGGCGCAACAGGGCGAAGCCGGGCGTGCGATCGGCCTGAGCACCGTGATGTCGGTGGTCGGCGGTATCGTCGGCACCCTGATGCTGGCCAGCGCCGCGCCGCTGATCGGCGACCTGGCTCTGCGCTTCGCCCCGCGCGACTACTTTCTGGTCGCGGCCATCGGCCTGTTGCTGGTCGGCAGCCTGGCCGAAGGCTCGCTGGCCAAGGGCATCTTCGCCGCCGCCCTCGGCGCGGTCATTGGCCTGGTGGGCATGGACCCGGTCACTGCCGAAGGCCGCTTCACCCTGGGCCAGGTCGAGCTGATGGGTGGCATCCATTACGTGGTGCTGATGATCGGCCTGTTCGGCGTCGCCGAGGCCTTCTATCAACTGCACAACCTCGACAACCCGGTGATCCGCCAAAAGGTGGACAAGATCCTGCCCTCCTTCGCCATGGTGCTGAAGTTCCTGCCGCTGTCGATCCGCACTTCGGTCATTGGCGTCATCGTCGGCGTGCTGCCGGGTGTCGGTGGCGACATCGCCGCGCTGATGGCCTACGACCATGCCAAGCGCACCGTGAAGAACCCGACCAAGCCGTTCGGCAAGGGCGCCTACGAGGGTCTGATCGCGCCGGAAACCGCCAACAGCGCAGCGGTCGGTGGCGCCTACGTGCCGATGCTGACCCTGGGCATGCCTGGGGACGCGGTCACCGCGGTGATCATCGGCGCCCTGGTGGTGCACGGCCTGAATCCCGGCCCGATGCTGATGGTGGAAAACCCGCACATCTTCTACTTCACCGTCGGCAACCTGCTGCTGGCCAACGTGTTCCTGATGATCTTCGGCCTGATGGGCATCAAGCTCTTCGCCAAGTTCGTGGAGATGCCCAAGGCCGTGCTGATTCCGCTGATCCTGGTGCTGTGCGTGGTCGGTACCTACTCGATCAACAGCAGCATGACCGAGGTGTACTGGATGCTCGGCTTCGGAATACTCGGCTACCTGTTGAAGATCTTCGGTTTCCAGATGGGCCCGATCATCCTCGGCGCCATCCTCGGCCCGCTGATGGACACCTCGTACCGCCAGGCCATGTCCTCGGCCGGCGACAACCCGGTGGAGCTGCTGCAGGGCCTGATCAGCAGTCCGCTATCGCTGATTCTCACCGCCGCGGTGGTGCTGATCCTGCTGGGCAACACCCCGCTATTGAAGAAGATCAAGAGCAAGTTCAGCCCGGCTTCGGCCCGCGGCTGATACCGGTTTCACCAGGCGTGCCCCGGCCTACTGGGGCTCACAACAACAACCGATGGAGAGTCTCCACATGTTCAAATCGCTACTGACTGGCGCCGCTCTCGGACTCAGCGCCCTCACCATGGCTCTGCCAGCCCACGCCGAATACCCCGAGCGCAGCATCCAGGCGGTCATTCCCTGGGGCGCGGGCGGCGCCACCGACAACGTCATGCGCAGCCTGACCCCGTACGTGGAGAAGGAGCTGGGTGGCAAGTTCATCCTCAACAACCGCCCGGGCGGCACCGCCGTGATCGGCAGCACCTTCGTCAAGACCCAGCGCCCCGATGGCTACACCGTCCTGCTCGGCGCGGAAAACCCGCAGCTGTACAAGGTGCTGAAACTGGCCGACTTCGACTATGCCGACTTCTACCCGGTCAGCATCATCGGCCAGAACGTGGTGGTGATCGCCGCCAACGCCGATGCGCCGTTCAACAACATGGCCGAGCTGCTGGCTGCCGCCAAGGCCAACCCGGACACCCTGCGCATGGGTTCCACCGGCGCCGGCGGCCTGCCGAGCACCGTCAGCGCGATGATCAACGCGGTGGACGAACTGAAAGTGCGTGAAGTGACCTTCGGCGGCGACGGCCCCGGCATCACCGCACTGATGGGCAAGCACATCGACTTCATGCCGCTGAGCCTGGCCGCCGCGCGCGAGCTGGTACGCAGCGGCAAGCTCAAGGCCCTGGCCGTGTTCGCCACCGAGGAAACCCCGGAGCTGCCGGGCGTGGAGCCGATCACCAAGTCGCTGCCGGCGATTGCCGAGTACCTGCCCTGGGGTCCGTTCTGGGGCGCCTTCGTACGCAAGGACACCCCGGATGACGTCAAGCAGAAGCTGGTCGATGCCTATGCCAAAGCCGTGGCCAACCCCGAGTTCCAGGGCTTCTTGAAAAACTTCGGCGCGCAGAGCCTGAACCTCAACGGCGCCGAAGCCGAGGAGTTCCTCAAGCGCTGGCAGTCGGTCACCACCTGGTCGATGTACAAGGCCAAGGCCATCGAGGTCGCCCCGGACTCGGTCGGCATTCCCAAGCCGTGATCCTTGCCTGAGCCGAAAGGCTCGTGGCAAAAGCCGCTGCCACGGTAATCGTGGCAGCGGCTTTTTGCATTTTGCTCCACGCCTGGCCCGTGCTCAGCGCTGAATACGGAATACCTTGGGCGACACGCCCACCTCGCGCTTGAAGAACCGTGAGAAATAGGCCGGCTCGGAAAACCCCAGGCTGTCCGACACCTGATTTACCGTCATCACCGTGTAGACCAGGCAGCGCTTGGCCTCCAGCACCAGCCGCTGGTTAATCATGCGCAGCGCCGACTGCCCGGCCAGACGCCGACACAAGGCATTGAGATGCGCCGCGCTGATGCCGATCGCCTCGGCATAGCGCTCGATGGTCCAGTGCTCGCGAAAGTGCATTTCCAGCAACCGTGCGAACGCCGCGATGTGCTCGCGCCCGCGATCCTGGGTCGATTCGCGAGCGCTCGACACGGCCAGCCAGCGACGATTGACCGACACCAGCAAGACGCTGATCAGCGACTGCAGCATCAGGTCGCGCCCCGGCGCCTGGCGGCCGTACTCCTGAGAGATCGACTCGAACAGCGCATCCAGGTGACGCACCTCATCGCCCAGCGGATAGCAGATCGGCATTCGCGTCACCTGACTGTCCAGGGTGCTGCTGAGCTGCTCCACCAGCGGCAGCGCCATGCTCAGCACATAGCCGCGTATGTCCTGGGAGAAGCGAAAGCCGTGCACGCTCATCGCCGGAATCAGCTGCAGCGACGGTCGCTCCACGCAGTGCACATGGCCCTCCACCTCGAGCTCGGCGCGACCAGCCTGTACGTACAGCAATTGCACCAGATCGCCATGCCGGTGCGGGCGGATTTCCCAGCCATGCAAGCGGCTGCGCTCGGGGATCGACTCGCAATGGATGAGATCCGGCGTCGGCCAGGCAGCGGTCTCGCCATAGAGTTTGAAGACCGGTACCGCCACCTCGGGGGATTTCAGCACGCCGCCCTCCAAAACCATGAAAAGTCCAAGAAACGATACCGATAGTGCCTTCAAAGCCCTGCCCTATCCACAAAAAATACAGGCACGGCGCTCAGGCTCCGTCGACAGGAGAACAATAATGAAGACACAAGTCGCCATCATCGGCGCCGGCCCTTCCGGGCTGTTACTTGGCCAACTGCTGCACAATGCCGGCATCGACAACGTCATTGTCGAGCGCCAGAGCCCGGACTATGTACTCGGCCGCATCCGCGCCGGCGTGCTCGAGCAGGGCATGGTCGATCTGTTGCGCGAGGCCGGCGTGGCCGCCCGTATGGAGCGCGAAGGCCTGCCGCACGACGGTTTCCAACTGGCCTTCGATGGCCGCTGCGAACGCATCGATCTCAAAAGCCTGACCGGCGGCAAAGGCGTGATGGTCTACGGCCAGACCGAAGTCACCCGCGATCTGATGGAGGCCCGCCAGGCCAGCGGCGCCGTCACCCTGTACAACACCAGCCAGGTCCGGCTGCACGAACTCAAGGGCGAACGCCCTTATCTGACCTTCGAACACGAAGGCCGCGCGCAGCGTCTGGAGTGCGACTACATCGCAGGCTGCGACGGCTTCCATGGCGTATCCCGGCAATCCATACCGGCTGGTGTGCTTGAGGAATTCGAGCGGGTGTACCCGTTCGGCTGGCTGGGCATCCTCGCCGACACGCCACCGGTGCATGAAGAGCTGATCTACGCCAATCATGAGCGCGGCTTCGCCCTATGCAGCATGCGCTCACCGACACGCACCCGCTATTACGTGCAGGTCGCCGCCGAAGAGAAGGTCGAGGACTGGCCCGACGAGCGCTTCTGGGACGAGCTCAAACGGCGCCTGCCGGAGCCGGTTGCCAGCCAGCTGATCACTGGCCCCTCGATCGAAAAGAGCATCGCGCCACTGCGCAGCTTCGTTGTCGAACCGATGCAGTATGGCCGCCTGTTCCTGCTCGGCGATGCCGCGCACATCGTGCCGCCAACCGGCGCCAAGGGCTTGAATCTGGCCGCCAGTGACGTCAGCACGCTGTACCGCATACTGCTCAAGGTTTACCGCGAAGGCCGTAGCGATCTGCTCGAACGCTACTCGGCGATCTGCCTGCGGCGTATCTGGAAGGCCGAACGCTTCTCCTGGTGGATGACCTCGATGCTGCATCGCTTCCCTGACACCGACGCCTTCAGCCGCCGCATGCAGGAGACCGAGCTGGACTACTTCGTCAGCTCCGAAGCTGGCCGCAGGACCATCGCCGAAAACTATGTCGGCCTGCCCTACGAACCCATAGAACAGGAGTAATGAGCGCTATTCGCCCGGCACGTTCATCAGCGCGCCGGGCCCATGCAATTCGTTCGTTTATCGCACACTAAGTCGTTAATCGAATTGAATAGCCCCTCGCTAACTCGCACCATGCGAACAGCGAATCCTAGCGGCGGCAGTACTGCAGCCGAATTTGGCTGTACCTGAGTCGCCTACTAACAATGAATAAGAAAGGACATTTGCGATGCACAAGCTTTCCAAGGCTTTGCTGACGCTGCTTGCCACCAGCGTCATGACCTGGGCCAACGCCGACGAGGCCGAGGTCACCCTCAAGGTTCACCACTTCCTGCCCGCCCATTCGGTGACCCAGGCCGACTTTCTCAAACCCTGGGCAGAGAAAATCACCGCCGAATCCAATGGCCGCATCCAGTTTCAGTTCTACCCGTCCATGCAGCTGGGCGGCACCCCGCCGCAACTGATCGACCAGGCGCGTGATGGCGTCGCCGACATCGTCTGGACCCTGCCTGGCTACACCAGCGGTCGCTTCCCTCTGGCATCGGCATTCGAGATGCCTTTCATGAGCCGCTCTTCCGAAGCCAGCAGCCAGGCCATGTGGGATTTCCTCGAAGCCCATGGGCAGAAGGAGCTTGCCGACGTTCATCTGCTCGCCACTCACCTGACCGACGGTGCGCTGCTGCACACCGCGAAAAAACCGGTGCGCAGCCTGGCCGACTTCCGCGGTCTGAAACTGCGCTCGGCCAACCGCGTGTCTACCAAGCTGATCTCCATGCTTGGCGCCACCCCGGTGGCCATGCCGGTACCGCAGGTGCCGGAAGCGCTGTCCAAGGGCGTGGTCGATGGCGCCGTGCTGCCCTGGGACGTGGTCCCGGCTCTGAAACTGCAGGAGCTGGTCAAGTACCACACCGAAATGGCACCGGGCCAGCCGGCGTTGATGCACACCGCCCTGGTGCTGGCGATGAACCCGGCCAAGTACGCCAGCCTGCCCGATGACCTGCGCAAGATCATCGACGACAACAGCGGCCGCGAACTGTCACGCCAGGCCGGGCATATCTGGGACACCAACGTGATCGAGACCGGACACAAACTGGCCGAATCGCGTGGCAACGAGATCTATGTGCTGCCCGCCGAGGAGCAGGCCAAGTGGATGGCCATCGGCCGCAAGCTGGACAACGACTGGATCAAGGAAGTCGAGAGCAAGGGCAACGAAAACGGCGCCGCGCTGCTGCAAGAAGTGCGCGACCTGATCGAAAGCTACAACGCCAAGCTGTCGAACTGATCGCCAACCCTCGTTGTCCTGGCCGGCATCTCGGGTGCCGGCCTTGCGGAGTCCGCTCATGATCGAAAACCCTGCCTTGCCTGGGCAGCCCCAGCGCACGCGCCCATTCGGCCAGTTGCTCGACACGCTGGCATGCTGGCTGGCGATGGCCGGTGGCCTGGTACTGGTCGCCATTACCCTGCTGTCGGCCTACAGCATCACCATGCGCAGCCTGTTCGATGCACCACTGCTCGGTGACGTCGAGCTGGTGCAGATGGGCTGCGGCATCGCCGTGGTGAGTTTCCTGCCGCTGTGCCAGCTGCGTCGCAACAATGTCATCGTCGATGCGTTCACCCTGCGTGCGCCGGCAGCACTGCGCCGCCATCTCGACACCCTCGGCTGCCTGTTGATGGCCGCCTGCGCGGCACTGCTGGCCTGGCGCTCGGTGATCGGCACCCTGGACACCTACCGTAACGGTGAAGAGTCGATCATCATGGGCATTCCGATGTGGTGGTCGATGACCCCCTTCGCCCCGTCCTTCGCCCTGCTGGCCATCGTTTCCCTGTACACCGCCTGGCTCGACCAGCGTGGCGAAGGGGGCCAGCAATGAGCAGCGTCGCACTGGGCGGGCTGTTTCTCGCATTCCTGCTGGTTCTGCTGGCCATCCGTATTCCGATCGCCATCGCCATGCTGCTGACCGGTATCGCCGGTTACGTCTCGATCAGCGGCTGGGACCCGCTGCTCAATTATTTGAAGACGGTGGCCTACGCCCGTTACACCGTGTACGACCTGTCGGTGATCCCGCTGTTTCTGTTGATGGGCCAGTTCGCCTCGCGCGGCGGCCTGGCTACGGGCCTGTTCCGGGCCGCGGCCGCCATGGTCGGACACTGGCGCGGCGGCCTGGCTATCTCCGCCATCGGCTCGTGCGCCGCCTTCGGCGCGGTCTGCGGTTCATCGGTGGCGACCGCGGCGACCATGGGCCAGGTGGCCCTGCCGGAGCTGCGTCGCTACAAGTACTCCAACTCGCTGGCCGTGGGTTGCCTGGCAGCGGGCGGCACCCTGGGCATTCTCATCCCGCCCTCGGTGGTGCTGGTGATCTACGCCATCCTCGCCCAGCAGAACATCTCCACGCTGTTCATGGCCGCCTTCGTGCCGGGCATCCTTGCCGTCATCGGCTACATGATCGCCGTGGCCATCTACGTGCGCCTGTTCCCCGACTCGGGGCCTGCTCAGGAACGCTCGAGCTGGAAACAGCGGCTGCAGGCGCAACAAGGCGTCTGGCCGGTGCTGCTGATTTTCCTGGTCGTGCTCGGTGGCATCTATGGCGGTTGGTTCACCCCGACCGAGGCAGCGGCCATCGGTACCGTGGGCACGGGTTTCTTCGCCTTCACCCTGGGCAAGATGCGCCTGGCCGAACTCAAGGAAGTGTTGCTGGGCACCGGCGTGACCACCGCGATGATCTTCATGATCCTGCTCGGCGCCGATGTGATGAATGCCTTCCTGGCCATCTCGCAACTGCCCAACTTCATCGCCGAAGCCATTAGCGGAGCAGGTCTGCCGCCGTTTCTGGTGCTGGCCGGGATTCTCATCCTGTACCTGATCCTCGGCTGCGTGATGGACACCATGTCGATGATCCTGCTGACCATCCCGATCTTCTTCCCGGTGATCATGGGGCTGGACTTCTATGGCCTGGACCAGACGGAGAAAGCCATCTGGTTCGGCATCCTGGCCCTGATGGTGGTGGAGATCGGCATGGTCACCCCGCCGCTGGGCATGAACGTGTACGTGATCGCCGGCATGGCACGCGACATTCCCATGCGGGACGCCTTCAGAGGCATCGTGCCGTTCCTGATTTCGGACATCGTGCGCGTGGTCATCCTCGTGCTCTTCCCATCGATCACCCTGTGCCTGGTGCGCTGGCTGACCTGACAGAGGACGCGCATTGCATTCAGACAGACGCCACTGCCCCCGAATAACTGCCAACACCCCCGATGTAGAGGCGTTTTCGCCGTTGCGGAGGGGTTCTTAACCTTGCAAAAGGAAGCGATAACAATGAAAAAAGCTCTTTACCTCGCGCCCAGCGCAATCGCCGTTGCCGTCATGGCCTCCAGCCTCTCGGTCGGCGTTCAGGCTGCCGGCTTCGTCGAAGACGCCAAGGTCACCCTCGGCCTGCGCAATTACTACTTCAACCGTAACTACCTCAACGGCACCGACCCGATCGTCAACGGCGAGCGCCAGGGCCAGGCTGAGGGCTGGACCCAGAGCTTCATCCTCGATGCCCGCTCCGGCTACACCCAGGGCACCGTAGGCTTCGGTCTCGATGTGCTCGGCCTGTACAGCATCAAGCTAGACGGCAACCGTGGCGCTGCCAACACCCAGCTGATGCCGATCCATGACGACGGCCAGGCCGCTGATGACTTCGGTCGCACTGCCGTGGCGGCCAAGGCCAAGATCTCCAAGACCGAGCTGAAAGTCGGCGAGTGGATGGCCGTGCTGCCGATCCTGCGTGCCGATGACGGCCGCTCCCTGCCGCAAACCTTCCAGGGTGCGCAGCTCACCTCCAGCGAAATCGACGGCCTGACCCTGTACGGCGGTCAGTTCTGGAAGAACAGCCAGCGCAACGATGCCAGCCGTGAGGACATGTCATTCGGCGGCGTGGAAGGCGACGACTTCAACTTCGGCGGCGGTGAGTACCGCTTCAACGGCAACAACACCATGGTCGGCCTCTGGCATGCCCGCCTGGAGAACGTCTACCAGCAGAGCTACGCGCAACTGACCCATAGCCAGCCGGTCGGCGACTGGGTGCTGGGCGCCAACCTCGGCTACGTCACCGGCAAGGAAGAAGGCTCGGCCAAGGCCGGCAACCTCGACAACAAGGTGTACCAGGGCGCATTCAGCGCCAAGCGCGGCAACAACACCTTCATGGTGGCCTACCAGCGTCTGAGCGGCGACACCAAGTTCATGCGGATCGACGGCGCCAGCGGCGGCACCCTGGTCAACGACGGCTTCACCAACAGCTACGACAACCCGGAAGAGCGTTCCTGGCAGGTTCGTCACGACTACAACTTCGCCGGTATGGGCATTCCGGGCCTGACCCTGATGAACCGCTACGTCAGCGGTTCCAATATCCATGCCGGCGGTCGTACCGACGCCGAGGAGTGGGGGCGTGAATCCGAGCTGGCCTACACCATCCAGGAAGGCTCGCTGAAGAACCTGAGCATTCGCTGGCGTAACTCCGATGTGCGCCGCGACGTTGGCCAGGATCTGCACGAGAACCGTCTGATCATCAACTACCCGCTGTCGATTCTGTAAGCACCACGCAACATCGCTGCACAAGTGACTCCTAGTGTTACGGCACGTTCAGCCCGTCCTCGTGACGGGCTTTTTTTTGATGTGCAACTGTTCGAGGTAGTACCACCATGCGCTGGATTATCGAACGCTGCGCCGACCTCAAGGTCGGGCACAAGCTTCTGCTGGGCTTTTCACTGGTCATGCTGCTGACCCTGGCGGTGGCCCTGGGTGGCTGGCGCACCGCCAGCGACATACTCGGGCATGCCGGCCAATCGCTTCAGGTGGCGGACCTGAAACAACAGATCCTGCGGCTGCGCCTGCTGGAAAAGGATTACCTGCTGGCACCGCAGGCTGGCCATGAAGCGGCCATTGCCGATCAGCATGCCGGCATCGCCGACCAATTGGCCGCTCTTTCTTCGCATACCGAGCAACTGCTGCAGGGCAACGACGCTTATCTGCAGCAGTTCACCCAACTGCGCGCGACACAGTCGCAAGCCAGCACCGCACAGACCGGAATGGCGATCCGCGCCGACGAAGCGCTGATCCAGTTCGAGATGGTCGCTCAGGACCAGTTCAACCTGATTCGTGACCAACTGTTCGAAGGCCAGGCAGGCACGCAGAGCGGTGTCGATCAGGCCGAGGCAGCGGCACGCCTGAGCCAGAACCTGCTGCAGCTGCGCCTGGCGGAAAGCCAGTTCATCCTTAGCGCAGACAATGCCGATGCCGACCTCTGGCAAATACGCTTCACCAGCATGACCGAGGCCGCGCAGCAACTGCGCGCACAACTCGCAGCGCTGCAGCAGGCATCGCTGGACGAAGCCCTGCGCGCGCTCGACAGCTATCGCGAATCCTTCGAGCACTATCGCCAAAGCCGCGAGGCCGAACAGCACAGCCGCAACCGGCTGACCGACCTGGCGCAAGCCATGCTGCAACATGGCGACGCTCTGCAACAGCGCCAGCAGCTCACCATGCAGGAGGGCAACCGCCAATCCCTGCAAACCCTGGCCCTGCTGACCACCGCAGCGCTGGTGCTGGCGCTGCTCGCCAGCTGGCTGATCCGCCGTCTGATCGTCGGCCCGCTACGGAATTGCCTGCTGCTGGCCCAACAGGTGGCGGCCGGTGATCTCAGCGGTTCTCGCACGGCCATTGGCCGCGACGAGGTCGGTCAGCTGCTGGGGGCGCTGCAGAGCATGCGCGACCACCTGCGCGAACTGATCGGGCAGATCGGCGGTAGCGCGACACAGATCGCCGCCGCGGCCGAGCAACTGTCGGCGGTCAGCGAACAGACCCGCGCCGGAGTGCGTGAGCAGAGCGAAGAATCCAGTCAGACCGCCTGCGCCATGCAGCAGATGGTCGCCAGCGTGCAACAGGTGGCCGGCGATGCGGAGCAGGCATCGCAAGCGGCACAGCAGGCAGAACTGCAGGCCCGCGATGGTGACCGACAGGTGCGCCAGGTCATCGAGCAGATCGAGCGCCTGGCCAGTGAGGTCGCACAGACCGGCCAGACCGTCGACCAAGTGCAGGGCGAGAGCCAGCGCATCGGCACGGTGCTGGACGTGATCAAGGCAGTCGCCGAGCAGACCAACCTGCTCGCACTCAACGCAGCCATCGAGGCGGCCCGCGCCGGAGAACAAGGCCGCGGCTTCGCCGTGGTCGCCGATGAAGTTCGCGCACTGGCGCGCCGAACACAGGATTCCACCAGCGAGATCGAGGCACTGATCACCAGCCTGCAGAACCGCGTGCACAAGGCCGTGGCCCAAACCCAGGCCAGCCAGAGCCTGAGCCAGGACGCGGTGAGCAGCGTCGAGCTAACCGGTCAGAGCCTGGTGCACATCAATCAGGCGGTTGCGTTGATCGAACGAATGAACCAGCAGATCGCCAGCGCCGCCGAACAGCAGAGCGCGGTGGCCATGGAGATCAACCGCAGCCTGGACAACGTGCGCAGCATCGGCGAACAAAGCGCGAGTGCCACCGAGCAGACGGCCTTGTCCAGTGCCGAACTGGCCAGGCTCGGCGGTGAACTGCAGGAACGCATCGGCCGTTTCCGCAGTTGAGGCAGAACGCTTCATCCCAGTAGGGCGCGTTAGCCGCGGCAACTAGCAAGCGCGGCTAAAGCCCCTCCCACAGGTAAACGCCCACGTATTCAGGCCACACCGTGGGAGGCGCTTCAGCAGCGACAGCTCCTGAACATGTCCACAGGTGAAAGCTGATACCTCCACCACACAGCGAGGGCAAAGCGAACGACAAATGGCCGCTAACCGCACGACATCCCAAGCCCTTCTCTCCCGCTACTCTTGGCGCCTCCGTGCGCCCAACGTAAAATCCGGAACATAGTTCCAATAAATACAAATCCGGAGACCTGCCATGCCTCACACCCCACTCGACTGCGACCTGCTGGTGATCGGCTCCGGCGCTGCCGGGCTGGCCGCAGCCGTCAGCGCCGCGCACCTGGGCAAGCGGGTGATTCTGGTGGAGAAGGCACCAGTGCTGGGCGGCGCTACGGCCTGGTCCGGGGGCTGGCTGTGGGCGCCACGCAACCCGCTGGCCCAGCGCGCCGGCATCGTCGAAGACATCGAGCAACCGCGCACCTACCTGCGCAACGAGCTGGGCGAGCATTACCGCCCCGAGCTGGTGGACGCCTTTCTGCAGCACTGCCCGGAGATGGTGGCCTTCTTCGAGCAGCACACCGCGCTGCAGTTCGTCGATGGCAACGGCATCCCCGACATGCACGGCGACACGCCCGGCGCGGCCACCGGCGGTCATCAGGTCATCGCCGCGCCCTACGATGGCCGCGAGGTGCTCGACCTGTTGCCACGCCTGCGCAAGACCATGCGCGAGACGTCCTTCATGGGCATGCCGATCATGGCCGGTGCCGATCTTGCCGCCTTCCTCAACATGACCCGCTCGCCCAAGGCGCTGCTGCACGTCATCCGCCGCTTCACCAGCCACCTTTATCACCTGGCCCGCTATGGCCGCGCCATGCATCTGGTCAACGGCGTGGCGCTGATCGCCCGTCTGGCGCGCTCGGCGCAGGATCTCGGTGTGCAGATGCTGGAGTCCACGCCCGCGCAGCGCCTGATCGTCGAGAACGGCAGCGTCTGCGGCGCCGTGGTGCTGCATGCCGGCGAGGAAATGACTATCCGCGCCAACGCCGTAGTGCTGGCTGCCGGCGGTTTCCCCAATGATCCGCAACGGCGCCAGGCAATGTTCCCGCGCGATGCCAGCGGCCATGACAACCTCGCCCTGCCACCGACCAGTTGCGCCGGCGACGGCCTGCACCTAGGCGAGTCCGCCGGCGGACGAGTCGCCGACGACCTGCGCTCGCCCGTGGCCTGGGCGCCGGTATCGAAGGTGCCCTACTCCGACGGCAGCGTCGGCCACTTTCCGCACATCATCGACCGCGGCAAACCCGGCATCATCGGCGTGCTGCAAAACGGCCAACGCTTCGTCAACGAAGCCGGCGGCTACTACGACTACGTCGACGCCATGCTCAAGGCCATTCCCGAGCAGCAGGAAGCCTGTTCCTGGCTGATCTGCGACCACCGTTTCCAGCGCCGCTACGGCCTCGGTTTCGCCCGTCCGGCGCCGCTGCCGGTGTCACCGCATATCCGCAGCGGCTACCTCAAGCGCGGCGATACTATCGAAGAACTGGCCATCGCCTGCGACATCGATCCGCTTGGTCTGACCACAACCGTCAGCGAATTCAATCGTCATGCGCGCCAGGGCGAAGACCCGCAATTCGGCCGTGGCAGCACGCCCTTCAACCGCCGCAGCGGCGACGCCCAGCACCCCGGCCCCAATCCTTGCGTGGCGCCCATCGAGCTCGGCCCGTTCTATGCGGTGAAGGTACAGCCGGGCTGCTTCGGCACCTTCGCCGGGCTGCGAACCGACGGCCACGCCCGCGTACTGGATGGCGATGACCAGCCGATCCCAGGGCTGTACGCAGCCGGCACGGACATGGCCAGCCCGCTGGGCGGGCACTACCCGTCCGGCGGCATCAACCTCGGCCCTGCCCTGACCTTCGGCTATATCGCCGGACGCCACGCGGCTGCGCTCTGACATCCCGCGCGCGCGGGTCGCAGGCATAAAAAAGCGCCGCCCGGATGCGTGGTCCGGGCAGCGCCCCGTTGCTCGCGGGAGTCAGTCCTGCAGGGACTCGGTACCCAGCTCGTCCCACACCGCCTCGGCCAGGTGGAAGGTGGCATTGGCCGCCGGGATGCCGCAGTAAATGGCGCTCTGCATGATCACTTCCTTGATCTCTTCGCGGCTCACCCCGTTGTTCTTCGCCGCGCGCAGGTGCAGCTTTAGCTCGCCCTCGCGGTTCATGCCGATCAGCATGGCGATGGTGACCAGGCTGCGGGTGTGACGCGGCAGGCCCGGGCGGGTCCAGATATCGCCCCAGGCATGCCGGGTAATCATCTCCTGGAACTCTTCGTTGAACGGCGTCAGGTTCTGCAGGCTGCGGTCGACATGGGCGTCACCGAGCACCGCGCGGCGCACCTGCATGCCGGCTTCGTAGCGTTGTTTTTCGTCCATCGGTCAGTCCTCGAATGAATCCGTAGGAGCGAGCTCTGCTCGCGAAGTGCTGCGTTCGCGAGCTTTACGATTCGCGAGCAGAGCTCGCTCCTACAACAAGAAGGGGGTGCGCTCAGGCGCGCAGGAAATCCAGCACACGCTGGCTGAACTCATCGCCGGCCTGCACGTTGGACAGGTGCGCGGCAGTGAACTCCACCAGCTCGGCACCCGCGATGCGTTCCTGCATGAAACGGCCATGCTCGGTTGTGGTCACCGGGTCGCCACTGCCGCAGACGATCAGCGTCGGCGCGGTGATGCTGCCAAGCTGCTCGCGGAAATCGGCATCGCGCACCGCTGCGCAGTTGGCCGCGTAACCTTCCGGCGAAGTCTGCGCCAGCATGCCGACGATGGGCTCGACCATGCCCGGATTGGCCTCGGCGAACTCGGCAGTGAACCAGCGCGAGATCGACGCATCGCGCAGCTCGCGCATCGCCTGCGCACCGCCAGCGAGCACGCTGTCGATGCGCGGGTTCCACACCTCCGGCGTACCGATCTTGGCGGCGGTGTTGCACAGCACCAGGCGCTCGATGCGCTCAGGGGCATTGATGCCCAGCCACTGGCCGATCAGGCCGCCCATGGACAGGCCGCAGAAATGTGCCTTGGCGATGCCCAGCGCATCGAGCAGGGCCAGCACGTCGCGGCCGTTCTGTTCGATGCTGTACGGGCCGTCGGTCACCAGCGAAACGCCGTGGCCACGGGTGTCGTAGCGCAGCACCTGAAAGTGCTGGGTGAAGGCAGGGATCTGCGCGTCCCACATGTGCAGGTCGGTGCCCAGGGAATTGGACAGCACCAACACTGGCGCACCGGCAGGGCCTTCGAGCAGATAATTGAGGTCGCCATCGGCGAGACGTACGACAGGCATGAATGACTCCTAAGACGAAAATTGCGTGTGTTCGGTGATGGCCCGCTCGACCCAGCGGCGGGCCTGGCCCAGGTAATGCGCGGCATCGAGCAGGCGGTCCAGCTCCTCGGCGGAAAGCTCTGCGGCGACCTCGGCATTGGCACCGAGCACGGCGCGCAGGTGGGCGCCCTCCTGCACCGCCTGGCGGCAGCATTGCTCTACCAGGTGATGGGCGGCGTCGCGGCCAATGCGCTGAGCCAGGGCGATGCTTACCGCCTCGGCCAGCACCAGGCCCTGGGTCAGTTCCAGGTTCTCGCGCATGCGCGCGGCGTCCACCTCCAGGCCCGGCACCACCAGCAGCGCCTGCTGCAAGGCGCCGGAGACCAGGCAACAGAGTTCGGGCAGGGTTTCCCATTCGGCGTGCCACAGGCCGAGGCTGCGCTCGTGCTCCTGCGGCATGGCCGCCAGCATCGTCGCCACCAGGCCCGGCGCACGCGTGGCGGCGCCGATCAGCACGGCGGCGCTGACCGGGTTGCGCTTGTGCGGCATGGTCGACGAGCCACCCTTGCCCGGCGCCGAAGGTTCGAACACTTCACCGGCCTCGGTCTGCATCAGCAGGCTGAGGTCACGGCCCAGCTTGCCCAGGCCGCCGGCGATCATGCCCAGGAGACTGGCGAACTCCACCAGGCGATCACGCTGGGTATGCCAGGGCTGCTCGGGCAGGTTCAGTTGCAGCTCCTGCGCCAGCGCACCACTGACCGCCCAGCCGGCGTCGCCGAGCGCCGCCAGGCTGCCGGAAGCGCCGCCGAACTGCAGGCACAAAAGGCGCGGCTTGAGTTCGCTCAGCCGTTGGCGATGACGGGTGATCGCGCCGAGCACACCGGCCAGTTTCATGCCTAGGGTCACGGGTGTGGCTTGCTGCAGCCAGGTGCGCCCGGCCAGCGGTGTGTCGATATGGCGTTCGGCCTGCGCCGCCAGGGCAGCGGCCAGGCTGGCGAGATCAAGCTCGATCAGGTCGATGGCGGCGCGCAGTTGCAGCACCAGGCCGCTGTCCATGACGTCCTGGCTGGTCGCGCCGAGGTGGACGTAACGCTCGGCCTCGGGGCTTTCAGCGGCGATGCGCTTGCCCAGCGCCTTGACCAGCGGGATGGCGGAATTGCCAGCCGTGGCGATGGCCTGGGCCAGCGTCGGGTAATCGTAGCGTTCGGCCTGGCAGGCGGCCTCGATGGGCGCCACCGCCTCGGCTGGGATCAGCCCGACGCGTGCCTCGGCCCGCGCCAGGGCGGCTTCGAAGTCGAGCATGCCCTGCACGCGGCCGGCGTCGCAGAAGATCGCGCGCATGGCCGGCGCGGTGAAATAGGCATCGAAAAGTTGGTTGCTCACGAGCGAAGCGCTCCTGGGAAAAATGTACGGCTAGTGTGGCATCAACCGGCGGCGCCGCGCACGGAGGGGTGTCTGTGGGAGGGGCTTTAGCCGCGACCGATTAAAGGCGTCGCCGCTGAAGCGCCTCCCACAAGGTTCAGTGCGTAGGGTGGGCTGGGCGGCGATCCGTTTCAGCCCACCACCGTAAAATGGTGGGCTGAAGCCCACCCTACGCGTCTGTAGGAGCGAATTTATTCGCGACCCTGGCTGGCACGGGTCATCGCGAATAAATTCGCTCCCACAGGTGTCAATCACACCCGCTCTATAGCCAGCGCCAGCCCCTGGCCCACGCCTACACACATGGTCGCCAGGCCGAGCTTGCCGCCGGTCTTCTCCAGGTGATGCACCGCGGTCAGCACCAGGCGATTACCGCTCATGCCCAGCGGATGGCCAAGGGCGATGGCGCCGCCGTTCGGGTTGACCTTGGGGCTGTCGTCCGGCAGACCGAGGTCGCGGGTGACCGCCAGGCCCTGGGCGGCAAAGGCTTCGTTCAATTCGATCACGTCGAAGGCGTCAATATCCAGGTTCAAACGAGCCAGCAGCTTGCGCACCGCCGGCACCGGACCAACACCCATGACGCGCGGGGCGACCCCGCCGCTGGCCATTCCCAGCACCTTGGCGCGCGGCTTGAGGCCGTATTGCTTAACCGCTTCGGCGGACGCCAGGATCATCGCCGAGGCGCCATCGTTGAGGCCCGAGGCGTTGCCGGCGGTCACGGTCTTGTCCGGGCCGTTGACCGGCTTGAGCTTGGCCAGGCCTTCGGCCGTAGTGTCGGCTCGCGGATGCTCGTCACGGTCGACGACGATCTCGCCCTTCTTGGTCTTGATCACCACCGGCACGATTTCCTCGGCGTAGTAACCGGCTTCCTGAGCCGCCGCCGCACGCTGCTGGCTGCGCAGGCCGAAGGCATCCTGGTCGGCACGGCTGATGCCGTAGTCCTCGGCGACGTTGTCACCGGTGACCGGCATCGGGTCGACGCCGTACTGTTCCTTCATCAGCGGGTTGACGAAGCGCCAGCCCAGGGTGGTGTCTTCCAGCTTCTGGCCGCGGCCAAAGGCGCTGTCGGCCTTGCCCATCACGTAGGGCGCGCGGGTCATCGACTCGACGCCGGCGGCGATGGCCAACTCCATTTCGCCCGAGGCGATGGCGCGGAAGGCAGCGCCGACCGCTTCCATGCCCGAAGCGCACAGACGGTTCAAGGTCACGCCCGGCACCGTCTCCGGCAGGCCGGCGAGCAGCAGCGCCATGCGGGCGACGTTGCGGTTGTCTTCGCCGGACTGGTTGGCGCAGCCCATGAAAACTTCATCGACCGCTGACCAGTCGACCTGCGGGTTACGCTCGACAAGGGCCTTGAGCGGAATCGCCGCCAGGTCGTCGGCGCGTACCGCGGACAGCGCGCCATTGAGGCGACCAATCGGCGTGCGCACGGCATCGCAGATGAATACTTCGCGGATCATTCCTCACCTCCAGCCTGACCATGGGCGGCGGCAGTGCGCGCTTCCAGGTCGCGTAGCGCGGCCAGTTCCTCGGCTTTCGGCGCCTCGGTGGTGGACACGTTGTCGGCAAAGCGGATCTGCCAGCCGGTATTCTCGATCACCTGCTCGCGGGTCACGCCCGGGTGCAGCGAGGTGACGATGAACTCGTTGGTGCCGGCTTCCGGCTCCATGATGCACAGGTCGGTGATGATCGCCACCGGGCCGTCGCCTGGCAGGCCCAGGCGCTTGCGGTGGTCGCCGCCCTCGCCGTGACCGACCGAAGTGATGAAGGCCAGCTTGTCGACGAAGGTGCGATGGCCCTGCTTGAGGATGATCAGCACCTTCTTCGCGCTGCCGGCGATTTCCGGTGCGCCACCGGCGCCCGGCAGGCGCACTTTCGGCGCGTGGTAGTCGCCGATCACGGTGGTATTGATGTTGCCGTACTTGTCCACCTGGGCGGCGCCGAGGAAGCCGACGTCGATGCGCCCGCCCTGTAGCCAGTAGCGGAAGATCTCGCCGGTCGGCACTACGGTGTCGGCGGTTTCCGCCAGCTCGCCGTCACCGATGGACAGCGGCAGGACGCTCGGCTTGGCGCCAATCGGGCCGGATTCATAGATCAGCACCACTTCCGGTGCGTGGGTCAGGCGCGCCAGGTTGGCGGCCTTGGACGGCAGGCCGATGCCGACGAAGCAGACGCTGCCGTTACCGAGGCGACGTGCAGCGGCCACGGTCATCATTTCGTTGGTGTTGAACTCGCTCATTACTTGGCCTCCCCGTTAACCTTCGCCTGGTACTGCGCAAAATCCTCGGTGCCGCGGATGTACTGATCGATCCAGGCAGTGAAGGTGTCGCGGTCGCGGGCGATCGGATCCCAGTCCTGATAGAAGCGGTTGTCACGCTCGTAGTAGCCGTGCGCGTAGGAAGGCCTGGCACCGCCGGGCACCACGCACACCGCAGTGACGGCCCAGGTCGGCAGCACGCAGGCGTTCATCGGTGCCTGCAGGTCGTCGACGATTTCCTCGACGGTGACGATGCAGCGCTTGGCTGCCAGCGCAGCTTCCTTCTGCACGCCGAGGATGCCCTGGATCAGCACGTTGCCCTTGCGGTCGGCCTTCTGCGCGTGGATCACGGTGACGTCCGGTCGCACGCTGGGGATGGCGGCCAGCTTCTCGCCGCTGAATGGGCATTCGATGAATTTGATGTCCGGGTTGACCTTGACCAGGTCGGAACCCTGGTAACCGCGCAGCACGGCGAACGGCAGGTTGGAGGCACCGGCGACGTAGGCGTTGGCCATGGCCGCGTGGCTGTGCTCGCTGATCTCCAGCTTGTGCGGCCAGTGCTTCTCCACCGCATCGCGCAGGCGATGCAGCGAACCGACACCGGGGTTGCCGCCCCAGGAGAAGGTCAGCTTGCGTGCGCAACCGGCGCCGATCAGCAGGTCGTATACCAGGTCCGGGGTCATGCGCACCAGGTGCAGATCTTTCTTGCCCTGACGGATCAGCTCGTGGGCGGCGGCAGTGGGAATCAGGTGTGTGAAGCCCTCGAGGGCGATGCAGTCGCCGTCCTGGACATGGCGCGAAATGGCGTCGCGCAGCGTAATGATGTCGGCCATCGTAGTGTTCTCGTCAGGTTGCAGGCGCCACCGGGTGAGGCGTGGCGTATGACTGCAACCTTAGAAAGTGGCCTTGACGAGAACAATCCGATAATCGCCATATAGGGCGATTATCGAACACCTTCGTTTTCTAAGAACCTGTTTACGATCTCGCGAGCTAGTGCCATACAAGGCGCAACGGCCAACGGGAGTGACAGCCGAAGGTTGCCCCGAAGGGAGAGCGCCAGCGAATCAAAACGGCGAGGAGCGGTCGGAGACGCGCTCGACTTTACGAGCCTGTCTTTAACGCCATAGGGCCGACGCGTGGCAGATCCTGAACAGGTTCTAAGGTCGGAACAATTGACCGCTCAGTTCGCGGCTGGCACTGAGCATCAGCGGCAGGTAACGCTTCTCCAGTTCGGCGACCGGCACGCGCCCGGCATGGGTGCTGATGTTCATCGCCGCCAGCACATGGCCGGCCGAGTCGTAGACCGGTACCGCCAGCGAGCGCAGGCCCTGCTCCAGTTCCTGGTCGACGATGCACCAGCCCTGGTGGCGCACTCGCTGCAGACACTCCCACAGCGCGTCGGGGCTATGCAGGGTGCGGCTGGTCTTGGGCTGCAACTCGGCATGGGCCAGGTAGTCCTGAAGCTGGTCGTCATCCAGTGCGGCGAGCAGGATTCGTCCCATGGACGTGCAGTAGGCTGGCAGGCGGCTGCCGACGCTCAGGTCCACCGAGATCAGCCGTTGCGGAATGGCCGAGCGCGCCAGATAGAGCACCTGCTCGCCCTCCAGCGTGGCCAGGTTGCAGGCTTCGTGCAGTTGCTCGCTGAGGCGGTCGAGGAACGGCTGCGCAGACACCGCCAACGGCGTGGAAGACAGGTAGGCGTGCCCAAGGGTCAGCACCTTGGGCAGCAGCGAGTAGGTGCGCCCGTCGGTGGTGACGTAACCGAGCTTCATCAGGCTGTACAGGCAACGGCGCACGGCGGCGCGGGGAATCTCGGTGCGGTGGCTGATCTGCGCGATGGTCAGGTGGCGCTTGCGCTCCTGAAAGGCGTTGATCACCGCCAGGCCCCGGGCCAGGGAGGTCATGAAGTTGGGGTCGCCAGCGAACTCCTCGATACGTTTGGCCGGCGACACGTAGGGTGGCGGCGCAAGGCTGGCAAGCGGCGGACGGGATTCGCTCATGATGCCTCCGGAACAGAGTGGACAGCGCCAGGCGATTATCGAACCGTTGTGCGGTAATCGCAAATAGAGTGAGCGAAACAGCGGACGACACTTCTGTAGCCCGGATGCAATCCGGGGTCGTCGTGTCGCTCATTCCCGGATTGCATCCGGGCTACGGATGAAAAGCTCGCCGCTGAAGCGCCTCCCACAGGTGCCAGCTATCATCCCGGCAACATGCCCTGCCAGCGCAGCAGCACCAGTAGCGCGCTGACGCTGAAGAAGGCCAGCACGGTGCAGCCCACCAGCGCGGCGGCGCAGCGCTCTTCCAGGCCGAAGCGCTGACCGAGGATGGGGAACACGCTCATCATTGGCGCGCTGGCGAACAGCACGCCGGCGACCATCAGCAGCGGATCGACGCCCGGCACCAGGCTCAGCGCGGCGAACATCAGCAGCGGGTGCAGGATCAGCTTGCCGATGGAGGTCTGCGCCAGATCCGCCGCCATGCCGCCGACCTTCATGCCGTTGAGCGTGGCGCCGATGACGAACAGCGCCACCGGCGCCGAGGCACCGGCAAGCATGTCGATCACCCGCGCCGGCACCACCGGCAGGCGCAGTTGCAGCAGCGACATGCTCAGGCCCAGCACGATGGCGATGATCAGCGGGTTGCGCAGCAGGCGCAGTGCGGTCTCGCGCACCACCGTCCAGCCGCGTCCGCCCTGCTGGCCGGCTTCGGCAATCGCCAGGGCCAGCGGCACCATCAGCAGGTTCTCTACCAGCATGCCCAGCGCCATCGCCAATGCCGCAGTCGGCCCGATCACCATCACCGCGATGGGATAGCCGACGAAGCCGCTGTTGGGCACGGCCATGCCCATCGCCAGGATCGCGCTGCTGGACAGGTTAAGCCCGCGCCAGCGCCGCGCTATCAGCAGGCCGACGACGAACAGGCTCAGCGAGGCCAATGCGTAGGCGGCCAGGTACGGCCAGTTGAGCACCTCGCTCAGGCTGCGTTCGGCCAACGCCTTGAACACCAGCGACGGCAGCGCGAAGTAGATGACGAAAGTGCCCATGCCGCGGACCTGGTCGCGGTTGACCAGGCTGACGCGGGCCGAGAGAAAGCCCAGGCCGATAAGAATGAAGATCGGGGCGGTGATGCTCAGGACCGCTAGCATGCCAGGCTCTCCGTTTGCGCCTGGTGCAGTTGCCCCAGGCGGCTACGCGTACGGGAAAAGTCGACGTGGGCGACGCCTGTGCACAGCGCATCCAGACTGCTTTGGCCCTGCAGCCAGAGTTCACGACCACTGTCGTAGGCGATGTCGATGAAGTTGACCAGGCGCTGCTGCTCGTCCGGCGAGCACCGCGCCAATAGCGGCAGTTCTCCGACGGCGATGTGCGCGAAGCGCTGGCACAGCTGCAGGTAGTCGCCGCTGGCCAACGGCTGTCGGCAGAGCGCGGCGAAATCCAGCCAGATCGTTCGTTCATCCATGCCGCGCAGGGTCAGAGTGCGGCGCTGCAGATGCAGCTGCGGCGCAGCCGGCAGGTGCGCCAGGCGCGCTTCGAGCAACGCCGCCGGGCCTTGCAAATAAAGCCCCCAATGCCGCGTGCTGTGCGTCCGATAGTCGGGGCCGGCCGCCATCTGCTGCACCAGGCAGCGCCGTTGCAGCAGATCGGCGAACGGCTTGAAGCGGCTGTGATAGAGAGGGTTGGGGCACAACTGCTCCGGCGCGTAATTGGAGCTGAACAGCAGGATGCAGCCGCGCTCGATCAGCGGCTGCAGCAGCCGCCCGAGCAGGATCGCATCGCCGATGTCGTGCACGTGGAATTCATCGAGGTAAAGCAGTCGGGCTTCACGGGCCAGCTCATCGGCGACACGCTCAAGTGGATCGGCCTGACCGGTGTGCGCCAGCATACGCTGCTGCACTTCCTGCAACAGTGCGTGCACATGTACGCGTCGCTTGGGTTGAACGGGCGCAGCGTGAAACAACGCTTCGAGCAATAGACTCTTGCCCCGCCCCACTCCGCCCCAGAGATAGGCGCCAGCGGCAGGACGACGCCAGGCGACCGGCCGCAAGCGCGCCTGCAGCCAGTCGACCAGGCGTGCAAGCACCCGCTGCTGGGCGTCATCGAGATGCAGGCCACGCGCTTCGATGAAGCTCGTGGCCTGCGAGCGCAACTCAGAAGTCAAAGAACACCGTTTCTCCCTCGCCCTGGATACGAATGTCGAAGCGATAGGCCGGCTTGCCGTCCACCTCGCAACGTTTGGCGATCAGCGTCTCGCGGCGCTGTGGCTGCTCGATCAGGTTGAGCACCGGGTCCTTGGCATTGGCCTCGGCCTCGTCTTCGAAGTACAAGCGAGTGTTGAGGTGAATATTGATGCCACGGGCGAACAGCGCGACGTTCACGTGCGGCGCCATTGGCACACCCGCCGCGTTGTTTACCACACCCGGTTTGACCGTGTAAGCGAACCACTCGCTGCCGGCATCGAAAGTGGTGGCGGTACGGCCGAAGCCGTTGAACGGTTTGGACTGGTCGTAATCCTCGTCGTAGTGGCCTTGATGATCGGCCTGCCACAGTTCGAGAAAGGCATCACGTACCAGGTGGCCGTTGCCGTCGTAGACGTGGCCGACCAGCACGATGTGTTCGCCCGGGGCTTCAGAGCGCGCCATCTGGTTCCAGATTTCCTGCTCGCGGGTCGGGTTGCCGGCGGCAGCCAGGGCCAAGCCGATATGGACGTAGGGGCCGGCGGTTTGCGAGGGGGTTTCCGGCAGCAATTCAACAGGCATGGTCATCCTCCTATGAGCCTGCTCAGGATCTCGCGAGCTAGAGCCAGACAAGGCAAAAGGGCTGAGGAAGCGCAGTTTACGAGTAGTAAATGAGCATTCCGAAGCCGTTTTTAACGCCGTCTGGCCGACGCGCAGCAGATCCTGGGCGGCTCATCAGTTGTTTTCGAAATGGGTTTTCCGCTGCCCGCGCAGCACGATATCGAAGCGATAGGCCAGGCAATCCATCGGGTTCGCCGTGCTCATGTCGAGCCTGGCGATCAGCGTCTCTACCGCATCAGCGTTGGCGATGGATTTGACGATTGGGCACAGCGGGATCAGCGGATCGCCCTCGAAATACAGCTGGGTGATCAAGCGCGTAGCGATCGACGGGCCGTTGAGCGAAAAGTGGATGTGCGCCGGACGCCAGTCGTTGGGATTGTTGCGCCACGGGTACGGACCGGGCTTGATGGTGCGGAAGATGTAGCGCCCTTCGCTGTCGGTCAGCGCGCGGCCGACACCGCCGAAGTTGGGGTCGAGCGGCGCCAGGTAGCGGTCGTTCTTGTGCCGATAGCGACCGCCGGCGTTGGCCTGCCACATTTCCACTAGGGTATGCGGGATCGGCTTGCCGTACTGGTCCATCACCCGGCCGGAGACGATGATGCGCTCGCCGATGGGCAGGCCACCGTTGTTGAAGTTGAGCAGCAGGTCGTTGTCGTGCTCGGCGAACTTCAGGTGCGAGAAATCCGGGCCGGTGGTTTCGGAAATCGATTGCGGGATGCTCACCAGCGCCTGACGCGGCGAGCGGGTGATGGAGGTCTTGTAGTCGGGGGTGAAGGCTTTCGGATGCCAGTTGCGGTCGCGAATGGCAAAGCGACGGTTATCCTCGGCAGGCATGGCGCACTCCTGTTATGGCTATTGTGGAGTTTCCCGGGCGCAGGCTGCCCAGGGAATTGCAGCAGTCTCGGCCAAACCCGCCTTGATGAACATTGAAAAGACGCCAGCAGAACATAACCAAATGGTTATGGAAAATCGCCCTCACGGTAGGCCTGCGCCACCTCGCGCAGTGCATCGCAGAAACGTTCGGCCGCCAGCGGCAGGCTAAGGGCGCCATTGCGGCAGATACCGACCGAGCCACCGGGTTCGCGCACGTGCAACTGCAGTTCGGCCAGTTCGCCACGCTGCACGTCCAGGCACACCGAATCCTGCGGTGCTACCCATAGCGCCTCGCTGCTCAGCACGTAGCGTCTGCTCAATGCCGGCGACAGGGTTTCCAGGCGCTGGCGCGAAGGCGTTATCCCGCATTGCACGAACAGGCTGTCGGCATGCTTGCGGATCGTGGTGCCGGCGCTAGGCAGCACCAACGGGTAATCGCCGAGGCGATCCGGCAGCGCGTCACCCGCGGCCAGTAGCGGATGACCGGGGCGCACCACCAGGGTCATCGACTCGCTGTACAGGTGCTCGAAGGTCAGGCCCTGGATATCCGGACTGTCGGTCATGCGGCCAATCACCAGATCCAGCTCGCCGACCCGCAACTGGCTCAGCAGGTAGGCTCCCGGCCCGGTGGCGACGCTGACCACCAGCGCCGCATGTCGCTCGTGCAGACGGCGCACCACCTCGGGAATCAGCAGGCTCTCGACCGTCGACAGCACGCCAACCCGCACCTGCCCGGCCTCGTGCTCGCCTTCGCGCAGGCTGTTCACGCCATCGCGCAGCGCCTGCACGCATGGCCCGGCGTAACGCATGAAGGCCACACCCGCGGCGGTCAGCGTCACACCCTGCTTGCCGCGCTCGAACAGGCTGGCGTCGAGGATGTCCTCCAGCTCCCTGAGCGTCTTGGAAATCGCCGGCTGGCTGACCGCCAGGGCATCGGCCGCCTTGGCGAAACTGCGCTGGCGGGCGATCTCGAGAAAGCACAGCAGGTGGCGGAATTTGATTCGGGTGTCGATGTTCATCGCAGGTACCAGACGCGGACGCCTGTGATGATGCCGCAAAGCGTCACCGCCTCACAGTCACGCCTAGGTCAGTAGCCACTGGGTTCAGGGCTTCGCTGCCCTCGGGCATGGCAGGCACTGGCCATGGCTTCATCCTTGAGCAGGCGCCCTCCAGCGACCTTGCGCACGATCCAGGGCAGCTTGCGCACGTGGCCCCCGCCGAGGCGGGCGAGCACGTAGGCCATCGCACACTTCTCGAACAGCTCGGCATTGAACAGGAGGCGGTTTCGCGTGATGCCGAGTACCAGCAAACGACCGTCTACCAGACCGGCATTGCCACCTGGCGCCAGCGCTTCGGCCAGTTGCCCGACCTGGGTAGGCGCCCAGTTGCGCCCCAGGTGCCTGGCCTGCTCGTCGAAGATGCCCGGCATTTCCTCCCCCAGCCCCGCCAGTTGCAGGCTCCAGCGCGGACTCAACGTCGCCACCGCCCCGGCATCGGCACGTGCCAGGTAAACCTGGGCATGCGTGCTGGCAATGCCAGTACCGGGATCGCTCAGGCTCAGGCTGCGAACGCCCCCGCCAGGTTCCAGCATCAGCATCCTCGCTTCGCCAACCAGGCGCATCGATAGCGCATCGCCCGGGCGATTGAGCAGGCCCTTGCTACTGAGCCGCAGCGCCGCCTTGATCAGTTCGTCCTGCATGCTCAGACCGCCATCTTGAATACATCTTCGAAGCGGTTCAGCGCTTCGTCGATGATATCGTCGCTGTCGGCAGCGCTGGTATAGAGGCGGCTGCCGGCCAGGGTCACCAGGCCGTGCGCCATATAGGCTGCGCCCATTTCTTCCATCATGTGCTTGCGCGGATTCACCTCGCGCATCAGCTGGATCGGATTGCGCACGTTGAGCAGCAATACGCCGGAGGTCTGCAGGTGCACCACCGAACCCTGGTTGTACACGACGTAGGGCAGCCCCAGACGCTCGATGATCTGCTCCAGCCCGGCGGTTATGCGATCCCCCGCCCGCCCGGCCAGGGCGCAGGCGTTGCGCTTTTCCATCTCCAAAAGAGTGTGGTAACCCGCCACGCTGGATAGCGGGTTGGCCGTCAGGGTGCCGCCGACGAAGGCGCGCTTGCCCTGTTTGCCGCCGATACCACCGGCGAGCATCATCATGATCTCGCGGCGCCCGCCGATGCCGCCCGCCATGGGGTAGCCGCCGGTCAGGCACTTGCCGAAGATGGTCAGATCCGGCATCACGCCGAAATACCCCTGCGCGCCGCCCATGCCGACGCGGAACCCGCTGACCACCTCGTCGAAGATCAGCAGTGCGCCAAACTCGTCGCAGAGCTTGCGCAGGTTGGCGTTGAAGTCCTTGTGCGCCGGTCGCGTACCGCTTTCCGGCCCCAGCGGCTCGACGATGATGGCCGCCGTCCCGCCGCGCAGGCGGTTGAGCTGCAGGCGCCTGCGAATGGCCGAGAGATCGTTGGGAAAGCTCTCCTGGGTGAAGCGGGTGGAGCCACCCGGGATACCGACAGCCTCACGCCGGCCGGTACCGGGGATGCGCATGCCGTACACCATCTGGTCGCTCCAGCCGTGATAGGCGCCACCGATCTTGATGATTCTCTTCTTGTTGGTATAGACCCGGGCCAGGCGAATGGCGCCCATCACCGACTCGGTGCCGGAGGCCAGCATGCGGAACATCTCCACCGACGGCACGTGCCTGCAGACCAGCTCCGCCAGCTTGATCTCGTATTCATGCAGCAGACCGGTGACAGGCCCGCACTCGCGCAGGGTCTCGATCACCTTTTCCTGCACCACCGGATCGTTGCTGCCAAGCAGGGTGGGACCACCGGCTTGGAGAAAATCGATGTAGCGATTGCCGTCGACATCCTCGAGGTGAGCGCCGAGGGCGCTTTTCATGGCCAGCGGGAAGGGATAGTTGAATGCCAGATTATGCTGGATGCCACCAGGAATGACTTCGGCGGCACGGCCAGCGAGCTGCTTGGATGTGCGGCAGTTATTGTCGAAATAGTCGTGCACTTTCTGCATGTGTTCGCGACGGATCGGGCGGATCGGTTGCGTGATCAGCGCCTTGAGCCGGGCATCGACTGCAGCGGTGTCGGGCCAGCGCGAAATGCCGGAGTTACCTGGATTCAAGGCAGTGGGAGCGTTCATTGCGAGTGTCCTTCTAGTTGTCGTTCAGGCTGGCAAGGGCGTCGCGGCACAGCGCGTTGTCAGGTTGCGCGAGCAGCGCGCGGCGGAACCAGTCGCGCGCTTCCAGCTCCAGCAATTCCATGACCCGCCCGGCCTGCTCGAAGGTGCTGGCGATACCGATCGCACCGTGGTTACGCATCAGGTAGGCATTCACATCAGGACGCACGCGGCGGCTGACCAGCCAACTCAGCAGCCCGGAGCCGGAAGGGCCGTAGGCGCACATGGGCACTTGCCTGCCGATCACCCTGCGGGCCTCGGCCCCGCTGATCGGCAATGCCCGGCCGAGCAAGGTGAAAGCGCTGGCGATCGGTTGATGGGTATGCAGGCTGGCCTGGCAATCCGGGCGCGCCCTGAACATCCTGGCGTGCAATCCGCTTTCGACAGAGGGTTTGCCGTCACCGGCAAGTTGCTCCAGGGTATCCAGGCGCAGGATGCAGATGTCCGCTGGCGACATGGCGTAGTAATCGCTGGCCGAGGGGGTGACGGCGAAGCGCTCGGCGTCGATGCGCAGGGCCAGGTTGCCGCCGATACCGGCGAGAAAGCCCTTGTCGGCCATCTCCACCGCGGTACGCACCAGGGTTTCCCTGGCCCGCTGTTCAAGACTCATTGAGCACCTCGGTTAAGTTGCGCGTAGAACGGCACGAGCGCCTTGTGCGCGGCGCGAAAGTTCTCGTAGCTGCAGTCGTAGAGCGCATGCCGGGCGCTGTCCGGTTCGAAGGAGCGGCGAATCGCGACACGCTCGGCAATCTCGGAAAATCCCATGGCGCCGATGCCGACCCCTGCCAGGAAGGCTGCACCGCGCGCATTGGCCTGGATCGGCTGTTCGGGCAGGCGCACGGTGACGCCGAGCACGTCGGCGAAGATGCGGCACCAGACCTCCGATTGCCCGCCGCCGCCGACCAGCGTGATCGCCTTGGTCGGGCTGCCGATGAAGGCTTCCACGGCCTGCATCATCCAGCGCGTATTCAGGGCCACACCTTCGAGAAAGGCACGCACCACATGTTCGCGGGCATGCTCGAGTGTCATGTTGACCAGGCCGGCGCGCAAATTGGCGTCATCCACCGGGCTACGCTCCCCCATCAGCCATGGCAGATAGAGCAGCCCGCGTGCGCCGGCCGGGACTCCGGCCGCGACCTCGTCCAGGATGCGATAGACGTCAGGCCCCGCCTCGTTCTGCAGCAGCGCGTCCTTCGCGTAGAGAATGCGATCGCGCAGGAAACTCAGGTTGGCACCTGCGGCCGACTGCATGGCCATCATCAGGTAGCGGTCAGGCAGCGCGCAGGGCACGGCGGCGATCTGCCGGAGCACGTCGGTTTTCTTCTTCGCGACATGCGCACCGATCCACGACGAGGTGCCGACGTACAGGTGCAGCGCGTTGTCCGCGACCGCGCCGGAGCCCAGCGCGGCGGCCGTGTTGTCGACCGCTCCCGCCACTACCGGCAGGCTCGATGGCAGGCCGAGGCGCTCGGCCACCGCCGGCAGTAAGGTGCCGATGACATCCTGGCAGCGCACCAGCTCAGGCAACTGGTCGCGCCTTAACCTCGCCATGCCCAGCAGGCGCTCGTCATAACGAATGCGGCTCGGATCGCGGTTGTCGGTGACCCAGTTGCACAGGGCCGAATCGACCGTCGCGGCGATGCGGCCGGTCAGGCGCAGGTTGATGAAGTCGAGAACGTTGAGGAACTTGTCGGTGCGCTCGTACAACGCCGGCAACTCATCACGGATGAAGGCGATATGGCCGAAGCTGTCCTTGCCGGACAGTGCCGGCGCGCCGCCGGTCAGGCGTAACCAGCGCCACAGTTTGAGCGGATCGTAACCGGCGACGCGCGGCAGAGCGCCGCCAACCCGGCGCCGTACCGCCTGCTGCCCGCGCATGTCCATGTACAGCAGGGCGCGAGCGAGCGGATTACCCTCGCGATCCACCGGCAGCGTGCCCTCGCCCTGGCAGGAACAGGCCACGGCCACCACCGCACGCCGCACAGCTGCGTCGCCTGCCAGCGCTTCTTCGGCACTCTCCAGCAGCGCCTGCCACCAGTCTTCCGGGCACTGTTCGACGCCAGCGCCCGGCAACAGGTGGGTTTGCACGGCGCGGAAGGCAAAGCGTAGGACGCGCCCGTCCAGGCTGACCAGCGCCGTCTTGCAGCCGGAGCTGCCGAGGTCAACGGCAAGCACCAGGCGATCATCGGGATTCAAGGCTGCCACCTCATATTTTTTTCTTCGCTCTTCCCATTTCCCGCCGCCCGAGCTAAAACATAAGCATTGCTCATGTTTTAAGAGGATGTAGGGGTGAAAGAGGCTTTGTCAAGCGATCAGAAAAAGACCCGCAAACCACGGGTACCGAAGCAGGAACGCAGCCAGGCGCGTCTCGAGGCGATTCTGGATACCTCGCTGCAACTGATCGCCGCGAATGGCTACGAAGCGGTCTCGATGCGCGAGATTGCGCGCGAATCCGGCCTGCCAATCGCTTCGCTGTACATGTACTTCCCGACCAAGCTGTCGATCGCCAAAGAGGTCTGGCTGCGCTACACCACCGCCATCAACGCCTCGCTGGAGGATGTGCTCAAGACCGTCAGCGATCCGACCACCCCCGCCGATTCGGGCGCCCTGATCGAGCACCTGATCGACCTGATGGTGGGCATCCAGAGCAGTCATCCGGGCTTCGTCGAGATCTGGGGCTGCGTCGCAGCGTCTGCAGAGCTGCGCGAACTCAATCGCGAGGACACCTTCCGCGCCGCACAGGTGCTGGCGACCACGTTTCGCGTAAGCAATCCCTCACTCGACGAGACGCAGGCAGAAGGCCTTGCGCTGGTGCTCACCGAGGGCGCCACGGCGGTCACCAAACTGATCCTGACGCTTCCAGAGGAGCAGCGCCCGGCACGCATCAGGCAGCTCAAGAACAGCCTTCGACTCATTCACAGCAGCACCGTTGGTTCACTCACCCAACCGGCCGACTAGCGCCTGGCGTTCGAGCGGGTGCGCCCGCCTCAGCCTCAGGTGTCAGCGGTCATTCCGAGCGCAAGCAGAGGTCACCATGTTGCATAACAAGAAGAAAATGGCATTGGTTGTGGGGCTTAGCCTTTGTGGGGCAAAGGCGCCAGCCTTCCAGATCGACACCGGGCCGAACGTCACCACGACCCTGGAAAGCGTCGCCGAATTCACCTCGATCTACCGCACGGGCTCGCCCGAGCACATCGAGCGGGGTGGAGAGAACATTTTCATCAACAACAACGATGGCAGCGAGTACTACGACAAGGGCTTCGTCTCCAACGAGTTCAAGCTGACCTCGGAGCTGCACGTGCGCACCCAGCAGGATGGCCTGTTCGTCCGCGGTACCGCCTGGTACGACACCCAGATCATGGACAACGCGCCCACCGGCGACGGCTTCGCGACGCACAACACCGACAGTGACAAGCGCTACCCCTCCGATCTGAAGAACCGCTCCGGGCATCGCGCCCGCCTGCTCGACGCCTACCTCTACACCAACCGCTATATGGGCGAGATGCCGGTGAGTGTGCGGCTCGGCCGCCAGGTACTGAACTGGGGCGAAGGCATCTTCTACGCCGACGGGCTCAACGTGATCAACCCGGTGGATATCGGCCGCGTGGTGCTGCCCAACGCCAGTTTCAAGGATGCCCTGCTGCCGACCAACATGATCTCGGCCCAGTTCGGCCTGACCGATGCCCTCAACTTCGAGACCTTCTACGGGCTCGAGTGGAAGGGCCACGAACTGATGCCAACCGGCGCCTTCTTCAACAACCAGGACTATTTCGGCAAGGGCAGCAATGGTGTGCTGATTGACCTGCGCAACCAATTGGGACCGTTGACCGACCTGGTGCCAGGGCTCAACGGCGAGAATGGCATCGTCGCCGGCGCTCGCTACGGACGCGAGCATGACGCGCGTGACAGCGGCCAGTACGGCTTCGCCCTGCGCTACCTGGTCGAGGACTGGAGCAACACCGAGTTCAGCCTCTACTACCTCAACTACCACAGCAAGGTGCCTTTCCTGCGCGTGCAGAAGGGCCTGTCCAGCGCCTGCAGCGCTGGCAGCGGCGGCCGCTTCGCCGACCTGTGCGGCCTCGCCCAGCTGTTCGATCCTGCGTCGGTACCATTGGTCGATGGCCTCGCCTTTCTCGACAGCACCCGTTACGACTTCATCTACCCCGAAGATATCCGCCTGTTCGGCTTCAGCGTGTCCGGCACGGTGGGCGACACCAGCCTGGCCGGCGAGCTGACCTATCGACCCAATGCTCCGCTGGAGCCGTCGATGACCTACGAGCTGGAACAGATGGCTGAGGGCGCCCTGGGCGCAGGAGGGGCCAGCGGCGCCAGTATCGATCTCGGCGAGTTCGGCGACGGCTCGGCCAACGACCCACGCAGCAGCATCGATCTGTACAAGCGCCACGAGCTCTACACCGGATCGGTATCGGCCATCCATACCTTCGGCCCGACCGCCGGCCTGGACGATCTGATGGTGCTGGCCGAAGCGGCCTTCAACCATATCCCCGGCGGCCTGCTGGACTCGGTCAACTACGCCTATCTGGACTCCTTCGCCTGGGGCTACACGGTGAACTTCACCGGCCTGATTCAGGACGTGCAACCGAACCTCGATCTGATGCCTGCCGTCACCTTCCGCCAGGACGTCTCGGGCACCTCGCCGACACTCAACGAGAACTTCGTGCAGGGGCGCAAATCGGCCACGCTCGAAATTGGCCTCAAGTACGGCCAGAAGCTCGGCGGCAAGCTGGCCTACACCTCGTTCTGGGGCGCTCGCAAAGACAACTCGCTCATCGATCGCGATCACCTCGCGCTCAATGTCTCCTACTCCTTCTGACGGCGGAAACGACAATGAATAAGAATGTTCTACGCCTGAGCGCTCTGCTGCTGGCCATCGGTCTGCAGATGCCCCTGCTCGCCCATGCCAAGGTCAGCGACGAACGTGCCGCACAACTCGGCAGCACGCTCACTCCATTCGGTGCCGAGCGCCAGGGCGACCCGGCCAAGGGCGTTCCCGAATGGACGGGCGGCTTGCAGGAACTGCCTGCCGGGTACAGGGGCCCTGGCAGTTTTCATGTCGATCCATTCGCCAACGAGACGCCGCTGCGCATAATCGACGCGCAAAACATGGGCAGCGACGAAGACAACCTCAGCCCGGGCGTGAAAGCCTTGTTGAAGTCCTTTCCCCAGACTTTCAAGATCCCGGTGTATCCGAGCCACCGCAGTGCTGCGGCGCCAGAAGACATCTATCAGAACACGCGGCGCAACGCGGTCGATGCCGCTCTGGCAGAAGGCGGCAATGGTCTGGATGGAGCTTACGCCGGTATCCCCTTCCCGATCCCCAACGACGGCCACGAAGCGATCTGGAACCACATCACTCGCTGGCAGGGCCGCTACGTCGTGGAAGTTGCGAACACTGCGCAAGTGACCACCAGCGGTAGCCATTCGATCATCCGCGAACGAATGGAGATGTTTTCCACCTACTACGACCCGAGCAAGAACGTCGGCACACTGGCGAACGTGCTGCAGAACTTCATGAGCGAGCTGCTGCCACCGTCACGCGAGGCAGGCCGCAAATTGCTGGTGCGGGACTTCATCAATCAGGTCGAGGAGCCACGGGCAGCCTGGGTCTATACCCCCGGACAACGCCGTGTGCGTCGCGCTCCGACCCTGGCCTACGACACCCCCAATGACGGTATCTACGCCGACGATACCGACATGTTCAACGGCGCCACCGATCGTTACGACTGGAAGCTGATCGGCAAGCAGACACTGCTGGTGCCCTACCACAACTACGCCATGGAGCAGCCCGGCGTCACCACTGCAAAACTGCTCATGCCGGGCCATCTCAACCCTGACTACACCCGCTGGGAAATGCACCGTGTGTGGGTGGTGGAGGCCACGCTGCGCCCCGGCCAGCGCCACGTGCATGCCAAGCGCCGCTTCTACCTCGACGAGGACAGCTGGTACGCCCTGATGGTGGAAAACTACGACTCGCGCGGCTCGCTCTGGCACGTGAATCTGGCGTTCAGCAAGAACGCTTACGAGGTGCCGACGATCACCCCGGTGAACGTCGTGTACCACGACCTCAATGCGCGAACCTATACCGTCATCGGCTTGCGCAACGGCGAGAAGACGCCGCGCCAGTTCCACCTGCAGGCACCGCCGGCTGGTTACTGGACCCCGGCCACCCTGCGCCGCACAGGCACTCAGTGACCCCACTCGGCGGGAGCGTTCGCCTCCCGCCGCGCTCACCGCCCTGGTGCTCTGGGCCAATCAGACACATGTGTGTTTTCTCATCTCGCAACCGGCGCGGATACAACTGCACTATCGCCAGGGTGAATGGGCAGTGCTGCAACCACTGCTGGGGACGACCTGCCGCGCTATTCGGCAGTAGTGAGCCATAGCCGCAAACCGTGCGAAGCCATTCACCACGGGCATCTTCCGGCGGCAACCGGGCAAGGGTCTGGCTGAGACAAACGCCTGGTCTTATGCTGCGCTCTTTTCGTGCGAGCCTGACCGATGACGCTGTTCGACCTGCTGCTGTTGGCCCTCGCCGGTTTCGCCGCTGGGGGCATGAATGCCCTGGCTGGCGGCGGCACCTTCTTCTCCTTCCCCGCCCTGCTCGCAGCGGGCCTGCCGCCGGTGACGGCCAATGCCACCAACGCCGTGGCGCTATGGCCCGCCAGCCTGGCCGGCGCCTGGGCCGCGCGAGCGTCGCTACGGCCGCTGGGCCGTTACCTGATCCCGCTGCTGCTGGCCGGTCTGGCCGGCGGTTTGCTCGGTGGCCTGTTGCTGCTGGCTGGCGGCGATGACGTATTCCGCGTGCTGATCCCCTGGCTGCTGCTGGCGGCCACCGCACTGTTCGCCGCCAGCCCCTGGCTGGGGCGCTGGCTGGCCGCGCGACGCAAGCACAAGGCAACCGAACATCCACCGCACACGCCGCTGTCGCTGGGCGCGCATATCGGCGTGTCGATCTACGGCGGCTTCTTCGGCGCCGGCATGGGCATCCTGCAACTCGCGGCGTTCTCCATCGAAGGCCACCCGCTGGCTCGCGCCAACGCCCTGAAGAACCTGATTTCGGCGGTGATCTACAGCATCGCCACACTGACCTTCATCGTCGCCGGTCGGGTCAGTTGGTACGAATTGGCCATCCTGCTCACCGGCGCCACGATCGGCGGTTACGTCGGCGGTGCATTGGGCGAAAAACTGCCGCCCGCACTGCTGCGCAGCTTCGTCATCCTGGTGGGCAGCACGATGACCCTGTACTACTTCTGGAGCACCTATCTCGCGGTCTGATACGGACAGGTAGGAGCGATTTTATTCGCGATGGAGTTAATGCCGCCCCCGCCAGAATCGCGAATAAACTCGCTCCTACACTTTGCCCGAGTGGCGCGGCTCTGCTAGTGTCGCGCCCGATCCAGAATCAGCGAGAACCCGCACCATGGCCCGCAAGAAAGCCGCCCCCGACTTCGAACACTCACTCGCCGAGTTGCAGACTCTGGTCGAGCGCATGGAGAGCGGCGAGCTGTCGCTGGAAGACTCGCTGACCGCCTTCGAGCAGGGCATCGGCCTGACCCGCGAATGCCAGGCCGCCCTCGCCCAGGCCGAACAGAAAGTGCAGATCCTGCTGGAGCGCGATGGCGAGCTGCAGCCAGCGCCCTTCGATACGGACGAAACGGCATGATCGCGGCGTACCAGAAACGCTGCCAGACCCGCGTCGACACTTCCCTGGAAGCCCTGTTCCAGCCCCCCCGCACAGAACTCGAGCGGCTTTACCAGGCCATGCGCTACAGCGTCATGAATGGCGGCAAGCGCGTGCGCCCGCTGCTGGTCTACGCCGCCTGCGAAGCGCTGGAGGGCGATATCGAGCGCGCCGACGGCGCCGCCTGCGCGGTGGAGCTGATCCATGCCTATTCGCTGGTGCATGACGACCTGCCGGCGATGGACGACGACGATCTGCGTCGCGGCCAGCCCACCACCCACAAAGCCTTCGACGAGGCCAGTGCCATCCTTGCCGGCGACGCCCTGCAAAGCCTGGCCTTCGGCGTACTCGCCGACCGCCGCAGCAACCCACAGGACGCCGAGATACGCCTGCAGATGGTCGAAGTGCTGAGCCAGGCCGCAGGCCCCGCCGGCATGGTCGGCGGCCAGGCCATCGACCTTGGCTCGGTCGGCCTGCAACTCGACCAGCAGGCCCTGGAAGTCATGCACCGGCACAAGACCGGCGCGCTGATCGAGGCCAGCGTGGCGCTCGGCGCCCTGGCCAGCGGCAACCCCGACGAACTTGCTCGCAAGGCCCTGCTGCAATATGCCCGCGCCATCGGCCTGGCCTTCCAGGTACAGGACGACATCCTCGACGTGGAAAGCGATACCGCCACCCTGGGCAAGACCCAAGGCAAGGACGAAGCCCACGACAAGCCCACCTACCCCGCCCTACTCGGCCTCGACGCTGCCAAGGACTACGCCTTGGAACTGCGCGACCAGGCCCTGCACGTGTTGCGCCCGTTCGGCAACAGCGCCGAACCGCTGCGCGAGCTGGCGCGCTATATCGTCGAGCGGCGCAGCTAGAACCTGCCGGTATGCACGGCGCCCCTCGGCTCTTGTGGGAGCGGCTTCAGCCGCGATAGCCCAAGCCCGAGACTCTCGCGGTGATCGAGCTGCGCACAGCGCACCTACGGCTAGTGTCATCATCACCATCTATACCAGCATGATCGCCACATAAGGCTTGCTTTACCCCGGCAACCAGCCACCTAAGATGGCTCCATAACGACAAGACGTCCGGAGCCGCCATGCCCTTCCCCGCCCTGCTGATCGCCAACCGTGGCGAGATCGCCATCCGCATCGCCCAGGCCTGCGCCGACCTCGGCATCCGCAGCGTCGCGGTGTATGCCGAGGACGACAGCGCCTGCCTGCATACGCGCAAGGCGGACCTGGCGCTGCCGCTCACAGGGCGCGGTGTGGCTGCGTATCTGGATATGGAGCAGCTCATTGGCATTGCCCGCGAGCAGGGCTGCACGGCCATCCACCCCGGCTACGGCTTTCTCGCCGAGAACGCCGAATTCGCCCGCCGCTGCCAGGAAGCCGGGCTGACCTTCGTCGGTCCGACGCCCGAGACGCTGCAACTGTTCGGCGACAAGGCCGCCGCCCGCGATCTCGCCGAGCGCTGCGCGGTGCCACTGGTACCCGGCATCAACCAAGCGGTGACGCTGGATCAGGCTGCCGCCTTTCTCGCCGAACACGGCAGCGTGATGCTCAAGGCCCTGGCCGGCGGTGGCGGGCGCGGCATGCGCGCGGTCGATGATCCGGCGCAACTGGTCGACGCCTTTACCCGTTGTGCCTCGGAAGCCCAGGGCGCCTTCGGCAGTGGCGCGCTGTACGTGGAAAAGCGTGTGCGCCGCGCCCGGCATATCGAAGTGCAGGTACTCGGTGACGGCAGCGGCGCGGTCAGCCACCTGTGGGAGCGTGACTGCAGCCTGCAACGCCGCCACCAGAAGCTGCTGGAGATCGCGCCCAGCCCCGATTTGGATGCGGCCACCCGTGACGCGATCATCGCCAGTGCCCTGCGCCTGGCGACCGAGGTGCAGTATCGCGGCATCGGCACATTCGAGTTCCTGCTCGACCTCGACCAGCCGGGGCGCTTCTACTTCATGGAAGCCAACCCGCGCGTGCAGGTGGAGCACACCGTCACCGAGCAGGTCACCGGCGTCGACCTGCTGCACACGCAATTGCACCTGGCCGCTGGCAAGAGCCTGGCCGAGCTGAACCTGCTCACGCCACCGGCGATCAAGGGCTATGCCGTGCAGGTGCGCCTGAATCTGGAAACCCTGCACGCCGATGGCAGCGCGCGCCCGGCCAGCGGCGTGCTCGCCGCCTACCAGCCACCCTCCGGCCCTGGCCTGCGCGTGGATGGCTGTGGCTATGCCGGTTATGCCGTGAGCCCGGCCTACGACTCGCTGATCGCCAAGCTGATCACCAGCGCCAGCGACTACCCCAGCGCCCTGCGCCGCGCCTACCGGGCGCTGTGCGAGTTCCGCATCGAAGGCGTGGCGAGCAACCTGCACCTGCTGCAGAACCTCCTGCAACGCGACGAGGTGATTGCCAACCAGGTCGATACCACCTACGTCGAGCGTCATCTGAGCGAGTTGCTGGCCGCCCGCGAGCAGGCCCACCCGCATCGCTACTTCGCCGTTGACGCCGCGCTGCACAGCGCCAAGGCCACTGTCGATGCACCGCCTGGCACCCTGGCCTTGAACGCACCCAGCGCTGGCGTGCTGGTCAGCCTGACGCTGGCCGAGGGCGACGCCGTGGCCGCCGGCCAGAGCATCGCCGTGCTGGAAGCGATGAAAATGGAGTTCGAGGTCAAGGCCGAGCACAGCGGCATCGTCCGCGCGCTGGCCGTGGCACTCGGTGAGGCCATCGGCGAGGGCCAGGCGCTGGCGTTCCTGCAGCCGGCCGAGGTGGATGGTCTGGACAGTTATGGCGAGCAGGCGGTCGACCTGGCGCATATCCGCGCCGACCTGGCCGAGGTGCTGGAGCGCCACGCACGCCTAACCGATGCGCGCCGCCCCGAAGCCGTGGCGAAAAGGCGCAAGACCGGCCAGCGCACGGTGAGAGAAAACCTCGCGGACTTGCTCGATGCAGACAGTTTTATCGAATACGGCGCCATGGCCCTGGCTGCCCAACGCCGTCGGCGCTCGCCCGAGGAGCTGCTGGAGCTGAGCCCGGCCGATGGCCTGGTTGCCGGAATCGGCACGGTGAACGCCGCGAGCTTCGGTGCCGAGGCCGCGCGCTGCATGGCCATCGCCTACGACTACACGGTATTCGCCGGCACCCAGGGCGTGATGAACCACAAGAAGACCGACCGCATGCTGGCCCTGGCCGAGCAATGGCGCCTGCCGGTGGTGCTGTTCGCCGAAGGCGGTGGCGGCCGCCCGGGTGATACCGACTTCGTCGGCGTGGCTGGGCTGGACTGTCACACCTTCGTCGCCATGGCCAAACTCTCCGGCCTGGTACCGACGGTGGGTGTGGTCTCCGGCCGCTGCTTCGCCGGCAACGCTGCCCTGCTCGGTTGCTGTGACGTGATCATCGCCACTCGTAACGCCAGCATCGGCATGGCTGGCCCGGCGATGATCGAAGGCGGTGGCCTGGGTAGTTTCACCCCCGAGCAGGTCGGTCCGACCAGCGTGCAAGGCCCCAACGGGGTGATCGACGTGCTGGTAGAAGACGAAGCCGCAGCGGTCGCGGTGGCCAAGCAGTACCTGGGCTATTTCCAGGGGCCGCTCAGCGACTGGCAGTGCAGCGATGCCCGCGAGCTGCGCCATGTGATCCCGGAAAACCGCCTGCGCGTGTACGACATCCGCCAGGTGATCGAGCTGCTGGCCGATCACGGCAGCGTGCTGGAACTGCGCAGCCAGTTCGCCCCCGGTCTGGTCACCGCGCTGATCCGCATCGAGGGCAAGCCGTTCGGCCTGATCGCCAACAACCCCGCGCATCTGGGTGGCGCCATCGATGCCGTGGCCGGCGACAAGGCCGCGCGCTTTCTGCAACTGTGCGAGGCGCATGACCTGCCCATCGTCTCGCTGTGCGACACCCCAGGTTTCATGGTCGGCCCGGACGCGGAAAAGCAGGCCACGGTGCGTCATGTCTCGCGCCTGTTCGTCACCGCCGCCAGCCTCACGGTGCCCTTCTTCACCCTGGTGCTGCGCAAAGGCTACGGTCTCGGCGCCCAGGCCATGGCCGCTGGCAGTTTCCACTCGCCGCTGTTCACCGCCGCCTGGCCCAGTGGCGAGTTCGGCGCCATGGGCCTGGAAGGTGCGGTGCGCCTGGGCTTCGCCAAGGAGCTGGCGGCCCAGCCGGACGAGGCCGCGCGCCAGGCGCTGTTCGACAAGCTGGTGGCCAAGGCCTACCAAAACGGCAAGGCGCTGAACATGGCCAGCTATCTTGAGATCGACGCCGTGATCGACCCGGCCGACAGCCGCGCCTGGCTGCTGCGCGGCCTCAATGCGGCGCCGCGTCCGCCCCGGCGCGACAGCAAGAAACGTCCCTTCATCGACACCTGGTAATCGTCCATGCACCTCGACCACCGCCTGCTCGCCGTCAATGACATCGAACTCAGCCTGTACAACGCCGGCCCCGAGCACGGCCGGCCGGTGTGGTTGCTACATGGATTTCCCGAATGCTGGTACGCCTGGCATCCGCAGATCAAGGCGCTGGCCGCCGCCGGCTACCGCGTGTTCGCCCCGGAGATGCGCGGCTACGGCGCCAGCAGCGCGCCGGCCGATCCGGCGGCCTATGAGCTGCTCACCCTGTGCGGCGATATCCAGGCAGCGATGGACATGCTCGGCCAGCGCGAGGTAGCGGTGGTCGGCCACGACTGGGGCGCGCCGGTGGCCTGGCACCTGGCGCTGCTGGAGCCCGAGCGGGTCAAGGCGCTCGGCGCACTGTCGGTGCCGTTCGGCGGGCGGCCGAAACGCCCAGCCATCGAAATGATGCGCGAGGCCTACGCCGGGCGTTTCCATTACATCCTCTACTTCCAGCAACCGGGGCTGGCCGAGGCCGAACTGGACGATGACATCGGCCGCAGCCTGCGCCTGCTGCTCGGTGGCCTCGGCGACGCGCTGCTGGCGCAGGACAAGCCCGCCGATGCGCGGTTGTTCGACGGCATGCCGGACGACCTGCCCTTGCCGAGCTGGTGCAGCGAGGCGATGTTCGCCCACTACCTGCGCACCTTCGAGCGCCACGGTTTCCGCGGCGCACTGAACTGGTACCGCAACTTCGAGCGCAACTGGCAACGCACCGAGCATCTGGCGGGTCTGCAGATCACGCAGCCGACGCTGTTCCTGCTCGGGGAAAACGATCCGGTCGGGCGCTTCGAGGCGCCGACTCTGAAACGCATGGGCGACAAGGTGCCGCACCTGGGCCGCCACGACCTGCCCGGCGCCGGCCACTGGCTGCAGGCCGAATGCGCCGAACGGGTCAGCGCCCTGCTGCTGGATTTCCTCGCAAGACACTACCGGTAACGCCGATGTGGTCAGCAAATTGGGCTGTTTTCCTGGCATCAGGTAAACTGCCGCATCTTTTACACCTATAACGATTCGCCTGATGCCGACCACTTTCCACGAGATCCCCCGCGAGCGCCCGTTGACGCCGCTGCTCGACAGCGCCAACACGCCCGACGAACTGCGCCGCCTGGCCGAAGCGGACCTGGAAACCCTCGCCGACGAACTGCGCCAGTACCTGCTTTACAGCGTTGGCCAGAGCGGCGGGCACTTCGGTGCCGGCCTCGGCGTCATCGAGCTGACCATCGCCCTGCACTACGTCTTCGACACTCCCGATGACCGCCTGGTGTGGGACGTCGGTCACCAGGCCTACCCGCACAAGATTCTCACCGGCCGTCGCGAGCGCATGGGCAGCCTGCGCCAGAAGGACGGTCTGGCCGCCTTCCCGCGCCGCAGCGAGAGCGAGTACGACACCTTCGGCGTCGGCCACTCCAGCACCAGCATCAGTGCGGCGCTGGGCATGGCAATCGCCGCCCGCCTGAAGGGCGAGAAGCGCAAGAGCGTAGCGGTGATCGGCGACGGCGCGCTGACTGCCGGCATGGCCTTCGAGGCGCTCAACCACGCCACCGATGTCGGCGCCAACATGCTGGTGATCCTCAACGACAACGACATGTCGATCTCCAAGAATGTCGGCGGCCTGTCCAACTACCTGGCCAAGATCATCTCCAGCCGTACCTACGCCAGCATGCGCGAGGGCAGCAAGAAGATCCTTTCGCATCTGCCCGGCGCCTGGGAAATCGCACGCAAGGTCGAGGAACATGCCAAAGGCATGCTGGTGCCTGGCACCCTGTTCGAGGAACTGGGCTGGAACTACGTCGGCCCCATCGACGGCCACGACCTGCCCACCCTGCTCGCCACCCTGCGCAATATGCGCGACCTCGACGGCCCGCAATTCCTCCACGTGGTGACCAAGAAGGGCAAGGGCTTCGCCCCGGCCGAACTTGATCCCATCGGCTACCACGCCATTACCAAGCTGGAGCCGGTAACACCTGTCGCCGCCCCCAAAAAGCCCAGCGGCCCGAAATACTCCAACGTGTTCGGCCAGTGGCTGTGCGACATGGCTGAGCAGGACGCGCGCCTGGTCGGCATCACCCCGGCGATGAAGGAAGGCTCGGATCTCGTGGCCTTCAGCGAGCGCTTCCCTGATCGTTACTTCGACGTGGCGATTGCCGAGCAGCACGCCGTGACTCTGGCGGCCGGCATGGCCTGCGAAGGCGCCAAGCCGGTAGTAGCGATCTATTCCACCTTCCTCCAGCGCGCCTACGATCAACTGATCCACGACGTGGCCGTGCAACACCTCGACGTGTTGTTCGCCATCGACCGCGCCGGCCTGGTCGGCGAAGACGGCCCGACCCACGCCGGCAGCTTCGACCTCTCCTACCTGCGCTGCATCCCCGGCATGCTGGTGATGACGCCGAGCGACGAAAACGAGATGCGCCGCATGCTCACCACCGGCCACCTGTTCGATGGCCCGGCAGCGGTGCGCTACCCGCGTGGTGCTGGCCCCAACGCGCCGCTCGATGCCGGCCTGGAACCGTTGGAAATTGGCAAGGCAGTGGTGCGCCGCCAGGGCCAGCGCGTCGCCCTGCTGGCCTTCGGCGTGCAACTGGCCGAAGCCCTGCGCGTCGGTGAAACGCTGGACGCCACGGTGGTCGACATGCGCTTCGTCAAACCGCTGGACGAAGCCCTGCTGCGCGAGCTGGCCAGCAGCCACGAGTTGCTGGTGACCATCGAGGAAAACAGCATCATGGGTGGCGCCGGCAGCGCGGTCAGCGAATTCTTCGCCGCCGAGAACCGCCAGGTGCCGATGCTGCACCTGGGCCTGCCGGACTACTACGTCGAGCACGCCAAGCCCAGCCAGATGCTCGCCGAATGCGGCCTCGACGAAGCCGGCATTGAGCGCGCGGTACGCCAGCGCCTGAACCTGCTTCAGGCCTGAGCATGAAGCCCGCTCATCGCTGAATGAGCCGGGCTTGCTTGTCATTCACACGGGTGCGCACTAAGGTGCGCGCCATTCATGTTCCGCCAGGGTGCGCTGCGCAAGCGGCGTTAAACGGGAAGTCGGTGCGCTCTTCATGAGCAATCCCGACGCTGCCCCCGCAACGGTAATCGACCGCAGGCCCAAGAGCCTGCCACCACGTCCAACAGCCACTGGGTAATACCGGGAAGGCGGACGCGGGTCGAGAGTCCGGAGACCGGCCCTGACGGTGTGACTGGTGTTGCGGAGGGCCGCACCGTCAAGCGCCGCCGTCCCGCGCTTGCCCCTGCCCTCCTCGAATGTCTGCCGACTTTGAGGAATCTCGATAATGAAACTGTCCCGCCTGGCTTTGGCCATCGCCGTCATGCCTGCTGCCGTATTGGCTGCCGAGCCCTATGTGAGTGCCCCTCTGGTGGTGACCTCCGGGCGCCTGGCCGAGCCGCAAGCCCAGGCTACAGCGGCGACCACGGTGTTCGAACGGGCGGATATCGAGCGCTTACAAGTTCGCAGCGTGCCGCAATTGCTCAGCCGGGTGCCCGGTGTACAGATTGGTAGCTCTGGCGGAGTGATTTCCTACTCCGTACGTGGCGCCAGCACCGCACAGACTCTCGTACTGATCGATGGCCAGCGCGTTGCATCCGCCAGTAGCGGCATCGCTCGCCTTGATTACCTGAGCATCGACAACGTCGAACGCCTGGAGGTGACGCGCGGCCCCCGCTCATCCCTCTATGGAGCCGACGCCATTGGCGGTGTGATCCAGATTTTTACCCGCCGTGGCGAAACGGGCCTGCATCCGCAAGTGCGCCTGGGGGTCGGCAGCCACCAGACCTTCCAGCGCGGCGTGGCACTGGCTGGAGGCAATGACCGCACCACCTTTACCCTCGGTGGCAGCCTTGACGAAAGCAGCGGCTGGGATCGCACCAGCGACAACGTCGGCGCCGACAGCGATCACGACGCCCTGCGCAGCAAAGCCATGCATCTGAATCTGGATCATAGCTTCAGCGATGACTGGAAAGCCGGACTGAACCTTAACGATCAACGCGGCGACAGTGAATACGACGACGCTTACAACTTCGTCCCCGGACAACCTCACGATGAGTTCCGCCTGAGCAGTTACAGTGGATACCTGGACGGCAGGCTTACCGACACCTGGAGCAGCCGTATCGAACTGGGTCGCAGTTTCGACCGTAACAAGGCGCTGGGCGCCGCAGACGCTTGGAATAATGGCACGCTGAAAACCACTCGAAACTCTGCGAGCTGGATCAATCGCCTGCAACTGAACGCGGCCAACCAACTGACCCTAGGTGCCGACTGGTACGAGGACCGGGTTGATGGCAGCACCGTGTTTGCAGAGGACGAGCGTGCTAACCGTGCCGTCTTCGCTCAACACAGCTTCAAGGGCGAACACTTTGGCACCGAACTGGGCCTTCGCCACGACGACAACCAGATCTACGGAAACCAGAACAGCTGGAACGCGGCCCTCAGTCTACCCATGGGAGACAGTCAGAGCTGGATCGTCAGCTACGGCGAGGGTTTCCGCGCCCCCACCTTCAGCGATCTCTACTATCCCGGCTCCGGCAACCCGAATCTGAAGACCGAGACGTCGAAAACCTACGAGTTGCAATGGCGCGCCGACTTCTCCGGCACGCACCTGACAGCCTCGTTGTACCGTACAGACATCGACGACATGATCGCCTGGGATAGCAACGCCAATCGGCCGGAGAATATTGCCAAGGCGCGCGTCAACGGCTTGGAGGCCAGCGTTGCCCGCAATGTACTGGACTGGCAGGTTCAGCTCGGGGTGAGCCTGATCGATCCGCGCGACCGCGACAACGGCCACACACTTCCTTACCGAGCGCGCCGCACCCTCAGCGTAGATATCGACCGCCAGTTTGGCGCCTTCGGTGTCGGCGGCTCATGGCGCGCGGTTAGCCAACGCTACGACAACTCGGCCAATACCCGCCAACTCTCCGGTTATGGTGTACTCGACTTGCGCACCAGTTGGCAGAGTTCGCCTGAACTGCGCTGGGATCTGAAGCTGGATAACGCACTCGATCGTGGTTACACGCAGGGTAACTACCTTCGTCCGACCAATCCTCTGGATTTCACAGGCGAACCACATCCCTATCGCGAGGCTGGTCGCACCGCACTGCTGGCGGTGACCTGGACACCACAACTCTAGAGGAGCATCGACCGGCTGGCTGTTGGCCTCGCTAAGCGTCGACAGCGTTCCGATTCGCTGCGCAGGACCGACGCTCATCCATAGGGTGCGCCGCGCGCACCGCCTGGAAACGCTACCGCGCTCCTGCCATCAGCTCGCACAACCGCTCGATGGCCCCGAGCATCTGCCGGCTGGGCCTTTCCAATCCCTTGTCCGGCACCGCCCACACCTGCCCCAGGCGTACTGCATGCAACTGCGGCCAGGCTTGCCAGGTCGTGAGTTGGGCATTGCTACCGCCGAGAATTACATCCGGATCACGCGCCAGCACCGCTTCGACGCTGACCTGAGGCGCGGGCTGCGGCAGGTCATCGAACAGGTTGCGCGCACCGCACACCTGCAGGGCATCACCAATCAGTTGCTGGCCACCGATGGTGTAAAGCGGCTGGTGCCAGATCTGATAGAACACCGAAAGGGGCTTATCGCGCCGGTAGCGCTGACGCAACGCGTCCAGCGCGCCCCGAAACTTGGACGCCAGTTGCTCACCCCGCTCCGGCCGGCCAATTCGCTTGCCAATGCGTACGAAGGCATCACCGAGTTGGTCGAGGCGTTGCGGCTCGACGATCAACAGATCAATACCTAGCCCGCGCAACTGCGCCTGCTGCGCGGGTGGCACGCTGCCTGGCGCGATCAGGATCAGATCCGGCGCCAGTTGTAGTAGACGTTCGAATTCCAGCTGGCCATAACGCCCAACGGTGGGCAGATGCACCAAAGCGGCGGGACGCTCATCCCCGTCGAGCACACCGACCAGCAGGTCGGCGGCATCCAGGTCGAGCATGATTTCGCTGAGCGAGGGCGCCAGGCTGATCACCCGTTCGGCGGCCGACAGCGGCAGTGTCAGCAGGCACAGGGCGAGCAGCCACTTACGCATGTCAGCCCAGCTGACGGGGGATGCGATAGAGGCTGTGCAGGACGATGGACGACAGCGCGAGCAGCACCAACGGAATCGCCTCCAGGCCAGCTAGCACCGCCAACGCAGCGATCCAGGCCGGCAGCGCGGCGCCCAAAAGAGCGCGCAGCCGTACGCGATCCAACTCCAGCCAGGCGGCGGGCTCGGCATCGCTGTCGAGCGCCTTCTCGGTGGCGATCAGCGCGCGCTTGTAGGCAGAAAACAGCGGCAAGCTGACGAACATCGAGGCCAGCCCGGCGATGAACAGCGGCATGGTCAGCACCGTGGTACTACCGCCACCGAACAGCAGGTTGAACACGAAAAGCGGCGCCAGCGCCACGCCTAGATGGCGCCACCAGGCCAGCGCCAGGCGGCGCTTCACCTGGCCTCGGGTCACAGGCTTTCCTCGGCCTCGCCCTGATGCTGGTTGCCCAGCATATGGCCGAGCTTGCCGGCCTTGGTGGCGAGGTAGCGCTTGTTGTAGGGGTTGTGCGCGATCTGCAGCGGCACACGATGATCCACGGCGATGCCCATGTCGCCCAACGCCTTGACCTTACGCGGGTTGTTGGTCATCAGCTTGAGGCTGTTGATTCGCAGATGCTCGAGCATCGGCAGGCAGATGGCGTAGTCGCGCTGGTCGGCACCGAAGCCCAGACGCTCGTTGGCCTCCACGGTATCGGCACCGCCGTCCTGCAGTTCATAGGCGCGGATCTTGTTCAGCAGGCCGATGCCCCGGCCTTCCTGACGCAGATACAGCAGCACGCCGCGCCCCTCATTGGCGATGGCCTGCAGCGCTGCCTGCAGTTGGGCGCCGCAGTCGCAACGCAGGCTGAACAGCGCGTCGCCGGTCAGGCATTCGGAATGCAGACGCCCGAGCACCGGAGCACCATCGGCGACGTTGCCGAAGGTCAGGGCGACGTGCTCCTTGCCGGTGGCCTCGTCGAGGAAACCGTGCATGGTGAACACACCGAAAGGGGTGGGCAGTTGGGAGGCGGCGACGAACACGACGGACACCGGATACTCCTAGCAATGAGTACGAAACAGGCGCGCATTGTATCAGCAGGCCCAGCGGCCGGGTCAGACAGAATTGCTGATCATCGGTATCGAAACGGTTAATACCGTGATCAGAGCTTGGACTCCAGCACCAGCATGCCCTGCTCCTCGCGCCAGCCGACGCGACTCATGAAGCTCATGCCGAGCAAGGCTTCGGCGGGCGCGCCCCCTTCCAGCACCACGGCCTCGACGCCAAGCACCTCGATGTCGCCGATCTTGACCCGATCCAGGCGGACCCGCCAGCCACGCGCCGTACCACTGGCCGTGCTGACCGTGAGCGGTTGCCCACTGACGCGAAAGTCGATGCCCAGACGGCGCGCCTGGGCTTCGTTGAGGGCAACCGACGTGGCACCGGTATCCACCAGAAATGGCACGCTTTGGCCGTTGACCGAACCGGTGATCCAGTAGTGACCACCTGGCCCCTTGGCAATGCTCAGCCGCTTTCTAACCGGTTCGGCAAAACCGGCGCTGTATTCGCGACTCAGCGGATAGGCGCGCTCGACACCATCGACGCGCAACACCGCGCCCTGCTTGTCGACGCTGACCACCTGCACACCGCCCGGGCCGCTCTGACCGACCCGCACCAGCTTGCGCTGGCCGTCGACGTTGACCACTGCCGCGCCGGGAAACAGACCGACTACCTGGACCTGAGAAGCCGCCCAGGAAAGGCTCGAACACGACAGCACCAGCACAGCGAGACAATGACGAATCAGCATGAATGAGGGTCTCCCGGCTCAGTCGAAGGGATAGGGCCAATGCCAGCGCGCGAAGATCGACCGCAACTCGCCGCTGGCAATCAGCCTGGCCAGACGCTGGTCATAAAGCTCGGCCAGGGCACGACCACGCGGCGTATCGGCAAAACCGAGATATAGCGGCAGCTGAGTCAGATCCGTCACGCGATACTGCTGCGGGTTGGCGGCCTGGTTCAGGGCGTAGTCGACCTCGGGACGAGCATCGATGTAGAAGTCCGCATGGCCCAGGTTGAGCATGCCGAGGATACCGCCACGCCGCTGCACTTCCCGGTAGTCGCGCACATTCGGCAGATATTCCTCGTAGCCATAGCCTCTCACCCAGACCAACCGGTATTTGCCCAGGCTCTCCAGCGTCGGCACGGGCTTGTCCTTGAGGCCGACCGCGACGATCTGATCGCTGTCATAGTGCTCCTTGGGGTAAAACACCTGATCCTCGATCTCGTCGCGATACGCACCGACCCAGGCATCGGCCCCGCCGCGCTGCACGAGCCCGACGGCGCGCGTGTAGGGCACGCTGTAGATGCTCAGCCTGACGCCTGCCGGCTCGAACACCTCACGCATGATGTCCCAGCCCAGGCCGGTACCATCGGCTTCGGTGTAGGCGTCCCACACCTCGCTGGCCAGGCGTATCTCGTCTGGCAGATCACTCTGCGCCTGAGCACCGCTCAGGGTGCACAGCATCAACAGTACGCCCAACCAGCCTTGCCTCATCCCCATGACCCTTTAGAAACCCAGCCCTGCTCCGTAGTTGGCCCAGGCCCAGACCAACCCCTGCATGGCCAGCCAGGCGAAGACCCCGGCGATGATGTCATCGAGCATGATGCCGACACCGCCATGCACATGACGGTCGATCCAGCGAATCGGCCAGGGTTTGACGATGTCGAACAGACGAAACATGAGGAAGCCTAGCAGTAACCAGACCCACCCCTCAGGCACCAGCCACAGGGTAATCCACATGCCGACCATCTCGTCCCAGACGATGCCTTCATGGTCGTGCACGCGCAGGTCGTCGGCGACCTTGCCGCACAGCCAGAAGCCGAACAGCATGGTCACGCCGAGCAGCAGCCAGTAGCCCCAGTCCGGCAGCATCTGCCACAGCGGCACGAACGGCAGTGCCACCAGCGAGCCCCAGGTACCGGGCGCCTTGGGCAAGGTGCCGGAGCCGAAGCCGAAGGCAATGAAGTGCCAGGGATTACGCCACACCGAGGGCGGTACGTATTCGGCGGGAACCTGGTTGGGGTGATCGGTCACACGCACTCCGTCCTGTCAGAAATGTTGATAGCCGCCACGGGGCGGTTCGATGGGCTGACCTGCAGCATCCAACAACTGTACGCCAGTACCGGCCAGCACACGGCCGATAACCCGCACATCGAGCCAATCGGCCTGTACATCAGCAAGCAACGCTGGCGGTAGGGTAAAGGCCAGGCGGTAATCATCGCCACCACTCAGCGCGCAGGCCCGCGCATGCTCTTCACCAGCGAACGCACGCAGCGGCGTAGACAGTGGAACTCGCTCCAGTTCGATCTGCAAGGCTACCTGCGAAGCCTCGGCAATATGACCACAGTCGGCTAGCAGCCCGTCGGAAATATCCAGCGCGGCCGTGGCCCGCCCACGCAAGGCCTGGCCCAAGGCCAATTGCGGTTGCGGCGACCAGTAGCGCGCCAGCAGCGCCTCGCGGATTTCATCTGGCGCATTACGCTGCCCCAGTGCCAGTGGCAACGCCCCGGCGGCGTCGCCCAACTCGCCACCGACACAGAGCAGATCCCCCACCTGCGCCCCGCTGCGCAGCAGCGCCTGCCGGCGCGGCACCCGGCCGAACACGGTCAGCGTCAGGCTCAGCGGACCGCGTGTGGTATCGCCCCCGACCAACGCCAGCGAGCAGTCCTGCGCCATCAGCTGCAAGCCGCGAGTGAACGCGGCCAGCCAGGCTTCGCTGACGCTCGGCAGGGTCAGCGCGAGGGTAAAGGCGAGCGGCGTAGCGCCCATGGCAGCCAGGTCGCTGGCAGAGACGGCCAGCGCACGCTGACCGAGAAGAAAGGCATCGCAGGCGTCGGGGAAGTGCACCCCGGCGACCAGCGTATCGGTGGAAACTGCCAACTGCTCGTCGGCTGGCAGAGCCAGCAGCGCGCAATCATCACCAATGCCACGAACCACGCCGTCGCCGCCTTGCGCGCAGGGGGCGGCGGCGAAGTAGTGACGAATCAGCTCGAACTCACCCATGTGCGAGCCACGATCCACTGCGCGCGGGCCCTGCAACGCGAGAGCAGGACAGGGGTTGGCGAGATCGTGAACCGAGCATCCGCTAGGGCCTCAACGCTTGTTGGCGTTGACTTCGGCGGCACGCAGCGTGGGCGCAAGCTTGTCGAGGATGCCGTTGACGAACTTATGCCCATCGGTGGCACCGAACACCTTGGCCAGCTCGATGCCTTCGTTGATCACCACCTTGTAGGGGACGTCGACGCGGTTCTTCAGCTCGTAGGTGGACAGGCGCAGGATGGCCAGTTCGACCGGATCGATCTCTTCCAGCGGACGATCGAGCAGCGGCGCGAAGGCACCGTCCAACTCGGTCTTCTGCCGCGGCACGCCGTGCAGGATCTCGTGGAAGTAGGCTCCGTCGACCTTGCTGAAGTCATTGTCGACGCGAAACTGCGCTTCGATCTCGTTCAGCGGCTGCCCGGCGATGTGCCAGGAGTACAGGGCCTGCATGGCCAGGGTGCGGGCTTCGCGGCGCGCGAGAATCTTGCCGCTGGGGCCCTTCTTGGCCGGCTGGCCGTTACCGGAGTTGCTCACTTGGCCTCCAACTGCGCCAGCAGGCTGACCATTTCCAGGGCAGACAGCGCAGCTTCGGCTCCCTTGTTACCCGCCTTGGTGCCGGAACGTTCGATGGCTTGTTCGATGGAGTCGACGGTCAGGACGCCGAAGGCGACCGGCACGCCGTATTCCATGGAGACCTGAGCCAGGCCCTTGGTGCACTCGCCGGCGACGTATTCGAAGTGCGGGGTGCCGCCACGGATGACCGCGCCCAGGGCGATGATCGCCGCGTACTCGCCACGCTGAGCGACCTTCTGGGTCACCAGCGGAATCTCGAAGGCACCCGGAGCACGGATGATGGTGATGTCGCTCTCGCTGACACCGTGGCGAACCAGAGCGTCGATGGCGCCGCTGACCAGGCTCTCGACGACGAAGCTGTTGAAACGGCCTACCACCAGGGCGTATTTGCCCTTCGGGGCGATGAAAGTACCTTCGATGGTCTTCAGGGTCATGACGGGTCTCACATGGGTTAAAGAGCCGGAGCGCTTTGCGCTCCGAAAATAAAATTCGTTTGTCGGCGTAGCCCCCTTGCCACCGGCAGAGGGCTCGCTTTCTCCCCTCTCCCGCTTGCGGGAGAGGGGCAGGGGCGGCCCGCGTAGGGAGAGGGTTAGGCGTTGACCACAACACCCTCTCCCGCCCTGCGGGCACCCTCTCCCATAAATGGGAGAGGGTCATCAGCTTTGGCCCTTCGGGCCGCTTTTAATCAGCCGGCAGGTATTCTACAACCTCGAGGTCGAAGCCGGATATCGCGTTGAACTTCATCGGCGAGCTCATCAGGCGCATCTTGCGCACGCCCAGGTCGCGCAGAATCTGCGAACCGGCGCCCACGGTGCTGTAGGTCGCAGGATTGGCCGGTTGCTGACGGCCGATCAGCGCCAACAGCTCAGGGCCGGTCAGCGGGTTGCCGAGCAGCAGCACCACGCCACTGCCCGCCTTGGCCACTTCGGCCATGGCCGCACGCATGCTCCAGCGGCCCGGCTGATTGACCAGGAACAGGTCGCGCAGCGGGTCCATGTTGTGCACGCGCACCAGGGTCGGCTCTTCCGCGCAGACGGTGCCCAGAGTCAACGCCATGTGCGCGGTGTTCTCCACGCCATCACGGTAGGTCACCAGGTTGAACTGGCCCAGCTCGGTGTCCAACGGCTGCTCGCTGATGCGCTCGACGGTACGCTCGTGGATCAGGCGGTAGTGGATCAGATCGGCGATGGTGCCGATCTTCAGACCGTGCTCTTCAGCGAACTTTTCCAGCTCCGGGCGACGCGCCATGGTGCCGTCGTCGTTCATGATCTCGCAGATCACCCCGCTCGGTTCGAAACCGCCCATACGCGCCAGGTCGCAGGCCGCCTCGGTATGGCCGGCACGGGCCAGCACGCCGCCGGGCTGGGCCATCAGCGGGAAGATATGGCCGGGGCTGACGATATCTTCAGCCACAGCGTTGCGCGCGACCGCAGCCTGCACGGTACGCGCACGGTCAGCAGCCGAGATACCGGTGGTCACACCCTCGGCGGCCTCGATGGAGACGGTGAACTTGGTGCCGAAACCCGAGCCGTTGCGCGGCGACATCAGCGGCAGATTGAGCAGCTCGCAGCGCTCGCGGGTCATCGGCATGCAGATCAGGCCGCGGGCGAAGCGGGCCATGAAGTTGATGTGCTCGGCGGTGACGCATTCGGAGGCGATGATGATGTCGCCTTCGTTCTCGCGGTCCTCGTCATCCATGAGGATGACCATCTTGCCGGCGCGGATGTCTTCGATCAGTTCTTCAGCGGTATTGAGCGCCATCGGGCGTCTCCTCAATTCTTCAGGTAGCCGTGTTCGGCGAGAAAGCTTTCGGTGAGGCCCGAGGCCTTGGGCTCGGCGGCCTTGTCGCCGAGCAGCAGGCGCTCCAGGTAACGAGCCAGCAGATCGACCTCAAGGTTGACCTTACGCCCGGCCTGGTAGTCGACCATGATGGTCTCGGCCAGGGTGTGCGGCACGATGGTCAGTTCGAACTCGGCGCCATCGACGGCGTTGACGGTCAGGCTGGTTCCGTCGACGGTGATCGAGCCCTTGTGCGCGATGTACTTGGCCAATTCGCGCGGGGCGCGCACCCTGAACTGCACGGCGCGGGCATTATCGGCGCGCGAGACGATCTCGCCGACGCCATCGACGTGCCCACTGACCAGATGACCGCCGAGGCGACTGGTCGGCGTCAAAGCCTTCTCCAGATTCACTGCGCTGCCGGGCTTGAGATCGACAAAGGCGGTGCGCGCCAGCGTCTCGCGGCTGACGTCGGCCCAGAAGCCGTCGCCGGGCAATTCCACGGCGGTCAGGCAGATGCCGTTGACGGCGATGCTGTCGCCGAGCTTGACGTCGCCCAGGTCGAGTTTGCCGGTGGCCACGTAGACGCGCACGTCGCCGCCCTTGGGCGTCATGGCGCGGATACTGCCGATGGCTTCGATTATGCCGGTGAACATACGCCCTCCGGTTTCACGTTGAAGGTATTGCTGAACAGCATGGACGAACTCCTGTTTTGGTCAAAAACAGGGCAATGCCGATCGATAGGGATTTCACGGACACGCAAAAGGCGCCCGAGGAGGGAATCCCGCTCTCTCTTTATCCGGACTATACCGTCGGCCCCGGAATCGCACCGGGTCTGCTGGACCTCGTCCGGCAGATGCCATGACGAGCGCTCGCGGGCTAGGTTCTGCGAACCATTACCGCCGGTGGGGAATCTCACCCCGCCCTGAGAACGTTGCGGCCATATGCAAATGACCGCGTGGCGTTGTACCACATTTGCAACCGTAACGCATGGCCCCGCGCTAGGCGGTCTTCGGTACGGCGGTGACCTGCCAGTCCTCGCCAACGGCGCGGATATCTAGGATGCGCAGTTCCGTCGCCTCGGCCATGCGATCGAGCGGCAGCTCGAACAATGGCCGCGCGCTGGAACCCAGCAACTTGGGCGCAACGAAGATGCGGTACTCGTCCACCAGCCCGGCACGGGCGAAGGCGCCAGCCAGGCGCGGCCCGGCCTCGACCAGCACCTCGTTGACGCCGCGCCCGGCCAGCTCCTGCATCAGTTTGCGCAAGTCGACATGGCCATCGCTGCCCGGCACGGCAAGCAGTTCGTGGCCGTCCGCCTGGTAGCCGTCAGGAGCGATGGCGACAGCGCAGGTCGCCACCAGAGCAGAGCCGACCTGGAAGAAGGTTTGGTCCAACGGCACACGCAGGCGGCCATCGATCAGCACGCGCAGCGGCGGGCGACGCTGCGCCAGGGCGGTCAACTCGGCATCAAGCCCAAGCTCTTCGGGACGCACGGTCAGCCGTGCATCATCGGCCAGCACGGTGTCGGCGCCACTGAGCACCACGCTGGACTGCGCGCGTAAACGCTGCACCTCGGCGCGAGCGGCCGGCCCGGTGATCCACTGGCTTTCGCCGCTGGCCATCGCCGTGCGGCCATCCAGGCTCATCGCCGACTTGACCCGCACGAATGGCAGGCCACTTTCCATGCGTTTGATGAAGCCGACATTGAGCGCCCGCGCCTCGGCCTCCAGCACGCCGGACAGTACTTCGATTCCGGCGTTGGCCAGGCGCAACAGGCCACGCCCGGCGACTTGCGGGTTGGGGTCCTGCATCGCAGCGACTACCCGACCGACACCCGCTGCGACCAGTGCATCGGCGCACGGCGGCGTACGCCCGTGGTGACTGCAGGGCTCCAGGGTCACGTAGGCGGTGGCACCGCGCGCCCGCTCACCGGCCTGGCGCAGGGCGTGCACCTCGGCGTGCGGCTCGCCAGCCCGGGCATGCCAGCCCTCGCCGACGATCTCGCCGTCACGCACGATGACGCAGCCAACCCGTGGGTTCGGATGGGTGGAATAAAGGCCTTTGCGCGCCAGCTTAAGGGCGCGCGCCATAAACAAGTGGTCGCGCTCGTTCATCGGCTTTTCGACGGCTCGCGGGCCAGACGCTCAATTTCTTCGCGGAATTCGTTGAGATCCTGGAAGCGCCGATACACCGAGGCGAAACGAATGTAGGCCACCTCGTCGAGTTTGCTCAGCTCGGTCATCACCAGTTCGCCCAGCACCAGCGACTTCACCTCGCGCTCGCCAGTGGCCCGCAGCTGCTGCTTGATGCGGGCGATGGCCTCTTCCAGGCGCTCGACGCTGACCGGGCGTTTCTCCAGCGCGCGCTGCATGCCGGCGCGCAGCTTCTCTTCATCGAAGGGCTGGCGGCTGCCGTCCTGTTTGATCAGACGTGGCATCACCAGCTCGGCGGTTTCGAAGGTGGTGAAACGCTCGCCGCAGGCCACGCATTCGCGGCGGCGGCGGACTTGGTCGCCCTCGGCGACCAGACGGGAATCGATGACCTTGGTGTCGTTGGCGGCGCAGAAGGGACAATGCATGGCAGGCGCGGGCTGTTGGCGGCAAAGGCGTCATGGTAGCGCATAGAGGCAGCAAGACAAATTAAGCTATGGCAACGCACCTTCGAGAGCAGAACCTGCCATGAACCGATACCTGTCCTTCCTGCTAGTGGCGTTGAGCGGCCTGCTCGCCGCCTGTGCCAGCGAACCCACGGCTACCACACCGCCTGCCACGCCAACTCCGACAGAGACCGAAGCCAGTACGCCTATCGTCCAAGGCCCCGGCCTGCGCGGCGAGTTGATTGGCGTGGCCGCGGGCGCCGATGTCGATCTGGCGCTGCTGGGCGTGGATATGCGCGGCCGGCCGCGCGCCCTGCTCGGTCAGATCCATCTGCGTGGCAACGGCGAAGCGCTGCCGTTTCATCTGCCGGTGAGCGACCGGCAGGTACCGCAGGATCTACGCCTGGAACTGCGCGGCCGGGTCAGCCAGTCCGGGCGCCTTGTGCAACGCCTGCCGGCACGCACCATCGTCGAGTTGAGCGACCAGGACCTTGGCGCCCTGCATCTGGTGCCGGCGCCATGAAACCACCGGAAGCGCTGCAGCAGGCGCTGAGCGAACTACTCGGCGATGCGCGCCTGGTGGCCGAAACCCTGCCGGGTACCGATATCGCCCTGTGGCTGATCGATGCCAGCAACATGGATCGCGCCTTCAACGCCGAGGAAACCCAGCGCATTCTCGAAGAGCCGCCCTACTGGTGCTTCTGCTGGGCCAGCGGCCTGGTGCTGGCGCGCTGGCTGGCCGAGCGTCCCGAGTGGGTGCGCGGCAAGCGCGTACTGGATTTCGGCGCAGGCTCCGGCGTGGCGGCGATTGCCGCTGCCAAGGCCGGCGCCGCCGAGGTGGTGGCCTGCGACCTCGATCCCGTGGCACTGGCCGCCTGTCGCGCCAATGCCGAACTCAATGGCGTGACGCTGAACTACTCGGAAGATTTCTTCGCCGAGGCGGACCGCTACGACCTGATCCTAGTAGCCGACGTGCTCTACGACCGCGCCAATCTGCCGTTGCTGGACCACTTCCTCAGCCGTGGGCGTCAGGCGCTGGTGGCCGACTCGCGGGTCAAGGACTTCCAGCATCCGCTCTACCAGCGCCTGGCCCTGCTGGAGGGCTGCACCTGGCCGGATCTGGCCGAGCCTGCGGAATTTCGCGAGGTCAGTCTGTATCACGCGGCGCGCCCCTTGTAACCGCGCCCCGCTGCCCGCATTAATAGACCATTGCCCTGCTTTTCGAGACCGACCATGAGCGACTCCCCTTACATCTTCGACATCTCCGGCGCCGCCAGCTTCGAGCAACTGGTGATCGAGAACTCCTTTCACAAACCGGTGCTGGTGGACTTCTGGGCCGAATGGTGCGCGCCGTGCAAGGCGCTGATGCCGATGCTGGCGAAAATCACCGAGGAATACGCCGGTGAGCTGCTGCTGGCCAAGGTCAACTGCGATATCGAGCAGGACATCGTCATGCGCTTCGGCATTCGCAGCCTGCCCACCGTGGTGCTGTTCAAGGACGGCCAACCGGTGGATGGCTTCGCCGGCGCCCAGCCGGAAGCGGCAATCCGCGAGATGCTAAAGCCCCACGTTGCCGAGCCGGCTCCAGCTGCTGCCGACCCGATTGAAAGCGCCCAGGCCCTGTTCGCCGAAGGTCGCTTCGCCGAGACCGAGGCGCTGCTCAAGCAGGTGCTGACCGAAGACAACGAGAATGCAGGCGCGCTGATTCTCTACGCACGCTGCCTGGCTGAACGCGGCGAGCTGGGCGAGGCCGAAGTGGTGCTCGACGCCGTGAAGGGCGACGAGCACAAGCAGGCGCTGGCCGGCGCCAAGGCACAACTGACCTTCCTGCGCCAAGCCGCCGACCTGCCTGACGCAGCCACGCTGAAAAGCCGCCTGGCGCAGAATGCCGAGGATGATGAGGCGGTTTATCAACTGGCCGTGCAACAACTGGCGCGCCAGCAGTACGAAGCCGCGCTGGATGGTCTGCTCAAATTATTCGTGCGCAATCGCAGCTATGGCGACGGCCTGCCGCACAAGACGTTGCTACAGGTATTCGACCTGCTTGGCGGCGATCATCCGCTGGTCACCAGCTACCGCCGCAAGCTGTATCAGGCGATCTACTGAGAGCAGCGGCAAGCCTCAAGCTGCAAGCGGAATCAGGAGCCATGCGTCCTCTTGTAGCTTGCAGCTTGCAGCTTACTGCTGCTCTTGCCAGTGATAGATCGGCGCGTCCGCGCCTGTTTCCATGCGAATCTGCGCGCAGTGACGCAGGCGCACCAGCAGGCGCTTGCCCGCGGCCTCCCCGCCGGCCAGCGCCGCCAGTTGCGCCATCAGTCGCGGCCCTTCCACCTGCCCGGCATCGCGCACCAGCTGCAAGGCGGTCTGCCACAGGGCATCACCCGCATCTAGCGTAGGGGCCGACACCGCCGCGTTGGCAGCCGGCGCGACAGCAACCTGTTGCGCCAGTTGCGCCCAGTCCTCGGCATCCAGCTCCAGTGTCAGGTCTACCGGCCAATCGCCGATTCGCCCACGAATTCGTACCATGTTCAGCCTCCAGTCAGGAATTACCATGCTCCCACGGCAGCGGCAGGCTGGCCAGTTCGTCACAAAAGTTGTTATAACGTAACAACTAAATCGCACCCACGCTGGAGACAACCATGCGCCACCTGCTGCTCGCCCTGCCCTTTGCCCTGCTGCCTCTGGTCGCCGCCCAGGCGCATGAACACGGCCACGACCATGATCACCACCACGACAGCCTGGGCGCCCACGAGCACGGCGTCGCCAGCCTCAACGCTGCGTTGGACGGCAACCTGCTGGAGCTGCAGCTGGAAAGCCCGGCGATGAACCTGGTCGGTTTCGAGCATGCCGCCAAGAGCGATGCCGACAAGGCCAAGGTCGCCGCCGCCAAGCGCGAGCTGGAGCAGCCCATCGCGCTGTTCGCACTCAACAGTGGTGACTGCAAGGCCACCGAAGTGGAACTGGAAAGCCCATTGTTCGGCGACGCTGACCACGACCACGACCACGACCATCATGATCATGAAGGCGAACACAGCGACATCCACGCGCACTATCGCTTCGAGTGCGCCAAGGCCAACGAATTGAAACAACTGGATCTCGCTGAACTGTTCAAACGCTTCCCCGCCACCGAGAAGATTCAGGTACAACTGATCGGCCCGAACGGCCAGCAGGGCGTGGAGCTGACGCCGGCGCAGCCACGTCTGAGCTTCTGACCTGCCACGTCCCATTGCCGGAGCGAGCGTCCCTCGCCCCGGCATGAGCGCCTTCCCCCGACTCGCAGTAGACAATGACCGAACCTCTGATCGAACTCGCCAATCTCGGCTTCGCCTGGCCCGGCCAGGCGCAGTTGCTGGATATTCCCACCTTCACCCTGGCGCGCGGTGAAACCCTGTTCCTCAAAGGCCCCAGCGGCAGCGGCAAGACCACCCTGCTTGGCCTGCTCGGCGGCGTACAACGTGCGCAAAGCGGCCATATCCGCCTGCTCGGCCAGGATCTGGGCCAACTCTCCGCCGGCGCCCGCGACCGCTTTCGCGTCGATCACACCGGCTACATTTTTCAGCAGTTCAACCTGCTGCCATTTCTTTCCGTACGCGAGAACGTCGAGCTGCCCTGCCGCTTCTCGCGTCTGCGTGCCGAGCGCGCACGCCAGCGCCACGGCAGCATCGATGCCGCCGCCGCGGCGCTGCTCGACCATCTCGGCCTGCGCGCCGATCTGCTCGGCCGCCGCGCCGATGAGCTTTCCATCGGCCAACAGCAACGCGTTGCCGCCGCCCGGGCGCTGATCGGCCAGCCGGAACTGGTAATCGCCGACGAACCGACCTCGGCACTGGACTTCGACGCCCGCGAGGCCTTCCTGCAATTGCTCTTCGCCGAATGCCGCGCTGCCGGCGCCAGCCTGCTGTTCGTCAGCCACGACCAGAGCCTGGCTCAGCTGTTCGACCGTAACCTGTCACTGGCCGAACTCAACCGCGCCGCCAAGCCCGTCGAGGTCTGAGATGCATCTTCTTCGCATAGCCATGGCCAGCCTGGCCAACCGTCGTTTCACCGCGCTGCTCACTGTGTTCGCCATCGCCCTGTCGGTCTGCCTGTTGCTGGCCGTGGAGCGAGTGCGCACCGAAGCCCGCGCCAGCTTCGCCAATACCATCAGCGGCACCGACCTGATCGTCGGCGCCCGCTCGGGCAGCGTGAACCTGCTGCTGTACTCGGTATTCCGCATCGGCAACGCCACCAACAACATCCGCTGGGACAGCTTCGAGCGCTTCGCCAATCACCGCCAGGTCAAGTGGGCCATTCCCATCTCGCTGGGCGACTCGCATCGCGGCTACCGGGTGATGGGCACCAGCACCGCCTATTTCGAACACTACCGTTACGCCCGCAGCCAGGCGTTGCAGTTGGCCGAAGGCCGCGCCTTCGCCGACGATCCCTTCGAAGTGGTGCTAGGCGCAGAAGTGGCGCAGGCACTGGGCTACGACCTCGGCGAAAAGATCGTCCTGGCTCATGGCGTCGCCACCATCAGCCTGGTCAAGCATGACGACAAACCCTTCACCGTGGTCGGCATCCTCGAACGCACCGGCACGCCAGTAGACCGCACCCTGCACATCTCCCTGGCCGGGATGGAAGCACTGCACGTCGATTGGCAGAACGGCATGCCGGCCCGCGGAGATGCGCGGGTCAGCGCCGATCAGGCGCGCACCATGGACCTGCAACCCAAGCAGATCACCGCCTTCATGCTCGGCCTCAACAGCAAGATCGCCACATTCAGCCTGCAACGCGAGATCAACGAGTTCCGTGGTGAGCCGCTGCTGGCGATTCTGCCGGGTGTCGCCCTGCAGGAACTGTGGAGCCTGATGGGGACCGCCGAGCAGGCACTGTTCGTGGTCTCGCTGTTCGTCGTGCTCACCGGCCTGATCGGCATGCTCACGGCGATTCTCACCAGCCTCAACGAGCGGCGCCGGGAGATGGCCATCCTGCGTTCGGTCGGCGCACGCCCCTGGCATATCGGCAGCCTGCTGGTGCTGGAAGCCTTCGCCCTGGCATTGGCCGGCGTGACCTTCGGTGTCGCGCTGCTGTACCTGGGCATCGCCGCCAGTCAGGGCTTCGTACAGGCCAACTACGGCCTGTACCTGGCCCTCAATGCCCCGTCCGCTTACGAATGGAAACTATTGGGCAGCATTCTCGCCGCTGCCGTGGCGATGGGCAGTGTGCCGGCCTGGCGCGCCTATCGGCAGTCACTCGCCGACGGCTTGTCGATACGCCTGTAAAGCGCGATTCGCCTGTACACTGTGCAGGCGAATCACTGCACAGAGGTAATCCATGTTCCGCCCCCTGCTCGCCAGCCTGCTGCTGACGCTGGCCCTGCCGCTGGCCGCCGCCGATGTGCGCGAAATCACCTGGTCCGATCTGATCCCGCCGGATGCGCCGCCGCAGGTCGTCGACCCGACTCCGATTCACGACCTCTCGCAACTGGCCGATGCCCTGGCCGAATCCGGCCCGGCAGCCATGCAGCAATCGCCGGCCGCGCCGGTGGTCAAGGAGCTCAACGGCCAGGCGGTGAAACTGCCCGGCTATATCGTGCCGCTGGACGTGACCGACGAAGGCCGCGTGGTGGAATTCCTGCTGGTGCCCTACTTCGGCGCCTGCATTCACGTGCCGCCACCGCCCTCGAACCAGATCGTCCACGTTACCAGCGAGCTGGGTGTACTGCTCGATGCGCTGTACCAGCCGTTCTGGGTGGAAGGTCCGCTGAAAACCGAGCATGTCAGCAGCGAGCTGGCCGAGGTCGGTTACCAGATGGAAGCGGACAAGATATACGCCTACGAACTGCCCGATAGCTGATCTTCGTAGGAGCGGCTTCAGCCGCGAAAAGATTCGCGGATAAATCGGAACGCCGCCCGCCGCACCTACCGATACGTCAACCACACAAAAGCCAGACACTAGGTCTGGCTTTTTTGTGAGAGCGAAGAGGTTGTCAGGAGCGACTGGCGACCCGATTTTCCCGTTCGAAGCGCAATTCGCTTTCCGCCCACTGGCGCCAGGAACGCACCTTGGCCCGCTCGGCACCGCCACGTTCGGCGCGCGCCAGCGCATCCAGGCCGGCCTGCCAGCGCGACTGCTCCAGTTCCAACTGCGCGACGTACAGCCAATGCTTGCCGTTGCCACTGCGCTCGGCCAGCGGGCGCAGCACGCGCACCGCGGCAGAACGATCACGCGCCTGCCACCAGAACAGCCCGAGGCGCTCCTGACGGGCAGCGGTGTTGGCCAGCAGACCACTGTCGAGCATGCCGGCGAGCAGCTTGGCGCCTTGCCAGGGCTGATCGGCGGCGCCGGCCAGCAGCACCAGGTTGTCCAGTTCCGACTCGCTGAAACGCAGGCCCTTGCTGTGCGCCGCACGCAGAGTCGCCAGCGCCTTGTCGTTACTGCCGGCCATCTGCTGCAGACCGGCCAGTTGGCGCCAGCCCTTGGCATCGTTCGGCTGGCGCGCCAGCAACTGACGCTGCCAGCGCTCGGCCTGGGCATAGCGCTTCAGATCGGCATTGGCGCCCACCAGAAACTGCAGCCAGATGTCCGCGGCTTTGGGGTTGGCCTGCACGTAACGCTCAGCCAGCGGCAACGCCTTGGCCGGCTGATTCATGCCCTGATAAGCCTGCACCAGCATCTGCAGCACTTCCTCGGAGGCACTGCCCTGATTAGGCGCCAGCAGCTCGACGACCTTGGCGTACCGGCGCTCACCCAGATTGAGCTTGGCCAGGTTGAGACGCTCGCCAGCCAGCATCTCGTCGTCCAGCTTGCCGCTGCGCAGGGCCTTCTCCAGCCACTCGATGGCCTGACCGTTGTTGCCGGCCGACCAGGCCACGTAGGCCTTGCTGCGCCAGATCAGCGCCTCTTCGAGACTGCCGCTCTTGGCCTGGACCTCATCCAGCGTGCGCCGCGCAGCGCTGTAATCGCCCTTCTGCTGAGCGGCCTGCGCCGCATTCAGGGCCTTGAACACGGCCGGGTCGACGGTCTGCTGGGCCATACCGGGCACAGCCGCGGTACCGAGCATCACGAGCAACAACCAACGGTACATGGTCAGCTCCTTTCCAGACGGAAGTAGAGGGTCTTCACCGCTTCGCGGTCCACCGCCAGGCCGCCTTCGGTACGTGGCGCAAAGCGCCAGCGTGCCGCGGCACGACGTGCTTCGCGCTCGAATACGTTACGCGGGTTGGCTTCCAGCACGCGGATGTTCTCCACACTGCCGGAGCGATTGATGGTGAAAGCCAGTTTGACGAAACCTTCGATGCCACGCTGCAGCGCATAGCGCGGATATTCCGGGCGCACGTCGTTGAGCGGCATGACTTCGCTTTCCATCCCGCCCATTTGCCCGCCGGATTCGGCGGCCTCGCTCGGCGGCGTCGGTGCCGGAGCACCCGGCGCAAGGCCGGACAGGCTCGGTGCCGGCGCGCTGTTGACGGCGATACCGCTGGCCAGGCTTGGCAGCTGGATGTCCAGCGCCGGCAGGTTGGCACTCGGCGTGGCCGTTTGCGGCGTCGGCGGCGTGGGTGGCTGTGGCGTTTGCGGCGTCGGTGGCTGCGGCGCCTGCTGCCGCGTGCGGCTGGCGGTCTCGCTGGCGTTACCGTCCATACGCACGAAATTTGCCACGCTGACCGGGTCCTGGCTTACCTTGGCGCTCGGCGGCGCGACCATGTACAGCATCAGGGCGAAAAGCCCCAAGGCCATCAGGCAGGCGCCGAGAAAAGACAGCGGCAGGCGCATCAGTTGACTCCGCTACCGGCAGCCAGGGCGACATCCTGCACACCGGCCAGACGTGCCTGATCCATCACCTGGACCACTAGGCCGGTACGCGCATCCTGGTCGGCCTGCACCACTACCGCACCTTCCGGCTGGTCGACCCGCATGCGCTCGACATGCGCACGCACGCTGCGGATATCCACCGGCTGCTTGTCCATCCAGATCTGTCCGTCGGCGGTGACGGCGATGAGGATGTTGCCCTTGTCCTGCGGGCTGGCGGTCTCCGCCTGCGGGCGCTGCACCTCGACCCCGGACTCGCGGATGAAGGAGCTGGTGACGATGAAGAAGATCAGCATGATGAAGACCACGTCGAGCATCGGCGTAAGGTCGATGCCGGTGTCTTCGTCCTGCTGGTGGTGACGACGCATTCTCATGTTGGGCGATCTCAGTCGTGACGCAGCTGGTCGGCCAGCCGCTCGATGGCCTGGCTGGCTTCGCGTTCGAGACGCGCCAGGCTGAACAATCCAGGAATGGCCAGGACCATGCCGGCCATGGTCGGCAGGGTCGCCTGCCAGACGCCTGCGGCCATGCCGCGCGGGTTACCGGTGCCGTTGAGGGCGAGCACATCGAACACGGCGATCATGCCGAGCACGGTGCCGAGCAGACCCAGCAGCGGATACAGCGCCACCAGGGTCTTGCCCAGGCGCAGCGGCGCTGCCAGTTGCTGACGCGCCTGCGCCAGCCAGGCCAGGCGCACGGCGCGCTGCCAGTTGCCGTTGTCATCGGCGAGCACCTGTTGCCAGGCTTCGCGACGCTCCTGCACCCAGCGCGGAAAAATCCTGCGCATGTACCAGAAGCGCTCGAACACCAGCGTCCAGAACACCACGCAGAGCAGCGCCAGCGCCCACATCACCACGCCGCCGGCGCTCATGAAGTCGAGCAGTGCATAGGCACTGTCGACCGCACGCAGCCAGAAGGCGAACAGATCAGTCACGACGCGGCGCTCCCGACAGGTGCAGGGCGATCAGGCCGGCGCTCTGCTGCTCCAGAATCTGGATCAGGCCTTTGCTGCGACTGGCCAGCAGGCTGTGCAGGAACAGCAGCGGAATGGCCACCACCAGGCCCAGTACGGTGGTCACCAGCGCCTGGGAGATACCATCAGCCATCAGGCGCGAGTCGCCGCCACCGCTCTGGGTGATGGCCTGGAAGGTCACGATCATGCCGGTCACGGTGCCCAGCAGGCCGAGCAGCGGCGCCACAGCGGCCAGCAGCTTGAGCAGGCCCTGGCCTTTTTCCAGCGGCGGTGTTTCCTGCAGGATCGCTTCGTCGAGCTTCAGCTCGAGGGTTTCCAGGTCAGCCAGTTGCGGCTTGGCGCCCAGCACGCCGATCACGCGACCTAGCGGGTTGTCGGCGCGCGGTGCGCTGAGGTCGTGCATCTGCGCCTTGACGCCACTGCCGACGCGGCCCAGGTAGACCATGCGCCAGATGGCCAGAAGCAGACCGAAGGCGCCCAGCACGACGATCACCCAGCCGACCAGGCCACCCTGCTGCAGGCGATCCCACAGCGTCGGCTCCTGCTGCAGCTGCGCCAGCAGGCTGCCACGGCTCGGGTCGATGGGCAGCGTGGCGAGGGCGTCGCTGCTGCCCAGGTAGCCCTGGACCTGGCCCAGGCCGGACGGCTGACGCGGCGGCGCCACCAGTTGCCCGGCGTCGGCGTCGTAACGCAGGAAGGCATCCTCGCCATACACGGCGAAGGCGCCGACTCGCAGCACCTGCTGCTCCTGACGCGAACCATCGGCATTTACCACCGGCAGCTGCAGGCGCTCGATACGGCCGCTGGCGGCCAGGTCTTCGAGCAGCAGCATCCAGTAGCCGTCAAGATCCTCGGCGGACGGCAGCGAGCGACTTTCGGCCAGTGCCTTGAGGCGCTTCAGGCGCTCGGGATACTGGGCGTTGAGCAGGCTGTCCTGCCATTGCCCGGCGACGTCGCCAGCACTCTGGCGCACCACACCGAACAGTTCGCCAAGGTGGCCGACACGCTGCGCCAGCAGTTTTTCCTGCTCGGCCAGTTCGGCTTCCTGACGGTCGAATTCGGCTTTGAGGCGCTCGCTTTCGGCCTTCTGCGTATTCAGCGCGGAACGCGCGGTGGCCAGCAATTGGGCCTGCTCGCCGCGCTTGGCGAGGAACGCCTGCTCGCGCTCCTGCATGGCGCTGACTTCGGCGGCGCGCTCGCTGCGGATGCGCTGCAGCAGTTGATCGGGGTTGAGGGTTTCGGCCACGGCGGCCAGTGCCGGCAACAGGCTGAGCGCCAGTACGGCTACAACACGACGACTCATTGTGCGGCCTCCTCGGCCAGGGTCTTGATCGGCAGGGACAGCACGGCGGGTGCCTGTTGCTGACGGGCGATGGCGATGGCCTGGGTCAGCGGACGACGCGCGCTGCCGTCGAGCACTTCCCATGCCTTGGTCTGCGGGTTCCACCAGCCGCTCTCGTGGGCATCGAGGGTCTGGTAATAGAGCATGCTGCGGCCAAGGCGCAGGAATTCAACGCTGCGCGAACCACCGTCGGCCTGGTTCAGCTCGCCACGCCAGGCTTCGAGCGTACGGCCATAATCGCTCTCGATCTGATAGGCCTCGAGGATGCGGCGGTATTTGTCGGCCAGGCTGACGTCGGCGCGCGGCAGCAGATCCTGCAATTGCGCCAGCCGGTCTTCACGCTCTTCAGGCAGGAACGGCAGGTCGGCGGCGATGAATTCTCCCAGCACCTCGACCATCTTGACCATCTGCGGGCTCACCGCTTCCTGGGTACGTTCGATGCCATCGAGCTGCTTCTGATAACTGGCCAGCTCCTGGCGCTGGGCTTCAACCAGGTCACGAAGTTGACTGTTATAACCTTTCAAAGCCTCAGCCTGCTGCAAGGCATTTCGGTACTCGGTCAGCATCTCACGGCTGGCGTCATCCAGCTGCTCGACACGGCCCTGCGAGGCTTTTGCCTCGGCGGCCAGGCGCTGACTTTCATCGAGCGCGGCATCTAGCGGCGCAGCAGCCAGCGAGCCGCTGGCCAACATTAGGGCCACGGCCAGGGAACGGAGGGGGAAGCGATTCATGCGCAAAGGGTCCTCAACAGACGGGCTTGCCTCAAAAAGAGAAACATTATCATCTAGAGATGCATTTGAAGCAATGGACAAAACACCGCAGCAGAGCCCGTCGATCTATTGAGCCAGGTCAAAAAGTGGATTGTTGCTTGGCTTAGCATTGATTTCAGCCAAGACACAACCGACTCGAAATGGAGCTCGCTATGTACAAGTCACTGTTCACTGCCTCACTGCTGGCCCTGGCCATCGCTGCACCCATCGCTCAGGCTCACCAGGCTGGCGACATCATCGTCCGCGCCGGCGCCATCACCGTCGATCCGCATGAGGACAGCGGCAACATCGATCACGCCGTACTGGGCAAGGTCGCTGGCAGCGGCGCGACCCTGAACAGCGATACCCAGCTGGGCCTGAACTTCGCCTACATGGTCACCGACAACTTCGGCATCGAATTGCTGGCAGCCACACCTTTCAGCCACGACGTTGGTGTCAAGGGCATGCCGGGCGCCTTTGCCGGCCTGAACGGCAAGCTGGGCAGCCTCAAGCACCTGCCGCCGACCATCAGCGCCGTCTACTATCCGCTGGACAAGAGCTCGGCCTTCCAGCCCTACGTCGGTGTCGGTATCAACTACACCTGGTTCTTCGATACCGAACTGAGCAGCGAAGCCGAAGCCAAGGGTTTCCGTGGCCTGGACATGAAGGACTCCTGGGGCCTGGCCGGACAGATCGGCATGGACTACATGCTGAGCGACAACCTGATGCTCAACGCCCAGGTGCGCTACATCGATATCGATACCACCGGCACTACTCACCTGGCCGGCGACAAGGTCAAGGTGGATGTGGACGTCGATCCATTCGTCTACATGGTCGGCCTGGGTTACAAGTTCTGATAGACCACGCAGAAACGAGAAAGCCGGCGAATGCCGGCTTTTTCATGGGTTCGATTCACTGCCCGAGCAATTGACGCAACCCTTCACGCAGCGGCGTCTGCTGCGGCATCCGGTAGTGCGCCTGCAAACGCGTATTGTCGGCGCGCGAGTGGCGGATATCGCCAGCACGCGCCGGCAAATGCGTCACCTGCGGCAGACCGCCGCAAAGCGCACCGATCTCCGTCAGCAGCTGGTTGAGACTGACGGCCTGCTTCCAGCCAACATTGACCGGCTGCTCGACAAACTCACCGAGCAGGCCCTGCAACAGCAGCTCGATCAGATCGCCGACATAAAAGAAATCACGGGTCTGCTCGCCGTCGCCAAAGACACTGATCGGCAGTCCCTGCTGCGCCCGCTGGGTGAAAATACTGATCACCCCGGAGTATGGCGACGATGGATCCTGGCGCGGCCCGAAGATATTGAAGAAACGAAATACCGCTGGTTCCAGCGCGTGCTGACGGCGATAGAAATCCAGGTAGTGCTCGCTGGCGAGCTTATCGGCCGCATAGGGCGTCAATGGCGCCTTGGCGGTGACCTCGTCGATCGCCACGCCTTCACCGTTGTTGCCATAGATCGCCGCACTGGAGGCATAGATCACACGTCGCACGCCGTGCTGACGCATGGCCTCGCAGATATTCAGGGTACCGATGAAGTTGCTCTGATGCGTCGCTACTGGATCATCCACCGAAGCCTGCACCGATGCTACCGCAGCCAGATGCGCCACGGCGGAACAGCCGGCGACCGCGCGGGCGACCACCTCGGCATCGGCGACATCACCTTCGATGAAGTGCAAGCGCGGGTTGTCCAGCGGCAGGTTGCTGCGCTTGCCCATGGACAGGTTGTCCAGCACTCGCACGCTGTGGCCAGCCGCCAGCAAGGCATCGGCTAGGTGCGAACCGATAAAGCCGGCGCCGCCGGTTACAAGAATTTCAGCCATGACGGTAATAACGGTCCAGCAGGCTCGGCAGACCGGAGCGCCAGGCGCGTGGTTTGATGCCGAAAGTGTGAAGAATCTTCTTGCAGGCCAGCACCGCGTGCTGCGGCTCGTCGGCAGCATCCGGGCGAGCGGCGTGGGCCTGGGGCGCGACATCCTCGACCAGGTTGCTGCGATAGTGACGCGCTTCGCTCAGTACCGCCTGCCCCAGGCTCAGCGACGTGCTGGCCTCGTGACCACCGTAATGATAGGTGCCCCACAGGGGCGACTCGCAATCGAGCTGCTTGAGTACCGCCAGAAGCACCCGTGCGGCATCGTCCACCGGAGTGGGGTTGCCGCGCCGATCATCGGCGAGATACAGCGCCTCGTCACGCTCGGCGCGCAGCAGAAAGCGCCCCAGCAGCCCTTCACGGCTGTCATCGAGCAACCAGCCGAAGCGCAGCAGCACATGCCGCGGACAGATCGCCCGCACGCTCTGCTCCAGCCGCCACAATGCCTGGCCACGCAGCCCCAGAGGTACCGGCTCTTCCTTTTCGCTGTAGGCGGTGACGCGCGAACCGTCGAACACGCGGTAGCTGGACGGCTGCAGCAGCACGATGGAGTGGTGCTGGCACAGCTCGGCCAGACGCTCCACCGCGCGTTCCTGGGTTTGCAGACGCGACTCGGCCACCGACTCGGCCTGGAACCAGTCGAAGTAGTAAGCCAGGTTGATCAGCGCATCCGGGCGGGTATCGTCGAGCAACTCGGTCAGGCTGGCAGCATCCCAGCCCTCTTCCGGCGGACGTGGCGCGAGGAAGCTGATGTCTTCCTCGGCGCCAAGACGGATCAGCGCTTGCCCCAGGGCACTACCGCCGCCCAGCAGCATCAGGCGCATTCGCATAGGCTAGAGCCCGCTCGGATCAGAACGGGATGTCGTCATCGAAACTGTCGTAGTCAGGTGCTGGCTGGGCCTGCTGCGGCGCAGGGCGCTGCTGACGCGGGGCCTGTTGCGGCTCGCGCTGCGGGGCCGGACGCGATTGGCGCGGAGCACCGCCTTCATCACCGCTCGGACGACCGCCCAGCAGCTGCATGGTGCCCTGCATGTCGACGATGATCTCGGTGGTGTAGCGCTTGATGCCGTCCTTTTCCCACTCGCGGGTCTGCAGCTTGCCTTCGATGTACACCTGCGAACCCTTGCGCAGGTACTCTCCGGCGATCTCGGCGACCTTGCCGAACAACGCGACGCGGTGCCATTCGGTCTTCTCGACCTTCTGCCCGGTCTGCTTGTCGGTCCACTGCTCGCTGGTGGCCAGGCTCAGGTTGGTCACCGCGTTGCCGCTGGGCAGGTAGCGTGTTTCCGGGTCCTGGCCGCAGGTGCCGACCAGAATGACTTTGTTAACCCCACGGGCCATAACGTTCTCCTAGGCTACTCACGCCGCGGGCGCCGATGCGATCAGGCGCTCCACTGACGTGCGATCCACTTGTTGGGTATCGACTTTGATATAGATGGCCGCTTCGTCGACCACCACCACGGCGTCCGCCACTCCCGGCGTCGCCTTGAGGCGTTCGACCAGTCCGACATCGGCCAGTGCCGCGGCATCGAGCGGCAGGCGCAAACTGGTCACGTACGGCGGTTCGCGCATAGTAACAGCAATGGCCAGCCAAATTGCACAGAGCACGGCACAGCCGATGAACACACCGCCCAACCCCACATGCTGGTACAGCCAGCCACCGAGAATGCCGCCCAGCGCGGCTCCGAGGAACTGACTGGTTGAGTAAACGCCCATCGCCGTGCCCTTGCCGCCCGCTGGCGCAACCTTGCTGACCAGCGACGGCAGCGAGGCCTCGAGCAGGTTGAAGGCTGTGAAAAACACCACGATACCCAGCACCAGCGTGCGCAGACTGTTGCCGAAGAGGGCGAAGTAAAGCTCGCAGAGCAGCAACACCGTTACTGCCCCGAGCAACACGCGCTTCATCTGACGCTTCTTCTCGCCGTAGATGATGAACGGCACCATGCCGAAGAAACCGATCAACAGCGCGGTGAGATAGACCCACCAGTGTTCTTCCTTGACCAGCCCGCCCTGCTCCACCAGCGCCAGCGGCAAGGCGACGAAACTCGCCATCAGCACCGCATGCAGGGCCAGGATGGCGAAGTCCAGACGCAGCAGGTCGCCATGCTTGAGAGTCGGCCACAGCGCCTGCGCCGCCACACCGGACTCGCGATGCTGCAGCGGCCCGGCATCTTTCGGCACGATGCCGGCGACGATCAGGATACCGAGCAACGCCAGCGCCCCGGTGGCCCAGAACAACCCGGACAGGCCGAAGGCACGGGTCAGCAGCGGGCCGACCACCATGGCCACGGCGAACGACAGGCCGATGCTCATGCCGATCATGGCCATGGCCTTAGTCCGATGCTGTTCGCGAGTCAGGTCAGAGAGCAGCGCCATTACTGCCGCGGAAATCGCTCCGGCCCCCTGCAACACGCGCCCGGCGATCACGCCCCAGATCGAGTCGGCATTGGCCGCCAGCACGCTGCCGGCGGCGAAGATCAGCAGGCCGACATAGATCACCGGACGTCGGCCGATGCGATCGCTGATGATGCCGAAGGGAATTTGCAGCACAGCCTGAGTCAAACCATAGGCACCGATGGCCAGACCGATCAGCGCAGGCGTACTGCCGGTCAGGTCCATGCCGTAGGTGGCCAGCACCGGCAACACCATGAACATACCCAGCATACGAAACGCGAACACCATGGCCAGGCCGCCGGCCGCGCGGGTCTCGCTACTACTCATGCGCTCGCTGTGCGGATCGTGCATCGGATAAATCCTGAGGAAATCAGCCGGCGATTCTAGCAGCAGGCGCCGTTTCGGCACAGGCGCACACTTTGCCGCAGGGTAGCTGCAAGCCCTATACTCGACCGTTTTCCGCCCGCCCAGCGAGGCCCGTTGCAAGCCGCCAGCGTTTGATGCGGCAGTGGCAACACAGACAGCTTTCAGAGGTTCCCTAAGTGGACAAAATCCTGATCCGTGGGGCACGTACCCACAACCTCAAGAACATCGACCTGACCCTGCCGCGCGACAAGCTGATCGTGATCACCGGCCTGTCCGGCTCCGGCAAGTCCTCGCTGGCGTTCGACACCCTGTACGCCGAAGGCCAGCGCCGCTACGTCGAGTCGCTGTCGGCCTATGCCCGGCAGTTCCTGTCGATGATGGAAAAGCCCGACGTCGATACCATCGAAGGCCTCTCCCCGGCCATTTCCATCGAGCAGAAGTCCACTTCGCACAACCCACGCTCGACCGTCGGCACCATCACCGAGATCTACGACTACCTGCGCCTGCTCTACGCCCGCGTCGGGACGCCGCGCTGCCCGGATCACGACGTACCACTGGAGGCGCAGACCGTCAGCCAGATGGTCGACCAGGTTCTGGCCCTGCCCGAAGGTCGCAAGCTGATGCTGCTCGCCCCCGTCGTGCGCGAGCGCAAGGGCGAGCATCTGTCGGTGTTCGAGGAGCTGCGCGCGCAGGGCTTCGTCCGTGCCCGGGTCAACGGCAAGCTGCATGAGCTGGACGAGCTGCCCAAGCTGGACAAGCAGAAGAAGCACTCCATCGATGTGGTGGTGGATCGCTTCAAGGTGCGCGAGGACCTGCAGCAGCGCCTGGCCGAATCCTTCGAGACCGCCCTCGGTCTGGCCGACGGCATCGCCCTGATCGCCCCTATGGACGATGAGCCGGGCGAAGAGATCATTTTCTCCGCGCGCTTCGCCTGCCCGCACTGCGGCCACTCGATCAGCGAGCTGGAGCCCAAGCTGTTCTCCTTCAACAACCCGGCCGGCGCCTGCCCCACCTGCGACGGCCTGGGCGTGAAGCAGTTCTTCGACGTCAAGCGCCTGGTCAATGGCGAACTGACCCTGGCCGAAGGCGCCATACGCGGCTGGGACAGACGCAACGTCTACTACTTCCAGATGCTCGGTTCGCTGGCCACGCACTATTGCTTCAGCCTCGAAAAGCCCTTCGACGACCTGGCTGCCGAACACCAGAAAGTCATCCTGTTCGGCAGCGGTACGCAGAGCGTCGACTTCAAGTACCTCAACGACCGCGGCGACATTGTCAAACGCTCACACCCCTTCGAAGGCATCATTCCCAACCTCGAGCGCCGCTACCGTGAGACCGAGTCGGCCAGCGTACGCGAGGAGCTGGCCAAGTTCCTCAGCACCCAGCCCTGCCCCGATTGCCGTGGCACGCGCCTGCGCCGCGAAGCGCGGCATGTCTGGGTCGGCGAGAAGACCCTGCCGGCGGTAACCGGCCTGCCGGTCGGCGATGCCTGCAATTACGTGGCCAACCTGCACCTGACCGGCCGCCGCGGCGAGATCGCCGAGAAGATCCTCAAGGAAATCCGCGAGCGCCTGCAGTTCCTGGTCAATGTCGGCCTCGACTACCTGACCCTCGATCGCAGCGCCGACACCCTGTCCGGTGGCGAAGCGCAGCGCATCCGCCTGGCCAGCCAAATCGGTGCCGGCCTGGTGGGCGTCATGTACATCCTCGACGAGCCGTCCATCGGCCTGCACCAGCGCGATAACGAGCGCCTGCTGGCCACCCTCACCCACCTGCGCAACCTGGGCAATACGGTGATCGTCGTCGAGCACGACGAGGACGCCATTCGCCTGGCCGACTACGTGGTGGACATTGGCCCCGGCGCCGGCGTGCACGGCGGGCAGATCGTCTCCCAGGGCACTCCCGATCAGGTGATGGCCGACCCCGAGTCGTTGACCGGCAGCTACCTGTCCGGTCGCAAGAAGATCCAGTACCCGGCCACCCGCACCCCGCGCGACAAGAAGAAGTCGCTGAAGCTCAAGGGTGCACGTGGCAACAACCTGCGCAAGGTCGACCTGGAGATCCCGGTCGGCCTGCTCACCTGCGTCACCGGCGTGTCCGGCTCGGGCAAGTCGACGCTGATCAATAACACCCTGTTTCCACTGACCGCCACGGCATTGAACGGGGCGACGACCTTGGAAGCGGCGCCGCACGACTCGTTCGACGGCCTGCAGCACCTGGACAAGGTGGTGGACATCGACCAGAGCCCGATCGGCCGCACCCCGCGCTCCAACCCGGCCACCTACACCGGCCTGTTCACGCCGATCCGCGAGCTGTTCGCCGGCGTGCCGGAGTCGCGCTCTCGCGGCTACGGGCCGGGGCGTTTCTCCTTCAACGTCAAGGGTGGACGCTGCGAGGCCTGCCAGGGCGACGGCGTGATCAAGGTGGAGATGCACTTCCTGCCGGACATCTACGTGCCGTGCGACGTGTGCAAGGGCAAGCGCTACAACCGCGAAACCCTGGAAGTGAAGTACAAGGGCAAGAGCATCACCGAAGTGCTGGACATGACCATCGAGGACGCCCGCGCCTTCTTCGACGCCGTCCCGGCCATCGCCCGCAAGCTGCAGACGCTGATGGACGTGGGCCTGTCATATATCAAGCTGGGCCAGTCGGCGACCACTCTCTCCGGTGGCGAGGCGCAGCGGGTCAAACTGAGTCGCGAACTGAGCAAGCGCGACACCGGCAAGACCCTGTACATTCTTGACGAGCCGACCACCGGCCTGCATTTCGCCGATATCCAGCAACTGCTCGACGTGCTGCACCGCCTGCGCGACCACGGCAACACCGTGGTGGTGATCGAACACAACCTGGACGTGATCAAGACCGCCGACTGGCTGGTGGATCTCGGCCCCGAGGGCGGCTCCAAGGGCGGTATGATCATCGCCACCGGCACCCCGGAAGAAGTGGCGGCCAACCCGGCTTCGCACACCGGGCACTTCCTCAAGCCGTTGCTGGAAAGAGACAGCGACAAGCGACAAGCCTCAAGCAGCAAGTAAGAGCAGAAACGAAAAGCCAGAGCATGAGCTCTGGCTTTTTCTTGTGGCTTGCAGCTTGAAGCTTGTCGCTTACATCTGACTTTGCAGGTACTTCTCCAGCCCCAGCTTGTCGATCAGCTGCAGCTGGATTTCCAGCCAATAGGCGTGATCTTCCTCGGTGTCCTTGAGCTGCAGCAGCAGGATGTCGCGGGTCTGGTAATCCTGATGTTTCTCGCACAGTTCGATGCCCTTGCTCAGGGCCGCACGCACTTCGTACTCCAGGGCCAGATCCAGCTTCAGCGCCTCGGGCACGGTCTGCCCGAACGTGAAGTCGTTGGGCACCATGTCCGGCACGCCCTCGAGGAAAATGATGCGCTTGAGCAACGCATCGGCGTGCTGGGTTTCCTCTTCCATCTCGTGATTGATGCGTTCGTAGAGCTTGCCGAAGCCCCAGTCCTCATACAGCCGTGAGTGGATGAAATACTGGTCACGAGCGGCCAGCTCGCCTTTGAGCAGATGCTTGAGATAGTCGACGACTACGGTGTGGCCTTTCATGCCGGGCATTCCTTGTTGCATTCATGAACAGGGAGCAATGCTCCGCCTGACACGGGGTTCGGTCAAGCAAAAGCACAACGCCTCCACGAGGGAGGCGTTGCGGCTTACTGACGCACCAGCGATGCGCCGGTCAGGCTCAGGCCTGGTCGAAACGATCCAGGTTCATCACCTTGGTCCAGGCGGCGACGAAGTCCTTGATTAACTTCTCCTTGCCGTCAGCGCTGGCATACACCTCGGCGTAAGCGCGCAGCACCGCGTTGGAGCCGAACACGAGGTCGTTGCGGGTAGCGGTGTATTTCACCAGAGCGTCCTTGCGCGTACGCCCTTCGAAGACTTCGTTGCTATCATCGGTGGCCTTCCACACGGTGCCCATGTCCAGCAGATTGACGAAGAAGTCGTTGGACAGCACGCCAACCTTGTCGGTGAACACACCATGCTGGCTGCCATCGTGGTTGGCCCCCAGAACCCGCAGACCGCCCACCAGCGCGGTCAGCTCCGGCGCGGTCAGGGTGAGCATCTGCGCCTTGTCCACCAGCATGGTCTCGGTGGGCACGCCGAGGTTGCCCTTGCTGTAGTTGCGGAAGCCATCGGCAGCCGGTTCCAGCACATCGAAGGATTCGACATCGGTCTGGTCCTGACGCGCGTCGACGCGCCCCGCGGCGAACGGCACGTCCACCACGACACCGGCAGCCTTGGCCGCCAGCTCGACACCGACGTTGCCGGCCAGCACGATCACGTCTGCCAGCGACGCCTTGGCCGAAGCCTGCTGGATTTCCACCAACTTCGGCAGCACCGCCATCGCCCGCTGGTTGACCGCCCAATCCTTCTGCGGTGCCAGGGCCAGACGCGCACCGTTGGCGCCGCCGCGCTTGTCACCACCGCGGAAGGTGGAGGCCGAAGCCCAGGCCACCGATACCAGATCACCGACCGACAGTCCGGAGGCCGCGATCTTCGTCTTCAGGTCGGCGATGTCGGCGGCGGTCGGGTTGTGCGTGGCCGCCGGCAGCGGGTCTTGCCAGATCAGGTCTTCCTTCGGCACTTCCGGGCCCAGATAACGGGCTTTCGGCCCCATATCGCGGTGAGTCAGCTTGTACCAGGCGCGCGCGAAGGCATCGGCGAAGGCCTGCGGATCTTCGTAGAAGCGCTTGGAGATCTTGCCGAACTCGGGATCGAAACGCAGGGTCAGGTCAGTGGTGAGCATGCTCGGCTTGTGGAATTTGCCCGGCACATGCGCGTCCGGGATGATCTCCGGTGCATCCTTGGCCACCCACTGCTTGGCGCCGGCAGGCGACTTGGTCAGTTCCCATTCGAACTTGAACAGGTTCTCGAAGAAGTTGTTGCTCCACAGTGCCGGGGTCTTCGTCCAGGTGACCTCGAGGCCGCTGGAAACGGTGTCCTTGCCGAAACCGCTGCCGAAATTGCTGGTCCAGCCCAGGCCTTGGGCTTCGATGGGCGAGCCCTCCGGCTCCGGGCCTTTATGCGACTCGGGCGCAGCGCCGTGGCACTTGCCGAAGGTGTGGCCGCCGGCGATCAACGCGACGATTTCCTCATCATCCATCGCCATGCGGTAGAAGGTGGCGCGAATGTCCTTGGCCGCGGCAAGGTAGTCGCCACTGGCGTTCGGGCCCTCCGGGTTCACGTAGATCAGACCCATGTGCGTGGCGCCAAACGGAGCGGTCAGTTCACGCTCGTCGCTGACACGCTTGGGATCGACCCCCAGCCAGGCGACTTCGGCGCCCCAGTTGACGTCCTGATCCGGTTCCCATACGTCCTCACGCCCGCCGGCGAAGCCGAACGTACGGAACCCCATGGATTCCAGCGCGACGTTACCGGCGAGGATGTACAGGTCGGCCCAGGAGATGGACTGGCCATACTTCTGCTTGATCGGCCACAGCAGGCGGCGCGACTTGTCGATGTTGACGTTGTCCGGCCAGGAGTTCAGCGGTGCGAAGCGCTGCTGGCCACGACCGCCGCCACCACGCCCGTCGGTGGTGCGATAGGTACCGGCGGAGTGCCAGGCCATGCGGACGAACTGCGGGCCGTAGTGGCCGAAGTCGGCGGGCCACCAGTCCTGGCTATCGGTCATCAGCCGAACCAGATCGGCCTTCAGTGCCTTGTAGTCGAGCTTCTTGAACGCTTCGGCGTAGTTGAACTGTTCGCCCAGGGGGTTGGATCGGTCGGAATGCTGGTTCAGCAGGTCCACACGCAACTGATTCGGCCACCAATCTTTGTTGGTCGTACCGCCACCGGCAACGTGGTTGAACGGACATTTACCTTGGTTCGACATGCTTCTCTCCTTCTCCTCATCGGGTCGGTCGCAGCGCCTGCGACCAACGATGGGACAAGCCTAGCCCCAGCCAGCAAGGCGAACCAATTCATCAAGCGAAACGGCTCGATAGTTAATTTCTTTCGGAAGCCAAAGCCGCCAACCAGCGCCGGAATTCGCTTGAAAACACTCAGGCAGCGGCGTGCAAATGCGTAAATCCAGACAACAAAAAACCGGGCACTAGGCCCGGTTTCTTGTACAACCAGCAACTTACTCGGCAGCTTCTACCGAACCGCCGACCGGACGGTCGACCAGTTCAACGTAAGCCATCGGAGCGTTGTCGCCAGCGCGGAAGCCGCACTTGAGGATGCGCAGGTAGCCGCCGTTACGGGTGGCGTAGCGCTTGCCCAGATCGTTGAACAGCTTGCCGACGATGGCTTTCGAACGGGTACGATCGAAGGCCAGACGACGGTTGGCAACGCTGTCTTCCTTGGCCAGGGTGATCAGCGGCTCGGCAACGCGACGCAGTTCCTTGGCTTTCGGCAGGGTAGTTTTGATCAGCTCGTGCTCGAACAGCGAGACCGCCATGTTCTGGAACATGGCCTTGCGGTGAGCGCTGGTGCGGCTGAGGTGACGGCCACTTTTACGATGACGCATGGTTCAATTCCTTACCAAACTTGTTCGTTCGGTGATGATGACGATCAGGCAGTGGCCTTATCGTCTTTCTTCAGACTTGCCGGCGGCCAGTTGTCGAGGCGCATACCGAGGGACAGACCGCGAGAAGCCAGAACATCCTTGATTTCGGTCAGGGATTTCTTGCCCAGGTTCGGGGTTTTGAGCAGCTCTACTTCGGTGCGCTGAATCAGGTCACCGATGTAGTAGATGTTCTCTGCCTTGAGGCAGTTGGCCGAACGTACGGTCAGCTCCAGGTCATCGACAGGACGCAGCAGGATCGGATCGATCTCGTCTTCCTGCTCGACCACAACAGGCTCGCTGTCACCTTTGAGATCCACGAACGCGGCCAGCTGCTGTTGCAGGATGGTCGCGGCACGGCGGATAGCCTCTTCAGGATCCAGGGTACCGTTGGTTTCCAGGTCGATAACCAGTTTGTCCAGGTTGGTGCGCTGCTCGACACGGGCGTTTTCCACCACGTAAGCAACCCGACGCACAGGGCTGAACGAAGCATCCAGCTGCAAGCGACCAATGCTGCGGCTTTCATCTTCGTCGCTCTGACGAGCGTCGGCCGGCTCATAGCCGCGACCACGAGCTACGGTGAGCTTCATGTTCAGCGAGCCATTGGCGGCCAGGTTGGCGATGACGTGGTCGCCATTGACGATTTCGACATCGTGATCCAGCTGAATATCGGCAGCGGTAACTACGCCCGGGCCCTTCTTAGCCAGAGTCAGGGTCACTTCGTCACGGCCGTGCAGCTTGATAGCCAGACCTTTCAGGTTGAGCAGGATCTCGATGACATCTTCCTGCACACCTTCGATCGCGGAGTACTCGTGGAGTACGCCGTCGATCTCGGCCTCGACTACTGCACAGCCAGGCATGGAGGACAACAGGATGCGACGCAGCGCGTTGCCCAGGGTATGGCCGAAACCACGCTCGAGAGGCTCGAGGGTGATCTTGGCGCGGGTCGAACTGACCTCCTGCACATCGATGTGACGGGGGGTCAGGAACTCATTTACCGAAATCTGCATGGATGCACCTATTTTCTAGCCCTTACTTGGAGTAGAGCTCGACAATCAGGCTCTCGTTGATGTCAGCGGACAGATCGCTACGAGCCGGTACGTTCTTGAACACACCAGACTTCTTCTCGGCGTCTACTTCTACCCACTCAACACGGCCGCGCTGGGCGCAGAGCTCGAGAGCCTGAGCGATGCGCAGCTGGTTCTTCGATTTCTCGCGAACAGCAACGACGTCGCCAGCTTTAACCTGGTAGGACGGTACGTTTACGGTCTGACCGTTGACGCTGATTGCTTTGTGCGAAACCAGCTGACGGGATTCGGCGCGGGTAGCACCATAGCCCATACGGTAAACCACGTTATCCAGACGACACTCCAGCAGTTGCAGCAGGTTTTCGCCGGTGGCGCCCTTCTGGCTAGCAGCTTGCTTGTAGTAACCGCTGAACTGACGCTCCAGAACGCCGTAGATACGACGGACTTTCTGCTTTTCACGCAGCTGGGTGCCGTAGTCGGACTGACGACCGCGGCGCTGACCGTGAATACCGGGAGCTGCTTCGATGTTGCACTTAGATTCAAGCGCGCGAACACCGCTCTTCAGGAAGAGATCGGTGCCTTCACGGCGAGACAGTTTGCACTTGGGACCAATGTAACGAGCCATTTCTCACTGTCTCCTGTTTACACGCGACGCTTCTTCGGCGGACGGCACCCGTTGTGCGGGATAGGCGTCACGTCGGTGATGCTGGCGATTTTGTAGCCGCAGGCGTTCAGAGCACGCACAGCGGATTCGCGACCTGGACCCGGGCCCTTGACGTTGACGTCGAGGTTCTTCAGGCCATATTCCAGAGCAGCCTGACCAGCGCGCTCGGCGGCGATCTGGGCGGCGAACGGAGTGGACTTACGCGAGCCGCGGAAACCCGAACCACCGGAGGTAGCCCAGGACAGGGCGTTACCCTGACGATCGGTAATGGTCACGATGGTGTTGTTGAAAGACGCGTGGATGTGGGCGATGCCATCAACCACCGTCTTTTTGACTTTCTTACGAGTACGAGCAGCAGGTTTTGCCATGACTAAATTCCTGTCGATTCGCGAATGCGATTACTTGCGGATCGGCTTACGCGGGCCCTTACGGGTGCGAGCGTTGGTCTTGGTGCGCTGACCGCGAACCGGCAGACCTTTACGATGACGCAGGCCGCGGTAGCAACCCAGATCCATCAAGCGCTTGATCTTCATATTCACTTCACGACGCAGGTCGCCTTCGGTATTCACCTTGGCTACTTCGCCACGCAGCTGTTCGATCTGCTCGTCAGTCAGATCCTTGATTTTCGCAGCCGGGTTTACACCGGTAGCGGCACAGATTTTCTGTGCAGTGGTGCGACCAACACCAAAGATGTAGGTCAGCGAGATAACAGTGTGCTTGTTATCCGGAATGTTAACGCCTGCAATACGGGCCATTCAGTGGAACTCCAATTGACAGCTACCTACGCCCCGGAAGCCAAGAAATAGGGCGCGAGATATTAACGCTGTAAAAACAAATAATCAACCCGGCAGCGCACTAGCTGCCGGGCTTATCACGCGTGGTTCACACTCAGCCTTGGCGCTGCTTGTGACGCGGCTCTGCGCTGCAGATCACCCGCACGACACCTTCGCGACGGATAATTTTGCAGTTACGGCACAGCTTTTTCACCGATGCACGAACTTTCATTACCAACTCCTCGAACCTTACGGGTGGATCAGCGGAGCATGCCGCCGCCATAACCCTTCAGGTTGGCTTTCTTCATCAGGGAATCGTACTGGTGAGACACGAGGTGCGATTGCACTTGGGACATGAAGTCCATTACAACCACGACCACGATCAGCAACGAGGTCCCGCCAAGGTAGAACGGAACGTTGGCCGCAACCACCAGGAACTGGGGCAGCAGGCACACGGCCGTCATGTACAGAGCACCGAACATGGTCAAGCGGGTCAGAACGCCATCGATATAGCGCGCAGACTGCTCGCCCGGACGGATGCCCGGAATAAAGGCACCGGACTTCTTCAGGTTTTCCGCTACGTCTTTCGGGTTGAACATCAGCGCTGTATAGAAGAAGCAGAAGAAAATGATCCCTGCACTAAACAGCAGAATGTTCAACGGCTGACCAGGAGCGATAGCCTGCGAAATGTCCTGCAGCCAGCCCAAACCCTCGGACTGACCGAACCAGGCACCCAGCGAGGCCGGGAACAGCAGAAGGCTGCTGGCGAAAATGGCCGGGATTACGCCCGCCATGTTCACCTTCAACGGCAGGTGGCTGGTCTGCGCAGCGAAGACCTTGCGGCCCTGCTGACGCTTGGCGTAGTGCACCGCAATGCGACGCTGACCACGCTCGATGAACACCACGAAACCGATGATCGCTACTGCCAGCAGGCCGATGGCGATCAGAGCGAAGATATTGATATCGCCCTGACGAGCAGACTCGAAAGACTGCCCGATCGCCGACGGCAGACCGGCCACGATGCCTGCAAAAATCAGCATCGAGATACCGTTGCCGACACCGCGCTCGGTGATCTGCTCGCCCAGCCACATCATGAACATCGCGCCCGCCACAAAAGTGGTGATCGCCACGAAATGGAAGCCGAAATCGACCGAGAACGCCACGCCCTGACTCGCCAGACCCACGGACATGCCGATGGCCTGAACGAACGCCAGGACGAGAGTGCCGTAGCGGGTGTACTGGCTGATCTTGCGACGGCCAGCTTCACCTTCCTTCTTCAACTGCTCCAGCTGCGGGCTGACGGCGGTCATCAGCTGCATGATGATCGATGCCGAGATGTACGGCATGATCCCCAGTGCAAAGATGCTCATCCGCTCCAGCGCGCCGCCGGAAAACATGTTGAACAAGCTAAGAATGGTCCCCTCATTCTGCCGGAACAGATCCGCCAGTCGGTCTGGGTTGATGCCAGGAACCGGGATGTGCGCACCTATCCGGTAGACGATGATCGCCAGGAACAGGAAGCGCAGACGAGCCCAGAGTTCGGACAACCCGCCACCTGCCAGCGCTGAGAGAGCACCTTGCTTAGCCATTTAGTCCTCGAACTTACCGCCAGCTGCTTCGATAGCCGCACGCGCACCCTTGGTGGCGGCGATACCTTTCAGGGTGACCGCACGGGTAACCTCACCGGACAGCATGACTTTTACGCGCTGTACGTGTTGGCCAACCAGATTGGCATCCTTCAGAGCCTGCAGAGTTACAACGCCCTCTACCTTGTTCAGCTCGGAGGTACGCACTTCAGCGCGATCCATAGCCTTCAGGGAGACGAAGCCGAACTTCGGCAGACGGCGGTGCAGCGGCTGCTGCCCCCCCTCGAAGCCCGGAGCGATGGAACCACCGGAGCGGGAGGTCTGACCTTTGTGACCACGGCCACCAGTCTTACCCAGACCGCTACCGATACCACGGCCCGGACGGTGCTTTTCGCGACGGGCACCCGGCGCGGAACGCAGATCGTTCAGTTGCATGATTAACCCTCCACCTTCAGCAGGTAGTAAGCCTTGTTGATCATGCCGCGGTTTTCCGGAGTATCCAGAACCTCTACGGTGTGACCGATGCGACGCAGGCCCAGGCCCTTGACGCAAGCTTTGTGATTGGCCAGACGGCCATTGGTGCTCTTGATCAGAGTCACTTTGACGGTATTAGCCATGGTTAGAGAATCTCCTCGACGCTCTTGCCACGCTTGGCTGCAACGGATTCTGGAGACTGCATGGTCTTCAGACCCTTGAAGGTGGCATGAACCACGTTCACCGGGTTGGTCGAGCCGTAGCACTTGGCCAGAACGTTCTGCACACCAGCCACTTCCAGCACGGCACGCATGGCGCCGCCGGCGATGATACCGGTACCTTCGGAAGCCGGCTGCATGTACACCTTGGAGGCGCCATGAGCGGACTTGACCGGGTACTGCAGAGTGGTGCCGTTCAGATCCACCTGGATCATGTTGCGACGAGCAGCTTCCATCGCCTTCTGGATGGCAGCCGGCACTTCACGGGACTTGCCACGGCCGAAACCGACGCGACCCTTGCCATCACCCACCACGGTCAGCGCGGTGAAGGTGAAGATACGGCCACCCTTTACGGTCTTGGCAACGCGGTTAACCTGAACCAGCTTCTCGATGTAGCCTTCGTCGCGCTTTTGGTCGTTATTTGCCATAACTTAGAACTCCAGCCCGCCTTCACGAGCAGCATCAGCCAGCGCCTTGACGCGGCCGTGGTACTTGAAGCCAGAACGGTCGAATGCCACCTGGGTCACACCAGCGGCTTTCGCACGCTCGGCAACCAGCGCACCAACTTTCTTGGCCGCGTCGACGTTGCCGGTGGCGCCATCACGCAGTGCTTTGTCCAAGGTAGAGGCGCTGGCCAGAACCTTGCTGCCGTCGGCCGAGATGACCTGGGCATAGATGTGCTGCGAAGAGCGATAGACGCACAGACGCACGGCTTCGAGCTCGTGCATTTTCAGGCGTGCTTTGCGAGCGCGACGCAGACGAGTAACTTTTTTGTCGGTCATTTTTCAGCCCCTTACTTCTTCTTGGCTTCTTTACGACGGACAACTTCATCCGCGTAACGAACGCCTTTGCCCTTGTAGGGCTCAGGACGACGGAAGTCACGGATTTCCGCAGCCACCTGACCCACCAGTTGCTTGTCGATACCCTTGATCAGGATCTCGGTCTGGTTCGGGGTTTCAGCCACGACGCCTTCCGGCAGTTCGTAGTCGATCGGGTGGGAGAAGCCCAGTGCGAGGTTCAGCACCTGACCTTTGGCCTGAGCTTTGTAGCCCACGCCGACCAGTTGCAGCTTACGCTCGAAGCCTTGGCTGACACCGATGACCATGTTGTTGACCAGGGCACGAGTGGTGCCGGCCATGGCGCGATTTTGCTGATCGCCATTGCGAGCGGCGAAACGCAGCTCGGAGCCTTCCTGGATCACTTCCACGGACGAGTGAACGTTCAGTTCCAGAGCGCCTTTGGCACCCTTCACCGAAAGCTGCTGACCGGCGAGTTTGACCTCAACACCGGCAGGCAGCACGACGGGGTTCTTAGCAACGCGAGACATGCTTATCCCCCCTTAGAACACGGTGCAGAGCACTTCGCCGCCGACACCGGCAGCGCGCGCAGCGCGATCCGTCATCACACCTTTGTTGGTGGAGACGATGGAAACACCGAGACCGCCGCGTACCTTCGGCAGGTCATCGACGGATTTGTATTGACGAAGGCCAGGACGGCTCACGCGCTTGACTTCCTCGATGACCGGACGGCCTTCGAAGTACTTCAGCTCGATGGACAGTTGTGGCTTGGCTTCGCCATTGACTTCATAACCCGCAATGTAACCTTCGTCTTTGAGAACTTTGGCTACAGCCACCTTCAGAGTGGAAGAAGGCATGCTTACGACGGACTTTTCAGCCATCTGGGCATTACGGATACGAGTTAGCATGTCCGCTAACGGGTCCTGCATACTCATGGGCTAGACGCTCCTGATACAAAAAGAACAGCCCGAGGGCTGTGGGATCATCCAAAAGCTCGGCATGGAAATACCAGGCTCAGGAGAGCCGGACATTCTAGAGACCGATCAAAAATGAAGCAAGCCCCAAAAGGGGCTTGTTCATATAAAGACAAAGCCGGCACTAGGCCGGCTTCGCTTTTACCTTACCAGCTGGCTTTCACCAGGCCCGGCACGTCACCACGCATGGCGGCTTCGCGCAGCTTGTTACGCGACAGACCGAACTTGCGGTAAACGCCGTGCGGACGGCCGGTGATGCGGCAGCGGTTACGCAGGCGCGAGGCGCTGGCGTCACGCGGCTGCTTCTGCAGTGCGACCTGGGCTTCCCAACGCGCTTCCGGACTGGTGTTCGGATTAGCGATGGTAGCTTTCAGCTCGGCACGCTTCTTGGCGTACTTGGCAACCGTTTGCTGACGCTTCAGCTCGCGGTTCTTCATGCTTGTCTTGGCCATTGTCCAGGACTCCGATCAGTTGCGGAACGGGAAGTTGAAAGCACGCAGCAGAGCGCGGCCTTCATCATCGTTACGGGCAGTGGTAGTCAGGGTGATATCCAGACCACGCAGCGCATCGATTTTGTCGTAATCGATTTCCGGGAAGATGATCTGCTCTTTCACGCCCATGCTGTAGTTGCCACGGCCGTCGAAGGACTTGGCATTCAGGCCGCGGAAGTCACGCACGCGCGGCAGGGAGATGGACAGCAGACGATCCAGGAACTCGTACATACGCTCGCGACGCAGAGTGACCTTGACGCCAATCGGCCAGCCTTCACGAACCTTGAAACCTGCGATCGACTTGCGGGCATGAGTCACAACGACTTTCTGACCGGTGATCTTCTCGAGGTCGGCAACGGCGTTCTCGATGACCTTCTTGTCACCGATCGCTTCGCCCAGGCCCATGTTCAGGGTGATCTTGGTGATGCGCGGAACTTCCATCACGTTGGCCAGCTTCAGTTCTTCCTTCAGCTTGGGCGCGATTTCCTTCCGGTAAATCTCTTTCAGTCGTGCCATGGTATTTACCTACGGATTCTCAAGCGCCAACCGGCTTCTGGGTGGACTTGAAGACACGAATTTTCTTGCCGTCTTCGACTTTGAAACCAACGCGGTCAGCCTTGTTGGTTTCGCTGTTGAAGATGGCAACGTTGGAAGCGTGCAGTGGCGCTTCTTTCTCGACGATACCGCCTTGAACGCCCGACATCGGGTTCGGCTTGGTATGACGCTTCACCAGGTTGATGCCACCGACGACCAGACGGTCGTCAGCGAGAACCTTGAGCACCTTACCGCGCTTACCTTTGTCTTTGCCGGCGATCACGATGATCTCGTCGTCACGACGAATCTTTTGCATGTCGGATCTCCTTAAAGCACTTCAGGGGCGAGCGAGACGATCTTCATGAACTTCTCGGAACGCAGTTCACGGGTCACTGGCCCGAAGATACGGGTACCGATCGGCTCTTGCTTGTTGTTCAGCAGAACAGCAGCGTTGCCGTCGAAGCGGATGATCGAACCGTCGGCACGGCGAACGCCGTGACGGGTACGAACGACCACTGCGGTCATGACCTGACCTTTCTTCACTTTGCCGCGCGGAATTGCTTCCTTGACGGTGACCTTGATGATGTCGCCGATGCCGGCGTAGCGACGATGCGAGCCGCCCAGCACCTTGATGCACATAACACGACGTGCACCGCTGTTGTCAGCCACATCGAGCATGGATTGAGTCTGAATCATAAAATTTCTCCGACCCTTAGCCCTTAGACTTCGACGGCGCGTTCAACGACTTCAACCAGAGCCCAGGACTTGGTCTTGGACTGCGGACGGGTTTCGCGAATGGAAACCTTGTCGCCGATCTTGCACTGATTGGTTTCGTCGTGAGCGTGCAGCTTGGTCGAACGCTTGACGTATTTACCGTAGATCGGGTGCTTGACGCGACGCTCGATCAGAACGGTGATGGTCTTGTCCATCTTGTCGCTGACAACACGGCCGGTCAGCGTACGGACTGCTTTTTCAACTTCGGCCATGATCACTTACCTGCCTGCTGGCTGAGGACAGTCTTGACGCGAGCGATGTCGCGCTTCACTTGCGAGAGCAGGTGAGACTGCCCCAGCTGGCCAGTCGCCTTCTGCATACGCAGATTGAACTGGTCGCGCAGCAGCTCGAGCAGTTGCTCGTTCAGCTGTTGTGCGCTTTTTTCACGAAGTTCGGTCGCTTTCATCACATCACCGTCCGCTTAACAAAGGTGGTGGCGAGCGGCAGCTTTGCAGCAGCCAGGGCGAATGCCTCGCGCGCCAGCTCTTCGGATACGCCTTCGATCTCGTACAGGACCTTGCCTGGCTGGATCTGGGCTACCCAGTATTCAACGCCACCCTTACCTTTACCCATACGCACTTCGAGAGGCTTCTTGGTAACCGGCTTGTCCGGGAAGACGCGGATCCAGATCTTGCCGCCACGCTTAACGTGACGGGTCAGAGCACGACGAGCGGACTCGATCTGACGAGCGGTGAGACGACCGCGGGCGACAGACTTCAGCGCGAACTCGCCGAAGCTGACCTTGCTACCGCGCTGAGCCAGACCACGGTTGTGGCCGGTCATCTGCTTGCGGAACTTCGTACGCTTTGGTTGCAACATGATGCGTACTCCTTATTTCTTAGCAGCTTTACGAGGAGCGGGCGCTTGCGGCTTCAGCTCTTCAGTGCGGCCACCAATGACCTCACCCTTGAAGATCCAAACCTTGACGCCGATCACACCGTAAGTGGTGTGCGCTTCGTAGGTGGCGTAATCGATATCGGCACGCAGGGTGTGCAGGGGCACACGACCTTCGCGATACCACTCGGTACGGGCAATTTCAGCGCCGCCAAGACGACCGCTCACCTGGATCTTGATGCCTTTGGCACCAATGCGCATGGCGTTCTGTACAGCGCGCTTCATGGCGCGACGGAACATAACGCGACGCTCCAGCTGCTGAGCTACGCTCTGCGCAACCAGCATACCGTCGAGCTCCGGCTTGCGGATCTCTTCGATGTTGATGTGCACCGGCACACCCATTTGCTTGGTCAGGTCCTGACGCAGCTTCTCAACATCTTCACCTTTCTTGCCGATCACGATGCCGGGACGAGCGGTGTGGATGGTGATGCGTGCGGTTTGAGCCGGACGAGCAATGTCGATACGGCTAACGGACGCGCTTTTTAGTTTGTCTTGCAGGTATGCACGAACCTTCAGGTCGGCGTTCAGGTAGTCGGCGTAATTGCGACCATCTGCGTACCAGACCGAGGTGTGATCCTTGACGATTCCCAGGCGGATGCCAACGGGATGTACTTTCTGACCCATCTGATCGACTCCGTTACTTGTCCGCAACCTTGACAGTGATATGGCAAGACCGCTTGACGATGCGATCAGCACGGCCTTTGGCACGCGGCATGATGCGCTTAAGCGAACGCCCTTCGTTGACGAAAACGGTGCTGACCTTCAGGTCATCAACGTCTGCGCCTTCGTTGTGCTCGGCGTTGGCAACGGCCGACTCCAGCACTTTCTTCATGATCTCGGCGGCTTTCTTGCTGCTGAAAGCCAGCAGGTTGAGCGCTTCGCCCACCTTCTTCCCGCGGATCTGGTCGGCGACCAGGCGAGCTTTCTGGGCGGAGATGCGAGCGCCCGACAACTTAGCGGCTACTTCCATTTCCAAACCCCTTAACGCTTGCCTTTCTTGTCGGCAACGTGACCACGATAGGTACGAGTGCCGGCAAATTCGCCCAGTTTGTGGCCGACCATGTCTTCGTTCACGAGGACCGGGACATGTTGACGACCGTTATGCACAGCGATGGTCAGACCGACCATCTGCGGCAGGATCATGGAGCGACGCGACCAGGTTTTAACCGGCTTGCGATCGTTCTTTTCCACCGCCGCTTCGACCTTCTTCAGTAGGTGAAGATCGATAAAAGGACCTTTTTTCAGAGAACGTGGCACTGTCGTATCCCTCTATTTACTTGCGACGACGGACGATCATGTTGTCGGTGCGCTTGTTAGCACGGGTCTTCGCGCCCTTGGTCGGGAAGCCCCATGGCGACACCGGATGACGACCACCGGAGGTACGACCTTCACCACCACCGTGCGGGTGATCAACCGGGTTCATGGCAACACCACGAACGGTCGGACGAACGCCACGCCAGCGCTTGGCACCAGCCTTACCCAGCGAACGCAGGCTGTGCTCGGAGTTCGAGACTTCGCCCAGGGTCGCACGGCACTCAGCCAGGACTTTGCGCATTTCGCCGGAGCGCAGACGCAGAGTCACATAAGCACCTTCACGCGCGATCAGCTGAGCGGAAGCACCAGCGGAACGAGCGATCTGCGCGCCTTTACCCGGCTTCAGCTCGATACCATGAACGGTCGAACCCACCGGAATGTTGCGCAGCTGCAGGCTGTTACCAGCCTTGATCGGTGCCATGATGCCGGCTACCAGTTGATCGCCAGCTACAACGCCTTTTGGGGCGATGATGTAGCGACGCTCACCGTCGGCGTACTTCAGCAGAGCGATGTGAGCAGTACGGTTCGGATCGTATTCCACGCGCTCAACGATGGCCGGAATGCCATCCTTGTCGTTGCGACGGAAGTCGACCAGACGGTAATGCTGCTTGTGGCCACCACCGATATGACGGGTGGTGATACGGCCGTTGTTGTTACGACCACCGGACTTCGACTTCTTCTCGAGCAGCGGAGCGTACGGAGCGCCTTTGTGCAGCCCCTGATTGACCACCTTGACCACAAAACGGCGGCCAGCGGAAGTCGGTTTGCATTTAACGATTGCCATGATGCACCCCTTCCTTACTCAGCACTGCTGGTGAAATCGAGATCTTGGCCCGGCTGAAGGGAGATAACTGCCTTCTTCCAGTCGTTACGCTTGCCCAGACCGCGAGCGGTGCGCTTGCTCTTGCCCAGAACGTTCTGGGTAGTGACGCGCTCAACCTTCACGTTGAACAGGCTTTCGACGGCCTTCTTGATTTCCAGCTTGGTCGCATCGGTAGCGACTTTGAAAACGAACTGACCTTGCTTGTCAGCCAGAACCGTGGCCTTCTCGGAGATGTGCGGGCCAAGCAGCACTTTGAATACGCGTTCCTGGTTCATCCCAGCAGCTCCTCGAATTTCTTCACGGCCGAAACAGTGACCAGCACTTTTTCGTACGCGATCAGGCTGACCGGATCGGAACCCTGGACGTCACGTACGTCGACGTGCGGCAGGTTGCGGGCAGCCAGGTACAGGTTCTGATCAACGGCGTCGGAAACGATCAGCACGTCGTTCAGGCCCAGGCCATTGAGTTTGGCCAGCAGGGTCTTGGTCTTCGGCGCATCGACAGCGAAGTCTTCGACTACGACCAGACGGTCGGTACGAACCAGCTCAGCAAGGATGGAGCGCAGAGCAGCGCGGTACATCTTCTTGTTCAGCTTTTGGTCGTGGTTACGGGTGGACGCTGCGAAGGTCACACCACCGCCACGCCAGATCGGACCACGGGTGGTACCAGCACGAGCACGGCCGGTACCCTTCTGACGCCAGGGGCGCTTACCGCCACCGGAAACGTCGGAACGGGACTTCTGGCCTTTGGTGCCCTGACGGCCGCCAGCCATGTAGGCCACGACTGCTTGGTGAACCAGGGTCTCGTTGAACTCGCCACCGAAGGTCGCCTCGGACACTTCGATCGCCTGAGCGCCATTTACATTCAATTGCATCTCAGATTCTCCCCTTACGCCTTGACAGCCGGACGAACGATAACGTCGCCGCCAGTAGCGCCCGGAACGGCACCCTTGACCAGCAGCAGGTTACGCTCGGCGTCTACGCGAACGACTTCCAGGGACTGTACGGTCACGCGCTCAGCGCCCATATGACCGGACATCTTCTTGCCCTTGAATACACGACCCGGGGTCTGGCACTGACCAATGGAACCCGGTACACGGTGAGAAACGGAGTTACCGTGAGTGTTGTCCTGGCCGCGGAAGTTCCAACGCTTGATGGTACCGGCGAAGCCTTTACCTTTGGACTGACCGGTGACATCCACCAGTTGACCAGCTTGGAAAATTTCAGCGTTGATCAGATCGCCGGACTGGTAGTCGCCTTCTTCAAGACGGAATTCCAGAACGGTACGACCTGCCGCGACGTTCGCCTTGGCGAAGTGACCGGCCTGAGCCTTGCTGACGCGCGAGGCGCGACGCTCACCAACAGTGACCTGCACTGCACGGTAGCCATCGGACTCCTCGTTTTTGAACTGGGTGACGCGATTCGGCTCGATCTCAATGACCGTGACCGGAATGGAGACACCTTCTTCGGTGAAAATGCGGGTCATGCCGCACTTACGACCGACTACACCAATAGTCATGTTGTAAACCTCATGAGTGTACGGGGCTTTCACCCGCTATGGCCGCCCATTTCAGAGCGTTACACGACTAAAACCGCCAGGTTTTAGCCGAGGCTGATCTGCACTTCCACGCCTGCCGCAAGGTCGAGCTTCATCAGCGCGTCAACGGTTTTATCCGTCGGCTGGACGATGTCCAGAACACGCTTATGAGTGCGGATTTCGTACTGATCGCGCGCGTCTTTGTTGACGTGCGGAGAAATCAGAACGGTGTACCGCTCCTTACGAGTAGGCAGAGGAATCGGACCACGCACCTGAGCACCAGTACGTTTCGCGGTTTCCACGATTTCCTGGGTAGATTGATCGATCAGGCGATGGTCAAAAGCCTTCAACCGAATACGGATTTGTTGGTTTTGCATTTTGACCTCAGATTCCAAGCTGCTAATCCCCACAGACGGACTACGCCCGCTCAAGGGAGGCGCAATTGTACGGATGCCCCCTGGGGGTGTCAACTTTTAACCAGTTCAAAAGAAAAGGGCCCCGAAGGGCCCTTTTCTCTGAAACAGATCAGCGATTACTCGACGATCTTGGCAACCACGCCGGCACCAACGGTACGACCACCTTCGCGAATGGCGAAGCGCAGGCCGTCTTCCATGGCGATCGGCTTGATCAGGGTGACAACCATTTTGATATTGTCGCCCGGCATTACCATCTCAACGCCTTCCGGCAGTTCGCACGAACCAGTCACGTCAGTGGTACGGAAGTAGAACTGCGGACGGTAGCCCTTGAAGAACGGGGTGTGACGACCACCTTCTTCTTTGGACAGAACGTACACTTCAGCTTCGAACTTGGTGTGCGGCTTGATGGTGCCCGGCTTGGCCAGAACCTGACCACGCTCGACTTCATCGCGCTTGGTGCCGCGCAGCAGCACGCCGCAGTTCTCACCAGCTCGACCTTCGTCCAGCAGCTTGCGGAACATCTCAACGCCGGTGCAGGTAGTCTTGGTGGTCGGACGCAGACCAACGATTTCGATTTCTTCCTGGATCTTGACGATACCGCGCTCTACACGACCGGTTACTACAGTACCGCGGCCGGAGATCGAGAACACGTCTTCGATCGGCATCAGGAACGGACGATCGATGGCACGAACCGGCTCAGGAATGTAGCTGTCCAGAGTCTCGACCAGCTTCTTGACAGCGGAAGTACCCATTTCGTTGGTGTCTTCGCCGTTCAGAGCCATCAGCGCGGAGCCGATGATGATCGGAGTGTCGTCGCCCGGGAAATCGTAGGTGCTCAGCAGGTCGCGAACTTCCATCTCGACCAGCTCCAGCAGCTCGGCGTCGTCAACCATGTCAGCCTTGTTCAGGAAGACAACGATGTACGGAACGCCAACCTGACGGGACAGCAGGATGTGCTCACGGGTTTGCGGCATCGGGCCGTCGGCAGCCGAGCAGACCAGGATCGCGCCGTCCATCTGGGCAGCACCGGTGATCATGTTCTTCACGTAGTCGGCGTGGCCCGGGCAGTCAACGTGCGCGTAGTGACGAATGTTGGAGTCGTACTCTACGTGCGCGGTGTTGATGGTGATACCACGAGCTTTTTCTTCCGGAGCGCTGTCGATCTTGTCGAAGTCAACCTTGGCCGAACCGAAAACTTCGGAGCAGACGCGGGTCAGAGCAGCGGTCAGAGTGGTCTTACCGTGGTCAACGTGACCGATGGTGCCGACGTTGACGTGCGGTTTGTTACGTTCGAATTTTTCCTTAGCCACGACAGTAAACCTCTTACTTAAAGGGCGGGATTAGCCTTGTTTTTTAACCAGTGCTTCGACGATGTTCGCCGGAGCCTCTGCGTACTTGGAGAATTCCATGGAGTAGCTTGCGCGACCCTGGGACATGGAACGAACGTCGGTAGCGTAACCAAACATCTCGCCCAGCGGAACTTCGGCACGGATTACCTTGCCGGAGACCGAATCTTCCATACCCTGGATCAGACCACGACGACGGTTCAGGTCACCCATCACGTCACCCATGTAGTCCTCAGGAGTTACCACTTCCACTTTCATGATCGGCTCGAGCACCTTGCCGCCACCCTTCTGGGCCAGCTGCTTGGTCGCCATGGAGGCAGCGATCTTGAACGCCATCTCGTTGGAGTCGACGTCGTGGTAGGAACCATCGAACACGGTAGCCTTCAGGCCGATCAGCGGATAGCCGGCAACGACGCCGTTCTTCATCTGCTCTTCGATACCCTTCTGGATCGCCGGGATGTATTCCTTCGGAACCACACCACCTACAACTTCGTTGGTGAACACCAGACCTTCGGTGATGTTGCCCTTGTCGTCCACGTCCGGAGTCGAGAAGCGAATCCAGCAATGACCGAACTGACCGCGACCACCGGACTGACGAACGAACTTGCCTTCGATCTCGACAGCATCCTTGGTGATGGTTTCACGGTAGGAAACCTGCGGCTTACCGATGTTGGCCTCAACGTTGAACTCGCGCTTCATGCGGTCAACGAGGATGTCCAGGTGCAGCTCACCCATACCGGAGATGATGGTCTGACCAGTCTCTTCGTCGGTCTTGACGCGGAACGACGGGTCTTCCTGAGCCAGCTTGCCCAGTGCGATACCCATCTTCTCCTGGTCGGCCTTGGTCTTCGGCTCTACAGCTACCGAGATAACCGGCTCCGGGAAGTCCATACGCTCGAGGATGATCTGCTTGTCCGGATCGCAAAGGGTTTCACCAGTGGTGACGTCCTTCATGCCGATCAGGGCAGCGATGTCGCCAGCGCGTACTTCCTTGATCTCTTCACGCTGGTTGGCGTGCATCTGCACCATACGACCAACGCGCTCTTTCTTGCCTTTCACGGAGTTGATGACCGACTGGCCAGACTCCAGAACGCCCGAGTAAACGCGAACGAAGGTCAGAGTACCAACGAACGGGTCGGTCGCGATCTTGAACGCCAGAGCCGAGAACGGCTCGTTGTCGTCAGCGTGACGCTCGTCGTAATCGCTTTCGGCGATCTCTTCTTTCGGCTTGTCGGCCAGGTCCGGATGGATACCCTTGATAGCAGGGATCTCGGTCGGCGCAGGCAGGAAGTCGATGACGGCATCGAGAACCAGGGGCACGCCCTTGTTCTTGAACGACGAACCGCAGACAGCCGGAACGATCTCGCTCGCCAGAGTACGGGCGCGCAGACCAGCCTTGATGTCTTCGACGGACAGGTCACCTTCTTCAAGGTACTTGTTCATCAGCTCTTCGTTGGCTTCGGCGGCAGCCTCGACCATGTTCGAGCGCCATTCGTTGGCCAGGTCTACCAGCTCCGCCGGAATTTCTTCCTCACGATAGGTGGTGCCCTTGTCATCATCGTTCCAGTAGATAGCCTTCATCTTGATCAGGTCGACCTGACCCTGGAAGTTATCTTCGGCACCGATGGCGATCTGAATTGGAACCGGGGTGTGACCCAGACGGTTCTTGATCTGACCGACGACGCGCAGGAAGTTGGCACCGGCACGGTCCATCTTGTTCACGTAAACAACACGCGGAACACCGTACTTGTTGGCCTGACGCCATACGGTTTCGGACTGCGGCTCAACGCCCGAAGTACCGCAGAACACAACGACAGCACCGTCGAGTACGCGCAGGGAGCGCTCTACTTCGATGGTGAAGTCAACGTGACCGGGGGTATCGATGACGTTTACGCGATAGTTGTCGTACTGACCAACCGAACCCTTCCAGAAGGTGGTGATAGCAGCGGAGGTAATGGTAATACCACGCTCCTGCTCCTGAACCATCCAGTCGGTGGTCGCGGCGCCATCATGCACCTCGCCCATCTTGTGGCTCAGACCTGTGTAGAACAGGATCCGCTCGGTAGTGGTGGTCTTGCCCGCGTCAACGTGGGCACAGATACCAATATTACGGTAGCGGTTAATTGCTGTATTACGAGCCATAAAGCCCTCGCAAGGTTAGTGGAGCCGGAATTAGAAGCGGTAGTGCGAGAAAGCCTTGTTGGCCTCAGCCATACGGTGCACGTCTTCACGCTTCTTGACAGCAGCGCCTTTGCCTTCAGCAGCATCCAGCAGCTCACCGGCCAGACGCAGGGCCATGGACTTCTCGCCGCGCTTGCGGGCGTAGTCTACGAGCCAGCGCATTGCCAGAGCGTTACGACGGGACGGACGAACTTCGACCGGAACCTGGTAGGTAGCACCGCCTACACGGCGGGACTTGACTTCGACCAGCGGAGCGATGGCGTCGAGAGCTTTCTCGAAGATCTCCAGGGGATCGCTGTTCTTGCGTGCTTTGACAGTGTCCAGAGCACCGTAAACGATGCGCTCGGCCACGGCTTTCTTGCCGCTTTCCATCACGTGGTTCATGAATTTGGCGAGAATCTGGCTTCCGTATTTCGGATCGTCCAGGATCTCACGCTTGGCTGCTACACGACGTCTTGGCATTGATAAGCCCTCAAACGGTCTTCAGGTTAGCTCGGGACCAACGGCGCATGCCGCGCCCGACCTTACTCTTATCGACTCAACTAAATAAAAAGGATCAAGCGGCCTTATTTCGGACGCTTGGTACCGTACTTGGAACGACCCTGCTTACGGTCTTTGACACCGGAGGTATCCAGCGAACCACGCACGGTGTGGTAGCGCACACCCGGAAGGTCTTTTACACGACCGCCACGGATCAGCACGACGCTGTGCTCTTGCAGGTTGTGGCCTTCACCGCCGATGTACGAAGAAACTTCGTAGCCGTTGGTCAGACGCACGCGGCACACTTTACGCAGTGCCGAGTTAGGTTTCTTCGGCGTGGTGGTGTACACGCGGGTGCACACGCCACGACGCTGCGGGCAGTTCTGCAGCGCAGGCACGTCGGATTTCTCGACGATACGCTTACGCGGCTGACGTACCAGCTGGTTGATAGTTGCCATCTACTAGCTCCACTGTTGTCTTTCGACGCTCACAAATAAAGATGGCAGAGCCAAACGCCCTGCCAAATTTAGGGGTGCATGAGTCTAAAGAGACTCACGTCCCCAGTCAAGGCAAAGCCCCGCTAGCGAACTAGCGAGGCTTCGACTCAATTTCCGCTGGAGTTCAGCGCTTCGGTCAGTGCGGCTTCCACCTCACTGGCGCTGACTCGTACCGGCTTGTCGGCATCACGCTTGCGCTTGCGCTCGCTGTGGTAGGCCAGACCGGTACCGGCCGGGATCAGACGACCCACGACCACGTTCTCTTTCAGGCCACGCAGGTAGTCGCGCTTGCCAGTAACCGCCGCCTCGGTGAGGACGCGAGTGGTTTCCTGGAAGGAAGCCGCCGAGATGAACGACTCGGTGGACAGCGACGCCTTGGTGATACCCAGCAGTACACGGGTGTACTTGGCGATGAACTTGTCTTCGGCAGCCAGGTTCTCGTTTTCGCCCAGTACGTGAGTCAGTTCCATCTGGTCGCCCTTGATGAAACTGGAATCGCCCGACTCGGTCACTTCGACCTTACGCAGCATCTGACGCAGGATGGTCTCGATGTGCTTGTCGTTGATCTTCACGCCCTGCAGACGGTAAACGTCCTGGATCTCGTTGACGATGTACTTGGCCAGCGCGCTGACGCCCAGCAGACGCAGGATGTCGTGCGGATCGCTCGGGCCGTCGGAGATAACTTCACCCTTGTTGACCTGTTCACCTTCGAACACGTTCAGGTGACGCCACTTCGGAATCAGCTCCTCGTACGGATCGCTGCCATCGGTCGGGGTGATGACCAGGCGGCGCTTGCCCTTGGTCTCCTTCCCGAAGGAGATGGTGCCGCTGATTTCCGCCAGGATCGAAGCTTCCTTCGGACGACGGGCTTCGAACAGGTCGGCAACGCGCGGCAGACCACCGGTGATGTCACGAGTCTTCGAGGTTTCCTGCGGGATACGGGCGATAACGTCACCGACCGCGATCTGCGCACCGTCCGCCACGCCGACCAGGGCGTTGGCAGGCAGGAAGTACTGAGCGGGAACGTCGGTGCCCGGCAGCAGCAGCTCCTTGCCGTTGGCGTCGACCATCTTGATGGCCGGACGAATGTCCTTGCCAGCAGCTGGACGATCCTTCGGATCGAGAACCTCGATGTTGGTCAGACCGGTCAGCTCGTCGGTCTGGCGCTTGATGGTGATGCCCTCCTCCATGCCGACGAAGGTCACGATACCCTTCATTTCGGTCACGATCGGGTGGGTGTGCGGGTCCCACTTGGCGACGATGGCGCCAGCGTCGACCTTGTCACCTTCCTTCACGGAAATCACGGCACCGTACGGCAACTTGTAGCGCTCGCGCTCACGACCGAACTCGTCAGCCACGGCCAGCTCACCGGAACGGGAAACCGCTACCAGGTTGCCGTCGACACGCTCGACGTACTTCAGGTTGTGCAGACGGATCGCACCACCGTTCTTCACCTGGACGCTGTCGGCAGCCGAGGTCCGGCTTGCCGCACCACCGATGTGGAAGGTACGCATGGTCAGCTGGGTACCCGGCTCACCGATGGACTGGGCGGCGATAACGCCGACGGCCTCACCGATGTTGACGCGGTGACCACGGGCCAGATCGCGACCGTAGCACTTGGCACAGATGCCGTAGCGGGTTTCGCAGGTGATCGGCGAACGCACGACCACTTCGTCGACGCTGTTCAGCTCGATGAACTCGACCCACTGCTCGTCGATCAGGGTACCGGCCGGAACGATGACGTCCTCGGTGCCCGGCTTGAATACGTCCTTGGCAATGACACGGCCCAGTACGCGCTCACCCAACGGCTCTACTACGTCGCCGCCTTCGATGTGCGGGGTCATCAGCAGGCCCTGCTCGGTGCCGCAATCGATTTCGGTCACCACCAGATCCTGGGCCACGTCGACCAGACGACGGGTCAGGTAACCGGAGTTCGCAGTCTTCAGTGCGGTATCCGCCAGACCCTTACGAGCACCGTGGGTGGAGATGAAGTACTGCAGAACCGACAGACCTTCGCGGAAGTTCGCGGTGATCGGCGTCTCGATGATCGAGCCGTCCGGCTTGGCCATCAGGCCACGCATACCGGCCAGCTGACGGATCTGAGCGGCGCTACCACGCGCACCGGAGTCCGCCATCATGTACATGGAGTTGAAGGACTCCTGCTCGACGGTTTTGCCTTCGCGGTCGACAACCGGCTCTTTCGAGAGGTTGGCCATCATCGCCTTGGACACTTCGTCGTTGGCCTTCGACCAGAGGTCGATCACCTTGTTGTACTTCTCGCCCTGGGTTACCAGGCCGGAGGCGTACTGCGATTCGATCTCCTTCACTTCCTCGGTGGCGGCGTCGATGATGCGCGCCTTCTCGTCCGGGATGACGAAGTCGTTCACGCCAATCGACACACCGGAGATGGTCGAGTAGGCGAAACCGGTGTACATCAGCTGGTCAGCGAAGATGACGGTGTCCTTCAGACCCACGGTGCGGTAGCACTGGTTGATCAGCTTGGAGATCGCCTTCTTCTTCATCGGCTGGTTGACCACGTCATAGGACAGGCCGGCCGGCACGACTTGGAACAGCAGCGCACGGCCGACGGTGGTGTCGACGATGCGGGTGTTCTTGGTGATCGAACCATCTTTCTCTTTGATGGTTTCGTTGATACGCACTTTCACGCGGGCGTGCAGGGACGCTTCGCCGGCGCGGAACACGCGGTCGACTTCCTGCAGGTCAGCGAAGACGCGACCTTCACCCTTGGCGTTCACCGCTTCACGGGTCATGTAGTACAGACCCAGCACCACGTCCTGCGACGGTACGATGATCGGCTCGCCGTTGGCGGGCGAGAGGATGTTGTTGGTCGACATCATCAGCGCGCGCGCTTCGAGCTGGGCTTCCAACGTCAGCGGCACGTGAACGGCCATCTGGTCACCGTCGAAGTCGGCGTTGTACGCGGCGCAAACCAGCGGGTGCAGCTGGATCGCTTTACCTTCGATCAGTACCGGCTCGAACGCCTGGATACCCAGACGGTGCAGGGTCGGCGCACGGTTGAGCAGTACGGGGTGTTCGCGGATCACTTCGGCGAGAACGTCCCACACTTCCGGCAGTTCACGCTCGACCATCTTCTTCGCGGCCTTGATGGTGGTCGCCAGACCACGCATTTCCAGCTTGCCGAAAATGAACGGCTTGAACAGCTCGAGGGCCATCTTCTTCGGCAGACCGCACTGGTGCAGACGCAGGGTCGGGCCCACGGTAATTACGGAACGACCGGAGTAGTCCACACGCTTACCGAGCAGGTTCTGACGGAAGCGACCTTGCTTACCTTTGATCATGTCGGCCAGCGACTTCAGCGGACGCTTGTTCGAGCCGGTGATGGCGCGACCGCGACGGCCGTTGTCGAGCAGGGCGTCGACCGCTTCCTGCAGCATGCGCTTTTCGTTGCGCACGATGATGTCCGGCGCCGACAGATCGAGCAGGCGCTTCAGACGGTTGTTACGGTTGATGACGCGGCGATACAGATCGTTCAGATCGGAAGTCGCGAAGCGGCCGCCATCCAGCGGTACCAGCGGACGCAGGTCCGGCGGCAGAACCGGCAGAACGGTCAGCACCATCCACTCCGGCAGGTTGCCGGAGTCCTTGAAGGCTTCCATCAGCTTCAGGCGCTTGGACAGCTTCTTGATCTTGGTCTCGGAGTTTGTCTGCGGAATCTCTTCACGCAGACGGCCGATCTCGTGATCCAGGTCGATGGCGTGCAGCAGCTCGCGAACGGCCTCGGCGCCCATGCGCGCGTCGAAGTCGTCACCGAACTCTTCGAGGGCTTCGAAGTACTGCTCGTCGTTCAGCAGCTGGCCCTTCTCGAGGGTGGTCATGCCCGGGTCGATCACCACGTAGCTCTCGAAATAGAGCACGCGCTCGATGTCACGCAGGGTCATGTCCATCAGCAGGCCGATACGGGACGGCAGCGACTTGAGGAACCAGATGTGGGCGACCGGCGAGGCCAGTTCGATGTGCGCCATGCGCTCACGACGAACCTTGGCCAGGGCGACTTCAACGCCGCACTTCTCGCAGATCACACCGCGGTGCTTGAGGCGCTTGTACTTGCCGCACAGGCACTCGTAGTCCTTGACCGGGCCAAAGATCTTGGCGCAGAACAAGCCGTCGCGCTCTGGCTTGAAGGTACGGTAGTTGATGGTTTCCGGCTTTTTAACTTCACCGAACGACCACGAACGGATCATCTCAGGCGAGGCCAACCCGATGCGGATGGCGTCGAACTCTTCGATCTGACCCTGGTTTTTCAGCAAATTCAGTAGGTCTTTCAAGGCCTTTCCTCCTGGCGGAGCAGGCAGCGGGCTGGGTTAGCCCCGCTGCCGATTCACGTCGTGTTATTCGGTTTCCAGATCGATGTCGATGCCGAGCGAACGGATCTCTTTGATCAGTACGTTGAAGGACTCGGGCATGCCCGGCTCCATACGGTGATCGCCATCCACGATGTTTTTGTACATCTTGGTACGGCCGTTCACGTCGTCCGACTTCACGGTCAGCATTTCCTGCAGGGTGTAGGCGGCACCGTAGGCTTCCAGCGCCCAGACCTCCATCTCCCCGAAGCGCTGACCACCGAACTGCGCCTTACCACCCAGCGGCTGCTGGGTAACCAGGCTGTAGGAACCAGTGGAACGGGCGTGCATCTTGTCGTCCACCAGGTGGTTCAGTTTGAGCATGTACATGTAGCCGACGGTGGTCGGACGCTCGAACTGGTTACCGGTACGACCGTCGAACAGGCGCATCTGGCCGCTCTCCGGCAGATCGGCCAGCTTCAGCATGGCCTTGATCTCGGTTTCCTTGGCGCCGTCGAACACGGCAGTCGCCATCGGCACACCGCCCTTGAGGTTCTTCGCCAGCTCGAGGATCTCGGTATCGGAGAACTCGTCGAGGTTTTCCTGACGGCCACCGATCTCGTTGTAGATCTCGGCGAGGAACTTGCGCAGTTCGGCGATCTTGCGCTGCTCTTCGAGCATGCGGTTGATCTTCTCGCCCAGGCCCTTGGCCGCGAGGCCCAGGTGGGTTTCGAGAATCTGACCGACGTTCATACGCGACGGAACGCCCAGCGGGTTCAGTACGATATCGACCGGAGTACCGTTGGCGTCGTGCGGCATGTCTTCGACCGGCATGATCACCGAGACCACACCCTTGTTACCGTGACGGCCGGCCATCTTGTCACCCGGCTGGATGCGACGGCGGATGGCCAGGTAGACCTTGACGATCTTCAGTACGCCCGGAGCCAGGTCATCGCCCTGCTGCAGCTTGCGCTTCTTGTCTTCGAACTTGTCGTCGAGCAGCTGACGGCGGTCGGAGATGTAGGCCTGCGCCTTCTCCAGCTGCTCGTTCAGCGCGTCGTCGGCCATGCGCAGTTTGAACCACTGACCGCGCTCGAGACCGTCGAGGAACTCGTCGGTGATCGCAGTGCCTTTCTTCAGACCCGCGCCGCCTTCGGCGACAGCACCAACCAGAGCCGAACGCAGACGCTCGAAGGTCGCGCCTTCGACGATGCGGAACTCTTCGTTGAGGTCCTTGCGGATCTCGTCCAGCTGCTGCTTCTCGATGGCCAGGGCGCGACTGTCGCGCTCGACGCCGTCACGGGTGAAGACCTGTACGTCGATGACGGTACCCTTGGTGCCGGTCGGCACGCGCAGGGAGGTGTCCTTCACGTCGGACGCCTTCTCACCGAAGATCGCACGCAGCAGTTTTTCTTCCGGCGTCAGCTGGGTCTCGCCTTTCGGCGTGACCTTGCCGACCAGGATGTCGCCCGGGCCGACTTCGGCACCGACGTAGACGATACCGGCTTCGTCCAGCTTGTTCAGAGCAGCTTCACCCACGTTCGGGATGTCAGAGGAGATTTCCTCTGGGCCGAGCTTGGTGTCACGCGCCACACAGGTCAGTTCCTGGATGTGGATGGTGGTGAAGCGGTCTTCCTGAACCACGCGCTCGGACAGGCAGATGGAGTCTTCGAAGTTGAAGCCGTTCCACGGCATGAACGCAACGCGCATGTTCTGACCCAGCGCCAGCTCACCCATGTCGGTGGACGGGCCGTCAGCCATGATGTCGCTGCGCGCAACCTTGTCACCTTTGCTCACCAGCGGACGCTGGTTGATGCAGGTGTTCTGGTTGGAGCGGGTGTATTTGGTCAGGTTGTAGATGTCGACACCGGCTTCGCCAGTTTCGACTTCGTCGTCGTTGACACGAACCACGATACGGCTGGCATCGACGGAGTCGATCACACCGCCGCGGCGAGCCACGACGCAGACGCCGGAGTCACGGGCGACGTTGCGCTCCATGCCGGTACCAACCAGCGGCTTGTCAGCGCGCAGGGTCGGTACAGCCTGACGCTGCATGTTCGAACCCATGAGTGCACGGTTGGCGTCGTCGTGCTCGAGGAACGGAATCAGCGAGGCGGCAACCGAGACTACCTGCTTCGGCGAAACGTCCATCAGGGTGACGTCTTCCGGCGCCTTGACGGTGAATTCGTTCAGGTGACGTACGGCAACCAGCTCGTCGATCAGCTGACCTTTGTCGTTCAGGGTCGCGGACGCCTGAGCGATCACGTGATCGGCTTCTTCGATGGCGGACAGGAATACGATCTCGTCGGTGACCTGACCTTCCTTGACCACGCGGTACGGGCTTTCCAGGAAGCCGTACTGGTTGGTGCGGGCGTAGGCCGCCAGGGAGTTGATCAGACCGATGTTCGGACCTTCCGGCGTTTCGATCGGGCACACGCGGCCGTAGTGGGTCGGGTGTACGTCGCGGACTTCGAAGCCAGCGCGCTCACGGGTCAGACCGCCCGGGCCGAGTGCGGAGACGCGGCGCTTGTGGGTGATCTCGGAGAGCGGGTTGTTCTGGTCCATGAACTGCGAGAGCTGGCTGGAACCGAAGAACTCCTTCACCGCCGCCGCAACCGGCTTGGCGTTGATCAGGTCCTGCGGCATCAGGCCTTCGCTTTCGGCCATCGACAGACGTTCCTTGACCGCGCGCTCGACGCGCACCAGGCCAACGCGGAACTGGTTCTCGGCCATCTCGCCGACGCAACGCACGCGACGGTTACCCAGATGGTCGATGTCGTCGACGATGCCTTTGCCGTTACGGATGTCGACCAGGGTCTTCAGTACGGCAACGATGTCTTCCTTGCTCAGCACGCCCGAACCTTCGATCTCGGTACGACCGATACGACGGTTGAACTTCATGCGACCAACGGCGGACAGATCGTAACGCTCAGCGCTGAAGAACAGGTTGTTGAACAGGGTCTCGGCAGCGTCCTTGGTTGGCGGCTCGCCAGGACGCATCATGCGATAGATCTCGACCAGCGCTTCCAGCTGATTGGTGGTGCTGTCGATCTTCAGCGTGTCGCTGATGAACGGGCCACAGTCGATATCGTTGGTATACAGAGTCTCGAAGCGCACGACTTGAGCCTTGGCCATCTTGACCAGCAGGTCGGCGGTCAGCTCGGTGTTGCACTCGGCGATGATCTCGCCAGTAGCCGGGTGCACGACAGCCTTGGCAGTGGTACGGCCAATGACGTATTCGAGCGGAACGTCCAGTTCTTTGATGCCAGCCTTGTCCAGCTGGTTGATGTGGCGGGCAGTGATACGACGGCCCTGCTCCACGATCACCTTGCCGCTGCCGTCCTTGATGTCCAGGACTGCAACTTCACCGCGCAGACGCTGAGGCACCAGCTCCAGGCTCAGGCCTTCGCTCTTAACGTGGTAAACGTTGGTGTCGTAGAAGGCATCCAGCACTTCTTCGGTGCTGTAGCCGAGCGCGCGCAGCAGAACGGACGCCGGCAGTTTGCGGCGACGGTCGATACGCACGAATACCGCGTCCTTCGGGTCGAACTCGAAGTCCAGCCAGGAACCGCGGTAAGGAATGATGCGAGCGGAGTACAGCAGCTTGCCCGAGCTGTGGGTCTTGCCACGGTCGTGGTCGAAGAACACGCCCGGCGAGCGGTGCAGCTGGGACACGATCACACGCTCGGTACCGTTGATGACGAAGGTACCGTTCTCGGTCATGAGCGGGATTTCGCCCATGTACACTTCCTGCTCTTTGATGTCCTTGATCGCTTTGTTCGACGATTCTTTGTCGAAAATGATCAGACGCACTTTCACGCGCAGCGGCACGGCGAAGGTCACGCCACGCAGGACGCACTCCTTGACGTCGAACGCCGGCTCGCCCAGGCGATAGCCGACGTATTCCAGAGCAGCGTTGCCGGAGTAGCTGATGATCGGGAATACAGATTTGAAGGCCGCATGCAGGCCGATATCACGGAACTGATCCTTGCTCGCGCCCTGCTGCAGGAATTCGCGATAAGAATCCAGCTGGATGGCCAGGAGGTAAGGCACATCCATGACATCCGGCAACTTGCTAAAGTCCTTGCGGATACGTTTTTTCTCAGTGTATGAGTAAGCCATCAGCGTTCCCCAGCTTGGTCACCTGCTTATTTGGCCAGCGCCGGCGGCGATGACCAGAAAATCGTGCAAACCCTCGGTTTGCAACCGCCTCTCGGGCGGGATCTTTCCGGCTCCAGGTCGACTGCCGAACAGCCAACCTAGAACGGAAAAAGGCCGGTGGCAAAAGCCACCAGCCATCAGCCTTGTGCGAGTCGCTCGGGCTGTAGACGCAAGGTGCGAACTTACTTGAGTTCGACCTTGGCGCCAGCTTCTTCCAGCTTCTTCTTGGCGTCTTCAGCAGCTTCTTTGGTCAGACCTTCAGCGATGACCTGAGGAGCGGTGTCGACCTTCTCCTTGGCTTCTTTCAGGCCCAGACCGGTCAGCTCGCGAACAGCCTTGATCACGTTCACTTTCTTGTCGCCAGCTTCAGCCAGGACAACGTTGAACTCGGTTTGCTCTTCAGCAGCGGCAGCAGCGCCGGCAGCCGGGCCAGCGGCAACAGCGGCAGCAGCGGTAACGCCGAAGGTTTCTTCCATCGCTTTGATCAGCTCAACGATTTCCATAACGGATTTCTGGCCGATAGCTTCGATGATTTGCTCGTTAGTCAGAGACATGACTATCAATTCCTGTATTGGGGTGACGGCCTACGCGACCATCAAATTAAACGTTTGATTTCGAAAGTGCTCACGCCGCCTTAGGCAGCAGCAGCTTCTTTCTGGTCGCGAATAGCTGCCAGGGTGCGAGCGAGCTTGCTGGTGGCGCCTTGGATAACGCTCATCAGCTGGGCGATGCCCTCGTCGCGGGTCGGCAGGCTTGCCAGTACGTCGATCTGGTTTGCTGCGAGGTACTTGCCCTCGAACGCAGCTGCCTTGATCTCGAACTTGTCCTGACCCTTGGCGAACTCCTTGAACAGACGAGCAGCAGCGCCCGGGTGTTCGTTGGAGAAAGCGATCAGGGTCGGGCCTTTGAACACGTCGTTGAGCACGTCGAACTGAGTGCCTTCAACGGCGCGCTTGAGCAGGGTGTTACGCACGACTTTCACGTACACACCAGCTTCGCGGGCCTCTTTACGGAGTCCGGTCATTGCGCCGACGGTCACGCCACGGGCATCAGCCACGACAGCGGACAGACCGGCTTTGGCAGCCTCGTTGACTTCAGCGACGATGGCCTTCTTGTCTTCGAGTTTAATTGCCACGGGTTTACTCCTGGATTTTACCGTTTCGCCGAACCGAGGTTCGGCGGCGTTTTGGTGTCTGATTCGGTAACGAATCGGGAGCACCATCTGCGTAGGTCATCAGGCGAACCTGACATTTAAAACGCGAGTCACCTACGGTCTTGGATAGCCCCCGCCAGGCAGGGACCCCAATCTTTCCAAGCCGGCAGCACAAGGCTGCCGGCCCAATCACTTACGCGTCGAGCGAAGCCTGGTCGATGACCAGACCCGGCCCCATGGTGGTGCTCAGGGTCACGCGCTTGACGTAGATGCCTTTCGAGGTCGACGGCTTCAGACGCTTCAGGTCAGCCAGCAGGGCTTCCACGTTCTGCTTCAGCGCAGCGGCTTCGAAGCCGACCTTGCCAACGGAGGTGTGGATGATGCCGTTCTTGTCGGTACGGAAACGTACCTGGCCAGCCTTGGCGTTCTTGACAGCGGTAGCGACGTCCGGCGTCACGGTGCCGACTTTCGGGTTCGGCATCAGACCACGCGGGCCCAGTACCTGGCCCAGCTGGCCAACAACGCGCATGGCGTCCGGAGAAGCGATGACCACGTCGTAGTTCAGATCGCCGGCCTTCATTTCGGCAGCCAGATCGTCCATACCGACCTTGTCAGCACCGGCGGCCAGGGCAGCTTCAGCGCCCGGACCCTGGGTGAACACGGCAACGCGTACAGTTTTGCCAGTGCCGTTCGGCAGAACGGTGGCGCCACGTACGACCTGGTCGGATTTACGCGGGTCTACGCCCAGGTTCACGGCGACGTCGAAGGACTCGGTGAACTTGACGGCAGACAGCTCGGCCAGCAGGCCGGCAGCTTCTTCGAAGGTGTAGGCCTTGCCGGCTTCAACCTTGGCCGCGATGGCCTTTTGGCGCTTGGTCAACTTAGCCATTACACACCCTCCACGTTCAGGCCCATGCTACGAGCGGAGCCGGCGATGGTGCGCACGGCCGCATCCAGGTCAGCGGCAGTCAGATCAGCCTGTTTGGTCTTGGCGATCTCTTCCAGCTGAGCACGGGTAACGGTGCCTACTTTGACGGTGTTCGGACGAGCGGAACCGCTGCTCAGGCCGGCGGCCTTCTTCAGCAGTACCGATGCCGGGGTGCTCTTGGTTTCAAAAGTGAAGCTACGGTCGCTGTAAACAGTGATGATCACAGGAGTCGGCAGACCAGGCTCCATGCCCTGGGTCTTGGCGTTGAACGCCTTGCAGAATTCCATGATGTTCACGCCGTGCTGACCCAGAGCCGGACCCACGGGTGGCGACGGGTTTGCCTGACCGGCTTTAACCTGCAGCTTGATATAAGCCTGAATTTTCTTAGCCATTAGCTACTCCAATTTCGGGTTCGAACGCCTGACGGCTCCCCGAGGTTACTTACGCATTTATCCCAGTGACGACAAAACCCCGCAGCCTAAGGCTGCGGGGTGAGGGATGCCTATGTCAGTTATGCCTTCTCGACCTGACTGAACTCCAGCTCGACCGGGGTGGAGCGACCGAAAATGGTCACAGCAACCTGGATGCGGCTTTTCTCGTAATTCACTTCTTCGACCACACCGCCGAAATCGGCGAACGGGCCATCGACAACACGAACCATCTCGCCCGGCTCGAACAGTGTCTTCGGCTTGGGCTTGTCGCCACTATCGGCAACACGACGCAGAATGGCTTCGGCTTCTTTCTCGGTGATCGGCGCCGGCTTGTCGGCAGTACCACCAATGAAACCCATGACGCGCGGCGTATCCTTGATCAAGTGCCAAGTCGCCTCGTTCATTTCCATCTGCACAAGAACATAGCCAGGGAAGAACTTGCGCTCACTCTTGCGCTTCTGACCATTGCGCATCTCGACCACTTCTTCAGTGGGAACGAGAATCTCGCCAAAGTCATCTTCCATACCAGCCAGCTTCACGCGCTCGATGAGCGAGCGCATGACATGCTTCTCGTAACCCGAGTAAGCATGCACGACGTACCAACGCTTAGCCACGAGACACCCTTAACCAACAATCAGGGAAATAAGCCAACCGAGCAGGGAATCGAGCCCCCACAGCAGCAGCGCCATCACCAGGACCACAGCAACCACGATCAAGGTGGTCTGAGTAGTCTCCTGGCGGGTCGGCCAGACAACTTTACGAATCTCGACGCGCGCTTCTTTCAGCAGCACCGCAAAGGCCTGACCACGAGCAGTCTGAAATGCCACGAAAGCGGCAGCAGCGCCCAATACGACCAGACCCAGAACACGATACAGAACCGGCTCAGCAGAGAAGTACTGATTACCTACGACACCCACGACAACCAGGGCAGCGACAACCAGCCACTTGACCAGATCAAAGCGAGAGTCTTGGGCTTCAGCCTTAACATTCATTCGAGAGGATCCTGTGAAAGACACGCCAAATTCGTTTAGAAAATGGCAGGTCAGGAGGGAATCGAACCCCCAACCTGCGGTTTTGGAGACCGCCGCTCTGCCAATTGAGCTACTGACCTAGAACAAAATCAGGCCGACCATTATGCCGGCCTGAGAGGGACAGATCAATCGATTATTCGACGATCTTGGCAACCACGCCGGCACCAACGGTACGACCACCTTCGCGAATGGCGAAGCGCAGGCCGTCTTCCATGGCGATCGGCTTGATCAGGGTGACAACCATTTTGATATTGTCGCCCGGCATTACCATCTCAACGCCTTCCGGCAGTTCGCACGAACCAGTCACGTCAGTGGTACGGAAGTAGAACTGCGGACGGTAGCCCTTGAAGAACGGGGTGTGACGACCACCTTCTTCTTTGGACAGAACGTACACTTCAGCTTCGAACTTGGTGTGCGGCTTGATGGTGCCCGGCTTGGCCAGAACCTGACCACGCTCGACTTCATCGCGCTTGGTGCCGCGCAGCAGCACGCCGCAGTTCTCACCAGCTCGACCTTCGTCCAGCAGCTTGCGGAACATCTCAACGCCGGTGCAGGTAGTCTTGGTGGTCGGACGCAGACCAACGATTTCGATTTCTTCCTGGATCTTGACGATACCGCGCTCTACACGACCGGTTACTACAGTACCGCGGCCGGAGATCGAGAACACGTCTTCGATCGGCATCAGGAACGGACGATCGATGGCACGAACCGGCTCAGGAATGTAGCTGTCCAGAGTCTCGACCAGCTTCTTGACAGCGGAAGTACCCATTTCGTTGGTGTCTTCGCCGTTCAGAGCCATCAGCGCGGAGCCGATGATGATCGGAGTGTCGTCGCCCGGGAAATCGTAGGTGCTCAGCAGGTCGCGAACTTCCATCTCGACCAGCTCCAGCAGCTCGGCGTCGTCAACCATGTCAGCCTTGTTCAGGAAGACAACGATGTACGGAACGCCAACCTGACGGGACAGCAGGATGTGCTCACGGGTTTGCGGCATCGGGCCGTCGGCAGCCGAGCAGACCAGGATCGCGCCGTCCATCTGGGCAGCACCGGTGATCATGTTCTTCACGTAGTCGGCGTGGCCCGGGCAGTCAACGTGCGCGTAGTGACGAATGTTGGAGTCGTACTCTACGTGCGCGGTGTTGATGGTGATACCACGAGCTTTTTCTTCCGGAGCGCTGTCGATCTTGTCGAAGTCAACCTTGGCCGAACCGAAAACTTCGGAGCAGACGCGGGTCAGAGCAGCGGTCAGAGTGGTCTTACCGTGGTCAACGTGACCGATGGTGCCGACGTTGACGTGCGGTTTGTTACGTTCGAATTTCTCTTTAGCCATCTTGACCGTCTCCTAGCGAAGAATTGAGCAAGCTATGCCGCCATTAAAACAAAGGCAGATACTTTCATATCTGCCTTTATTAGATGGAGCTCATGAGCGGATTTGAACCGCTGACCTCACCCTTACCAAGGGTGTGCTCTACCAGCTGAGCTACATGAGCCAAACTCTATTGCGTCAACCACAAACTGGAGCGGGCAGCGGGAATCGAACCCGCATCATCAGCTTGGAAGGCTGAGGTTCTACCACTGAACTATACCCGCGGAGCCTGCAGCTCACGCTGAATCTGGTGGAGGGGGAAGGATTCGAACCTTCGAAGTCGATGACGTCAGATTTACAGTCTGATCCCTTTGGCCGCTCGGGAACCCCTCCAAAGTGAGGCGGCATTTTCTAGATCTGCCACCCTGCTGTCAAGCTTTTTCTCATTAAAATCTTGAGGTTAGCTACTTTGACAACATCTTCGTCGGGAACCAACTTTGACCACCCTGCGAAGCGGGCGCCATTCTATGCAAACTATTGGAGCAATGCAACGCCTTCGCATGGCATTAATTGATGCTGCAATCCTGCAAAGTCTCCAGCCAGTCGCCCAAGCAGAAACTCATCGGCCAGACGTCGACTTTGCGGCGCAACACGCACCCAGAAACTACGGTGCGCGCGCGACAGTTCGCGGATCTGCGGCTCGTAGCCCACATCGCGCAAACGCTGCATGACGCTATTGGCTGAATCGTTGCGAGGGAATATGCCAAGCGATATGCCGTTGGCCAGCTCGCCCTGAGTAATGATGTAGCTATCGATACGCCGCGCCTGCAGCTCACGTAGCTGCCTCAACGAGGCCTGACGGGAAGCCAGAGGCGGCAGATACACCCAATACTCGACACCCGCAGCCGCATCGACGCTGCGCACTTCAGCCTGTATATCCAGACTGAGCAGGCGCTGCTCCACTACCCTCGCCCGCGCCTCCTCCTCAAAACTGCCAAGGAACAAGCAAACAGCCGCCTCGGGGGAGGCCGCATCGACCGGCGCCGAAGGCTCATTGCGCGAGCTTGGCTTATCCGCCTCGCTCAGCAGGCGAATGTCCTTGCGCGCCGCCTGATAGGCATTTGCCGGAGCGATCTCCTTGGCACGCAGGGGCGCCTGCTGCTGATGCCAGACGTAATAAAAGGCATTCAGTAGCAGGAGCAATAGCAGAATCCAACGCATGCTTCGCCTCAACTCAAGGGACAGGCGATCGCCAGTCCGACAAATACGAGATCTGTAACCACCTGCGCCCCCGGTACTACATCCCGAACCAGGTCCGCATCACCTCCGGTCAGGAATACTTCGAAGCCATCAGGGAAACGAGCCTGCGCCTGCAACAACTGCTCCGCAACGAAACCGCGCAACATCAACACGCAGCCGCGCTCTACGGCCTCAGCTGTGGAGCGCCCGGGCTCAAGCTCCTGCAAGGCCGCCAACGCCACCTGGCGATCGTAGCGAATGCGTCGAGTGTGCGTACTCAGCTGATCGCGCATCAACGGAAGCCCAGGACAAATGAAGCCGCCCTGGTGCATACCATCAGCCGATATGAAGTCTGCGGTTACCGCCGTACCGAGATCGACCACCAGGCAAGCACGCTGCCCCAGGTGATAAGCACCCAGCACGGCGAGCCAACGATCCAGGCCCAGGCGCCGATAGTCCTCGTAACCATTATGTACCGGCCCGACCTGGCTGGCAGATTGCGCGCAGATGGCTTCGACACCGAAGAGCTCGCGCAGGCGCGTGACCAGCTGCTCGGTCTCCACATCGCTGCGCACACTGACCAGGCGACAGTGACTTACCTGCAGTCCCGGAGCCGCAGCCAGGGATTCGAAGAGGGCAGAATCGGAATCCACGACACCCGCAAAAAGGCGCTGATTCCCATCCACGGAAATCACTCGCCATTTGATGAAGCTGTTACCGCAGTCGAGCTCAAGAATCATGTTGCAACCTCAGGCTCAACTCTCCGCCGCTGAAGGCACGGTCGACACCATCCACATTCAGCCGAATCGCACCTCGCTCATCGACGCCCAGCACGACACCCAGGGTCGCATTAGAACCTGCAGTCAGCGCCACGGAACGACCACGCCACGTATGCAGCGACTCCCACTCCTCTCGCAGACCAGCAAAACCGCACTGCCAATGCAGGGAGAGGCAATCGCGCAACTGCAAGAGCAGGGCAGCAGCCAAATCATTTCGATCGAGCATACGCCCCATGCACTGCCGCACGGATGTCCAAGGCTGATCGATGGCCCCAGGCGCGTCGACTTCCATGTTGACGTTAATGCCGATACCTATCACCACATGGCAAACATCGGCCGGATCGCCGGCGAGTTCCAGGAGTATCCCGGATATCTTGCACCCATCGACCAACACGTCATTCGGCCACTTCAACTGCGCGCCCTTCAGACCCAGGGCTCGCAGTGTCTTGGCGACAGCGAGCCCCACCGTCAGGCTCAATGCCTCGACCTGACTCATGCCGCCATCGACGCGCAGCACCACACTGCAGTAAAGATTCTCTGCGAACGGGCTGGCCCAGACGCGCCCGCGCCGACCACGCCCTGCGGTCTGACGCTCAGCCAGTAGCACAAAAGGCGCGCGCGCCCCTGCCTCGAGGCGGCGAAATATCTCGGCATTCGTGGAATCCACGCTCGGCTCGACTGTGACTGGCCAGGCCGAAGCAGCGGCGTCTCGCGATATCCGCTCGGCGTCGAGCAAGATCATCGGCGAAGACAGCCGATAGCCGCGACCTGGGACCTTGAATACCTCGACCCCAAGCTCAGCCTCCAAGCCCTGCAGCTGCTTCCAGATCGCACTGCGGCTTATCCCAAGCTGAGCGCCAAGGGCTTCACCGGAATGGAATCGACCATCCTGTAGAAGTTTCAACAATTCCAGCATGCGAGGCCCCGCTACGAACAAGGCTGGCATGATAACGACGAGGCCTCAGCTTGCATAGAAAACGGAAGGTTGAAGGCAACTCAGCAGGAAGGCCGGGCCTACCGACCTCGGGAGCCCAAGCAATAGAAGCGCTCTGCGCGCGAGCATCAGCGCCGATACCCTGCGCACCGCAATGACCGCAATATTGGCGTTGCACCCAGCGCTCCCACGCGATTGCAGGAACGCGTTCTGCCGCGCAGTTTTCCGCGCCGAAAGAAGAAACCCCAGACCGCTTTGGCGATCTGGGGTTTCGTATAGGAGCT
>NZ_JADTQG010000003.1 GCF_016008875.1 Ectopseudomonas mendocina
CAAAAAACCTCAGAGCTTTATTTGGACGGCGCGAGCTCTGCTCGCGAAGCTTTTCGCGAGCAGAGCTCGCTCCTACGAGGATATCGGTATCCATAAATAAAGAACCCCGGCACCAGGCCGGGGTTCTTCTGACACTCAAGCCTTATCAGGCATTCAGTGCAGTCAGAGCAGCGTTGAAGGTGGCGCTGGGGCGCATCACCTTGCTGGTCAGCTCAGGGTTGGAGCGGTAGTAGCCACCGATTTCCGCCGGCTTGCCCTGTACGGCAGCCAGCTCGGCAACGATGGCTGCTTCCTGCTCGGTCAGCTGCTTGGCCAGCGGGGCGAAGTGAGCCTTCAGCGCCGCGTCGTCGTTCTGTTCGGCCAGGGCCTGTGCCCAGTACAGCGCCAGGTAGAAGTGGCTGCCACGGTTGTCGATCTCGCCGACCTTGCGCGCCGGGGACTTGTTGTTGTCCAGCAGCTTGCCGGTAGCCTGGTCGAGGGTCTTGCCCAGTACCTTGGCCTTGGCGTTGTTGGTCTTGATGCCGGTTTCTTCCAGCGACACGGCCAGGGCCAGGAACTCGCCCAGGGAATCCCAGCGCAGGTAGTTCTCTTCGACCAACTGCTGCACGTGCTTGGGCGCGGAACCGCCGGCGCCGGTTTCGTACATGCCGCCGCCCGCCATCAGCGGAACGATGGACAGCATCTTGGCCGAAGTACCCAGCTCCATGATCGGGAACAGGTCGGTCAGGTAGTCACGCAGCACGTTGCCGGTCACCGAGATGGTGTCCTGGCCGCGAATCATGCGCTCCATGGATACGCGGATGGCTTCGTTGTAGCCCATCATGCGGATGTCCAGACCGTTCAGGTCGTGATCCTTGAGGTACAGCTCGACCTTCTTCTGCAGCTCGCGATCGTGAGCACGCTCCGGGTCCAGCCAGAAGATGGCCGGGGTGTCGGACTGACGAGCGCGGGTAACGGCCAGCTTGACCCAATCGCGGATCGGCGCGTCCTTGGTCTGGCAGGCGCGCCAGATGTCGCCGGCTTCTACCTCATGTTGCATCAGCACGGTGCCGTCGGCGGCAACGACGCGCATGGTGCCGTCGGCGGTCATTTCGAAGGTCTTGTCGTGGGAACCGTATTCTTCGGCCTTCTGCGCCATCAGGCCGACGTTCGGCACGGTGCCCATGGTGGTCGGGTCGAAGGCACCATTGGTTTTGCAGAAGTTGATCATTTCCTGATAGATGCGAGCGTAGGTGCTCTCAGGCATGACGGCCTTGGTGTCTTTCTGCTTGCCGTCCTTGCCCCACATCTGACCGGAGTTGCGGATCATCGCCGGCATCGAGGCGTCGACGATCACGTCGCTCGGGATGTGCAGGTTGGTGATGCCCTTGACCGAGTCAACCATGGCCATTTCCGGGCGATGGCTATAAACCTCGTGGATGTCGTGGAGGATTTCTTCCTGCTGCGAGGCGGGCAGCGACTTGATCTTGTCGTAGACGCTGCTGATGCCGTTGTTCGGGTTGACGCCCAGTTCCTTGAACAGCTCGCCGTACTTGTCGAACACGTCCTTGTAGTAAACGCTGACGGCGTGGCCGAAGACGATCGGGTGGGAGACCTTCATCATGGTCGCCTTGACGTGCAGGGACCACATCACGCCGGTTTCCTTGCAGTCCTGCAGGGTCTTCTCGAAGAAGGCGCGCAGTTTGTTGCAGCTCATGAACATGCTGTCGAACACTTCGCCTTCCTGCAGGGCGAGTTGTTTCTTGACCTCGACCTTGCCGTCCTGGCCGACGAACTCGATGCGCACGTCACCGGCCTTGGCCATGGTGATCGACTGCTCGCTGGAGAAGAAGTCGCCGCCGCGCATGTAGTCGGCGTGGGACTGCGAAGCCATGCTCCACTTGCCCATGCTGTGCGGGTGCTTGCGGGCGTAGGCCTTGACCGCGGCCGGGGCGCGACGGTCGGAGTTGCCTTCACGCAGAACCGGGTTGACGGCGCTGCCCAGTACCTTGACGTAGCGCGCCCGCACTTCCTTGTCTTCTTCGCTCTGCGGATCTTCCGGGAAGTCCGGGATGTTGTAGCCCTGGGCCTGCAGCTCGGCAATGGCGGCCTTGAGCTGAGGGACGGAGGCACTGATGTTCGGCAGTTTGATGATGTTGGCGTCAGGCTGCAGGGTCAGCTCAGCCAGCTTGGCCAGGTCGTCATCGATGCGCTTGTCGGCGTCCAGACGGTCGGCAAAGCTCGCCAGGATTCGCCCAGCAAGAGAGATGTCGCGGGTTTCAACGGAGATGTCAGCCGAGGCGGCAAAGGCTTCCACAATGGGCAGAAGCGAATAGGTGGCAAGGGCCGGGGCTTCGTCGGTGAAGGTGTAGATGATCTTCGAAGGGGTGGACATTTAGCGTTAACTCTCTTCTTTGCTGAGCGCGCATAGAAACTCGACCTGCGCGTGTGGCGCGAACTCCGGGATGGTGGAGCCGGGTCGAGGACTCGCCGCGGTGATGTTGGATGCACCCGTAGAGTGTCGAACGTTTCGATCCGGCGGACGATGGTGTATCCCCGCCGGCTTCAAGAGGCTGCTATCCGGTTCCGGACAGGCCGCCCCTTATGACTCGTTAGTCACCTAAGCAGTATACCACTGCGGCGCCTCGCCGCAGAATGCCCAGTTGCATAAGACCTTTGCACATGTGTCTCGTCGAGCGGTTTGCGCTACTCTCGGGGATGCACACTGTCTAACCACGAGATGGAGTCCAGCATGGGATACCAAAAGATCCAGGTGCCAGCCAGCGGTGACAAAATCACCGTCAACGCCGATATGTCGTTGAGCGTTCCAGACAATCCGATCATCCCGTTCATCGAGGGTGATGGTATCGGCGTCGATATTTCTCCGGTGATGATCAAGGTGGTCGACGCTGCCGTCGAAAAAGCCTATGGCGGCGCTCGCAAGATTTCCTGGATGGAAGTTTATGCCGGCGAGAAGGCCACCCAGGTTTACGACCAAGACACCTGGCTGCCGAAAGAAACCCTCGAGGCCGTGCGTGATTACGTGGTCTCGATCAAAGGCCCGCTGACCACGCCTGTGGGTGGTGGCATCCGTTCATTGAATGTGGCCCTGCGCCAGGAGCTCGACCTGTATGTCTGCTTGCGCCCGGTGCGCTGGTTCGAGGGCGTGCCCAGCCCGGTGAAAAAGCCGGGTGACGTGGACATGGTGATCTTCCGCGAGAACTCCGAGGACATCTATGCCGGCGTCGAGTGGAAGGCTGGCAGCCCCGAGGCTGAGAAAGTCATCAAGTTCCTCACCGAGGAAATGGGCGTCAAGAAGATTCGCTTCACCGACATGTGCGGTATCGGCATCAAGCCGGTTTCCGAGGCCGGCACCAAGCGCCTGGTGCGCAAGGCGCTGCAGTATGCGGTAGACAATGACCGCAGTTCGGTGACCCTGGTGCACAAAGGCAACATCATGAAGTTCACCGAAGGTGCCTTCAAGGAATGGGGCTACGAGATCGCTCGCGAGGAGTTCGGCGCCGAGTTGCTCGATGGCGGTCCGTGGATGCAGTTCAAGAATCCGCGCACCGGCAAGAACATCGTGGTCAAGGATGTGATCGCCGACGCCATGTTGCAACAGATCCTGCTGCGTCCGGCTGAATATGACGTCATCGCCACGCTTAACCTCAATGGCGACTATCTGTCCGATGCGCTGGCAGCCGAGGTCGGTGGCATAGGCATCGCGCCCGGCGCCAACCTGTCCGATTCGGTGGCCATGTTCGAGGCGACTCACGGCACGGCGCCCAAGTACGCCGGTCAGGACAAGGTCAACCCGGGCTCGGTCATCCTTTCCGCCGAGATGATGTTGCGCCACATGGGTTGGGGGGAAGCCGCCGACCTGATCATCAAAGGCACCAACGGCGCCATCTCCGCCAAGACGGTGACCTATGACTTCGAGCGTTTGATGGAGGGGGCGAAGCTGATGTCCTGCTCCGAATTCGGCGATGCGATGATCAGCCATATGTAAGCTGATTCAGAGGCATAAAGAAGGCCGGTCACATGACCGGCCTTCTCGTATCCGGCACCTCGCGCCTTGATAAGGCCGTGGTGCTGGAATGCTCAAGCTTCGACTGTGCTTTCGATACTCTGCGTCTGGGTGACTGCCACGGGGGCATCCTGAGTGGCGCTGGCTGCGCTGATATTGACCGCATGCAGTCCTTTGGGGCCTTGCACGATTTCGAAGCGGACCGGCTGGCCGGCCTTGAGTGTCTTGTATCCGTCCATCTGGATGGCCGAGTAGTGGGCGAACAGGTCCTCATCTCGGCCGTCGGCCAAAATGAATCCATAACCTTTGGCGTTGTTGAACCACTTGACCTTACCGCTGAGCATGCTGATATCCCTCTGCAAAGGACTCCATCTCTGGAGTATCATCCACTTCGATTCCGCGCGATAACCAACCAGGCTGGGCGAAGGCGTGGAATCCCTGATACCCGCTGATGGGTATTCTTTTGTTGTAACACCCTTTTGCCGTTAGTCAAGGCTATACGGCGGATGGCTGAGAAGTCAGTCAAAATCCCTCTAGCATCCCCGTTCGCCCGGCCTTGAACCTCTAATTTCAGCATGCATGCAAGTAGCCAGATTCGACTAACATTCAATCAGGATCACCCGGCAGGGCATGAGGATGACTCCTCTGGTATTGCTGTTGAGGAATCCAAGCCAGCATTGCAGGCACCACCGATGTACAAGGTGGTCTTATTCAATGACGACTACACCCCGATGGATTTTGTCGTCGAAGTGCTTGAAACATTTTTCGGCATGAACCGGGAGCTGGCGACCAAGATCATGCTGGCCGTCCATACAGAAGGGCGTGCGGTATGTGGTGTTTACACCCGCGATATTGCAGAGACCAAAGCGATGCAGGTCAATCAGTACGCGCGGGAAAGTCAGCATCCGCTACTCTGTGAAATAGAGAAGGACGGTTAACGCCGGCCACTTGGGTATGAGGTGAAGCTATGTTGAATCGAGAGCTCGAAGTCACCCTCAATCTGGCTTTCAAGGAGGCCCGTGCCAAGCGTCATGAGTTCATGACGGTCGAGCACCTGCTGCTCGCCTTGCTGGATAACGAGGCGGCGGCCAGCGTTTTAAGGGCCTGCGGGGCCAACCTCGACAAGCTGCGCCATGATCTGCAGGAGTTCATCGACTCCACTACGCCATTGATCCCTCAGCACGATGAAGACCGCGAAACCCAGCCGACCCTGGGCTTCCAGCGTGTGCTGCAGCGTGCGGTGTTCCACGTGCAGAGTTCCGGCAAGCGAGAAGTGACCGGCGCCAACGTGCTGGTGGCGATCTTCAGCGAGCAGGAAAGTCAGGCGGTGTTCCTGCTCAAGCAGCAGAGCGTCGCCCGTATCGACGTGGTCAACTACATCGCCCATGGCATCTCTAAGGTGCCGGGACATGGCGAGCACCATGAAAACGATCAGGACATGCAGGATGAGGAGGGCGGCGAGTCTTCCGCGTCCGGCAATCCGCTGGACGCCTACGCCAGCAATCTCAACGACCTGGCCCGCCAGGGGCGTATCGATCCGCTGGTCGGGCGTGAGCACGAGGTCGAGCGCGTCGCGCAGATTCTCGCGCGCCGGCGCAAGAACAACCCGCTGCTGGTAGGCGAGGCCGGCGTCGGCAAGACTGCCATCGCCGAAGGCCTGGCCAAGCGCATCGTCGACGAGCAGGTGCCGGATCTGCTGGCCGACAGCGTCGTGTATTCGCTTGATCTCGGCGCACTGCTGGCTGGCACCAAGTACCGCGGCGACTTCGAGAAGCGCCTCAAGGCGCTGCTCAACGAGCTGCGCAAGCGCCCGCACGCGATCCTCTTCATCGACGAGATTCACACCATCATCGGTGCCGGCGCCGCGTCGGGCGGGGTCATGGATGCGTCCAACCTGCTCAAGCCGATGCTGTCCTCTGGTGAGATTCGCTGCATCGGTTCCACCACCTTCCAGGAATTTCGCGGCATCTTCGAGAAGGACCGCGCTTTGGCTCGGCGCTTCCAGAAGGTCGACGTGGTCGAGCCGTCGGTGGACGACACCTACGGCATCCTCAAGGGGCTCAAGGCACGTTTCGAGCAACACCACCACATCGAGTACAGCGACGAAGCCCTGCGGGCCGCGGCCGAGCTGGCTGCGCGTTACATCAATGACCGGCACATGCCGGACAAGGCCATCGACGTGATCGACGAGGCCGGCGCCTACCAGCGCCTGCAGCCGGAAGACAAGCGTGTGGCGCGGATCGATGTCGCGCAGGTCGAGGACATCGTCGCTAAGATCGCGCGCATTCCGCCGAAGCACGTCTCCAGCTCCGACAAGGAGTTGCTGCGTAATCTGGAGCGGGATCTGAAGCTCACCGTATTCGGTCAGGACGCCGCCATCGATTCGCTGGCTACCGCTATCAAGCTGTCGCGTGCGGGCCTGAAGGCGCCGGACAAGCCGGTCGGTTCCTTCCTCTTCGCCGGTCCCACCGGCGTGGGCAAGACTGAGGCTGCGCGGCAGTTGGCCAAGGCCATGGGCATCGAGCTGGTGCGCTTCGACATGTCCGAGTACATGGAGCGCCATACCGTCTCGCGCCTGATTGGCGCGCCGCCCGGTTATGTCGGTTTCGATCAGGGCGGTCTGCTGACCGAGGCGATCACCAAGCAGCCGCACTGCGTACTGCTGCTCGATGAAATCGAAAAGGCGCATCCGGAAGTCTTCAACCTGCTGCTGCAGGTGATGGACCACGGCACACTGACCGACAACAACGGGCGCAAGGCGGACTTCCGCAACGTAATCCTGATCATGACCACCAACGCCGGTGCGGAAACCGCGTCGCGTGCATCGATCGGTTTCACGCAGCAGGATCACTCCACCGATGCCATGGAAGTCATCAAGAAGAGCTTCACACCGGAGTTCCGCAACCGCCTGGACACCATCATCCAGTTCGGCCGTCTGAGTCACGAAGTCATCAAGAGCATCGTCGACAAGTTCCTTACCGAACTGCAGGCGCAGCTGGAAGACAAGCGTGTCACGCTGGAAGTCAGCGACGCGGCGCGCAGCTGGCTGGCCGAACGTGGCTACGATGTGATGATGGGCGCACGGCCGATGGCACGTTTGATTCAGGACAAGATCAAGCGTCCGCTAGCGGAGGAAATCCTCTTCGGCGAACTGGCCGAGCATGGCGGCGTGGTGCACGTCGACATCAAGGATGGCGAACCCAGCTTCGAGTTCGAGACGGCGGCGGAGGTCGCCTGATCGAATGGTTGCTCACTGAGAGCCTGTGGCTTTCGGTGAGCCAACGAAAACGCCCGGCATATGCCGGGCGTTTTCGTTTGGTGCTTGGCTTAACGGGCGCGGTAGGTAATGCGACCCTTGCTCAAGTCATAAGGCGTCAGCTCAACGCGCACCTTGTCACCAGTGAGAATGCGGATGTAGTTCTTGCGCATCTTGCCGGAGATGTGCGCGGTAACGACGTGCCCGTTTTCCAACTCCACGCGGAACATGGTGTTGGGCAGGGTGTCGACGACAGTGCCTTCCATTTCGAAGCTGTCTTCTTTCGACATGCAGTAAAGCCCTCGGTATCCAGGAAATGGCCCGGTGCAACTGGCGCCAGGCAAAAGCGGCGTGCATTGTGCCCGAAAACAGTGGGCTGCGCCAAGGGGCTTGGATTGTCGAGCTGGCCGGACGGTGTTGGCAGGGACTAGGTCAGCAGTGTCCAGCGCTGATTGACGAAGAGTTCGATCGGGCGGTACTGGGTCTTGTAGTTCATCTTGCGGCAGTTCTTGATCCAGTAGCCGAGATAGACGGCGCCCAGCCCCTGGCGTGCGGTCTCGCCGATCTGCCAGAGAATGGCGAAACGACCCAGGCTGCGGCGCTCTTCGGCAGGGTCGTAGAAGGTATAGACCGCCGACAGACCATTCGGCAGAAGATCGGTAACGGCAATCGCCACCAGCCGGCCCTGCAGGCGGAATTCATAGAAGCGTGAAAAGGGCAGGTCGCGCACCAGGAAGGTGGAGAACTGATCACGGCTGGGCGGGTACATGTCGCCGTCGGCGTGGCGCTGCTCGATATAGCGCACGTAGAGATCGTAATACTCCTCGGTGAACGCCGGGCGTACGCAGTGAACAACAATATCTTCATTGCGCTTGAGGATGCGCCGCTGTTGCCGGTTGGGCGTGAAGCGCGCGGCCGGGATGCGCGCCGGAATGCAGGCGGTGCATTGCTGGCAATGCGGGCGGTAGAGGTGATCGCCACTACGGCGAAAGCCCAGCTCTGACAGTTCGGCATAGACCAGCACGTCCATGGGCTGACTGGGATCGAGAAACAGGGTGGTGGCCTGTTCTTCCGGCAGATAGCTGCAAGGATGAGGTTGAGTGGCGTAGAACTTCAGGCGGGCCAGCTCGGTCATGGCGAAATCTCGAAAAAGCCTGCCTAGAGTGTAAGCCAGGCTTGGCTGCGCGACTAGGCGAGCCGGTCAGCTTGGCTCGGCAGGTCGAGATGGCGCTGCAGATAGTCGGCGAAACGAGCGCGCGGTATGGCTCTGGCGCCAAAGCTATGCAGGTGCTGCGTGGGCATCTGGCAGTCGATGAGCACGAAACCCCATTGCTGCAGCTTGCCGACGAGCGTGGCGAAGCCGACCTTGGAAGCGTTGTCTGCGCGGCTGAACATGGACTCGCCGAAGAACAGCTGGCCCATGGCCAAGCCATAAAGGCCGCCGACCAGTTCGTCGTCCTGCCAGACCTCGACTGAATGAGCGATGCCGCGCTCATGCAACTGCAGATAGGCCTCCTGCATGCCGCGGGTGATCCAGGTGCCGTCGGCGTAAGCGCGAGGCTCGGCGCAGGCGGCGATGACGGCGGCGAAATCCTGATCGAAGGTGACGCGGTAGCGCTGCTGGCGCAGCAGCTTGGCCAGGCTGCGGGAGACGTGCAGCTCATCGGGAAAGAGAACGGTGCGGGGATCTGGCGACCACCAGAGAATCGGCTGCCCGTCCTGGAACCAGGGGAAGCAGCCGTGGCGGTAGGCACTGACCAGGCGGTCTGCACTCAGGTCGCCGCCAGCGGCGAGCAGGCCATTCGGCTCGTGCATGGCTTTGGCCAGGGGAGGGAAATCCAGTGAATCGCGTTGCAGCCAGGTCAGCATTCGTCAGAGCCCGAAGAGGGGAGGGCGGACCTCGTCCGCCCCGGGTATCAATGGTCTTCGAGGAACTTCTCGACGTCCAGTGCGGCCATGCAGCCGGCACCGGCCGAGGTGATGGCCTGGCGGTAGACGTGATCGGCCACGTCGCCAGCGGCAAATACGCCCTCGATGCTGGTGGCGGTGGCATTGCCTTCGCTGCCGCCCTTGATCTTCAGGTAGCCGTCATGCATGTCCAGTTGGCCGACGAACAGCTCGGTGTTGGGTTTGTGGCCGATGGCGATGAATACGCCGGCCAGATCCAGCTCCTTGCTGCTGCCATCGAGGGTGCTTTTCAGACGCACGCCTGTCACGCCGGACTGGTCGCCGAGCACTTCATCCAGGGTGTGGTTCCAGTGCAGGCGCATGTTGCCGTTCTCGACCTTGTCGAACAGCTTGTCCTGGAGGATCTTCTCCGAACGCAGCTTGTCGCGGCGGTGTACCAGGTGCACTTCCTTGGCGATGTTCGAGAGGTACAGCGCCTCTTCGACGGCGGTATTGCCGCCGCCGATCACCGCGACCACCTGGTTGCGATAGAAGAAGCCGTCGCAGGTGGCGCAGGCCGAGACGCCCTTGCCGGAGAAGGCTTCCTCCGATGGCAGGCCGAGGTACTGGGCGCTGGCACCGGTGGCGATGATCAGGGCATCGCAGCTGTAGATGCCGCTATCGCCCTTGAGTACGAAGGGGCGGCTCTGCAACTCGGCGGTATGGATGTGGTCGTAGATGATCTCGGTGTCGAAGCGTTCGGCGTGCTTTTGCATGCGCTCCATCAGCGCCGGGCCAGTGAGGCCTTCGACGTCACCCGGCCAGTTGTCCACCTCGGTTGTAGTGGTGAGCTGGCCGCCAGGCTGGATGCCGGTGATCACAACGGGTTTGAGGTTGGCACGCGCGGCATAAACCGCTGCGCTGTAACCGGCTGGGCCGGAACCCAGGATGATCAGGCGGGAATGCTTGACTTCGCTCATAAAAAAACCCCATAAGCCTTTGTCACAAAAGAGAATGCGTGCTCCAATTGAGCCGCATGGAAGCTGCTGGCGGCTATGCTACACCGAAGCAGGGCAGGTGCGGGAGCACACTGATTGGCCTCCTCGTCAGGCTGACCCTACAATAGGCCGCTTGTGCGGTTAACCATCAGATGGACGCGCCAGGGGCGCAGGAAATGGCTGTTTTGAAGAATCCCACCACCCAGATCACCGATTGGCGCCAGAAACTTCAGTATCGACTGAAGGAAGGCGCATTGATCGCCCTGGGTGCGATGTGTCTGTATCTGCTGATGACACTGTTGACCTACAACGTGTCGGATCCCGCCTGGGACAACAGCGTACAGGTCGAGCGCATCATTAATGCCGGCGGCAGCATTGGCGCCTGGCTCTCCAGTGCGCTGTTCGGTGCTCTGGGTTACTTCGCCTATATCTTCCCGCTTTTGCTGGCCGCCAAGACCTGGCAGGTCTTCCGCACCCGCAATCAACCCTGGCATTGGAATGGCTGGCTGTTTTCCTGGCACAGCATCGGCCTGGTTTTCCTGATCCTTTCCGGCGCCGTATTGGCCCACATTCACTTCGATCCGGCTGCCGGAATGCAAGGCTCCGGTGGCGGCATGCTGGGCGCGAGCCTGGGTGAGCTGGCGAAGGATGCGCTCAATATCGAGGGCAGCACGCTGCTGTTCCTGGCGCTGTTCCTGTTCGGGCTGACCGTATTCACCGACCTGTCCTGGTTCCGTGTAATGGACCTCACGGGCAAGATCACCCTCGATCTGATCGAGCTGATTCACGGCGCCATCACCGGTTGGTGGAACGCCCGCAACGAGCGCAAGCAGATGAAGATTCAGCTGCGCGAGCTGGACGAGCGGGTCACCGAGGTGGCCGCGCCGGTGGTGTCCGACCGTCGCGAGCAGGCCAAGGTCAAGGAACGCCTGATCGAGCGCGAAGAGTCGCTAAGCAAGCACATGAGCGAGCGCGAGAAGCGCCCGGCACCTGTGATCACTCCTCCCGCGCCGCCGAAAGCGGCCGAGCCGAGCAAGCGGGTACTCAAGGAAAAGCAGGCGCCGCTGTTCGTCGATACCGCTGTCGAAGGCAGCCTGCCGCCGATTTCCATCCTTGACGTCGCCGAGAAGAAGCAGAAGCAGTTTTCGCCCGAGTCGCTGGAGGCCATGTCGCGCCTGCTGGAGATCAAACTCAAGGAGTTCGGTGTCGACGTGGTGGTCGAGTCCGTGCATCCCGGCCCGGTGATTACCCGTTTCGAGATCCAACCCGCGGCCGGAGTCAAGGTCAGCCGCATCTCCAACCTAGCCAAGGACCTGGCGCGTTCGATGGCCATGGTCAGCGTGCGCGTGGTCGAGGTGATTCCCGGCAAGACCACCGTGGGCATCGAGGTGCCCAACGAGGATCGGCAGATCGTGCGCTTCTCCGAGGTGCTGTCTTCGAGCGAGTACGACGATGCCAAGTCGCCGGTCACCCTGGCGCTGGGTCACGATATCGGCGGGCGCCCAGTCATCGCCGACCTGGCCAAGATGCCGCACCTGCTGGTAGCCGGTACCACCGGCTCCGGTAAGTCGGTGGGCGTCAATGCGATGATTCTGTCGGTGCTGTTCAAGTCCACGCCGGAAGAGGCGCGGATGATCATGATCGACCCGAAGATGCTCGAACTGTCGATCTACGAAGGTATTCCGCACCTGCTGTGTCCGGTCGTCACCGACATGAAGGAGGCGGCCAACGCCCTGCGCTGGTCAGTAGCCGAGATGGAGCGTCGCTACAAGCTGATGGCGGCCATGGGCGTGCGTAACCTGGCGGGCTTCAACCGTAAGGTGAAGGACGCCATCGAGGCCGGCACGCCGCTGCATGATCCGCTCTACAAGCGCGAGTCGATGGAGGACGAGCCGCCGCATTTGAAAACGCTGCCGACCATCGTGGTGGTCGTGGACGAATTCGCCGACATGATGATGATCGTCGGTAAGAAGGTCGAAGAACTGATCGCGCGTATTGCGCAGAAGGCCCGTGCCGCCGGTATCCACCTGATTCTTGCTACCCAGCGTCCGTCGGTCGATGTGATCACCGGCCTGATCAAGGCCAACATCCCGACCCGCATGGCCTTCCAGGTATCGAGCAAGATCGACTCGCGCACCATTCTCGATCAGGGTGGCGCCGAACAGTTGCTTGGTCACGGTGACATGCTCTATCTGCCGCCCGGCACCGGCCTGCCCATCCGCGTGCACGGCGCCTTCGTCTCTGACGACGAGGTGCATCGCGTGGTCGAGGCGTGGAAGCAGCGCGGCGCGCCGGATTACATCGAGGACATTCTCGCCGGCGTCGAGGAGAGCGGCAGCGGCTTCGAAGGCGGCGGTGGCGAAGGCGGCGAGGGCAGCGAGGAAGATCCGCTGTACGACGAGGCCGTCAATTTCGTGCTGGAAAGCCGCCGCGCCTCCATTTCCGCCGTGCAGCGCAAGCTGAAGATCGGCTACAACCGCGCCGCACGGATGATCGAAGCGATGGAAATGGCCGGTGTGGTCAGTTCGATGAATACCAACGGTTCGCGCGAGGTGCTCGCGCCCGGTTCATCGCGCGACTGATCGCGGATAAACCGCCGAATTGGCGGTCTACAGGATTCACGGCAGCTCAGGTGCTGCCGAGCAGTACGGGGTGCGGAGCCGCCCCGTCATTCTCATACGGACTCAAGGGGTTTATATGCGTATTATTCGCCTGCTGATGCTGGCCGCTCTGAGCTTTACCCTGCTAACCGCCCAGGCTGACGAAGAGGCGGCCACCAAGCGCCTGACCGAACTGCTCAACCAGGCGCAGACCATCAATGCCCGTTTTTCCCAGCTGACCCTGGATGCCAGCGGCACCCAGCTGCAGGAAACCGCCGGCGAGCTGATGCTCAAGCGCCCTGGCCTGTTCCGCTGGCACACCGACCAGCCGATGGAGCAACTGCTGGTGTCCAACGGTGAAAAGGTCTGGCTGTACGACCCGGACCTGGAACAGGTGACCATCCAGACCCTCGACCAGCGCCTGACCCACACCCCGGCCTTGTTGCTGTCCGGCGATGTGTCGCAGATTCGCGAGAACTTCGAGATCGACTACAAGGAAGGCGGCAGCGTGGTCGACTTCATCCTCAAGCCCAAGGCCAAGGACAGCCTGTTCGACAGTCTGCGCCTGTCGTTCCGCAACCGCGTGCTCAACGACATGCAGCTGATCGACAGTATCGGCCAGCGCACCAACATCCTGTTCCTCAATGTGAAGATGAACGAGCCGGTGGATGATGGGCAGTTCACCTTCGACATTCCGGAAGGCGCGGACGTCATCCAGGAGTAACGCGTGGATCTGTTCGGTCGCCAACCCGTCGCGCAGCCCCTGGCTGCGCGTTTGCGTGCTACCAGTCTGGATGAATACGTCGGGCAGGAGCACGTGCTGGGACCGGGCAAACCGCTGCGTGAGGCGTTGGAGCAGGGCGCCCTGCACTCGATGATCTTTTGGGGGCCGCCCGGGGTAGGCAAAACCACCCTGGCGCGGCTGCTGGCCAAGGTCACCGATGCGCATTTCGAGACCATTTCCGCCGTTTTATCCGGCGTGAAGGAGATCCGTCAGGCTGTCGAGGTGGCCCAGCAGCATGCCGCGCAGTACGGCCGTCGCACCATTCTCTTCGTCGACGAAGTGCATCGCTTCAACAAGAGCCAGCAGGACGCCTTCCTGCCTTACGTCGAAGATGGCACGCTGATTTTCATCGGCGCGACCACCGAGAATCCCTCTTTCGAGCTGAACAACGCGCTGCTGTCGCGCGCGCGGGTCTATGTGCTCAAGAGCCTCGACGAAGCGGCCATGCGCAAGCTGGTCAATCGTGCCTTGAGCGATCCGAAAGGTTTGGGCGATCGCCACCTGAGCCTGCCGGACGACGCCTTCCAGATTCTCCTGGCTGCCGCCGATGGCGATGGTCGGCGCCTGCTCAACTTCCTCGAGAACGCCGCCGACCTGGCTGAAGACGATGGCGAGATTGGCGTCGAGCTGCTGCAGAATCTGCTGGGCGACAGCCGCCGTCGCTTCGACAAGGGCGGCGAGGCGTTCTATGACCAGATTTCCGCCCTGCACAAGTCGGTGCGTGGCTCCAGCCCGGACGGCGCGCTTTACTGGTACGCGCGCATGCTCGACGGCGGCTGCGACCCGCTCTATATCGCCCGGCGCGTGGTGCGCATGGCCAGCGAGGATATCGGCAATGCCGATCCGCGTGCCCTGACCCTGTGCCTCAATGCCTGGGACGTGCAGGAGCGCCTGGGTAGCCCGGAAGGCGAGCTGGCCGTGGCCCAGGCCATCGTCTACCTGGCCTGCGCGCCGAAAAGCAATGCGGTCTACACGGCCTTCAAGGCAGCCATGCGTGATGCCGCCGAGCAGGGTTCGCAGGAGGTTCCGCTGCACCTGCGCAATGCCCCGACCAAACTGATGAAGCAGCTCGGCTATGGCGATGAGTATCGCTATGCCCATGACGAGCCGGATGCCTACGCTGCGGGCGAGGATTACTTCCCCGAGACTCTGCAGCCGCGTCAGTACTACGACCCCGTGCCGCGTGGCCTGGAGCTGAAGATTCGCGACAAGCTGCAGCATTTGCGTAACCTGGATGCCGCAAGCCCGAGGCGAAGGAGAGCGCCATGATTCGCGTGGCGCTTGCCGTAGCCGCAGGGGGCGCGGCTGGCTCGGTGATGCGGTTTCTGCTTTCCAGCTGGGTCGCCACCAATTGGCCGCGGCATTTTTATCTGGGCACCTTTGCCGTCAACGTCATTGGTTGTCTGTTGATCGGCTTGTTGTCAGGCCTGTTTCTCACGCGTACCGAGCTGCCACTGGAGCTGCGCACGGGATTGATTACCGGCGTGCTGGGCGGCTTCACCACTTTTTCATCCTTCAGCCTGGAAATCATGAAACTGATCGAGGGTGGGCGCGCGCTCGAAGCGCTCGGCTACTTGGCGTTCAGCATCATCGGCGGCCTGCTGGCGGCCTGGGCCGGTTTGAGCCTGGCTCGTCTGGCGGCCTGACCTGCCGGCAGGTTGTTGAAAAGAGCGCAGGTGGTTTTTCAACAGCCTGCTAAGGCTTTACACTCCACAACCCGCGCCACAGTGCTGGCCATCATCATTTCGCCGTTGTCTTGAGACCCGAACATGCTCGATTCCAAACTCGTCCGCACGCAACTCTCCGAAATCGCCGAACGCCTCGCTACCCGCGGCTTCGCCCTCGACGTCGCTCGCTTCGAGGCCCTGGAGAGTCAGCGCAAGTCGGTGCAGGTGCGCACCGAGCAACTGCAGGCCGAGCGCAACAGCCGTTCCAAGTCGATCGGCCAGGCCAAGGCGCGCGGAGAAGACATCGCGCCGCTGTTGGCGGAAGTCGATCAGATGGGCAGCGACCTGGAAGCCGGCAAGCGTGAGCTGGACGCCATCCAGAACGAGCTGGACAACCTGCTGCTGAACATCCCCAACCTGCCGCACGACTCCGTGCCGGTCGGTGCCGACGAAGACGGCAACGTCGAGGTAGCGCGCTGGGGCACGCCGCGCACCTTCGATTTCGAGGTCAAGGATCATGTCGCTCTCGGCGAGCAGCACGGCTGGCTGGACTTCGAAACCGCCGCCAAGCTGTCCGGCGCACGTTTCGCTCTGCTGCGCGGCCCCATCGCGCGCCTGCACCGCGCCCTGGCGCAATTCATGATCAACCTGCACACCGGTGAGCACGGCTACGAAGAGGCCTACACGCCTTATCTGGTGCAGGCCCCGGCACTACAGGGCACCGGCCAGCTGCCGAAATTCGAGGAAGACCTGTTCAAGATCCGTCGTGAAGACCAGGCCGATCTGTACCTGATCCCGACTGCCGAAGTTTCGCTGACCAATATCGTCGCCGGCGAAATTCTCGATGCCAAACAGCTGCCGTTGAAGTTCGTCGCGCATACACCATGCTTTCGCAGTGAAGCCGGCGCCTCCGGCCGCGATACCCGCGGCATGATCCGCCAGCACCAGTTCGACAAGGTGGAGATGGTGCAGATCGTCGAGCCGTCCAAGTCCTTCGAGGCGCTGGAAGGCATGACCGCCAACGCCGAGCGCGTGTTGCAACTGCTGGAGCTGCCGTATCGCAAACTGGCGCTGTGCACCGGCGATATGGGCTTCTCTGCGGTGAAAACCTACGACCTCGAAGTCTGGGTGCCGAGCCAGGACAAGTACCGCGAGATTTCCTCCTGCTCCAACTGCGGCGACTTCCAGGCGCGCCGCATGCAGGCACGTTACCGCAACCCGGAAACCGGCAAGCCGGAGCTGGTGCACACCCTCAACGGTTCCGGTCTGGCAGTTGGTCGCACCCTGGTGGCCGTGCTGGAGAACTACCAGCAGGCTGACGGCAGCATCCGCGTGCCCGAGGTGCTCAAGCCTTACATGGGCGGCATCGAGGTGATCGGCTAAGCCTGATCGTTTTGCACATACGGGGTGGCGATAGCCGCCCCGTTTTTTGAGCGGCATGCCTGGCGATGGACGACGTAATTGCGTTGCGCCCAGGACCGGCGTCAGTCAGTGGTGTGCACGGCACACCTTGCGATCCAGCCGCTCACCTTCCGCTTACGAGGCACGACTCATGCAATTCCTTCCGCTGTTCCACAAGCTGCAGGATCGCCCGGTACTGGTGATCGGTGGTGGCGAGGTCGCACTGCGCAAGGCACGCCTGCTGAGCGATGCCGGAGCACGTCTGCGCGTCGTGGCGCCCGAGATTCGTAGCGAGCTTCAGGAGCTGGCCGGGGCCGAGGGCTGTTTCCTGCGCGGCTATGCGAGCAGCGATCTACAAGGCATCTCTCTGGTCATCGCCGCCACCGATGACGTGCCGCTCAACGCGCAGATTTCCGCCGAGGCCCAGGCGCTGGGCATTCCGGTCAACGTGGTGGACGCGCCGGCGCTGTGCAGCGTGATCTTCCCGGCCATCGTCGACCGCTCGCCGCTGATCGTCGCGGTCAGCAGCGGCGGCGATGCGCCAGTGTTGGCCAGGCTGATCCGCGCCAAGATCGAGACCTGGATTCCGGCCACCTATGGCCAGCTGGCCAACCTGGGCAAGCGCTTTCGCGAGCGGGTCAAGCAGCTGTTTCCCGATGTGCAGCAGCGCCGGGTGTTCTGGGAGGACGTCTTCCAGGGGCAGATCGCCGAGAGCGTGTTTGCCGGCAAGCCGGAAGAGGGCGAGCGCCTGCTGGAGGAACGTCTGGCCGGTGCGGCGCCACGTGCGCTGGGCGAGGTCTATCTGGTCGGCGCCGGCCCGGGCGATCCCGACCTGCTGACCTTCCGTGCTCTGCGTCTGATGCAGCAGGCCGATGTGGTGCTCTACGACCGTCTGGTGGCGCCTGCGATCATCGAGCTGTGCCGGCGCGATGCCGAGCGTATCTACGTCGGCAAGCGCCGCGCCGATCACGCTGTGCCACAGGAGCAGATCAACCAGCTACTCATCGATCTGGCACACCAGGGCAAGCGCGTGCTGCGCCTGAAGGGCGGCGATCCATTCATCTTCGGCCGTGGCGGCGAGGAGATCGAACAGCTGGCGGTGAAGGGCATTCCTTTCCAGGTCGTGCCGGGCATCACCGCTGCCTCGGGTTGCGCCGCCTACGCCGGCATTCCGCTGACTCATCGCGATCACGCGCAGTCGGTGCGCTTCGTGACCGGTCACCTGAAGGACGGCAGCAGCAACCTGCCCTGGAAGGATCTGGTGGCGCCCGGCCAGACGCTGGTGTTCTACATGGGCCTGGTGGGGTTGCCGGGTATCTGCGAACAGCTGATCGCGCATGGCCGCTCAGGAGCAACGCCGGCAGCACTGGTGCAGCAGGGCACTACGCAGAATCAGCGGGTCTTCACCGGCACGCTGGAAACCTTGCCGGAGCTGGTGGGCGAGCATGAAGTGCACGCGCCCACCCTGGTGATCGTCGGGGAAGTGGTCACCCTGCGGGACAAGCTGGCCTGGTTCGAAGGCGCCCAGGGCGGCATCTGACGAAGGTAGGGTGGATCGCGCTTCATCGATCCACCGCGGCTGGGCATCGGTGGATGAAAAAAGCGTCATCCACCCTACGACCTGGCTCTCAGCTTTTTTGCCACACACCCTTGCCTGGCAGGCGCTGGCGATCATGCGTACGCGCGAAGTCCTGCAGCGGCCCCTTGGGGATCACGCCTGTAGGATTGATGGTGGCGTGGCTGGCGTAGTAGTGCGACTTGATATGAGTGAAGTCCACCGTCTCGGCGATACCCGGCCACTGATACAGCTCACGCAACCAGTTGGAAAGGTTCGGGTAATCCTCGATGCGCCGCAGGTTGCACTTGAAGTGCCCGTGATAGACGGCATCGAAGCGAATCACTGTGGTGAACAGACGAATGTCCGCTTCGGTCAGGTACTCGCCTGCCAGGTAGCGATTCTCATCGAGCAGTGCTTCCAGTTCGTCGAGCATGGCGAACAGCTCGTCGAAGGCTTCTTCGTAGGCTTCCTGAGTGGTGGCGAAACCGGCGCGGTAGACGCCATTGTTCACCGCCGGGTAGATGCGCTCGTTGAGCTGGTCGATACGTTCGCGCAGCGGCTCGGGGTAGAAGTCCAGGTTATTACCGGTCAGGCCGTCGAATGCGCTGTTGAACATGCGGATGATCTCCGCCGATTCGTTGCTAACGATGCCGCCGCTCTGTTTGTCCCACAGCGCAGGTACGGTCACGCGGCCGGTGTAGTTGCGGTCGTCGCTCGTGTAGCGCTGGTGCATGTAGCTCAGGTTGTCGAGGTGGTCACCGCTGGAGCCGGTTTCACGGTCGAAGGTCCAGCCATGCTCGCGCATCAGCCAGCTGACCACCGAGACGTCGATCAAGGATTCCAGACCCTTGAGCTTGCGCAGGATCAGGGTGCGATGAGCCCAGGGGCAGGCCAACGAGACGTACAGATGATAACGCCCGGCCTCGGCCTTGAAGCCGCCATCGCCGCTTGGCCCGGCGCTGCCGTCGGCGGTTACCCAGTTGCGGCGTTGCGCGCTTTCGCGCTGGAAGCGGCCACTGTTGCCGGTGTTGTACCACTGGTCATGCCAGCGTCCATCGATCAACAAGCCCATAACGCTTGCCTCCGTTCTGAATGAACCTGAAGTCTAGCGTTATGAAGTTGATTGAAAGGTGGAAAAATCTGGCTGAAAAGATCGATCAATTAGATTGAAAGCGTGTATCCCAGCGTTGCTGCGCTTGCTGGAAAGCCTCATCGCGGGCCATGCCCAGCCCACGTAGTGCGGTGGCCATGGTGGCGATCACGGCCAGGTGGCCGTAGGCGTCCTCTTGCTCGCCCCGCCAGAACGCGCCCAGTACGTCCGGATCGAGCCGCTCGGGCTTGACGTGGCGCTGTGCCGAGAGCGCTGGCCATTCCTCGTCCCAGTCCGCGCCGTTACACGTGCCGTACAGATGGCAGGCCACGTCCGGATTGACCTCGATCTCGCCGCCTTCGCCCTTGATCACGATGGCCTCGTCGCCCAGCAGTCGACTGGCCTCGCGGTGCACGGCCTGGTAGCCGGGGTGAAAGATGCTCTGCAGCCCGCAGCTGGCACCGAGCGGGTTGATGATGCGCGCCAGGGAGTGAATCGGCGAGCGTAGGCCGAGGGTGTTGCGCAAGTCGATCATGCGCTGCAGCGCTGGCATCCAGTCACCCAGGTAGCTGTAGGCGAGGCCATGTTGATCGAGCGCCGTTGCCACACTTTGCCAGTCACGGCAGCAGGGGATATCCAGCACTGCCAGCAGCTGCTCGGTATACAGGCGCCCGGCGGTATGCGCGCCGCCGCCGTGCATGAAGATGCGCACGCCGCTGGCGGCCAACGCCTTGGCCGCCAGCAAATACCAGGGCAGGTGACGCTTCTTGCCGGCGTAGCTGGGCCAGTCCAGGTCGACCTGGATGGCGGGCGCGGCCAGTCGCGGGCGGATGGCTTCGGTGAAACCGGCAAGCTCCTCGGCGCTTTCCTCCTTGTGCCGCAGCAGCATCAGGAAGGCGCCGAGTTGAGTGTCCTCGACCTTGCCGTCGAGCAGCATGCCCATGGCTTCGCGGGCTTCCTCGCGGGTCAGGCCGCGTGCACCGCGCTTGCCCTTGCCAAGCGTGCGCACGAACTGGGCGAAAGGGTGTTCTTCGGGCGTGATCAGCTTCATAGGCAATTGGTCGGTTTCGGCAGGCCGGCGAGCTTGGCGGCGAGTTTGGCGGGCGTGCCCTTGAACAGGCGGTTGAGGTGCAGGCTGTTGCCCTTGTCGGGGCCGAGCTTGAGCGCCACGTACTTGATCAAGGGGCGATTGGCCGGTGATAGCTGGAATTCTGCGTAGAACGCTCGCAGCAGGTCGAGAATTTCCCAATGCTCATCGCTCAGTTGCAGTTCTTCTGCGGCGGCCAGCGCTTCGGCAACGGGGCGTGACCAGTCCTGTAGCTCGACCAGGTAGCCGTCCTTGTCCAGGGCGATATCGCGTCCGCCGACGTTCAAACTGTTCATAACCAGCTGTTGACCTTGGCGTAGCGGGTGCAGAGCTCGACGAATGCCGGGTAATCCACGACCTGCACGCGCTCGCGCGCTTGCAGGCCGCGTGCGGCGAGGTCCTCGTCCAGGGCATAGAGCGCAACGCTGGTTGGCATCAGCTGCAGCGCCTGCAGGTTGGCGGTGCCGGGTTGCAGCGCGTATACCGCATCGCCGCTGAGCAGCAGCGCGTCAGCGCCGCCCAGCAGGCGCAGGCAACTGGCCAGGCGGCTGTCGGCAAAAGGCGAATGGGAAAGGATGTGCAGGGTGGCCATCAGAGGGTGATCACCTGGTCGTAACGATCGAGGAGGGCGGTCAGGGCGTCGTCGTCGAGGCGCTCTACCGGCAGGTTCAATTCGGCGTCGCCAAGGCCGCGTTCAATGAGGCTGCGCTGGCTGGCGTACAGGCTCTCTACGCCGAACAGGGGTAGGGCCTGGAGGTTGGCGCCGAGATCTTTCTGCTGTAACTGGCCAGGCTGCTGCCCGACGTTGAGCTGAAAGACGCCGTCATCGAGAAACAGCATGCCAATGGGCAGATCGAAGGCACCGCCCGCCAGCGCGATGTCCAGCGCCTCGCGCGCGCCAGGGCCGCTCCAGGGCGCCTGGCGGCTGATGATCAGCAGCGACTTGTTCATTCAGTTGCCTCCGAAGCAGATCAATCGGTCGGCCTGCTGCGCCGCTTCGTGTAACTGGCCGAGGCCGGAAAGCTCCCAAGGCGCTTGCAGATTGGCCGCCGGGCGCGCATAGCGCTGCGCCTCTTCAGCGTTCAGCATGCCGCGACGCAGTGCCGCGGCGATACACACCACGGCGTCCAACCCGTTGCTCGAGACGAACTCGCGCCACTCCCGGGGCAGGTCCAGCTCATCCTGCGGGGTCACGACATTGCTGGCGGCGCTGTGCACGCCGTCCTGATAGAAGAACAGGCGAACGATCTCGTGGCCGCCGGCTACCGCCGCCTGGGCAAAGCGCAGCGCGCGCCGCGAGGCAGGCTGGTGAGGAGCGGCGAACAGGGCGATGGCAAACTTCATGGAGTGTCCGGCGAGGCAAAACTGCGGCAATGATAAGGCCAGGGTGCCCGGCAAACAAAGAATCACGCGCAAGAAAAAGCCCGCCGAAGCGGGCTCCAAGGGGGACGAACCGTGATCAGTCGTCGCCGCCCATGATACCGAAGATCTGCAGCAGACTGATAAACAGGTTGTAGATCGACACGTACAGGCTAATGGTGGCCATGATGTAGTTACGCTCACCGCCATGGATGATGGCGCTGGTCTGAAACAGGATGCAGACCGAGGAGAAGAGCACGAAGCCGGCGCTGATCGCCAGTTGCAGGCCGCTGATCTGGAAGAAGAAGCTGGCCAGTACGGCGGCGAGCAGGACGAAGAAACCGGCGGTGATGAAGCCGCTGAGGAAGCTCATGTCCTTGCGGGTGGTCAGCACGTACGCGGACAGGCCGAAGAACACCAGCGCGGTCATGGAGAACGCCGAGCTGATCACCTCGGCACCGTTGGCCATGCCCAGGTAGCGGTTGAGGATCGGGCCTAGGGTGTAGCCCATGAAGCCGGTCAGGGCGAGGGTGGAGACCAGGCCCCAGGCCGAGTCGCGCAGCTTGTAGGTGAGGAAGAACAGGCCATAGAAGCCGATCAGCACCACGAAGAAGTTCGGGTAGGGCACATTGGCGCGCTGACTGAGGAAGGCGACCAGGCCGCTGAAAGCCAGGGTGATGGCCAGCAGGCCGTAAGTGTTGCGCAAGACCTTGCTGACTTCCAGCTGGTCGGCCTGCGAATGGTTCAGTACGTAGTCTCGCTCTTGCATGGCGACGCTCCTGTGGCACGAGGATCCGATAATCGAATGCCCGGATCATAACAGAGCCAAACGAAGTGCCAAGACAGAGAGTTTGACAGTGTGTTGCGTTCCGGTAAGATTGCCGCCCGCACTGCAGCGGAGGTTGAAATCTCATCCTCCCTGCTCAGCGTTTGGAAGCGTGGCCGAGTGGTTTAAGGCAACGGTCTTGAAAACCGTCGATGGGCAACTATCCGTGAGTTCGAATCTCACCGCTTCCGCCAATTCTCCCTATTGCCTTGACGCGATTTCTGATCCTAATCTGGCGCTTGCTTTTTGACTGCTGTGCGCCAAGCTAGGTCAGTGCCTGGCTTTTTGCTAAGGTGGCCGGCAAGTTCAACCTCACCGTCGTTGCACGGTGGCTGACAAGGTGCAACGAGGTGGCGATTGATTAGGGTCCTGGTAGTCGACGATCACGATCTGGTTCGCACTGGCATCACCCGCATGCTGGCCGATATCGATGGTCTGCAAGTGGTGGGCGAAGCCTGCACCGGCGAAGAGGCCCTGCTCAAGGTCCGCGAACTCAAGCCCGATGTTGTGCTGATGGACGTCAAGATGCCTGGCATCGGCGGCCTGGAAGCCACACGCAAACTGATGCGCAGCCACCCCGATATCAAGGTCGTCGCGGTCACCGTGTGCGAGGAAGATCCATTCCCGACTCGCCTGTTGCAGGCTGGCGCCGCCGGTTACCTGACCAAGGGCGCCGCGCTGGATGAAATGGTGCAGGCCATTCGCCTGGTGTTCGCCGGCCAGCGCTACATCGACCCGCAAATCGCCCAGCAACTGGCGCTGAAATCCTTCCAGCCGCAAACCAGTGGCTCGCCGTTCGATCTTCTGTCCGAGCGCGAAATCCAGATCGCACTGATGATCGCCAACTGCCACAAGGTGCAGAACATCTCGGACAAGCTGTGCCTGTCGCCGAAGACGGTCAACACCTACCGTTACCGCATCTTCGAGAAGCTCTCCATCACCAGCGACGTCGAGCTGGCCCTGCTTGCGGTACGCCACGGCATGGTCGACGCCGTCAGCTGAAGATGTCTGCATCCTTCGATTCGAGCGCCTTCCTGGCGACCTGCAGCGGTCGCCCTGGCGTCTATCGCATGTTCGATGGCGAGGCTCGCCTGCTCTATGTCGGCAAGGCGAAGAACCTCAAGAAGCGTCTCGCCAGTTATTTCCGCAAGACCGGTCAGGCGCCCAAGACGGCCGCCCTGGTCGCACGCATCGCACAGATCGAAACCACCATCACTGCCAACGAGACCGAGGCGCTGCTGCTCGAGCAGACGCTGATCAAGGAATGGCGGCCGCCGTATAACATCCTGCTGCGCGACGATAAGTCCTATCCCTATGTATTCCTCTCTGACGGCGAATTCCCACGCCTCGGCATCCATCGTGGCGCCAAGAAAGCCAAGGGGCGCTACTTCGGTCCGTACCCCAGCGCCCTGGCGATTCGCGAGAGCCTGAGCCTGCTGCAGAAGACCTTTCTGGTTCGTCAGTGCGAGGACAGCTACTACAAAAACCGTACGCGCCCCTGCCTGCAGTATCAGATCAAACGCTGCAAAGGCCCCTGCGTTGGCCTGGTCAGCCCGGAGGAATACGCCGAAGACGTGCGCCACTCGGTGATGTTTCTCGACGGCCGCAGCAATGCACTGAGCGAAGAACTCTCTGCCAGCATGGAAAAGGCCTCCATGGTCCTGGAGTTCGAACGTGCTGCCGAGTTGCGCGACCAGATCGCCATGCTGCGCCGCGTACAGGACCAGCAGAGCATGGAAGGCGGCAGCGGCGATGTCGATGTGGTCGCCGTAATGCTCACGCCTGGCGGCGCATGCGTGCACCTGATCAGCGTGCGCGGCGGCCGCGTGCTCGGCAGCAAGAATTTCTTCCCGCAGGTGGCGATCGAAGAGGAGGGCGGCGATGTGCTGATGGCCTTCCTCGCTCAGTACTACCTGGGCAACGCCGAACGCGATCTGCCCAGCGAGCTGATCGTCAACGTGCAGCATGAAGACTTTGCCACCCTGATTGAGGCTATCGAATCGCTGCGTGGGCGCAGCCTCAGCATCAGCTTGCGCGTGCGTGGCACGCGAGCGCGCTGGCAACAACTGGCCGTCACCAATGCAGAACAGGCGCTGGCTGCTCGCCTGGCCAACCGGCAGCACCTGGCTGAACGCTTCGAGGCGCTGGCGACCGTGCTGGAAATGGACGAGCCGCCGCAGCGCATGGAGTGCTTCGATATCAGCCACTCCAGCGGTGAGGCGACGGTCGCTTCCTGCGTGGTGTTCGGCCCCGAAGGGCCGCTAAAGTCCGACTACCGCCGCTTCAATATCGAGGGCGTGACTGCCGGCGATGACTACGCCGCCATGCACCAGGCCCTGACCCGTCGCTTCAGCAAGATCAAGGATGGCGAAGGCAAGCTGCCTGACGTGCTGTTGGTGGACGGCGGCAAGGGCCAGCTGGCCATGGCCCGTGAGGTGCTGCAGGAGCTGGCGGTCCCGGATCTGATCCTGCTTGGCGTGGCCAAGGGCACGACGCGCAAGCCCGGGCTCGAAGTGCTCTACCTCAACGATGCCGAGCATGAGTTCACCTTGCCCGGCAACTCGCCGGCACTGCACCTGATCCAGCAGATTCGTGATGAATCGCACCGCTTCGCGATCACCGGGCACCGTGCACGCCGTGGCAAGACGCGGCGTACCTCGACGCTGGAAGAGGTCGCCGGGATCGGCCCGAAGCGGCGGCGTGAACTGCTCAATCACTTCGGTGGTCTACAGGAACTCTCCCGCGCCAGTGCCGAAGAAATTGCCAAAGCGCCGGGAATCAGTAAAAAGCTCGCCGAGTTGATTTATGACACTCTGCACAGTGAGTAGAATGCCCGTTCACTTCGCAGCCCAGTTGTGCCGATGAATATCCCCAACTTGCTTACCGTGCTCCGGGTCGCGCTGATTCCGGTCTTCATCCTGCTGTTCTACATGCCATTTTCCTGGAGCTATTGGGCGGCCAGCGGCGTCTTCGCCGTTGCTGCCGCGACCGACTGGCTCGACGGCTATCTGGCGCGTCGCTGGGAGCAAGGTACGCCTTTCGGCGCCTTCCTCGATCCGGTGGCGGACAAGCTGATGGTCGCAGTGGCGCTGGTGCTGCTGGCTGCCGAGCACTCCAATCTCTGGCTGACCCTGGCTGCGGCGATCATCATCGGTCGTGAGATTGTCGTGTCGGCCTTGCGAGAGTGGATGGCCGAACTGGGTGCCCGGGCGCACGTGGCGGTATCCAACCTCGGCAAATGGAAAACCGCGGCGCAGATGCTGGCGTTGGTTATTCTCTTGGGTAATCCGCCTGTGTTCACCTTCTGGGTGGTGGTCGGATATATCCTGCTGGTAATCGCGGCGGTGCTGACATTGTGGTCGATGCTGCAGTACCTGCTGGCGGCCTGGCCGCACCTCAGCACTACCTCGGAAAAGAAATAAGTATTTTTGAATCAAAGGGTTGACGGCGCGGTTCGATTCTATAGAATGGCGCCCGTCGACAAGACAAGCGGGAATAGCTCAGTTGGTAGAGCACGACCTTGCCAAGGTCGGGGTCGCGAGTTCGAGTCTCGTTTCCCGCTCCAGTTTTACACGAGTCGCCAAGGCGGCTCGTTTGCTTCATGGCTGAGTTGCAGAGTGGTTATGCACCGGATTGCAAATCCGTGAACGCCGGTTCGATTCCGACCTCAGCCTCCAATTTAAAAGGCCTCGTAGATCCATGATTTACGAGGCCTTTTTCATTCTCGCAGGTGCGCTTTGCATGCCTTGCGAGGACGCGGAGGGCTGTATATAGTCCGCCCTTCGCATAGCGCTACCGCCCGAATGGCGAAATCGGTAGACGCAGGAGACTTAAAATCTCTCGACCGAAAGGTCGTCCCGGTTCAAGTCCGGGTTCGGGCACCATTCATCTGTTTCTCTCTGTCTCTATAAGCAATCTAAACCGGCACTCTGGCCGGTTTTGTCATTTATGGCTGTCTCTTATTTTCCATTCTGAAATTGGCGAAAAGTGGTTTGGCGCGGGTTAATGGCGACCAAGGCGTTCTGCTTGTCTATATCCGGCAAACCTAGGCGCCAATCAACGTCGTGATCTGATTGACGCTGATCACCTGGCCGCTCCAGATCATCTCGTAGTGCGCCCTCTGGATTATCGAACTCACGGAACGTGGCGTCATCAGCGCCCAGCAGATATTGCCGGCAGAGCGCACCGAGTGATAGCGCAGGCCCATGCATCCTGTGATTTTGGCCTCGGCCCCCAGCTGATTGGAGTGGGTGTAGTCGCTCGGAGCGTAGATGTGGTCCGACAGCGGTACGACCGTCGCGTCTCTCAACCCCGTTTCGTTGAAGTTGGCAGTCAGTCCTCTGAAGACGAAGCGCTCATAATTGAGCTCCGGCACCTTCGACCAGTAGTTTTCCTGGTGGTAGCAAACCTCGGCAATCGCGGTGTCCATTGTGTCCGCCAGGTACAGCACGCCAAAGCTGCCGTTGCTGAAGCGCGAGCCGGCCGGGTTGACGTGAGTGAAGGGGGCCGTCGCGTAGGAGCAGCCGGCAATGCCGAAGGGAATCTGATCGCGCGGGATCAGCTCCAGGCGACCAATCTCGTTCTGCAGTCGTGGATTGGTCAGCGCCTGGATCTGATAGAGGGCTTCGAAGTCCTCTGCGTCCGCGACATCATCGAACAGGGCGATGGGCGGGAACTTGGAGTTGACCAGGCGATAGGCCTGTACCGGCTCATCATCCAGCAGCGGTAGGTCGCTGAGCATTACCACTGAGCACCTCGCAGGGTGTCGATGCGCCGGAACGTCTCGTACAACGAGATCATGTCGCCTTGCGCCATGACTTCCATTGGCGTGCGGCCGTTGAAGAACTCGTTGTGGTTCTCCATCAGGGCAAAGCCGTAGACGTTATCGGGGTTGTCGAACACCACGCGCAATGCGGCATGGATATTCAGCACCAGGCTGATGCGCTGCATCTGATCGGAGTCCAGGTTTACCGTCCACGTCGAGTCTTTCTGACTGGCGCGAGTGTAGGTGCTGCGGGAGATTCGTAGCACTCGGCAGGCCTGTTCGGCTGAGGCCTTCCACTTGTCGAGAATGTTCAACGCCGCGCGCAGGCCGGCTGCGCACTGGCTTTTCGAGAAGTCCTGAACCTGGAGGGCTGTAGCAGTCATATAGAACTCTTCTTTGCGTCTGCAGATCAATTTATAGCACATATTTGTCTGTGGATTGAATTTGCTTGACCTTATCAATCGAAAGGAGGTGACCGCCAGCGCCCGACAAACTTGATCACGATCAATTTTAAACCGGCCTCCGAAGCGTAGATTCCACATCATCTTGTGTTCTTTCTCTGTTTTTAAACTAGATGATGTACCGGGAGGTGCTGGATGTATAAGGAGCGTGTTCCTTACCGACCGCAGTCGCTGTTCAAGCGCGACGGCCAGGAGGTGCCTTTCGAGGGGGCCAAGATAGAGCGTGCGATCACCGCTGCTGGCCAGGCAACGGGGGAATTCGCGGCGATTGAGGCCAGGGCGCTGACCGACGCGGTACTGGCACGTCTGGTGGAGTTCCGCAGCCTGGAAGTGGAGCAGGTCCAGGACCGGGTCGAGCAGGTGCTGATGGAGGCCGGTTACTATCAGACCGCACGCGCCTATATCGTCTACCGCGAGCGGCATGGACGTTTGCGGCGCGACCGCAAGCACCTGATTGATGTGGCGGCGTCGATGAACGAATACTTGTCACGCGAGGATTGGCGGGTGCAGGCCAACGCCAACCAGGGCTATTCACTGGGTGGGCTGATTCTCAACGTATCCGGCAAGGTGACGGCCAACTACTGGCTGGACGAGGTATACAGCGAGGAGGTCGGCCGGGCGCACCGCGAGGCCGACCTGCACATCCATGACCTCGACATGCTGGCCGGATACTGCGCGGGTTGGTCGCTGCGCACGCTGCTGCATGAGGGTTTCAATGGCATCGCGGGGCGGGTCGAGGCAGGGCCGCCCAAGCATCTGTCCAGCGCGCTGGGGCAGATGGTCAACTTCCTCGGTACCCTGCAGAACGAATGGGCCGGGGCCCAGGCGTTCAGCTCGTTCGATACCTACCTGGCGCCGTTCGTGCGCAAGGATGGCCTGAGCTACGACGAAATCCGCCAGGCCATTCAGGAGTTCATCTACAACCTCAACGTGCCGTCGCGCTGGGGGACACAGACGCCTTTCACCAACCTGACCTTCGACTGGGTCTGCCCCGAGGACCTGCGCGAGCAGGTGCCGGTGATCGGTGGCCATGAGATGCCGTTCTGCTACGGCGACCTGCAGGGCGAGATGGAACTGATCAACCGCGCCTACATCGAGGTGATGATGGCGGGCGACGCGAAAGGGCGGGTGTTCACCTTCCCGATCCCGACCTACAACATCACCCACGACTTCCCCTGGGACAGCGACAACGCCACGCGTCTGTTCGACATGACTGCACGCTATGGCCTGCCGTACTTCCAGAACTTCCTCAATTCGGACATGCAGCCCAATCAGGTGCGTTCGATGTGCTGCCGCCTGCAACTGGACGTGCGTGAGCTACTGAAACGCGGCAACGGCTTGTTCGGCTCGGCGGAGCAGACCGGATCTCTTGGCGTGGTGACCATCAACTGCGCGCGCCTGGGCTATCGCCATCGGCAGGATCTGCCCGGCCTGCTGCAGCGCCTGGATGCGCTGCTGGACATGGCGTACGAAAGCCTGGAGGTCAAACGCAAGGTCATTCAGCACCACATGGATGCAGGGCTTTATCCCTATACTCGACGCTACCTGGGCACCCTGCGCAATCACTTCTCCACCATTGGCGTGAACGGCCTGCACGAGATGCTGCGCAACTTCAGCGATGACCGTGAAGGCATGCAAACCGAGCTGGGTCGTGAACTGGCGCTGCATGTGCTCGATCATGTGCGGGCGCGCCTGGTGCAATTCCAGGAGCGTAGCGGTCACCTTTACAACCTCGAAGCGACGCCGGCCGAGGGCACCACCTACCGCTTCGCCAAGGAGGACCAGAAGCGCTTCCCCGATATCCTCCAGGCTGGCACGGTCGAGGCGCCTTACTACACCAACTCCTCGCAACTGCCGGTCGGTTTCACCGACGATCCCTTCGAGGCCTTGGCCCTGCAGGACGAGCTGCAATGCAAGTACACCGGCGGCACCGTGCTGCACCTGTATATGGCCGAGCGGATTTCTTCGGCGCAGGCCTGCAAGCAACTGGTGCGCACGGCGCTGTCGCGCTTCCGCCTGCCGTACCTGACCATCACCCCGACTTTTTCCATCTGCCCGGTGCACGGTTACCTGGCCGGCGAACATGAGTTCTGTCCGAAGTGCGACGAGGCAATGCTGCAGAAACAGCAGTGCTGCGGCGCCTGCGGCGGCTGAAGACCTATTACCCACCACAAGGAGCGACACCATGAATGCACAGCTGAAACTTCCCGAAGCCCAGCGTCAGCGTTGCGAGGTCTGGACCCGGGTGATGGGTTACCACCGCCCGGTGACGGCCTTCAACCTGGGCAAGCAATCGGAGCATCGCGAGCGCCAGCATTTCGTCGAGCCACGCTGAGTGCGCCGCGAGTCCGGGCCATCGCCATGGCCCGGGCTTCGTCATCTTAATGCCCGGAGCGACGACCATGCCTGCAACCCCTTTGCATCCTACCCACCAAGCGTTGCGCATTGGCGGATTGCAGCCGATGACGACCCTCGATTACCCCGATCACCTGGCCTGCGTGCTGTTCTGCCAGGGCTGTGCATGGCGCTGCCGCTATTGCCACAACCCGGAACTGATTCGCTGCGGTACGACGAGCACCGAATGGAGCTGGGCCAAGGTGCTGGATTTCCTGCAGCAGCGCCAGGGATTGCTGCAGGCGGTCGTGTTTTCCGGTGGCGAGGCCACGCTGCAGTTGGCCTTGCCGTCGGCCATGCGTCGGGTGCGCGAGCTGGGTTTCAAGGTCGGCTTGCACAGCGCCGGGATCAAACCGGCTTCGTTCGGACGCGCACTGGCGCACTGCGACTGGGTCGGATTCGACGTCAAGGCATTGGAGGAAGAGGCGGCGCTGATCACCGGCGTCAGCGGCAGCGGCCAGGCCAACTGGAAAAGCCTGGAGCTGCTGCTGGCAAGCGGTGTGAGCTACGAATGCCGCACCACGGTGCATTGGGACCTGTTCGATTGCCGGCACTTGCGACGTTTGGGCGAACGCCTGGCAGCGCAAGGTGTTCGCCGCTTCGCAGTGCAGCTGGCTCGCTCGCAGCGGATGCTCGACGAGCAGTTGGGCACTGCTGCCACACCACCGCAGGCGGAAGAGCTCTGGCCTTACTTCAAGCAACTGTTCGAACGTTTTGAACTGCGCGCGGCCTAGGTCGATGGCTGAAAGCGTACCGGAAAGACCACGGGGACCGCTCGACCACCAAGGCCCCGACATTCTAGTAACCCCTGCGCCTCGATCCGGGCGGGGAGGAGACAACATGCTGATTACCGATAAGCGCAAGGCCCTGGCCATTCCGGCGATCCTGCGCCTGGGCTTTCGCCCCTTCTTTCTGTTCGGCGCGGGACTGGCCGTACTGGCCGTGCCGCTGTGGATCGTGGCGCTCTACGGCGGGCCTATCGCCGAGCCACAGGGTGGTTGGCTGGCCTGGCACCGCCACGAGCAGACGTTCGGCTTCGCCGGGGCCATCATCGCGGGCTTCCTGCTGACCGCGGTGCAGACCTGGACGGGGCGACCGAGCCTATCGGGCAGGCCGCTGGCCTGGCTGGCCGCGCTATGGCTGCTGGGGCGTATGAGTTGGTGGCTGCCTTCGACCTGGCTGCTGCTGGTGGCCAACGTGGCGTTTCTACTCGCGGTCGCGGTGATCATGGCCCGGCTGCTCTGGGCGGTGCGTCAGCGGCGTAATTACCCGATCGTGCTGGTGCTCGCATTGCTGGCTGCGGCGGACCTGCTCAGTCTGTTCGGCGTGGTGTTCGGGCACGATGCCTGGCAACGCCAGGGCTGCCTGGCAGCCATCTGGCTGGTGGCCGCGATGATGACGGTGATCGGCGGGCGGGTGATTCCCTTCTTCACCCAACGCGGGCTGGGCCGGACAGAGGCAGTGCAGCCCTGGGTCTGGCTGGATATGGCCCTGCTGATCGGCAGCGTGCTAATGGCAGTGCTCACTGCTGCCGGACTGCTGCTGCAGACTCATTGGCTCGGCACGATCCTGCTGCTGGCTCTAGGGCTGGGTCACGGCATTCGCCTGTGCCGCTGGTTCGATGCCGGTCTGCTACGGGTGCCGCTGCTGTGGTCGCTGCACCTGGCCTATGCCTGGTTGGTGGTGGCTTGCCTTGCGCTTGCTGCGTCGCAGTTGGGCGCTCCGCTGTCCTTCAGCCAGGCATTGCATGGGCTGACCATCGGTGCCATGGGCGGCCTGATCCTGGCCATGCTGGCACGGGTCACGCTGGGCCATACCGGGCGTGCGCTGCAGTTGCCACGCGGCTTCGCCATCGCCTTCGTCGCGCTCAATCTGGCCGCGCTGGTCAGGGTCTTCGGTGTGTCTTTCGCCTACCAGCCGGCGCTCTGGCTGGCAGCCCTGGCCTGGAGCCTGGCCTTCGCACAGTATCTCTACTGCTACGGGCCGATGCTGTGCCGGCCGCGTGTAGATAGTCATCCGGGCTAGGGGCAAGAAAAACAAGTGACCTCACTGCCGCCGCGCGCGCCTGGTTGGGGCGCGCGGCGGCAGGTGCTTATTGATAGCTGACCGATTCACCCAACGCGCGGGGGAACAGCAGGTTGTTTTCCAGGTGGATGTGCTGCATCAGGTCGCGGCGTAGTTCATCCAGCCCACCGTAAAGCGCTCGCCAGGTGTTGCAGGCGTTGGCGGGCGGCTGCATGCCGTTGGTCAACGCCACCAGGCGCTCCAGGGCATCGCCGTGCTGGTCATGCTCATAGCGCATTACCGAAACCGGCGCACCCAGCATCACACCACCGCCACGCTGGATCATCGGAAAGAGGATCTGCTCCTCCTTCTGCATATGGCTTTCCAGTTCCTGCAGCAGGTTCATCAGCAGATCCGTCAGGCCTAGCGGGCAGTGTTCACGGCCGCCATGCACCTGTTCGACGCGGGCCGCGAGGCGGATCAGCTCCGGCAATTGCTGGCGATGAACGTCGTGGTAGCGCTCCAGGATGTGTTCGATAAGCTGCTCTGGCGGCGCCGTGCGCCAATCTTCTTCAGTTCCGGTTTCACCATCGAGCGAGAGCAGGTGCCGTTGTACCTGTTCGGCATCGATGCCGCGCTCCTGCGCTGCCTGGCGCAGGCTTTTCTGGCCACCGCAGCAGAAGTCGAGGTGGAACTCATGGAGAACCCGGGTTGCACCGGGGATGTTGCAGGCGATGTGGCCGAGGGTGTGGTCGAGCAGTTGGCTGGCCATGCATGGCTCCTTTCAGGCTGGTTTGTGCCTGTGCCCATCGCAAACACCGTGCCGGGGCAAGACTTGACGGCAATCAAGGGCTCGCGCGGCTTACAGGTCTAATCTACCCGCCACGAATCAGGTCCGGGGCACCCGAAATGGTAGATTTCACTCCCTTGCAGAACACCTTGCTCGCCGACCTGACAGGCGAGTTGCCCAGCGCTGTACGCCTGCAGCGGCTGGTGGTCAGCCTGCGTGAAGTCTTCGCCTGCAGTGCGGTGGTGCTATTGCGCCTGGATGGCGACAACCTGCGACCTCAGGCTGCGGTCGGGCTCAGCCACGAAACCCTGGGGCGCAGCTTCGCGGTTGCCAGGCACCCGCGTCTGGCACTGATCATGGAGCAGCGCGCGCCGGTACAGTTCCCGGCCGATAGCGAGCTGCCCGATCCTTACGATGGCTTGTTGCAGCACAGCCCGGACGAGCCGCTACCGGTGCACGACTGCATGGGGATGAGCCTGGTGGTCGATGGTCGTTCGTGGGGCGCGGTGACGCTCGATGCCTTGCGCCCCGGCACCTTCGACCGGCGCGCCGGCGAGCGTTTGCAGCGCTATGGCCTGTTGATCGAGGCGGCGCTGCGGACCTGTCGACTGGAGAACGAGATTCGCAGCCTGCGTCTGGTCCGCACTGAGCCGGGCGAGGAGGGTGACGAGGCCGCGGGCATGATTCTGGGCGACAGCCCAATCCTAACCCAGTTGCTCGACGAGCTCGGCGTGGTGGCTGAATCCGAAATGCCGGTGTTGCTGCAGGGCGAAACCGGCGTCGGCAAGGAACTGTTTGCCCGTTGGCTGCATGCCCATTCGCCTCGTGCGCGCAAGCCGCTGGTGTACGTCAATTGCGCAGCTCTGCCAGAGACGCTGGCGGAGAGCGAGCTGTTCGGGCATGTGCGCGGCGCGTTCTCCGGCGCCACGCAGGACCGCCCTGGGCGCTTCGAGGCCGCCAACGGCGGCACGCTGTTTCTCGACGAGATCGGTGAGCTGCCGCTGTCGATCCAGGCCAAGTTGCTGCGCGCCCTGCAGAACGGCGAGATCCAGCGCCTGGGCGCCGACCGGGCGCGGCATGTCGATGTCCGGGTGATCACCGCGACCAACCGACGGCTGTGGGAAGAGGTGCGTGAGGGGCGATTCAGGGCCGACCTCTATCATCGTCTGTCGGTCTACCCGGTGCATATCCCACCTCTACGCGAGCGGGGCAGAGACATCCTGCTGCTGGCCGGGCACTTTCTCGAGCTCAACCGCGCGCGCCTGGGCCTGCGTTGCCTGCGCCTGTCAGCCGATGCCGAGGAAGCGCTGCTCGGCTATTGCTGGCCAGGCAACGTGCGTGAACTGGAACACGTGATCAGCAGGGCTGCGCTCAAGGTATTGAGCCAGGCCGAGTCGCGTACCGCTTTGCTCAGTATCGGTGCTTCCTGGTTGGGGCTGGAGGGGCCGGTCGCAATGCCGGCAAGCGCCCCTGAAACGCCAGCGCCGATAGCCAGCGAGAGCCTGCAGCAGAGTGTGGATCGCTATCAGCGAGAGCTGATCCGCAACGCGCTGAGCGAACACGGCGGCAAATGGGCCGCCACTGCACGGGCGCTGGCGGTCGATCCGAGCAATCTGCGCAAGCTGGCAAGGCGTTTGAACCTTCTTTGAGTGCGAACAGCAGGTGATGCACTGCATCTACGCAGCGCTAGACCGCAAGGGCTTTATTCCAGAGACACCAGGCGCACCTGGGTGACATCATCAGGGGCTTTCTCTTCCGCCTCTGCAATGTCCATCCCCCAGTCGCCATGCTCATACCAATCATCGCCGAGCATCTCGACCGGGTGCATGGTGCGGTCGGCGCCATTGCCGCAGGCCAGCGAATCAGCGGGGCAATAGCGATCACAGCCCCAGCAGATGCGATCGGGGCGGCTCGGGTGCAAGGGAAACTTCTTGGCCATTTCAGCGTTTCCTGCCTGGTTTGTCGTCCACTCCAAGCCTAGTGGCGCGGATTGTGGTGGCCTTGATCGATATCAAGTTTCGACGCCTTCGCCGCTGTGAGGCACCGGCCGGACCGACTTGATCGCAGTCAAGGCGACCTCGGTGATGCGTCGCCTAGAGTGGCGCCTCGCTGTCGAATCATGCATCTGGTCTGTCCCGCGGGAAGTCTTCCCGCCCTCAAGGCCGCGCTGAATCAGGGGGCGGATGCCATCTACGTGGGCTTTCGCGATGACACCAACGCCCGTCATTTTGCCGGCCTGAATCTGGATGACCGTCAGCTGGACATGGGTTTGCAGCTCATCCGTCAGCGCGGCCGTCAGCTCTATGTCGCGGTCAACACCTACGCGCAGGCGCAGGGCTGGAAGCGCTGGCAGCGCGCCGTGGACCAGGCCGCCGCGCTCGAAGTGGACGCGCTGATTGCCGCCGATCCGGGTGTGCTGGCCTATGCCAGTCGCCATCATCCCGACCTCAACCTGCACCTCTCGGTGCAGGGCTCTGCCACCAACGCTGCGGCACTGGCGTTCTACCAGCAACGCTACAACATTCGCCGGGCCGTGCTGCCGCGGGTACTGTCGCTGGCCCAGGTGCGCCAGGTCGCGGAAAAGAGCAGCGTGCCGCTGGAGGTCTTCGCCTTCGGCAGCCTGTGCATCATGGCTGAGGGGCGCTGCCACCTGTCGTCCTACGTTACCGGCGAGTCGCCCAATCTGTGCGGCGTCTGTTCGCCGGCCAAGGCCGTGCGCTGGCAGGAAGATGCTCAGGGCCTGAATTCGCGTCTGGGCGGCGTGTTGATCGACCGCTATGCGCAGGGCGAGCCTGCAGGTTATCCGACGCTGTGCAAGGGTCGGTTCCTGGTCGAGGGCCAGCGCTTCCACGCGCTGGAAGAGCCCACCAGCCTCAACACCATTGATCTGATCCCGCAGTTGGCCGAAATGGGCATCGCCGCGGTGAAAATCGAGGGACGCCAGCGCAGTCCGGCGTATGTCGAGCAGGTAACCCGGGTCTGGCGCGAAGCGCTGGATGCCCATGCCGCTGGCCATTTCGTCGTCCAGGAACGCTGGCGCCAGGAGCTGGCGCGGCTGTCCGAGGGCAGCCAGACCACGCTTGGCGCCTATCATCGATCCTGGCAATGAGGAAGCTATGAAACTGAGTCTGGGCCCCGTCCTGTTCTACTGGAGTCGCAGCAAGCTGCTGGACTTCTATGCCGAGATGGCCGAACAACCGCTCGATATCATCTACCTGGGCGAAACGGTTTGCTCCAAGCGCCGCGCGCTGTCGTTGGACGACTGGCTGCAACTGGCCCGCGAGCTGCGCACATGCACTGGCGCCGAGCTGGTGCTGTCCGGCCTGGCGCTGGTCGAGGCAGCCTCCGAACTGGCCAGCCTGCGCCGCCTTTGCGACAACGGCGAACTGCGGGTCGAGGCCAATGACATGGGAGCGGTACAGCTGCTTGCCGAGCGGGGCCTGCCTTTCGTCGCGGGGCCGGCGCTGAACCTGTACAACGCCCATGCCTTGCACGAGCTGATGAAGTGCGGCCTGCAACGCTGGGTTCCCCCCGTGGAGTGCTCCGGGCAACTGCTGCACGATTGCCTGCAACAACTCGATGCCCTGCAGATAGAACGCCCGGAAGTCGAGTTGTTCGCCTACGGCCATCTACCGCTGGCCTACTCGGCGCGCTGCTTCACGGCGCGGGCGGAGAACCGGCCCAAGGACGACTGCCAGTTCTGCTGCCAGAACTACCCCGAGGGCATCGCGCTGCTCAGCCAGGAGGCGCAGCCGTTGTTCACCCTCAATGGCATCCAGACCATGTCTGCAGAGGTCAGCAATCTCCTGGCCGACTATCCGGCCCTTGCCGATAGCGGGGTAGACGTCCTGCGCCTGAGCCCGCGTAGCGAAGGTATGGCGCAGGTAATCGGGGACTTCGCCGCAGTGCGTGACGGAGGCCTGCCGCCCCTGGCAGTGAGCGGCTGCAATGGTTACTGGCATGGCCTTCCGGGCATGCTGACGGCGCAGGGGCTGAACTCATGACCCTGGCCCAACGACTGGTGAAACTGGGCACGCCGCTATTGCCACTCGGGCAATACGTCCCCTTTGCCGTACAGCGCCGGCTGATCGAAAGCGCGGCGGCCCGGTTGTTCGCCAAGCCACTGGCCGAGGGTGCGTTCGATCTGCTGGCGGGCCGTTGGCTGCGCATCGAAATCAGCGACCTGGGCCTGGTCTGGTGCGTGAGCTGCGTCGGCACCAAGCTATTGGTACGGCGCCGAGAGGCAGTGGACGTGACCATTCGCGGCAGTTGGCGCGACTTCCTTCTACTGGCCAGCCGCCGGGAAGATCCGGATACCCTGTTCTTTCGCCGTCACCTGGTGATCGAGGGCGACACCGACCTGGGGCTGGCCGTGAAGAATCTGCTGGACGCGCTCGAGCCGCAGGAGCTATCTCCCAGAGCCTGGCAACTGATCCAGGCGATTGGCGAAGCCGTGCACTGAGTGATGATGACGCGCGCTGAGTCAGCCTGATTCTGCGCTTCGCTGCAGCCGTTGCTGGAGGTCGCGTGCGTCATAGGGCGCCCGGACCTTTACGTCGTTATCGAAGTAGCAGTAAAGATCGCGCGCCGTTCGGCGGGGTTTATGTGCCTCGTCGATCAGCCGGGCATCGTCGGGTTGCCCGCCGGCGGTCCAGGTTTCGATGCGCTGCTGCCAATGCTGCAGGGCTTCAGGCGAATACCCGCTGACATACAACTCAGCATCGCCGTGCAGGCGCAGGTAGAGGAAGTCGGCGGTGATGTCCTCGGCATAAGGCCATTTACCCGCTGTGTCCGCCACCACCAGGGCGATGCCGTGTTGGCGCAGCAGCTTGATGAACGCCGGGTCGCGGAAGCTGTCGTTGCGAATCTCCACGGCATGCCGCAGGGGGCGATCCGCTGCGGCGTCCAGGTAGCCGGCCACGTGCAGTCGGGCGGAGGCGTGACGTGCAAGGCTGCGGGCCTGGTCGGTGTCGGCCGGCAGTTTGGCGACGAAATCGGCGAAGAGCTGTTCGTCGAAGCGGAAGCTGGGTGGAAACTGCCAGAGGATGGGGCCAAGTTTTTCCTTCAGCCCCAGCAGGCCGGACGCGAAGAAGTTGGCCAGCGGTTCGTCGATGTCGACCAGACGGCGCACGTGGGTGATGAAGCGCGGTGCCTTGACGCTGAAGACGAAGTCATCGGGCGTCTGTGCTGCCCACTTGCTATAGCGCTCGGGCGTCTGCAGGCCGTAGAACGAGCCGTTGATCTCGATGCTGTTCACCTCACGCGAGGCGAATTCCAGTTCACGCCGCTGCACCAGGCCCTTGGGGTAGAAGTCGCCGCGCCAGGGCGCGTAGCGCCAGCCGGAAATGCCGATGCGGACATCGCTCATGGCGCCACCCGCCACAGGCGTGGGCAACGCTGTTGGGGCAGCACGAAAAAGCTCATTGGCATCACCTCGTAAGCTCGCATGTGGCATTCGATGCCTGGCCGGCGCCAATCATTCGAGCGAATTTTCTCTGAACCGCAGGCTCTGGGCGCGGACACAACTGTATGGACCTGCGCGGAGGAATTTCGAGATGTCCGGTGAAATCAGTCTGCTATTCATTGCGCTCGGCGTGATCATCATCCTGCTCGACCTATGGGCCATCGTCAGCGTCTTTCGCAGCGACAAGGGTGTAGAGACAAAAGCCATGTGGTCACTGGTGATCGTGCTGTTCCCGATACTGGGGTTGGGCCTGTGGGGCTTGTTCGGGCCGCGTGGCATGAGCCCGCCGCCGTCCTCACCGGAGCACAGCAAGTAACGGCACAGGTGAGAAGAGGAAGGTCAGATGACCGTTGAGAGTTCGACGGCGCCGGCCATTTGCGCCGGCCACGCCCAGTACGGAGACGAACGCCATGCCTAGGGCCATCTGGAAAGGCGCCATCAGTTTCGGTCTGGTTCATATCCCCGTTGCCCTGGTGTCCGCCACATCGACCCAGGGCGTGGATTTCGACTGGCTGGACAAGCGCAGCATGGACCCGGTCGGCTACAAGCGGGTGAACAAGGTCACCGGCAAGGAAGTGACCAAGGAAAACATCGTCAAGGGGGTGGCCTACGAGAAGGGCCGCTACGTGGTGCTCAGCGAAGAAGAGATTCGCGAAGCGCACCCCAAATCGACGCAGACCATCGATATCTTCGCCTTCGTCGACAGCGAGCAGATTCCCCTGCAGCACATCGACAAGCCGTATTACCTAGCGCCGGATCGTCGGGGTGAAAAGGTCTATGCGCTGCTACGCGAAGCGCTGAGCAGCACCGACAAGGTGGCCCTGGCGCATGTGGTGCTGCACACCCGCCAGCACCTGGCGGCGCTGATGCCGATCGACTCGGCAATGGTGCTGGTGATACTGCGCTGGCCGAGCGAAGTGCGTGGGCTGGAGACGCTGGAACTGGATGATTCGGTAACCAAGCCCAAGCTGGCCAAAAGCGAGTTGGACATGGCCAAGCGCCTGATCAAGGACATGAGCGGCGACTGGCAGCCTGAGGAATATCAGGACAGCTTCCAGGATCGCATCATGGCGCTGGTGGAGAAGAAGGCCAAGGCCGGCAAGATCGAGAACGTCGAGCGTGTCGAGGGCGAGGAGGAGCGGCGCAGCGCCGATGTCATCGACCTGACCGAACTGCTCAAACGCAGCCTGGGTGGCAAGCCCGATAGCAAGTCGAAAGCCAAGCCCAAGGCGAGCACACCACGCAAGAGCCCCAAGACTGCACGCAAATAAGCCGGGATACCGACCATGGCCAGAGCGCAGAGCGAATACAACCGCAAACGCAATTTCGAGCAGACCAGCGAACCCCGCGAGCAACCGCGCAAGCGCCGCAGCAAGGCCGGTGCGCTGCGCTTCGTGGTGCAGAAACATGATGCGCGCCGTCTGCACTACGACTTTCGCCTGGAGCTGGACGGCACCCTGAAGAGCTGGGCGGTGCCCAAGGGGCCGAGCCTGGACCCGACGCAAAAGCGCCTGGCAGTGCATGTCGAGGATCACCCGCTGGATTACGCCAGCTTCGAGGGCAGCATCGCCGAGGGCAACTACGGTGCGGGCGACGTGATCGTCTGGGACCATGGCATCTGGCAGCCCCAAGGCGATCCGGCGGCCGCCTACAAGGCCGGCAAGCTCAAGTTCACCCTGGTGGGCGAGAAGCTGGCCGGGGACTGGACGCTGGTGCGCACCCGGCTACGCGGCAGCAGCGACAAGGAGCAGTGGCTGCTGATCAAGGAGCGCGACGACACCGCGCGGCCCAGCGACGAATACGACATCGTCGAGGCGCAGCCGCAAAGCGTGATCAGCGGTGCGCTGGTGGGTGGCCCGAGCAAAACGGCCAAGCGCAAGGCGCCGGCCAAGCCGGCAAGGAGTCGCAAGGCGCAGGCGGAGTTCCCTGACAGCCTGGCGCCGCAACTGGCGACCCTGGCCGAGCGTCCGCCCGAAGGCGACTGGCTGTATGAGGTGAAGTTCGACGGGTATCGAATCCTGGCGCGGGTGCGCGGCGATGAGGTGCGTCTGTTCACCCGCAATGGTCATGACTGGACAGAGCGCCTGCCGCAGCAGGCCAAGGCTCTGGCCAAGCTGGGCCTGAGCGACAGCTGGCTCGACGGCGAGGTCGTGGCCCTTAATGAGCAAGGCCTGCCGGACTTCCAGCAACTGCAGAACGCCTTCGACATCGGCCGTAGCCACGATCTCATCTACTACCTGTTCGATGCGCCGTTTCTCAACGGGGAAGACATGCGCGAGGCGCCTCTGGAAACTCGGCGCGGCAAACTCAAGACTGCCTTGGGCAGCACGCGGCGCAGCCCGCTGCGTTTCTCTGAGGCCTTCACCGCCCATCACCGGGACATCGTCGAGAGCGCCTGCGCCATGTCGCTGGAAGGCGTCATCGGCAAGCGCTCGGGCAGCCTCTATGTGTCGCGACGCAGCGCCGACTGGATCAAGCTCAAATGCCGCCTGCGCCAGGAGTTCGTCATCGTCGGCTACACCAAGCTGCAGGGCAGCCGCAGCGGCTTCGGCGCGCTGTTGTTGGCGGTGAACGAGGCGGAGGGGCTGCGTTATGCCGGGCGGGTCGGCACCGGGTTCGGGGAAGCGTCGCTCAAGGCCCTGCATGAGCAATTGCGCAAGCTGGCACGAGACAAATCGCCACTCGAGCGGAAACTGACGGCTGCCCAGGCCCGCGGTGTGAGCTGGGTCGAGCCGCAACTGGTCGGTGAAGTCGAGTTCGCCGAATGGACGCGTGAAGGCATCGTGCGCCAGGCCAGTTTTATCGCCTTGCGCAGTGACAAGCCGGCGGCACAGATCGTTCGTGAGCATCCGCGTGCGCCAGGCGCCGCAGCGGAGAAACAGACCAAGAAGGCAAAAAGTTCGCGCAAGTCATCCGCCAAGCCGGTAGTGGCCGGGGTGCCGATCAGCAATCCGCAGCGGGTGATCGACCCGGAAAGCAGCACGACGAAACTGCAGCTCGCCCAGTTCTATGCGGATATCGCCGATTGGTTGTTGCCGTATCTGCGCAAACGGCCAGTCTCGCTGGTGCGGGCGCCGGACGGGGTAGAGGGCGAACAATTCTTCCAGAAGCATGCCGAGCGCCTGGCGATCCCCAACATCAAGCATCTCGATCCCAAGCTGGACCCCGGCCACGCGCGGTTGATGGAAATCGACAGCGTGCCGGCCCTGGTCGGTGCCGCGCAGATGGGCTGCATCGAGTTTCACCGCTGGGGCGCTACCAGCGACCGCATCGAAACGCCCGATCATTTCGTGCTCGATCTCGACCCGGACCCGGCGTTGCCGTGGCGCAGCATGCTGGAGGCGACCCGGCTGACCCTGAGCGTGCTCGACGAGCTGGGTCTGCAGGCATTTCTCAAGACCAGCGGCGGCAAAGGCATGCACATCATCGTGCCGCTTGCCCGGCACGCCGACTGGGATACGGTCAAGGGCTTCGCCAAGGCCCTGGCGCAGTTCATGGCCAAACAATTACCCGAGCGCTTCACCGCGACGTCGGGGCCGAGGAACCGAGTGGGGAAAATCTTCATCGACTATCTGCGCAACGGCCGCGGTGCCAGTACGGTATCAGCCTATTCTGTGCGCGCGCGGCCCGGCCTGCCGGTTTCGGTGCCGATCGCCCGGGACGAGCTTGACGGCCTGCGCAGCGCCCAGCAGTGGACGGTCGCCAATCTGCAGCAGCGTCTCGACGGGCTGCGCCATGACCCGTGGGATGGGTATGCCAACCGCCAGCGCCTGACCCGCGCCATGTGGGACCGGCTCGGCGCCGAAGCGCCATGATCTGCGCCGTCAGATCAGCAGCAGGACCAGCAAGACCGCGCAGGTTCCCAGCAGGGCGGTCACTCGTGCCGAGCTCAGGGCCAGAGCGTGTCCACGCGACCTGCGGGTAAAGCGCCCTTGAACCTCGTGCAAACCATCAACGCTCTCCAAGAGGTTGTCGCCTGCCGTTTCTGGCTGGCCCTCGCTCAGTTGACCTTGCCAGGCGCGACGCGCAAGGAGACGGTCGAGCAGGCCCGGAAAGAACTGGTTGCCGATGATGGCCTTGACGGTGGGCAGGCCGACCCAGAGTTCCCGTGGAGGAGCACTCGCGACGCTGAGAATGGCGCGCGCTGCGACGCCGGGGTCATGAATGGGCGGCACGGGTTGCACGCGTTGACCCAGTTTGTTGCGGGCCCAGTCGAACTGCGGGGTATTGATCGCCGGCAGCTGCACCATGCAGACCTTGACCTTGCTGCTCTGATGGATGAGCTCGCAGCGAAGCGAGTCGGTGAAGCCGCGCAGTGCGAACTTCGCTGCGCAATAGGCTGACTGCAAGGGAATGGCGCGATAGGCAAGTGCCGAACCGACCTGGATGATCACGCCGCGGTTACGCGCGCGCATCAGCGGTAATGCCGCCAGAGTGCCATGTACGGCGCCGAGGTAGGTCACCTCGGTAACGCGCCTGATCTCCTCCGGCGTCAACTGCTCGATCGCAGCGAACACCGTGACCATCGCCGAATTGACCCAGACGTCGATGGGGCCCAGTTCGTCCTCGAAACGCTGCGCCGCCAGTGCCAGGGCATTGACATCGGCCACATCCGCACTGATCGCCAGGGTCGGGACGTCGTAGGCCTCTAGCTCCGATGTCGCTGCTGCCAACCCTTCCTCGCTGCGGGCCAGCAAGCCGATGGCATAGCCCGCGGCAGCGAAAGCATGCGCGGTGGCCCGGCCGACACCGGCGCTGGCCCCGCAGATCACCACCACCGGGCAATCGTCTTTTTTCATTCAAACAGCCTCAGGATCACTTCTTGTGCTTACCCGGCAGCAGCGAACCGAACAATTGCTTGGCGGTTTGCGCAAGAATGCCGCGCTGGTCCGGGTCGACCTGCAGCAGGGTGGAGGCGAACTGCTTGGCCTGCTCCAGGCTGATATGCGGCGGCAACGGTGGGACATCCGGATCGGTGCGAAATTCCAGCAACACCGGACGATCCGCAGCCAGAGCCTGCTCCCAGGCCGGGCCGACATCCTCTTCACGCTCGATCAACAGGCCGAGCAGGCCGATGGAGTTGGCGAAAGCGTGGTAGGGCACGTCGGGGATGTTCTGTGAAGCCTCGAATTTCGGGTCGCCTTCCATCACCCTCTGCTCCCAGGTGACCTGGTTGAGGTCCTGATTGTTGAACACCGCGAGTACCCATTGCGGGTTCTGCCACTCGCGCCAGTACTTGGCCACGGTGATCAGCTCAGCCAGATTGTTCATCTGCATGGCGCCGTCACCCACCAGGCCGACCACCGGACGATCCGGATGGGCGAACTTGGCGGCGATGGCATAAGGCACCGCCGCGCCCATCGACGCCAAGCCGCCGGACAGCGAGCAGAGCATGTCGCGGCGGATCTTCAGATCGCGGGCATACCAGTTGGCGCAGGAGCCGGAGTCGCAGGTGACCACGGCGCGCTCGGGCAGGCGCGGCGACAATTCGTAGACCACCCGCTGCGGGTTGATCGGGTTGGCCGAGACCATGGCGCGGCTTTCCAGGGTCTGATCCCAGTCGCTGCGCCACGCCTCGATGGTGGTGCGCCAGCTGTCATCCGCCTTGTTCTCCAGCAAAGGCAGCAGGGCGCGCAGGGTCTCGGCGGCATCGCCCTGCAGGTTGACCTCCATTGGATAGCGCAGGCTGAGCATGTCGGGCTGGAGGTCGATCTGCACGCCACGCGCCTGTCCTTCCTCCGGCAGGAACTCGGAGTAGGGGAAGCCGGAACCGATCATCAGCAGGGTGTCGCATTCCTCCATCATCTTGTAGCTCGGCACCGTACCGAGCAGGCCGATGGAGCCGGTGACCCAGGGCAGCTCGTCAGGCAGCACGGCCTTGCCCAGCAGCGCCTTGGCCACGCCGGCGCCGAGTTTCTGCGCCACTTCGAAGACCTCATCGCTGGCATTCAGCGCCCCGGCGCCTACCAGTATGGCGACCTTCTTGCCGCTGTTGAGCACTTCGGCAGCGCGCTGCAGATCCGCTTCATAGGGCACGACGCGCGGGTGGCTGTAGCCGATGCCGCTGTGCAGGGTGCCGTGCTTGTGCGGCGGCTCGGCGTACTCGGCCTCCTGCAAGTCGTTGGGCAGGATTATCGCAGTCACCCGGCGTTCACCGACGGCGGTGCGGATGGCGCGGTCGATCAGATGACGCACCTGCGCCGGTGCGCTGGCCTGCTGGACGAAGGCGCCAGCGACGTCCTTGAACACCGAGACCAGGTCCAGCTCCTGCTGGTAATGCCCGCCAAGCGCGGTACGCGCCTGCTGGCCGGTAATCGCCAGCACCGGCATATGGTCCATACGTGCATCGTAGAGGCCGGTCAGCAAGTGGGTCGCGCCGGGGCCGGAGGTGGCGATGCAGACCCCCAGCTGGCCGGAGAACTTGGCATCTGCCGCAGCCATGAAGGCAGCCATCTCTTCGTGGCGGGCCTGGATAAAACGGATCTTTCCATTGGCCCGGCTAAGCGCGCCGAACACGCCGTTGATGCCGTCCCCGGGATACCCGTAGATGCGCCGCACACCCCACTGGTAAAGCCGCTCGACGATGAAATCTCCGACTGTCGTGGCCATTTGCATCCTCCGTTAAATCGAGTTTCGGCCAGATGAGGCAGCGGTAACCAGGCGGCTACCGCTGTCATGACTGCTGATTAGGGTGGACGTGAAGCAGCGGCGGAAGTTTCTCCTGTTTGACCTGTGGTCAGTGCGGGCCGCTGCCGTTGTCATCATCGCTTCGCCATATCGTCACATCACTGCCACCGTGATTGGTTGCAATCGCAGCAAACGCCTGGAGGATGCTGCAATGCAGATATGCGTGATAGGAGCGGGGTACGTGGGGCTGGTGACGGCGACCTGCCTGGCCGAGATGGGTAACCAGGTGGTCTGCGTCGAGCGCGATCCGCAGCGCGTTGCGCGGCTTTCGCAAGGTGAGGTGCCGATCTACGAGCCGGGCCTGGAGGCGTTGCTCAGGGCGCAGCTGGCGGCGGGGCAGCTCAGCTTCACCGCGCAGCTTCAGGCCGGAATCCGCCGCGCCGAGGTCATCTTCATCGCGGTGGGCACACCCAGTGGTGAGGACGGTTCGGCCGATCTGAGCCACGTGCTGGCGGTTGCCGATGACTTGGGCGAGCGGCTCGACCATGCCTGCCTGGTCGTCGACAAGTCCACCGTGCCGGTGGGTACCGCCGAACGCGTCGAGCAGCGCATCAACGCCGGTCTGGCGCGTCGAGGCAAGCGAGTACGAGTAACCGTTGCCAGCAATCCGGAGTTTCTCAAGGAGGGCTCTGCGGTCGAGGATTTCATGCGGCCTGATCGGGTCATCGTCGGCTGTGACGACGAGCGCGGGCGTGAGTTGCTGCGCAGGCTGTATGCGCCGTTCCTGCGCAATCATGACCGCCTGCTGTGCATGGGCGTGCGCGCGGCCGAGTTCAGCAAGTACGCGGCCAACGCCTTCCTGGCCACCAAGATTTCCTTCATCAACGAAATGGCCGGCATCTGTGCGCGCCTGGGCGTCGATATCGAGGAGGTACGCCGCGGCATCGGCAGCGACCGACGCATCGGTACGCACTTCATCTATGCCGGCTGCGGCTACGGCGGCTCGTGCTTTCCCAAGGACGTCAAGGCGCTGATCCGTACCGCCGAGCACGAGGGTATCGAGCCAGGCATCCTGCGTGCGGTCGAAGCGCGCAATGCGCTGCAGAAGACGCTGCTGTTCCAGGCCCTGCGCGAACATTTCAACGGTCATCTGCAGGGGCGAGTCGTCGCGCTCTGGGGGCTGGCGTTCAAGCCCGGTACCGATGATCTGCGCGAAGCGCCGAGCCTGGTGCTGCTTGAGGCGCTGCTGATCGCCGGGGCCAAAGTGCAGGCCTGCGATCCGGCGGCTGCGGCCGCTGTCGCGGCGCGCTATCCGTCGGCGGTCGAGTCGGGGCAACTGCTGCTGAGCGAATCCCCTTATACCGTCACCCAGGGCGCGGATGCGCTGGTCCTGGTGACCGAGTGGAAGCAGTTTCGCCAGCCGGATTTCCCGCGCATACGCGGCATGATGCGTATGCCGGTGCTGTTCGACGGGCGCAACATCTACGATCCCGGTCAGTTGGCCGAGCAGGGGTTTCTCTATCGTGGCATCGGCAGGCCTGCAAGCGGCAGTTGTAAGGCCAGCGCGGCTTGATAGACTGACTGCGCATCCAACCATCCCCATTAGGGAGTCCCATGATCAAGAAATGCCTGTTCCCCGCTGCCGGTTACGGCACGCGCTTTTTGCCTGCTACCAAGGCAATGCCGAAGGAAATGTTGCCGGTGGTGAACAAGCCACTGATTCAATATGGGGTCGAAGAAGCACTGGAGGCTGGCCTCAACCAGATCTCCATCGTCACCGGTCGCGGTAAGCGCGCGCTGGAAGACCATTTCGACGTGAGCTACGAGCTCGAGCACCAGATCAAGGGCACCGACAAGGAAAAATACCTGGTTGGCATCCGCCGTCTGATCGACGAGTGCAGCTTCTCCTACACCCGTCAGGTCGAGATGAAGGGGCTTGGCCACGCCATCCTCTGCGGCCAGCCGCTGATTGGTGACGAGCCCTTCGCCGTGGTCCTGGCCGACGACCTGTGTCTGAACCTCGAAGGCGACAGCGTGCTGGCGCAGATGGTCAAGCTGTACAAACAGTTCCGTTGCTCCATCGTCGCCATCCAGGAAGTGCCGAAGGACGAAACCTCCAAGTACGGTGTGATCGCCGGCGAGATGATCCGCGAGGACATCTACCGCGTCAGCAACATGGTGGAGAAGCCCAAGCCCGAGGACGCGCCGTCGAACCTGGCGATCATCGGTCGCTACATCCTCACCCCGGATATCTTCGACCTGATCCGCAGCACGCCGCCGGGCAAGGGCGGTGAAATCCAGATCACCGACGCGCTGATGCGCCAGGCCCAGCAGGGCTGCGTGATGGCGTACAAGTTCAAGGGGCAGCGTTTCGACTGCGGTAGCGCCGAGGGTTACATCGACGCGACCAATTTCTGCTTCGAGAATCTGTACAAGACCGGCAAGGCGTTCTGATACGCCGCCAGGTCAATACTTGGGTCCGTCAGTCGAGAAAACGCCGCGAATGCCTTGCATGATCGCGGCGTTTTCATCTATTCGCGGACAAGTCCGCTCCCACGGGGCAGATTGAGCTGACAGCTCCTATTTTGTGGGAGCGGACTTGTCCGCGAAGCAGTTGCGCTCGAATCACTGACCGTACCTGGGAACTGACATCTGCTCCGAGCCGGGGCCGAGCGGCTGGCCGTAGCTGAATTCCACGTAGTTGCCGGCCGGGTCACGCACGCCGCAGTAGTAGCCGACCGGGTAGGGCTCGTCCCGAGGCGCCCAGATCAGGCAGCCTTCGCGCTCGGCCAGGGCGGCGATGCGCTCGACTTCCTCGCGGCAGCCTAGGGCGAAGCCGAAGTGGCTGTAGTCGTTGGCGGCCAGGTTGCGGTCCTGGCCGCCGGGCATGATGACAAATATGAACTGATGCTCCTTGCCCGGTTCAGCCATCCAGACGATGCGTGTGCCCTTGCCGGGGCGTTCGTGGATCACCTGCATACCACAGAACTGCGCATAGAAGGCGATGCAGGCATCGAGATCGGGAACGTGCAGGGCGAGATGAGTCAGGGTAGGGCGCATATCCACCTCCTGCTTTCAGCTTAGCGCTAGCCTTTACGGTATGCTCCCCATCTGCCAAGGAGATACCTCATGAGTTACGACTTCGACCTGTTCGTGATCGGCGCCGGTTCCGGCGGCGTACGTGCGGCGCGTTTCGCCGCTGGTTATGGTGCTCGCGTTGCGGTCGCCGAAAGCCGCTACCTCGGCGGCACCTGCGTCAACGTCGGCTGCGTACCGAAGAAACTGCTGGTGTACGGCGCGCATTTCGCCGAGGACTTCGAGCAAGCCGCGGGTTTCGGCTGGTCGCTGGGCGAGGCGAATTTCGACTGGCCGACGCTGATCGCCAACAAGAACCGCGAAATCGAGCGCCTCAATGGCATCTACCGCAATCTGTTGACCAACAGCGGCGTCAGTCTGTTCGAAGGCCATGCGCGCATCGTCGATGCCCACACCGTCGAGGTCAATGGCGAGCGCCATAGTACCGAGCGCATTCTCATCGCCACTGGCGGCTGGCCCCATATTCCAGACATTCCTGGTCGCGAGCACGCCATCAGCTCCAATGAAGCCTTCTTCCTCGAGCAGTTGCCCAAGCGCGTGCTGGTGGTCGGCGGCGGCTATATCGCCGTGGAGTTCGCCTCGATCTTCCATGGCCTGGGCGCGCAGACCTCGCTGCTGTATCGCGGTGACTTGTTCCTGCGCGGCTTCGACGGCGCGGTGCGTGAGCACCTGCGCGACGAGCTGAGCAAGAAAGGCCTGGACCTGCAGTTCAATGCCGATATCGCCAGCCTCGAACGCAAGGCCGACGGCAGCCTCGCCGCCACGCTAAAGGACGGCCGCGTACTGGAGGCCGATTGCGTGTTCTACGCCACCGGCCGTCGCCCGATGCTGGACAACCTCGGTCTGGAGAATGTCGAGGTCAAGCTGGACAAGCGCGGCTACATCGAAGTCGACGATCTGTTCCAGACCTCCACGCCGTCGATTCTCGCCCTCGGCGATGTGATCGGTCGCGTGCAGCTCACGCCGGTCGCGCTGGCCGAAGGCATGGCCGTGGCGCGTCGGCTGTTCAAGCCGGAGGAATATCGTCCACTGGACTACCGGATGATTCCGACCGCCGTGTTCAGCCTGCCGAACATTGGCACCGTTGGCCTCAGCGAAGAGCAGGCCATCGAAGACGGGCACAAGGTGAAGGTCTTCGAGAGCCGCTTCCGTCCGATGAAGCTGACGCTCACCGAGAACCCGGAGCGCACCCTGATGAAGCTGGTGGTCGATGCCGACAACGATCGCGTGCTCGGCTGCCATATGGTCGGCCCGGAGGCGGGCGAGATCGTCCAGGGTCTGGCCATCGCGCTCAAGGCCGGTGCGACCAAGCAGATCTTCGATGAAACCATCGGCGTGCACCCGAGCGCCGCCGAAGAATTCGTCACGCTACGTACGCCGGTCAGCCGCTGAGGGCGTCATGGAAACGCTGTTCTATGTCGCCGACCTGTTCGGCGTGGCGGTGTTCGCCATCACCGGTGCGCTGATGGCCGGACGCAAGTCCATGGACCTGTTCGGCGTACTGGTGATGGCCATCGTTACCGCTCTGGGTGGCGGCACGCTGCGCGATCTGATTCTGGACAATCATCCGGTCAGCTGGATTCGCGACGACACCTATATCCTCGTCGCCTCCCTGGCGGCACTGGGTACCGTGGCCTGGGTGCGCATGACCCGGCCGATTCACGAGAAAGGCCTGCTGATCGCCGATGCCTTCGGTCTCGCCGTGTTCACCGTGTACGGCACCGAGTTGGCGTTGCAAAACGGCACGCCGATCAGCACCGCGGTGATCATGGGGGTGATGACCGGCGTGGTCGGCGGGGTGATTCGTGACGTGCTGTGCAACGAGATCCCGCTGATCTTCCAGAAGGAAATCTACGCCACCGCCTGCATCGCCGGCGCGCTTACCTTCATCGGTCTGCGCGCTCTGGGAACGCCGCACTGGCTGGATACTGCCGCAGCGATGTTCGTGGTGTTGGCGGCCCGGCTGGCGGCGATTCACTGGCATCTCGGTCTGCCGCGCTTCCACCTGCTCGACCGGCATTGAACAGACCACCTTCGATTTCGTGCTGCTGATCATCGGCGAGGCCACGCAGCAGGCGCTGCTGGGCGATGATTTCTCCCTCACCAACATGATTCTGGTGGTCGCGACCCTGATCGCGCTGGACGTCGGTGCCTCGCTGCTCAAGCGCCGCAACGAATGGCTGGCGCACCTGCTCGATGGATCGCCGATCATCATTGTCGAAGACGGCGTGCCGATGCAGTGGCGTATGAACAAGGCGCGCCTGACCCTCGACGACATCATGGATGTCGGCGCGAGAGAGCAGGCTAGAGCGGCTGAACCAGATTCGCTACGCGATCGTCGAGCGTAACGGCAAGATTTCCATCATCCAGCGGCCTGACGAAAAATCCACATGACCGCTCGTCAGTGATTGCCGAGCGAGGCGGATAAATAGCCTGAACGTCCTCGCAGGGCCCTTCCTCCAAGTCAGTGCACGGGCAATTCTGCCCATCACTGAGGAGAAACGAGATGACTAACAAGAACCCTGGCAACTTCGCCAACGATCGTGAAAAAGCTTCCGAAGCAGGCAAGAAAGGCGGCCAGAACAGCGGCGGCAATTTTGCCAATGATCGTCAGAAAGCCTCCGAGGCTGGCCGCAAAGGTGGCCAGAACAGCCACGGTGGAGGCCGCAGTTGAGTGATTGCGTAGCCTGGGGGAGGCCCGCTACGGGCCTCCTTTCCCTCACTCGCAACACAGCGCTCGCAGCGAAACGGCAATCGCGCGAAATTCCTTGAACTGCAAAGACTTCAGCCAGGTCAAGTTCTAGTACCGAGTCACTCAACTGGTACAGAAACCATGATCAAGAAATGTTTGTTTCCCGCCGCCGGTTACGGCACCCGTTTTCTTCCCGCTACCAAGTCGATGCCCAAGGAAATGCTCCCGGTAGTCGACACCCCGTTGATCCAGTATGGCGTCGAAGAAGCACTGCAAGCCGGGCTGCATGAAATTGCCATCGTTACCGGTCGGGGCAAGCGCTCGCTGGAAGACCACTTCGATATCAGCTATGAGCTGGAGCACGAGATTTCCAATACCGGTAAGGAAAAATCCCTCAGCGGCGTACGCCACCTGATCGATCAGTGCACCTTCTCCTACACCCGTCAGATCGAAATGAAAGGCCTTGGTCACGCCATCCTCACCGGCCGTTCGTTGATCGGCGACGAAGCGTTCGCCGTGGTACTGGCCGACGACCTGTGCCTGAACCTGGAAGGCGACGGCGTACTGACCCAGATGGTCAAGCTCTACGAGCAGTTCCGCTGTTCGATCGTGGCCATCCAGGAAGTGCCGATGGAGGAGGTTTCGCGCTACGGCGTGATCGCCGGCGAAGCGCTGCGTGACGACATCTTCCGCATCGAGCGAATGGTGGAAAAACCCAACCCTGAAGATGCGCCGTCGAACCTGGCAATCATCGGCCGCTATATCCTCACACCGGACATTTTCGAACTGATCGAACAGACCGAGCCAGGCAAGAGCGGCGAGATCCAGATTACCGATGCGCTGATGAAACAGGCCCAGCAGGGCTGTGTGCTGGCCTACAAGTTCAAGGGTCGCCGCTTCGACTGCGGTTCGGCCGAAGGCTATGTGCAAGCTACCAACTTCTGTTTTGAGAATCGCCATAAAACCCACCCGGTGATGGCCAGCCCGCGTCTGAAGGCGGTCTGAACGCTTAGCCGAAGGGAGGAGTGAAGATGAACGACAAGACTTTGCCCGCTCAGCATCAGGAGCGGCGACCTGGCGTCGAGCACGCCATGCATCCAGAACCGGTTTACCTCGCTGACGATTACCGCGCCGCTGGCAAGCTGGCCGGCAAGGTGGCGATCATCACCGGTGGCGACAGCGGCATCGGCCGCGCCGTCGCCGTGCACTTCGCCCTCGAAGGCGCCAAGGTCGCGCTGGTTTATCTCAACGAGGACGAGGATGCGCAGAAAACCCTCGACGAAGTGAATCGGCACGGCGGCGAAGCCATGGCCGTGGCGGGAGACGTGGGTGATGGCAGTTTCTGTCAGTGCGTGGTCGATGCGGTGATCGCCAAGTGGGGACGCCTCGACATCCTCATCAACAATGCCGGCGAGCAGCACCCCGAGCACAACCTCGAAGCACTCGACGAGGCGCAGTGGGAGCAGACCTTCCGCACCAACATCTTCGCCATGTTCCACCTGACCAAGGTCGCGTTGCCGCACCTGCAGCCGGGCTCGAGCATCATCAACACCAGTTCGGTGACGGCCTACAAGGGCAACCCGATGCTGCTCGACTACTCGTCCACCAAGGGTGCGATTACGTCGTTCACCCGGTCGCTGTCGATCAACCTGGCGCCGCGCGGCATCCGCGTCAACGGTGTCGCACCAGGGCCGATCTGGACGCCGCTGATTCCCTCTACCTTCAGTGCGGAAAAGGTCTCCGAATTCGGTGCAGAGACGCCAATGGGGCGCCCGGGACAACCTGCAGAAGTGGCGCCGGCATTCGTCTATCTGGCCAGTAACGACGCGTCTTATGTCACGGGCCAGATGCTTCACGTAAACGGCGGCAGTGTGGTCAATGGCTGATGAAAAAAGCCTGAACAACTCGGCGTAGCCCCTGCCTGAAATCATGTAGGGGCAATAACGCCTCGCGAAAAACTCTCAGGAGGTACCAGCAATGGCGACCAATAAAAATCCGGGTAACTTCGCAAATGATCGGGCCAAGGCTTCCGAAGCCGGCCGTAAGGGTGGTCACAACAGTGGCGGCAACTTCGCCAATGACCGTCAGAGAGCGTCCGAGGCCGGGCGCAAGGGTGGCCAGAAAAGCCAAAGCGGTCGCGACTCGTGATCGTCACGCCTGGGCCCGCTTCGAGCGGGCCCGGGTTTTGTAATGATGTGATTAGTAGACCTGAGGAGAGCAAGACGATGAATGCCATCGAACTGCTGAAAAAGGACCACGAAACCGTCAAGGACCTGCTGAGCAAGCTCGAGGAAACCACCGAGCGAGCGGTGCAGACACGTACGAAGCTGCTGGGCAAGATCGAGCAGGAATTGAAGATCCATACCGAACTCGAAGAGCAGATCTTCTATCCGGCCTTCAGGCAGGCCGGCAGCAAGGATGACGCCGTGCTGGCCGTCGAGGCCAAGGAAGAGCACCGCGCCGTGGAGGCGCTGGTACTGCCCGATATCAAGGAAACGCCGCCTTCGACCATCGAGTTCGCGGGCCGGGTCAAAGTGCTCAAGGAACTGCTGGAACACCATATCGAGGAAGAGGAGCGCGACATGTTCCCGCAGGCCCGCAAGCTGCTGAGCAAGCAGCAGCTGGAGGAACTGGGCGAGTCGATGGAAGTGCTGCGCAAGTCCCTCAAGAGCAGCGCTCAGGCCAACGCAGCCTGAGCCTAGAAGGGCCGGTGCCTGCGTCTGGCAGGCGCCGGCTTAGCGCTGGCGCAGATTGGGCTGATAGGTCAGCCGCAACGCGACGCAGGCGATACGTTCGGCCTCAGCGTATTCGGGTTTCTGCAACTCTTCGCCAAACACGTCCGGATCGAGTTCCTGATAATCCCAGTCCCAGCCGGTGTCGCGCAGCGACAGGCGGATGGCATTGAGCAAGGGGTCCTCGCCGGCAAAGATCGCGACACCGGTATAGAGCAGCAGCGTACCGCCGGGCGCCAGGCGTTCCATCGCCGTATCGAAGATCGCCAGGGACAACCCGGCGCCATGTTTGCCGCCGCCGTGGCGATAGGTGCGCTGTTGTGGATCGAGCATGTACGGCGGGTTGGCGATGATCAGATCGAACTGGCCCGGCACATCGCGAAGCAGGTCGCTGCTCTGTGCGTGAAGATTATCGATACCGGCCTGGCGCGCGTTCACCGAGGTCATGGCCAGAGCCCTGGGATTGATATCCAGCGCCAAGACTTCGGCCTCCGGACGCAACTGCGCCGCGGTTATCGCACCAGGGCCGGCACCACAGCCAATATCGGCGATGCGCCGCAACGGCTGTTTGGCGTGCGCCAGGTAATCGCGCAGCAAACGGGTGAAGCGGTAAGTGTCTGGGCCGAAGAACACCGCGTCGCTTTCCTCGGTGGGGAAGCGCGAGTGCACGTAGAGGTCGTCGCCCAGGTTGGAGAAGCGCACCAGACTGGCCCAGCCCTGAGCGTGAGGCTGCAGCACCTGCGCTTCCCGCATGGCCTCGACGATTTCCTCGTCCAGCGTCCCCTCGACGAAGGGACGGCTCCAGCCGAATACGTCACGCAGGTCGTTTGCCGGCGCATTGCCTGCGCGCTGGTTGACCCGTTGATGGGTAAGCGGCGTCGGGGTGACGAAGTGGTAGCCGCGCGCGCACAGCAGGGCGCCCAGATGAAGCAGCGCCTCAGTTTGTGGGGTGTCGAAGGTCTGTTCGGGCATATGCGAGCTCCTTGGTCAGCGCGGCTGTCGCATCATCGCCGTGAAGGTACGGGTGGCGGCCAGGCCGGCGCTGGTCCAGTGCTGGGCCGGCGACTGCAATTCGATCAGGCGGCATTCGCGCCGATAAGCATCCAGGCCCTGCAACTGCCGGAGCATGTCGCGCCGCTCACGATCCAGTTCGCCCCGTTGCGTACCGGCACCGGATGATGTGGCAGCCTGGCTTGTCCGGCGTGCACGAAACGGCGAGCGCTGTTCGGCCTGCTGCCAGTCGCCGGATATCCAATCCTGCAGCAACTGGCGCTCGTAGGGGCTGAAGACTCCGAACATCGCTGCGCCCTGGCCCTCTACCAGACGCCAGAAACGGCTTTCGACCGGGTCCTTGTCGCGTCGTATCCAGCCATTGCGCTGCAGCGCCTCAAGAAAGCCCGCCACATTGCCGGAGCTGCCCAGCCACTGGTTCACCGTACGTCCCTCGATGCGGCAGTAGTCGGAATGCACTTGGCTGGCCACCTTGCGCTTGCCTTCGAGCATCTGCAGTACCTGCTGCTGCAGATCGAAACCGTCGATCACGGCGGTGGAGCCAATGCCCAGATCGTTAAGCAGATAGCCACGCATCACGCGCTCGTAGAAAGCCTGCGCATCACCAACTCGGGGCAGGTTGTCCAGCACGCTTTGCACCGCCTTGGCGGCATGGCCGCTGGAGCCATTGTCGATGGTTACGTGCAACTGAAAATAATAGGGGTCTATGTCCAGCTCGTTGAGCTCGAAGGCGCTGATCAGCAAGTGCAGCGGTAATTGCTCATAGCCGAGGTTGTAACCGATCACCTCGGGCAGAAACTCGTCGACCAGCAGCCCAAGGGCCAGTTGGATGGCGCCCTGGCGATACAGCGCGTCGTCCAGTTCCAGCGCATCTTCACAGCCCTGGCTGGCCAGCAGCTGCCGATAGAGCAGCACATGATTCTGCGCGGGCGCGCCTTCGCCCAACTCTTCCAGGTAAGTCTGCACCAGCGGGTAAACGCGGTAATCGCGCCAGTGGGGCAGGGCGCCGTAGAGCCAGGCGCCGTCGACCAGCTTGGTTGGCGCGACCGCGCGGAGAAAATGCAGGGCATGCGCCTTGCGTGGAAAGAAACGGCGGCCCTGACCCGAGCGTCGCCCTTCGAGGTAACGGGCGTAATCGGCAGTCACGCTTTGATGCCGACGCAACGACCAGGCAGCCAGCTCATAAGGGCTGGCCGGCAGTTCGCAGGGCAGCTGCGCGACCTCACCCAGGCATTGCTGGATGAATTCCCTGGCTTGCGGGTGCCCCGGTTCGGGTTCGTCCAGCAGTTGGCGATAAAGGCTCTGCCAGGGACCAGTGGCAGGAGCGAAGGAAATCCGTTGTGCGGCAGGCGTGTCGATGAAACTGGCGATCGACATGGGTCAAGTCTCCTGAAAAAACGGGGGGCCATGTTCTGTTTAGGAGGGCTCTGCCTGGATAAAGATTCCACCTAAATTCGCTTCGCTCGGCGCTGCGTCAAACAGGTTGAACCCAGGCGGCCGGCCAACCCTCAACTGCAGGAGTTCTGGGAGTAGGCGGGTCATGACCACAAGCACGTTCGGCATCGAAGAGGAGTACTTTCTGACCGACCTGGCGAGTCGCTGCGTGGCACAGCAGGGGGTCGAGGCCTTTGCCGTATCCAGCCGTCGCGCATTGGGCCAGTGCGTGACGCGCGAGATGTTCGCCGCGCAGTTCGAAGTGGTGACGCCTGTGCTCACCAGCCTCGAAGAGGCGCGCGACTTTCTCGGCCAGGCGCGCCGCACCATGGCCGAGAAGGCCAGCGAATTCGGCTGTGGCATCCTCGCTGCCGGCACCCATCCGCTGGGGCAATGGCGTAGCGTGCAGGCGACCAACATGGCGCGCTATCGGGCGATTTTCGACGATTACCGCATCGTCGCCAGCCGCAGCGTGCTGGCCGGCCTGCATGTGCATGTCGGTGTGCCTGAAGGTATCGACCGCATCCGTCTGATGAACCGTCTGACGCCCTGGCTGCCGCTATTGCTGGGGCTGAGTGCATCCTCGCCATTCTGGGATGGCCGGCCCTGCGGCCTGATGAGCTACCGCCAGGCCGTCTGCGATGAATGGCCGCGCATGGGCATTCCCGATCACTTTCGCGATGACGCCGAATACCAGCGCTACCTCAAGGTGATGACCGCTACCGACTGCATCGGCTCGGCCGTCAACCTGTGGTGGAACATTCGCCCGTCGTTACGCTTTCCCACTCTCGAGCTGCGCATCGCCGACGCCTGCCCGCAACTGCAGGATGCGCTGTGCATCGCCGGGTTATTCCGCGCCATGCTCGGCCACGCGCTGGATGCCCCACACCATGACTGGTTCGACGACCCGCTGACACGCATCCTCACCCTGGAAAATCGCTGGCGCGCCAAGCGCCGCGGCCTGCGCGGGCTGTTCATCGAACCGCGTAGCCAGAACACCTTGCCGTTCGCCGCCTGGCTGGATCAGGTGCTGGCCTGCATCGCCGAGCAGATCGCGCCCGAGGAGGGCTGGATCATGTCCCACGCGCGCAAGCTGGCCCGTATCGGCGGCAGCGCCGAAGCCCAGCTTGGCCTCTATCGCCGCGCCCGCAGCGGCGGCGCAGAGCATCGAGCAGCCGTGCGCGAAGTGGTCGACACGCTGATGCAACAGACATCCCTGCAGGACGTTCGGCAGATAGCCTGAACATCTGCCCGGCAGCGATTTCGGAACTAGACACATGCCTAATCCGGGAGAAGCCTCATGCAAGCATTGACCTATCACGGCAGTCACGATGTCCGGGTGGAGCGGGTGCCTGACCCGATCATCGAACAGCCCGACGACATCATTCTGCGAGTTACCGCCACGGCGATCTGCGGCTCGGATCTGCACCTGTATCGCGGCAAGATTCCGCAGGTCAAGGACGGCGATATCTTCGGCCACGAGTTCATGGGCGTGGTCGAGGAAGTCGGCCCGCAAGTCACCGCAGTCAGCAAGGGCGACCGGGTTATCGTGCCCTTCGTCATTGCCTGCGGCGACTGCTTCTTCTGCCAGATGGACCTGCATGCGGCCTGCGAAACCACCAATCCTGGGCGCGGCGCGATTCTCAACAAGAAGCAGATTCCCTCAGGCGCGGCACTGTTCGGCTACAGCCACCTGTATGGCGGCGTGCCGGGCGGGCAGGCTGAACTGGTGCGCGTGCCCAAGGCCAATACCGGGCCGTTCAAGGTGCCGGACGTGCTCGATGACGAGCAGGTGCTGTTCCTCACCGACATCCTGCCCACCGGCTACCAGGCAGCCGTCAATGCCGGAGTCAAACCCGGCAGTCGCGTGGCGATCTACGGGGCCGGCCCGGTGGGGCTGATGAGCGCTGCCTGCGCGCGCATGCTCGGGGCCGAGCAGATCTTCATGGTCGATCACCACGATTACCGCCTGGCCTATGCCCAGCAGACCTATGGCGTGATACCGATCAACTTCGACGAGGTCGACGACCCGGCCAGCGCCATCATCGAGCAGACGCCAGGGCACCGCGGCGTGGATGCGGTGATCGACGCGGTGGGCTTCGAGGCCAAGGGCAGCCTAACCGAAACCGTGCTGACCACGCTCAAGCTGGAGGCCAGCAGCGGCGTGGCGCTGCGTCAGTGCATTGCGGCCGTACGCCGTGGCGGCACGGTGAGCGTGCCGGGCGTCTATGCAGGCTTCATCCACGGTTTTCTGTTCGGCGATGCCTTCGACAAGGGGCTGACATTCAAGATGGGCCAGACCCATGTTCACCCGTTGCTGCCAACGTTGCTGGAGCATATCCAGCGGGGCGAGCTGAACCCGGAAATCATCATCAGTCACCGTATGTCGCTGGCCGATGCGGCCGAGGGTTATCGCCTGTTCGACTCGCGGCGCGAGCAATGCCGCAAGGTGATTCTGCGGCCCTGAGCCGGAATCGACCGCTGGCCCGATTCTCTGAACCTTTGGCGCCCGATAGGCCTTCTAAATCTCACGGGCGCCGCAATTGGCCTTCGTCATGCAACCATCAGGAGAAATGCCATGTCATTGACCCAAAACGTCCCTCGTATTGAACGCGCCATCTCGCTCGCTACAGGCGCTACTGCCATCGTCGCTGGTGTCTGCCAGGGCGGGACTTCGGGTGTGCTCAAGGCCCTTGGCGGCGCCGCGCTGCTGCAGCGTGGGCTGAGTGGGCACTGTGTGGTCAAGGGGCTGATCAGCGACCCCAAAGCCGAACTGGAGTGCCTGCGCGAGCGCGTAGCCGAACTGCGCGCCGCACTGCCGCGCCTGCAGAAGGAAGTGGATACCTTGAAAGGGCGCCAGGATAGCCGCCTGGACCATGCCGTCGAGGAAACCTTCCCGGCCAGCGACCCGATCTCGCCATAAGCCGAACGCACGGGCGATGGCGCGATTGTGCCGTCGCCACGCGTGACACCTGTCGATCAAAGGAGGCATCCCATGAAAGACACCATCCCAGGTCCAACCCAGGAGCGCATCGATGAAAAGGCGCTGGACTTCACCGATGACGAAGACAGTCTCGGTACGGGCGAGCCCTCGTTGCAGCAGACTGCGCGTGCGTCGTCCGGCAGCGAGGAGGAAATCGGCCTGACCGGCGCCGCAACGCTCGGCGAAAGCGAGCACGAGGACAACGTCAGCCTCGATGATATGAGCCCGGATACCCTGATCGACGACAGCGGCGCGCGCTCACCATTCGAGCGCGGCGGCAACGGCGCCAACGACGAAGAGCTCAGCGTGGTCGACGAGACCGAGGTCGGAGGCGGTTTCGGCCTCGACGAAGCGGAGCTGGCACGCTCGGCGCCACTCGACGGCAAGCCCTGGAGCGACGAAGTGGTACCCACCGATGAGGAGCGCAAGCCATGAACGCACCTACCTGCGCCTGTCCACACTGCGATTGCACGGCGGAGTCCCGCGACTGGGTGCACGAAGTCGCGGGCGATGATCTGGTCTACTGCTGTGAGGCCTGCATGCAGCGCCATCCAAAGGGCATGGTGCAGTGCCAGAGCGCTGGCTGCGACTGCGGCGAGCGGGTGGCGCGTGAACGGGAGCAAACTCCCTAGGTTCTGTTCGAGAAGCCGTCGCGCGCAGGTCAGGCGATGCACAAAACAGATGAACAACGGACCGCCTCGCATTCGAGTGTACGAGCGAACAATCCGAATCCGTTTTTGACGACGCCTCAATGAGCGTCGGTGCTTTTCATAGAGGGCGCTGAAACTAGCGCCGCTCGATCAGAGCCATGCGCGTTTGATCCCGTCTCCCACACCTGGGAGACGGGCCGGGTATAGCTGAAAATACCGCCAAACTGCTGCCACTGCGCGCCGCCTTCAGGCAGCGTGCTTGCGCAGCGCCTGCAGCAATTCGTCCTTGCGCATGCTGGAGCGGCCGGCGATGTCGCGCTTGCGCGCCAGGTCCATCAGCTCGGTCTTGTTCATCGCCTCCAGGCGTTGGCCCGGTCGCGGTTTGCCTTCGCGGGTGGCCGCCGCACGATGTGCCGATGAACTACGTGCTGCCTTCTTGCTGGCCGCGCTGGTCTTGCGCCCGGAACCGCCAGCCTTGTCGCCACCACCGGACTGCTTGTTGACCGTGGCCCAGGCCCGCGCTTCGGCCTCATCCTGCGGGATGCCGCGATCCTTGTAGCTGTCCTCGATGTGTTCGGCCTTGCGCTTCTGTTTCTCGGTGTACTTGTCTTTGCTGCCACGTGGCATGAGCGTTCTCCCGATTCGCCATGCAGCGGAATTGCCCATGGCGCCTATTCGCAATGAATGCACGGCAGGGCGATTGGTTCCCCGTTTCGGATAACCGGGCGGCGCGGATCAAGCGAACCTCTTGGCGCTTTCTTCGCTCAGAACAGGAACGCTTCTGCAGAGTTGACGCATATGGACATCCTTGAGCGAATTCTTACCACCCTGGTGCAGGAATTTTCCGACCTTGGCCAGGTGGAACACATCACCCGCGCAACCCTGCGCCTGGTGCTGGCCATGGTTCTCGGTGGCCTGCTCGGCTACGAGCGCGAGGTGATGGGCAAGGCTGCCGGCATTCGCACGCACATGCTGGTGTGCCTGGGTGCGGCGATCTTCGTCATGGCCCTGGAGCAGGACGGCGCCGAAGCCGACGCCATGAGCCGGGTGATTCAGGGCATCGCCGCCGGGGTGGGCTTTCTCGGCGCCGGCACCATTCTCAAGGGGCAGAACATCTCCGACGTCAAAGGCCTGACCACCGCAGCCGGCCTGTGGGCGTCGGCGGCCATTGGCGTTGCCGTCGGCCTTGGTCGGGAAGCCACTGCGGTGCTGTCCACGGTGGTCGTGCTGGTGGTGCTGCATCTCATGCCGCTGATGGTCGATCCGAACGTCAAGGTCAAGCCGGATGACGAGAACGATCCTAGGCCATGAGCACAGGTCGCTTCGACCGGGCAAAAACTGCCTGAACTTTTCTCGCGGCTACGGCCTCGGTATTTCATGCAGGCCCAGCGTCTCTCTCGCGGCTCATGGCCTGCTCACCAATCCCTTGAAAACGTCCGCCAGGCGTAGAGGAGCCAGGAAAGATGCCGTCCCCGCAGCATGCCGACCAGACCGTTACTCACGCCATCGCCCAGCCTCGGCTGGCCATCGAAGCGGTTCAACCAACCATCGAGGGTGGCCGCTTCGCCAGCAAATGCCTGTGTGGCCGGCCGCAGCTGGTCAGTGCGGTGATCTTCAGCGACGGCCATGAGCAGCTGGCCGCCGACCTTTTGTGGCGCGCCAACGGCGAAGCCACCTGGCAGCGCACGCCGATGCAGGCGCTGGGCAATGACCGCTGGAGCGCCACGTTGCACATCGACCAGCAGGGCCGCGGCGAATTTGCCATAGAAGCCTGGCTGGACGTGTACGCAAGCTTCCGCCAGGAGCTGGTGAAGAAGCTTGGCGCCGGCGTGCCGGTGGAACTGGAACTGCAGGAGGGCGCCGATCTGGTTCGGCGCATCGCCGCGCAGGCGCCGGAAGGATTGCGTGCCGAACTGGCGGCGCTGATCGAGCGCATGGAGGCCTCGCAGTCACAGGCCGAACGTGAAGCCGTGCTGATCGACCCGTCGGTCAACGAGCTGATGCGCCGCGCCGAATATCGTCCGCACCTGCTGCGCACGCCGAATTACCCGCTGGACGTCGAGCGCAGCCTGGCCGAATTCGCCAGCTGGTACGAGCTGTTTCCCCGCTCGCTGGGCGACGAGCAGCGCCACGGCACGTTCGCCGACGTGCATGCACGTATTCCAGAAATCGCCCGGATGGGCTTCGACGTGCTGTATTTTCCGCCCATCCACCCCATCGGCCGGGCGCACCGCAAGGGGCCGAACAACAGCCTCAAGGCCGGCCCCAACGACCCCGGCAGCCCCTATGCCATCGGCAGCGAGGAGGGCGGCCACGAGGCTGTGCACCCGCAGCTCGGCAGCCTCGAGGATTTTCGTCAGTTGGTCCGTGTGGCCCGCGACCACGGCCTGGAAGTAGCGCTGGATTTCGCCGTGCAGTGCTCGCCCGATCACCCCTGGCTCAAGCAGCACCCTGGCTGGTTCAGCTGGCGGCCGGACGGCAGCATTCGCCATGCCGAGAACCCGCCGAAGAAGTACGAGGACATCGTCAACGTCGAGTTCTATGCCGAGGCGGCCATGCCCGAGCTGTGGCTGGCATTGCGCGACGTGGTGTTGGGCTGGGTGGAGCAGGGCGTGACGCTGTTTCGCGTCGACAATCCGCACACCAAGCCGATGCCATTCTGGGAGTGGCTGATCGCCGACGTGCGTGAACGCCATCCCGAGGTGATTTTCCTCTCCGAGGCCTTCACCCGCCCGGCGATGATGGCGCGGCTGGGCAAGCTCGGCTTCAGCCAGAGCTACACCTACTTCACCTGGCGCAACACCAAGGCCGAGCTGCAGACCTACCTGACCGAACTGAACCAGGCACCCTGGCGCGACTGTTACCGGCCGAACTTCTTCGTCAACACGCCGGACATCAACCCGTATTTCCTGCAGCGCAGCGGCCGCCCCGGCTTTCTCATCCGCGCGGCGCTGGCGACCATGGGTTCCGGGCTGTGGGGCATGTATTCGGGCTTCGAACTGTGCGAGGCCGAGCCGGTGCCGGGCAAGGAGGAGTACTTCGATTCGGAGAAGTACCAGCTGCGCCCGCGCGACTACCAGGCAACCGGCAACATCAACGCCGAGATCGCCCGACTCAACCAGATCCGCCGCGAGAACCCGGCGCTGCAGACCCACCTGGGTTTCCAGGCCTACACCGCGTGGAACGACAACATCCTCTACTTCGGCAAGCGCACCGCGGATCTGAGCAACTTCATCCTGATCGCCGTCAGCCTCGATCCGCACCACGCCCAGGAGGCGCATTTCGAACTGCCGCTGTGGGAGCTGGGCCTGCCTGATGACGCCGATCTGCACGGTGAAGACCTGATGAACGGTCACCGCTGGACCTGGCACGGCAAGGTGCAGTGGATGCGTATCGAACCCTGGCACCTGCCATTCGGCATCTGGCGAATCCAGACCGTAGGCTGAACAACGGAGTAGCACCATGGCCAAGCGCAGCGCCGGCAAGACCTTTCTCAACGACCCGCAGTGGTACAAGGACGCAGTGATCTACCAGGTCCACGTAAAGTCGTTCTTCGACGCCAACAACGACGGCATCGGCGACTTTCAGGGGCTGATCGACAAGCTCGACTACATCGCCGACCTCGGCGTCAACACCCTTTGGCTGCTGCCGTTCTACCCGTCGCCACGCCGTGACGATGGCTACGACATCGCCATGTACCGCGGCGTGCATCCGGATTACGGCTCGTTGAGCGATGCCCGGCGGTTCATCGCCGAGGCGCACCGGCGCGGCCTGCGCGTGATCACCGAGCTGGTGATCAACCACACCTCGGACCAGCACCCCTGGTTCCAGCGTGCGCGCCGGGCGAAGAAGGGCTCCAAGGCCCGTGACTATTACGTCTGGTCCGACAGCGACGAGAAATACGCCGGCACGCGGATCATCTTCATCGACAGCGAGAAGTCCAACTGGACCTGGGACGCGGTGGCCGGCCAGTACTTCTGGCACCGCTTCTACTCGCACCAGCCGGACCTCAATTTCGACAACCCCAAGGTGCTCGAAGCCGTGCTCGGAGTGATGCGCTTCTGGCTCGACATGGGCGTCGACGGCCTGCGCCTGGACGCCATCCCGTACCTGATCGAGCGCGACGGCACCAGCAGCGAGAACCTGCCGGAGACCCACGCCGTGCTCAAGCGCATCCGTGCCGAACTGGACGCGCGCTATCCGGATCGCCTGCTGCTGGCCGAGGCCAACCAGTGGCCGGAGGACACCCGACCGTACTTCGGTGAAGACGACGAGTGCCACATGGCCTTCCACTTCCCGCTGATGCCGCGCATGTACATGGCCATCGCCCAGGAAGACCGTTTCCCGATCACCGACATCCTGCGCCAGACGCCGGAGATCCCGCCCAATTGTCAGTGGGCGATCTTCCTGCGCAACCACGATGAGCTGACCCTGGAGATGGTCACGGACGACGAGCGCGACTACCTGTGGAACTACTACGCCGCCGACAGCCGCGCGCGCATCAACCTCGGCATTCGCCGGCGTCTGGCGCCGCTGGTAGGGCGCGACCGCAGGCGCATCGAGCTGCTCAACAGCCTGCTGCTGTCCATGCCCGGCACGCCGACGCTGTACTACGGCGACGAGATCGGCATGGGCGACAACATCTACCTTGGCGACCGCGACGGCGTGCGCACGCCGATGCAGTGGTCGGTGGACCGCAACGGCGGCTTTTCCCGTGCCGACCCGGCCAGCCTGGTGCTGCCGCCGATCATGGATTCGCTGTATGGCTTCCAGACCATCAACGTCGAGGCGCAGGCGCGCGACCCGCATTCGCTGCTCAACTGGACACGGCGCATGCTCGCCATTCGCAACCAGCACAAGGCCTTTGGCCGTGGCTCGCTGACCATGCTGGCGCCGAGCAACCGGCGCATTCTTGCCTACCTGCGCACGCATCGCGGCGAGGATGGCAATGAGCAGCAGATCCTTTGCGTGGCCAACCTGTCCAGTGCGGCCCAGGCCGTCGAGCTGGAGCTGGCAGACTACTGCGACCGGGTGCCGGTGGAGATGATCGGCGGCGCCTCGTTCCCGCCCATAGGCCAGCTCACCTACCTGCTGACGCTGCCGCCGTACGGTTTCTACTGGTTCTACCTGGCCGACGCCTCGCAGATGCCCAGCTGGCATCTGAAGCCGGTCGAACGTATGCCGGAACTGCAGACCCTGGTGCTCGGCCGCACCCTGAGCGAAGTGATGGAGGGGCGTGCGCGGCAGACGCTGGAACGTGAGTCGCTGCCGCTGTATTTGCCCAAGCGCCGCTGGTTCGCGGGTGAGCAGCAACCGTCCGCTGCGGTCAGCCTGCTGTACGTGATGCCGTTGGCCGAGGGCGCCAATGCGCCGCTGCTGGCCGAGGTGCAGGTGACCGGCGCGGCCGGCGTCGAGCACTACCGCCTGCCGCTTGCCGCGGTGCCCGAGCGCGCCGAGGGCAACGACCTGCCGCAGCAACTGGCGCTGGCTCGTCTGCGCCGCGGCCGCCACGTCGAGCTATTGACCGATGCCTTCAGCCTGCCGCAGTTCAGCCAGCAAGTGCTGCGCCTGCTGCGCGAACAGGCAGTACTGCGCACCAGCGGCGGCGAACTGCAGTTCCGCGCCGAGGCAGCGCTACTGGCGCTCGACAACCTCGACAAGAGCGACGTCAAGCTGCTCTCCGCAGAGCAGTCCAACAGCTCGGCGCTGATCGGCGAGCAGGTGCTGCTCAAGCTGCTGCGCCGCGGTTTTGCCGGCATCCATCCGGAAGTGGAGATGGGCCGTTTTCTCAGCGATCACGGTTACGCCAATGTCGCGCCTTTTCTCGGCGAGGTGATACGGGTCGACGAGGACGGTCAGCCTCATACCCTGATGGTGGCGCAACGGTATTTGGACAACCAGGGCGACGCCTGGCAATGGACGCTCAATACCCTCGACCGGGCGATCCGCGACGAACTGGCCGGTGGCACCGCCGATCCCGATGTCGATGCGCTGAGCGAACTGGAGAAATTCGCCGGCGTGCTCGGCAAGCGCGTTGGCGAAATGCACGCAGTGCTGGCGCGGCCGGTGGAAAGTCCGGATTTCGGCTACCAGCTCAGCAGCGAGCAGGACAGCGCCCGCTGGGCCGAATCCATTGCTGCGCAACTGCGGGACGCCTTGCAGGCGCTGAAAAAACAGCGTGACGGCTTGAGTCCGGTGACTGCCGAGCAGGCCGACTGGTTGCTGGCCAGGGAAACGCCTTTGCTGGCAGCGGTCGAGCGCCTGGCGACGCGAGCCGCAGGCGGCCTGCGCATCCGCGTGCATGGCGACCTGCACCTGGGCCAGGTACTGGTAGTGCAGGGCGATGCCTACATCATCGACTTCGAAGGCGAGCCCAACCGCTCGCTGGAGGAGCGCCGCCAGCGCCACAGCCCGTTCAAGGACGTTGCCGGCATGTTGCGCTCCTTCGACTACGCGGCTGCGGTAGCGCAACGCAATGTCGGCGGCGTGGATGGTGCGGTGGATGCCCAGCAGGTGGTGCGCGGCGTGGTGGCGCGCTACCGCGAGCAGTCGTGCAAGGCCTTCCTCGATGCCTATCGCCTGGCCGCCAACGGGCTGCCTCACGAGTGGTACGAACGCGACGGCGAGGGCGCAGCCCTCGACCTGTTCTGCCTGGAAAAGGCCGTCTATGAAATCGTCTACGAAAGCGGCCACCGCCCCGACTGGCTCGATGTCCCGCTGCAGGGACTGGTGGATCTCGCTCGTCAACTACCTGGAGTGCGAACTTGAATCAGATCAGAGTGCAGCGCCTGCAACGCGCCGAGGACGGCGATCCGTTCAGCTTCCTCGGGCCACATCCGCAGGGCGACGAGACCCTGGTACGGGTTTGGCAGCCGGGTGCCGATGCCGTCGACCTGCTGGCCAGCGATGGCTCGCCACTGGGACGCATGCACTGCAGCGACCCGGAGGGCCTGTTCGAGCTGCAGCTGCCCCAGCCGCAGCGTTACCGCCTGCGCATCCACTGGCCAGGCAGCGTGCAGGAAACCGAAGATCCCTATGCCTTCGGTCCGCTGCTGGGCGACACCGACCTCTACCTGTTCGCCGAGGGCAATCACCGTCAGCTGTGGCGTTGTCTGGGCGCCTCACCGGTGGAGCATGAAGGCGTGCCTGGCGTGCGCTTCGCCGTCTGGGCGCCCAATGCACGGCGGGTGTCGGTGGTCGGCGACTTCAATAGCTGGGACGGCCGCCGCCACCCCATGCGCCTGCGCTACCCGGCGGGCGTGTGGGAGCTGTTCATCCCGCGCCTGCAGCCGGGTGAGTGCTACAAGTACGAAATCCTCGGCCCGAACGGCGTGCTGCCGCTGCGTGCCGATCCCATGGCGCAGGCCACCGAGACGCCGCCGGCCACCGCCTCGAAGGTGCCGCAGGGCGAGAGCTTCGCCTGGCAGGACCAGCAGTGGATGAGCGAGCGCGAGCAACGCCAGGCATCGCAGGCACCTCTGGCGATCTACGAGCTGCATGCCGGCTCCTGGCAGTGGCAGGACGATCAGGCACCGGACTGGGACGCGCTGGCCGAGCGGCTGATTCCCTACGTGCAGGACCTGGGGTTCACGCATGTCGAGCTGATGCCGATCATGGAACATCCGTTCGGTGGCTCCTGGGGTTACCAGCCGCTGTCGATGTTCGCGCCCACCGCGCGTTTCGGCAGCCCGCAGCGCTTCGCCGCCTTCGTCGATCGCTGCCACCGCGCAGGCATCGGCGTGATCCTCGACTGGGTGCCGGGACACTTTCCCAACGACGCCCACGGCCTGGCCGAGTTCGACGGCACCGCGCTGTATGAGTACGCGCACCCGTTCGAGGGCTTTCACCCAGACTGGAACACCTGCATCTACAACCTCGGCCGCACCGAGGTGCACGGTTTCATGCTGGCCAGCGCGCTGTACTGGCTGCGCGAATACCACGTCGACGGCCTGCGCGTGGATGCGGTGGCATCGATGCTCTATCGCGACTATTCGCGTGAAGCGGGGCAGTGGATTCCCAACCGCCACGGCGGGCGCGAGAATCTGGAGGCCATCGAATTTCTCCAGCATCTCAACGAAGTGGTGCACAGCGAAGTGCCCGGCGCACTGGTGATCGCCGAGGAATCAACCGCCTGGCCCGGCGTCAGCCGCCCGGTGCAGCAGGGCGGCCTGGGCTTCAGCCACAAGTGGAACATGGGCTGGATGAATGACAGCCTGAGTTACATCCAGCAGGACCCTATGTACCGCCTGCACCATCACCATCAGATCACCTTTGGCTTGCATTACGCCTTTTCCGAACGCTTCATCCTGCCGATCTCCCACGACGAGGTGGTGCACGGCAAGCGCTCGTTACTCGGGCGCATGCCCGGCGATCGCTGGCAACAGTTCGCCAACCTGCGCCTGTTTCTCGCGCTGATGTGGAGCCACCCGGGCAAGAAATTGCTGTTCATGGGCTGCGAGTTCGGCCAGTGGCGCGAGTGGAACCACGACCAGCAACTGGACTGGTACCTGCTGCAGTATCCCGAGCATGCCGCCGCCCAGGCGCTGCTACGTGAACTGAATCGCCTGTACCGTGAAGAACCGGCGCTGCATCGCCTCGACGATCAGGACAGCGGCTTTCAGTGGCTGATCGGCGATGACGCGCGCAACAGCGTATTCGCTTGGCTGCGCAAGGGCGGCGAGGGCAGCGCGCCGCTGCTGGTGGTACACAACTTCACCCCGCAGGTGCTCGACGGCTACCGCATCGGCGTGCCGCACGCCGGCCGCTGGCAGGTGCTGCTCAATACCGATGAGCGCCGCTGGAGTGGCTCGGGCGCCGGCACGCAGGGCGAACTGCACAGCGAGCAGATGGCCGCTCACGGCCAAACCGACTCGCTGGACTTGCAGTTGCCGCCCCTGGGCACATTGATTCTGCGACCGGCGCAATAAGCGTCGCCGCTGAAGCGCCTCCCACGGAGAGAGATGTACCTTGGAAGTGATGATGCTCCGGCCCAACGAAGCGCCGGACTCATAGTGGGAGAGGTTTAGCCAATTGCGGCTAAAGCCCCTCCCACAAAGGTGGGGTCAGTGAGCGGAAGTTACGCCGCGCAGCACGGTGTCGTTGGCCATGCGGCTATGGCCGGAGGCGATATTGCCCAGCGAGACCACGCCCACCAGGCGTTTCTCGCGGTTGAGCACCGGCAGCCGACGTACCTGGATATCGGCCATGTTGGCAGCCACATGCTCGACATCTTCGTCATCGAAGCAATAGCGCACGTTGCTGCTCATCACCTGACGTACCGGGGTATTGCCGTCCAGTCCGGCGGCCACCGCGCGCACGGCGATGTCGCGGTCGGTGACCATGCCGATCAGGCGATCGCCCTCGTTGATCAGCAATGCACCGCTGTCGATATCGGCCATCAGTTTGGCGGCATCGCGAATACTGCGCTCGGGGTCGAGGGTGCGAACGTTGCGAGTCATGATCTTGCTGATTTTCATCGGTGTCTCCTGTGGCAGTTGAAAGGGCGAATGCCCGAGATGAACCGCGGCGAGATCACGGCGATTCAGGAATAGCGCACCAGATGGTGTGGGTAGTCGCCTACCCGTGCACCTACCACCATTTCGCTGACCCAATCGATCAGGATGCGTGTATAGGCTTGCTGGTGGCGGTCCTCGCTGAGCCCGTGGTCGGCGCCGGCCATGGTCCGGTGGGTCAGCGAATGCGCCTTGTCGAAGGCGTTGCGATAGCTCATCAGCGTGGTGTGCGGGACGAAATCGTCGTGCTCGGATTCCACCAACAGCACATCCCCGCGAAATTCGGAGCAGGCGCCGAGCGCCAGGTTGTCCTGCGCGCTCAGCGGCGTGCGGCGGTACTCGGCCAGGCGCGCGACGTCCAGCTTGCGCTTGGGCAGTTGCCATTCTTCGTCCCAGTACAGCGCCGGCACTCGCAGAGCCAACCAGCGCACCGGACGCCGCACGCTAAGCAGCGTGGCGAGGTAGCCGCCGTAGCTGGTGCCGATCACTGCGATGCACTCGGGGTCAACCGCTTCGTGTGTGGCGAGCAGATCGTAGGCGGCGAGAATGTCAGCCAAATTGTCCTCGCGCGATACCTGCTCCTGCGCCTCGATGTTGCGCTCATGCCCGCGCAAATCGAAGGTCAGGCACACGCAACCCAACCCGGCGATGCCACGAGCACGCGCCAGATCGCGTTGCTGGCTGCCGCCCCAGCCGTGTACGAAAAGCACACCGGGCACCTTATTCGGCGGGGTCAGCAGGGTGCCGGCGATGTGCTGGTCCTCCACCAGAATGTCCAGGCTCTGGCTACAGGCGCTCATAACGGGCCTACCTTGACGTACTTGGTCAGCGGGCCGTCCTTGCTGTCCTGCCCGTGATAGAGACAGATCGCGCCCTCTGGCGGGGGAACGTCCCGATAATATTCATGGGTCGAGGCCTGTAGCGTTTGCAGCTGCGCGTCATTCATGAATGCCTCCAGGGCAAAGATTTCCGCCGCACTGGCACCGCCGACGCGCCAGGATTGTTCCAGCACGCCACTGCGTGGCTGCCCTTGCGCATTCAGCCCCTGCGCCACGTCGTAGTTGCGCCGCGAGGCCTGGATCGATGGATAGACTTCCAGCGCCGCCAGTTCGAATATGCGCGCCTGCTGTACAGCGAGGCGCACGGCGCGCGGCAGATTTAGTGTCATCAGAGCCAGATAGTCGCCGCGCACCAGCGTCAGTTGCGAGCCGCCATAGACCTGATTGCCCTGGCCGTCATCGGTCAGTTGCTGGGTGCCGTGGTAGCTCAAGGTGACGCCCGCCACCCGGATCTGGCCGACGCTGTAGGTAGCGGGCTGCTGCAGGTCTTCTTCCAGTACCAGGCCCTGTTCCATCACACGCTGCTCATCCAACGCCGCCAGTGCGTTGTCCAGCTCGGTGCGCGAACGCACTGCCTGCTGACCTCGGCCACCGGTGCCGTCGACCGGCTTCAGGCGAATCGGCCCATTGCGCAACAAGCGTTGCCCGGCCTCGGCAGCGTCCTCCAGATCAAAAACGCTGAAGCCCTGCAAAGTGACGCTCTCGACCTGCCGGGCGAAACGCTCGGACCAGCCCACAGGGAGGTTGCGAGGGGCGTCGAGGCTTGGGTGGCTGATGGCCTTGGTGGCGAGAAAGGCGTGTTCGACCTGCCCGCCGAAGAAATCCTCAGGTCCATCGATGCCCAGCGCTGCTACATCGCCGACCATCGTGTCTTCGGGCAGGAAATAGTGGTGGCCGCGAATCTGGGTGCCCGGCTGGTGCGGACCGAGGAAGGGACAACCGAGTAGTTTTGCCAACTTTTCGCCGAGCAGACGCTGTACCGTGCGTTCGTGGTCCATGTGCCGGACTGTGCCAGGCAGCAGGAGCAGGCCGTCGTAACTACCCATCATCGGTCGCGCCAGGTGCCGCCGGCACTTTCGCAGTCTATGCGTACCTGCTTGAGGTCGCCCGCCTGGTAGTAATGAGTGACCACCTTGGCCTCGTTGGGCACGGCGGGGCGCGCTTTGCCCTGGTCATCGTCGCGGGAGCGATAGTTGCTCAGGGTTTCCTGGGTCAGTGCCGCTTCGCAGGTGCCCAGCTTGGCCTCGGCGCAGCTGGCTACCTTGCGTTGCTCGGTATTGATCATGTCGTCGGTTTCGTTATGGCACGACCAGTCGATAGCGCCTTCGTCCGTGCCGGTGAATTCGTAGCAGAACTCCTGGGCGACCTCCGCGATGGCACCGCTGGAAGCCCTGGCACTGACATGGCAGGCCTCGGCCAATACGTCGCCGGCCGCTAGCGCGCCGACCAGAAGGCCGGGAATGATGGCTCGCATGATGTTCTCCTTGACAATGGCGTTCATGAGTTGTGAGGGGAATCGCCAAGTCGAAGTTCAGGCTATTTGATCAGTGGCCGCGGGGCAGAAAAAACCGGAACTCATGGCCGTTGCGAAGGCCACAAAGAAAAGCCGAACGTATCGCTTCGGCTGTTATCAACGCGACGCGCGCGAGGGGATGCAGATGAGCGAACCGCACGACGAGGCCGACAGCGCCGTAGCACAGTTCAAGGCCGCCATTCTGGCCAAGCTGCGCTACGCCGTGGGCAAGGACCCGAGCACCGCCTTTGACCATGACTGGTTCGAGGCGCTGGCCCTGGCCACTCGCGACCACATGATCGACCGCTGGGAAGAGTCCTCCGCCCAGGTCGAGCGCCAGGGCGCCAAGCGTATCTATTACCTGTCTCTGGAGTTTCTCATCGGCCGCTTGCTGATGGACAACCTGAGCAATCTCGGCCTGCTCGATGTCGCCCGCCAGGCCATGGGCGAGCTCGGTGTCGAGCTCGAGCGCATTCGCCTGGTGGAACCTGACGCAGCGCTGGGCAACGGCGGCCTCGGGCGTCTGGCAGCCTGCTTCATGGAGAGCATGGCGACCCTGCGCCTGGCCGCCCACGGCTACGGTATCCGCTATGAGCATGGCCTGTTTCGTCAGGCGATCATCGACGGCTGGCAGGCTGAGCAGACCGAAACCTGGCTGGATTTCGGCAATCCCTGGGAGTTCGAGCGCCCGGAAGTGGCCTACCGCATCGGTTTTGGCGGCGGGGTGATGACGCTGGACGACGGCACCGGCACCACGCGGCTGCACTGGCAGCCGCAGGAGAGCGTGCGCGCCATTGCCTACGACACACCGGTGGTGGGTTGGCGCGGCGCGTCGGTCAATACCCTGCGGCTGTGGCGTGCACGCGCGGAGGAGGACCTGCAGCTGGATCGTTTCAACGCCGGCGATCATTTCGGCGCGGTGGCCGGCGAGGTCCGCGCGGAAAGCATCTCGCGCGTGCTCTATCCGGCCGACGATACCGAGGCTGGCCAGGAGCTGCGCCTGCGTCAGGAGTACTTCCTGGTTTCCGCCTCGCTGCAGGACCTGCTCGAACGTCATCTGCGCCTGCATAAGGATCTGCAGAGCCTGCCGCAGCACGTGGCGATCCAGCTCAACGACACCCATCCGGCCATCGCAGTGGTCGAGCTGATGCGCCTGCTGGTGGACGACCATCGCATGCCCTGGGCGCAAGCCTGGCAGCTCACGGTGGCCACCACCGCCTATACCAACCACACGCTGCTGCCGGAGGCGCTGGAATCCTGGCCGGTGGCGCTGATGGAGCGTCTGCTGCCACGGCACCTGCAGATCATCTACCTGATCAACGCCGAGCATATCGATGCGCTGCGCGCCAAGGACATCCACGATTTTCGCCTGCTGCGCGCGGTGTCGCTGATCGAGGAAGACCACGGCCGTCGCGTGCGCATGGGCAACCTGGCGTTTCTCGGTGCGCACAGCATCAACGGCGTGTCCGCACTGCATACGCGGCTGATGCGCGACACGGTGTTCCGTGACCTGCACCGGCTTTATCCGGACCGGGTGAACAACAAGACCAATGGCGTGACCTTTCGCCGCTGGCTGTTTCAGGTCAATCCGGGGCTCACCCATCTGCTCGTCGATGCCCTGGGCGAGCCGGTGCTGCAGCGCCCCGAGGAGCACCTCAAGGCGCTCGAACCCTACGCCGAGCGCCAGGACTTTCGCGACGAATATGCGCTATGCCGACAGCGCAGCAAGGAGGCGCTGGCCGAGCGGGTCAGGCTATTGCTGGGGATCAACCTCGACACCACGGCCATCTTCGACGTGCACGTCAAACGTATTCACGAATACAAGCGCCAGTTGCTCAACCTGTTGCACACAGTGGCCTTGTACCAGGCCATCCGCAACGACCCGACCACCGACTGGGTGCCGCGGGTGAAGATCTTCGCCGGCAAGGCAGCGGCCAGTTATCGCCAGGCCAAGCTGACCATCAAACTGGCCAACGACATCAGCCGCACCATCAATGACGATCCCACCGTGCGCGGCTTGCTCAAGGTGGTGTTCATACCCAACTACAACGTCAGCCTGGCCGAAACCATCATTCCCGCGGCCGATCTGTCGGAGCAGATTTCCACGGCGGGGCTTGAGGCGTCCGGCACCAGCAACATGAAATTCGCCCTCAATGGCGCATTGACCATCGGCACGCTGGACGGTGCCAACGTGGAGATGTGCGAGCAGGTTGGCGAGGAACATATGTTCATCTTCGGCATGACCGCCCAGCAGGTCGCCGCAAGGCAGCGCCTGGGCCTGGAAATGGGCGATGTGGTGGCTGACTCGGAACGTCTGGAAGCCGCGCTTGGCGCCATCCGCGCCGGGGTGTTCTCGCCGGATGATCCGGCGCGCTACGTGGGCTTGGTGGACTCGCTGCTCTACGAGGACCGCTTCATGGTCTGCGCCGATTTCGATGCCTACTGGAAGGCGCAGCGCCAGGTCGATCAACGCTGGCAGCGGCCTGAGCAATGGTGGCGTTCGGCGGTGCTCAATACCGCTCGTATGGGCTGGTTTTCATCCGATCGCACCATCGCCGAATACGCCAGAGATATCTGGCAGGTGCCGCTGCCGCCGTGTGAAGGGGATTGAGGTCCGGGCCTGTTCAACGTCTTGCAACGAGACGCGGCAAGACGTTGAACAGGCTTTCAGCGCTGCACGCGGTGCGCTGGAGTAGGGGCGCCTTTCTTGGGATGCAGAATGCGTGTGACCTGTACATCGGTGAATTCGTTGGGCCATTCGAAGGTGTGCAGGGCACTGAGGTAGAAGCGCGCCTGGTCTGGCGTAAGCTGCTCACGGTCCGATTCGACTTCGACGCTATGGGGCTGGTTGTGCAGGATGTAGCTGATCAGGTGCAATGGCTTGGCCATGGTATGTCTCCGGTTTTGCTGAATGATGAGAGATAGACCAATCCATCTCGCCTGCGAGTTCCCGTCATCCGTCGGGTGGCGCTTGCCCGCACGCCCCGGTGGCGGGCGAGCGCATGGCGCAAGCGTCACTACGGTGTATTACCTGCGCTGACCGGGCTGGGTTCCTCGACCGCTTGTTCGCCACGCTTGCGCAAGGTTTTCGCGCGTTTTTCCAGCACCAGATAGGCGACGCTGGCCACCAGCAGCGGCAGCAGGTAATAGAGCACGCGATAGGCGAGCAGAGCGGCGATCAGGCTGGCCTGGCCGTACTGGTGCTGCAGCATGGCGAGGAACACCGCCTCGAGTACGCCCAGCCCGGCAGGGATATGTGCCACTACCGCAGCCATGCAGCTGATCAGCAACACGCCGAGCACGGAAGGGTAAGACGCGCCCTCCGGCAACAGCCAGAAGATCAGTGCTGCCATAAGCGACCAATTGCTCGCACCCAGGCACAGCTGCAGCAGCGCCATTTTCAGCGACGGCAGCTTGATCGAGCGCTCACGGAAGTGCCATACCCGCTGCGTGGCGAATGCGCAGATGCCGATATAGGCGCTGACTACGCCCAGCAGGCCGAAGCCCAGCAGTTGCAACCCCGTGACGCCGAGCGCCCAGTTATCCGGCAATTGTACCAGGCGCAGGGAGAAGATCACCCCGGCCAAGGCCATGTAGCCGGTCCAGTTGGTCAAGAGGCTGAGACTGAGGATGCGCGTCACCGTCGAGGCGCTCAGCCCCAGGCGCATGTATAGCCGATAGCGCATCGCCACACCGCCGATCCATGTGGTGAAATTGAGGTTGAAGGCATAGCAGACCATTGCCACCGGCATGACCTGGCGTGCCGGCAGGTGATGACGACTGTAATGACGACCCAGCAAGTCGTAGCCACTGAACACCAAATAGCTGGCTAGAACGATCAATACACCGACCAGCAGAGTCTGGGCACTGTAATCGCTGAGCGACTGACGCACTTCGGCCCAGTCCAGGTTACGGATCAGCATGTACAGCAGCACCGGCACCGCCAGCAGGAAGAACAGGGTGAGTGCACGTTTGCCCCAGCGCATCCAGGGGTTGTTCTGAGCGCCATTCATCCGGTCTTTTCCTCTTCATAGCCGCTGGCTTTGTCGACAGGCTCGAGCGGTTTCAATGTCTTGCGATGCGCCGGCAGCCAGCCGGAGATCGCGGGGAAGCGGCGCAAAAAGTGAAAGCACAGAAACACCAGAGGCGCGCGCCACCAATAGCCGCGTATCACGCGTTCGAGCTCGATGCGCTTGCAATGCGCGGCAGACAGCTCGAGCAAATGGTCGTGAAGGTATTGGTTGAAGGGCCGGTCCTGAATCACCAGGTTAGCTTCCAGATTCAGCGCCAGGCTCAGTGGGTCAAGGTTGCTCGAACCCACCGTGGACCACACGTCATCCACCAGTGCCACCTTGCCGTGCAGCGGGCGCTGGCAGTATTCGTAGATCACCACACCGTCACGCAGCAGGTAGTTGTAAAGCAGACGCGAGAAGGCCTGCACCCAGCGCATGTCCGGCTGTCCCTGGAGAATCAGGGTCACTTGCACGCCGCGTCGCGCTGCATTGCGCAAGGCGCGGAGCACGCGATAACCCGGGAAGAAATAGGCGTTGGCGATCACGATGCGTTTGCGCGCCAGTTCGAAGACGCGCAAGTGCTCATCTTCGATATCCGTGGTGTGACGCTCGTTGTCGCGCTCCAGCAGCATAATGCGAGCGTCTCCGGTCTCCTGCGTGTTGGCCTGTACCGGGCTCGGTCCAGCGAGGGCGGGGCGCAACAGGCGCAGCGTGCAGGTATGCAGGTCGGCAACGATAGGTCCGGTCACCTCCACGGCGTAGTCCTGCTTGGCCATCTCGCCATAATCGCCGAGGTGGTCGGCCGAATAATTGATCCCGCCGACAAAGGCTCGCTCGCCGTCGATCACCACGATCTTGCGATGCAGGCGGCGGAACAGGTTGGTGCGCATGCCGAAACGCCGCGGGGCGGGGTCGAAGACATGGATTTTCACCCCTTCGCGCGTCATTGCCGCCACGTATTCATTTTGCAGGTCGGCGGTGCCGTAGCCGTCCACCGCGATGACCACGCGCACACCGCGCCGCGCCGCCTCGATCAGCACTTCCTGCAGCTCCAGGCCAACCTTGTCTTCACGGATGATGAAGGTTTCCAGCAGTACCTCGACGCGCGCCGCGCGAATGCATTCGAACACCCGCGGGTAATAGCCTTCGCCATTGATCAACAGGCGCAGATGGTTACCGTCTCGCCACATGCCGCTCACAGATGAATCTCCGCTGCCAGTGGCGCGTGGTCGGACAAATGCGACCACGGCCGGGTAGACAACACCTGCGGCTCGTGCGCCGTGGCGTTGCGGGTGTAGATACGATCCAGGCGCAGCAGCGGCATGCGTGCCGGAAAACTACGCGCCGGCTTGCCGTGCCGATGTTCGAAGGCCTCGCGCAGGCCGTGCGGTGCCAACTGCTCGTCCGCACGCAAACGCCAGTCGTTGAAGTCGCCGGCCAGAATCACCGGGGCGCTGGGGTCGAACGTCGCCAGCAGGTCGAGCAGCAGGCCGATCTGTTGACGGCGATGCGCCTCGCGCAGGCCGAGGTGCACGCACACCGCGTGCACGGCGTCGTGCCCCGGTACGTCGAGGCGGCAATGCAGCAGGCCGCGCTGCTCGGTGCCGCTGACCGTCACGTCGAAGTTGTGGTGTTCGAGAATGGGGAAGCGCGAGAGCAGGGCGTTGCCATGGTGACCGTCCGGGTACACGGCGTTGCGCCCGTAGGCGAATTGCGGCCACATGCTGTCGGCGAGAAATTCGTATTGCGGCACGCTCGGCCAGTCGTGGAAGCGCTTGGCGTGCAGCGCATGGTTGCCGAGCACCTCCTGCAGGAAGACCAGGTCGGAGCCGGTGGCCTGCACGGCGCTACGCAGCTCCGGCAGGATGAAGCGACGGTTGAGTGCGGTGAAGCCCTTGTGCGTGTTGATTGTCAGCACGCGCAGGCGCTTGACCGGTGTCACGCGGTCGATGATCACCTCCGGTTTGGCAATGGTGTTGTTCATTTTCGGCCCCGCTCGCTCACAGGCTGCCAGGCTTCTTCGAGCGTGACTCGCCGAGCGGATCGGCTTCGGCAATCACGCGATCAAGGATGGCGTCGCCGTGCACCCGCTCTTCGCTGCCGTGGCTGGCGTCATTCTTCGCCGGCTGCAATTGCACCTTGATCCAGCCGCTGTCACGACGGTCGAAGGCCTTGAAGGCTTCGATGGCATCGCTCATGGGTTTGACCTGAGTAAGGATCTTCGCCGGATCGATGCGACCGGCCTGGACCATCTCGATCAGTTGCGGGATGTAGCGGCGATGGTTGCAATTACCCATGTTGACGCTGAGGTTCTTGTTCATCGCCTGGCCGATGGGAAAATCACGTGTCTGCTGCGGGTAAACGCCGATGATGCCCAACGTGCCGGCCTTGGCCAGGGCGTCGACGGCCCACTGCAGGGCCTGCTCGGGGGCGTCGCCGGGCTGCCATTCGTGGCCTTCTGGCTGGCGTGGCGAGTGGCCGTGGGCCGGGCACTGGGCATCGACGCCCACCGCATCGATGGCGCGGTCCACACCGATGCCATTGGTCAGCCGGCGCAGGGTTTCGACCGGATCCTCACGGTCGAAGTTGATCACCTCGGCGCCCTGGCGACGGGCCATGTCCAGTCGATCGTCGAGATGATCGATGGCGAACACGCGCGCAGCGCCAAGTAGCTTGGCGCTGGCAATGGCGAACTGACCGACCGGTCCGGCGCCGAATACGGCGACGGTATCGCCGCTGCCGACTTCGGCCAATTCGGCGCCAAAGTACCCCGTGGGGAAAATATCGGAGAGTAGGATGGCCTGGTCGTCGCTGATCTCGCTGGGCAGCTTCACCAGGCCGATGTTGGCGAAGGGAATGCGCGCCATTTCGGCCTGCAGGCCATGGAAGGCGCCGGTGATTTCTGGGCCGCCGTAGAAGGAAGTGCCGGCCTGCTTGCCGTTGGGGTTGGCCTCATCGCATTGGGCATAGTAGCCAGCGCGGCAATAGCTGCAGTTGCCACAGGCAATGGTGGATGGCACCACGACGCGGTCACCGATGTTCAGGTTGCGCACGTCGCTGCCCAGCGCTTCGACGATGCCCACGGCCTCATGGCCAAGGATGGTGCCCTTGCGCATGCCACCCACGGTGCCACGCACGAAATGCAGGTCGGTGCCGCAGATGGCCGAGGCGGTGATGCGAATGACCGCATCGGTACTGGCCTGTACCTCGGGTTCCGGCACATCGTCCAGGCGAATATCGCCAATATCGTGGAATACCACTGCTTTCATGATCGTCTCCCGTTGTCGGTCAGATGGCCGCAGCCTGTGACTATCAGCTGGGTCTCTGCCATGGGATGCACCCTGTACGCTGAAAGTTGGCGCCACGGTTTATCCGATGTCTTTGTTTTTCGAGTCGAAGGAGGAAAGCAGGGTTCAGGCTTTTTTTGGGTTCGGATGGTTTGGGAAATGTGCGGGTTGATACCGGACTGGCAATTATGTGTTAGCTGTCGATAACGTGGCACTATCCGTTAGCGTGTCGCCTGATCTGATGGGTTTCGCCCCTTACGGGCGAGTCACTTTCTCTTGCTTGCCCAAGAGAAAGTAACCAAAGAGAAGGGCACCCCACCATCCGGCCCCGGCTGCGCCGCGGTTCCCTCGCTCCATCACCACTCCAGGGGCACGCTGCGAAGGGCCATCCCTGGCCCATCGCAGCTCTCGCGACATCCATGTCGCTCAACCCCTTCCATGGCGATTCCACTCGGCCTCCTGAAGGGGACCTGGGCGTCGCCTGTGAGATCGCGCTTCAAGATCAAAAGCCAAACGCTACCGACTTTGATCTTCCGGAGATGTCGCAAGCTCGCGACTTGGTCCCCTTCAGGAGGCCGAGTGGAGGAGGTACGTAGGGGATGAGCCGCATGGATGTGGCGAATCAAGGTGTGGCGCCCGTAAGGGGCGCAACCCAAACGCTCAGTGCACGCGGTGATGGATATTGCTAAGTCAGTAAGCGATAGGCACACAAACTTGCCAGTCCGGTGCCTAACGTCTCTCCCGCTAAATGCGAAGAACTTTCCCGGCCAGCCATCCATGGCTGCCGTTTCAGCGCTGCAGTTCCAGCAGTTGCAGAGAGCGACCAGTCAGCTCGAGGGTCTCGCTGTAGAGCGGTCGCTGTTCGCCGGCTTCATCCGGGCGGTGGGTGTCGAGCAGGCAGATCCAGTGCTTGCCGCCAGCCACTTCCGGCAGCTGAAAACTGCGCCCGTCGTGATGTGCGTTGAGCAGCAGCAACAGGGTGGCATCGGCACCGCTGCGCTTGATGCCGGTGGGCTGGGCACGCCCGTCGAGCAGCATGCCCATGCAGCGCGCCTCGCCGTCGTGCCAGTGCGCTTCGGTCATTTCCTCGCCACCAGGGGCCAGCCAGGTGACGTCCTTGACGCCCAGTTCCTCGTTGTAATGGCCCACCAGAAAGCGTCCGCGACGCAGGATAGGGTAGCTGCGGCGCAGGGCGATCAGGCGTTGGCAGAACGCGGTCAGCGCCTGGCCTTCCTCATCGATGGCCCAGTCGACCCAGCTCAGCTCATTGTCCTGGCAATAGGCGTTGTTGTTGCCGTGCTGGGTGCGCCCGAACTCGTCGCCGGCCAGCAGCATCGGCGTGCCCTGGGCGAACAGCAGGGTGGCCAGCAGGTTGCGCATCTGCTGCAGGCGCAACTGGCGAATGTCCTGATCATCCGTCTCGCCTTCGCAGCCGTGGTTCCAGGAGATGTTGTGGTCGGTGCCGTCCTGGTTGTTCTCGTCGTTGGCCTCGTTGTGCTTGTGGTCGTAAGACACCACATCGCGCAGGGTGAAACCGTCGTGCGCGGTGATGAAGTTGACCGAGGCGAAGGGGCGCCGGCCGCGCTGGTTGTAGAGGTCACCGGAGGCGGTAAGACGGCTGGCCAGTGCGGCGAGTTCGCCTTCGTCGCCTTTCCAGAAGGCGCGCACGTTGTCGCGGAACTTGTCGTTCCATTCAGCCCAGCCGGGTGGGAAGCCACCGACCTGATAGCCGCCGGGGCCACAGTCCCAGGGTTCGGCGATCAGCTTGACCTTGCTCAGCACCGGGTCCTGGCGACAGGCGACGAGGAAACTGTGGCGCTCGTCGAAGCCGTCGGCGTAACGCCCGAGGATTGTGGCCAGATCGAAACGAAAGCCATCCACACGCATCTCGGTGGCCCAGTAACGCAGCGAGTCGGTGACCATCTGCAGCACGCACGGATGGCTCAGGTCCAGAGTATTGCCGGTGCCGGTGTCATTGACGTAATAGCGGCGCTCGTCGGGCATCAGGCGGTAGTAGCTGGCATTGTCGATGCCACGCATGCACAGGGTCGGGCCGCGCTCGTTGCCCTCGGCGGTGTGGTTGTAGACCACGTCGAGAATCAGCTCCAGGCCGGCCGCGTGCAGGTGGGCGACCATCTCCTTGAACTCGCTGATCTTGCCGCTGGCCAGGTAGGCGGGGTGGGGCGCGAAGAAACCGATACTGTTATAGCCCCAGTAGTTGTTCATGCCCTTTTCCAGCAGGTGCTGGTCGTTGACGAAGGCGTGCACCGGCAACAGTTCCAGGCTGGAGATGCCCAGCTCGCGCAAGTAGCGCAGCAACTGCGGGTTGGTCAGCGCCGCGCAGGTGCCGCGATGCGAGTCGGGCACCGCCGGATGGCGCATGCTCAGGCCACGCAGGTGAGCCTCGTAGATCACCGTGCTGTCCCAGGGGATGCGCGGCGACGGCTGCTCGCCCCAGGTGAAGGCCGGGTCGATGACCTTGCACTTGGGGACGAAGGGCGCGCTATCGCGCTCGTCGAAACTGAGGTCGCCCTCTGGGGCGCCGATGGTGTAGCCGAACAGCGCCTCCGACCACTGCAGCTTGCCCACCAGCTGCTTGGCGTAGGGGTCGATCAACAGTTTGTTGGGGTTGAAGCGGTGCCCGGCCTCCGGCTCGTAGGGGCCGTACACGCGGTAACCGTAGACTTGCCCAGGGCGCGCGTCGGGCAGATAGCCATGCCAGATCTCGTCGGTGTACTCCGGCAGTTCGATGCGTTCGATTTCCGTCTTGCCCTGTTCGTCGAACAGGCACAGCTCGACGCGCGTCGCGTGCGCAGAGAACAGGGCAAAGTTGACCCCAAGGCCATCCCAACTGGCGCCCAGCGGGAACGGCCTGCCTTCGGTGACGCGTGAGCGCTGTTGTTTGCGCATGGTGGCGACCTCAGGCTTTCGGCGTCTTGGGTGTGCGCGGAGCACGGGGTTTCTTCAGCAATGCCGGCTGTTCGGCTTCGCTCAGCGGCACCGTCTTCGGCTTGCTGATACGCCGCGGCTTGGGCGCTGCCGGAGTCTGGGCCTGAGCCTCGGCTTCGGCCAGTTTGCTGGCCATTTTCCAGTGGCGCTCATGCTGGCCATGGGGACGACCTTCGGATTCCCAGATCTGGAAGGCAAATTCGCGGATACGCTGTTCATCGATCATGGCGTGGCTCCTGTGATGACGGGGTGATACGAAGCAGATTGACTGGAAACCTGGCCAGCGCAGCGGCAAGCGCGATGCCCTGATCCGTGGCGACCTGGCAGTCGCCAAGCAGACCCGTTGCCTGCCGGGCATGCAGTTCTTCGGGCAATACGATCCTGGTGTTGCCCCAACGCTGTGGCGGTACGTGCGGCACCGGATGCTCGCCTAGCAGCCCAGCGGCCAGCCGTGGGACGATGACCAGCAGGTGGTCGTCGCCATGGCTGCGCAGGAAGGCGAGCACCTGAGCGGCGTGTTCACCGGTGACGCCAAGCGGGCGGTAACTGCCCTGGCTGAACAGCAGCGGACATTCTGCGCGCAAGGCCAGTGTCTGGCGGATCAGCCACTGCTTGATGCGCCCGTCCTGCCAGTTGGCCAACCTGGCCTCGGGCGTGACCTCGGCATGCAGGGCAGCCTGTCGCGCGGGGAAATCCACCGGGCGGCGGTTGTCCGGGTCGACCAGGCTGAAATCCCAGAACTCGCAGCCCTGATAGAGATCGGGCACGCCCGGTGTGGTCAGGCGCAGCAGGCACTGCACCAGGCTGTTCAGTGCACCGGCGGGCGCCAGCGCTGCAACCGCGCTGACCAGCTCCTCGCGCATGGCCAGCCCTGAAGGTTCGCACAGCAGGCGCCGCAGGAAGTCCGCACAGGCGGCCTCGTAGTCGTCGTTCGGTGCACTCCAGGCGCTGTTGAGCTTGGCCTCGCGCAACGCCTTGCGCTGCCAGCCGAGCAGACGCTGCAGGTAGGCATCCAGGCCCGTATCATCATCATCCGCTTGCAGCCCCAGCGGCCAGCTGCCGATCAGCGCCTGGTAGAGAATCGCCTCTTCGCCACCATCCGGCGCCTGCTGCAGATGTCGACTGCGCAGCGGTTGTGCCAGGCGATGCCAGTGTTTGACCCGCTCGGCATACCAGGTGGCGCGCTCGCTGAGTACCGCCAGGCGCGCGCGGCAGTCTTCGCCGCGCTTGTGATCATGGGTGGCGGTGGCCAGCAGGTTAAGCGGATGCTGCGCTGCGCGCTCGGCGCAGGCCTGGTGAAAATGTTCGGCGCTGGCACTGAAATGCTCGGCATCGAAGCCCACGTCATAGCGCGAGAGCAGCACGCCTGCGCGATACAGCGCGGTGTCTTCGACGGCCTTGGCGGCCACCGGCGAGGTCAACTGCTGGAAGCGCGTCAGCGCTTGGGCACGCAGGCGCCGCGCGCGGCCGGGCGGCATGGCACGCAGGAAGGCGCCGCCGAGCCAGTCGTCGAGATGCGGCAGCAACGGCCAGTCGGCCTCGGCCAGGGTCTGCCGTGCGCCGTCCAGCGCCTGCTGGAAGAAACGCCGGTCCTGCTGCGAGCGGCCGCAGGCCTGGGCATAGGTGCGATACACCGGGAAATGCACGATCAGCTCGCGCAGCGCCCGGCGGATTGCGCCGAGGGTCAGGTCGCGCGTGGCGATATCGTGGCGCGCGACGTGCAGCAGGCGCTGGGCGACTTCCTCCAGATCGCCGGCCAGCGAGCCCTCCAGCACCAGCCGGCGCGCCTGCTGAATTTCTTCCTCGAACGCCGTCGGACGGCCGCTGAGCGCCCGCCACAGCGCGCTGAGTGGCAGCTCGCCGTGCGGATCGTGCTGCAGCAGCGACACCTGGTTCATGAATTCGTAGCCGGTGCTGCCGTCCACCGGCCACTCCTGCGGCAGGCTCTCACCAGCGCCGAGAATCTTCTCCACGAAAATCGGGAAGGGCGCATCGCCGCGCAGCTGGCGGACGCGGCGACGCAACCGGCTGCAATAGGCACGCGGATTGGCCAGGCCGTCGATATGATCGATGCGCAGGCCGTCGACCAGGCCGCGCTCGATCAGCTCGAAAACCTTGGCATGTGTCTGTTCGAACACCTGGCGATGCTCGACGCGCAGTGCGCCGAGCTCGTTGATATCGAAAAAGCGCCGCCAGTTGATGTCGTCCGCCGCGGTACGCCAGCTGGCCACGCGGTAATGCTGTCGTTCCAGCAGTGCGTGCAGGCGTTTCTGCGCCGCTTCGTCATTGCCCTGAAAGCTGGCGAGCAGAGGCGGCACCTTGTCAGACTGGGCGGCCAGTTCGACAGACAGCTGTGCAGCCTGTGCGCGGCTGGCGTCATCATTGCCCAGGCGGGCGAAGCGCTGACCCAGCTCGCGCAGGTCGGCATCATCGCTGCCGCGCAGAATGCTGGCGTAGCTGGCTGGCGTCAGCGGCAGGCGATGCTCGAAGTGCTGCGCATGGAAGCGTCCGCGCTCGGCATCGAAGTGCAGCTCCAGGGTGCCGTCACGCAGCGCCTCGCCGTAGTCGCTGCGCAGGAAGGGCACCAGCAGCTGGCCGCTGAGCAGCGGGTCATGGGATTGCCATTGGATGTCGAAAAACGCTGCGTAGCGACTGCCTTGCCCCCATTCCAGCACGTCCAGCCACCAGGGATTGCCATCGCCACCGACGGCCATGTGGTTGGGCACGATATCCAGAATCAGCCCCATTCCATGGGCGCGCAGGGCATCCACCAACTTGACCAGTGCTTCTTCGCCGCCCAGCTCGGGGTTGATGCGGCTAGGGTCGATCACGTCGTAGCCGTGCTGCGATCCGGGGCGGGCCGTGAGAATCGGCGAAGCGTACAGGTGGCTGATCCCCAACTGCGCCATGTAGGGCACCTGCGCAGCCGCGTTGAACAGGGTGAAATCCTTGTGCAGCTGCAGGCGCAGCGTTGCGCGCAACTCAGTCATTGTCAGCCTCCCAGCGTGCGTCATCGAGGGTGGCCAGGCGCTCGCTGGTGGCGGGTTGTTCCAGCAGTTCGCTGGCCGCCAACGGATAGCGGCGGCGCCAGTTCGGGTGGATATCGCCAGGCCCCGGCAGATTGGGCTGCTGCTCCAGGCCACAGGCGTCCTCCAGCGGCAGCAGCGCCAGTGGCGCGGGGGTACGGCCGACATGTTCGATGCAGGCTTGCAGACAGCCATCGTCATCACCGCCGCTGACCATGCCTTGGCGTTCCAGCAGCTGACGCAGCGCCACGCGCTCACCGGCGCGCTCGGCGTGGTCGCCCTCCAGCAGCTCGGCGTCGCGTTGGCCGGTGCGCACCCGCCATTCCAGATCTCGGCCGGCGAGCCATCCTTTGATTGTTGGCAGGTCGTGAGTGGTGGTGGTGGCCAGGGCATTGCCGGGCCAGCGCTCGGCCGGGACGAAACCGAGGTCGTCCTGCTCGAACAGCAGGACGCGGGTGCCGAGGATATTGCGCGCGGCGAGCTTGTCGCGCAGGCCCTCGGGCACAGTACCTAGGTCCTCGCCGATCACCAGCGCACGATGGCGATGCGACTCCAGAGACAGCAGGCGCAGCAGGTCATCCAGCGGGTAGCGCAGGTAGGCGCCGTGCTGCGATTCCGCCCCTTGGGGGATCACCCACAGGCGCTGTAGCCCCATCACATGGTCGATGCGAATGCCACCGGCGTGCGCCAGGTTGGCCTGGAGCATTTCGATATAGGCACGAAAACCGTGCTGACGCAGGCCCTGCGGTGAGAAGGCGGCGACGCCCCAGTTCTGTCCCTGGCGATTGAGTACATCCGGCGGCGCGCCGACGGTAACTCGCGGCAACAGCTCATCCTGGCGCGACCAGGCCTGGCTGCCGGCGCAATCGGCCCCCACCGCGAGGTCGGCGATCAGGCCAATGCCCATGCCGGCACCGCTGGCGGTGGCCTGCGCGCTTTCCAGCCCATGGGCGATCAGCCATTGGCAGAACGCATGAAAGCGCAGCTCATCGGCATGTTCGATGGCAAAACGGGTCACGGCGCCCTGGTTGGGGCTGCGCAGCTCATCCGGCCAGGTGCGCCAGTCGCCGCTGGTCCCTTCGCGCAAGCATCGCCCATGAATGGCTTCGAAACAGCAATGTTGCTCAAGGGCTTCGCCGCCAGCTGCGCGAAATGCTTCGAAACGTTCCCGCAAGGGAGTCGGAGCCTGTCGAAAGTCTTCGTACAGCTGACGCAACAGGCGCTGGCGAACGGCGGCTACAGCCGGCCAGTTGATCAACTCCAGCGACTCCAGGCGCGTCATTTCATCATGCAGGCCGGTGGCCTGAATGGCGCGCTTGACGCGCTCCTCACCCAGTAAGGTCATAGGGGCGGCATACAGGGTATTGAAGAACATCCGGCTGGACGGCGAGTAGGGGCCATAGCTACGCAGGTCGGCGCTGAATTGTGCGTGCACCGGGCTCAGGCCGATGGCATCGGCGCCGTGATTGGCGGCATGCCGGGCCAGGTCTGCCACGGCCAGCGTATCGCCCAGCCCGCCGTCACCGGCACGGCGCAAGCCGTAGAGTTGGGCGGTCAGGCCCCAGATACGCGGTTTACCGCACAGTTCCTGTACCGATAAGCAGGCTTGTGGCGCCACCGCGAGCGCATGTCGGGTGTCGCGAATTTCCAGTTGGTAATAACCAAGCTGCTGCTGGGGCGGCAGGCGGCCATCCTGGTCGAGTCGTCCTTCGCTGACGTTGCCCTGTTCGTCGGTCAAGCGGTAGGGGCTCTCGGCAGGGTAGAGGCTCAGGGCCAGAGGCAGGCCCTGGTCCTGCAGGAGCAGGTTGGAATCTTCCGGCACATGCTGGCGGTGCACCAGCGAGGTCAGGCTTTCACGTATCTGCTCGGGGCTTTGTGCGGGGTAGCCCAGCGCCTCCAGCAGGTTGCGCTGGGCCTCCGGGGTTACGCTTTGTGGCTTACCGTAGGCGTCGACCCAGTCGATGCTGAGGTCCGCGGCCTGAGCCAGTTCGGCCAGCAGTTGATCGCTCATCGGGCGGGCTCCAGGGTGACCAGAACGCTGCGCGGCGGCAGTTGCGCCTGGCGCAGGTCGGCATCATCGATACGAAAGGTGTACAGGCGCTCGCCGTGCATGGCCGTCGCGGGCAGGGCAGTGGCGCTGCTGCCCAGGTTGATGGCGATGCTCAGCGCCGGGCCGTTGCCGAGGCGCCAGCGCGCCAGCACGGCACCGTCGCCCAGCACTTGCGCGCCGAGGCTGCGGGCCTCCTGCAGGCCTGGCAACAGGCGGCTGTGGCGCACTTGCAAAAGGCCGCGATAGAAGGCCAGCCACTCGCGCTGCTCGGGCTCCAGCGCTGGTGTCAGGTCCGGCTGCGAGCGCTGGAAGCTGGCCTCGGCATTGGGGTCGGCAATGGCCTCGCGGCTGTGCGCCGAATTGAATTGGGAGAAGTCGGCGAATTCGTTGCGCCGACCTTCACGCACGGCGTTGGCCAACTCATCGTGGTAATCGGTGAAGAACAGGAACGGCCGCTTGCTGCCCCATTCCTCACCCATGAACAGCAGCGGCACCATCGGGCACAGCAGCAGGAGTACGGTGGCGGCCTTCAGCGCATCGCTGTCGGCGAGCAGCGTCAGGCGCTCGCCAAAGGCGCGGTTGCCCACCTGGTCATGGTTCTGCAGGAACAGGACGAAGGCATGCGGCGGCAGGTCGGCACTAGGCTCGCCGCGCGGCTGGCCGTGGCGATTGGCCTGGCCCTGGTAGACGAAGCCCTGTTCCAGGCAGGTGGCCAGCTTGCGCGTCGGCGCCTGGGCGTAATCGGCGTAGTAGCTTTCGTTCTCGAAGGTGAGCAGCGCATGCAGGGTGTTGTGGCCATCGTCGTTCCACTGCGCATCGAAGCCATCGCGCAGCAGGTGCGCGGCGTTGTGCTCGTTCTCCAGCACCAGATGCACCTGGCGTTGCTGCGGCACTGCCGAGCGTACGCGCGCTGCCAGCGCCTTGAGAAAGTCGTCATCGTCGATGGCGTGCACGGCGTCCAGGCGCAGGCCGTCGACGCGATAGTCGAGCAACCACATCAGGGCGTTTTCGCAGAAGAAGTCGCGTACTTGCGGTCGGCTGAAATCGATGGCCGCGCCCCAGGGCGTGGTGCGCTCTTCATGGAAGAACTGCCGTGCGTACACGCCCAGGTAATTGCCGTCCGGGCCGAAGTGGTTGTACACCACGTCGACGAACACCATCAGGCCATGGGCATGGGCGCTGTCGATCAGTTGCTTGAGTTCTTCGGGCGTACCGTAGGCGTTGGCCGGGGCGAAGGGCAGAACACCGTCGTAGCCCCAGTTGCGCGTCCCGGAGAAGGCATTGAGCGGCATCAGTTGCAAAGCGGTGACGCCCAGGTCGGCCAAGTGCGGCAGGTGCTCGATGACCTGCTGAAAACCTCCGAACAGGCCGACATGCAGCTCGTACAGCACCGTCTCGTGCCAAGGCCGGCCATTCCAGTCGTGGTGCTGCCAGACATGGGCCGAATGGTCGACCACCTGGCTGAAGCCATGCACATCCTCGACCTGGCGGCGCGAGGCCGGGTCGGGTACCGACCACTGGCCATCGATGCGATAGCGATAGCGGGAGTCGGCCGGACACTCCAACAGCGCCACGAACCAGCCATCCTCCTGCGGCTGCATCGGTTGCAGCCCACCGTCCTGCAGTTCCAGTTCCACGCGGCTGCTGCTCGGCGCCCAGAGGGCGAAGCGCACGCGTCCATCGGCCATTGGCCGGGCTCCATGGCTGTACATCAACGCAGGGCCCGGCGGGCGCTGACCTGGCTCAGCAGGCGCTGGAACAATCGGTCATAGGGCTGCACCGACTGGCGCCAGAACAGCGGCGAGCGCATGGCGTGGCAGCGCATGGCCTCCAGCAGTTCGGGATGCTCGAAGACCTGCAGCGCGCGGTCGATCGCTTCGCGGTAGGCATCGACGTGCGGCTCATCGAAGAGAAAACCGCTGACGCCGTCCTCGATGGTATCGGCCAGTCCGCCGGTGCAGCGCGCGATGGGCAGCGAGGCGTAGCGCTGCGCATACATCTGGCTAAGGCCGCAGGGCTCGAAGCGCGAAGGCATGAGCAGGAAGTCGCTGCCGGCATACAGCCGCCGCGCATCGCTCTCGTTGAAGCCGATGTGCACGCCGATACGTCCGCGATGACGCCGGCCAAGCTCCGCCATGGCGGCCTCCAGCGCCGGCTCGCCCTGACCGATCACGCCGATGCGGCCGCCGCGGGCGACGATGTGTTCGGCCACTTGCAGCGTCAGATCTATACCTTTCTGCTGCACCAGGCGCGACACCACGGCGAACAGCGGGCCATCGGCATCGAGATTCAGCCAGCGCTGCACGTATTCGGTATTGGCCTGCTTGCCGGCCCAGTCACCGGCGCTGAAGCCCTGCTGCAGATGCGGGTCGCTCTCGGGCTGCCAGCTTTCGTCGATGCCATTGGCAATGCCGCTGAGCTGATTGACCAGCACCTTGGCGCGCAGCAGGCCGTCCAGGCCGCAGCCTTGCTCCGGCGTGGTGATTTCCCGGGCATAGCGGCGGCTCACGGTGGTCACGTGTTGCGCATAGGCGATGCCGGCCTTGAGAAACGACAGCTGACCATAGAACTCCAGTCCATCGACGCCGCACGCCGACTCCGGTATCGCCAGCTCGCTGGCGCAGCGCATGTCGCACAGGCCCTGATAGGCCAGGTTGTGAATGGTCAGCACGGCGGGAGCGCTGACCTGGCGCCAGGCCATATAGGCGGGGGCCATCGCTGCCGGCCAGTCATTGGCGTGCACCAACTCCGGGCGCCACTGGATACCGGCATCGCCCGATGCGATTTCCGCAGCGGCCAGGCCAAGGCGGGCGAAGCGAATGTGGTTGTCGGCCCAGTCACGCCCCTGCGCATCGACGTAGGGCGAACCGTCGCGCTCGTACAACGCATGGTTGAGCAGCACATAGACGATCAGCCCATCGGCCAGATCCATGCGTCCGATCTGGCAGGGCGGCAGGGCGGCCACGCCCGGCAGTTGCCCGACGATGCGGATCGGCCGGCCACTTTCCACGACCTTGCGATAGCCGGGAATCAGCAGGCGCATGTCATGTTGTGGCGACAATGCACGTGGCAGCGCGGCGGATACGTCACCCAACCCGCCACACTTGATCAGGTCGGCGAACTCCGAGGTCACGAACAGTACGCGCTTACGCTCGGGATGCTCACTGTGCATCTGCAAGGAGGGCTTGGCTGCGGCGCAGAGGGTAGGTGTGGACGGAATATGTGCGGAGGCTGCAGCACTTGCCATGTCTCTCTCCATTTGGTTTGGACCTGAGGACGACTCGCCTGCTGGGCGAGGGCCTTTTGGAGGAGTGCAATGAGCATGATCGACAATCTCCCCCCTTACCCTTTTCCTGACGGGGTGAATGCGACAAAGGTTCGACCTTTTTTTACCAGGCAAGCGCAACGTGAAAGGTTGAACTTTGCCCACTGCTGACGCTTCCACAGAGCTTCATGGGTAGCATCAAGGAGAAGGGCAGATGCACAGCATCGAGCAGGTGGTTAATTTTCTCAGCAAGTACAAGCTGCGCCTGGCCACCGCCGAGTCCTGCACGGCCGGGCTGATCAGCTCGCTGGTGGCGGACGTGCCCGGTAGCGGCCAGGTCCTCGACTGCGCATTCGTTACCTATTCGCCCCAGGCCAAACAGCGCTGCCTGGGCGTCAACCCGGAGACCATCGAGCGCTTTGGCCTGACTAGCGAGGAAGTGGCGCGGGAAATGGCGCTCGGCGCCTTGCAGCGCAGCGATGCCGATATCGTCCTGGCCAACACCGGACTGGCGGAAGCGGAAGGGGATATGGATGGGGTGCAGTGCATCGCCTGTGCGATTCGACTCGATCAGCACCAGGGTATCGTCAGCGAGACGGTTCAGTTCAGCGGCAGCCGCAACGAAGTGCGCGAGGAGACGGCGCGCTATGCGCTGATGCAACTGTCGTACTACTACGAACGGTTGCGCCAGGTTTGACCTGATAGCGTATTGCCGGGCTGCATCAGCAGCCCGGCACACGAACAATCAATTGTCCGGTAGCTGACCGTTGATTTCTTCGGCCTTCTTCAGATGCTGCTCCAGCTTGGGCAGCGTTTCGCGGGCAAACTGGGCAATTTCCGCATCATCGGCATTCACACCACGGCGGAACAGCTCGATGGTTTCGCGGTGAGCGACCACCTGATTGTTCATATAGGCCTTGTCGAAGCTCTCCTCGCCTCGGAGTTTGAGCACCATGGCCTTGGCCTGGTTGAGCAACTCGGCGTCATCGGACACTTCCAGGTCCTTGCTCTTGGCCAGATCAGCCAGCTTCTGATTCGCGTTGCGGTGATCGTCGACCATCATCTGCGCGAAGCCCTTGACCGCCTCATTCTGGGATTTTTCCAGCGCCAGTTTTGCGGTTTCGATCTCGGCGACACCTTTCGCCGACGCCTCCTCGACAAAGTCGTCGCTATCGATCGATTCAGCTTCGTTGGCAGCGTGCAGACTGCTGGCTGCGCAAATGGCGAAAGCGGCAGCGGCCAGCCAGGCCAGTGGTTTGGATGCTTGCATGTTCGATCCTCCTAGGATGGGTGTGCACTTGGGTAGAAGGCCGAAGGCGAGGCGAAGTTCAGGGCAAATTTGCTCTGGCTATAGCATGCCGTCACAAGCGAAACGGCCCGACTTCGCCGGCCGTCGCGAAAAATTCAAGTCGAACGGAACAGCCGCAGCTTGCCTCAAAAATTACCCGTGGCGACGCGTGGTCGCCTGCGTGGCCGCCATGCCAGACATGGTCACCGATAATCAAGCGCACGGCCTGTGCGCGCCTCCAACAGCCGGGAGTAGCCCATGAGCAAGCAACCGAAAACCGCCGGGAACAGCCAGATGGCCGGCAGCGATACGCTCGACAGAAGCAACAGCAACGCCAAGCTCGAACAGCTCGAGCAATTTCGCGAAGACTCCACCGGTGAGGCGCTGACCACCAACACCGGCGTGCGCATCGCCGACAACCAGAACAGTCTGCGCGCGGGTGAACGTGGGCCGACGCTGATGGAAGATTTCATCATGCGCGAGAAGATCACCCACTTCGATCACGAGCGCATTCCCGAGCGTGTAGTGCATGCACGCGGTTCGGCAGCCCATGGCTACTTCGAGGTGACCGACCCGGCCACCGACCTGACCTGCGCCAACTTCCTCAGCGAAGCCGGCAAGCGCACGCCGGTATTCGTGCGTTTCTCCACCGTGCAGGGGCCGCGTGGTTCGGCCGATACGGTGCGCGACGTGCGCGGCTTCGCCGTGAAGTTCTATACCGAGGAGGGCAACTTCGACCTGGTCGGCAACAACATGCCGGTGTTCTTCATCCAGGATGCGATCAAGTTCCCCGACTTCGTCCATGCGGTCAAACCCGAGCCGCACAACGAGATCCCGACTGGCGCGTCGGCTCACGACACCTTCTGGGACTTCGTCTCGCTGACCCCGGAGTCCGCGCACATGGTGCTATGGACCATGTCCGACCGCGCCATTCCCATCGCCTATCGCTCGATGCAGGGCTTTGGCGTGCACAGCTTTCGCCTGGTCAATGCCGAGGGCCAGAGCAAGCTGGTCAAGTTTCACTGGCGGCCCAAGGCCGGTGTCTGCTCGCTGGTGTGGGACGAAGCGCAGAAACTCGCCGGCAAGGACCCGGACTTTCACCGCCGCGGCCTGTGGGAAGACATCGAGCGCGGCCTCTACCCGGAATGGGAACTGGGCCTGCAGGTGATGAACGAGGAGGATGCGCAAAGCTTCGGCTTCGATCTGCTCGATCCGACCAAGCTGGTGCCCGAGGAGCTGGTGCCGGTGCGTGTGGTCGGGCGCATGGTGCTCAATCGCAACCCGGACAACTTCTTCGCGGAAACCGAGCAGGCGGCGTTTCACATCGGGCATGTGGTGCCGGGCATCGATTTCAGCAACGACCCGCTGCTGCAAGGCCGACTGTTCTCCTACACCGATACCCAGCTGCTGCGTCTTGGCGGCCCCAATTTCAACGAAATCCCGATCAATCGGCCGCTGTGTCCGTTCCACAACAACCAGCGTGACGCGCCGCACCGGCAGCAGATCAACCGTGGCCGCGCCTCCTACGAGCCGAATTCGATCGACGGCAACTGGCCGCGCGAGACGCCGCCGGCGCCCAGCGGTGGCGGCTACAGCTCCTATCCCGAGCCGCTGCACGGCACCAAGATCCGCGTGCGCTCGCCCAGCTTCGCCGACCACTTCTCCCAGGCCACGCTGTTCTGGCGCAGCATGAGCGAGGCCGAGCAGCAGCACATCGTCGATGCCTACAGTTTCGAGTTGTCGAAAGTCGAGCGCCTGTACATTCGCGAGCGTCAGGTGAAGGAAATCCTTGCCCATATCGATCCGCTGCTGGCGTTGCGCGTCGCGCAAAACCTGGGCATCGATCTGGACAGCACCTCGACGCCAAAGCTGGACGACAAAGCGCAGACGTCGCCCGCGCTCAGCCAGATGAATCTGCTGCCCGGCGATATTCGCGGGCGCCGCGTCGCAGTTCTGCTGACGCCCGGCTGCAAGGCTGACGAAGTCGCCAGCCTGAAGAAGATGCTCGAAGGTGCCGGTGCCGTGGCCAAACTCCTTGCACCTTCAGCGGCGCCGGTGAAGGACTCCGACGGTCAGCCCATGCAGCCTGACGGCAGCTTCGCTTCGGAACCCTCGATTACCGTCGATGCGGTGTTCGTGCCGGGTGGCGAGTACGTTCTCAAGACGCTGCAGGACGATGGCGTGGCCAAGCACTACCTGCTGGAAGCCTACAAGCACCTCAAGCCCATCGCGCTCAGTGGTGATGCCGCTCAGCTGGCGGCGATGCTGGGCCTGGACGAGGACGACGGGATGCTCGGCGGTGACAGCTTCGATCCGCTGTACATGCGCTTCGAGACGGCGCTCAAGCAGCATCGCATCTGGGCGCGGGAGATGCGCGCCAAGAGCATTCCGGCCTGAACCACGCCCGGCCTAACGCGGTTCGCCTGCGTCAGGCCGGGGCTTCTTCTGCCGCTGCGACCTGGTCGAGGGGCGCAGCGGCACCGGTGCATCGAGTTGCGAGCCCGGGTCTTCGTTCCCCGGATCGTCAAGCAGCCCCTGAGCGGGGCGCGGCACCGGTGTTTTGCGGGCTTGTTCCGACGTTTTCCCGTTCATTTCAGGCTGGCTCCAGCAATGGGTCCTCTGCGCACACCTGGCAGGTACGCGCGCATTCCTGGCAATGCTGGCTGGCGTGCTGCACGCATTCCTCTGCGCAGGCCAAGCAGGCGATGCGGCACAGCTGGCTGGCCACAGCGACATAGGGGCTGTTGCGCAACATCAGGGTCGCGGTAAGGCGACACAGGTCCGCGCAATCACGGCATAACTCGATGCAGCGATAATGGCCGGCGTCTCCTTCGCTGAGGCAAGCAGCAGCGCATTGCTCGCTCGCGTTGGCGCAACTGCTATAGGCGGTCATATGATCGAGATAGTTGTACGTATCTGTCATCTTCGTGCCTCCACGAACAATTCATGTACAGGTATTATGGCGCGCCAATAAAGGTAACTTTCCTCGGAAAATAAACTCTGCGACACCTAAGTAGCTATTAGTAATAGAGAAAATGTCGAACCGTCATGTCAGCGTTAGTTATTCGACATGCGCGAGAGGGCGTCCATTCCGCAAATACCAATATTTTTTTCGCCTGTATCTCAGCCGGCAATAAATGCCAATTACCTATAAATAGCGGCACTATTTGTAATGAAAAAGTAGATAGCCACGACTGATTTACGGCCGACCATTGCGAATGGCGTCGTCGATAAGTATCGATTGAGACTTGATCATTCGATCAAAAAAACAAATTGGATACGAGAGAATAAAGAGGAGAGAAGGCAGGGTGGCTGGAAATACCAGCCGAGAGCGCCAGGGGCGACTAGAAGGAGTGATTGGTTTTCATCACTTCGATCATCATGTTGTCGGGTCTGTCCGCTGTGCTAGGGCGCAACGGGTCGCGATTTACATCCCAGCAGGTGAGTATCGATCGGGTGAACTGGAACTCGGAAGAGGTAGCAGTGAGCCCGTTCTTGTCACAATCCTCGCAGGGCTGGCCGCTGAACGCCTCGCTGTGCACCTGATAGCAGTTCGAATCGATCTCCTGAAGCGAGCGCTGAGCGCTGTGCGTGGGTGTCGCCGGCGAGAACATCACCGCCAACGTCGGCGGCTGAAAGGGTTGCCAGATCAACAACACCACCAGGCATGTCGCCCCGGCTATATAGGGCCATTCGTACATCAGTTGGTGCCGATAGGGCAAATGCCTTCTGATTCTTCCCATCAGATCTTCGGGCTTGCTCCGAATCGTTGCTGAATCCTTGCATCTGGGCACGTGTCTATCCTCATTCCTTCGTGAGCTTTCTCATAGCCCACAAGCGGGAGGAGCGCGTGCGGAAAATCGGCTCGCGCGAGTAGGTTGGCAATTGCATGGCGTTACAATGCTTGACCGCTTCGCTTATCGACTCGCCATCTTCCTCCAAAGTCATATCGAAATGGATCAGCCGGATCAACTCCTGGGTGGGACAAGTCCCATCGAGAACGCGAACGAGCTGTCGTTCATTATGGGCGACGGTCAGCACGATGCTGCCGTCCGGTCTTGGCGTCATATCAATTTCATAATTGGCTAACGCCGACCTGATGCTTTCCAAGTCATGGTTCATGAGTTCCTCCTTAAAGACACCCATGAAACATAGCGCCGTATCTATGGCATACCAACACTTGGGACGATTGGTATAAATAAAAACCAAATTGACATCATCTACCCAAGTTATACAAATTTGCGCTTGGAAAAATTCATTTGCGATGGAATTTATTCATGAAAATTTCAAGGCTGAGTTTATTGTTTGCATACAGCATCTTGCATCAGGCCAACGAGCGAAGTGGCCCGCGGTGACAGAAAAATAAACTGAACCAAATGCACGACACGCTTTCGTCGAATCGACTGGATATCCAGAACCCCAAATAAAACTTGTACAAAAAGTTAACGCGCTTTAAGAAATCGCGATAAAGGGTTCAGTGTTTTGTCACTGGCGGCGCCTCAACCCCCAAGCCCGGGATCTCCATGGGCGGACGCTTTTTACCGATCCATCGCAGCGGCAGTGTGGTGAACAGCCCGGCAAAACGCTCACAGGCAGGGCGGCAGGCTAAGCGTCGGCAGGGCGACGAAGACGGTAGCGATGGCGCCGATCAGGTTGATACCGGCGGCAATACGGGCAACGAAACGCTCGGACTGGGTCGCGCGGTCACGCCTGGCGGCGCGCTGAAACAGGCGCGCCAGCAGGAGCAGTGCAATCGCGGTAACCAGGCTAAGCAGGGCGAGCAGCCCGTTCAGCCAGGTCCATTGCCCTTGTGCAGGGTCTGGCGGCACAAACGCACAACCCACCGAAAGACCGCCATAGATCGCAACGAACCAGAGGCTCCAGAGCACCAGCCCGAGCGGGATGTGGATCGGGTTGTAGGGCGAGCGTAACGGTTGCATCACGCACCTCCGAAGGCAGGTGGGAACAGCACTACGCTGCAGTAGGTGATCCACATCACCGCCAGGTTGTACTGCCAGAGCTGCTCTACCACCAGCGGCTCGTAAGGCGTGTTCTTGCACACATAGCCATAGTGCACACGCAACGCCTGCAATGCGCTGAGGATGGCTGCCAACGCGCCGTGCACCAGGCTGTAGCTGAGCATCACGGTGATCACCGCATCGTGTGCGGTGGCACGTGGCGCCAGATCGCCTGTCAGCAGGGCCCAGAGCAGCAGCCCGGCATGCAGTGCACCGAGCAGCGCCACGCCGGCAAAGCAAATGATCAACGTGGCCGGCTCACCCTGGCTCTGACGCAGACGGCGCAACACCGGACGCTGCCAGAGAACGGCGATGCTGAGCAGCACGGCGCTGGCCAGCAGCAGGCGCTGGTCGATGACCGGCTCGTCCGGGACCAGCCAATTCGGCGACACGGTCCACAGGTAGAACCAGCCGAACAGCAGCGCCAGATAGAGCGCACCATTGGCCAGCAAGGTCACGCCCATGCCCCAGAGTCCCGGTCCGTCGCAGGTACGCGAGTGCAGCGGCGGCTCTCCGGGCTGTACCCGGGCATCCGGCGCCGCCAGCGGGTGCGCGCCGTTCTCCCAGCTCCAGCGCAGCAGCACCGCCACCGCGATGATGCAGGCGGCCAGCGCGACCCAGTAGAACTTGGTCAAAAGCCCCAGGCACATGATGGCGATGAAGGCCGAGGCGGCGAACGGCAGCCAGCTGTTGCCGGGCAGGTGGATGATCTCGCGCACCTTGCCGGTCAGCGGTTCGACGCCCCAGGTTTCTCGCCGACCATGATCGATCACGGTGAGGGCGAACTCGCCGTTGTCGATGCGTTCGCCCAGATCAGGGTACTCCCACATCGGGTGACGGGTGCGTACCGGCGGCAGGCTGACGAAGTTGTAAGCGCTGGGTGGCAGGTGCGTGCTCCACTCCAGGGTATCCGCATCCCAGGGGTTGTTCTGCGCCTTCTGACCGAAGCGAAAGTGCAGGACGATATCCAGCAGCACCGTGGCAATACCGATGGCCATGATGAAGCTGCCCACCGAGGAAATCAGATTCGGCAGATCCCAGCCCAGGCCGGACTGGTAGGTGTAGATCCGCCGCGGCATGCCCATCAGCCCGGTCCAGTGCATGATCAGGAAGGTCACGTTGAAGCCGATGAACACCAGCCAGAAGCCCCACTTGCCGAGGCGCTCCGACGGCATGCGTCCGGAGAAGTGCGGCAGCCAGTAATAGATGCCTGCCAACAGCGGGAAGAACATGCCGCCCACCAGCACGTAGTGCATGTGCGCTACCACGAAGTGGGTGTCGTGCACCTGCCAGTCGAAGGGCACCAGGGCCAGCATCACGCCGGTCAGGCCGCCACAGACGAAGATCACCAGAAAGCCCACCAGCCACAGCATCGGCACGTGGTAACGCGGCTTGCCGACCCACAGCGTGGCGATCCATGCGAAGACCTGAACGCCGGTCGGGATCGCTACCAGCATGCTCGCAGCGGAAAAGAACACCTGCGCCAACTGCGGAATGCCCACGGTGAACATGTGGTGGACCCACAAGCCGAAGCTGATGAAGCCGGTCGTGAGAACCGATAGCACCACCCAGCGATAGCCCACCAGCGGACGCTGGCAGAACACCGGCAGCAGGGTCGAGACGATGCCGGCCGCCGGCAGGAAGATGATGTACACCTCGGGATGGCCGAACAGCCAGAACAGGTGTTGCCAGAGAATCGGGTCGCCACCGCGCGCCACCTCGAAAAACGGCAGGCCAACGGCGCGCTCGAGTTCGAGCAGGATGCTGCCGAGGATCAGCGGCGGAAAGCCGACCACGATCATCATGGCCATGACCAGGATGTACCAGGCGTAGATCGGCATCTTGTTCAGGGCCATGCCTTCGGCACGGGTGCGCAGGATCGACACCACCAGCTCGACGCCCGCCGACACCGCGGAGATTTCCACGAAAGTGATGCCGATCAGCCAGAAATCAGAGTTCGGCCCTGGGGTATGCACCGCGCTGGAAAGCGGCGTGTACATGAACCAGCCGGCCTTGGGCGCGATGCCCAGCAGCAGACTGGCGCACAGAATCAGCCCACCGAACAGGTAGCACCAGTAGCCCAGCGCCGATAGCCGCGGGAATACCAGGTCACGGGCGCCGAGCATCTTCGGAATCAGGTAGACCGCCAGGCCCTCCATCATCGGTACGGCAAACAGGAACATCATCACCGTGCCGTGCATGGTGAACACCTGGTTGTAGATGTCCGGTTCGAGGAACTCGTAGCCGGGGATCGCCAGTTGCGTACGCACCAGCATCGCCAGCAGACCGCCGAACAGGAAAAAGCCCAGCCCGGTGAGCATGAAGCGAATGCCGACGGTGGTGTGGTTGACGATGGTCAGCGACCTCCAGCCGCGCGGGTTGCCCCAGACTTCGTTGAACTGATCGTGCAGTTGCTCGGGGTCGGCAACGCGCTGGTTGCTTGGCGTACTCACGGGTGCAGGGTCTCCAGCCAGTCGGCGATGGCACTGAGGTGGTCGGGGTCGAGGTCGTCGTGCAGCGGCATGGCGTTGCCGGGCTTGAGCCGCTGGTGCTCCTGCAGCCAGTGCAACAGTGCGCCCGGCTCGTTGTTCAGCACGCCGGCGCCAAGCATCGATCGCGCGCCGACATCGCTGAGGTCCGGCGCGCGATTTCCTTCGCTGACGCCCGCTACCCGGTGGCACTGGCCGCAGCGAGCCGCGAATGCTTCGCCGGCAGGGCCGGGCAGGGCGCTGGCTTGCCAGTCGCTGCGGGCTTGCAGCCAGTTGGCGAAGTCCTCTTCTTCATGAGCCTGCACGTCGAGGATCATGTGCGTGTGCTGGGTTCCGCAGAATTCCGAGCACTGCCCGCGGAAAATGCCGGGGCGGTCGGCCTGCAGGCGGATGCGGTTGTCCCGGCCAGGGATCATGTCGATCTTGCCGCCCAGGCGCGGCACCCAGAAGGAATGGATGACATCGGCGCTGGTGACGTCGAGGTCCACCGGGCGACCGACCGGCAGGTGCAGCTGGTTGGCGGTGACCACGCCGCTGTCCGGGTAGCGCACCTCCCACCACCACTGATGGCCGATCACCTCGATGCGCAAGGGCTGCTCGCCGCTCAATGGCAAGGGCAGCATGCGTTGGCCGATGGGAATGCCGAACAGCAGCAACACCAGAATGCTCAGGGTCGGCAGCAACAAGCCGCCGCCGATCAGCCAGCGCAACGTCAGCTGACGTGCCCGAGCGTCGTCCACCTGCGGGCTGTTGCGACGCATGGCATGCACCCACAACGCCGTCACCACGATCAGCACCAGAGTGGCGAAAGCGCACATCGCCCACCACAGGATCGCTACCTCGTGCGCAATCGGTCCGGCCGGGTCGAGCGCCGATTGTGGCCCCTCGCAGGCAACGAGAAACGGAACTGCCAGCGTCAGCGTGGTCAACTTGAAACAGGGCGTCAGCCAATGACGCTGCTGTTCAACCTCATCATTGATCTGTTCAGGGAGGCCGGGATGGCCGAAATAAAGGAAGTTATCGTCAGTCGCGCAGCTATCGCCGGGCATCCGCTGCATCCGATGATGATCCACTTTCCCGTGGCCGCGCTGCTGGGCCTGGTGGCGACCGACATCGCCTATCTGCTGCTGGCCGATCCGTTCTGGGCGCGCGCCAGTCTCTGGCTCGCGGGCGTCGGCGCCTTCGGTGGCTGGGTGGCGAGCATGGCGGGGCTGGTCGATCTGCTCACGGTCGGCAGCATCCGACGCAAGATCACCGCCTGGTGCCATGCCATCATCGCGGTGATGATGCTGTCGCTGGCATCGCTGAACTGGCTGCTGCGCTACGCCGGCCCGGAGCAGGGCATGGAACGCTGGGCGCTGTACCTGTCGCTGCTGACCGCTGCCCTGATCGGGCTGGCGGCTTACCTGGGCGGGCGACTGGTGTACGAACACGGCGTGGGTGTAGATACACGCTGAACGACTCGGCCCCTGCTTGCCGGCCACTGGGTGGTAGAGGGAGCGGGGCAGGTCATGCATGTTCTCGGGTACTCCGTGGTCAGAAAGGTTTGGCCAGCACCAACCACAGCGTGGCGCTGATCAGGAAGGCCAGCAGCAGGCCGATCACCAGGCAGTCACGGCGCAGGGCGCGGTCGGTGACGCGCTCGATGCGCAGGATCAACACGCCGCACAGGGCATGACACAGCACCATGCCGGCGACGGTGGTGAGCTTGGCGATCAGCCAGGCGTCGAAGATCGAGTCGCGCAGGAACAGCGCCGTGCCCGAGCCGATGGCCAGCAACGCCGCTGGCGTGGCGATCAGGTTGAAAATCGTGCGGGTGAGTTGGCCGTGGTCGCGATAGAAGAGGTCGTCGCTGCTGCGAGTACCGGCGGCGATCATCGCGGGCAGATACAGCAGCGCGCCGCACCAGCCGATCAGCGCCATGAAATGCAGCAGTTTGAGCAGTGGCATCGATGCTTTCCCGTGCGTCCGTTCGTTTCGAGCACATGGCCCTGGTGGGGCAGGCCACGACTGTGTGACTGCCTGACGGTGTCTGAGTTCGGCTGCTCTCCTGGACGAGCCGCGTTCGCCTCCCGGATGAAAAAGAAGGAACCGCCGCAAGGAGAAGGAGGGAGACGGTGCGGCGGTCCGGGGGAAGCAGAGATGCTCGTTCGATTTGGCGCGACTGCGCCAGCCAGGTGCGACACCTGGCAAGCTGCCCCTGAAACAAACAGAGTTGCGCCACCGCCCTCACGTTCAAGCTTTTTCGCCAAGGTCATGCGGTTCGTCACAAACAGCCGCCGGCAGAAAAATTGAAACCCGGCGATGAGTTTTCACTCACTTCAAGAGAAAGCCTCGCAAAGCGCTTCATTGGCAAAGGAGGAAACCATGAGAACTCACGTCGTGCATTTCACCGCACCGATCAATTCCTACACCTGTGGTCAGTTGATCGACAAATGCAGCCAGGCCGTCCATCAGGGCGCCGATGAACTGGTGCTGAAAATCGCCACCATGGGCGGGGAGTGCAGCTACGGCTTCTCCCTCTACAACTTCCTCATCTCGCTGCCGGTACCGGTCAAGACGCACAACCTCGGCACCGTGGAATCGATGGGCAACATCATCTTTCTCGCCGGAGAAACGCGAACGGCGTGCCCGCACAGCAAGTTTCTGTTTCACCCCTTCCACTGGACGGTCAATGGCGCCGTGGACCATGCGCGCATGTCCGAATATGCGATGAGCCTGGACTACGATCTGCAGCTCTACGCCGATATCGTCGCCGAGCGCACGACGGGGGCCGAGGCGCCGCTCGACGTGCTGCAGTGCCTGATGTCCGCGCCGCGCATCCTCAATGTCGAAGAAGCGCTGGCTGCGGGGGTGATCCACCGCGAAGACTGCCTGGGCATGCCGGCCGAAGCGGTCAACTGGTGCGTGCATACGTGAGCCGGTTTCTCTACCGCCTGGAATATTCTCTGAACGATCAGCGAAGCCCTGGCGTCGGAATCCATGTAGGCCCCGCCAAGGGACATACCATCAAGCAATGGCCGTTTAGCCGGCCCGGAGGCGACATATGGATCTCACAGACGATCGCAAAGACCTGGTACGCACCCTCAACAAGCTCATCGAAACCTGCAAGGACGGTGAAGAGGGCTTCAAGGTCTGCGCCGAAGACGTCAAGCGACCGGATATGAAGCAACTGTTCTCGCAGCGCTCGCGGCAGTGTGCCGAAGCGGCGGAAGAGCTGCAGCGTACCGTCCTGGAACTGGGCGGACAGCCCGAGGACAGCACCAGCATGAGCGCCGACCTGCACCGTCGCTGGGTCGACCTGAAATCACTGATCACTGGCAAGGATGAGGAGGCGATCCTCAACGAAGCCGAGCGTGGCGAGGACGTCGCCAAAGAACGCTACAGCGAAGCCTTGACCCAGAATCTGCCGCCGCAGATCCGTACCCTGGTGGAGCGTCAGTATCAGGGCGTGCTGCGCAACCACAACGAGGTCAGGGCCATGCGTGACGCGGCCCGCGCCAGGAGCTGATCCTGGCCCGACTACCGGGTGCCGCGTATCGACGCGTGCACCCGGTTGATCTATCCGCAAATGCGTCAGCAAGCGTAGGGGAGGCGCAACGCATGCCGACCTTGGACAAGACCATCACCCAGCTCAACCACCTTCTGATGACCAGCCACGATGCCAGCCTGAGCTATCGACGCCTCGCAGGCAGCATCGGCACACCCGAGCAGCAGCGGCTATTCAGCGAGCGCGAACAGCAGTGCGTGATGCTGATGGACTGCCTGCACAACCAGATTCTTACCTACGGCGGCCGGCCGGCTGAGCACCCAAGCGTGCCCGGCGTCTTTCGCCACGCCTGGATCAGTTTGACCGCCTCGCTGTTGCCCGAGCGCGGACGCGCCCGCCTGCGGGCCGCATTGCGCACGGAAAAGCAAATTCGCCACGGTTTCGAGCAATTGCTCGCGGAGCAATTGGCTCCGGAGTTTCGTCAGCAGTTGCAAGAGCACAACAGCCGCAGCATCGAATTCGAAAGACTGATCCGCGCACGGCTGTAGCCAAAGTGCAGTAAGGGGCGATTCAGTCCGGCAGCGGCCGCTTCGCCAGTGGCTCACAAGCTGGCCCATGCCTGACCTGGCCGCCGGCCTAGAAATGGAACCCTGACACGGACAATCCCAGGTGCGGTCAGCCTTGTTCCAGGTCACCGCGCAGCCCATGTGCGTGCGCTTCGCCGACAGCGCATGCAGCGCATCGTCATCGTCGCGCTACTGCCAGCTTCTCATCACCACAGCTGACGACTCCGCCCTGGCCAGGTCGCGGTGCCTGCGCATCGATAGGGTGTTGCAGGTGAAAGTCTTTGATTTTGCAGCGTGGAAGGGCCTTGGCCCCACGCTGCTGCGCTCTAATCGCATCCCCGATACTTCAGCGGCGGGGTATATCGCTGCGAGCAGCGTCGCGCCGTCGCTCTGATAGGGGACGCTTGGTTTCGCTGATCAGCGGGTTGAGAGGATTGAAATCTGCGACAGGCCCAAGCGATAGCTCTGCCGCTATAGCGATCGGGTTGAGTCTGTGCCACAGCCGAGAGAACCGATTTAGAAGAAAGATATGCAGACGGTTCGGCATTATTCGCGTTATGGCTTAAAGTAGCCGGTTGCCGAAAGAACCGTCATGGCCATAGCCATGAAGGGCTTTCATTCTTCGAATTGGTGATGGTGAAGATGAACGAGCCTTTCATTTCGCTGTGCCCTGAAATTACTCGGGCACACGCACTGACGTTGATGGAGTGGTTGGAGGATGAGCGCGTCACTTGCTATCTGAGTGACTCGCGCCATGTTGCCCGCTCTATCGAACAAGCCATCGATCGGACTCAGTTGCCGATCCTGACTCATCTATTCAACCGAGGCGGCCGATTCTTCATGGCCTACGACCGCCATGATGCCCCGGTGGGCTTTGTCCGTCTGATCAAGACCGACTCGGATTGCGAGATAGTCCTAGCCATCGGAGACAGCGAAAAGTGGGGCCAGAACCTTGGCACCCGCACGATCCTCGAAGGCATGAAACTGGCGTTTCTCGACATGCGGGCGGAAAAGCTGATCGCCAAGATCCACCCGGACAACCTGCGTTCGCACAAGGCCTTCATACGCAGCGGCTTTGTGCTTGAGAGCGAAACCTCGACCTTGAAGACGTTTTCCCTGACGGCGGGGTGCTATCTGCAGTTCTTGCGTGAAGATGCCTTTAATAATGCCCCCCCGATCTACATCACGGAATTCGACAAGGTCAGGCTCGAGAGCCTGATCGCGCTCGAACAGGGCCCGGCCGTTGTCGAACTCGAACATGAGCTCGAACGGGCCGTCGTGGTCGAACCTCAGCAGGTGCCGGGCAATGTAGTGACGATGAATTCCAGGGCTTTGCTGCAACTGGACGATGAAGAATTCGAAGTGGCCCTGGTTTATCCCGAAGACGCAGACTGGAACGCCGGCAAACATTCCGTGTGCTCCGACATCGGAGCCGCCATTCTCGGCTATCAGGAGGGAGATGCCATCGACTGGCGAATTTCTGATCGAACCCGCCGAATCGAGATCAGGAAAGTGCTTTACCAGCCGGAGGCAGCGGGGGATTTCCACCTGTAACTGCACCTTGGGCTCGGCTTTTGTACGCCGAGTACCCTCCAGTCATTAGCCACATGATGTGCTGTGGCGATAGCGGGGGCTGCGTTGCGCTCCCCCGGCATCGGCCATAAGCCTGCGCCCGAAAGCAGTGCTAGCCGCCTAGCGGGCTGCGAGAGCCATCGCCTGACGTTTTTTCCAAAGCATCTTGGCAGCGGTGGGATTGATCGGGCTACCACTGAACGTGGGGAGGGGGGACTGAAGTATCTTTTTGCCGACATCTTCCCATCGAATATTTCCGGTGGTCATTTCCCGGGTGAGGTTGAACTCATCAACTATCGTTTTTAAATCCTTGTCACTTATCAAAGCGCAGGGATTGATAGCCTTCATGTAAATGCTCGTGCCGTTCTGGCTAAGTGACATCAATAGCTTTCCATCAGGTCGCGCCTTGAGTGCTACCTCATGTTCCGGCAGGTGTTTGCGCAAATAATTGATTGCGTTTTCCATGGCGTGAACTCCATTGTGCTGGTATTGATGCAAAGCACGGAGAGCAGTAGACATGCCAAGATTTCATCCAATCCTAACTAATTGATTTTAATAGATTATTCTTTATTTTAAGCCTGATCTCGCAGTGCAAAATGCACTTTGTGCCATAAGGCCATCATGCATATTACAATGCCGCCCAAGGTGCGCTTTAGGGTTCTGAAATCCGGCTGGCTTCGGCCTCTGCCGATTTTGAACGCGGCAACCGATGAAAGCTGGTGCTGCTGCAACGGCAATGGCCGAGCCTTTCCAGGGTCAATGCTGAAAAGTGCTGGTAGCGAAGAATGATTGCCGGGCACGCGCGGTGTTGCCAATCGCAATTGTCCGGTAAGGTTACCGGCACCAGTCACCAACCTGTGAAACAGGGTCCAGAAACGCTCGACTTGCTTATGATGAGTGGATTGCGGGATCTGCGCCTGTAGCGCTGTTATCGAGAGCCATATTCTGAAAAGCCTAACCCGTGAGGAGCTCGAATCCGAAAATGAGCGCCTGCGCGCGGCCCTTAGACGAGCCGGCGTAGAGTCTGAGGTGGATGAATGCCGCCGAGCAGAGCAATCAGGCTCCGTTCAGGACGCAGCGCGTCAGGAAGCCGTTTTCGACAGTGCTGTGGACTTCGCGATCATCTTGACTGATCCAGCGGGCACCATTACCGGTTGGAACTCGGCAGCTGTGCATGTGATGGGCTGGAGTGCGGAGGAAATGTTCGGCGAGAGCGTCGCGCGTATCTATACCGCTCAGGATCGAGATGACGGCCTTGCCGCATCCGAAATGCAGCAGGCGATCGAATTCGGTTTTGCCTCGAACGAACGTTGGCACCTGCGCAAGGACGGTCGGTCGATCTGGGTATCCGGCGAAACGATGCCGCTGTACTCGGAAAAGCACGCGCATCTAGGGTTCATGACGATTTTGCGTGATCGTACAAAAGAGCATCTCGATAATCGCGCGATGGAGGAGACGAAGGAGCGTTATCGTCTGGCAGCCAAAGCGACCAACGACGCTATCTGGGACTGGGATCTGACAGCCAATCAAGTCCTGTGGAACGACGCGCTCGCCGATGCTTATGGCTACTCGCTATTGACATCGGAGACTTCTAGCGACTGGTGGCTGGAGCACATACACCCAGACGACAAGAGGCGCATATACGACTCCATCCACGCTGTAATCGATGGTGACGGCAGTTCCTGGAGCGAGGAGTACCGTTTTCAGCGCAATGACGGCTCCTACGCTGAGGTACTCGACCGAGGCCATGTAATCCGCGACGCTGATGGCAAAGCACTGCGCATGATCGGGGCGATGCTCGACCTGACATCAAGGCGAAAATCGGAAACGGCGCTACGTAAAAGCGAAGAGCGTATCAGAACGATCGTTGAGACGATCGAGACGGCGTTTGCCATCGTCGAGGTCAAGTTCGATGCTCAGGATCATCCCGTCGACTACCGCTTCATCGAGGTCAATCCGGCGTTTGAACGTGAGGCGGGTGTCGATTTGCGTGACAAGTGGGTGACCGAATATGCCCCTGAACTGGAACAGTTCTGGTTTGACACGTATGGGCATGTCGCCAAGACACGAGAGCCGCTGGCCTTTGAAAGCTACGCCAATACCTTCGAGCGTTGGTTTGATGTCAAGGCTGTGCCGGTGGGTGACCCCGCTGAGAGACAGCTCGGCGTCTTCTTCAATGACGTCACTGCGAGGCGCAACGCTCAGGAGCGTCTAAAAGCCAGCGAGGCGCTTGCTCACGAGAATATCGAACGTGTCCAACTCGCCCTGGCGGCAGGGGCGATCATTGGTACCTGGCATTGGCATGTGCCAACCGACCGCTTTACGGTGGACAAAGCATTTGCCGAGGCTTTTGGACTCGACCCAGCATTGGGCTTCAAGGGGCTAAGCCTTGAGCAGATTATCGCCACGGTTCACCCCGATGACCGAGAAGGGGTGATCTCAGCCATCGACGACGTGATCGCCCGTGGCGGAGCCTTCTCTCACCAGTACCGAGTTAGGCGCGCGGATCAAAGGTATTACTGGATCGAAGCGAACGGACGTGTCGAACTCGCCGATGACGGTACCGCCCAGAACTTCCCGGGCGTACTGATCAACGTGGAGGAGCATCGGGCGCTCATGGATGAGCGAGACCGCGCCACGGCGGCGTTGAGGGCGCTCAACGATACGCTCGAGCAGCGCGTTGCAGAACGCACCGCAGAGCTGATGCAAGCCGAGGAGAAACTACGCCAGTCGCAGAAAATGGAAGCAGTGGGTCAGCTCACAGGTGGCCTGGCTCACGACTTCAACAACCTGCTGGCGGGCATCTCCGGTTCCCTGGAAATGATGAGCGTACGTATTGCTCAGGGCCGATTAGGCGAGCTCGAGAAGTACATACTGACGGCTCAGGGAGCCTCCAGGCGCGCGGCCGCGCTGACACACCGACTCCTGGCATTCTCGCGCCGGCAGACGCTCGACCCGCGCCCCACGGACGTGAATGCGCTGCTGCTGGGAATGACCGAGCTCATACAGCGAACGGTAGGCCCGAGCATCACGCTCGAAACGCTCGGAACGGCTGAACCCTGGCCGGTGAAGGTCGACAGTAGCCAACTTGAGAACGCGCTACTCAACCTGTGCATCAATGCACGGGACGCAATGCCTGACGGGGGCCGGATAACCATCCAGACGGCCAACCGCTGGATGGACCGCGAGGTTGCGCGAACACATGATCTCACCGAGGGCCAGTACCTTGCCCTAAGCGTCACAGACACGGGCTTCGGCATGGCACCAGACGTGATCGCCAAAGCCTTCGACCCATTTTTCACGACGAAACCGATAGGGCACGGCACCGGCCTCGGGCTATCGATGATCTATGGCTTTGCGAAACAGTCAGGAGGGCAGGCACGTATCCACTCCAAAGTAGGCGTCGGGACGACCCTGACCATCTATCTGCCAAGATACTTCGGCGCCGTTGATGCGGAGCGGGAAGAGCTCTATTCGAATGCCGTAGAGCTATCAGAACTAGGCGAAACGATACTTGTCGTCGATGACGAGCCGACCATTCGCATGCTGTTAGTCGATGCGTTGAGTGAGCGTGGCTATTCGGTCATTGAGGCAGCCGATAGCGTTGCTGGCCTGAAGATGCTGCGCTCCGATGTGCATATCGATCTGCTGATCAGCGATGTGGGTCTTCCAGGGGGCATGAACGGGCGGCAGATGGCTGACGCCGGCAGAGAACTTCGCCCCGGCCTGAAGACGCTGTTCATTACAGGGTATGCGGCAAACGCTGCCGTCGGTAACGGGCAACTCCAGCCTGGAATGCAGGTGATCACAAAGCCATTCTCTGTGGATTCACTCATTACACGAGTTCAAGAGCTGATGGCTGCTGAGTAGGTCCGATCTGAGGGCGCGATCAGTAGGGTTCCAGCCATCTCTAGCAAGGGATTGGATATCCAATCTCACGGCAATGCGGCAGCCAGCCGGAGGGTGATAGCCAGTGCATATCCATACTGAGCAATGCCTGGTTGTAGACTGACAGCTGCACGCAACGCCTGCAGTGCCTCATCGTACTTACCATCCCGGACAGAGCCAATGAAGAAGGGCGCCTGAGGATGTTTTCGCATCCGTGCTGGTTGCGTAGCGCAATGCCTATGTCAGGTGTGGTTTATGGGATCGAGTAATGACAGAGGAACGGATTCATCTACTTGGTCGAAGGGCTCAGGAAGCACTCTGCACTCGGGAGGACCTTCCCACATGCAATTTAACATAATATACATTATGCGAAGCGTTAACCATAATGCGTTATGCGCGAACCCCAGGTTTCTCGCCTTTCGAGGAACGGACGTTACCGAGGCGCATTTCCTTTGACGGCGGATAACCGTAGAACTCCGTGTAGCATTTGCTGAAATGACTCGATGAGACGAATCCGCAAGCCAGGGAAACATCGAGGATTGGCAGATCGGAATGCTGCAGCAGGCGTCGCCCTTCGGTCAGGCGCAGCTCCAGGTAGTAACGCACTGGCGTGGTCGTCATCTGGTCCTGAAACAACCGCTCGATTTGCCGCCTGGAACGCCCGACATACTCGGAGATCTGGCTCAGGCTCAGCGGCTCTTCGATATTGGCGGACATCAACTGCACCACATTGCGCAGCGGCTCGCTCATTTTGTCGTGCAGCGACGGACGTGCACGGCGGTAGCGCGATTCTTCGAAGGCCAGGATGTCGGTAATGCCATCGGCCAGTTCCCGGCCATGCCGCTTGCGAATCCATTCCATCACCATATGGAAGGCTCCGCTCGGGCTGGCGGCCGTCAGCCGATTGCCATCGACCATGTAGCTTTCGCTGGTCACCTGACTGTTTTTGGCCACTTCTGCCAGCACGGCGCGATGCTCCGGATGGATCGCGCATTTGTGGCCATCCAGTAGCCCGGCTTGCCCCAGGAACCAGGCGCCATTCCATAACCCGGCCAGTTCTACAGACTGTTTGTTCGCACCGTGCAGCAAGGCGCTCAGTGCCGGCGCCGCCTTCAGTGGCGTACGCAGGCCACCACAGACCACCAGCAGATCCATGTCCGCCATATGCGACAGCTGAATCTGCGCGCCAGGACAGATCACCAGCCCCAGATCGCTGGTTACCGATTCGCCAGTCAGGCTGTAGGACTCGGTAACGAAGCAGCCGGGGCTGATCAGGTTAGCCGTGACCATGGTATCGAGCGCCTGGGTGTAGGCCGGCAAGGAGAAATGCTCGAGTAACAGAAAACCTACCCGGGCCTGTTTGACCGGCTGTTTCCTGTCATCTACGAAACGCAGGTTCTTCCCCTGCATGGCTTCGCTGAAGCTACGTTTTGGCAACACTTTCAAGACGTTTTCCGAACCGGTTGTTATTTGACTTGTTTTCAGAAGCGGCATACTCGAGACACTTCCCCAATGGGGCCATCGCCTAAGCGCACCCTCCTCTGCCTATTCATTTGGCGGCCATCGAGAACATTGCTGGCTTGGGATTCTTCCCGATTCGCGCGCACTCGGCAAATCGGAACTATTTCAGCGTCACGACTCCGATGCTGCGTCGCAACCAGACGAATTAATGCCGCTTGCAGTCGCACCGAAAACGACGCCCCGCACTTACTGTTCCAGCATCTCAGCTGCAAGGAACCCGCAAAGCCCTTAAACGAAGCGTCCGGTGCGTCCTGCACTGCGACCCACTTCCGTCACTGCCGCCTCAACAAGACCAAGAATACAAGGTGCAATATCTATGTCCCGGAACGACAATCCCGTGCGCTTTATGCGCGTAATGCTGACCGCTGGAGCACTGATCGCCCTGCTGGTGGGTTCTGGCTTCACCACGGGCCAGGAGATCATGCAGTACTTCGTCGCATACGGTTATGGTGGCATCGCCAGCGTTGCGCTCATGCTGTTGCTGTTCGTCTACGTCAATCTCAGTTTCGTCAGCGCCGGCTATGAACAGCAGTTCAACGAGCCTAAAAGTATTTATCAGTATTACTGCGGCAGACTGATCGGCAATTTCTTCGACTATTTTTCGGTCGTTTTCCTGTTCATGTCCTTCTGGGTAATGATCGCCGGCGCTGGGGCTGCGCTGCATCAGCAGTTCGGCTGGCCGAACTGGGTCGGCGGCACGGTGATGGGCAGCCTTGCCCTGTTGACGCTGCTCTTCGGTTTCAAGCGCCTGGTGGAAATCATCGGTCTGATTGGCCCACTGCTGAGCGTTCTGGCGATCCTGATCGGCGTCATCAGTTATGCCATGGCGCCCGGCGGGCTGGAAAACTACCTGGCTGAACTGGAGCCGCTGGTAACCGATCGCACCATCATGCAGGCCAGCAGCAACTGGTTCATCGCCTGCGCGTCCTATGTCGGCTTTTGCATGATGTGGCTGGCCGCGTTCATGACCAACCTGGGCAAGTCGGCCTCCAGCAGAAAGGAAGCCTGCTGGGGCGCGACGCTGGGCGCGGTGATGTTCAGCCTGGCCGTGTTGGCCATGATGCTGGGCCTGGCTGCCCACCTCGGTGACGTGGCCGGCACGCAGATTCCCACCCTGGCGCTGATCGCCAAAATTCATCCAGCTCTGGCGTTCGGCTTCGCGCTGATCGTGTTCGTCGCCATCTTCACCACCGCCGCGCCACTGCTGTGGGCGCCGGTAAAACGCTTCGCCCCGGACGAGAACAGCCCGCGTCATCGTATCCTGCTGGTATCGCTTGCAGTGATCGGCACCGTCGTCGGCCTGACCATCCCCTTCGACCGCCTAATCAATGTCGTTTACGTGATCAACGGTTATGTGGGGTTTGCCCTGCTCTTCCTGATGCTGGCCAAGGACATCCGTACCCGGCTGTTCAAATCGCACGTGGCCGTTCCCTTGCGCTCCTGATGCGCAGCCAAGAGGCCGTACTGGAAACAGTGCGGCCTATGTCGACCCTCCGCAGCGACGCGTGGCGATCCTGGCCGCGCCTGAAATCCGAACCTAATCTCCTGCCTGTCGCTCTAAGTTCCAACAATGCGCCAAGGGGAATTCATGGATCTGGTCGTTGCCCGTCCCGAAGGTCTTTACTGCCCGCCCGGTGATTTCTACATCGACCCATGGCGGCCAGTGGAACGCTCGATCATCACCCATGCTCATGGCGATCACGCCCGCCGCGGCAATGGGCACTATCTGGCGGCGGCACCTGGCGAAGGCATTCTGCGTTCACGCCTGGGCGACGATATCCGCCTGCAGACCTTGGCCTACGGCGAGCGGCTCGAGCACCACGGCGTAACCCTGAGTTTTCATCCCGCCGGGCACGTGCTCGGTTCTGCCCAGGTGCGTCTGGAATACCAGGGCGAAGTCTGGGTCGCCTCCGGGGATTACAAAGTCGAGCCGGACGGCACCTGCGCGCCCTTCGAGCCGGTGCGTTGCCACACCTTCATCAGCGAATCCACCTTCGGCCTGCCAATCTACCGCTGGCCGTCCCAGGCCGAGATATTCGCCGGCATCGACGCCTGGTGGCGCGCCAATGCTGCGGCCGGCAAGGCCAGCGTGCTGTTCGCCTATGCCTTCGGCAAGGCCCAGCGCATCCTCCACGGCATCGACGCCAGCATCGGCCCGATCCTGGTGCACGGCGCCGTCGAGCCGCTGAACGAGGTGTATCGCGCCGGCGGCGTGCATCTGCCGGCCACTCGTTACGCCGGTGATATCGCCAAAAATGACCCGCTGCTGCGCCAGGCGCTGATCCTCGCCCCGCCCTCGGCCGGCGGCAGTACCTGGATGCGCCGTTTCGGCGACTACAGCGACGCCTTCGCCAGCGGCTGGATGCTGCTGCGCGGCACGCGCAGGCGGCGCGGCGTGGACCGCGGCTTCGCCCTCTCCGACCACGCCGACTGGCCTGGCCTGCTGTGGGCCATCGAACAGACCGGCGCCGAACGGGTGATGGTCACCCACGGCCAGGTCAACGTGCTGGTGCGCCACCTGCGCGAGCAAGGTCTCGATGCCCGCGCCTTCCAGACCGAATACGGCGATGAAGACGACGTGGAGCCGACCTCATGAAAGCCTTCGCCGAACTCTACGCGCGGCTGGACGCCACCACCTCCAGCAACGCCAAGCTGCAGGCCATGCAGGACTATTTCGCCGAAGCGCCGCCAGCCGATGCGGCCTGGGCGGTGTATTTTCTGGCCGGCGGCCGACCACGTCAGGTCGTGCCGACCCGGGTGCTGCGCGAGCTGGCTACGCAGCTTTCCGGCCTGTCCGACTGGTTGTTCGAGGAGAGCTACCAGGCCGTTGGCGACCTGGCGGAAACCATCGCCCTGCTCCTGCCCGAATCCCGGCACGCCTCCGATGAGGGCCTGGCCTGGTGGCTGGAAGAACGACTGCTGCCCCTGCGCGGCCTGCCGCCCGCGGAACTGGCCGAACGCCTGCCACCTTTATGGGCGCAGCTGGATCGGCAAAGCCTGATGGTCAGCCTCAAGCTGCTCACCGGCGCCTTCCGCGTCGGCGTCTCCAAGCTGCTGGTGACCCGTGCTCTGGCTGGCCTGGCGCAGATCGACGCCAAGCGCGTGGCGCAGCGATTGGTGGGTTACACCGACCTGTCGCATCGGCCGACCGCACAGCGCTATCTGGCACTGATCGCCGCCGAGTCGGAGGACGAGCACGCCCAGCGCGGCGGCCAGCCCTACCCCTTCTTCCTCGCCCATCCGCTGCAGCAGCCATTGGAGCAGTTCGACGCGCAGCTGGGGCCTGCCAGCGACTGGCTGGTGGAATGGAAGTGGGACGGCATCCGCGCGCAGCTGGTCAAGCGCGACGGGCGCCTGTGGCTGTGGTCCCGCGGCGAGGAGCTGATCACCGAGCGCTTCCCGGAGTTGCATGAGCTGGCCGAGGCGTTGCCGGACGGCACCGTGCTCGACGGCGAGTTGGTGGCCTGGAAGCAACCTGCCGCCGACAGTAACGCGGTGTTCGGCATTCAGCCCTTCGCCCTGCTGCAACAGCGTATCGGCCGCAAGACTCTGAGTAAGAAACTGCTGGAAGAAGTGCCCGCTGCGCTGCTGGCTTACGACCTGCTGGAGTGGCGTGGCGAAGACTGGCGCAGCCGACCCCAGGACGAGCGCCGCGCACGGCTGGAGTTGCTGGTCGCGGAGGTCAGCGATGCGCGCCTGCAGCTCTCGCCACAACTCACCGGCCGCGACTGGCAGGACTTCGCCCGCCAGCGCGAAGCCTCCCGCGAGCTGGGCGTGGAAGGCATGATGCTCAAGCGCCGCGACTCCCTGTACGGGGTCGGCCGCACCCGCGATCTTGGCCTGTGGTGGAAGTGGAAGATCGACCCGTTCAGCGTCGACGCGGTGCTGATCTATGCCCAGCGCGGCCACGGTCGCCGGGCCAGCCTGTACAGCGACTACACCTTCGCCGTCTGGGACGACTCCGCCCCCGGCGAGCGCGTGCTGGTGCCCTTCGCCAAGGCCTACTCCGGGCTTACTGACGAGGAAATGCGCAAGGTCGATGCGATCATCCGCAAGACCACCGTGGAGAAATTCGGCCCGGTGCGCAGCGTCACCCCGACCCTGGTGTTCGAGCTGGGCTTCGAAGGCATTGCCCTGTCCAAGCGGCACAAGAGCGGCGTCGCCGTGCGCTTTCCGCGGATGCTGCGTTGGCGCACCGACAAGCAAGTGGAGGACGCCGACACCCTGGCCACGCTGCAGGGCCTGCTCTGATGGATCAACCCGTTCGTCGTCGCAGTCTGTCCGGCGCCTGGTTCGCCCAGCGCAGCTGGAAGCCCTTCGCCTTTCAGAAGGAAGTCTGGCAGGCGGTCAAGGCCGGCGAGTCGGGCCTGTTGCACGCCTCCACCGGCGCCGGCAAAACCTACGCGGTGTGGTTCGCGGCCCTGGACCGTTTCGCCACGCCCACGCCCACGCCCGCCGGCATGGCTAGCCCGCGCCGCAAGAAGCCGGTCATGGCGCCGCTGACCGTACTCTGGATCACCCCGATGCGCGCCCTTGCCGCCGACACCGCCCGTGCCCTGCAGGCGCCCCTGGATGATCTGCAGATTCCCTGGAACATCGGCCTACGCACCGGCGACACCGCCTCTGCCGAACGCGCCCGGCAGAGCCGCAAACTGCCCAGCACGCTGATCACCACGCCGGAAAGCCTGACCCTGCTACTGACCCGCACCGATGCCCGCGAAGCCTTCGCCCATCTGCGCATGGTGGTGATCGACGAGTGGCACGAGCTGCTCGGCAACAAGCGCGGCGTGCAGCTTCAACTGGCCCTGGCGCGCCTGCGCCTGTGGCACCCGGAGCTGCTGGTGTGGGCGCTGTCCGCCACCCTTGGCAACCTCGAGCATGCCCGTGAGGTGCTGATGCCAGCCGGGCGCCTGGTCCAGGGCAAGCTGGCCAAGGACCTGCGCATCGACAGCCTGCTACCGCCCGGACTGGAGCGCTTCCCCTGGGCCGGACATCTGGGGCTACGCATGCTGCCGCAGGTGGTCGAGGAGCTGGACGCCAGCAGCACCGCCCTGGTGTTCACCAACACCCGCTCGCAAGCTGAAACTTGGTATCAGGCGCTGCTCGAGGCGCGTCCGGACTGGGCCGGTCTGCTGGCCCTGCACCACGGCTCGCTGTCGCGGGAGGTGCGCGACTGGGTCGAGCTGGCGCTCAAGGAAGGCCGGCTGAAAGCCGTGGTCTGTACCTCCAGCCTGGACCTGGGGGTGGATTTTCTGCCGGTGGAACGGGTGCTGCAGATCGGCTCCCCCAAGGGCGTGGCTCGTCTCATGCAGCGCGCCGGCCGCTCGGGGCATGCCCCGGGCCGCCCGTCCCGCGCCACCCTGGTACCCACCCACAGCCTGGAAGTGCTGGAAGCTGCCGCCGCGCAAACCGCCGTGGCCAAGCGCAAGGTCGAGGCGCGGCTTTCGCCGGACAAGCCGCTCGACGTGCTGGTCCAGCACTTGGTGAGCATGGCCCTGGGCGGTGGTTTCCAGGCCGATGCCATGCTGGCCGAGGTGCGCAGTGCCTGGGCCTATCGCAGCCTCAGCGAGAACGAATGGCAATGGGCGCTGGCCTTCATCCGCCACGGCGGCCATTCGCTGACTGCCTATCCCGATTACCGTCGTGCCGAGCCGGACGCCAACGGCCTGTGGCAGGTGCCCGATGCGCGCCTGGCGCGGCGCCACCGCATGAGCATCGGCACCATCGTCAGCGACGCCAGCCTGGCGGTGAAGTACTGGAGCAAAGGCGGCGGCGGAGGCTCGCTGGGTAGCGTCGAGGAAGGCTTCATCGCCCGCCTACGCCCCGGCGATACCTTTCTTTTCGCTGGTCGCACGCTGGAACTGGTGCGGGTGGAAAACATGACCGTCTACGTGCGCCGCGCCACCAGCCGCAAGGCCGCGATCCCGCGCTGGAATGGCGGGCGCATGCCGCTCTCCAGCGAACTGGCGGACGCCGTGCTGGCCAAGCTCGATGCCGCCGCCCGGGCTGACTACCCTGGCCCTGAGATGCAGCTGCTGCGTCCATTGCTCGACGTGCAACAAGCCTGGTCCGCCCTGCCCGGCGCAACCACCCTGCTGGCGGAAGTGCTGAAATCCCGCGAAGGCTGGCACCTGTTCCTCTACCCCTTCGCCGGGCGCTCGGTGCATCTGGGGCTGGCCAGCCTGCTGGCCTGGCGCCTGGCCCGCGAACAGCCGCTGAGTGTTTCCATTGCGGTCAATGACTATGGCCTGGAGCTACTGTGCCCCAGCGAGGTGGATTTCGCCGCGCGGCTCACGCCCGAGCTGTTCAGCACGGACGATTTGCTGCCCGACGTACTCGCCAGCCTCAACGCCGGTGAACTGGCGCGCCGGCGTTTTCGCGAGATTGCCCGTATCGCCGGCCTGGTGTTCAGCGGCTACCCCGGCGCGCCGAAGAGCATGCGCCAGCTGCAGGCCTCCAGCGCGCTGTTCTTCGACGTGTTCAGCCAATACGACCCGGGCAACCTGCTGCTCGGCCAAGCCCAGGAAGAAGTGCTGCGCCAGGAGTTGGACGTGCAGCGCCTGCAGCACACCCTGCAGCGCCTGCAGTCTCGCCGCCTGGATATCCGCACGGTCAAGCGCGCCACGCCGTTCGCCTTCCCGCTGCTGGTGGAGCGCTTCCGCGAAAGCCTGAGTTCGGAGAAACTCGCCGACCGTATCCGGCGCATGGTCGCCGATCTGGAACAGGCCGCTGGGCCAGGAGGTTATCAGGACCCGGCATTCGCCATCGACGACGAGCGCCCAGCGCCGCGCAAAGGCCGCTCCCCGTGTCAGGGCAAGGACGGCCTGCCCCGGCCACCGGCGCAGCGCCCGAAAAAACGCCGCTGATAGAGACCTAATGACCGAAAACCCTACCCATTATCACAGCGTGCAACTGGCCGGTGCCGAACTCTGGCTGCTGGCGGACAAGGCCATCTGGTGGCCGCAACAGCAGGCGCTGCTGATCGCCGACATTCACATCGGTAAGGCCGCCGCCTATCGCGCCCTGGGCCAGCCGGTGCCCCGGGGCACCACCGCCGCCAATCTGCAGCGGCTGGACGCCCTGTTGCAGCGTTTCGACTGCCGGCAACTGATATTTCTCGGCGATTTTCTTCATGCCCCCGGCTCGCGTACGCCGGCCACCCTGGCAGCGCTGGCCGAGTGGCGCGCGCGCCATTCCGGGCTGGCTATGACTCTGGTGCGCGGCAACCATGACAAACGGGCCGGCGATCCGCCTACAGAGCTGGCCATCGAGGTGGTGGAAGAACCGCTACTGCTCGGCCCCTTCGCTCTGCAGCATGAGCCTCGCGCGCATACCACGCACCACGTGCTGGCCGGCCACGTGCACCCGGCCTACACGCTGCATGGCCGGGGCCGACAACGCCTGCGCCTGCCCTGTTTCGTACTGGGCGATGAGGTCAGCCTGCTGCCGGCATTCGGCAGCTTCACCGGCACCATGACCTTCCGCGCAGAGACCGATCAGCGCATCCTGGTGGTCGGCGACGGCGGTATCTGGCCCGTCCGCCGCAGCGAGTCCTGAGGCTTACAGACGCTGCAAGGTCGCAGCATCCTGCTCACCGTCGTAGAACGCCTGCAGCACCTCGGCGAACAGCGGCTGCGTCGGCGCGGCGGCCTGGAACAGGGTCATGCTCGAACGCAGCTTGAGGTCGTCCGGCGAGCCCATGATCTGCCGCACCGGGCGCCCGCGATGGGACAACAGCGCTCGTACGCAATCCTCCAGGCGCGGGCCGAGCAGCGGGTGCGCCAGGTAGGCCCGGGCCTCGGCCAGCCCGCTGATGCCATAGTGCTCGGCCATTTCGCTGCGGCCCAGGCCGCGCAATTGCGGGAATACGTACCAGATCCAGTGGCTGCGCTTGGCCCCGGCACACAGCTCATCGAGGGCCCGCGCATAATCGCGCTGCTGCGCCTCGACGAACCGCGTCAGGTCGAACGAAGCGCTCATGGCCTTGACCGTTCGTGCCCCATCGGTGTGGTATCGGGCAGCGCGCCCTGCGTGGCGAAGTCCGGGCTGTGCACTTCGGAATCCAGCGGCATATGCGCATAACGGGCCTTTTCGGCACCTGGCCCGAGTGGGTCGGCCAGCCGCGCGCGCTTGAGCTCGTGATGCCCGCCAAGGCCGCGAGCCAGCAGGCACCCGCCTAGCGCGGCGCCCGCCAGGCCCAGCAATCCGCCGCGCCGTAAACCGGCGCCCACTAGCGCCAGACCACTACCAAGCGACGCGTAGCGCTGCCAGTCGTGGAGGTCGTTATCGGTGTGTTCGTTCATGGCAATTCTTCCTGAAGGTGACCTATCAGCTGACAGGTGCGCCCCTCCGATGTTCTGCCACGTTGGACGACCACTTATCGCATCGCGCTCGACCATGGACGGCGACGAACTGCCCTGTTCAGACCCTTGACCTCTACGACGGCCAACACAATACTGTATTCATATACAGTATTTTTGGTCATTGCCCATGTCATCCGTGGTTGCGCTCGACCGGTTGATCGACGCTCGCCGTGTATGGCGAGGTCAGGCCGCTTCATCGCCAGCGAGCGCCAATTTCTCAACCGGACACCGTTTTCTCGACGCCGCACTGCCCGGTGGCGGCTGGCCCACGGCTGCGCTCAGCGAAATTCTCACGGCCGTGCCGGGCATCGGCGAGCTGAGCCTGTTGTGGCCGACCCTTGCCAGGCTGACGGCCGCCAGCGAGCGGGTCGTATTGGTCGCCCCGCCTCACCTGCCCTACCCTCAGGCCTGGATTCAGGCCGGCATCGATCTGCGCCAACTGAGCATCATCCAGGCCGACGGCCGCGACGCTTTGTGGGCGGCCGAGCAATGCCTGCGCTCGGGCAGTTGTGGCGCGGTGCTGAGCTGGTTGCGCCAGGCCGATGACCGCGCCCTAAGGCGCCTGCAGGTAGCCGCCGCGACCGGGCAAACTCTGGCATTCGCCTATCGGCCTCAGGCAGAGGCTGCCAACCCGTCACCCGCGGCGCTGCGCCTGGTGCTCGAAAGCCAGCCGGCACAACTGCGGGTGATCAAGTGCCGAGGTGGGTTACCGCCTGCGCGGCCGCTCGCCTTTGCCTGGCATTGAACCTGCCATGCTCTGGGCTTGCATCCTGCTGCCGCAACTGGCCATGGACGGCGTGCAGCGTCACCGCGCCAATCCCGACGAGCCGTTGGCGCTGCTCACTGGCTCGCCACAACGGCGCGTGCTGCAGGCTGTCAACCCGGCGGCCCGCGCCCTGGGGCTGAAACCTGGCCAGTCACTGACGGCGGCGCAGGCGCTGACGCGCGGCTTCGCCAGTGCGGAATACGACCTCGCGGCCATCGAGCGCTGGCAGCAGTTTCTGGCCGCCTGGGCCTATGGCTTCAGCGCCCAGGTCAGCCTGCATTACCCGCGTTGCCTGCTGCTGGAGGTGCAATCGAGCCTGGGGCTGTTCGGCCCCTGGCCGCGTTTCGAGGCACGTCTGCGCGCCGAGCTATCGGCGCTGGCCTTCCAGCACCGCATTGCCGTCGCCCCGAATCCGGCCGCTGCGCGGGTGCTGGTCAATATCGGTGATGGCCTGATGGCGAGCGATGGGCAGAAGCTCAGGCAGATGCTCGATTCGCTGCCGGTGGACCGACTCGGGCTTTCCCCGGCGACAACCACGGCGTTCAACCGCATGGGCCTCAGGCAATTGCGGCAGCTGTTGGCTCTGCCGCGTGACAGCCTGGCCAGGCGCTTTCCTGCCGATGTGCTGGGCCATCTCGATACCCTGCTTGGCCAGCGCCCGCTGGCGCTGGATTTCTATACGCCCGCGGATGTATTCGATGCCCGCATCGAGCTGAATTTCGAGGTGGAATCCCATCAGGCGCTGCTGTTCCCGTTGCGTCGGCTGACGGCCGACCTGGCCGCCTATCTGGCCGGGCGTGACAGTGGCGTGCAGCGTTTCGTCCTGCACCTGGAACACCGCACGGGTGTCGATACGCAGGTACAGGTGGGCCTGCTCAGCGCCGAGCGTGATCCCGGCATGCTGTTCGAGCTGACGCGCGGCCGCCTTGAACACCAGCAACTACCGGCACCGGTGCTGGCCGTGCGGTTGGTGGCGCGGGAGTTGCCAGTCTTTGCGCCGCAGCATCAGCAACTGTTCGATGAGCGCCCACAACAGAGCCAGCCCTGGGAGCAACTACGCGAGCGGCTGAGGGCACGCCTCGGTGATGACGCCCTGCATGGCCTGGGTGCCAGAGCCGATCACCGCCCCGAGCGCGCCAGGATCAACGAATCGGCCAGCCCCGTGCTGCCACCCAGCGGCCCGCGCCCCGGCTGGCTGCTGAGCGAAGCCCAGCCGCTGCACGAGGCCTCGCTACGCATCCTCGCCGGCCCCGAGCGCATCGAGTCCGGCTGGTGGGACGGCGAGGATGTGCGCCGCGACTATTACGTAGTGCAGACCCGTGCCGGCCAGCGCGGCTGGGCGTATCGCCCGGTCGGCAGTGATGGGCCATTGCTGCTGCACGGGTGGTTCGCATGAGCGATTACGCCGAACTCCATTGCCTGTCGAATTTCACCTTTCAGCGCGGCGCATCCAGCGCCCAGGAGTTGTTCGAGCGTGCGGCTCGGCTGGGTTATCGCGCCCTGGCGATCACCGATGAGTGCACCCTGGCCGGCATCGTGCGCGCGTGGGAGGCCGCGGAAAAAACCGGCATCAAGCTGATCGTGGGCAGCGAAGTACAGATCGAGAAAGGCCCGAAGCTGGTGTTGCTGGCCGAGAACCTGACGGGCTATCAGGCGCTATGCGGCCTGATCACCCGAGCACGACGCAGGGCGGCAAAGGGCACCTATCGGTTGTTGCACGAAGATTTCGTGACGCCACTCGATGGCCTGCTGACCATCTGGCTCAGCGCAGGCGACATCACCGCCCTGCCCTGGCTTCGCTCGGTTTTCTCCGAGCGCCTGTGGCTGGGCGTTGAACTGCATCGCGGCGCGGACGATAGCGCGCACCTGCAGCGCCAGCTCGACCTGGCGGCCACACACCACTTGCCGGCGGTGGCCTGTGGCGACGTGCACATGCATGCCCGTGGCCGGCGCGCCCTGCAGGATTGCATGACCGCCATCCGTCATCATCTGCCGGTGGCCGAGGCCGGCGCCCACCTGTTCGCCAATGGCGAACGGCATCTGCGCCGTTCTGAAGAGCTGGCCGAGCTGTATCCGCCGCTGCTGCTCGCGCAAACGCTGCGCATCGCCGAGCGCTGCAGCTTCCACCTCAAACAATTGGAATACCACTACCCGCACGAACTGGTGCCGGCAGGTCATGACCCCACCTCCTGGCTGCGCGTTCTGGTGGAGCGTGGCGCTGCCGAACGCTGGGGCAAGAGTGTGCCGGCCACCGCTCGCGCGCAGATCGAGCATGAGCTGGCGCTGATCGCCGAGCTGGAATACGAAAGCTACTTTCTGACCGTGCATGACATCGTCCGCTTCGCCCGCGAGCAGCACATCCTCTGCCAGGGCCGGGGTTCGGCGGCCAACTCGAGCGTCTGTTTCGCACTCGGCATCACCGAGCTGGACCCCACCGAGAGCCGCCTGTTGTTCGAGCGTTTTCTCTCCCGCGAGCGCAACGAGCCACCGGATATTGACGTTGATTTCGAGCATGAGCGCCGTGAAGAGGTCATCCAGTACGTATTTCGCCGCTACGGGCGAACGCGTGCGGCGCTTACCGCCGTGGTCAACACCTACCACGGCGCCGGGGCGATACGCGATGTCGCCAAGGCCCTCGGTTTGCCGCCGGATCAGATCAATGCGCTGGCCGATTGCTGTGGCCGCTGGAGCAGCGGCCCGCCAACGCCGGAACGCCTGCTGGAAGCGGGCTTCGATCCGCACAATCCATTGCTCAGGCGCGTGTTGATCCTGACCGGCGAGCTGATCGGCTTTCCCCGGCACCTGTCGCAGCATCCCGGCGGTTTCGTCATCTCCGAACACGCGCTGGACACCCTGGTGCCAGTGGAGAACGCGACCATGGCCGAGCGCACCGTGATCCAGTGGGACAAGGACGATCTCGACAGGGTCGGCCTGCTCAAGGTCGACGTGCTGGCCCTGGGCATGCTCAGCGCCCTGCGCCGTTGTTTTGGCCTGATCGAGCGCTACCGCGGCACGCAATGGACGCTGGCCACCCTGCCCAAGGAAGACCCGGCCACCTACGCCATGATCAGCCGCGCCGACACCATCGGCGCGTTCCAGATCGAGTCCCGCGCACAGATGGCGATGCTGCCGCGCCTGCGCCCGAAAGAGTTCTACGACCTGGTGATCCAGGTGGCCATCGTCCGTCCGGGGCCGATCCAGGGCGACATGGTGCATCCCTACTTACGCCGACGAAACGGCGAAGAACCCGTCGATTTTCCCTCCGAGGAGCTTGAGCCTGTTTTTGCGCGCACCCTTGGCGTGCCGCTGTTTCAGGAGCAGGTGATGGAACTGGCCATCGTCGCCGCCGATTACACTCCCGGCGAGGCCGATGAACTACGCCGCAGCATGGCCGCCTGGAAACGCCATGGCGGCCTCGAACCGCATCGTCAGCGACTCACCTCGCGCATGCTGGAAAAGGGTTACACGCAGGCATTTACCGAGCGGATCTTCCGCCAGATCGAAGGTTTCGGCAGCTACGGTTTCCCCGAGTCGCATGCCGCCAGCTTCGCCCTTCTCGCCTACGCCAGTTGCTGGCTGAAGTGTCATGAGCCCGCTGCCTATGCCTGCGCCCTGGTCAACAGCTGGCCGATGGGTTTCTACAGCCCCGACCAGGTGCTGCAGGACGCGCGGCGCCATGACGTCGAGGTGCGCCCCGTGGACGTACGCTACAGCGACTGGGATTGCAGCCTGGAGCCCGATGAACATGGCGAGCCGGCCATCCGCCTGGGCCTGAGGATGATTCGTGGCATGCGCGAAGACGACGCGCGCCGTATCGAACAGGCGCGCCAGTCAGGTGCATTCCGTGATGTCGAAGACCTCAGCGTGCGGGCACGCCTGGATGCTTCGGCGCGCGAGCGACTGGCCGATGCCGGCGCGCTTGCCGGTCTGGCTGGTCATCGTCATCAGGCGCGCTGGGCCGTGGCGGGCGTAGAGGAGCAACTGCCGCTGTTCGCCGGCGTGTCTGCGCCGAACGAAGCCAGCCTGAGCCTGCCGGCACCCTCGCAAGGGGAAGATCTGCTGACCGACTATGCCACGCTCGGCACCACCCTCGGCCCGCATCCACTGGCCCTTCTGCGTCAGGCGCTACGCGCGCAGCGCTGCCGAAGCTCGCATGAACTGCAGGCGGTCGAACATGGCCGGCCAGTCAGCGTTGCCGGCCTGGTGATCGGCCGGCAAAGGCCACAAACCGCCAGTGGGGTCATTTTCGTCACGCTCGAAGATGAGTTCGGCTTGGTCAACGTCGTCGTCTGGCATGATCTGGCCGAGCGCCAGCGGCGAGTCCTGGTGCAGTCGCAGATGCTGCGCATCGACGGTCATCTGGAGGCGGAAGATGGCGTGCGCCATGTGATCGCGGGGCGTCTGACGGATATGACGGAGCTGCTGACCGGGTTGGACATACGCAGCCGCGACTTTCATTGAATCACTCGTCTGGCCAGCACTCACCGCAGGCCAAGAAGATGAAAAAAAGGCCGCACTGGATCACCAGGCGGCCACAAGTCGTCTTAACCAAAGGAGATGAAGTGGAGCCAAGGCGACGGCTTTCGGGAGTGATGCAAAACCGCCGCCCCTGGAATCTTCATCGGTGTGAAGCCTATCGTCGATCGACTGCAACAGCGCATCGAAGTCATTGATAGTGATCATCAATCAGCTCGAATAGTGCATCGACAGACGGGGTGATAACTCTAAGCGCGCCCTCTGGGCCGGGCCTTACCTCGCTGTGAGGCGCGTTTAGAACAGCACACCAACACCGGGAGCACCCATGCACAAGAAGCACTGTCTCGCGCTGGCTTGCAGCCTCGCGCTGGGCGGGCAGTTGGCGCACGCCAGCAGCCAGTCCGAAGCCAAGGGTTTCATCGAAGACGCCAACCTCGATCTGTTGCTGCGCAACGCCTACTTCAACCGTGATTACAAGGACAACACCAACGACGCCAAGAGCTGGGGCCAGGGCTTCATCGCCACCTTCGAGTCCGGCTTCACCCAGGGCACGGTCGGTTTCGGTGTCGACGCCTTTGGCCTGCTCGGGATCAAGCTCGACAGCGGCCGCGGCCGCAACTATCGCGCATTCTTCGACACTGATAGCGAAGGTCGCCCAGTGGACGATCTATCCCAGGCCGGTGGCGCGGTGAAGCTGCGCGTTTCCAATACCGTGATCAAGTACGGCAACCAGTTCCCTTCCCTGCCCGTTCTGGGCCATGACGACAGCCGCCTGCTGCCGCAGTCGTTCACCGGTACGCTGGTGACCAGCAATGAGATCGAGGGGCTGGAACTGAATGCCGGTCGCTTCACCGCCGACAGTCCAATGGGCGACCCGGCGCGCGACCCCAATCGCCTCAAGAGCATCGACGTGCTCGGCGGTAGCTACGTTGTCAGCGATGACCTGAGTCTGGCGGTCTATCACGCCGACCTCGAGGACATGTACAAGCGCTACTACGCCAACGTCAATTACAACCTGGCACTGGCTGCGGAGCAGGCGCTGAACTTCGATTTCAACATCTATCGCACCAAGTACGACACCGGCTCGGTGGCCGCTGTCGACCTCGGCGGTGACGGCCAGGGTGACCGCAACACCATCTGGAGCCTGGCCGCCAAGTACAGCATCGGCGCCCATGCCTTCATCGTCGCCCATCAGCGCAACAGCGGAGATGCCGGCTTTGCCTATGACTACGGCGATGGCGGCGCTAGCATCTACCTGGCCAACTCCTACTACTCGGACTTCAATCTGAAGGACGAGCGCTCCTGGCAGGCCAGCTACGAGCTGGACTTCGCCGAGTACGGCGTGCCAGGCCTGCGCTACAAGTTCGCTTACGTACGCGGTGACAACATCGATACCGGCAGCGACAACAACGGTACCGAGCGCGAGCTCTTCAACCAGATCGGTTACACCATCCAGAGTGGCGCTGCCAAGGACCTGCACCTGCGCCTGCGCAATTCCATCTACCGCTCCAGCACCGACGTAGGGCCGGATCTCAACGAGATTCGGGCATTCGTCGAGTACCCGCTGAGCATCCTCTGATGGTCGCTGCCCCGGCCTAGCCGGGGCAGCCCTCAATCAGCTGCGCAAGGCCCGTGCGACGGCCTGTGCCGCCTCTTCGATTGCCCGCTCCTCGTAGGGTGCGAAGCCCATCACCAGACCTGGCGCCCGCGCATTGACGCGGTAACTCGCCAGCGGCAGCACGTCGATGCCTGCCGCCTGCAAACGGGTGAAGGCGTCCTGCTCGTTCACGACCTGCAGACGACAGGCGATGTCCATACCCGCGCGGATTTCCGGTACCTCGATCAGCCCCCGCCAATGCCTGTGCGCCGCTTCGGCGAAGGCTTCGGCGCGCGCTGCGTAAATCTTGCGCATGCGCCGTACATGGCGGTCAAAATGCCCTTCATGAATGAAGTCGGCCAGCACTGCTTGAGCCAGGCTGTTGGCATGTCGCGACATCAGCGCCGCGGCACGGGTGAAACTCTCGACCAGGTGTTCGGGCACCACCAGATAGGCCAGGCGAATCGAGGGAAACAGCAGCTTACTGAAGGTGCCGGCGAGGATGACCGACTGCTCGGCGCCCGGCATCGAACGCAATGCGGGAATGGGTTTGGCGATAAAGCGGTATTCGCTGTCGTAGTCGTCCTCGAAGATGTAACTGCCCTGCTCCGCGGCCCAGCGCAACAAGGCCAGACGTCGTGCCGGTGACAGCTCACCGCCTAGCGGCGCCTGACGTGACGGCGTGACATAAGCCAATCGAGCGCCCGGAGCCAGGCGCAGCCCCTCGTCCACCTTGAGGCCGGAACGATCCACCGGCACATCCACGCGGTTCACGCCGGAAATATCCATCAACTGCCGTGCGCCAGGATAGCCAGGGTCTTCCATCCAGACTTGAGAGTCGCCTGGTGCCAGCAATCGCAGGCAGATATCCAGCCCCTGCTGCACGGTACCAAGCACCAGGATACGCTCCGGTGACACCTGTACTCCGCGCGCAATGGCGAGGTAGCCGGCGATGGCTTCGCGCAGCTCGGGCAAGCCCGCCGGGTCACCGTCGAGCAGCATCGTCAACCGTGAACTGCGCAATTGTTGCGTATGCAGCTTGCGCCATAGATCGATGGGGAAGGCGTGGATATCACCGCGGTGCGGAAAGAACGGCCGCAGGCCGGAAGGCGTAGTACGCCGGGAGAAGATCGGCTCGATCTCGGCCAGCCTGTTCAGCCATGGCGTCTGCGGTACATCACGCTCCTGCTCGCCCCTGGCGACCACTTTACGCCGCACGTAGCCTGCATTCAGCGTCGGGTCGGGTAATACCTCGCTGACCCGGGTACCGCTGCCGGTCCGTGCCTGCAGATAGCCCTCGGAGAGCAGTTGCTGGTAAGCCGCCTGCGCCGTTCCGCGCGCAAGACCATAGTGCTCGGCCAGGGAGCGAGTGCTGGGCAGCTTGCTGCCAGCTGGCAGGCGCCCGCTCAGAATGGCGCCGCGTAGTGACTCGTACAGCCAACTCTGCAGGCTGACCCCGGCTTCCGGAGTTCCCAGCGGCAGAAACACAACCTGCGGCGCAGCTTTCTCGCGTGGCATGTCAGCTCCAAAGTGGATCATCTATTTGCATAGATAATGGATCAATACATTGATCCAAGCCAGCGGCAAAATCCGCTCCGTAGTCAGCCAACCTCATCTCCTCACTACGGACACCCACGACATGAAACAGCAAATCCTGATCATCGGCGCCGGTTTTGGCGGCATGTGGAGCGCACTGAGCGCGATTCGCCTGCTTGACCAGCATCAGCGTCTCGACATCGCCGTTACCCTCCTCGCCCCCCAAGCCGAGCTGCGCGTGCGCCCGCGCTTCTATGAAACAGACCTGACGACCACGGTGGCTCAGCTCGGTCCGCTGTTCGATGCAGTCGGCGTGCAGTTCGTGCAGGGCTGCGCCACCCGTATCGATGCGCAGAACAGGCAGGTGTTCTACCGCAGCGTCAGTGGCGAGCAGTCGACACTGGCTTATGACCGGCTGATCCTTGCTTCGGGCAGTCAGGTCGCCCGCCCACCGCTGGCCGGCATCGACCGTTTCGCCTTCGATGTCGACAGCCTGGAGTCCGCGCAAAAGCTCGAGGCTCACCTGCAAGGCCTGCGTCATCGCCCAAGCAGCCAGGCGCGCAATACCGTCGTGGTGGTGGGCGGTGGCTTCACCGGTATCGAAACGGCCACGAAAATGCCAGCGCGTCTGCGCGCCATCCTCGGTAGCCAGGCGGATATTCGCGTCATCATCGTCGACATGGGCAAACAGGTCGGCAGCGTCATGGGCGAGCAGATCGCCACGGTGATCGCCGAGGCCAGCGATACGCTCGGGGTAACCTGGAAACTTGGCAGCCCGGTGTCGATGGTCGATGAACAAGGCGTGCAGCTCGACAATGGCGAACGTATCGAGGCCAGCACCGTGGTCTGGACCGTGGGTGTAAAGGCTTCTCCGCTCACCCAGCAGATCGACGGCGAACGCGATGCCTTTGGCCGCCTGCACGTGGATCGCAACCTCAAGGTTCTGGGTCAGGACGCCGTCTACGCCACGGGCGATACGGCATATGCGGCGGTGGATGACCTGGGCAACCACGCGCTGATGACCTGCCAACATGCCATCGCCCTGGGCCGCTCATCCGGCAACAACGCTGCGGCCGATCTGCTTGGCGTACAGCCGATCCCCTACAGCCAGCCCAAGTACGTCACCTGCCTCGACCTGGGCGCCTGGGGCGCGGTATTCACCGAAGGCTGGGAGCGCAAGGTAGTGCTGACTGGCAAGGAAGGCAAAGAGCTCAAGACGCAAATCAACACCCAGTGGATCTATCCGCCGGAAGCCAAGCGCGATATCGCACTGGCGGCCGCTGACCCGTTGATCCCGGTCGTCGCCTGAGCGATGCCAAGCCCAGGGCGTCAGTCGCCCTGGGCCTGCAAGGTCAATCGCGGTAGATCTGCACCTGCAGCTTGGCCGGCAGTTCCAGCCCCTCGCTGCGCAGCCACTCGCCGGGCGGTTGCCCGATCTGCTGGGCGAAGGTGCGCGAGAACGACGCTTGTGAGCTGTAACCCACCGCGTCGGCGATCACCTTGACCGGCATTCCTTCACGCAACAGGTCCTGCGCGACCTTCATGCGCCAGGCCGTCACGTAGGCCATCGGCGTCATGCCCATCACCTCGTTGAACAGCGCGGCGAACTTGGTCCGCGACATCTTCGCCAGTTCGGCCAGGCGCTCGACGCTCCAGGCCAACTGCGGTTCCTGATGAATGCAGATCAGCGCCGGGCCCAGTTGGCTGTCCTGCAGGGCGTAAAGCAGCCCCCTGGTGATGCGCCCTTCGTTCACCGCACGGCGTACCAGCAGAACGAATACATATTCGAACAGCAGGTTGAGCGCCTTGCTGCGCCCGGGTGCCGGCGTGCGGAACTCGTTGACCAGCGAACCGATCACCGGCCCCAGCTGCTCCAGGGCACTCAGTGGAAACACCAGGGTTTCCTCCAGGCCCAGTTCGAAAGGCTGCTGACCGTAACGCCCGAACTGGAACGAGGCGCAGATCAGATCCGCGCCACCTGGTTCGTGGGCGCGCAGCTTGTAGCAGCAACAGCTGGGACAGAACAACACGCTGGGTTGATCGATCGCGACGCGGGGCTTGTCGGAATGCACCATATCCAGTGCGCCGCGCTCGACCACGTGAATGAAGGCCATGCCTGGGGGTTTATCCAGCACCAGGGTGCCGTCTACCGGGCCGGCGAATAACAGTCGCCCTTGCAGGCTCGTGCGCTCGAAGAACTCGGAAAGAACATCCATTTTCGGGAATGACCTGATAAGGATCTTTTACATAGAGAGGTCAACCAGTTACAGCCCAGGAGAACCGCAACCGCCGTCGATTGATAGACAGCTCCATCGACAAAAATTCCAACTGGATTAATGCCGAAGCAAAGAATTTTATTGACCTGTATCAATTCCGTGACGCAGTGGTGTTCTGACGTGCGTCAGGCCAGCTCATCGTGGCGCGCCCTCCCCCGATCGGCCCTGCATTTCGGCCCGTTCTGGCATGCGCTGGAAAAAGGTGGCGACTCTCCGGGTCACGCTTCGGTCATGCCCTGTTGCCTTGAGGATGCCGACGCACTTCTACTGACCTCATGCCCACTATGCCTCGAAGACTTCCGTGCTCCTTGGCCGAGTGGTCAGCGAGGCGCATTGGCCCAAAGCACATGCCCGCTCACGGCCTGCGCGCGACCAATTTTGGAAATATACGGCTCTAGCTAGTCAGGCGGCAGTTGCGCCGCAGGGCGTGCCTAGTGCTGCCCGCTCATCTGCCGGAAGGCGTCGAGCAAAGCCCGGCTGAGATCGACCGAGGAAAATTTGGTCAGCACGGCATTGGCGCCGACAGAGCGGGCTTTTTCGGTATTCATGGTGCTGTCCAGCGAGGTGTGCAGCAGCACATAGGTCTCAGCAATGTCGGGGCTGCGGCGAATTTCCTGAACCAGGCTGTAGCCATCGAGTTCAGGCATCTCGATATCCGAGACCAGCAACTCGAAGGGCATCCCGGCCTGATGGTATTCATGCAGCTGCTGCAAGGCGGCCTGACCGCTGCGCACCGCCGTGCAATCGAAGCCCAGCTGACGCAGCACGTTGAGGGTCTGTTGCAGCGCCACCTGCGAGTCGTCGACCAGAAGCACGCGGCGACCTTGCAGCAGGCGGGCATCCTGGCCTTCGAGCAGGCCGACGGGCGCTTCTTCCAAGGCCGGCGCGATATCGTGCAGGACCTTCTCGATATCGAGAATCTGCACGATGGCGCCATCGATCTGGGTCACCCCGGTGATGAAGGCGCGATTACCCGAGCCGGCAGGTGGCGGACGCACGTCGCGGGTGGAGCATTGCACGATGCGTTCGACGTTCTTCACGTGTAGCCCCTGACGCGAGCGGCTCAACTCCGTGACGATCAGGCAACCGTCATCTTCATCAGCTGCGCCACGTTCGCCGATGGCGCGCGCCAGGTCGATCACCGTCATCGCAGCACCGCGCAAGGTGGCGATGCCGCGTACGTTGGGATGACGATTGGGCAGCTTGGTCAAGGCCGGGCACGGAATGATCTCGTTGACCTTGAGCAGGTTGATCCCCAGCAGACGACCGCTATGCAGACGAAACAACAACAGCGATAGCGCGTCGCCGGTAACCAGACTCATGAACCTTTCCTTAGAACGAACGTAGACCTAGGTTATAGCGACCATGTGGCCGCGGACTTTAATCCGTGGCCAGCTTCAGGGCCACACGGCCGCGATTCGGGCAGGTTTCCATGTAGCGATGCGCTTCGACGAAGTCCTCGAAATCGAACACCTTGTCGATCACCGGCGTCAGCAGACGGTCCGCGGTCATCTGGTTGATATGCGTGAGCGCGCGCTGCACCGCCTCGTCGTTCGGCTCGATGCCCAACTCAGGGCAACCGGTGAAGTCCAGCACGCAGTGACGGAAGAACTGCAGGTGCTTCTTGAACGCGGCGCAAGCCGGGAAAGCCGTGTCGTTGCCGCCGTTGATCCCGTACAGGATCAGCTTGCCACGCGGTGCGGCGATATCACCCAGCAGTTTCATCTGCGGGCCGGCGCACTGGTCGAGAATCACCTCGACGCCCTTACCTTCGGTGTAGCGCTCGACTTCAAGGACCAGGTCCTGCTCTTCGGTCACGATCACCTTGTCGGCGCCCAGACCACGCAGGAACTCGCGATCCTCCGGTGAGCCGGTGGAAACGATGACCTTGGCACCCAGCGCCTTGGCCAGTTGCACGGTCTGCGGCGCCATGCAGTGGCTGGCCTCGGTGATCAGCACATGCTGGCCGGGCTTGAGGTGGGCAAGATCCATCAGCGCCAAATAGCCGAACAACAGGCTGGTGTAGTGCACGCTGGCCTGGATCGGGCTGAGCACCTCGGGATAACGGGTCAGGGCGTGGCTGGGCATCAGCACCAGATCACCCCAGGTCGGGTAGCGGTTCGGCGTGCCCGCCGGGAAACCGGCCACGGCGGTGCCAACTTCCAGGTCGCTCACACCATCACCCAGCGCCGCCACGGTGCCGGCCAGTTCGAAACCGGTACCGGCCGGAAGCTTGGCCTGCTCTGACGCCAGGTTCTGCCGCCAGAGCACGTCTTTCCAGCCCAGGCCGACAGCCTGAACGCGCACCAGCACCTCACCAGGGCCGGGCATGGGCGTCGGAACCTCTTCGTACTGGAGCACATCGGCATCGCCGAACTTATGGAAACGGATCATGCGGGACATCGCTTACCTCGAGCTTGATCGCGGATTAACACTTCATTGACTGTGGACTCTATCCGCTGTGCGGCGGCGACACTATCAGACTCTATCGATAGTCTTCATGCCTGGCAGTGATTCAGCATCTTTCCATCCGCTACACGCTGCCCGTACTATTGCCCGGCCAAAGGCTCTCATTGCACGACCGTGCTGACAAGGCCCGTATCCCTCGAATGGTACCCGGATGAACCGCAACGATCTGCGCCGCCTCGATCTGAACCTGCTGATCGTCTTCGAGACACTGATGCATGAACGCAGCGTGACTCGGGCCGCAGAGAAGCTGTTCCTGGGTCAGCCGGCCATCAGTGCGGCGCTCGCTCGCCTGCGTACGCTGTTCGATGACCCCCTGTTCGTACGCACCGGCCGCAGCATGGAGCCGACCCCACGCGCGCAGGAGATTTTCGCCCTGCTGTCGCCAGCGCTGGACTCTATCTCCACCGCCGTCAGCCGCGCCGCCGAGTTCGACCCTGCTACCAGCAAGGCAGTGTTCCGCATCGGGCTTTCCGACGATGTCGAGTTCGCCTTGCTGCCCGCCCTGCTCCGTCGCCTGCGCGCCGAAGCGCCCGGCGTGGTGCTGGTGATCCGTCGCACCAACTACCTGATGATGCCGGGGCTGCTGGCCTCCGGAGAAATATCCGTTGGCGTGGCCTACACCGAGGAGCTGCCGGCCAATGCCAAGCGCAAGGTGTTGCGCCGCAGCAAGGCCAAACTGCTGCGCGCCGACACCGTGCCCGGTGCGCTGAGTCTGGAAGATTACTGCGCGCGCCCGCATGCGCTAGTGTCTTTTGCGGGCGACCTTACCGGTTTTATCGATGAGGAGCTGGAGAAGGTCGGCTGCAAGCGCCATGTGGTACTGGCAGTGCCGCAGTTCAACGGCCTGGCCAGTCTGCTGGCGGAAACCGATATCGTCGCCACCGTCCCGGATTACACCGCTGCCGCACTGACAGCAGCCGGCGGCCTGCGCGCCGAGGAGCTGCCTCTGCAAACTCCCGCCTTCGAACTGCACATGGCCTGGCGCGGCGCCCAGGATAACGATCCCGCCGAGCGCTGGCTGCGCTCGCGCATTCAGATGTTCTGTGGCGACCCGGACAGCCTCTGAACATCCATACAGCCATCGTTCAGGTGTATTCCGGAACATCGGCGCTCTTCATGAATCGAAATTGATGTAGGTCCGTCCTCAATCATTCCCAATGATATTCAATTTCATGGCGTTCGATTCGTAGCCCTCCAAGACTCGCAGCAGACTCCGTCCATCCACAAATCCGACTGGCGGAGTCACCCATGGAACAGCACCACAAGAACATTTGGATATTCCCCCTGGCCCTCGCCGGAGTCCTGACCCTCAGCGGTTGCGATCAGGCAGCGCAGACCCAGGCACAAATGCCTGCGCCCAAGGTCAGCGTGGCCGAAGTCATCGAGCAACCCGTCAACGAGTGGGATGAGTTCACCGGCCGCCTCGAAGCGCCGCAATCCGTCGAAATTCGCCCGCGCGTTTCCGGCTATATCGACAAGGTCGCCTTCGACGAAGGCACCCTGGTGAAGAAAGGCGATCTGTTGTTCCAGATCGACCCGCGCCCCTTCCAGGCCGAAGTCAAACGCCTCGAAGCCCAGCTGCAACAGGCCCGTGCCAGCCAGGCGCGCGCCACCAACGAGGCACGCCGTGGCGAGCGCCTGCGCCAGAGCAACGCCATTTCCGCCGAACTCGCCGATGCCCGTGCCAGTGCCGCCACTGAAGCCCAGGCTCAAGTCGCAGCGATTGCCGCCGAGCTGGAAAATGCGCGCCTGAACCTCGGGTTCACCCGCATCACCGCGCCCATCGATGGCCGCGTCAGCCGCGCCGAGATCACCGAGGGCAACCTGGTGGGCGCCGGTGAGAGCCTGCTGACCTCGGTGGTCTCCACCGACAAGGTCTACGCCTATTTCGACGCTGACGAGCGTGCCTTCCTCAAATACGTGCAATTGGCCCGCGAGTCCGGTGCCGACGCCCGTGGCGCCAGCCCGGTGTACCTCGGCCTGTCCGATGAAGCCGGCCACCCGCATCTGGGCCAGCTGGATTTTCTCGACAACCAGGTCAACCCGCGCACCGGCACCATTCGTGGTCGCGCCGTGTTCGACAACCAGGACGGCCGCTACACCCCGGGCCTGTACGCGCGCCTGAAACTGGTGGGCAGCAAGCCCTACGCCGCCACCCTGATCAAGGACGAAGCGGTCGGCACCGACCTGGGCAAGAAGTACGTGCTGGTGCTCGGTGAGAACAACGCCGTGGCCTACCGCGCCATCGAGCTGGGGCCGAAGCTCGAAGGCCTGCGCATCGTTCGTAGCGGCCTGAGCAAGGGCGAGAAAATCGTCGTCAACGGCCTGCAACGCGCCATGCCCGGCGCCACCGTCGACCCGCAGCCAGTGACCATGGCCGATGACAGCACCCTCGAACAGCTGGCCCGCATGCGCCAGGCCGTCGATGGCAGCCAGGCCCCGCGTATCGCTGCCGAAAAAATCGAAGCTCGCTCGCCGCGCGGCTGATCCAGCCCGCGCCTTGAGGACAGACCCATGAATTTCTCGCAATTCTTCATCCAGCGGCCGATCTTCGCCGCCGTGCTGTCGCTGCTGATCCTGATTGGCGGTGGTATATCCCTATTCCAGCTGCCCATCAGCGAATATCCCGAGGTGGTACCGCCGACCGTGGTGGTGCGCGCCAACTTCCCCGGCGCCAACCCCAAGGTGATCGGTGAAACCGTCGCCTCGCCGCTGGAACAGGCCATCGTCGGCGTCGAAGGCATGCTCTACATGTCGTCGCAATCGACCGCCGACGGCAAGCTGACCCTGACCGTGACCTTCGCACTCGGCACCGACCTGGACAACGCCCAGGTGCAGGTGCAGAACCGCGTCACCCGCACCATGCCGACCCTGCCCACCGAGGTGCAGCGTCTCGGCGTGACCGTGGACAAGGCCTCCCCGGACCTGACCATGGTGGTGCACCTGACCTCGCCGGATCAGCGCTACGACATGCTCTACCTGTCCAACTACGCCGCGCTCAACGTCAAGGACGAGCTGGCGCGCCTGGATGGCGTGGGGGATGTGCAGCTGTTCGGCATGGGTAACTACTCGCTGCGCGTATGGCTCGACCCGAACAAGGTGGCCTCGCGCGGGCTCACCGCCACCGATGTGGTCAACGCCATTCGTGAGCAGAACCGCCAGGTCGCCGCTGGTGCCCTCGGCGCGCCGCCGGCCGATGCCGGCAACAGCTTCCAGCTTTCGATCAACACCCAGGGGCGTCTGGTCACCGAGGAAGAGTTCGAGAACATCATCATCCGCGTTGGCGACAATGGCGAGATCACCCGCCTGCGCGATATCGCCCGCGTCGAGCTGGGCTCGAACCAGTACGCGCTGCGCTCGCTGCTGAACAACCAGCCGGCCGTGGCCATGCCGGTATTCCAGCGCCCCGGTTCCAACGCCATCGCACTTTCAGACTCGGTGCGCGAGCGCATGGCCGAGCTCAAACAGAGCTTCCCGCAGGGCATGGACTACGAAGTCGTCTATGACCCGACCATCTTCGTCCGTGGCTCCATCGAGGCGGTGGTGCATACCCTGCTCGAAGCCGTGGTACTGGTGGTACTGGTGGTCGTGCTGTTCCTGCAAACATGGCGCGCCTCGATCATCCCGCTGGCCGCCGTACCGGTATCGCTGATCGGCACCTTCGCGGTCATGCATATGTTCGGCTTCTCGCTCAACGCCCTGTCGCTGTTCGGCCTGGTGCTGGCCATCGGCATCGTGGTGGATGACGCCATCGTCGTGGTGGAGAACGTCGAGCGCAACATCGCCCTGGGTAAAACACCGGTAGAAGCCACACGCCAGGCCATGAAGGAAGTGACCGGCCCCATCGTCGCCACCGCCCTGGTGCTGTGCGCGGTGTTCGTACCGACGGCCTTCATCTCCGGTCTCTCGGGCCAGTTCTATCAGCAGTTCGCCCTGACCATTGCTATTTCCACGGTAATCTCGGCGATCAACTCGCTGACCCTGTCGCCGGCACTCGCGGCCATCCTGCTCAAGGACCATCACGCGCCGAAGGATGGCTTCTCGCGTGTGCTCGACAAGCTGCTCGGTGGCTGGCTATTCGGCCCGTTCAACCGCCTGTTCGACCGCGCCAGCAATGGCTACGTCGGTACCGTGCGCCGCGTTCTGCGTGGCAGCAGCATCGCCATGCTGATCTACGGTGGCCTGCTGGTGCTCGGCTATCTGGGCTTTTCCAGCACCCCGACCGGCTTCGTGCCGCAGCAGGACAAGCAGTATCTGGTGGCCTTCGCCCAATTGCCGGACGCCGCGACACTCGATCGTACCGAGTCGGTGATCAAGCGCATGAGCGAAATCGCCGGCAAATATCCGGGCGTGGAAAACACCGTGGCGTTCCCGGGCCTGTCGATCAATGGCTTTACCAACAGCCCCAACAGCGGCATCGTGTTCGTTGCACTGAAGGACTTCGACTTGCGCAAGGACGATCACCTGTCCGCCAACGCCATTGCCGCGGAACTCAACGGCCAGTTCGGAGAGATTCAGGACGCCTATATCGCCATCTTCCCGCCACCACCGGTACAGGGTCTGGGCACCATCGGCGGCTTCCGCCTGCAGATCCAGGACCGTGGCAACCTGGGCTATGAGGAGCTGTATACGCAGACCCAGAACATCCTCAACAAGGCCCGTCAGTTGCCGGAGCTGAACCCGATGTCGGTGTTCACCAGCTACCAGGTCAACGTGCCGCAGGTCGATGCCGCCATCGACCGCGAGAAGGCCAAGACCCATGGCGTGGCCATCAGCGACATCTTCGACACCTTGCAGGTGTACCTGGGCTCGCTGTATGCCAACGACTTCAACCGCTTTGGCCGCACCTACCAGGTCAACGTCCAGGCCGACCAGCAGTTCCGCCTGGAGCCGGAGCAGATCGGCCAGCTCAAGGTGCGCAACAACCGTGGCGAGATGGTGCCGCTGTCGACCTTCGTCAAGGTCGATGACAGCGCCGGCCCGGATCGGGTGATGCACTACAACGGCTTCCTCACCGCCGAGATCAACGGTGCCGCCGCACCGGGCTACAGCTCGGGCCAGGCCGAAGCAGCCATCGCCAAGCTGCTCAATGAGGAACTGCCGATCGGCATGACCTTCGAGTGGACCGATCTGACCTACCAGCAGATCCTCGCCGGCAATACCGCGATCTTCATCTTCCCGCTCTGCGTGCTGCTGGCCTTCCTGGTGCTGGCAGCCCAGTACGAGAGCTGGAGCCTGCCACTGGCGGTGGTCCTGATCGTGCCGATCGTGCTCTTCACCGCCATCACCGGGGTGATCATCGCGGGGCTCGATAACAACATCTTCACCCAGATCGGCCTGATCGTGCTGGTGGGTCTGGCGTGCAAGAACGCCATCCTGATCGTCGAGTTCGCCAAGGAGAAACAGGAAGAGGGCCTCGATCGTGTCGCAGCGGTTCTGGAAGCCTGCCGCCTGCGTCTGCGCCCGATCCTGATGACCTCCATCGCCTTCATCATGGCCGTGGTGCCGCTGGTGCTGTCCAGCGGCGCAGGCGCCGAGATGCGCCATGCCATGGGTGTGGCGGTGTTCTCCGGGATGATCGGCGTGACCTTCTTCGGTCTGCTGCTGACGCCGGTGTTCTATGTCCTGATCCGTGGCTTCGTGGAAAAACGCGAAGCCCGCAAAGCCGCCCGCCTGCAGGAGTCGCATGCATGAAAGCCTTTGCCCCCGCCCTCCTGACCCTGGCGCTGTCGGCCTGCGCCGTCGGCCCGGACTACCGAGCACCCGTGACCGAGCCAGCGCGCATTGCCGCGCTGGAAGCGGCCGACTACGACCGCAGCCGTTTCGAAGCGGCCTGGTGGCAGCAGTTCGACGACCCGACGCTGAACCAGTTGGTGCAGCGCTCGCTGCAGGACAACCGCGAGCTGCGCGTGGCGTTCAACCGCCTGCGTGCGGCACGTGCCATTCGCGATGACGTGGCCAACGACCGCCTGCCAACCGTCACCAGCCGCGCCAGCGGCGAGTTCGGCAAGGCTCAGCAGCCCCCGACCACGGACGAACGTGTTCGTCAGGAGCGCTACGACCTGGGCCTGGACATGGCCTGGGAGCTGGACCTGTTCGGTCGCATCCAGCGCCAACTGGAAGCCAGCGAGGCGCGCATCGAAGTGGCCGAGGCCGACTACTACCAGCTGCAGGTCAGCCTGATTGCCGAACTGGTCGATGCCTACGGCACCCTGCGCGGCGCGCAACTGCGTGAAAGCATCGCCCGTGAGAACCTGAAGAACCAGGAGGACTCGCGCGCCATCACCGAGCAGTTGCGCGATGCCGGAGTCGGCACCGAACTCGACGTGCTACGCGCTGATGCCCGCCTTGCTGCCACCGAAGCCAGCCTGCCGCAACTGCAGGCGCAGCAGGTGCGCGCGCAGAACCGCATCGCCACCCTGCTCGGCCAGCGTCCGGAACAGCTGCAAATCGACCTGTCGCCCAAACCGCTGCCGGTGATCGCCAAGGCACTGCCCATCGGTAATCCGGGCGAACTGCTGCGCCGTCGCTCGGATATCCAGGCGGCCGAACGCCAGTTGGCGGCAGCCACTGCGGACGTTGGCGTGGCGACGGCTGATCTGTTTCCACGCGTCAGCCTCACCGGTTTTCTTGGCTTCACCGCTGGTCGTGGCTCGCAACTGGGCGCCTCGGCAGCCCGCGCCTGGGGCGTAGCACCGAGCATCAGCTGGGCGGCCTTCGACCTGGGTAGCGTGCGCGCTCGTCTGCGCGGCGCCGAAGCCGAGGCTGACGGCGCCCTGGCGCAGTACGAGCAGCAAGTGCTGCTGGCGCTGGAAGAATCGGAAAACGCCTTCAGTGATTACGCCAAGCGCCAGCAGCGCCTGGTTTCCCTGGTACGCCAGGCCGAAGCCAGCCGCGCTGCTGCCGATCAGGCCGCGATTCGCTATCGCGAAGGTACGGTGGACTTTCTCGTCCTGCTCGATGCCGAGCGCGAGCGCCTGGCCGCCGAAGATGCGCAAGCGTCCGCCGAGACCGAGCTGTACAGCGGCATTGTCGCGATCTACAAGGCGCTCGGCGGTGGTTGGCAACCGCAGGCCTGAAACGTCTCTCCCCGGGTCGGCAGCCTTGCCGACCTTTCCTCAGCCCCAGGGCGGATGCTCTGGGGCTTTTTTATGCCTGCCCGTCACACACCACGCGATTGCGGCCTTGGCTCTTGGCCCGATACAGCGCCGCATCGGCCCGTTGCAGCAGCGTCTGCGCCGAACTGCCGGCATCGCCCTGCATCGAAGCAATGCCGACGCTGATGCTGACGTGGCCCAACGGCGAACGCTCGTGCGGCAACGCCAATGCTTCGACCGCTCTCACCAGTTTCTCCGCCATGCTCTGTGCGCCGGCAAGCCCGGTCGAGGGCGCGAGAAAGACGAATTCCTCACCGCCATAGCGCGCCACCAGGTCGGTGGAGCGGCTGATGGTCGCAGCCAGGGTTTGCGCAACGTGCTGCAGACAGCTATCGCCAGCCGGGTGGCCGTAATGGTCGTTGTAGGCCTTGAACCAGTCGACATCCAGCACGGCCAGGGCCAGCGGCTCGCCGACACGCTGAGCGCGCTTGCACTCCCTGGCCAGCACCTCGTCGAAGTGCCGGCGGTTGGCGATGCCGGTCAGGGCGTCGGTCAGGCTGAGGGTTTCCAGTCGGCTATTGAGCACCTGCAGCGCTTCGGTGCGCTCGGCCACGCGGTGTTCCAGTTCGCGCTCGGAGCGCTGCAGGGTTTCCACCAGGTGTTCCTGGGCCTGCAGCAACGCCGCCTGCGCCTGCAGTTTTTCCTGACGCATGACATTGATGCGGTCGGCCAGGGCGAAGGCCAGCAATAGCATCTCCAGCGACGAGCCGAGCTGCAGGCCGTCCACCGTGAAGGCGTTGGTCGGCAACAGGCCCATGGCACGCAGGCTGGTGGTGGCGCCCCCCAAAATCAGCAGGCCGAAGGCCGCGAGAAAGAAGTAGGCGCTGCGCTGACGCTTGAGGGCGCAGGCCACGCCGACCCCAAGCATCACGAAGGCGGTGAGCAGATTGACCACGATGGCCACGCGTGAAACCTGCGGCAGGGCAATGGCGTAGATCAATGGCGAAACCAGATATAGCGCCACCAACGCCAGCAACCAGCGGTCCATCCGCGGCAACAGGCGTGTGGTCTGCAACATGCTGCGCATGAACAGCAACATCCCGCTCAGCGCCAGCGATGCGCCCGAGTAGTACGCCACGTTGGAGTTGAGCGGCAGGCCGAACAACGTCCAGTCCGGCGCCATGCCATTCTTGATCGTCAGGGTGCAGACGGCGCACAGCACGAAGGTCACATACAGCAGATAGATGCGCTCGCGCAGGGCGATGAACAGCATCAGGTTGAACAGGATCATCGCAACGGCGATGCCCATATAACCGGCACGCGCCATGTAGTCTTCGCGCTCGTAGGCATGGAACGCCTGCGCCGACCAGAGCTGCAACGGCACCAGTAGACCGATGCTCGACACGACCCGCAGGTACACCACCTGCTGCGAGTGCGCCGACAGGTGCAGCGGGAAGACGAAGTTGCGATTGTCGTAGGCCTTGCCGCTCTGCGGGCGATCAGCCCCGGTGAACCAGGCCCGATAGCCACCCTGCCCGTCCGGTACGTAGGCATCGACCAGGGAGATACGCGGGTTGTCGACCACCAACAGGCGCGTCAGCGACTGGTCGCTGGAGTTGCCGACTTCAAGACGAAACCAGTAGGCCGAACGGGTAAAGCCCAGCGCAAACGAGGCGCTGTCGACCGGCTGATGATGAAAGTGCTCAGCCATATCGACAGAGCTAATGACATCGAAAGTTAGGGTGCGAGTAGAATCTTCCAGCATTGCCACATGAGCGGTCAGTGATACGGGATCCTGCTCCAGCTGCGCAGCGTCGATAGAGCCAGCCGCGGCCCCTGCCTGCAGCGGGAGCAGCAACAAGCCCAGCATGAGCCAGAAATAGAACCGGAAGCGGCGATGGCGATTCATGGAAAGGTATCGGCTGGGACGCGGACGAGCCCCAGCTCAGGCGATGACAGGGAGCCAGAGTCTACAAGACAATGGCCGAACAGCGACAACCAAGTCGCGATCCATGGTGCCAATATCATGCACTCACAGATCAACAACACCCTCACCCTCCTGCGCCACCACTTGGGCGATACGCTATTGGCCGTGCACCTGTTCGGCTCCGCTGTCGCTGGCGGCCTGAGGCCAGGAAGCGATATCGACCTGCTGGTCACTGTCAGCACGTCGCTGAGCGACGAGACGCGCCAGGCCCTGATGACGGACCTGCTGCGGTTGTCGACCTGGCCAGCCACCGTTCACCTGCGCCCGCTGGAGGTGACGGTACTGGTACATGACGCCGTGCGCCCCTGGCGCTACCGACCGATGCGCGAACTGCAGTTCGGCGAATGGCTGCGCGACGATCTGCAGGCGGGTCACTTCGAGCCCGCCATGGCCGATCATGACCTGGCCATCCTCCTGAGCCAGGTGCGCCTGCACGGTATCAGCCTGCTCGGCCCACCGGCTGCCGAACTGTTCGAACCGGTGCCCGAGGCGGACATGTTTCGCGCACTGCACGACACCGCAGCGCAATGGAACGGGCCGGACGACTGGCTGGGCGATGAGTGCAACGTGATACTGGCCCTGGCGCGCATCTGGCTGACGCTGAGCAGCGGCGAGATCGCCGCCAAGGACGTCGCCGCCAACTGGCTGCTCGAGCGCATACCTCAGGCACACCGGCCGCTGTTGGAAACTGCGCGAGACGTTTATCTGGGGCAGGCCCGGGATGACCTGGCCCAGCGACCGCAGGCACTGGCCGACTTTGTCGGTTATGCGCGTCGCCAAATCGAACGGCTGCACGGTCAGTCGCCCAGTCGACGGACTTGCTCATGATGGAGAAGCCAATGACAGCCGACCAGATCGCCGCTTTCTGTCTCGCCCTGCCCGGTGCTCGCGAAGACCTCAAGTGGGGCAGCAACCGGGTGTTCTCGGTGGCGGGCAACAAGATGTTCGCCATCCTCGATTTCCTCGGCGAGGACCTGGCCTTCAAGGTCGATGACGATCTGTTTCTTGGCTATGTCGACCGCCCGGGCGTGCGCCCTGCACCCTATCTGGCCCGCGCTCGCTGGATCAGCATGAGCGCCCGGCAGCTGCCGCTGGGGGACGACGAACTGCGCCAGCTGCTGACTCGCTCGCATCAACTGGTGGTACATAGGTTGCCCAAACGCCTGCGGCCCGGCCTGCTACTGGACGAATAAGGGGATGTGGCGGGCGATGTAGGCGCCATCGAGCAACAGCAGGTCGATCCAGAATATCTGATGTGCAGCGACGATCAGCCAGAAAACTGTCTGATAGGACGCCTTGCGCGTCTTGTGCCTGAAGGCCTGTTGGGCAATCAGAGCGCCCGGCCAACCACCTGCAAGCTCCACCAGATGCAAGGTGTTTTCCGCTGTGCGGCGGCCACCGTTTTGGGCGCTGCGTTTGTCCAGCCAGTACTGCACGAAGCTCAGCAGACTGGCCAGCAGATAAAGCGGCAATATCCACCAGAGGCCCTTGCCTGACAGCTGCAGTGCGCCAAACAGTGGCAAGGCGCACAGCAAAGCGAGCATCACCGCCTTGCCGGAGAAATTCTGGATAGAACCCTTAGCCACTGCCTTGTGCGCGGATCTGGCGGGCGTCTTTCGCGCTAACGAAGCGGCCGAGCTGGGACTTTTCGGCTTGCGCCGGATCGCCTGGCGGTCGAGGCTCAACTCGCCGGCCAGACGCAGGTGTTCGGCGCGCAGCCGGCCACGCGGGTCACGCCCTTCGATGAACAGTACGTCATCCCCCGACTGCGGGCGGCGGTCGCCACGCATCACTGAAATATGCGCGAAAACCTCGGGGCCACCGTCCAGCGGCTGGATGAAACCGAAGCCCTTGGCGTCGTCCCAGCTTTTCAGGCGTCCCTTGCGCTCGTTGCCGATCACGGCTGCGCCGTGCTCCAGTCGATCAGGTGCAATTGCCAGGTGGCGAGAATCACCAGGCCAAAAGCGATGCGATACCAGGCGAACACCGCATAACTGTGGCTGGTAATGAACTTGAGCAATGCACGCACGGTGATCATCGCCACGATAAAGGTGCTGACGAAGCCGATGGCGAAGATCGGCAGGTCGCTCATCTGCAAAATGTCGTGGTACTTGAACAACGAATAGACTGTGGCCGCGACCATGGTCGGCATGGCCAGGAAAAACGAAAACTCGGTCGCGGCCTTGCGCGACAGACCGAATACCAGTCCGCCGATAATGGTCGCGCCCGAGCGCGATGTGCCTGGGATCAGCGCCAGGCACTGGGCGAAGCCCACCTTCAAAGCCAGTTTCCAGTTCATGTCGTCGACCGTCTCGGCCTGGATCTTGTGATCACGCTTCTCCGCCCAGAGCATAATGATGCCGCCGATGATCAGCGCCATGGCGACGGTGATCGGATTGAACAGCCAGTGCTCGATCAGGTCGGCGAAGGCAAGACCGAAGATGACCGCCGGAATGAACGCCAGAAACAGATTGAAGCTGAAGCGTTGGGCTTTCGGGTCGTTGGGTAAGCCGACCACCACTGCCAGCACCTTCGCCCGGAACTCCCATATGACCGCCAGAATGGCGCCGAGCTGGATGATGATCTTGAACGCTGTCGCGGTTTCGCCGTTGAAACCAAGCAGATCACCCACCACGATCAGGTGACCGGTGCTGGAAATCGGCAAGAACTCGGTCAGGCCTTCCACTATGCCCAGAATGAGGGCCTGAAAGGCCGCCCAGATATCCATCAAATCCCCCAAAGCGCGGCGACTCACCTACGCGTGAAAACAATTGAAATGCAGGTCCCGCCGTGGGACACAAAGCCGCCGCAGAGGTTCCTCGGCGGCAGCTCTGGCTCGGTGCTTGTTCAGCTTCTGCGCCAGCTGCCGAAATGCTATCAGACAACTGGCGTGAAAATCGCCCTGATATGACAGTATTGTCTTGCGCAAACCTTGGGTTAGCCTGACGCCGATAATTACAACAATAAGGAGTACATCCATGAACAGCTTACGCAGCCTTCCCATCAGCCGCCGCCTATGGCTGATCCTGGCGCTGGCCATCCTGACGCTGATCCTGCAGGGCGCCTACATGCTGCGCCAGATTCACACTGACCTGTACTTCGGCAAGTCGGAAAAGACCGAACACGTGGTGCAGAGCGCTGCCGGCATCCTCAAGCACTTCCATGGTCTGGAAAGTGCCGGCAGCCTTAGCCGCGAAGAAGCGCAGAAGCAGGCTATGGAAGTGATTCGCGGCTTACGCTACGACGGCCAGGAGTATTTCTGGATCAACGACCAGACGCCGGTCATGCTCATGCACCCGATGAATGCCAAGCTCGAGGGCCAGAACCTTTCCGGCTTCAAGGACCCTGACGGCAAGGCACTGTTCAACGAGATGGTCGCCATCACCCGCAGCCAGGGCGCCGGCCAGGTCGACTACCGCTGGCCGAAACCAGGCGCCAGCGACCCTGTTCCGAAGATTTCCTACGTCGAGCTGTTTCAGCCCTGGGGCTGGATCATCGGCTCCGGCGTATATGTCGACGACGTGCAGGCGGAATTCAGGACCCAGGCGTTGAAGGCCATGAGCATCGGCCTGCTGATCGCCCTCCTCCTCGCCGCTCTGGTGGTGCTGATCACCCGCAGCATCTTGCAACCGCTCCAGGCAGCCGTGGGGGCCATGGCCAACATTGCCAGCGGCGAAGGCGACCTGACCCGCAGCCTCGACACCCACGGCCGCGACGAGCTCACCTCATTGGCCACCTATTTCAATGCCTTTACCGACAGGCTGCGTCACGTCATACGGCAGATGCTCGACTCGGCAGGTTCGCTGGACCAGGCCGCACGCACCCTCGACGATATCTCCAACGAAGCGCAGCGCCACAGCCAGCAACAGGCGCAGCAGATGGAGTTGGTGGCTACCGCCGTCAACCAGGTGACCTACGGCGTGCAGGACGTGGCGAAAAACGCCGAACACGCCTCCGGTGAAATGCACACGGCCGAGGAACAGGCCAGCCAGGGGCAGCGGAACATCGAAGCGAGCCTGCGCCAGATCGATCAGCTCTCGGGCACCATCGACAAGGCGGTCGAGGTCATCCAGTCGCTGGCCAGCGAGAGCACGCAGATCGGCAGCGTGCTGGAAGTGATCCGCTCGATTGCCGAGCAGACCAACCTGCTTGCCCTCAACGCTGCGATCGAAGCCGCTCGCACGGGCGAACAGGGCCGCGGGTTCGCCGTAGTCGCCGATGAGGTGCGGCTCAACGTACCCAGCAGTCCACCGCCGAAATCCAGGGCATGATCGAACGCCTGCAAGGCAACTCGGAGGCCGCGGTCAAGGTAATCCATGACAGCAGCCGCGCTTCCCAGTTGACCGTGGAACAGGCCAGCCAGGCCGGTGAAAGCCTTGCCCAGATCGCCCAGTCGCTGCGCAACCTGACCGGGCTCAACGCCTCGATCGCCAGCGCCACTCTGGAGCAGTCGCACGTGGTGGAAGACATCAACCAGAACGTCACGCAGACGGCGGCGCTGGCTCACAACACAGCCGAAGCCGCCGAACAGTCGAGCGCGGCCAGCCAGCACCTCAAGCAACTGGCCGACCAGCTCAACCTTCTGCTCGGGCAGTTCCGCGTATGAGGCAGGCATGAGCAGCATGCAACATCAGGAGGTCGATTTCAGTCGGCCGCAGAATCAGGACCTGGTCTGGGACCTGGACAGCATGGCCCGCCGCGAGCTGGCCGAGCGCTTCATCAAGCTATTCGAGAACCGCCTGTGCGTCTATTCCGAGTCGGTGGGGCAGCTGTACACCAACTACAGCTTGCATTTCCCCAGCGATCTCGGGCGCAAGATGGTGGTGCTGCCCAACCCTTATGCGTTCCACGACACCCTGCACGACATCGACAGCCAGGCCATTCGCAAGACCGGGCTGTGCGTGCTACCGGGCAAGGTGCTGGGCAAACCCGGGCTGTTGCTCAGCACCCAGATCAGAGACGGCGGCCCGGCACCCAAGACCATGGCGTTCAAACCAGCACTGGCGCAGATCATCAGCAACCAGAAGAAAATCGGCGATCTGTTCCTACCCGTACTGATGAAGGGCGATCTGCGCGAGTTCGACCAGCAAATGCCCTACATTCACCTGCACCGCCTGCAACTGGCGCGTCTGGAACGATTGTCGAGCTTCGAACGCGACGACATCCAGCAGACCATCACGCGCAAGCTGCTGATGCTCTACCGGCAGGCCGACAGCCTGGTGTGCTGAGCCCCCCACATCAGTACAATCGCCACCCTTTCCCCGCTTGAGGACGCCGCATGTCCTGGCTCGAACTCATTGCTGCCGGGCTCGGCATCGTCGCGGTATGGCTGACCGTCCGACAGAACCCCTGGTGCTGGCCCATCGGCTTGATCATGGTGCTGCTCTACGCCTGGCTGTTCTACGACTGGCGGCTGTATTCCAACCTGCTTCTGCAGTTGCTGTTCGCTGCACTGCAACTCTACGGCTGGTGGCAATGGACCCGAGGCGGCGAGCGTCATGATGGGCGCAAGGTCAGCCGCCTCGGACTCCCCGCCGTTGCCGCCGGCCTGCTGATCGGCGCGCTCGGCGCCTGGCTGCTCGGCTATCTGATGGCCACCTACACAGACGCCAGCTCGCCCTGGCTGGATTCGGCACTGACCGCCTTCAGCCTGGTCGCGCAGTTATGGATGGCACAAAAACGCCTGCAATGCTGGATGCTTTGGGTGGTCGTGGACCTCTGCTACGTGGCGTTCTTCCTGTATAGCGAGCTGTATCTCACCGCTGCTCTCTACGCCGCCTTCACCGCCCTGGCCGTCAGCGGCTGGCTGAGCTGGCGCCGCGATCCGGCGCTGCAGTACGCCTCATGAAAGTACTGGTGCTGACGGGGCCGGAGTCCAGCGGCAAGAGCTGGCTGGCAGAAGAAATACAGACGCGCTTCGGTGGCGTGGTGGTCGGCGAATACGTGCGCCACTTCATCGACGAGCAGCAGCGCGATACCTGCTATGCCGATATCGCCGAGATCGCCCGCGGGCAATTGACTTGGGAGGATGCCGCGCGAGCAGCCAGCCCCCCGCTGCTGATTCTCGACACGCACCTGTTGAGCAACATGCTGTGGAGCCAGTTTCTGTTCGGCGATTGCCCAGGTTGGCTGGAAACCGAGCTGCTTGCACGTCACTACGATCAGCATCTGCTGCTCGACCCGGCGGGCGTGCCCTGGGTCGAGGATGGCCAGCGCTGCCAGCCGCAACTGGCTGAGCGCCAGGCTTTTCATCAGGCCTGTAGGGACTGGCTGCTGAAACACGACCAGCCCTTCAGCGAGCTGTCCGGCAGTTGGCGCGAACGGCGCGAGGCAGCGCTTGAGCAGGTCGCAGCGCTGCTCGGTTCAACTGACCAGTACGCTGGCCCAGGCCACTAGCAGGCTCAGGCACACCACCAGCGTCAACGGCGTACGCAGTGCCGGATACCATTGCGGTGCCAGCCCGACGCGTACTGCGTGCATATCGGCCAGGTACAGGCCGATGAAGGCGAACAGGAAGATCAGCAGCGACACTCCCATCGGCAGTCCGCCAGCCAGCGCGGCCCACCCCAGCATAGGCGGAACCACCGAGAGCCCCAGCTGCAGCTTGGCATTCTCGTCGGTCTCTTGCGCGCGCATCGCCAAGCCCCAGTGAATGGCGCCCATGAAAGCCAGGATCACTGCCGAGAAATCCAGCAAGGCATCCAGCATGAAAGGTCGCCAGCCCAAGGGAATCACCCAGATGCCCAGCGCGCCGCCGACGAATGGCAGCAGCCCGGCATAACCCAGCAACACGGCCAGTTTCGGCGGCTTAGCGGCGTCGAACGGGTGCATGGAAATCTCCTTGGCGATAGGCTTGCCAAGCACCTTAGCAGTGTTTCTGGGGCGTTACAGCATGCGCTTCAGCGCAGACGATGCTTGTGCAACAGGCGATAGAAAGTCGGCCGCGAGATCCCCAGCGTGCGCGCCGCCTGACTCATGTTGTGCGTATAACGCCCCAACACGTCGCTCAGCGCCTGGCGCTCGGCCCGCAGGATGTAGTCCTCGAGTGTCACCGGGCAAGCGGTGTCGGCCTGTGCCGACTGCAAGCCCAGGTCTTCGGCCTGGATCTGCCGCCCCTGCGCCAGTACCAGGGCGCGAATCACGCGACTGCGCAGTTCGCTTACATTGCCCGGCCAGCTATGGCCGAGCATGGCATCGATCGCATCCTCGCTGAAACGCCGCTTCTGGTGGCCGACCAACTCGCCATGCTGTTTGGCGAAATGCTCGGCCAGCAGCAACAGATCGCCAGGCCGCTCACGCAGATTCGGCGTGTGCAGTCGCTGCGTCGCCAGCAGATGAAACAGGTCACGGCTGAAGCGTCTTTGCTGCACAGCCTGCATCAGCTCTCCACCATCGAGGGTCACCAGCGAGGCCCGAGGATGGACCAGCAGGTAACCCAGCAAGCGCTGCTGCGCGGCATCGGGCAATTGTGCGGCGTGTTCGAGCAGGACGGTGGTAGTACTCGATGCAGCCACGACGGCCTCATCGAAGCACTCGGCGCAATTCACCAGGCGCACGGCCTGTGCCCGGCGGGCGCTGCGCTGATGCAGCAAGTGCGCCAGCAGATGTTTGCCGCTGCCCCGCTCGCCGCTGACGAGCAACGGGCCGTCGACACGACTCAGGCACTCCATGTGCTTGCGCAGGCTTCGCGCCGTGCCGCTATTGCCCAGAAACTGAGATGATTGCCGCCCGGCTGTAAGCCTGCGCAAGCGCGTGGCTGCCTGCGCCTGCTGCAAAACCTCAATCAGACGTGGAATTTCCACCGGTAGCGACAACACGGCGAAACACCAGTCCCCGACGAGCACTTCGCTATCGATTGGCTTCAGGCGCTGGGCATTCAGCAGTGCCACGCACGACAGCCCCGTTCGTTGCAGGTGTTGGAGAAATGCGTGCCCAGGTTGCTGGTCGAGGTGAAGCAGAAGCGCATCACCTCCATCGGCTGTAAAGGTCTCTGCCGGACCACGCTGCAAGGTCCAGCCAGCCGCCCGCAAAGGCTCAAGCAACGTCTCGCATGCAGCGAAAGGTTCGAGCACCAGTAAACGCCGGGATACTACGGATACAGCCTGCATACTCCATCCTTGGCGCCATTATTTTGTAATCCCAATAAAAACAATGCTTTGGCGCACACAAGTGTAACGCTAGCAAGAACTTTGACGCTTAATGGATCATTTATCTATAAGCCTTGTTCCTGTGGGTTATTGCGCAGTTTTCATGATCATCGCGATGGCACCTTGCCAATAGCCTGCAGTATTGGCATAACGAGCCAATTAATAAGAACGCCACAAGGATGTTCCGATGCGTCTGCTCCGCCGTGTTTTCAAACTCGTTATCTTGCTGGCGTTGATCGGCCTGGCGGTGGTGTTGTATTACGTGGCCAACCCCAACCTGCCGACCTACCAGCAGCCAGACGAGCTGCATTATCTGCAGCAGTGGAGCGAGGAGCAGCGCCAGACTTACTACTACACACCGCAAGGCACCACGGTCAAAGGCCTGCGCTACGACTGGTTCACTGCGCTGGAAATGCCCTTCGGCACTGAAAAGTTCGCCCGTCTCGATTACCTGGCCCGCTTCGGCTTTCTCACCGATCCCAGGCAGCAGCCAAGTGCACTCAACCCCGGCAACCTGCCCGTCGGCTTCGCCCGGCATCAGGACAGCGAGAGCGGCGAGCACTTTCTCGATATCAGCTGCGCTGCCTGCCATACCGGTGAGCTGCGCTACCAGGGCCAGGCCGTGCGCATCGATGGCGGCGCCGCCCTGCATTCGCTGGCATCCACCGTACCCACCCTGCGCGGCGGTGGCTTCGGCCAGGCGCTGGGCATGAGCATGGCCTTCACTTACTACAACCCGCTGAAATTCCGTCGCTTCGCCCAGCAAGTGCTGCGCGACCAGTACCCGCAAGGCCGTGATCAGTTGCGCGAGGAATTCAAACAGGTGCTCGACCGCCTGCTGGCGACTGCATTCAACGACTGGCATCGCGGCCTTTACCCGACCGAGGAGGGCTTTGGTCGTACCGATGCATTCGGCCGTATCGCCAACACCGTATTCGGCGACGACCTTGACGACAGCAACTACCGCATCGCCGATGCCCCGGTGAGCTACCCACATCTCTGGGACATCTGGAAGTTCGACTGGGTGCAATGGAATGGCTCGGCCATGCAACCGATGGCGCGCAACGTCGGCGAGGCCCTTGGCGTCGGCGCCAGCCTGCACCTGCTCGACGAACACGGCAAAGGCGTCGCCGAGGCCGATCGCTACGCCTCCAGCGTGCGCCTGCACGACCTGTACACCCTCGAGGAAACCTTGAAACGGCTACAGCCACCGAAATGGCCACAAGCCATATTCGGCACGGTGGATTTGCCCCTGGCCAGTCGCGGCAAGGCCCTCTACAGCGAAAACTGCGCTTACTGCCACGCTGCCGATCCCAAACCGCGGGACGAGCGTCTGGCGCCATCACGCGATCCCGAGTGGAAAATGCGCGTGGTGCCGGTCAGCATCGTCGGTACCGATCCGACCACTGCCGACAATATCGCCGATCATCGTTTCGACATCAGCCGCCTTGGCTGGACCAAGGCCGAACTGTCGAAGCTGGATGTAAGGTTGTACGGCGCCAGCCTCGACGACGTCGACTTCAAGCGCATTTCCAGTGCCAAGGCCCTTGCCTACATCACCGCCTATGTGGAAAACCGCGCCTATCAGGACGCTGGCATCGGGCCGCGCCAACGCGAGGAAATGGACGGCTACGGCCTGCCCATCGGTGTTCAGGAGAAGCGCGGCTACAAGGCGCGCCCGCTGGACGGCATCTGGGCCACCCCCCCCTTCCTGCATAACGGCTCGGTACCCAACCTGTTCGAGCTGCTCTCCCCCGTTTACGAGCGGCAGGCCCAATTCTGGGTCGGCAACTTCGAATACGACCCGATACGGGTGGGGTATCGCAGCGAAGAGTTCGAGGGCGGCTTCCTGCTCGACACCCGGGTCACCGGCAATGGCAACGGCGGTCATGAGTTTCGCGACGGCTGCCGCCAGGAAGGCGTGATCGGCCGCGCCCTGTCGCCGGACGAGCGTCTGGCGCTGATCGAATACCTCAAGGTACTCGGCAATGCCGAACTGGAAACCCAGCTCAGTGAAGTGCCGGCACGCCCCTGGACGCCCGGCCCGAGCTGCGAAGGCTGATTTCAACCGATACCTAGAACAAGGATTGCAACGATGTTGAAACGCTTGTGGCTCTGGCTCGGTCGCCTGCTTGGCAAGCTGCTGCTCACCGTCGCGCTGCTCGGCCTGGTTGGCTGGGGATTGGGCGAGGCCTATTACGCTTGGAAATTCTCCGGCCCGGTTTCCACTGAAGAAGAAATCGCTCCGGATGAAGCCGCACTGAGCCGGTTGATCATCGAAGATGCGGTGCGCATCGTCGAGCAGCACCGTGACAATACCCGCGTGTTGCGCGATGCCCATGCCAAGGCACACGGCTGTGTCCGGGCAGAGATGCAGGTGCTGGATACGCTGGACGAATCATTGCGCCAAGGCGTGTTCAGTGAGCCAGGGCATACCTGGCAAGCCTGGATGCGCCTGTCCAACGGCAACGCCTATCCGCAATTCGATCGCGCCCGCGATGCCCGTGGCATGGCCATCAAGCTGCTCGACGTACCGGGTGAGAAACTCATGAAGAGCCCGGCACATGCTGGCGAGCAGGATTTCGTGATGTTCAATCACCCGGCCTTCTTCGTGCGAGACGTGGCTGAATACCGTACCAACTTCGCCGCCCAGGCCGACGGCAAGAAGGCCCTGGCGTTCTTTCCCAGCTGGGACCCGCGCACATGGGAAGTACGCCACCTGATCATCGCCCTGAAAACCCTGGCGCCTGCACCGGAAAGCCCGGTGGCTACCACCTACAATTCCATTGCACCGTTCAAGCTCGGCGAGCTGAACATCAAGTACCGAGTCATACCGGCTGCGCAGAACTGCCCACCCTATGAACTGCCGGAACAGAACACCGACTTGCCCAACTTCCTGCGCAATGCGCTTTACCAGCAACTGTCACTGGATCGCGCACCGGCGTGCTTCGAACTTCAGGTGCAAAAACAGAACGCGCAGCACTACATGCCTATCGAAGATCCGACAGTGGAATGGAACGAAAAGATATCGCCCTTTGAAAGCGTCGCGCGTATTACCGTGCAGCCGCAGGACTTCGACAGCCGCGAACAAAATCTCTTCTGCGACAATTTGTCCTTCAACCCCTGGCATGCGTTACCCGAACACCGTCCTATCGGCGGCATAAACCGTTTGCGCAAGTCGGTATATGAAGCAGTAAGCGCCTACCGCCATCAGCGCAACGCCCCAGCCCCCGCTGCGCCTGAGCCGCAGGCGATCGCAGAGGAAGCGCAGGAGGAACTTTCACAGTAGAAAGTTGTTATCGCCGAGACGCCAGAAGTTTTTAGCGAGGCACTTCGCACAGCAATAAAACTTTTTTCAGCGATGTGTGACTTATGGGTTCGCTCAGTTCATCAACAGCAATGTAAGGCCAACAAGCTGGCCGCAATTAATTGTTGGGATCAACTCGGAGAAACCGAACCCATGAACACACCGCTGCGTTTCAACGAAGCCTTGCTGATTGCCGATCGTGCCTTTCGCCCGTTCCAGTGCGTGGCTTGGGCTCCGCAGGACGGCACCGGCATCGTCAACATCAGCGTCGTCGACCGCACCAGCACCCGCCTGCTCGGTCGCCAGCTGTCCTGCGCAACCTACAGCGACCCGCAACAGCTGGAAGATGCGCTGCAGCACTCCCGTGATGAGCTGCGCAGCCAGGGTTTCGACCTGGCGCCGTGGAGCATGCCGGAGTAAGTCTTTTTCGGGGCGCCTTGTGCGCCCCGACACTCTGTACGGAAAGCACGCTTTGCACCGTTGCGCTTGGCCCTGGAGAGACTGCAGACTGCTGCAATCACCCACTGTGCCGAGCCTAGCGCCATGCTTGAACTTCGCCCCAACTGCGAGAACTGCGACTGCGATCTGCCGGCAGCCAGTTCCGACGCACTGATCTGCTCCTTCGAGTGCACGTTCTGTCGCTCCTGCGCCGAGAAGGTCCTTGGGCTACGCTGCCCGAACTGCGGCGGCGAACTGGTGAAGCGGCCGATCCGCCCTGCTGATAAACTCGAACGCTTCCCTGCTTCCAGCAAACGCGTACACAAGGCCTGAAATGAAAAAGGGGCGACCTCTCGGTCGCCCCTTTTCATGTGCAAAGCGCCTATCAGTAGTAGGCGTTTTCGCGATTGCTGTGGTCGGTCACGTCACGCACGCCCTTGAGTTCGGGAATACGCTCGAGAAGGGTTTTCTCGATGCCTTCCTTGAGGGTGTAGTCGGCCTGACCACAACCCTGGCAACCACCACCGAACTGCAGCACGGCGATACCTTCGTCGACCACGTCGATCAACGTCACCTGACCACCGTGACTGGCCAGACCAGGATTGATCTCGGTCTGCAGGTAGTAGTTGATACGTTCGTTTAGCGGGCTGTCCTCATTGACCATCGGCACCTTGGCGTTCGGCGCCTTGATGGTCAGCTGGCCGCCCATGCGATCGGTGGCGTAGTCGACGACAGCGTCTTCCAGGAAAGGCTCGCTGATGCCATCGATCCAGGCAGTGAAACTGGCCAGACCCACGGCGGTGTCTTCAGGCTTCTGCTCACCCGGCTTGCAGTAAGCGATGCAGGTTTCCGCATAAGGCGTACCTGGCTGGGTGATGAAAACGCGGATGCCGATACCCGGGGTGTCCTGCTTGCTCAGCAGCTCGGCCAGGTAGTCTTCGGCGGCTTGGGTAATGGTGATGGCACTCATGGCAACTCCTCACGGTCATGCAGCGGATTGTACGCCAAGTGGCGACCCGAATAAAGTCCTACTAATTTACTCAGGATAAGACTGCAGCCTTCCCCGCTCTGCTCGCTGCCCGACCCAGACTTTGGCGTGAACGACGAAACGCTTTTCGATCAGCTCATAACTGGCCCAGGCCGCCAGGGCGATCACCGGTACGCAGGCCGCGATGACGACCGCAGGCGAGAGATCGAGGCGGGCCTGCAGGTACCAGCCCAGCGACAGGACGATCACGTGCAGCAGGTAGACCGAGTAGGAATAGTCGCCTAGATGGCTCAGCAACCGATTGCCCTTGAACCAGGGCTCCATGGCGATACCGGCAGCGACGATCAACGCGCTCGGCAGCCCCCAGTGCAGCAGGCGCATGGAGCTGTCGAAGTGATAGATGGTCAGCAGCGAAGCCGCGATTACCAGCAGCGGCAGCCAAAATCCCTGGCGAATCCAGCCGCGCTTGTAAAGTACACCCAGGAGCATGCCGAAGATGAACTCGTAGAGGATGCTGTTGCGGTAGAAATCGCTCATCCACGGCTGAGTTGCCAGCAGACTGAAAGCGGCCAGGGCCAGGACGATGAACAGTAGGCGCAGACGCTCGGTGACAATGAAGGCCAGTGCGAACAGCAGGTAGAAGTACATCTCGTAATTCAGCGTCCAACCGACGTTGAGCGTCGGATAGAGGCCAAAGCCGCCAGGATTCTCCGCTGGGATGAAGAACAGCGAGAGCAGGAGATGATGCAGATCGAACTCCTGCACCGGCATCACCGGATTGGCGAAGGCGATGATCAGCGCCGCTATCAACGAGTAGAGCCAGTAGGCCGGGACGATGCGCAGCACGCGATTGAGCATGAAGCGCCAGGGCGTGATCGTCTTGCCCCGGGTGGACAGATAGATCACCAACCCGCTGATGACGAAGAAGATGTCGACACCAACCGCGCCCCTTTCGGCGAACAGCCGACCGACGAAACTGTCCGCCTTGAAATTGAAGAACACCTGCATGACGTGATGAAACACCACAACCCAGGCCGCCAACGCCCGTAAAGCCTGTACTGAAACCAGCATGAAACCGCCATTCCCCCTTCGCTGAACTCGACCCCGCACTGCCTTGTTCAGGCAACCACAGGGTCCGACCGCAACGGTGGGAGAAAGGTCGGTGAAAGAAACGGCGAACGACAGGCTGCATGCAGCCGCGGCAGAAATCGGTGCCAGCCGCGCGCTGCTTCCAGCGCTTCGTTAGAGGTTCTGGTAGCGGTTCATATCCAGCACCCCCGCCTCCTGCGGCTGGGTTTCACGGATATGCTCGGCCAGATCGTGGAAATAGCGCCAGAACTCGGGATGGCTACGGCGCACGCCCCAGCGCTCGACGATACGCTCGAAGGATTTTGCGTCGCGCACGCCCTCCATCTGTTTGACGAAGTCATCCACCTCACCGGCTTTCACGTTGAACATAAAGTTCGGATAGCTGCTCAGCACCTCCGGATAGATGGTCAGGGTGTCGAGGCGAGGCTGATAACGCAGCTCCTCACCCAGCATGAAGGCCACGTTGCTGTGCGCGCGGTTGCGCAGCAGGCTGTAGATCTCGCGCGAACCATCGCTCAGCTCCACCCGCAGCATGGTCGCTTCCGGCAACTGATCGATCACCCGCAAGCCCCCTGCCGGACGACTGGCCAGGCGCGACAGTGACTGCTCGGCATGCTGCAGTTCCTTGGGCAGACCATCGCGATAACAGTGCGCGCCCAAGCAGCGGTTGATCGGATCGGGCCGCGCATTGAGCTTGGCATGGCGCTGCAGCAGTTGCTCGGCGAACGCCTTCTTCGGGTCCTTGCCGGTCAAGCCAAGGGCGCTCGGCGAGCGATGATCGACCGAGGTGTAGTCCAGCAGCATCTTCAGCTTGCCGCTGTTCTGGTACCAGTCGTCCAGGTAGGCCTCACGCGAGCCTGCCGGCAGCAGGCGTAAAAAGTTCACCTCGGCACCGTTGCGGATCAGGTCGAAGTACAGGCGCGTCTGCGCCTGATGCGAGACGTTGCCGAACACATCGAAGTTGACCACCAGTTGGTAGTAGGTACGCTCCAGCAGCGGATAGTCCAGCCACCAGAGGGTTTGCGGCACCTCGCCGAGCAAGCCTTTGCGCACCGAGGCACTGTCGTGCTGGCGGAAGATCGACAGCAACGCATTGTCGTTGCCGCTCCAGATATGCGCCCAGTCAGCCGGCGGCGCATCGGCATAGGCGTCCTTGCGCAGATTCTCGTAGTCGTTGCGCTTGTCTCGGTAGTTACGCCACAGACCCAGCAGATCGCCAATCTCATCGACCTGGCCGGGCATGGCCAAGAGCGGCGTGGCTTCACGCTGATATTCGGCATCGGTGATGTAGAGATCGTGCTCCGGCGCCTGGAACAACGCCCAGAAGTTGTCACGAATCACGTCGGTGGCGATCTGCCCGCGGCACACCGGGCCTCGGATAAAGGTGCGCACGAAGTATTCGGCGTTATCCAGCATGAACTGATAACGCGCCTGCGCCGGAATCGCGGCGAAGGTTTCGAAGGGATTGGCGCGGCGCTGCGCGCCATAGCCCGGCACCGCGTCGAGCGTCCAGTCTTCGCCGAAGAACAGGGCCTTGACCCGCGCCAGTTTGTCTTCGCTCAGCGGATAGGTGATGTGCGTCTTGTGCACGATCACGCCCTGGACCGGCCACAGACGATAGTAGAACTCGGTACCCGGATCATCGTTCGGGCGACGCGTGGCGATGGGGTCGATGGGTTTGCCGCTCGGGGTACGCGAGCGCACCATCTGGAAAAAGTGCCCCGGCTCGCCACCCTCGAAGTGCAGATGCGCCAGGAACAGGTGCTCGTACAGCCAGCGTGAGACCAGATCCTGTCGCGCACCGGGAGCGTTGAGGAAATTTTCCCACTGCTGCACCTGGCGCAACTCGACCGCGCTGGGCTTGAGCGCTTGCTCGGCCACTGGCGCGCCCTGCGCCAGCCACTGCTCCAGGGTGGCGTATTCGTCATCGTTCAGGCCGGTCACCGCGAACGGCATGCCGCCATGGGGATTTTTCTGCGCATAGGCGGCGAACTCGCCCGGCAGTGGGCAACTGTTGCTGCGGGTGATGGCGATATCGAGGTCGTCAGGGAGCTTGGCGTTGGGCTCGACTGGCTCGCTACGACCCAGCTCCAGCATGCGCTTGATCAGCGCGGCCTGGCCGTTTTCACCGTCGAGCACCGAATGGAAATCGCGCTGACGCCAGGCCGCCTCGCCTTGTGCGTCCAGATACAGCCGTGTGGTGGCTTGCGCCTTGGTCCGCGTGCCGTCGTAGACCAGCTGTTTGCTGGCGCCACGCAGGACGCCCTCGCCGCTGCCGAGGTTGAGCTGACAAGGTGCGTCGTAGCAGGTATGGCACGCCACGCACTTGTGGGTAAGGATGGGCTGGACGTCATCGATATAAGAAACGGCTTCGGCACGGGCCAGGCCGGCTGCGAAGGAAAGAAACAACAGTGCAGCGGGCTTGAACATGACCACGTCCTTTATTGCGAAGCGGCAATTCTAACGAGACGGCGCCCTCCGCAACATGAATGAAATTCATGGAAAGGCTCGCGGCGCTCCAGAGCCCTGCAGCTTTGCTATCATCGCGCACCTTTGTTCCCGCTTTGCTCAGGTAGTTCTCATGTCCGATCGCAGCGCCCGCCTCCAAGCCCTCCAGCAAGCCCTGAAGGAGCGCATCCTGATCCTTGATGGCGGCATGGGCACCATGATCCAGAGCTACAAGCTCGAAGAAGCCGACTACCGCGGCGAGCGCTTCGCCGACTGGCCGAGCGACGTGAAGGGCAACAACGACCTGCTGCTGCTGACCCAGCCGCAGATCATCGCCGCCATCGAAAAGGCCTATCTGGATGCCGGCGCCGACATTCTGGAAACCAACACCTTCAACGCCACCCAGGTGTCCCAGGCCGACTACGACATGGAGTCGCTGGTCTATGAGCTGAACGTCGCTGGCGCCCGTGTGGCCCGCGAAGTGGCCGACGCCAAGACACTGGAAACTCCTGATCGTCCGCGCTTCGTCGCCGGCGTCCTCGGCCCGACCAGCCGTACCTGCTCGATCTCCCCGGACGTCAACGACCCCGGCTACCGCAACGTCACCTTCGACGAGTTGGTGGAGAACTACACCGAAGCGACCCGCGGCCTGATCGAGGGCGGCGCCGACCTGATCCTGATCGAAACCATCTTCGACACGCTCAACGCCAAGGCGGCGATCTTCGCCGTGCAGCAGGTGTTCGACGAGGACGGCGTCGAACTGCCGATCATGATCTCCGGCACCATTACCGACGCTTCCGGCCGTACCCTGTCCGGCCAGACCACCGAAGCGTTCTGGAACTCGGTGGCCCACGCCAAGCCGATTTCCGTGGGCCTGAACTGCGCCCTCGGTGCCAAGGAACTGCGCCCTTACCTGGCAGAGCTGGCGGCCAAGGCCGGCACCCACGTGTCCGCGCACCCCAACGCCGGCCTGCCCAACGCCTTCGGTGAATACGACGAAACCCCGGCGCAGATGGCCGAGGTGGTCGAGGAATTCGCCGCGTCGGGCCTGCTGAACATCATCGGCGGTTGCTGCGGCACCACGCCGGGGCATATCCAGGCCATCGCCGAAGCGGTCGCCAAATACCAGCCACGGGTGATTCCGGACATTCCCAAGGCTTGCCGCCTGTCCGGCCTGGAGCCCTTCACCATCGATCGCCAGTCGTTGTTCGTCAACGTCGGCGAGCGCACCAACATTACCGGCAGCGCCAAGTTCGCCCGCCTGATCCGCGAGGAAAATTACACCGAAGCGCTGGAAGTCGCCCTGCAGCAGGTGGAAGCCGGCGCCCAAGTGATCGACATCAACATGGACGAAGGGATGCTCGACTCCAAGGCCGCCATGGTCAGGTTCCTCAACCTGATCGCTGGTGAGCCGGATATTTCCCGCGTGCCGATCATGATCGACTCCTCCAAGTGGGAAGTGATCGAAGCGGGCCTGAAGTGCATCCAGGGCAAGGGCATCGTCAACTCGATTTCCATGAAGGAAGGCGTCGAGCAGTTCAAGCACCACGCAAAGCTGTGCAAGCGCTACGGCGCCGCCGTGGTGGTGATGGCTTTCGACGAGGTGGGCCAGGCCGACACCGCTGCGCGCAAGAAGGAAATCTGCCAGCGCAGCTACGATATCCTGGTCAACGAAGTGGGCTTCCCGCCGGAAGACATCATCTTCGACCCGAACATCTTCGCCGTTGCCACCGGCATCGAAGAGCACAACAACTACGCGGTGGACTTCATCGAGGCCTGCGCCTACATCCGTGACCAACTGCCATTCGCCCTATCGAGTGGTGGCGTGTCCAACGTGTCGTTCTCGTTCCGTGGCAATAACCCGGTGCGCGAGGCGATCCACTCGGTATTCCTCTATTACGCGATCCAGAACGGTCTCTCCATGGGCATCGTCAACGCCGGCCAGCTGGAAATTTACGACGAGATTCCCAAGGAGCTGCGCGACGCGGTCGAGGATGTGGTGCTCAACCGCAACGACGGCGCCACCGAGGCCCTGCTGGCCATCGCCGACAAATACAAGGGTGACGGCGCCGCCAAGGAAGTCGAGAACGAGGAGTGGCGCTCGCTGCCGGTCGACAAGCGCCTGGAGCATGCGCTGGTCAAGGGCATCACCGCCTTTATCGTCGAGGACACCGAGGAGTGTCGCCAGCAGTGCGCGCGGCCTATCGAGGTCATCGAAGGCCCGCTGATGAGCGGCATGAACGTGGTCGGCGATCTGTTCGGCTCGGGCAAGATGTTCCTGCCCCAGGTGGTCAAATCGGCCCGCGTGATGAAGCAGGCCGTGGCGCATCTGATTCCCTTCATCGAAGCCGAGAAAGGCGACAAGCCGGAGGCCAAGGGCAAGATCCTTATGGCCACGGTCAAGGGCGACGTGCACGACATCGGCAAGAACATCGTCGGCGTGGTGCTGGGCTGTAACGGCTATGACATCGTCGACCTGGGCGTGATGGTGCCGGCGGAGAAGATCCTGCAGACCGCCATTGCCGAGAAGTGCGACATCATCGGCCTGTCCGGGCTGATCACCCCGTCGCTGGACGAGATGGTCCACGTCGCCAAGGAAATGCAGCGCCAGGGCTTTACCCTGCCGCTGATGATCGGCGGCGCGACCACGTCCAAGGCGCACACCGCGGTGAAGATCGACCCGCAGTACAAGAATGATGCGGTGATCTACGTCACCGACGCCTCCCGCGCGGTGGGCGTGGCGACCCAACTGCTGTCCAAGGAGCTCAAACCCGACTTCGTGCGCAAGACCCGTGACGAATACGTGGTAGTGCGTGAGCGCACCGCCGCCCGGGCGACCCGCACCGAGCGCTTGAGCTACGCCAACGCGGTGGCCAACAAGCCGAAGTTCGATTGGGATGGCTACGTCGCGCCGAAACCCAGCTTCACCGGCGCCAAGGTGCTCGACGATATCGACCTTAACGTGCTGGCCGAGTACATCGACTGGACGCCGTTCTTCATCTCCTGGGACCTGGCCGGCAAATACCCGCGCATCCTCACCGACGAGGTCGTCGGCGAAGCGGCCACCAGCCTGTTCAACGATGCCCAGGCGATACTGCGCAAGCTGATCGACGAGAAACTGATTAAGGCCCGCGCCGTGTTCGGTTTCTGGCCGGCCAATCAGGTGCGTGACGACGATATCGAAGTCTACGGCGACAACGGCGAGCAACTCGCCACCCTGCACCACCTGCGTCAGCAGACCATCAAGCCGGACGGCAAGCCGAACCTCTCGCTGGCCGACTTCGTTGCGCCCAAGGAAAGCGGCGTTACGGATTATGTGGGTGGTTTTATCACCACCGCCGGCATCGGCGCCGAGGAAGTGGCCAAGGCTTACCAGGACAAGGGCGATGACTACAACGCGATCATGGTCAAGGCCCTGGCCGACCGTCTCGCCGAAGCCTGCGCCGAATGGCTGCACGAGCGCGTGCGCAAGGAGCACTGGGGCTACGCGGCGGACGAGCAACTGGACAACGAGGCGCTGATCCGTGAGCAGTACAAGGGCATCCGCCCGGCCCCCGGCTACCCGGCCTGCCCGGACCACACCGAGAAGGCCACGCTATTCAAACTGCTCGACCCCGAGGCCGACTACAACAAGGCCGGCATGAGCGGCGTGTTCCTTACCGAGCATTACGCCATGTTCCCGGCCGCCGCCGTGTCCGGCTGGTACTTCGCCCACCCCGGCGCGCAATACTTCGCCGTCGGCAAGGTCGACAAGGATCAGATCGAGCGCTACACCGAGCGCAAGGGCCAGGACCTCGCCGTCACCGAGCGCTGGCTGGCGCCGAACCTGGGTTATGACGACTGATACGAAAGAGTCCGCGATAGCGGGCTCTTTTCATTCGTGGCCAGGTTGCAATCCACGGCGGTTTCGAAGGGGATGCAAACGTAGGGCGGGTGCAACCCGCCGCTTGATCAGGCCTCAGGGTTCTGGCCCTTCGGGCAAGCCTATGCCGCTGCAGGACGCAAGGCTTCGCGGACGAGTCCGCTCCCACAAGGTGACTGTGCCAACGCTGCCCCTCTCTGTGGGAGCGGACTTGTCCGCGATAACTTTCTCGAATTGCACCGCAAAAACCTGGCCGTTCAGGAAAGCCCGCTGCGCGCCGATCATCGAAAAAACACGAACTCCGCTACATCAACAGCGCTCCAACTCATGTCGAGCCATTTCGGCTCATTCGACGGAGCGATGACATGTACAAGCACAGCCTTGCAGTACTGGCCGTAGCGGCCGCCATGACCGGTTGCTCGACCATCGAGAATCCGGCCGACTACGTGACGTTTCGCAACGAGCCACTGGTCAAGCAGGTCGACCACGGCATGACCATGGAGCAGGTACGTACCCTCGGCGGCCCGCCCTCTTCCGAAGAGCGCAACAGCGTCACCGGCGGCACCTGCAACAACTACGTGCTGAATGTCGATGGCCTGGAACAACCCTACTACGTGGACTTCGACGTCAACGGCCGGGTCGACAGCAAGGGCTTCATGACCTGCGAGCAGCACCAGGGCAACCAGCGCAAAAGACTCTGATGCAATCAGCCCCGCTGCACGCAGCGGGGCTGATGGGATCGCCTGATGGCCTAGAAGATGAGTTTGAACAACCCGATCACCACGATCAGGCCGATGATGAAAATGATGCCGACGGTGCCGCCTAGAAACTTGAGCATGCTGACTCTCCTTTTTCTGGATTCAGGAGTTGTGACCACGAAGCGGCCGTCAGCGTTTAGCTTTTTTCTCGATCCGCAGCTGCAGCAGCAACCATCAGGCGCCAGGGCGACGGACAATCTTGATGCTGTATTCCATCTGCGGCTTGCGCGTCATGCTCAAGGCACGCCGGCTGACGGTATCCAGGGTGATGTTCCAGAAACCGCTGGAGGGTACGCGGATCTTCGCCGGAAATTTGATGAAGGCGCCGCCGTGGTAACTGTGTCGGCCACGGTTCCTGAAGGCGCGAAAGTTGGCATCGTTCATCAGGCGGATGTTGCACGGTTGCGAGCACTGGATGACCACCAGATCGCCCTCTTCCAGATGCTCGCGTTGATGGATGAATTTCATCGTATTCGGACTCGGTGGTGAAACGGGGGCGCAATAGTGCCGCAAGCGGCGCGGCATCGCCAGCGCAGCTGACGACGCGCTTGCAACCAACGCGTGCGCTGCCTAGGATGCGCGCCCATCACTGCACCACCCTGCCCACATGAAAGCCCTGCTCGACCGCATTCCCATTGTGATTGCTCTGCTCAAGCGCTATCCCGGCCTGGTTGCGCTGTTCGGCTTCTGCTCGGGACTGGCCAGCTTTCTTTTGGTCGACCGCCAGGCGCATCTGGCCAAGGTACTGGGCGTGGTGCTGGTGGTCAGCTGGGTCTGGCTGATCCTGGAGAACCTGCTGCGCGAGCGCATAGCCCAGCGCTTCGGCTTCGAGTTGCCTCTGCCATTGCTGCGCTACGGCACGCAGATGATCCATCAGGAGAGCCTGTTCTTCGTCCTGCCGTTCTTCTTCATCACCACCACCTGGAACAGCGGGCAATTGCTGTTCAGTGGCCTGCTGGCGGTCGCTGCGCTGGCCTCGATCACCGATCCGATCTACTACCGCTGGCTGGCACCACGACGCTGGTTGCTGCTGGCCTTTCACAGCCTTGCGCTGTTCGCGGTGATGCTCACCGCGTTGCCGATCATCTTCCACCTCAGCACGCCGCAGAGTTACCGCATCGCCCTGGCGGTCGCCACGTTGCTGGCATTACCGAGCCTTCCTGGGCTGATCGGTGTCGCCGGCTGGCGCCGCACCTTGCTGCTGGCCGCCCTGCCCCTGGCCATGGCCAGCGCCGGCTGGATGGCACGCGTATGGGTGCCACCGGCAACGCTGTGGCTGACAGAAGTGGCGATCAGCAACCGCTTCGATGGTGAACAGCGCACGCCTGGCGCCAGCCTGAAGCGGATCACGCCGCAGCAATTGAGTAATGACGGGCTCTACGCCTACACCTCGATCAACGCCCCGCGCGGCCTCAACGAGCGCATCTATCACGTCTGGCAGCACAACGGCCGGGAAGTCGATCGCATCGCCCTGGAGATCAGCGGCGGACGCAAGGAGGGCTATCGCGCCTGGACGCACAAGCTCAATTTCCCCGCCTCGCCCGAGGGTCGCTGGCAGGTGCGAGTCGTCACCGAAGCCGGACAGATGATTGGCGTACTGCGCTTCGAAGTGGTGTCTGCAGCGCCGCGCGAGTCCACCACGCCAGCGCTCTAGCAATCGCCCCTTCAGCGATGCGCCTTGTGCCAGCTCGACGGCGACTGGCCGAAGTGATTGCGAAAGGCCGTGCTGAAGGCCGCCTGGTCGGCATAACCGAGCACGTCGGCCAGTAGCGTCAGCGGCATGTTCGATGCCCGCACCTGCCAACCTGCAGTATCCATCTTCACCTGATGCACCAGTTGCTTGAAGCACAGCCCCTCACCGAGCAGGCGCCGCTGCAGGGTTCGTGGGTGCAGGCCGAGCAGCTCGGCGATATGCCCGAGCGAATGCTGGCGCATGCCGAGGGTCTGCACGATCAGGCTGCGCACCTGCAACTCCAGATCGTCCTGCAGACTGTCCAGGCGTTCGCGCAGCGACGCTTCGAGGCGCTGGACGTCACCTGAGGCCATGGCCAGCACTGGGCGCTGCAGAATGCTGGCGTCGTACACCAGACAGTCGTATTCCTGATCGAAGCGCACCTCGCAACCCAGATGCTGGCGATAGCGCATGCGCGGCGCCACCGGGCTGTGGCTGAACTCAACGCGCAGCGGGCGCAGGTCGGTGCCGCCCACCGCACGTACCAGGCGCGCGTAGGCGGCGATGGCCATCTCCCGGTACTGCTGGGCGCCGTCAACCGCGAAAAAATGCTCGATACGCCGCACCTGGATGCGCCCTTCCAGCATCAACAATTGCCAGTGCTCGGCCTTGTTGTGCAGGGCCAGATAGCGCTGCGCCGCCGTGAAGGCCGCCTGCAGGTCGGGCTCGCGCACCAGCAGGCGCCCCAACAGGCCGAGCATCTCCAACCCCTGATGGCTGGCCACGCGCAAGCCCAGATCGGGACACTGCAGCTGCGCGGCCGCTTCGTTCAGCAGGAGGATCAGCTGCTCGATGCGAATCAGGCTATCGCCATCGTCCAGCGCATCGGTCCTCATGCCCGCGCGCGCAAGAAGCACGCGCAGATCGCCGCCCAGGCTGGTCACCTCGGCTTCCAGCCCGGTCAGGGCAGCACTGCGCACCTCATAGCGAACGGACATGGTGCCCCTCCTGGCAGATCGCTAGAAGATGCCAACACTGTCGTGTCATGACAAGTTTTGCACTGCGCAGGCGCCTAGTCTGGCCTCACAACAACAAGAGCCGAGGCCACCGCCATGCCCCAATACGATCTGATCATCCAGAGCGGCCGCTACTTCGACGGCAGCCCTGCTCCCTCCGCCATCCGCAGCCTGGCGATCAAGGGTGGCCGCATCGCCCTGGTCAGCGCCGAGCCGCTCGACGCTAGCCTGGCCGAGCGGGTCATCGATGCCCAGGGTAAATGGATCACCCCCGGCTTTCTCGACACCCACACCCACTACGATGCCGAGCTGATGGTCGCGCCCAGCCTCAGCGAATCGGTGCGTCACGGCGTGACCACGGTGCTGGTGGGCAGTTGCTCCTTGAGCATGGTGTGTAGCGACGCCGAAGATGCGTCAGACATCTTCACCCGCGTGGAAACCGTACCGCGCGAAAAGGTGTTGCCGATTCTGCGTGAGCGCAAGCGCTGGGACGGACCGCGGCAATGGCGCGAGTTCATCGACCAGCATCCGCTGGGGCCGAACCTGGTGAGTTTTCTCGGCCACAGCGACCTGCGCGTGGCTGTCATGGGCCTGCACCGTGCCACCGACCGCCAGGTGGTGCCGGAGGAAGCCGAGCTGCAGCGTATGGGAGCCATTCTCAGCGAAGCGCTGGATTGCGGCTTCCTTGGCCTGTCCACCATGTGTCTGAAGTGGGACAAGATCGACGGCGATCGCGAATGGTCGAAAAGCCTGCCCAGCACCTACGCCCGCTGGCGTGAAGTGCGCCGCCTCAATCGTCTGCTGCGCCAGCGCGGGCGGGTACACCAGGGCGCACCCAATGCTGCCAACCCGTTGCAGATCACCCAGTACATCAGCGAAGCCATCGGCCTGCTGCGCAAGCCGTTGAAGACCACGCTGATCTCCCTGCTCGACCTCAAGGGCAACCGCAGCCTGGCACTGCTCGCCCGCTTCTCCGCCTGGCTGACCAACCGCCTCGGTGGCGATTTTCGCTGGCAACTCTTGCCGACACCCTTCGCCATCTACGCCGATGGCATGGATATCGTACTGTTCGAAGAGTTCGGCGCCGGCGAGATGGCGCTGGATGTGAAGGATCAGATCGAGCGCAACATGCTGCTGCAGAACGAGGATTACCGCCGCACTTTCCGCAAGTACTACGCCGACAAACTGTCGCCGCGGGTCTGGCAGCGCGATTTCGGCGATGCCGTGATTCTCGGCTGCCCGGACACCTCGCTGGTCGGCAGGAACTTCGCCGAGGTCGCCCGCGAGCGCGGCTTGCACGTGGTCGACCTGTTCCTCGACATGGTGGTGCAATACGGCCGCCAGCTGCGCTGGTTCACCGTGATCGGCAATCATCGTCAGGACAAGCTGCGGCAGATGGTACGCAGCCCGCATACGCTGATCACCTTCTCCGACGCCGGCGCGCATATTCGCAACATGGCCTTCTACAACCTGCCGCTGCGTTTCCTCAAGCTGGTCAAGGACAGTCACAAAGACGGCCAGCCGGTGATGAGCCTGGAGCGGGCCGTGCACCGCCTGACCGGCGAACAAGCAGATTGGCTCGGCATCGAGGCCGGTTACATTCGCCAGGGAGACCGCGCCGACCTGGTGCTGATCGATCCCGCCGGGCTGCAACAGAACCTGGAGCGGGAAAACTGGGACGAAATGCAGGGCTTCGGCATCCAGCGCATGGTCTGTCGCAATCCCGGCTGCGTCAGCCATGTGCTTATCAATGGCAAACTGGCCGTGGACGACGAGCGCATCGTCCCTGAACTGGGCCGCGAACGCGGTTTTGGCCAGTTCCTCGCGGCGCGCTGAAACGGCCTACGCATGGGCGCGTCGCGGTGGTAGCATGCGCGCCCCATGCAACTCTCCGAACTCAACCAACGCCTCGCCGACCTCGGCGCCAAACCCCAGCATATCGGGCGCATCACCCGTGCCTGGCTGCAGGGCAAGGCGCTGGATACCGGCACCAAGCACCAGAAGACCGAGAATTTCCTGCCGCTGACGGTGCGTGAGGGGCTGCCCGCCATCGCCGCCAGCCTCGAAGCACTGGCCCGGGTCAGCACCGAACACCCGGGCGCTGACGGCTCATCGCGCCTGCTGGTAGAGCTGGCCGACCGGCAGATGGTCGAAAGCGTTCTGCTGCCGCGCGACGGCCTGTGCATCTCCAGCCAGGTCGGTTGCGCCGTCGGCTGCACCTTCTGCATGACCGGCAAGAGCGGCCTGCTGCGCCAGCTCAGCAGCGCCGAGATGGTCGCTCAGGTGGTGTTGGGCCGTCGCCGACGCGCAGTGAAGAAAGTGGTGTTCATGGGCATGGGCGAGCCCGCCCACAACCTCGACAACGTGCTGGAGGCCATCGACCTGCTCGGCACCGAGGGCGGCATCGGTCACCGCAATCTGGTGTTTTCCACGGTTGGCGATCCCCGTGTCTTCGAACGCCTGCCCAGACAGCGCGTGCGCCCTGCCCTGGCGCTGTCGCTGCACACCACCGACGCCGAGCTGCGTCAACGCCTGCTGCCCAGGGCGCCGCGCATCGACCCCGAGCAACTGATGGAGCTGGGCGAAGCCTATGCCCGCAGCATCGACTACCCGATCCAGTACCAGTGGACGCTGCTCAAGGGCATCAATGACAGCCAGCAGGAAATGGACAACATCCTGCGCCTGTTCAAGGGCAAGTTTGCCGTGCTCAACCTGATCCCCTACAACAGCCTGGAAGCCGACGAATACCAGCGCCCGGACGGCGAGCGCATCGTCGAAATGGTGCGCTATCTGCACAGCCGTGGCGTGCTGACCAAGGTGCGCAACTCGGCCGGCCAGGATGTCGACGGTGGTTGCGGGCAACTGCGCGCCCGTGCGGTGGACGTGATCAATACCAGCCGATTGCATCGAAATCGCGGCTGAGGCTCAAGAACGGCGGCTGCCAACCGATAAGAAACGTACAGAGAGACCACACGTCCAGCAGGCAAAACGCCAGCACTGTACTAGGTTTGTAAAAGAACCGCTTTGCATGGATGCAACCCCTGTCGTATTAGCATCCAGGAGCCCATCGATGAAAATCGCCCACAAGGTCGGTATCGCAGCCGCGACCGTGCTTTTCCTTACCACCAGCTTGTTATCGCTTTCCCAGGTCAGCCAGGTACGAGACACCCTGCGTAGCCAGGCAGAGGAAAGCATTGCCGAGTCGAGCAGTGCCCTGGCCGGGCAGATCGAGAACTGGCTCAACGCCAAGCTACGCCTGATCGACCTGATGGCGCAAAGCATCGACAGCGACTACAGCCCGGAGCAAACCCAGCGCGTGATCGATGCACCACTGCTCAAGGATGAATTCATCCTGGTCTTCGGCGCACTGGAAGCGGATGGCAAACCGATCAAGAACAGCGACGACTGGAAGCCGAACGCCGACTGGGACGGGCGTCAAAGGCCCTGGTACGGCACGGCCAAGAGCGGCAGCCAGGCCGTTCTGACCGAACCCTACGTCGACTCCACCACCAATGAAATCCTCATCTCCGCCGTGGCACGCATCAGCGATGCCGGCCAATTCCTTGGTGCCTTCGGTGGCGACATCCGCCTGCAGTCGGTGGCCGATGCAGTCAACACCCTGGATTTCAACGATGCCGGTTACGCCTTCCTGCTCAGCCGTTCGGGCAACATCATTTCCCACCCCAATGCCGAGTACAACGGCAAGTCCTACAGCGAACTCTTCGATGGCCAGAGCCCGGCGCTGGGCAAGGAGCTGCGTGAGGTCGAAGCCGGCGACAAGAGCCTGCTGGTTTCCTTCACGCCGCTACCCAATCTGCGCGGCATGGACTGGTACATCGGCGTAGTGCTGGACGAGAACATCGTCATGGCCGAGGCCGATCGCCTGACCTGGCTTGCGGTGATCGGCACTGTCGTTGGCGTGGCCATCAGCCTGTTGGTGCTGGGCCTGCTGATGAACAGCCTGCTCAAACCACTGGGCCTGCTCAGCACCTCGCTGCGCGAGATCAACAGCGGTGAAGGCGACCTGACGCGCCGCCTGGCGATCACCAGCAACGACGAAGTGGGCGAGCTATCACAAGAGTTCAACCGCTTCCTGCAAACGCTGCAGAGCCTGATTGGCGACGTGATGAGCAGCTCGCATCAGGTCCGCGAAAGCACCGCTTTGACTTCCAACGAGTCGGAACAGGCCGCGCGCCGCCTGCAGGAGCAATTGCAGGAACTCGACCAGTTGGCCACGGCCATGCAGGAAATGGCCTCCACCGCCGAGGAAGTGGCGCGCAACGCCCAGGCAGCGGCGCAGGCCGCTGTAGCCGCCAACGAGGAAACCGAGAGCGGCGTGCGCGTGGTGTCGCAATCGAGCACGGCGATCCGTCACCTGGCCGACGAGATGGACCAGACCAGCCACGCGATCAACGAACTGGCCAAGCTCAGCCACAACATCGAATCGATCCTGCAGGTGATCACCAGCATCGCCGAGCAGACCAACCTGCTGGCGCTCAACGCCGCCATCGAGGCCGCGCGCGCTGGTGAATCCGGCCGCGGCTTCGCCGTGGTCGCAGACGAGGTCCGCTCGCTGGCCTCGCGCACGCAGCAGGCCACGCAGGAAATCCGCCAGATGATCGACCAGTTGCAGGGCGGCGTGCGTCAGGCCGAGAACCGCATGCAACAGAGCCGCGACACGGCCAGCAAGACTGCCGAAGAGGCCGGCGCGGCCAACGACATGCTCGGCCGTATTCGTGAGGCCATCACCCGCATCAACGACATGAACCTGCAGATCGCCACCGCCGCCGAAGAACAGAGCGCCACCACCGAGGAAATCAACCGCAACACCACCAACATCCGCGACATCAGCCACGAACTGGCCGGCGGCGCCGAACAGCAGGTGCACCAGTGCAGCTCGATGGTGGAACAGGTCGGCCAGCAGGATCGCCTGCTCGGGCGTTTCAAGGTCTGAGCCAAGCGCCGCAGATCCACGCACAAGAAAAAACCCCGGCATGCCGGTAAAGCTGTTCACATAAGAAATGGTCGGACACGATTAGTCCCCTCGCCCCTTTGGGGGGAGGGTTAGGGAGAGGGGAGAACTGTTAGTTTTGCGGTGTTTTCAGCCCTCTCCCCCAGCCCCTCTCCCATAAATGGGAGAGGGGAGCCAAACGCATGCAACCTTAAGTGAACGGCATTACGGCATGCCGGGGCTTTTTAATCGTAGCGATCAGACCCCGCTCTTGACCTTGCTCCAGATACGCGTGCGCACCCGGTCGATCTTCAGCGGCATGGCCTCCAGCGTGTACAGCTTGTCCATCACCGCGTCAGGTGGATAGACGGTCGGGTCAGCCTTGAGGGCGGGATCGACCAGGCTGTCGGCCTTGAGGTTGCCGTTGGCGTAGCTCACATGGTTGCTGATGCCCGCCATCACCTCTGGCTGCAACAGGTAGTTCATAAAGGCGTAGGCCCCCTCCTCGTGACCGGCATCGGCCGGCATGGCTACCATGTCGAACCAGATCGGCGCGCCCTCTTTCGGGATCTCGTACTGAATCTTCACACCATTGCCTGCCTCGGTAGCACGCGCGCCAGCCTGCATGATGTCGCCGGAGAAGCCGACCGCCATGCAGATCTCGCCATTGGCCAGGTCGCCAACGTATTTGGAAGAGTGGAAGTAGCGTACGTTCTTGCGCATTTCCATCAGCAGCGCTTCGGCGCGCTTGTAGTCCTCAGGGTTCTTGCTGTGATGCGGCAGCCCCAGATGATGCAGGGCAATCGGCAACATTTCCGGGCCGTTGTCGAGGATCGCCACGCCGCACTGGTTGAGCTTGGCCAGCGTGACCGGGTCGAACAGTACGTCCCAGCTGTCCATCTTTACGTCATCGCCCAACACCGCACGCACCTTGTCGACGTTATAACCGATACCAGTGCTGCCCCACAGGTAAGGAAAGCCGTGCTCGTTGCCCGGATCGTTCACCTCCAGCGCTTTCATCAGCACCGGGTTGAGGTTGTTCCAGTTCGGCAGCTTGCTGCGGTCGAGCTTCTTCAGCGCACCGCCCTGGATCTGCCGGGCCATGAAGTGGTTGGAGGGGAAGACCACGTCGTAGCCGGAACGCCCGGCCATGAGTTTGGCGTCCAACGTCTCGTTGCTGTCATAGACGTCGTAATGAGTGCCAAGGCCGCTGTTCCTTTCGAACTGTTTGAGGGTGTCCGGGGCAATGTAGTCGGTCCAGTTGTAGATGCGCACGCTGTCGGCGGCTTGGGCGGTGCCGGCCAGGATCAGGCACGGCAGGAGTTTCTTCAGCATGGAATACCTCGTCGATGGTCTTGTTGTTCTAGGCAGTCACTGAAAAGGTGCTGATCAGAAAACCAGCACATAGGTCTTACGCACCGTTTCTTGTATGTCCCAGATGCCGACGGTGTTGGCCGGCATCATCAGCGCGTCGCCGGCGCGGATCTCGATAGGCTCGCCACCGTCAGGCGTGAAGGTGCAGCGCCCAGCCACGAAGTGACAGAACTCCTGCTGCACGATCTGCCGGCGCCAACGTCCTGGGGTGCATTCCCAGACACCGGTCTCGACGCCGTCACTGCGCTCGACACTGGTGGTCGAGGCGACCGCCACCGGCTCGCCCAGCGGAACGGCGACAGGATTGGACGTATCCAGGACGACGTTGGGGGTGTCACGAAAATGGGTAATGTTCATGGGGACTCCAGATAAAAGAGACGGCTGGCATTCGCTCAGCCCATCAGGCTTTCCATACGCGCAGCCACCGCCTGCGCCAGACGCCGCCGCCAGGCTGGGCTGCGCGGGTTGGCGAGGACTTCGTCCTCGTGAACGAAACTGCGGATGATCGCGTTGTAACCGAGCCAGCGGCAGGGCTCGGGCTCCCAGCGAGGCAAACGGGAAATCGGGCTGTCACTCAGCACCCAGGGCTGGCGTAGCAGTTCGCTGTCGCGCCCCAGAATCAGGTCAGCCAGGGTGCGTCCGCCCAGGTTGCTGGCACCTACACCCTCGCCGCCGTAGCCGCCAGACAACGCGATGCGGTTGCGTGAGTCACGCAGCATGTGCGGCTGGAAGCGCCGCGCCATGCCCAGATTGCCGCCCCAGGAGTGGCTGAAGCGCACGTTGCGTAGTTGCGGGAAGATTTCCCCCATCAAATAGCGGCGCAGGCCCAGTTCTTCTTCGGTGAGGTTGAAATCGCTGCGCAGACGTCCACCAAAGCGATAACCGCCGCGTGCGCCGAAGATCAGACGATCATCGAGGCTGCGCTGGCCATATGTCACTTGGCGGCTGAATTCGCTGAACGCCTGCCCGCGCTCCAGGCCGATCCCAGCCCAGACGTCCGCCGGCAGCGGCTCGGTGGCCACGATCAGGCTCTGCACCGGCAACTGGTGATTGCCCAGCGGCGACAAGGTGGCCGCATAACCCTCGATGGCCGGCACCACCCAATCAGCCGTGACGCGAGCCTCTGCCGTGCGCACCTGGCCTGGCTGCCAGTCGATCACCGGGCTGCGCTCGTAGAGCTCGACGCCCATGTCTTCGACGCTACGTGCCAGACCCCGGACCAATTTGGCAGGCTGAATGGTCGCGCAATGCGGGCTGTACAGCGCACCAAAGGCATTGGCGACACGCAGTTGCGCGGCCAGCTCGCTGGGCGACAGCCAGCGGTAATCGTCTTCACCGAGGCCTAGCTCGCGCAAGTGCTCGAGGTAATCGCGCAGGCTTAACTCCTGCTCCGGATAGCGCGCGGCGCAATACAGCACGCCGCTCTTACGCAGGTCACAGTCGATGCCTTCGCGGGCCACCACCTCGGCTACTTCGTCGGGAATACCGTGCAGCAGATCGAAGGATGCCTTGCGCGCGGCAGACGGCCGAGCGGCCAGCAAACGATCCTCACCGAGCAGGTTCCCCATCAGCCAGCCGCCGTTACGCCCGGAAGCGCCGAAACCGGCCGTCTCGGCCTCCAAAATCACGATGCGCAGTTGCGGGGCATACCGCTTGAGGTAATAGGCCGTCCACAACCCGGTATAGCCGGCGCCGATGATGGCTATGTCCGCCTGAATATCTTGCTGCAGGCTGGGCCGCGCCTGCAGCGGATCATCGAGCTGATCCATCCACAGACTGATGTTGCGCCAGTTCATCCACGCCTCCGTCATTGGTTGATGACGCAAGGCTAGTAGTGGCAATCAGGCGCTGTCTTGCGTGCGTGCCCGCGAGGAAATTTCCTTGAGATAGGCTTTCGGCGACAGCCCGGTGTGGCGCTTGAAACAGCTATAGAACGCCGACAAGGAATTGAAACCTGCGGCAAAGGCCAGCTCGTCGATGCGCTTTAGATCACTGCCAACCTGCAGCCCCTCGAGCAGGTACTGCAGACGAGCGCGATTGACGTAGCGATAGAAGCTTTCGCCAAGCACCTGGTTGAGCAGATGGGAAATCTGGTTGCGACTGTAACCGGTCGCCGCTGCCACCTGCTGCAGGTCCAGCTCCGGGTCGAGAAAAGGCTGACTGCGCTGGAAATAATCCTGAAGATCCTGCGCCAGTTGCCCGAGCTGACGCGTCGACAGCCCCAGGCGGCTGATCGCCGGACGCGAAGTGGCGGTTTCGCCAGTGCCACGAATCTCGTGCACCAAGGTGGCGTATTCGTTGATGCGCCAGATCAGCCCGTCACGCACGGTGATGGCCTCGCCGGTGCGAAACGACACCAGCCCTTCCCCGCCCTGCAGGCTGGTGCGGTACTGGATGAAGGCGGTATGACCATCGATGCGAATACGATCAACGTGCTCCAGCAACTCGCCTGGACGGCGCGGCAGGTTGGCCTCGACGTACTCGCGCAACTCGGCCAGACGCATGCAACGCTGCTGATAGAAATCGTTGTATTCGATATCGGGGTGATACAGCGCCATCACCGCTTCGAGGTCACGATGCTTCCAGCTCAGGTGGTAACGCAAGATGGTTTCACGGGTGCGCTCGGTCTGCGCGGCATCGTCGGCAAAAAGGTCGTCAGGCATGGTAGGCGTCGTTGGTCAGGCACGGGCAGATTGCCTGATTCGCCGAAGCCAGCCTAGCCCCTCGTGCCGCCTGGCCGGTTGCGGACTATGCTTGCAGGATCGAAGGAGAGACCGACCATGACTGATCAGGACAAAGACCCCCAGGCCCCTCTGACGCTACGCGAGATGCTACAGAGCGTGCTGGCTGCAGCGCTCGGCGTACAGAGCGGCAAGAACCGCAGCCGCGACTTCAGCCGCGGCAAGCCCACTCATTTCATTCTGCTCGGGGTACTTTTCACCGCCCTGTTCGTGGTCGTACTGCTGGGCGCGGTAAAACTGATCCTGCACCTGGCGACCGGCTGATCCGTCTAGTCCTTGGGCGTCATCAATCGATATCGGTACAGCGCAGCGGCGGATGAAAAAAGGCCGACCGCCAATGCGCGCCGGCCTTCGTGCTCACTGCCCGCTAACCCAGAAAACCGCCGTGCCTACAGCAAGCAGGATCAGGCAGAAAATTGCCCAGGCGTCGATGACGCTGTCGGAATTGTCCCTATCGGTGTGTTCGCTCATGGCTCCCCCTCTTCTTGTATTGTGGGTGACGCACACTGCATTTAAGACCAGCCTCGGCCTTCGCTCAAACCATCTGGTTATGCTCTGAGACAGTCTTATTCCTTAAAGCTAGGTTTATATATTCAAACATCACTTTTACGCATAAACCTGAGCTGGTATCGTGCCCCGGCTCCTAGGGGAGTGCGCGGCCGTGCGCGCTGATTGGCAGTAAGTAGCCTGAAAACAGGACCCTTCATGTACGTATATGACCAGTACGATCAAAAGATCGTCGAGGATCGCGTCAAGCAGTTCCGCGATCAAACCCGTCGCTACCTCTCCGGAGAGCTGAGCGGCGAGGAATTCCGCCCGCTGCGCCTGCAAAACGGCCTGTATATCCAGCGTTACGCGCCCATGCTGCGCGTTGCCGTACCCTATGGCCTGCTGTCGTCCGCGCAGGTTCGCGTGCTGGCGCGCATCGCCCGCGACTACGACAAGGGCTACGCCCACATCAGCACCCGCCAGAACGTCCAGTACAACTGGCCGGAGCTGGAAGACGTGCCGGAGATTCTCGCCGAGCTGGCCACCGTGCAGATGCACGCCATCCAGACCAGCGGCAACTGCATCCGCAACACCACTACCGACCAGTTCGCCGGTGTGGCCAAGGACGAGATCATCGATCCGCGCCCCTGGTGCGAAATCATCCGCCAGTGGTCGACCTTCCACCCCGAGTTCAGCCATCTGCCCCGCAAATTCAAGATCGCCGTCAACGGCGCCGTGAGCGACCGCGCCGCCATCGAAGTGCATGACATCGGGCTGGAAGCGGTGCAGAACGAGGCCGGTGAGCTGGGCTTCCGCGTCTCCGTCGGCGGCGGCCTGGGCCGTACCCCGATCGTCGGCAGCTTCATCAATGAATTCCTGCCGTGGCAACACCTGATTTCCTACCTCGACGCCATCCTGCGTGTATACAACCGCTATGGCCGTCGCGACAACAAGTACAAGGCGCGCATCAAGATCCTGGTCAAGGCGCTGACCCCCGAGGTGTTCGCCGAGCGCGTGAACGCCGAATGGGCGCACCTGAAGGATGGCCCGAGCACCCTGACCGAGGCCGAAGTCGCCCGCGTTGCCGCGCATTTCATCGATCCGGCCTACCAGGCCCTGAACGACGAAGACGCCCTGCTCGCCCAGCAGGACGCTGAGCACCCCGGCTTCGCCCGCTGGCGCCAGCGCAACACCTTCGCCCACAAGAAGCCCGGCTACGTTGCCGTGACCCTGTCGCTCAAGCCCACCGGCGTGGCGCCGGGCGACGTCACCGACAAGCAGCTCGACGCCATCGCCGATCTGGCCGACCGCTACTGCTTCGGTGAAGTGCGCAACAGCCACAACCAGAACATCATCCTCGCCGACGTCGAGCAGCGTCAGTTGCTGATCCTGTGGAACGAGCTGCGCGAACAAGGCTTCGCCACCCCGAACGTGGGCCTGCTGACAGACATCATTTGCTGCCCGGGCGGCGACTTCTGCTCGCTGGCCAATGCCAAGTCGATTCCGGTGGCCGAAGCCATCCAGCGCCGTTTCGACGATCTCGACTACCTGTTCGACATCGGCGACATCGACCTGAACATCTCCGGCTGCATGAACGCCTGCGGTCACCACCACGTCGGCCATATCGGCATTCTCGGCGTCGACAAGAAAGGCCAGGAGTTCTATCAGGTCTCGCTCGGCGGCAGCGCCGGTCGCGAAGCCAGCCTGGCGCAGATTCTCGGCCCGTCCTTCGCTCAGGACGACATGCCGGACGTGATCGACAAGATCATCAACGTCTACGTCGAACAACGCACCGAAGAAGAAAGCTTCCTCGATACCTACCGCCGCATCGGTATCGACCCGTTCAAGGAGCGCGTCTATGCAGCGAATCATTAAGAACGGTCAGGTGGTCGACGAAACCTGGCACCTGCTGGCCAAGGACGTGACCCTGGACGTCATCCCCAACTGCGATGACATCATCGTCCCGCTGGCCCTCTGGCGCGAGCACGCGCACGCCCTCAAGGCCCGCGACGGCGGCCTCGGCGTGTGGCTGGAAGCCGGCGACGAGATCGAGGAAATCGCCGACGACCTCGCGCACTTCCAGGTGATCGCCCTGGAGTTCCCGGCCTTCACCGATGGCCGCCACTCCTCCAGCGCCTACCTGCTGCGCACCCGCTATGGCTACACCGGAGAAGTGCGCGCCATCGGCGACGTGCTGCGCGACCAGCTGTTCGCCCTGCGCCGCGTCGGCTTCGATGCCTTCGCCGTGCGTGCCGACAAGGACCCGTACGATGCGCTGAAGGCCTTCGAGGACTACAGCGAGGTGTACCAGGCTTCGGCAGACCAGCCACAACCGCTGTTCCGCCGCCGCGCCTGATCGCGGAGAAGCACCTGAAAACGCCCCGACTGGTTCGGGGCGTTTTGCTTTGCATGGACCGCTCGGCAGTTGAGTCGAACCGTACCGCGTCAGTGAAGTCGGATTCCATAAGCCCATCGCTTAGGGAGATACGCCATGAAACATGACTGGGACCTGATCGAACGCCTGCTGCACGAGGCACAGAACTCCGCCGGCAAACCCTTTGCCCCGCGACGCTACGCCGAAGACCTGGCCGAAGAGCATGAGAGTGCCGGCGAACACGTGGACAACCTCGACCATCTGCGTGCCGAGGCCGCCCGTTACGAGTCGCGTCTGCTGCACAACGGCTTCATCGAACCGCGCCCGGAGGAAGAAGGCGGCAATGGCGAGAACTTCATCCTCACCCCTCGCGGCGCGCAATTGCTGAGCATGCTCGACAGCAGCATCCCTGGCAGCGAGCATCCGCGCGAAGTGCTCGACGAGGCTGGCGAGGCGGCGCTTACACCCGAGGTGTTCGACCGCCTGGCACCCAAGGCGAATCTCAGCGAAAGCGGCTGACCGTCCATTGAAACGAGCTGGGCGCCCTTGCGGCATGGCCCAGGTTTTCTCCGCACAAATGAAAACGCCGCGCCCTGATCAGGGCGCGGCGTTTTTTGATCCAGCTGCAAGGCATCAGCCTTGCCGGGATCAATCCTCGCGGTAGCGACGCAGTTTCAGCGCCTTGCCGGCCACGCGGGTGTCTTTCAGCTTGCCGAGCAGACGGTCCAGACCATCCTCCGGCAGCTCGACCAGACTGAAGGTCTCACGGATCTGGATGCGGCCGATGGCGTCGCGAGCCAGGCCGCCTTCGTTGAGGATGGCGCCCAGCAGGTTCTTCGCGGCGATGCCATCACGCGTGCCCAGTGCAGTACGGCAGCGCACACGACCTTCGGCCAGCGGCATCGGCGCACGACGCTCGCGGTATTCACCACGCTCGCCGCCACGATCGTCACGCTCGCGACGTTCACGCGGCGCACCACCAACACCCGGCACCAGCGGCTGTTCGCGCTCGACGCTGGCCAGATCCAGCGCCTGGCCGTTGGTGGCCTTTTTCAGCAGCGCAGCGGCGAGTGCGCGCGGGCTGCAACCGATGTCTGCGGTCAGGCGGTCGAGCAGATCACCATGGCTGGCTTCGGCATCAGCGACCAGCGGCGCCAGGCTGCTGGTCAGTTTCTTGATACGCGCATCGAGCACTTGCTGGGCGTTCGGCAGCTTGACTTCGCCGACCTTCTGTCCGGTCACACGCTCGATCACCTGCAGCATGCGGCGCTCACGCGGGGTGACCAGCAACAGTGCACGGCCATCACGACCGGCGCGACCGGTACGACCGATACGGTGTACGTAGGACTCCGGATCGTACGGCATGTCGACGTTGAATACGTGGGTGATACGCGGCACGTCGATACCACGGGCGGCGACGTCGGTGGCGACGACGATGTCCAGACGACCATCCTTGAGCGACTCGATCACGCGCTCGCGCTGGTTCTGGGCGATGTCACCGTTCAGTGCAGCGGCCTTGAAGCCCTTGGCTTCCAGAGCGGAGGCCAGGTCCAAGGTAGCCTGCTTGGTGCGTACGAAGGCGATCAGCGCGTCGAAATCCTCGACTTCCAGCAGGCGCAGCACGGCGTTGGTCTTCTGATCGGCATGGATCATCAGGTGCGCCTGCTCGATGCGCGAGACGGTCTGGGTCTTGGCCGCGATCTTGATGTGCTGCGGCTCGCGCAGGTGCTTCTCGGCAATGGCGCGGATCGAATGCGGCAGAGTGGCGGAGAACAGCACGCTCTGGCGGCTTTCCGGCATGGCTTCGAAGATGATCTCCAGATCGTCCATGAAGCCCAGTTTGAGCATTTCGTCGGCTTCGTCGAGTACCAGATGCTGGATGGTGGACAGCACCTTCTCGTCGCGACGCAGGTGGTCGACCAGGCGGCCCGGAGTGGCGACGATGATCTGCGCGCCCTGACGGATGGCCTTGAGCTGCGGGCCCATCGGCGCGCCGCCATAGACCGCGACGACATTAACGCCCGGCATCTGCTTGGAATAGGTTTCGAAGGCGGTGGCCACCTGCAGCGCCAGCTCGCGGGTCGGCGCCAGGATCAGCACCTGCGGCTCACGCTTGGCCGGGTCGATCTTGCTCAGCAGCGGCAGGGCGAATGCAGCTGTCTTGCCGGTGCCGGTCTGCGCCTGGCCGATCATGTCGTGGCCGGCGAGGATCACCGGAATGGCCTGCGACTGGATCGGGGACGGCTCTTCGTAACCGACGGCGGTCAGAGCGGCGAGAATATTGGGGTGAAGTCCGAGCGCGGCGAAGCCGCCGATTTCCTGGGTCATGGGTCTGCCTCAAGTGCATCCGCAAAGACCCATGTTCCAAAGCTGCGCATGCCGTGTAAGACCTTGTAGGTCACCCTGGCAGCCTGGTCGGCGGGGATTTGCGAAAACGTGATGAAAGTGAATCGTCAAGGATAGTCCGCTGGGGACTGGCTGCCGGAAGTTAATTTCCCGGGCGAGTTGCACTACCTGAACGTGGCCAGTGAATTGACCGGCGCGCATCATACCGGAAATTCCTGACCAAGGTGCTGTTTTTTATGTCTTGCGCCTTCCTGGGCTGCGCCCTGCCAGTGCTTCCACGCGCTTTTTTCCAGGTTTCAGGCCATGCGACGCTTCACGTCGCCGGGCGCAATGCCTCGATCAGTGATTGCAGCGAGTAACCCAGGCGCGGCGCCAGTTCGCCAGCGCGCGCCTGCAGGCGCCCCATGTCCAGGCACTGGTCGAGGTCGGCCGGAATCAACAGCACCACGTTGCCCTCCTTCACCGGGCACTCCCAGTAGTGCCGGTGATAGAGCCCGCGCAGCAAGGCCGCACCCAGTGGCTTGCCGTCGTTGCCAGCCCATTGGTTGATGATCAGCCAGCCGCCCGGGTTGAGCTTTTCGCGGCAACGCTCGAGAAAGCGCCAAGCCAGATGACCGACGCCAGGCCCCTGGTCGGTGTACAGATCGAGGAAGATCAAGTCGGCGGTTTCCGCACTGTCGAGCAGCTCGGTGGCATCGCCGATGCGAATGGTCAGGCGCGGATCGTCGTCCAGCCCGAGGAACTCCATGGCCAGGCGCGGCACGTCCGGGCGCAGCTCGATGGCCTCGACATCCTCCAATGGCAGGAACTTCAGGCAGGCCTGGGTCAGGTTGCCGGCGCCAAGGCCGAGGAACAACGCGGTTTCCGGCGCATCGTGGCACAACGCGCCAAGCAGCATGGCGCGGGTGTAGTCGTATTCGAGCCAACCGGGATCGCCCTGGAACACGCAGCTCTGCTCGATGGCATCACCGAACTCGAGGAAGCGGTAGGCACCGATCTGCACCACGCGAATCACCCCGAAGGCATCGTGCACTTCGGCCAGCAGAACCTCGTCCTGCAACTCGTCGTCTGGCGGCAACCCCGGCATCGATACCTCTCCCACAGTGACATCCCGCACCACAAGCGGCGGGTCGAAAACGCCGATTGTCATTGAAGCGGACACCCCGGGTCACGCGATTATTCTCGTACTTGCGCTGCTGCCCCATAACATAGCTGCGCGAGTCGAACTCCCGCCTAGCAAAGCTGCCTTCTGCGGCTTTTGGCTTCTTGCCCGCTTACCGCGGCGCTGCCTTGGCGGTAACATGCCGCCAGCCGATTAGCCGAACGCAGAGACGCCCGATGCACGCCTGGAGCCCCGACAGCTGGAGAGGCAAGCCCATCCAGCAACAACCCGAATATCCCGATGCCGCTCACCTCGCCCGCGTCGAACAGACCCTGGCCGGCTATCCGCCGCTGGTGTTCGCTGGCGAGGCGCGCGAGCTGCGCCGCCAGTTCGCCGAAGTGACTCAGGGCCGCGCGTTCTTGCTGCAGGGCGGCGACTGCGCCGAAAGCTTCGCCGAGTTTTCCGCCGCGAAGATCCGCGATACCTTCAAGGTGCTCCTGCAGATGGCCATCGTCATGACCTTCGCCGCCGGTTGCCCGGTAGTCAAGGTCGGGCGCATGGCCGGCCAGTTCGCCAAGCCGCGTTCGTCCGGCAGCGAAACCATCGATGGCGTCACCCTGCCCGCCTACCGAGGCGATATCGTCAACGGCATCGGCTTCGACGCCGCCAGCCGCGTGCCCGACCCGGAGCGCCTGCTACAGGCCTATCACCAGGCCACTGCCAGCCTCAACCTGCTGCGCGCCTTCGCTCAGGGCGGTTTCGCCGATGTGCACCAGGTGCACCAGTGGAACCTCGACTTCATCGCCAATTCGGCGCTGGCCGAGAAGTACCACCAGCTCGCCAATCGCATCGACGAAACCCTTGCATTCATGCGCGCGGTCGGCATGGACAGCGCGCCGCAGTTGCGCGAAGTGAGCTTCTTCACCGCCCATGAGGCGCTGCTGCTGAACTACGAGGAAGCCTTCGTACGCCGCGACAGCCTCACCGGCCGCTGGTACGACTGCTCCGCGCACATGCTGTGGATCGGCGACCGCACCCGCCAGCTGGACGGCGCGCACGTCGAATTCATGCGCGGCATCGAGAACCCCATCGGCGTCAAGGTCGGCCCGAGCATGGACCCGGACGAGCTGATTCGCCTGATCGATACGCTCAACCCGGACAACGACTCGGGCCGCCTGAACCTGATCGTGCGCATGGGCGCCGACAAGGTCGAAGCGCACTTTCCGCGCCTGCTGCGCAAGGTCAAGCAAGAGGGTCGCCAGGTGCTGTGGAGCTCCGACCCCATGCACGGCAATACCATCAAGGCCAGCAGCGGCTACAAGACCCGCGACTTCGCGCAGATTCTCAGCGAAGTCCGGCAATTCTTCGCCGTGCACCAGGCCGAGGGGACCTATGCCGGCGGCATCCATATCGAGATGACCGGACAGAACGTCACCGAGTGCATCGGCGGTTCGCGCCCGATCACCGAAGACGGCCTGTCCGACCGCTACCACACCCACTGCGACCCGCGCATGAATGCAGATCAGTCGCTGGAGCTGGCCTTCATGATTGCAGAAACGCTTAAGCAGGTACGCCGCTGACCCGTTGCGCCCTGGCTGCTGCCAGGGCGCGAACCGGCTCGCACTTCTTTTGTGCGGTATCCGGCATAATGCCCCCAACGCGAGCGCCGTTCAGGTGCCGAAGATGCTACCCAGCCGGAAAGGACTCGCGGCCAACACGACCAACAAGGACGATGATCCATGCAACTGCGCACCGCACTTTCCGCTTTCGCCCTCTCCAGCGCCGCTCTGCTGGCCGGCTGCCAGAACATGTCACCCGACGCCATGCTGCAATCCGGCCTGATGGCCGTGCAGGCGGTAACCCTCAGCGACGCCGAAGTGCGCAGCATGTCCGATCAGGCCTGCGCCGAGATGGACGCCGAAGCCAACATCGCCGGCCCGAACAGCCCGTACACCAAGCGCCTGGACAAGATCGCCAATAACCTCGGCCACCAGATCAACGGCACGCCGATCACCTATAAGGTTTACCAGGCCGACGAAGTCAATGCCTGGGCCATGGCCAACGGTTGCGTGCGTGTCTACAGCGGCCTGATGGACCTGATGACCGACAACGAAGTGGAAGGCGTACTCGGCCACGAAATCGGCCACGTCGCCCTCGGTCACAGCAAGAAGGCCATGCAGACCGCTTACGCCACCACTGCCGCGCGCAATGCTGCAGCTGCTTCGGGCAATGCCTCCGTCGCAGCACTGTCCGCCTCGCAACTTGGTGCCCTGGGCGAACAACTGATCAACGCGCAGTTCTCGCAGAGCCAGGAAAATGCGGCCGACAACTTCTCCTTCGACCTGCTGACCCAACGCAACATCCCGCGTGAAGGCCTGGTTACCGCGTTCGAGAAACTGGCCAAGCTGGGCGGCGGCGAAAGCAGCATGTTCTCCTCGCACCCGGGCTCCAGCGACCGCGCCAACAATATGCGTACCCGCCTGGCAGCCAAGTAAACAGAAAGCCCGTCAAGCTTTTCGCCAGTACGCACCGTTGTAGTGAGTCATTTAGAGCGTAAAAGCTTCGCGGACGAGCCCGCTCCCTCGCAGTGAAACGTGCCAGGCCAGCAGCTGCTACGAAGCACCTTCCGTGGGCGGGGCTTGCCCGCGAAGCTTATTGACTCACTAACAACGCCCGGCATCGCTCTGCGCAACCCTGCCGGCGTTGTTCTTAACTGAACGGCTGGCTGTTCCATCGAGGAGTTCTCATGCACAACCTGCATAAACTGCTGATGCCGGTGCTATTGGTCCTGCCACTCAGCGCCTGGGCCGACTACGAGCAGCAGTACCAGGCCTGCCTGGACGCTAGCGGGATGATCAACAACGCCAGCGTCGCCGGCTGCGCCGAGGGGGTATCGGAAACGGCAAAGAAGGAGATGAACCGCATCTACCAGCAGCTGTTCCTGAAACTGCAGCAAAGCGCGCCGGAAGATGCCGAGCAACTGCAAGCGACGCAGAAGGCCTGGCTGGTCTACCGCAATGGCCAATGCGACCTGCAGGGCAAGCACATCGGCTCACCGATGTACTACACCTGCCCGATGGAGCTGAACATCCAGCGCCTCGATGAGTTGAAGTTTCTGCTGGAGAACGGCGGCTAGCCCATTAGTCCACGCAGATTGACGCTCGGCGCCAGCCACACCTCCTGCAGGCCCAACCAGTGCGCCAGCGCATGCAGAGAGTCCCCCAGCGCCAGGCGCGCTTCCTCGCTCAATACCGACTCTTCCACATGCACAGCATGCACGGCCAGTCGCGCAGCCGCGCGCTCGCTACGCAGATCTACCCGCGCCACCAGGCGTTCGTGATGCAGAAACGGCAGCACGTAGTAGCCATACACACGCTTGGCCTGCGGGGTGTAGATTTCCAGACGGTAGCGGAAGCCGAAAAGGCGCTCGGTGCGCTCGCGCTCCCAGATCAGTGAATCGAAGGGCGATAGCAAGGCGCTATGGCACACACGCCGCGGAATGCGCGGCTCGCCCCGGCAATAGGCAGGCTGCCGCCAACCTTGTACAGCGACCGCTCGCAGCTCGCCCGCCTCCACCAGTTCGGCGATACCACGTTTGCTGTCGCTGGCATCGAGCCGGTAGTAGTCGCGCAGGTCCTTCTCGGTCGCCACGCCCAGAGCGTCGGCCGAGCGCAGCAACAGGCGCCGCTGCGCCTCGTCCTCATCCAGCTCCGCATGGTTGAGCAAATCGGCCGGTATCACCCGTTCCGGCAGGTCATACAAACGCTCGAAGCCGCGCCGCCCGGCAACCGTCACCTCGCCTGCGGCGAACAGCCACTCCAGCGCCGTCTTTTCCGCGCTCCAGTCCCACCAGGGCCCGGCCCTCTCCGTACGGGTGCTGAGGCTGCCGGCCCCGAGAGCGCCGCGTTCACGCACGGCCTGCAATACGGCAGTGATCACCTCGCGTTGCTCAACACCGAATTTTGCCAATTGCCGGTAGATGCCCTGGCCGTCGGCGGCCCTGCGCATGCGCCAGCGCAGCAGCGGGTAGAGCTCCAGCGGCAACAATGAGGCTTCATGCCCCCAGTACTCGAACAGACGTCGGCGCCGAGCCCGGCCCCAGGCCAGTTCGTCGAGATGTTCGGCCTGGTAGTGACCGAGCCGGGAAAACGCCGGCAAATAATGCGAGCGCACCAGGGCATTGACCGAATCGATCTGCAGCACGCCGAGACGCTCGATCTGAGCCTGCAAATGCTTATGGGCGACGGCGCCGCGCGGGGTACGGCCAAAACCCTGAGCAGCCAGGGCCAGGCGGCGCGCTTCGGCGAGAGATAGTGAGAGCGTCATGGCGACCCAGCCTATCAGGCCGGCGCCGCGAACGCATGGCGAAAGGTAAAGGCCTGTTCCGTAGCGCCATGCTCGCGAAGATGCGCCAGGCGCTCGGCGGCCTCGACCACGCTCGGTCGATGCCCGGCCGGCACCCACCACAGCACCTGATGCGCCTGCTCGACGCGCTCGAACCATTCGCGGCGGCGCTTGAGCATCTCGGTGTGCGCGGATTTGTAGACGTAGTCGCTGAGCGACTGCACGTCCTGCCAGACCGACATATTGACCAAAACATCGTCGCCAAAGGGGCGGATCGCCGTGGCGTCGCCCGCTTCGTCCTGCAAACGCCAGATATAGCCCTGCGAGGCTTCGGCCAGGGCGTTGATGCGCTCGAGGTTGGCAACGAAGTCGGCCATTTGCGGCGACTCAAGCGGCGCCGTCATCAAGGCGATGTTCAGTTGGGCCAGGTGATAAGCGGGCACTTAAGCCTCCTTGCGCATGAATGATCAGGGTTGCTGCGGCACGCCACGCCAGTCGGCCAGGCGACGGCGCAGCCAGGCTTCGCTGCTGACCAGGGTGATACCCGACAGCACCAGTACCGCGCCGATGACGAAGTTCAAGGTAAGTGGTTCGTGCAGCACCAGCACACCGAAGGTCACACCGAACAGCGGCGTCATGAAGGAAAACACCGCCATGTTCGAGGCCAGATAGCGACGCAGCAGCCAGAACCACGCCAGGTAGGTGAAGAACGACACCACCACGCCCTGCAGCACAATGCTGGCGATGGCGATCGGCGTCCAACGCAATTGGTCGAGGTCGACGACCGCCAGCGCGTAGCAGAGCAGCAGCACGAAAGCCACTGCCACTTGATAGAACAGCGTCAACCCGGCCGGCGCCTCGGACAGGCGAGAACCCCTTACCACCACGGTGGTAGCGCCCCAGGCCATACCTGCGCACAGCCCCAGCGCATCACCGAGCAGGATGCCGGCATCGATCTGCGCCCAACTGCCACCGACACCGAAAGCCATTACCACACCGCCGAAGCACAGCGCGATACCCAGCCATTGCAGGCGCCGCAGGCGCTCGCTGGGCAGCAGCAGGTGCAGCCCCAGCGCCGAGAAGATCGGCGCGGTATATAGAAACACCGCCATATGCGACGCAGTGGTATGGCGCAAACCCAGCGCGATGAAGAAAAACTCCAGCGCGAACAGCACGCCCGCCAGCACACCGGCCAGCCAGGTAGAACTCAGCCATTCGCGCCATCCGCGCTGCCACAGCAGCAGCATGCCGACCAGCAACGCCGCGATACCAGAGCGCAGTGCCACCTGCATCATTGGCGCGATGTCGTCGGCAGCCAACTTGATCGCTACTTGCTGACTGCCCCAGATGGCGCACAGCAACAGCATCAGCTGGAACAGGAAAAAGTCGGCGCCCTTGCGTACCGCGGTCATTCAACAACTCCAGTCATTACCACTCATTTTTTCAACGGATCATCCCAAAAGGGCCGTTCTGCCTCTTGCAACGCATCGGCCCGGGACAACCCCAGATCCTTCAGCGCCATATCACCCAGTCGGGCCAGTTGCTGCCGCTCACGAGCCAGTTGGCGCCAGCGCCGCAGCATACGCCAAACATTGGTCAATGACGGCAACCGTTCAAAGTGGATGGCCTGCGCCAGCGCGTAACCTTTTTGACCTTTCATCTTTCCGCCCTCCCTGTGGGGTTGGCGTCAGTGTCAGCCCGCGCTTATGATCAATCCAACGAATGTTTCTTATGCAATCCATCTCGAGAATTGATGAATGGCCTATCACCCCAGTATCGATACCGAATTGCTGCGCAGCTTCGTTGCCATCGCCGACACCGGCGGCTTCACCCGCGCAGCGGAAACGGTCAATCGCACCCAGTCGGCCGTGAGCATGCAGATGAAGCGACTGGAGGAGGACGTGGTACAGCGCCCACTGTTCGAGCGCGACGGCCGCCAGGTGCGACTGACGCCCGAGGGCCAAGTACTGCTGGGCTATGCGCGGCGCATCCTCAAGCTGCACGGCGAGGTGCTCAACACCCTGCGCGAGCCACATATGGTCGGCGCCGTGCGCATCGGTACACCCGACGACTACGTGATGCGCTTCCTACCGGAGATTCTCTCGCGCTTCGCTCAGGCCTATCCGCTGGTTCAGGCCGAGGTCCATTGCGAACCCTCCGGTCAGTTACTCCTGCGCCAGGATCTGGACCTGACCATCGTCACTCGCCAGCCCGGCAAGGAGATCGGCCAACTGCTGCGCCAGGAGCGTTTCGCCTGGGCCGTTGCGCAAGGCTTTGCGCCGCACGAACAGAGCCCCATGCCACTGGCCATGTTCAATGCCGATTGTTTCTGCCGTGAATGGGCCTGCAACGCGCTGGATGCCATGCATCGCCCCTACCGTATCGCCTACACCAGCCCGAGCCTGTCGGCGATCTTCGCCGTGGTGCGTGCCGGCCTGGCCGTTACCGCACAACTGCAAAGCCTGATCACCCCCGATCTGCGCATCCTCGGCGAAGCCGAAGGCCTACCGCTGCTGCCGCTGACCAGCATCGTGCTGCTGCGTAACGAGAGCAGCCAGTCACCCGTCACCGAATGCTTGGCCGATCACATCGTCGAAGGTTTTCGCCTATAGGCTGCCGCCTGACTCCAGCGCGAGCATCAACGCACAAAGCAGCAGGAAGCCACAGAACAGGCTGCGCAGCAGGCGCTCAGGTAGCGAGTGCGCCAAACGCACGCCCCAGCTGATACTGAGCAGGCCACCGACGGCCAGCGGGATGCCCATCCACCAATTGACGTGCTGGTGCACGGCATAAGTCAGCAGGGTCACCCCTGTGCTGGGCAGCGCCAGCGACAACGACAGCCCCTGCGCAACCACCTGGGTAGTACCGAACACGCTGGTCAGCACCGGCGTCGCCACCACCGCGCCGCCTACGCCAAAAAGGCCGCCCATGGCACCGGACACTCCGCCCAGCACACCAAACCAGCCCCAGTGGTGACGCTGCTCACCGCTAGCTGGCGCCTGAGCCATCAGCATGCGCAGCAGGTTGTAGGCCGCCAGCGCCAGCAGGAAACCAACGAAGGCCCAACGCATGGTGCGTGAGTCCACCTCCACGGCGTACAACGAGGCCAGCCAGGCACAAAAGAAACTGGTGATACCCAGTAGCAGGGCATGCCGCAGGTTGATGCGATTTCTCTGGTGATAGCGCCAGATCGCCAACATTACGTTCGGCACCACCATGACCAGCGCGGTGCCCTGCGCCAGTTGCTGATCCAGCCCGAAGACAATGCCCAGCACCGGAATGGCGATCAGGCCGCCGCCGATTCCGAACAGGCCGCCCAGGGTTCCTAGGCCCAGGCCCAGCAACAGATTCAGCAACAGGTCGAACAGATTCATGACACCTCCAGACAGTGCGCGCATGTTACTCAGTGACGGCTAGCGCGGAAACGCACAACAACGCAAAATGGCTTTGCCGATTAAGCACAAGCAAGCGCCATGAACCCCGATGTCCTGACCGATCAGCTGGAACTGTTCCTCGACGTACTGGAAACCGGCAGTTTTTCTGCCGCTGCCAGGCGCCACCCGCTCACGCCCTCGGCGGTTGCCCGGCGCATCGACGCACTGGAACGCGCGATGGGCAGCAGCCTGTTCAGCCGTACCACCCACGCCGTACGGGTGACGCCGGCGGGCCTGGCGTTCGCCGAACGTGCCCGGCGCATTCTCGCCGAGCTGCACCTGGCGCGTGCCGAGGTGGTATCGCTGACCAGCGCGCCGGAAGGTCTGATTCGCATCGACGCACCCTCACCCTTTGGCCGTCGTCATCTCGCCCCGGCGATTGCCGATTTCCTGCGCGCCAATCCCGGGCTGGATGTGCAACTGCGCCTGATCGACAGTTTCATCGACCTACAGGGCGAGCACTTGGGGGAAGTGGACATCGTCGTACGCATCGGCCCGCTGCCCGACAGCCGCCTGGTCGCCACGCCGCTGGCATCGATGACCCGCATCCTCTGTGCCAGCCCGGACTACCTGCGCCGCCGCGGCATTCCGCGTAGCCCGTTAGAGCTGGAGCAACACGACGGCCTGGACTGGGACAGCCTCGCCCCACCCTACGCCTGGCGCTTCGAAGTCGAAGGCAAGCTGCAACTGTGCAAGCCCAAACGCCTGCGCCAGACCAGTAACAACGCCGAGACCCTGCTGTTTAGCGCCCTCGCCGGCCTGGGCGTAGCGCACCTGCCAACCTGGATGAGCAGCGAGCACCTGCAGCGCGGCGAGCTGATCCCGCTGTTCTGCGAACAAGGCCTCCCGGTCGCCGAACCAGTGAGCATTTATGCGCTGCGCCTGGAACGCGAGGCCAGCCCGCGCACACGCCTGCTACTGAGTTTTCTCAAGCAGCGCTTCGGCTTCCCGCCGCCCTGGGATCAGGCGCTGCAAACCAGCCTGGCAATCGCGCAGCAATGACGATTGTGGCAGTGGCTGGGCGGCATTCCGCTTCAGCCGCGGCAAGGCCCGGCCCGATCTCAAAATCAAGGCACAAAAAACCCGGCGCTTAGGCCGGGTTCTTTCGTAGCGTTCAAGCTCAGGCCGGAGCCTGGGTGCGGCCCTTGTAGGAACCGTCACGGGTATCGATCTCGATCCAGTCGTCGATATCGACGAACTCGGCAACCTTGATCTCGGTACCGTTGCGCAGCTTGGCAGGCTTCATCACCTTGCCGGAAGTGTCGCCACGAGCAGCGTTCTCGGTGTAGACAACCTGACGCACGATGGTGGTCGGCAGGTCGACGGAGATCACCTTGCCTTCGAAGAACACGGCTTCGCAGACGTCAGCCATGCCTTCTTCGATGAACGGCAGAACGCTTTCCAGATCTTCGGCACGCAGCTCGTAGGAGTTGTACTCCGGATCCATGAACACGTAGTCCTCACCGCTGATGTAGGACAGGTTCACTTCCTTGCGCTCGAGAATCACCGGCTCCATCTTGTCGTCGGCTTTGTAGACGGTCTCGGTCTTGGAACCGTTGAGCAGGTTCTTCAGCTTCATCTTGACGATGGCGCTGTTACGACCGGACTTGGTGAACTCGGCCTTCTGGATCAGCCACGGCTGGCCATCGATCAGGGCCACGCTGTTGACTCTCATTTCTTGTGCAGTTTTCATGCGGATATCCGAAATATGCGGGAGGTACAGAAATCTAGGCCGCGTATGATAGCCAATTTCGGTAAAACTGTTCCAGCGCTGTGGCGAGGTCCGGCCGAGCGGCCTGCGAATCACACCAGCGCTCGGCATGTTGCTGCAGCGTCGGCCAAGCATTTTTCAGCTCAAGCCAGGCCTGCTCCATACCGCTTCCCTCATTCCATGCATGCGAGAGGGTGGCATACGGGGCCGATATTTCCGATGGCAGCTCAGCGCCATAAAGCGCGAGAAAAGCCTCCAGCTTATCCCAGTGCGCCCCTTCCTCCTGCGGGTAAATGTGCCAGAGCAATGGCCGACCGGCCCACTGCGCGCGAATGAAGGAATCCTCGCCACGCACCGCATTGAGATCGCAGCACCACAGCAGACTGTCGTAATCGTCCTGCGCGACGAAAGGCAACACCTGAATCTGCAGACTGCCACGGCGATGCTGATCACCCGGTGCCAGCTGCGCCTCCCCGAGCCAGACTTGCAGATCGCCGAGAACCTTGCCCTGCGGCACCAACAACTGGGTCAACTGCGTATCCGCTGCAAGAGCGTCGAGCCAGCCCGCCAGCCCTGCATTCTCGTAGGCGAACAACGAAATCAGCCGCGCCCCGGCCTCACGCACTACGCCAAGCGAGCGCAAAAACGCCTGTTGCGCCGACGCATTGGCTTGAAAGGCGCGGCGTCGCGTCAGCAAGTCAGCCTCACGCAACAATCCCCCCGTGCCCGCTACGAACCCGGGAAAAAAGAAGAACTTCTGCAAGCCTCCCGGCTGCGGCGACGGCAAGCCATGACAGCCCGCCACCCAGTCCTCAGCACTGAGGTATTCCAGATTCAGCCACAAACGTCTGGTGCCGTCAGTCATCGCCTCTATATAAGAAGGCGGCAACTGACAGGCAAAGGCCTCGATCACCACATGGGCCAGCGCTACCGCCGGGAACGGATCGCGCCAATGACGCACCTCGACACCCGAGTGGCGCTGCCACTCGGCGCTGGCACTGGCGCCGGGGCACAGGCGCACGAACGCATCCAGCTCATCGACCCACAGACGCACCGCATGGCCCTGCTCGGCCGCCAGTTGTCGGGCCAGCCGCCAGGTCACGCCAATATCGCCGTAGTTGTCCACCACGCTGCAGAAGATGTCCCACCTGGCCACGCTGCGCCCCTTGAAGAAATGTTCGCCATTCTACCCGCCAGGGAAGAAAAAGCCCGCCAGAGGCGGGCCAAGGGGAGCGCTGGAGCAAGCGCAGGATAAAACGGGGATCAGGCCAGCAGCGAATCGCTTTCGCGGCGAACGCCGCTGCTGAGTAGCCAGACAGCCTGGCAAGCCAGCGCAGCCTCGCGGGAAGCGAACGGACCGGCCTTGGGCTGGCCATCGACCATCAGCAGCCAGCACGCCATATGACCACCGGATCGCAGCGCGGCAGGCACAGCACTACCAACAAGGGAAACCACATCGATACGGGACATAATGACCTCCAATCCAACTCAATCTCTGTTGGGATCAACTTTATGCCGCGGCCTCGCCAGGCAGAAATCAGTGGTTTCGATAGTGACCATGGATATTGCCAATGGATAGCAGGATGGACTGAAGCCGGCCAGACACGAGTTCAGGCGAGCCATGACGCAAGCGAATACGCGACGTGCTGACGTAGGCCGGCAGAAAGACAGCAAACAAAAGCCCCGAGGACTTTTCAGCTCTCGGGGCTTGATGTATTGCGAAAGTGGCGGTGAAGAAGATATTTGAACCCGTTTCGGTAGCGTGTCAGTCCGTGCCAAACCCGCTCATTACGGGTCTTGGACTCCCCTCACCTGCTCGATTCGTCGCTATTCGGCTCTAGATTTCGGCATCAACCTGCACGCAGCTCGTTGATCAACTCCGGGTGCCGGCCCAGGATCTTGAACAACTGCACCAGCGGTTGCGGTGCTTCCGTGCTGCCTCGCTCGTAGCGAGAAAACGCATTCGGCCCACCGCCGAACAGCTCTGCCGCTTCGCGCTGGCTCAACCGTAACTGCTTACGCACACTGCGAATCAGCTCCTGATTGCCGTCCTGGGCGTTCACCTGCTGACGAAACTCGTTCATGGCACGCATAACGCGCTCACTCTCAGTCGGCCCAGTCAGGGACTCGCCGCAGGCATCGCACCAGTCAGCCGTTACCGCAGTAATTTGGGTGGTCTGCCCCTTGTAGGTGAAGGGCATATCGCGGGTGTCGTGAACCAGTTCCGCCCCGCCGCATACTGGACATTTCATGGTCACTTCTCCTTAAAGGAAACGATCAGCAGATCGGCCACCAGCGTGAACTTCAGGTAGACCTGCCCGAATTCGGTATCGGGTCGGTAAACGTCCTGCCAGGCAGTATGATCCGCATAGGTTGTCATGCTCTTAAAAAAGTCGCGGCTGCTCAGGGCACTGATGACGGCCAGCATGTCGGCCATCTCCATACCCAGCTCAGCGCCCCCTTCAAGGGCTACGCGGGTGAAGCGATAACGCTGGTCGGCTACGGCCTGCTTCACCAGCTCAAGCTTGAAATGGGGTTTGCGCTTTTCCATGCCGCATAAAATAACCTTTTAGGTTAATTTCTTCAAGGGAGCATCCATGCCAGACGACAGCCGTACACAATTGCGCAACGAATTGCTTGCTGGTGCCGCATCCAAGCCCGCAGAGCCTGCTGATCGCCATTACTTTGACCATCTTCGTCAGCGCGTGCTGCACAAGAGATTATCCCGATGAGAAAGCCTAGGCTGCTCTGGTAACGTCGTGGCACATGCTTTTTGCCTTTCAACTACTCACTTCGTCTCGGTTTAACGCAGTGTTTTTGGCAAATCGCTACATAGTCGCTGGACAAACCTCGATGCAAGCAATAGCGTCTGGCCACCAATCCTTTTATTCAACATGCTTGGAAAAAATGCGCCCAATCCCGCTTCACAATCCATGGCCTGAACGTCGGCGCAAGTTGCTGATGGCGTTTCTTTTGACCGTTGTAGCCATAGCGGGCACTCGGCCAACTAGCTTAGTTGGATTGGCTATAGCGCTCATAACCATCCCGCCGCTATGCCTCGCGCTTCTTTCTTTGCGCTGGTGGTGGCACCGGAAGTTTGGCGGCAGCAAATTTATGGTTCTGATTAGTTGGCTGCTAGCTATATTTATTGTAATTACAACCCTCACCGTCAAGGATGCGCTATCCCCCTACATAGGTCATCACTTCAGCTAACCATACATAATTGATCAACGGACGATTACTTAAGCAATACGACATACCCCCTTGCCCTGGGCATTACTCACCTGACAACAGCAGCGTTCCTGCTTAACAGTGGCGAATTTCTTCCGTCATGGGTCACGGCATACAGCTACTTCACTGCACTGACGTGCATCGTCTTCTGTCTGATTTTCAACCCCCACAAGGGTTTCCTAGCAGGCCTTGCCCTGGGGTTTGCCATGACGGTAATAATTAGGGCAATTAACATGTCACTTGTCAGCCTGCATGGCCCTGGAGTGGATTACCTGTTGGGACTGATGGGTGCAGTGGTTGGCACAGTTGCTGTTTTGATCTACTCCAAGGTCAAGCCCAGCCAAACAATTGAAAACGGATTTGCTTTGGGGTGTACGGGAGCCTTGGGCGGCTATCTTCTCAGCATGTTCTTTGCTTGCAATACCGTGCTGTATTGCGGCCCGGCTTTCTCTTGGGGGGGTTAGTCACCCCATCGGATTAAAACTGCTCGCCGCAGAGCAATAACGCGTCTTCATGCGATCACTGCTTGTCTTGCGGTCACCGTCATAGCGGGCACGCCAAGTTCTGCACTGTTCGTGAAAGTGCTGTTTGGCAGCCTTGCGGCATTCGCGGTAGTCGATTGATCCGCGCCGGTGATTGGCGCAGACGCTGGTGCCGTCGATGTAGTTGTTTACCGATAGCCATTCCGCCAGGTAGTTGCTGCCGCCATTCCAGCTCTTTATCCATCTGGAGGTACGGTCGTTGCTCACCTGTCTGGTTTGGCGCTGCTGTGTTTGCTGGGGTGCTTGGGCTATGCGATGGGTTGCGGGCGGTGTGTAGGTGCTGGCCGGCTGCTTGGGCGTGTAGTTCTTGTCACTGAACGCATTTTGCGCACTGGCAATAGCTCTCGCCTTTTGTTCCTCTGTCCACTCCATAGAGGCGTATGGCTGAGGCTGGCTTACCGGCTCGTATGCAACCCGTTGCGCGGGCGGATCGATGGGAATGGATGGCAGCCTTATAGGCTCTTCTGGCTCGCTGTAGGGCTGCGGCGCCGGTTGCTGGCTGAACAGCGGTTTGCCGTCTACGTGGATTGCCTGCTTGAGCTGATCCACATTGATCACGATTGGCTTGGCAAACAGCGCGATCACACCCCAGGTAATCGCGGAACCCACGCCCAGGATGGCCACAATTCGCCATGGGCCAGGCTTTTTCTTGCTGCGTAGATAGTCTGGTGCATCGTCCCAGTCGGATTTCATATTTGCTTCCTTGCCCTAAGGTACAAGTAACTCCTTATAAAATTTAAAGACTTAGCATCTTTTATTTTCACACCCAGAAATTTCACCCCCCCTCATGATCTGGGATTTGATCTTATTCCGGCTCATGAGATTCGGGATCATCATCACTTTTCTCGACTTCGCCATCATATTTCTTTTCAACCTCTGATGCAGGTATACGCCCCCTAATTTTACTGGTTATCTGCTTTATTCCCCCTCCCATCTTATAAGCAACAACCCCACACACAAGAGTTACTGCCAACGATACCAATCCAACGGAAAAATAAACCATGTACAACTTAAGCTCTAAATTCGGAGAAGTTGTAACAACTATCAAGAATGACAAAAAACTAGAAGCACAGAAAAAAGATATATTGGTCAGAGCAGTTGCTGGAGTACCTCTCTCTAGCGCCTCCAGCTCCCCATCAGATATTTCATAAACCGATATAGAGCCAATTCTTGAGCGTTTAATTTCAATTTCTGAGCTATTCTGCTTTGCACTCATACTTTCCTCAACTCACAGATGCTTCTTAAGCCATTCGTTTTTGCACCTAGAATTTCTCCATGCAGCAGCCACACCAGACTTCACTACAAAAATTCTATCTTTCTCCCCTGCAACTTTTGCAATGGAATCCCTGATAGTGGCCGCTTTCACTTCATCAGAGGTCGTTATCGCCCAGGTATTTTCAGTAATCCTTGCCCAGCCGCTATAGCTTTTTATAATCTCAGCAACTTTGTTTTTCACCAAAATACTTGGAGAGCTATACTCCAAAGCTATAATATATGTTGTCATTCATCTACACCCTTCACATATAGCACAGCCATTAACATAAGATTAGTCACTGGTTTACCCCCCCTGCACTGACTGCCACCCAAGAGAGGCAATCCAAAGCATCTATTTATTAATTTATATTTAATCTTTCTTTTTGATTAAGGACTGAAACAATTCCACTTGGCCTTTCTTTTTTCTCGGTTGATTGCTTTTTCTCTTCTTTTTTACCTGAGCTTTCTTTTTTATCGTTCGACATAGATCACCTATAGGAATATAAAAACAGCAAAAAGCAGGGAAACAAATATTAATGACGCCGCCAGCTCTTTGTGAGCCATCTTGATGCTATCAACCTTCTGATTATTCACCTCCCTCGCCAACTCTGCTGTAGTCACCAAGTCATCAATAACCGACTCATAAATATCCGCCAGTTTTTTGCCGTAAAAGTAGTCTCTCAGCTCCACATTCATATTAACAAGTGAGTATGCACGGGGTCTAAGCACATCAAAAAGACACCTACCACAATTTGCCATCGCAAGATAAGCAAGCAAAATCAAGATCAGGTAAATCCAATCCCAAACCCCGTCAAGCCCCAACAACTTATGCTCAGAAAACCTTACATGCGCAGTTACAATACCTATCAAGATTGACAAGAAACCAAAGTATCTTGCTGCTTTATCCTCTAGCGATTTGCTTCGCGCAAATTCATCGATATAAATATTTCTAGAGTAGTCATATAGAAATTTTCTCTTATCGGTCTCTATTTTTTCATCTTCGTCCATGTTACCGACTACTCCTTAATTATCACGCCCATAGCATTTCGGGCATACCAGCGCCTAGCCACTTCCGTTGTAATCGCTATCCCGTTTGATTGGGCAAGTTTGAATTGGCCTGATCGTATTCGGGGCTTGTCTGTCCTGCTTCTGGCGCAACCTCACCACTGACCACCCACAAGGCGAATTGAGGAAAGAGCTTAACGATAGCTTCGATCTCCTCTGCTTTGATTTCGCGCTTTCTGGCGGTGTTCTTCAGGTTGTTCCATGTGTAGCGACTGATGCCAGTGCGCTCCTCCAGCTCAGGAAGCCGAATCCCGGAGCTTTTCAAAATAGTTATAACGCGCTCTTTAATCATAGCCACTTGATCTATATTTGATATATCCAATATGGATCAACAATGGCATTATCCGTTTCGACACGATCCATTTTGGATAACGCAATGCTGAATAACTGGCATTGACACGAATAGTGACGGAACGAGCATGGAACTGGAAGAGCTGGAACCTTCGAAGCTGATAGGCCCGCAACAGGACGTGGAAACCGTCGACTCCTGGGCCGATCGCTACGGCCTGACCTACGGCACCGCGCGTGCCTTGGCAATGAAAAAAGCGTTCTCTCCACCGCCTAGGTAAGCGGCGCATGGTCAAACTGGCCATATGATCAGCCACTCACCCTCACCGGGCGTAGATTTTCATCTCGCGTTAAAACGTACTGCTATCTTCCCTCTAGTTGAGAAGAAACAGCGAAAGGACCGCAGATTTTGACATACGCCTACTGCGTGTCGGGAGAACAGCGCCATGCGTACGGTTACAGCAAGTGAGGCACGCGCCAATCTCTATCGGCTGATGGATCAATCTGCCGAATCTCACCAGCCCATTCTGATCTATGGTAAGCGGGTAAACGCTGTCCTGCTCTCGGCCGAGGATTGGCAGGCAATCCAGGCGACCCTGCATCTGCTTTCCATTCCGGGTATGCGTCAATGCATCAAGAAAGGCATGACCGAGCCTGTAGATGCGTGCACCAAAGCACTGGACTGGTGACCTCCCGTTCACGTGGGCTAGACAGGGCTCTAGATACTACCGAAAGCTAGAAAAGCAAAAACCCCTGCAGGTTTCCCTGCAGGGGTTTTGCGAAAGTGGCGGTGAAGAAGAGATTCGAACTCTTGAGGATCACAGCCAAGACTAAAAATCCTTTCCTTTCAGCATATTGCGCCTTTCATTGTTTAGTTTCGTACTCATTTTCTGTACTCGTCAATTATCTGCAGCGATTTTTTTCAGCAAAAATGCGAGCCCCTATCCATCGAGCCGTCCCACTCGATTCCCCCCAGTACCCACCCCTCTCCGCCTGAAAAAACAGGGCACCCCCTCCCCGATCAAACACGATGCTCGGGCTACCCTCCCGACAGCGATGGTGAGCGGGAGCCAGGTGATCAGCTCCTGGCTTCAATCACAGCCTTACGAACGAGCAGCACCTGACCAAGCAGCTCGCTGATCAGCCAGATCAGCCCAGCGCCACCACATGACGGACGTTATGCGGGCTCAGGAGATGGATCAGAAGGTGTGAACCCGTAACCAAGCAAACCGCCTCCAGAGGACAACAAGAGAATGCGGCTTCCGCATGGATCGCTTCTGTTGAAAATCACGGAGCCATCATGCACTATTCTGACCCTAGATAACGATCCATCTTGAGGTTGGAGTATCTATCCATGACTGCAGTACTTGCCTATGTCCGCGTCAGCACTTCTGAACAGAACAACGAAGCCCAGCGCCACGCCATCAGTCAGCGCTACAACATCCATGAGTGGTTCTCCGACGAGGCCACCAGCGGGGCTACCAAGGCACTGCAACGGGAGGGCTTCAAGGCTCTCCACGCCTACGCCAGGAAGGGAGACACGGTTGTCGTGGCAGCCATCGACCGCCTTGGCAGGGATACCATCGACGTATTGGAAACAGTCGAAGCCCTGAAGGCCAAGGGCGTGACGGTGGTCTCGATGCGCGAAGGCTTCGACCTATCCAGCCCAGTCGGCAAAGCTATGCTCACCATGCTGGCTGCCGTTGCGGAACTGGAGCGGGCCAATATCAAGGCCCGTCAGATGGCCGGTATTGAGCGAGCCAGGGCGCAGGGCAAGAAGCTGGGGGCACCGAAGGTGATCGATGATCAGGCTGTGGCTATCTGGAGGAAAGAGAACGAGGCCAGCATTGCGGATACCGCCAAGCACTGGGGGATCTCGACGGCTGCCGTGAAGCGGGCTTGTAGGGCATCTCAGGCTGCGCATTCTTCCCTGTAAGTCCTTGGTGGGACGGAATTATTTTTTACAGCTCCAGCAGCCGCGGGATAGCGGAATGCGTGATTCAGTAAGCAAATGCTGGCATTCTTGCGGCTTCGCACTGTGGGTGTAGCTGCACTCATCCAACCACCAAGGATGTGGAGTCCTTCGCATGACCGATCTGGCCCAACACCTCAAGGCCACCTTCCTTTCGTTGCTTCCTGCAGATGGAGCCACAAAGGGCAATGGCGCTCTTCGCCGTGAGATAGAAGAGCAGCTGTCCAAGGACGGGCTGTCGATCACCGAGGAGCAGTACTGGCAGGTTCACGCAGAGCTGATCGCCAGCGGTGCTGTGGCAACCGGGAAAGGTCGTGGAGGATCGGTGCGCCTTGTGGATGCACAGCCGGACTCCTTCGGCCTGGCTACTCAGGTCGTCGAGGTCGAGGAACCTGTGGCAGCCACGAAGCACATGCTGAAAGCTGCACCAGCCAAGCCAACTGCTGGTCGTGCTAAACCGGGTGAAGAGACACAGGTGCTTTCCTACCGCCACCAGGACAAGCGCAAGAACAACCCTGAAGTCGGCATGGTGACCCCGGCTACCGATCCCGATGCAGGGAAAACCAAGTGGGCCTATGACCCACACCTCGATCCGACCCTGAACTTCGATCCGCAGCGCGCCCGTATCGAAAGAATGATTGACGATGCCTTGGAGTCAGGGGATGTCGAGCGGATGCGTCAGGTACTGGATGAGCTGAAGCGCACCCAGTCCCCTTATCTGAACTGGGCCGGTAAGGCCGAGCGCACCAGCTTCGAGGTGGACACTGTCAGCTTGCATGTGCATGAACGAATCGACCCGGCCAGCATACTGTCGGCTGTCCGCAAGGTGATGAAGAGGGAAGGCAAGAGCAAGGGAGACGAGAAGGCATTCCAGCCAGGGCTGTTCGATGCCCCCTTCGAGAACCTGCCGCTGCGGGATGCCATCGACTTCTACCGTCATGAGCGCGGCTGGGCCAATCGGCTGATCGCGGGTGACAGTCTGCTGGTGATGAACAGCCTGTTGCAGAAGGAGAGCATGGCTGGCCGGGTGCAGATGTTCTACTTCGACCCCCCCTACGGCATCAAGTATGGCTCCAACTTCCAGCCGTTCGTGGGCAAGCGGGATGTGAAGGATCGTAATGATGCGGATCTCACCCAAGAGCCGGAAATGATCAAGGCATTCCGTGACACTTGGGAGCTGGGGATTCACTCGTACTTGACGTACCTGCGAGATCGCTTGCTGCTGGCGAGAGAGTTACTTAACGAGTCAGGTAGTATTTTTGTTCAAATCTCTGATGAGAATGTTCACCTCCTTCGTCAGATTCTTGATGAGGTTTTTGGTGGAGAAAACTTCGTTGCACAAGTTAACTACCGAACTATGACTCCTCTCGGTCAGCGGGGAATGGCTAATGTTTACGACTATGTCGTTTGGTACGCAAAATCGAAAGAAAACATGAAGTTTCGGCCAATTTTCAAAGAGCAGTCACTTCAAGATGAGGGTGAGTTCCGCTTTTTCGATAATGGAGGCGGGACATTTAAGGCAGTTGACAGGAAGACCATATCGGAAGCCTCTGGCGAAGATCGTAATCTGATTTTTAAACGCTCAGATTTACGCTCATCCGGCTACACGCCAACTTGCGTTTTTGATTTCGAGGTCAATGGGAAGGAAGTACGGAGTCAAGGAAAGAAAAGCTGGAGAACAAACCAGCAAGGAATCGGAAGGCTGAAGCGAGCTAATCGTCTTTTTTTCTTGGGGGATGCCATTTACTTCCGTCAGTATCATGCTGATTTTCCGCTCATGAATATCGAGAATTCATGGACGGATACAGCTGCTGGCTTTTCAGATCCCAAGACCTACGTTGTCCAAACACATGACAAAATCATCAGTCGATGCCTTTTGATGACAACTGATGCAGGTGATCTGGTTTTTGATCCGACCTGCGGTTCAGGTACAACAGCTCATGTTGCAGAAAAATGGGGGCGTCGCTGGATCACTTGTGACACCTCTCGTGTTGCAGTCACTTTGGCCAAGCAGCGCCTGATGACTGCAAGCTACGATTATTATGAGCTGAAGTACCCGCAGGAAGGCTTGAAAGGGGGGTTTATCTATCGGTCTGTGCCTCGCGTTACGTTGGGAGCTATTGCCAACAATCCTGATGTCGACAGCATCTACGAGCGAATGCATCCGACCATCGAAGAGGCTCTGGCGTGCTTGAACAGAGAGCTTCGGAACAACGCAGCACCGGAGTTCAAGGTTGCTGAGGGTGGTCGCAAGGGCGAAGTCATTGTCTTCACACGCGGTGGAGAACTTCTGGAATGGGAAGTGCCTTTCGATTGGCCTGAACAATGGCCTGAAGAGGCAATCCACGCGTTTGATGACTTCCACAAGCAGCGCATTCGTATGCAGCAGCAGATGGACGCGTCCATTGCCTCTCATGCCGATCAGGAGGTTCTCTACGACCAGCCCGCTGTCTCAAAGAACAAGCTGCGTATCACCGGCCCGTTCACTGTGGAGGCTGTACCGTTCCCCAGCGTCAAGTCTCTGGATGAGGCCTCTGGCCCCGATGAAGCCGATGCCAGCATTGCCCGTACCGGCGAATCAGGTCGTCAGCACCAGTGGCTGGCCGAGCTGCTTAAAACGGGTATTCGGGGCAAGGGGGGCCAGATACTCAAGTTCGCTGATCTGGAACCACTGCCGTTCGACAAGGACATGCAGAGCCTCCATGCCTCTGGTCATCTCGACAGTGGGGAGCGTGTGGTCCTCAGCTTCGGCCCTGAGCACGCCGCCCTGGAGCAGCGTCAGGTGGCCAACGCCCTGAACGAGGCGGGCAATCTGTTCCCACTGCCGAAGATGGTGGTGTTCTGCGCCTTCACCTTCGACCCCGAAGCAGCCAAGGACATCGACGCCATCAAGGGGATCACTGCGCTCAAGGCCCAGATGAACACTGATCTGCTCACCGAGGATCTGAAGAAGGCCCGTAGCAGCAACCAGAGCTTCTGGCTGATGGGTCAGCCCGATGTCGAGGTTCGTCAGCTCAAGGATGGTCGCTACGAAGTGGAGGTGCATGGCTTCGACTACTTCGATACTGCCAAGGGAGAGCTGGTCTCCGGTGGCAAGAGCAAGATCGCCATGTGGTCGCTGGATACCGATTACGACGAGCGCAGCCTGTTCCCTCATCAGGTGTTCTTCCCGATTGCGGGCAAAGGCGAAGGCTGGGAGAAGCTCAAGAAGAACATCCGTGCCGAGCTGGATGAATCGCGTCTGCACAAGTTCCACGGCACTGTCAGCCTACCGTTCGAGGCGGGAGATAACCGCAAGATTGCCGTCAAGATCGTCGATGATCGCGGCATCGAGTCGCTGAAAGTCATCGGGCTGAACTGAGAGGGACACCATGAGCAAAGCCAAGTCCCTGATCATCAGCTCGCCTTTCGAGCGCCCCACGCACCACTGGCAACGCAAGAGCGACAACAAGCTGCAGCTGATGACCGGGCGTCGTCCTGCGGGCTACGAGATTTTCGACACCCGAGCTAACACGGTTCGAGCTGTTCAACTTGATCTGGTCAATCGCATCCGTGAGCGTGTCGATGCGTGGCGTGATGCTGGTTATCCCGGCGTCACCTCGGTGACCCGCAAGCTGCTTGAACACTGGTACGACCAGGAAAGCAACCGAGCCTATGCCTTCTACTTCTGCCAGTTGGAAGCCATCGAGACGCTGATCTGGCACGTTGAGGCTCCTGCCGACTTCAAGCAGGGCATTGCTGTTCCAGGGGATGGCGGAGCTTGGGAGCGCCTGTGCAACAAGATGGCGACCGGCAGTGGCAAGACAACGGTGATGGCGATGATCATCACCTGGCAGGTGCTGAATGCGCTCACCTATCCGAAGCGCAACAAGGACTTCTCCCGCGCCATCTTCATCGTTGCACCGGGCCTTACCGTCAAAGAGCGTCTGCAGATTCTCCAGCCGGGACATCCGGATAACTACTACGATGCCTTTTCTCTGTGTCCCAACGAGGCGATGCGGCAGAAGCTGAATCAGGCTGAGTTGCTGATCGAAAACTGGCACACCCTGATGCCCCTGAAGGAGCAGGATCGCTCCGTGGTCAAGAAGGGGGCCGAGAGTGATGAGGCTTACGTCAGGCGAATCCTGGGCAAGCTGGCGGGCTATAAGGATTTGGTCATCATCAATGACGAGGCGCACCACGCCTATCGCAAACCCGCTGAGGTCAAGGTCAGCAAGAAGGATGCTGAGGAGCTAGGCATCGACCTTGAGGAGGCAACTCGCTGGATCGAGGGGTTGGATCGCATCCACAAGATGCGCCGGGTCATCCGCTGCTTCGACCTGTCGGCAACACCCTTCGCTCCCACTGGCAAGACCAGCACCGAGTCCGCCCTGTTCGAGTGGGTGGTATCCGACTTCGGCCTGAATGATGCCATCGAGGCTGGTCTGGTGAAGACGCCCCGAGTGGTCGTCCGCGACAACGCCCTGCCCAATGCCCAGACCTACAAGTCCAAGCTCTACCACCTCTATCGTGAGCCGGAAGTTGCTGATGACTTAAACCGTCGAGGTGCAGAGCCGCATGAGGCACTCCCACAGATCGTGCAGGAGGCCTACACCCTGCTCGGGGCCGACTGGCGCGAGGCACTCAAGGTATGGCAGGAAAGCGGTCACGTATCTCCTCCGGTGATGCTGACGGTGTGCAACCGTACTGAGACTGCTGCTCGCGTGGAGCACTACTTCCGCCAGGGTGATGCCTACTGGCCGGAGTTGAAGGCTCCTGAGCGCACGTTGCGAGTGGACTCGAAGGTGCTGGAGAAAGCTGAGATCGGTGAGACAGCAACCAGCAACAAGGAGTACGAGGCTGTCCTGCAGGAGATCTTGGAGGCTGCGAAGATCCCCGAGTCGAAGAAGGCCGAGCTGCGCACCCTAAAGAAGGAGCAGTTGCTGCGGGCCATCATCGATAACGTGGGCAAGCGCAACACGGCGGGCCAGGATCTGCAGAATGTCATCTCGGTGGCGATGCTCTCCGAGGGCTGGGATGCCAAGAACGTCACCCATATCATGGGATTGCGCGCCTTCACCAGCCAGTTGCTCTGCGAGCAGGTGATCGGGCGCGGTCTGCGTCGGGTTTCCTACGACACCGAGAGGGTGCTGTGCCCGGATGGCATCGAGCGGGATCTGTTCGTCCCCGAGTACGTCAACGTCTTCGGCGTCCCCCTGTCGATCTTCCAAGACACGGATGAGTCTGACCTTGGGGGACGGAAGCCGCCAAAGCCCAGCACCCAGATCGAGTCTCTGAAGGAGCGCAGCGAGCTGGAGATCAGTTGGCCCAATGTGTTGCGAGTGGATGTCACTGTGCAGCCGCAGTTGGTCGTGGACTGGTCAAAGGTTTCTCCGCTGAAGCTAGATCCGGCAGAGATCCATATCACCGCCGATCTTGCCCCTGCTCTGGGTGGCGCTGCCGATCTGTCGAAGGCTGTGTCCATCGACCTAGAGAAGCTGCCTGAGGAGTTCCGTCTGCAGCGGCTGTTGTTTGTTGCTGCCCGCAAGGCATTCACCACTATGCAGCAGGGTTTCACCGGGAGCCGAGAGATCCTGATCCAGCAGCTGATCCGGCTGGTGGAGGAGTTCTTCAACTCGCCGCAACTGGAGATCCCCTCGCTATTCCACCAAGATCCGCTCCGTAAGCGCATCCTGATCGCGCTCTCCATAGACCGGATCGTTGCCCATGTGGTCACGCACGTTCAGCAGCAGAACTGCGAGCGGCTGGAGCCGGTGTTCGACAGCGAATTCCCAATTGGCTCAACCCGGCTGATGCGCACTTGGTACTCGACCAAGCCATGCCTGGATACGGTCAAGTCCCAGATCAGCCATGTGGTGGCCGACAGTACCTGGGAGGCTTACACCGCCAACGTGCTTGAGAAGCGCAAGGAAGTGCAGTCCTTCGCCAAGAACGACCACCTCGGGTTCAACATCTACTACCTATGGCGGGGCAGCAAGCGGAAGTTCGTGCCGGACTTCCTCATCAAACTGGCCAACGGCAAGCAGCTGGTGCTGGAGATCAAGGGCGAGGACTCGGAGCAGAACCGAGCCAAGCGGATGGCCCTCGATGCCTGGGTGAGAGCGGTGAACTCCCGTGGCGGCTTCGGTACATGGTGCTGGGATGTGGTGAAGGGCGAGCCGGCTGGTGTCGATGATGTGATCGTCCATCACAGCAAAGAGGCTACCCACTCGGAGCCAATCGGTGAGGGACTGCTGGAGAAGCTCTTGATCGCCTAAGCCTCGTGAGGAGCTGGCAAACACTCCCGCTCCTCAAGTGAACCTGCAAGATCGCAGCACGTTCGACGAAGATCGATTATCACACAGTTATGGAGAGGAGAACGCGCAATCTCGCACGTTCGATCTTCAACCATGACGCTCGGTCATCCCCGCCGCAAACCGCCGGAGGGGCTGATCGAGCCTGGGAAAGGCAACAGCCCAGCGAGGCGACCGCCGAGTACCTACTGCTACTTTGAGCTTCAGGCGTACAGCCCCTCTCACTGCCCCGACCAACCGGCCAGCAGTCACGGGTGATGACGAACCTGACATAGCTGGCTGGAAGGTGATGGCGTCCAGTCGAGGCTGGCTACCTGCGATGACTCGCGGGGTGTAGCGGTGGATGGCGAAGCCACTCTAAGAGTGTCTTTGAGCTGTCCTTCATCCATGGTCATTACCATCAATCCATCAATGAAGAACGAAGCAATGAGACAGCATCAAGCCTGTCTTGCGGAGGACACTGGCAGGTGCTCTTCAAGGTGCTCTTCAAGCTGCACCGCAAGTTGCTCTTGATGCCTCCCCAACTCTGCTGACACAGGATCAATGATCACCGATGACTATGTTGTCAGTGACCATCCCCGTCAGTGGTTGTCAGGAAGCCCAAGCCCCTCTGCCAGACCACCTCCTGCTCATCTTCATGTACCTCCAGATGACTCCGCCCAGGAGTTTCCCCATTCGCCCCTGTCATCCATCAGCCTCGGCCTCAGCACAGTAGCGACCTAGGCAACCACTGCAGCCCAGGCTTTGGCCCATGGATGGCATCCAGGCACCGGGGAACTCCTGGGCCAGTCACCAGCATCAACCCTGCATCCCTTGCAGATTCCCCCCTCAAACCCAGCCCGTTTTGTCCAGCCGTCCGAGCCGTCCGTGTTTCCCTTGTAGATGGGAGCTGGTGGCATGGATGGAAGGGACTCTGACGGCTGAACAAAAAGGATGATCTACACCATGAAAAGCAAACGCACTGGCAAGACCTTCAACTACACCCCAGCCACCTGCCCGAAGCACGTCATGCAGACTCTTGGCTTCACCGAGGAACAAACCGAGAGGATGATCCGAGTTCGTCGGATACTTCCCTTCGTGGACGAGAGCACCGCACCCAGCATTGATGCCCGGCAGTTGTGGGAGAACATTGGCAATCCACATGGGCAGTTCAATAAGTGGATCGAGCAGAGCGCCGAAGGGATTTTGGATGATTTTATCCAAAATGGAGAGGTGCTCGAAATCAAGACGCAGACCGGAAGGCGCCCTCGCACTGACTACACAATCAGTCGTGACTGCGCTGTGCATCTAGCGATGAATGCTCGAACTCCGCAGGGCAAAGAAGTGCGCAGCTACTTCATTGATATGGAGAAGCTGGCCATGAGGCTTCACAAGTACACCCCGATACGTGGCTCCATGCTCACGGAGATCGACAATCAGGTCGCACATCAGATGTTCATCATCGCTGGCGAAAAGGCGAAGTCAGGAGAGCTGCCAAAGAGTCTCGTCAGCCAAAAGGCGATGGAGATGCGAGCAAGCCTGATGTCGCTCGTGTGCCGAGTGATGACCGGACTGTCCGCCAGCGAATGGCGAGCCAAGATAGGCCGCCCCATTCGGGACTCGCTCACTACCGAAGACCTCAACCAGTACAGCCGAGCCTATGACGCCGCCCTGACCATGCTGGCTGGTGGCATGACACTGCTGCAGATCGAGGCAGTACTGAACCAGCCCTACGGAAACAGCGTCGCCCCGGGCGACTACATCAAGACCCCAGAGGAGGTAGCCTGATGCGTCTACCCGAACTGATCTTCCTGGGTGCTCTGTTGCTCTGGCCTTTGGTTCCCCTGGTGTACCTGCTTTGCATCGTCTGGCAGACCGACTTCAAGCTGGTAGCTCGATCCAAGCAGAGAACCACAGAAGGCTCTCGCTCATGAAGAGCATCACCAGCGAAGTGAGGAAGGCCAGGAAACGGAGTTCTTCGGGCATGGCTGCCAAAGTAGAAGGCGCCGTCCAGCATCCGCTGCTGAGCGAGATCCTGGCCGCAGACAAACGCAGATGGAAAGCAGCCCAGCAGATGAACCTTCCGGTGCTCCGGCTGGCGCCATCAAGCAGCAACTGACAAAACCCCCATCACCCTCCGCCTGGACAGCCAGGAGGCCGACCTATCGGCTTGGTGCTGGGGGTTATTTTTTACCGTGCTGCCTTCGAGAACGACGACAGTCGAACCGGATTCATCACCGCCTCGGTCAGGGAGACAGCCAGTTGCTCCCCCTTCTCGGTCAACCGCACGATCTTCCTGCGGCGCTCCATCGGATCTGGGGTTGCCACTATCAGTCCGAGTCCTGGCTTTTCAAGACGATGCCACTCCGACAAGGCCGAGACGTTCCTTGAGCAGGACGTTTGGCTCATCCCGAGATTCGTCTGCAGATCCGTCATCGTGCAGCCTGGGTAGATCGCCGAATAGAGAAATAAAGCAGCACTTTGTGATGGCATCTCAGGGTCAACAGCACGGAACTCTTCAATCGCTTTGAAAAGCTGGACAAGGGTATACCGATCATAAGCCAGGCCGTGTTTGCTGAATGTGGTTTCCATGTGTGTCACGCTCCGTCCTTACCGAAATAGAAACCAGAGCTATTCCAGGCCAACTCAAAGCACCTCGGCACTCGGACATACACGTCGCCGATGAATAAGCAAAGGCGTGCCTTGCCAATAGAGATGCTGAAGCCAAATTGATTGCCGGTCATTGGCCGAAACCTCCGATTCATTTGTCGTGTTCGCTACAGATAGCAGACCGTATCGGGGCGCTTCAACGTTCCCACTTTCGCGTTATTTGCAGTGCAGAATTAAATGCACAACCCAATAGTTGGCAGCGCCAGTCCGTATCAGGGCTGCAGCGACATAGCGCCCCAACCGGCCAGCCCAACTAACCGCACACGCATAGTTCGCCTCTCGGCCTTAACCTCCCAACCAGAGGCCCGGATGATCCAGCTCAACAAGATCCTCAAGTCCTTCAAGAAGACCATAGACCAGCTCGAACAACTGACCGCCGCCAACAACGTGGAGGTCAGCCGCAACACCGAGCAGATCGACCGATCTGCAGCAAAAGAACCTGCTGCTGATCGCGGAAGCCCAGGCAGCAAAGGAGACCGCCGAGAACCTCAAGGCATTAATCGGCCCAGGCCACTGACCTTTTTCGCAAATCTATGTTGAACATAGGTTTGCCCGGTCGAGTACGCTGAAGCTCTGCGTGAGGTTTTATTGCGGGAAAATCCCGCATTTAAAACCCCAATTCTCGAAAATCCGAGAGTTAGCCCGAAGATGGGAAATCCCACCCTTTTCCCACCGGCCACCGTGAGGGGCCGCAACGGTGGCACCTTCGTGGTGAAGGAGTTGGAAAAGTCCCCGAAATCGGAGAGTTTGCGAAGGCACTGTGATGCGGGACATCCGCTCGATGCTTCAAGAACTTGGGAAAGATGCCTTCAGTTTTGAGGGCATCTATCTGGACACCTACGGTCGTGAAAACCCTCACTACCAGCGAACACCCATAGCCCGCCTCTGAGCGGGCTTCGTCTTTTCTGGAGGACAGAACATGAACGCACTGACCAACAAGCCGGTAACCATGAGCAGCCGCGAGATCGCAGAGCTGACCGGGAAGGAGCATAAGAACGTGAAGCGCGACATCGAGAACATGCTCGACGCGCTTGGCAAAGATGCGCTCAGTTTTGAGCGTATCTACCGAGACTCCCGCAACCGCCCCCAAACCGAGTATCACCTGCCGCGCCGCGAGGTCGAGATCCTACTGACCGGCTACAGCATCCCGCTCCGCGCCAAGGTCATCGACCGTCTGCATGAACTGGAGGAGCAAGCCAAGGGCGCTGCCTTCCGTGTCCCGCAGTCGCTGCCAGAAGCTCTGCGTCTGGCTGCCGAGCTGGCAGAGAAAAACGAGCAGCTCGCCCTGGAGAACAAGGAGATGGCACCGAAGGCTGTCGTCTTCGACAACTGCGTGGCGCTGCGTCAGGAATCCCTGGCCACCTTCGTGCGTACCCTGGAAGGCGTCAACACGATGGCCATCAAGGGTGATCTGGCTGACCTGGGCTACCTGTACCGCACCGTCGGCGCTGGTAAGTACCGCGTGTACGCCAGCGTTACTCGCGCAGCAGCCCCACCTCTTTGGCAATGCTCGGATACCGCTCCAGCTCTCTTGCCATACGCCCCAAGGGATTTGAGCCGTAGTCAGCGCCCACCCCGGCGATAGAGTGGCCAGTGATCCAATCACTGACAGCCGCCTCGATGCCGACCTCCCGGCAGAGCGTCTTGAAGGTATGACGGAAACCGTGCGCGGGGCTGGCTTGGCTTTCGAGCCCAACCACTTCCTTCAGGTACTTGGCCCAAGCCTTGCCTACTGCGTGACCGTAGCCATTCTCGGGATGCTCTTCCAGTTTCGGGAATAGACGACCTTCAGCCGGTAGGCTGTTGCGGTAGTCGATGAAGCCCAGCGCCAGCAGATCGGCATGAAGGGGAACCTTACGGCGACTGCTGCTTGTCTTCACGGTTTTGCCATCCCCCGGAGCAATGGAGAGATACCAGATGCCCGAACCCTCTTCCTTGCGCACGTCCGACACCAGCAATTGCGCCAGTTCCTCTCGCCGGGCTCCCGTGTAAACCATGAGCAGCGGCAGCCAGTAAAGCGCCTGACCGAAATCAGAGCGTGGCGGCTGCCATTGGCCTTTGAACAGGGGGCTACTGAAGATGGCGACCAGATCCTGGCGTGTGTAGTGCTTGTCCTCGGCAGCCCTTGTTTCAGCTCTTCGCGCTGCCTTGGCGATGCTTCTGAGCATTCCCGAGGCAGAGATAGGCTCTTCGTCCATCGCGGCCAAGCGCTGCACCGCGAAGTTCAGCACAGCGGACAGGGCTCGCAGTTGCTTCTTCACCGTCGCCAACCCGGCAGTAGGCAACCCTTCCGCCTCAGCCTTGGCAATCAATTCCGGCGCAGCCAACCCGCGAATGCCCTCGCCCTTTGTTGGCAGCTTGCTCAGGGCCGTCTTGAACTCCTGGCAAAGCGCACGGGTGATCCGGGGTACATGAAGGTCACCGTATAGCTCAACGAAGCGCGTGACGGTTGCGCCGAACTCGGAGATGGTCTTGTTGGTGCTGCGGGTATCACCATCGGTCAGGCGCTTGTCATCTGCCCATTTACGGAAGACTTCTGAAAGCCTGGGGCCGCTCAGCTTGCTCTCTGCTGCCTTCTGCTCCACCGCGAGTGGTTTCTCAACGAACGGAAGCTCCATGGATTCTCGCCAGTCACCTGCAAACCGCGCCAGCGCCATCCTGCAGAGGTCGCACCAGCGACTGTAGAACGCATCCACCAGAGACCTGTAGGCGGGCTCAGAGACATCAGGAACGGGCAAATGGTGCTCAGCCAGTACCGACTTCATGAACGCTTCTACAGCGCTCTGGCGAGCCTTGTAGCTGGTGCTATCGACAACATCACAGGCTAGCTGGACATCGGTGGCGTCATCACCATCAAGAGGCTGGATCAAAAAATCGGTGAGATCCTCCGGCTTGCTCTCCCATGACTCAAGCACAGCTTGCGCCCACCTATCGGCGAGCTTGGGGGCATCAGAGGCTAGAACTCGGGGACGGCCAGCGAGCTGCTCTCTGGCTGCGAAGAAGATGTCCTCACAACGGATCAGCTCCGATGCGAAACGAGGACGGGCAGTGGCGAAGTCTCGGGTTCTGAGTGAGACCTTCCATTCGCGCTTGCCGATGATCTGACGGATGTCTTCGGGGACTTCACGGCGGAGGTAAAAAATCCCCGAACGAGGATGCTTCCACGGCTTGGTCATGACGTGCATCTGTACCACCCTTCTGTACCTATGGGATCAGAAAGGCGTCTAGCTGAAACAAAAAGCCCCTGATTCTCTAGGAAAATCAAGGGCTTATTGAAAGTGGCGGTGAAGAAGAGATTCGAACTCTTGATACGGTTTCCCGTATACACACTTTCCAGGCGTGCTCCTTCAACCACTCGGACACTTCACCGGATCTCGACGTTTTGGCCTGTAGCCTGTCGAGGTGCGCTAATGTAGTCGAATGTTTTCCGAATGGCAAATTTTTTTAAAGGATTCATGCGCTTAAGAGCGCAGCGGGTTTTCATCAGGCTCGTCGGCAGGCGTTTCGTCGAAACGCAGGTGGCCGAACAGCAGGAAACCCAGGGACATGAACAGCCCCGCTCCGAACAGAAACAGCACACCGGTGGGGCTGCGCAGGCAGAGGGTTTCGCTGAGCGTGACCGAGCCCAGCAGTAGGCCGATCACGGCGAGGGTATGGAATACAGGATGTTCATGGACAGCTCCTTCGCTTCGCCGCCACCTTAATAGCCAGGCTTCGCTGCCCGCCAATTGCCATCCGGCATCGCCACGATAGGCAAAACCGCTGACCCATCAGTCAGTCACGGCGCTTTACCGGAGCGATTGGGCTGAGTACCTTCTGCCGACATTCAGCCTGCGGCTCCAACAAGGAAAACTGCCATGAGCGACCTGATCAGCTATCAACTCGAAGACGGCATCGCCACCCTCACCCTGAGCAATGGCAAGGTCAACGCCATCTCGCCTGACGTGATCGCTGCCTTCAATGCTGCGCTCGACCGCGCCGAGCAGGATCGCGCCATCGTCATCATCACCGGCCAGCCGGGCATTCTTTCCGGTGGCTACGATCTGAAGGTAATGACCTCCGGCCCGCAGAACGCGATCAACCTGGTCGCTGCAGGTTCTACCCTGGCGCGGCGCATGCTCGCCCACCCCTTCCCGATCATCGTCGCCTGCACTGGCCATGCCGTGGCCAAGGGTGCCTTCATCCTGCTGTCGAGCGATTACCGCATCGGCGTCGAAGGCCCGTTCAGCATCGGCCTGAACGAAGTGCAGATCGGCATGACCATGCACCATGTCGGTATCGAGCTGGCCCGTGATCGCCTGCGCAAGTCGGCCTTCCACCGCTCTGTGATCAATGGCGAGATGTTCGACCCGGCTGGCGCCGTGGATGCCGGTTTCCTGGACAAGGTGGTGCCGGCCGAGCAATTGCTGGCCACCGCCCAGGCTGCGGCGCAGCAGATGAAGAAGATCAACATGACGGCGCACAAGAACACCAAGCTGAAGGTGCGCAAGGCGCTACTGGAAACCCTCGATGCTGCCATCGAGATGGACAAGCAGCACCTGATGTAAGCACGCGACACATCGCGCCTAGAAAAAAGCGCCGCTTCCGTTGAGGTCGCGGCGCTTTTTAGTTTTTTGCCTGTTGCTCTGAGGGCAAAGGTTGCTGCGTGTTCAGCCGGAGTAGTCCAGCGCCGTCCAGGCCCTGCTCATACCCTGGGCCAGTAAGCAGCCAGGCTTGCTCAATTGCTCATTGAAGGCTGTCGGCAGCAGCGTGGTTTCGCCCTCGGCAGCGCCATGGCGCTCGGTAAGCCATTGCAGCCTGCCGCAATTGGGCGTTTCGATCACATAGCTGGCGGCGATATTGGAGTGGTGGCTGGGCAGGTGGATCACGTCGAGTACCACGCCTGCCTCTTCAACCCGCTGACCATTGGAGACCAGCACGGCCCAGGCCTGCTCGCCCTCGATCACCAGATAGGCACCGTTGGCCTGTGGTCGCTCGATCTGCGGTTGCGCGCAGCCACTCAACAGGGCCAGTAGCACAATCGTCATCAGCATGTGTTGCATTGCCAATACCCCCTTGCAAGGCGCCCACATCTGCATGGTGGGCGGGTCGTTGTCGCCTGAATGAGGCCACTGTTACCCAATACTGTTTATTTGTACAGTATTTTTCGATTACCCTATTCGCAGGCAAATGACCGAGCACATAGGAGCGCCATCATGCTGGACGTACTGCAGCTGAAACACCGAGTGAACCGCATGCCGCTGGAGCGCGTTCGCGAGATGGTCGACGAGTTGCTGCTCGAAGGTATAGTCACCGAGAGCCGCACGCCCTTTAATCGTCAGCACTTCAATACCTGCTTCGCCGAGATCGAGGCGTTGTTGCAGCGCGCTGGCTATCACCGGCAACTGGATGTGGTCGGTTATCAGGGGCTGGCCTATGCGCTGTTCGATCCGGCCCGCTGGGAAGCCGTCGAGGTGCTGCGCTGGTTGCGCGATTACGTCGAAGAAGCCCATGTACAGCCGGCCTCCTGAGCCGGCAGGGCGAACCAAAAACGCTCAGTGACGCACGGCCATGCACGGCATTGGCTCAATGGCAGGCCCGCAGCAATGGCGCCTGCGCAAAGCCGCAACGGTTCCAATCGATCTCATCACATAGCTGCAAGCCATTGATTTATAACCTCTAGCCTCTTATCCGCAGTTCCGTGCGCGTATCGCCGAGTACTGCCAGCGAAAGCTGGCAAGCCCCTTGCTAATGCCCTGTCAACATCCTGCGTAGCACGCCAACGGCGGCGGGCCGGGGATCACGGACAACGGCGTCCGTCAGGTCACCTCCTCTTACCGAGGCGGCCTGGCGTACGCCGTTTTTGTTTATGCGCCTGACAAGGATTAGACCCATGACCGATCGTGATTCGACCAAGCCCTTCGGCACCAGCCGCCGCAATTTCCTCAAGCAATCTATCGCCCTGGCCGGTGCCGTAGGCGGTATCGCCGCACTCGGCCTGTCCGCCCCCGCCTCGCTACGCAGTACGGCCTGGGCTGCCGGCTCCGACGCACCGGAGAAATCCGCGCTGACGGTCGGCTTCATTCCCCTGACCGATTGCGCATCGGTGGTAGTGGCAGCCACCCAGGGTTTCGGTGAGAAGTACGGCCTGACCATCAAGCCGAGCAAGGAGGCTTCCTGGGCCGGCGTGCGCGACAAGCTGGGCACCGGCGAGCTGGATGCCGCCCATGTGCTTTACGGCATGATGTACGGCGCCCAGCTCGGCCTGGCCGGCCCGCAGAAGGACATGGCGGTGCTGATGGGGCTGAACCAGAACGGCCAGGCCATTACCCTGTCCAAGCAGCTGCGCGAAGCCGGGATAACCAACGGCGCGCAACTGGCCGAGCACGTGAAGAAAGGCGGTAATCCGCTGACCTTCGCCCAGACCTTTCCCACCGGCACCCACGCCATGTGGCTGTACTACTGGCTCGGCAGTCTGGGCATCAACCCGATGAGCGACGTGAAGACCATCGTCGTGCCACCGCCGCAGATGGTCGCCAACATGCGCGTCGGCAACATGGACGGCTTCTGTGTTGGCGAGCCCTGGGGCGCGCGGGCGATCTTCGACAAGATCGGCTTCACCGCCACCACCACCCAGCAGATCTGGCCGGACCACCCGGAGAAGGTGCTCGGCACCACCCGCGCCTTCGTCGAGCAGTACCCCAATGCGGCGCGCGCGCTGATCATGGCGATTCTTGATGCCAGCCGCTTCATCGAGGCCAGCGAGGAGAACCGCAAGAGCACCGCCAAGCTGATTTCCGGCAAGGCTTACGTCAACGCGCCGGTGCAGGTGATCGAGCCGCGCTTCCTCGCCCAGTACGAGGACGGCCTCGGTAACAGCTGGAAGGACGAGCATGCCATGGCCTTCTGCAAGGACGGCAGCGTCAACTTCCCCTATCACTCCGACGGCATGTGGTTCCTGACTCAGTTCAAGCGCTGGGGCATGCTCAAGGACGCGCCGGACTACGCCGCCGTGGCCGCGCAGATCAACCAGACCGCGCTCTACGTCGAGGCTGCTGGCGCGCTGAAACTCGCGGTGCCGAGCAGCCCGCTGCGCAGCAGCACGCTGATCGACGGTGTGGTATGGGACGGCAGCAACCCGGCCGCCTACGCCGATTCCTTCGCCATCAAAGCCTGACCGGAGGTGATCATGAACGCGCCCCTGAAAACGCCCCTCCCCACAGTCAGCAAACCGCGTCTATCGCCTGCCGCCCTGCTGCCGAGCGCAGCGACTCTCGGCCAGCTGGCCAAGGCCGGCATTGCCCCGCTACTGGGCATCCTCGCCTTCATCGGCTTCTGGTCGCTGCTGGCGCAATACAGCGAAGGTCTGCCGGGGCCGCTGAGCACCTGGCAGGCTGCCCTGGTGCTGTTCGCCGACCCGTTCTACGACAACGGCCCCAACGACATGGGCATCGGCTGGAACATCCTCAATTCGCTCGGTCGAGTCGGCGTCGGCTTCGGTCTCGCTGCGCTGGTTGGCATTCCGCTGGGTTTCGCCATCGGCCGCTTCGCCTTTCTCGCTGGCATGCTGGCGCCGGTCATCAGCCTGCTGCGTCCGGTCTCGCCGCTGGCCTGGCTCCCGATAGGCCTGCTGGTGTTCGAGGCCGCGGGGCCGGCGTCGATCTGGGTGATCTTCATCAGCTCAATCTGGCCGATCATTCTCAACACCGCGGCGGGCGTTGCCAGCGTGCCGCAGGATTACCTGAATGTGGCCCGCGTGCTCAAGCTGTCGGAGTTCAAGGTGCTGACGCGCATCCTCTTCCCCGCCGTGCTACCGCACCTGATGACCGGCATCCGCCTGGCCATCGGCGTGGCCTGGCTGGTGATCGTCGCCGCGGAGATGCTCACAGGCGGCATCGGCCTGGGCTTCTGGGTGTGGGACGAGTGGAACAACCTCAACGTCGAGCACATCCTCATCGCCATCATCATCGTCGGCCTGGTAGGCCTGGCGCTGGAGCAGACGCTGCTGCTGATCGCCAGACGCTTCGACTACGCAAGCTGATAAAGGCTTACAAGACATTACGCCAACTCATTGTTTTAAATGAAGAGTAGCCTGGATGAAATCCGGGTCGCCATGATCCGAATCCCCCGGGTTGCATCCGAGGCTACGGCGAGAGAATGGGAGAATTTCGATGGACAAATTCGTAGAACTGACCCAGGTATCCAAGCATTTCGATACCAAAAAAGGCCGCTTCCAGGCCCTGGCTGACGTCAACCTGAGCATCGCCCGCGGCGAGTTCGTGGCGCTGATTGGCCATTCCGGTTGCGGCAAGTCGACCGTACTCAATCTGATCGCCGGTCTGCTCGAGGCCAACGAAGGCGGCCTGATCTGCAACGGCCGCGAGATCAACGGGCCCGGACCGGAGCGCGCCGTGGTGTTCCAGAACCACAGCCTGCTGCCCTGGATGACCTGCTTCGGCAACGTCCACCTGGCCGTGGAGAAGGTCTTCGGCGCGCGCGAAAGCAAGGCCCAACTCAAGGCCCGCACCGAGCAGGCGCTGAACATGGTCGGCCTCAGCCATGCCATGCACAAGCATCCCAGCGAGATCTCCGGCGGCATGAAACAGCGCGTCGGCATTGCCCGCGCCCTGGCCATGGAGCCGAAGGTGCTGCTGATGGACGAGCCGTTCGGTGCCCTCGATGCGCTCACCCGCGCGCATCTGCAGGACGAGCTGCTGCGCATCGTCGCGCAGACCCGCAGCACCGTGGTGATGGTCACCCATGACGTCGACGAGGCCGTGTTGCTGTCCGATCGCATCGTGATGATGACCAATGGCCCGGCGGCCACCGTCGGCGAAATCCTCGCCGTCGAACTGCCGCGCCCGCGCGACCGCCTGGCGCTGGCCAACGACCCGCAGTACCACAGCTATCGCACCGCCGTGCTGGAATTCCTCTACCAGCGCCAACAGCGCCCCGCCGCCTGAACCGCTGACATCGCTCCGGATCGAGGACCGGAGCGGGAACCTCTGGCCTGTTGCATGGACGAACAGGTGCCTTCAACCGACGTAGAGAACGCTGTGCTAGACCTCACCACTTGGAACCTGTCGATCCCCACCGACCCCGCACCCACCACCATCAGCACCGAGCGCCTGAACAACGGCTACGAAAGCCGTTACTTCCGGCGCAACGGCGACGCCAGCGTGACCTTCTGGGTCCCGGTAACCGGCTCGACCACCGACGATGCGCGCTATCCGCGCAGCGAGCTGCGCGAAACCCAGCGAGACGGCAGCCTGAGCAACTGGCAGCACGCCAGTTCGGACAACTACCTCAGTGCCGTACTGCAGGTAGAACGGGTGCCCAGCCGCAACAAGGTGGTGATCGGCCAGATCCACAGCACCGACGTGCCGGGCAGCCAGAACGACCCGCTGGCCAAGCTGCAGTATCACTATCGCCGCGGCGTCGGCCGCGTCGAGTTGTTGCTGCGCACCCGCCCCGGAGACAGCAAGGTGCAGAACATCCTGCTGGCCGAGAACGTGCAGCTTGGCGAACGTTTCGGCTACGACCTGCGCGTGACGCCCAGCGGGCGCCTCGGGGTCAGCGTGGCCAGCAGCGACGGTGACGAGGGCGCGGTCTACCGGCAGCTCAGCAGTCGCTGGAACACCCAGTACCTGTACTTCAAGGCGGGCGCCTATATCCAGGACAATTCAGGGCCGGACAACGAAGGCGGCCGGGTGACCTTCCATCATCTCAACAGCCTGCACCGCTGAGGCACGCGGCAGCATACAATCGCCGTTTTTCTCGACAACGGTTCGACCATGGCGCGCCTGACCCTCGATTTTCCCGAAGACCAGTACTGCTACAGCACCCACCTGACCGTGCGTGTCACCGACATCAACGGCGCCAACCATCTGGGCAACGACTCGATGATCTCGATGATTTCCGAGGCGCGCGCACGTTTTCTCTACGAATTCGGCATCCGTGAAACCGATGGCAGCGGTACCGGCATCATCGTCACCGATCTGGCCACCACCTACCGGGCCGAGGCGCATGCCCGTGACCAGTTGCTGTTCGAAGTCGGCGTGATGGATTTCAACAAGTATGGCGGCGACATCACCTTCCGCATCACCCGCCCAACCGACGGTACGCTGGTGGCCATGGCCAAGTCCGGCTTCGTGTTCTTCGACTATCGCCAGTCGAAGGTGGTGCCGATGCCGGACACCTTCAGTGGCAAATTCCCCAAGGTCAATCGGCTCGACTGACTGCCGCTGGCGTACCCGCCGAAGACGCGCACTACAGCCCGGTCTGGTGGTTCTGACCAAAACTTGCACAATTATTGCTGCCGGCTCCGTGACACATCGCTATTCATCTGCTACGCCTAGCTCATAAACAGAAAAAGGGGGATCGAGGATGACCGACACCTACCGCCGCGCCCGTCAGGCCGGACTGCTGAGCAACCTGCTGGCAATTGCCCTGCTGACCCTGCCGCTACCAACCCACGCCACCAGCGCTGCCCAACCTTCCAGCATCGAATCACAGGCCGCATTCAGCACGCTGCGCAGCTGAGCCAAACGCTCGCCCCGTTGGGGTGCAGCCAATGTGAAACCGCCTCGTTTTGCGGCAGCGTTGCGTCGGCTGAATTTGCCCAACGCCCGATCTTAGAGCTTTTGACCGATTGGCCCGGCCCTTGCTTGGTCCCTGGTACCAGGTAGCCAACGGCGGCCACCTCCCTCACGACAAAGACGTCGCCTCACCTCGCCTTCATGGCCTGTGGTGAAGCGGCGTTTTTTTTCGTGTTCGCCCCAGCGTTCGGGGCCGGAGCAGGTTTCGTGATCCGCGCCTGCCCCGCGATCGTTCAAACCTGTTGTGGCCTTGGCCGCTGGGCTCTGCATTACCCGTGCATGGCCTCCCCGGCAGGTGCGGCAGTCGTGTCCACGACCACGGTCTGCTGCGCCATGTCGGGCTTCTTCTCGCTGATGAGGTGATCGATGAATACAAGTTTCTGGAAAGCCGGCCACGCCCCCACCCTGTTCGCCGCCTTTCTCTATTTCGACCTGAGCTTCATGGTCTGGTACCTGCTCGGCCCGCTGGCAGTGCAGATCGCCACCGACCTTGACCTCAACGCCCAACAACGCGGACTGATGGTGGCCACACCGATTCTCGCCGGCGCCGTGCTGCGCCTGTTGATGGGTTTTCTCGCTGATCGCCTGTCGCCGAAAACCGCAGGCCTGCTCGGCCAGGTGGTGGTGATCGTCGCGCTGTTCTGCGCCTGGCAGATCGGCATCGGCAGTTACGAGCAGGCGCTGCTGCTCGGCCTGTTCCTCGGCTTCGCCGGCGCCGCCTTTGCCGTCGCCCTGCCGCTGGCCTCGCAGTGGTACCCGCCACAGCACCAGGGCAAGGCCATGGGCATCGCCGGCGCGGGCAATTCCGGCACCGTGCTGGCAGCACTGTTCGCGCCTGGGCTGGCCGCGCTTTCCGGCTGGCAGAACGTGTTCGGCTGGGCGCTGATCCCGCTGCTGGCGACCCTGGTGATCTTCGCACTGGTGGCCAAGAACGCACCGGAGCGGCCCAAGGCAAAAGCTTTCGGCGACTACCTCAAGGCCCTCGGCGACCGCGACAGCTGGTGGTTCATGTTCTTCTACAGCGTCACCTTCGGTGGCTTCATCGGCCTGGCCAGCGCACTGCCTGGCTACTTCAGCGACCAGTACGGACTCAACCCGGTCACCGCCGGCTACTACACCGCCGCCTGCGTGTTCGCCGGCAGCCTGCTGCGCCCGCTCGGCGGCGCCCTGGCCGACCGCATTGGCGGCATCCGCTCGCTGCTGATGATGTACACCATCGCCTCGCTGTGCATCGCCGTGGTGGGCTTCAACCTGCCCAGTTCGACCGCCGCGCTGGCGTTGTTCGTCGCCGCCATGCTTGGCCTGGGCGCCGGCAATGGCGCGGTGTTCCAGCTGGTGCCGCAGCGTTTTCGCAAGGAGATCGGCGTGATGACCGGGCTGATCGGCATGGCCGGCGGTGTTGGCGGTTTCTTTCTCGCCGCGGGCCTGGGCACGATCAAGCAGCATACCGGCGACTACCAGCTCGGCCTGTGGCTGTTCGCCAGCCTCGGCGTACTGGCCTGGGTCGGCCTGCATGGGGTCAAGCAGCGCTGGCGCACAACCTGGGGCAGCGCCGCGGTGACCGTCGCGCGGGTGTGAGCGAATGACCCTGCAACTGAGCATCGGCGAAGCCAGCGACACCGGCCCGCGCAGCGAGAACCAGGACGCGCTGCGCGTGGTCACCCCGGCGCCGGCCCTGGCCGCCAGCAAGGGCTACCTGCTGGGCCTGGCCGATGGCGTCAGCCAGTGCGCCGATGGCGGCCTGGCGGCGCGCGCCACCCTACAGGCGCTGGCTTTGGACTACTACTCCACGCCCGAAACCTGGCCGGTGCAGCACAGCCTGGACCGCCTGCTGATCGCGCAGAACCGCTGGCTGCAAGCCAATGGCGGTGGCCAACCGCTGCTGACCACTCTCACCGCCCTGGTGCTGCGCGGCCGCCGCTACACCCTGGCGCATATCGGCGACAGCCGCGCCTACCTGTGGCGTGACGGCCACCTGCTGCGCCTGACCGAGGACCACGTCTGGGAACAGCCGGGCATGCAGCATGTGCTCAAGCGCGCCATGGGCCTGGATCAGCACCTGGTGGTGGACTACCGCGACGGCGAGCTGCAGGCCGGTGACCGCTTCCTGCTGGTCAGCGACGGGGTCTGGGCCTGCCTCAGTGACAAGCGCATCGGTGAACTGCTGCGAGGCGAAGACGTAGAGAGGATCTGCCAGGCGCTGGTCGCCGAGGCTCACCGCGCCGGCAGCCAGGACAACGCCAGCGCTCTGCTGGTGCACGTCGAGCAGCTTCCCGACGCCGCGCTGGCCGACACCCTGGCCCAGCTCGAACACTGGCCGCTACCGCCGCGCCTGCGCGACGGCCAGGCATTCGAGGGCTGGCAGGTCGAAAGCCTGCTCGGCGAATCGCGCCAGTCGCTGATCTACCGCGTGCGCGACGCGCACAATCAGCCCTGGCTGCTCAAGACGCTACCAGCCAGCCGTGCCGGCGAGGAGCAGGCCGGCCCGGCGCTGCTGCAGGAGGAATGGTTCCTGCGCCGCGTCGCCGGGCGCCATTTTCCCGAACTGCACGCCCTGCCGCAGCGCCAGCACCTTTATTACGTGCAGCGTGAATATGCCGGCCAGACTCTGGCCGCGCGCCTACGACAGACCGGTCCGCTGAGTCTGGCCGACTGGCAGGACCTGGCGCCACGGCTGATCAAGGCCCTCGGCCTGCTGCACCGACGCAATATCATCCACCGCGACATCAAGCCGGAAAACCTGCTGCTCGGCGACGACGGCGAGCTGCGCGTGCTCGATTTCGGCCTCGCCTACTGTCCAGGTCTGACCCGCGACGAGGCACACAGCCTGCCTGGTACGCCCAGCTACATCGCCCCGGAGGCCTTCGCCGGCAACCCGCCCAGTGCGCAGCAGGATCTCTATGCCGCTGGTGTAACCCTTTATCACCTGCTGACCGGGCATTATCCATATGGCGAGATCGAGGCCTTCCAGCACCCGCGCTTCGGTCAGCCGCTACCCGCCAGCCGTTACCGCCCGGATCTGCCGGCCTGGCTCGATGAAATATTGAACCGTGCGGTCGCCGCCAGCCCGGCGCAGCGTTTCGAAACCGCCGAAGAGTGGCTGCTGGCCCTGGAAAGCGCTGAGCGTCAGTCGCTGAACAGCCGCCCGCGACCACTGCTCGAGCGCGAGCCGCTGCTGGTCTGGCGAACGGTGGCACTGGTATCGCTGCTGCTCAATCTGCTGCTGGCGGTGCTGCTGCTCAAATGACTCGGCTCGCACCAAAGCAGCGCAAAAAAGCCTCGCAACGGTGCACGCACTGACTCGCACGCCGCTGCAACGGGGCTGCAACGCCTGAAAAACCGTATTCGGCAGAGTTGGCACAAGGGCTGCATTGCTTCTGACACAACATAAAGTGCGGCCTTCAACGAAGAAGGCTGCACCTCCCGACAGAACGGGACCTGGACAAAGGCGTCCTCGCTAGGTGACTAGCGGGACGCCTTTTTTGTTTTCTGGCTTGCCATTTACGGCAGCCACTTTTTCCGTGATCAACGATTCAGGAGATGGCCGGCATGCAAAAACTCAAGCTGGTGATGATCGGCAACGGCATGGCGGGTGTACGCACCCTCGAAGAGCTGCTCAAGCTCGCCCCCGATCTCTACGACATCACCGTGTTCGGCGCCGAGCCGCACCCCAACTACAACCGCATCCTGCTTTCGCCGGTGCTGGCCGGCGAGCAGACCTTCGAGGAGATCGTGCTCAACGATCTGAACTGGTACGCGGAAAACCACATCAAGCTGCTGCTCGGGCGCAAGGTGGTCAGGATCGACCGCAAGAAGCGCCTGGTCATCGCCGATGATGGCAGCGAGGCCGAATACGACCGCCTGCTGATCGCCACCGGCTCCAACCCCTTCATCCTGCCGATTCCGGGCAAGGACCTGGCTGGCGTGATCGGCTATCGCGACATCGCTGACACCCAGATGATGATGGACACCGCCAAGACCCATAAACACGCGGTGGTCATCGGCGGCGGCCTGCTCGGCCTGGAGGCGGCCAACGGTCTCAAGCTGCGCGGCATGGACGTCACCGTGGTGCACATCGGCGACTGGCTGCTGGAGCGCCAGCTGGACCGCACCGCCGGCGAGCTGCTGCAAAAATCACTGGAAGACCGCGGCCTGAACTTCCTCCTGCCCAAGCACACCGCCGAATTGCTGGACAACGGCGAAGGCCGCGTCTGCGCGGTGAAGTTCAAGGACGGCGAGGTGATTCCTGCCGACCTGGTGGTGATGGCCGCCGGCATCCGCCCCAACAGCGAGCTGGCCGAACAGTCCGGCATCGCCTGCAACCGCGGCATCCTGGTCAACGACACCATGCAGACCTATGATCCGCGCGTCTATGCCATCGGCGAGTGCGCCAGCCACCGCGGCATCGCCTACGGCCTGGTGGCGCCGCTGTTCGAGCAGGCCAAGGTCTGTGCCAACCACCTGGCGCTGCTCGGCTACTCCCGCTATCAGGGCTCGGTGACCTCGACCAAGCTCAAGGTCACCGGCATCGACCTGTTCTCCGCCGGTGAATTCATGGGCGGCGAAGGCACCGAAACCATCACCCTCTCCGACCCCATCGGCGGCGTGTACAAGAAGCTGGTGATCAAGGACGACGTGCTGGTCGGCGCCTGCCTGTACGGCGACACCGCCGACGGCGGCTGGTACTTCCGCCAGATCCGCGAGAGCCAGAACGTCAGCGAGATTCGCGATCACCTGATGTTTGGTGAAGGTGCGATCGGCGACGTCGGCCACCAGGGCGCGGACAAGACCGCCAATATGCCCGACAGCATGGAAATCTGCGGCTGCAACGGCGTGTGCAAGGGCACCATCGTCAAGGCTATCCAGGAGAACGGCCTGTTCTCGGTCGACGAGGTGAAGAAGCACACCAAGGCCGCCAGCTCCTGCGGTTCCTGCGCCGGCCTGGTCGAGCAGATTCTGATCAGCACCGTCGGCGGCGCCGCCGACGTCAAGCCCAAGAGCGAAAAGGCTATCTGCGGCTGCAGCGACCTCAACCACGGACAAATCCGCAAGGCGATCCGCGAGCAGCACCTGACGTCCATGGCACAAACCATGGAATACCTGAACTGGGGCACGCCCAATGGCTGCGCTACCTGCCGCCCGGCGCTCAACTACTACCTGATCTCAACCTGGCCGGGCGAAGCCAAGGACGACCCACAGTCGCGCCTGATCAACGAACGCGCCCACGCCAATATTCAGAAAGACGGGACGTACTCCGTTGTCCCGCGTATGTGGGGCGGCGTGACCAATCCGTCGGAGCTGCGCCGCATCGCCGACGTCGCCGACAAGTACAACGTACCCATGGTCAAGGTCACCGGCGGCCAGCGCATCGACCTGCTGGGGATCAGGAAGGAAGACCTGCCGGCAGTGTGGAAGGAGCTGGACATGCCGTCCGGCCACGCCTACGGCAAGTCCATCCGAACGGTGAAGACCTGCGTCGGCAGCGAGTTCTGCCGCTTCGGCACGCAGAACTCGACCCAGTTGGGCATCGACCTGGAGCACGACCTGTTCAACATGTGGTCGCCGCACAAGGTCAAGCTGGCGGTCTCCGGCTGCCCGCGCAACTGCGCCGAGGCCGGTATCAAGGACGTCGGCATCATCGGCGTGGACTCGGGCTTCGAGCTGTACATCGGCGGCAATGGCGGGATCAAGACCGAGGTGGCCGAGTTCTTCGTCAAGGTCAAGACCGCCGAAGAGGTGCGCGAATACAACGCCGCCTTCCTCCAGCTGTACCGCGAGGAAGCCTTTTACCTTGAGCGCACCGTGCACTACATGCAGCGCGTCGGCATGGAGCACATCAAGAAGGCGGTGTTGGAAGACGAAGCCAACCGCAAGGCCCTGGCCGCGCGCCTGCACTATGCCCTGTCGTTCGAGCAGGACCCGTGGAAGGAGCGCCTAGAGACGCCGCAGCTGAAAAAAGAGTTCGACACCATCAAGGTCGTGCAAATCGAGGAGGCCACCGTATGAACTGGCTGGATATCTGCGCTCTGGACGAGATCAACGTCCTCGGCTCGCGCATTGTCAGTGGCCCCAAGGGCGACATTGCCATTTTCCGCACTACCGGGGATGAGGTCTTCGCCCTCGACGACCGTTGCCCGCACAAGGGCGGCCCGCTGTCCCAAGGGCTGATCTATGGCAAGCGCGTAGCCTGCCCGCTGCACAACTGGCAGATCGAACTGGAATCCGGCGAAGCCGTGGCACCGGATGTGGGCTGCGCGCACCGGCACCACGCCCGCGTGGAAAACGGCCGCGTGCTGCTGGCCCTGAATACCGCCGCGAAATGTGCGTAAGCCGTAGGGTGGAAAACCGCGAAGCGTTTTCCACCGGTAACCCCACGCATTGGTGGACAAGCACAGCGTTGTCCACCCTACGCCTGTAGGAGCCCGACATGGCCAGCCCCACTCAAGTCACCGCCTCCACCTGCTGCTACTGCGGCGTGGGCTGCGGCGTGCTGATCGAGCACGACGGCGAGAAGATCCTCGGCGTCGCCGGCGACCCCAGCCACCCGGCCAACTTCGGCAAGCTGTGCAGCAAGGGGTCGACCCTGCACCTGACTGGCGATCTCGATGCCCGCGCCCTCCACCCCGAGCTGCGCCTGGGTAAGGGCCTGGCCCGTTCACGCACGGACTGGGACAGCGCTCTGGATCACGCTGCTGCGGTATTCGCCGAAACCATCCGCGAGCACGGCCCGGACAGCGTGGCCTTCTATATCTCCGGCCAGCTGCTGACCGAGGACTACTACGCCTTCAACAAGCTGGCCCGCGCCCTGGTCGGCACCAACAACATCGACTCCAACTCGCGCCTGTGCATGAGCTCGGCGGTGGTTGGCTACAAGCGCAGCCTCGGCGCCGACGCCCCGCCCTGCAGCTACGAGGATATCGAGCAGAGCGACTGCCTGCTGATCGCCGGCTCCAACATGGCCTACGCGCATCCGGTACTGTTCCGCCGCCTGGAAGAAGCCAAGGCACGCCGCCCGGAGATGAGGGTAATCGTCGTCGACCCACGGCGCACCGACACCTGCGAGCTGGCCGACCTGCACCTGGCAATCCTGCCCGGCACCGACGTCGCGCTGTTCCACGGCATCCTGCATATTCTGCTGTGGGAGGGCTGGATCGACCGCGCCTATATCGATGCTCACACCGAAGGCTTCGAGGCGCTGAAGAACCTGGTGCGCGACTACAGCCCGGCGGCCACCGCCGATATCTGCGGCATCAGCCTGGACGCCCTGCAGCGCTGCGCCGAGCTGATCGGCCGCGCGCCCTCCTTCCTTTCACTGTGGTGCATGGGACTCAATCAGTCTTCGTCCGGCAGCGCCAAGAACAGCGCGCTGATCAACCTGCACCTGGCCACCGGACAGATCGGCAAGCCCGGCGCCGGCCCCTTCTCCCTGACCGGCCAGCCCAACGCCATGGGTGGTCGCGAGACCGGCAGCCTGAGCAACCTGCTGCCGGGCCATCGCGAGGCCGGCAATGCCGAACACCGCGCCGAAGTCGCCGCCTACTGGGGCGTCGACGCCTTGCCGGAGGCGCCCGGCCTGTCCGCCATCGAGCTATTCGATGCCGTGCACGACGGTCGCATCAAAGCCTTGTGGATCGCCTGCACCAACCCGGCGCAATCGCTGCCGAACCAGAACAAGGTGCATGAGGCCCTGGCCGCCTGCCCTTTCGTTGTCGTTCAAGAAGCCTTCTTTACCACCGAGACCTGCCGCTACGCCGACCTGCTGCTGCCCGCCGCCAGCTGGGGCGAAAAGGAAGGCACGGTGACCAATTCCGAGCGCCGCGTCAGCCACGTGCGTCGCGCCGTGCCAGCGCCCTTCGATGCGCGGCCCGACTGGTCGATCACCTGCGACTTCGCTTTTCGCCTGGAAACTCTGCTCCGCCCCGGCCTGCCAAGCCTGTTCGATTTCGCCGACAGCGAGTCGCTGTTCGAGGAATACAAGCACCTGACCGCACAGCGCGATCTCGACCTCTCGGGGCTGAGCTACGCGCTGCTCGATGACCAAGGTCCGCAGCAATGGCCGTTTCCGCCCGGCGCGCGCCAGGGCAGCGCACGGCTCTACGCCGACGGCCGCTTCCCCACTGCCAGCGGGCGCGCGCAGTTCCACGCCGACCCGTACCGTGCTCCGAAGGAAAAGCGCGAGGCGCGTTATTCACTCACCCTCAACACCGGCCGCCTGCGCGACCAGTGGCACGGCATGAGCCGCACCGGCACCGCCGCGCGTCTGTTCGGCCATGTCGAGGCCGCCGTACTCGGCCTGCATCCGGATGAGCTGCGTCGCCGCCGTCTGCAGAACGGCGATCTGGTCAAACTGCGCAGTCGCCGTGGCAGCCTCATCCTGCCGGTGCAGAGCGACGACTCGGTGCGGCCTGGCCAGGCCTGGCTGCCGATGCACTGGGGCGATCGTTTTCTCAAGGGGTTGGGCACCAACGTGCTGACCCAGCCGGCTTTCGATCCATTGTCGAAGCAGCCGGAGCTCAAGCATTCCGGAGTCGAGGTGGACAAGGTCGAGCTGCCCTGGCAACTGTTCGCCCTGGTCGAGGGTGAGGTGCAAAGCCGCTTCGAAGCGTTGCGCCCGCTGTTCGAGGACTTCGCCTACGCCAACCTTACCCCTAGCGGACGCGACCGCCCCGCCCTGCTGATCCGCGCCGCCAGCGCCGTGGCGCCGCAGCCCGAGTTGCTGGCGCAGATCGACCGCCTGCTGCGCCTGCATGAAGGTCCGGTGCTGGCCTATGACGATCCGCGCCGTGCGGTGGGTAAACGCGTGCGCATCGAGCATGGCCGTATCGTCAGTATCCGCCTGGCCGGCGAAACCGCTGCCAGCGAATGGCTGCGCAGCCTGTGGCTGGACGGCCAGGCCGACGCCGACCTGCGTCGCTGGCTACTCGCCCCGGTCTCCGCGCCGCCGGGCAATGCTGGCGCCACCGCCCGTGGCAAAACCCTTTGCAACTGCCTGAACGTCAGCGAAGGCGCCGTGTGCGCCGGCATCGAGCGCGGCCTGGACCTGGACGGACTCAAGCAGGAACTCAAGTGCGGCACCAGTTGTGGCTCCTGCGTACCTGAAATCAAGCGCTTGCTGGCCAACCAGCAGGTGGCTGTAAGGGCCTGTTGATCGCGCCTACGTTCTGTGGGGACCAGCGGAAAAAGATATGAGAGAGGTGGTGAACATGAGCGCAAAAGTCTGGCTGGTAGGCGCTGGCCCCGGTGACCCCGAGCTGCTAACGCTCAAGGCGGTCAAGGCACTGAAGCAAGCCGAGGTCGTGATGATCGACGATCTGGTCAACCCGGCCGTGCTCGAACACTGCCCGAGCGCCCGGATCGTCTCGGTGGGTAAACGCGGCGGCTGTCGCTCCACTCCGCAGGCCTTCATCCATCGCCTGATGCTGCGCTATGCGCGTCAGGGTAAATGCGTGGTGCGCCTCAAGGGCGGCGACCCGTGCATCTTCGGCCGCGGCAGCGAGGAAGCCGACTGGCTCGTCGCACAGGGTATCGAGGTGGAGCTGGTCAACGGCATCACCGCCGGGCTGGCTGGCGCCACCAATTGTGGCATCCCCCTGACCCTGCGCGGCGTTGCCCGAGGCGTTACCTTGCTCACCGCCCATACCCAGGACGACAGCTCTCTGAACTGGCAGGCGCTGGCGCAGAGCGGCACGACGCTGGTGATCTACATGGGCGTCGCCAAGTTGGCGGATATCCAGACCGGCCTGCTCGACGGCGGCATGAGCGGCGAAATGCCGGTGGCGATGATCGAGAACGCCTCGCTGCCCGAGCAACGCGAATGCCGCAGCTCTCTGGGCGCCATGATGAACGATGCCGCAGCGTTCGCCCTGAAGAGCCCGGCCATCCTGGTGATTGGCGAAGTCGCCCGCGCCAGCAGCGAGATTGGCATGCCGCAGCTTTTGCACGCCTGACTCAATCCACGTTCTGCTTGCCTGCCCGCCGTCTCATGGCGGGCTTTTTTATTCCGCAAAAGAAAAAACCCGGCCGAGGCCGGGTTTTCCTTAAAGCACCAGGAGCATTACTGCTGGACCTGGGCTTCCACTTCAGCTTCAACGCGACGGTTGACGGCACGGCCGGAGTCGGTGGCGTTGTCAGCTACCGGGCGGGTTTCGCCGTAGCCAACAGCGTTCACGCGGCTGCCGTCTACACCGTACTGATCGACCAGCACGTTACGTACGGCATTGGCACGACGCTCGGACAGACCCTGGTTGTAGGCATCGGTACCGACGGAGTCAGTGTGACCTTCCACGGTGGTGGTGGTCTGCGGGTACTGATTCATGAAGTCAGCCAGATTCTTGATGTCGCCGTAGCTTTCTTCTTTAACGCGGTCTTTGTCGAAGTCGAACTTGACGTCCAGCTCAACACGAACGTTTTCCATCGCCGGCTCCGGAGCAGGCTCAGGCATCGGCTCGGGAGCTGCGGCTACAACAGGAGCCGGGGCCGGCTTGCTGCCGCCACCGAAGTTCAGACCGACACCCACGCCGGCTTGCCATTCGGTGTCGCCCTGGTCGATGTTGTACAGAGCGTCAACGCCGGCACGGGCGTAGAACATCTCGGTGAAGTAGTACTTGGCACCCGCGCCAGCGATGGCCAGGGTGGAGTGGTTACGACCACCGCCATTGGCGTCGCCGATGCTCTGATGGCCAAAACCGGCAGAAACGTAAGGACGCAGACCAACGCCCGGCTGACCAAAGTGGTAGATGGCCTTCAGGTCGGTCAGGTTGCCTTTGATGTCCTTGCTGCCGCGAGAGCCTTCGCCACGCAGGTCGTGGTACTCGCCATAGGACAGCGCCAGCTCGACGTCGTCGGTCAGGTAGTAGCCGATGCTGCCACCGAACAGATTGCCTTCGTCGTGAGCGAAATCACGCTGAGTGTCGGTGAAGTAGCGATTGACGAAGCCCTCCACCTCGACAGCGCCTTGGCCTTGCGCCAGCGCGCCGAAGGAGGTTGCGGCAACGAGAGAGCCAATGACTACGCCCAAGGTGTTTTTTACTTTCATCCGTTAAATCCCCATCTTGGTGGTTAATAAGTCACCGTTACTTCAGTCGGCAACTTGTCGGCGATTTTATCAGGTTTCGCCACTCCCTTAGTGGTCAGGAAGCTGAACTAAGTTTCGGAAGTTTCCGAAAATTTATCCCGCAACCGATCCAATGCTCGCTTGTAGCGCATCTTCGTTGCGCTCAAGCCCATGTGCATGATGTCCGCAATCTCTTGAAACTCAAGTTCTGCGACAAAACGTAGCACAAGAATCTCGCGGTCGATCGGGTTGACGTGTACCAACCATCGATCAAGACCGCCTCGCTCCTCGACTTTGGGTGTCTTCTCCTCGGAAGCCTCTTCGAGCGGATCCAAACTCAAGGCGTCAATCAATCGACGCTTGCGTCGCTCTTTTCGATACTGGGTAATGCATTCATTGTAGGTGATGCTGTAAAGCCAGGTTTTGAATTTGGATTTACCCTCAAAGTTTTTAAGGCCATAAAGTACTTTGAGCATCACCTCCTGACAGACATCGTCCGCATCCCTTTCGTTCCCTAAATAACGTGCACAAACGTTAAAGAGAGTTCGCTGGTAGCGTCGCATCAGCTCTTCATAAGCACGAGTGATGTGAAACAGCTCGTCGTGGGCGCGCGCCACCAGCTCTTCATCGGTGAGCTCGCGGGGGTCATAGCGCGTGGGCGGGGTTTGAGCTTTGTTCAAAACGAGTCGGGCCGACGGTCAGGACGAAAAGTGCCCGGCAGGTCACGCCTGCCGGGCAGCTACATAAAATAACAGATTGGCGTCAGCGACTGTTCACGCGTTGTTCGAGCATCACTCGATTGGCTACCGATACCAGCTCACCGGTATCGGTCAACAGGGTGGTCTTCACTGTGCCGATCTCTTCGATCTGGCCTTCGACCTCACCAACCTGCACTTGTTGCCCGACCTGATACAACTCGCGCACATAGATGCCGGCCAGGATCTGGCTGGCGATATCGCGGCTGCCCAAACCTAGTGCCAGCGCCACTGCTAGGCCGACGGAGATCAGCACGATGGCGATGACGTTGTTGAGCAGATCGGTCTTGACCTCCAGCTGGCCGATGGCCACGGAGATGCTGATGATGATCACCAGCCCCTGCGCAACGCGCCCCAGGCCGTTGGCATATTCGAGGCCCACGCCTTCGGCGGCGCCACGCACCAGGCTGCTGACCAGCTGCGCCAGGAGCACGCCGGCGAGCAGCACCAGGGCCGCGCCGAAGACCTTGGGCAGATACAGCGCCAGCACATCGAGGGTCGCGGAAACCCGTTGCAGCCCCAGCGATTCAGCAGCGGAAACCAGGAAGATCAGCAGCACGAACCAGTAGACGATCTTGCCGATCAGGGTCGAAACCGAGGCGTGGATACCGACACGTGCCAGCAGCTTGGTCAGACCGGTGCCCATCATCAGGCGATCCAGGCCAACCTTGCCGAGCAGCTTGGACAGCAGGGTGTCGAGCAGTTTGGCGACGACGAAGCCAAGCAACACCAGCACCAATGCGACGAACAGGTTGGGAATGAATCCGGCAACCTTGGTCCACAGTGCGGTCATCGCGGAGATCAGGCTTTGGGTCCAGGGGTCGAGTTCCATTTCAGTCGGCCTTATCAGCAGAAGCAGAGGATTGGGTACGGCGCGATACCGGCGCGACATGCGCCGAACCGTTGTTCAGGGCGATCATCAAGGCCTGCGCCCAGTGGCCCATCAGGCTGAACAGGTCACCAGCGCCGACCTGCCGGTTGGCGGTCTTGAGAACGCGGTGCAGGCAGGCATCGTCGTCATGGCTGGACGGCGAGGACTTGAGCAAATCGCGTAGAGACTCTTCGAATGGATCGTGCATGCGCACCTCACTGGATGTCACGGCTAGACGCAGTAGCCGGCGGATGAGTCACACATCACAGCCAACGCCAACGGCGAAAAAGCAGCAATTGCCCCACCGCCAGAACGACCATCAGGCCGCAGGCGATGAAGAAACCGATCGGATTGTCCGCCCCGGGAATGCCGCCAACGTTGATGCCCAGTAGCCCGGTGAGGAAGCTCAAAGGCAGGAACAGGCCGGTGATCACCGTGAAGCGGTACATGATCCGATTCATGCGTTCGCCAAGCCGGCTGCTCTCCGCCTCGAGCACCAGACCAACCCGTTCCCGAATCAGCTCCAGCTCCTCCAGATAACGCGTCAGCCTGTTGTTGAGTTCATTCCAATAATCGTCATCGTCTTCGACGAACCAGGGCTGCTTGTTGCGTGCCAGCTGCGCATAGAGATCACGCTGCGGCGCGAGAAAGCGGCGCAAGCTGGCCGCACGCCGACGCACCTGCAGCATCAAGCCGTGATCGGGACGATAGCGCTCATCGCCATCGAGACCATCCTCCTCGCCGTCGAGCTGCTCGCTCAACTCGGCGACCAGATCATCGACGCGGCTGGTCAGGTGACGCGCCAGCTCCAGCAGCAGCTCGGAAGAGGTTTTTGGCCCCTTGCCCGCCAGCAGATCGGCAATCAGCGCATCGGTCGCCAGCAGCGGTCGCAGGCGCAGGGAAATCACCCGCTGGGCATCGGCAAAAATGCGCACCGACACCATGTCTTCGGGCTCGGCGCCCGGGTTGCGGTTGACCCCGCGCAGGAAGATCAACATCTCGTTGTCCGGCAACGGCAAAAGACGCGGCCGGGTGTTCTCTTCCAACAGCAGGTCGCAGCTGAATTCGTCCAGCCCACTGCTCTCGCGCAACCAGCGCTGTGACTGCGCCTGGCTGCGATCCCAATGCAGCCAGAGGCTCTCATGCTCGCCCAGCTGAAGGCCGTCCAGTTCGTCGCGACTGATGCTGCGCGCACCGCCACGGCCATCGAGTACGAAGGCGTGCAGCAGCGCCGAATCCTGATCCAGCATCGGCTTATTCCGGCATCTTGAGAGCTTGCGGGGAGACGATTACACCGTTGTTGTCGGCGTACAGGTAATCGCCCGGCTTGAAGGTCACGCCGCCAAAGGTGACTGGCACGTTCAGGTCGCCAATGCCGCGCTTGTCGGTTTTCATCGGGTGGCTGGCCAGCGCCTGCACGCCCAGGTCGGTCTGGGCGATGACGTCAACATCACGAATGCAGCCATACACCACGATGCCTTCCCAGCCATTCCTGGCAGCTTTCTCGGCCAGCATGTCGCCCAGCAGCGCGCGCCGCAGCGAACCACCACCATCGACGACCAGCACCTTGCCCTGCCCGGGCAGATCGACCTGCTCCTTCACCAGGGAATTGTCCTCATGGCACTTGATGGTGACGATCTGACCGCCGAAGGAATCGCGGCCGCCGTAATTGGCGAACATCGGCTCGACCACCTGGATCAGTTCCGGGTAGGCATCACACAGATCGGGGGTGATGTAGTGCATGACACAACTCCTTGCGACAATGGATGAAAAGGCAGCCACCTTCATGGACCCGCTCGAGGCGGTGCAAGCGCAACACCTCGCTTGCAATGAACGGCGAACGAGCGCCAGCCCTGGAAATGACCACGCGCACACGATGCGTCACATAGTACCGGTAAGCATCCGCTGAAGAAACGACCTTGGCCGCTCAAGCACCTGCTATAGGAGCCTCGACGAACTCGGCAGGCAAGTGCAGATGCCGTAGCCAAAGTTCGGCAATTGGCCAGACCTCGCGCTGGGCCTCCTTGCTGACCAGCATTTCGATATGCCCGAAGTCACTGGCGAAACCTTGGTCCTTGCCCAACAGCAGAAAGTGCCTCGGCGCGGCGCTGCACTGCTCAAGCAGCTTGCGGCAAGCCCAGGCAGGATCATCGGAATCAGCCGCAGCCGCCACGGCCAGAATCGGTACGCGCACCTGGGCAAGACCTGCCCACCAGTCCTGCTCGCCGTCGCCGAATCGCCCGAACAGCCTGAGCCAGCGCAGGGTTTCCCGTGCCAGGCCGATCGGCTCGTCTTCAGGCCCGCGCTTCAGACGACGCCCGGAAAGATAGGGAAAGGCGCGCAGCAGCAGGCGCGCGCCCCACTCTACTGGCGGCACCTTAAGCGGCCAGTAGATGCGGCTGATCTGGCTGCCGAACAGCGCAGCGGAGCGCGCGCGAGATTGCTCGAGATAACCGCCGCCCAGTGCAGCTGCCAGAATTACCCCTCCCAGGGAGTGGCCGACCCAGTGCGCAGGCTGCCCGGACTGCTCGAAAATGAAATCGGCGATGGCCGGCAGGTCGTAGCGCACGTACTGCGCCACGCTGTTGTCACGATAGCCTTCGTTGCGCGGCGACAGACCATGGCCGCGCATTTCGGCGATCCACACGTCGAACCCGGCGCGCGCCAGATACGCACCGAGGCCAATGCCCTTCGGCGAATACCAGAAACGTCGGTTGGAGAAGCTGCCATGCAACAACACCACGGGCACGCCGCGCGCACCTTCGGCGCCCGCCAGGCCTACTCGGGTCAAAGCCAGCTCTACACTGGAATCCGGGCTATTGTTCGGCTTGAGAAGGTAGACGTCCTCGCTGAGGTCGCCACGTAGTTCGGCGCTGATCAGGGCGACGGGGAAAAGCTCACTACTGCTTTGCATGGATCGAAAAACCGCAATGGCGCTGCGCCACAAAGAAGAACGGAACCCACAAAAAACCGCCGGAGCGACTGTGAAATCGCTGGCGACGGCTCTGGTGACTGTCAGGGCTGAACAACCAGAAAAAAGGGCGGGATCGACCCGCCCTTCTTCCGGTCGTTACTGATCTCAGGCGGGCTGCGCCTCGGCCAGGAAGAACCAGGTGTCGAGGACCGAATCAGGGTTCAGCGAGACGCTCTCGATGCCCTGCTCCATCAGCCACTTGGCCAGGTCCGGGTGATCCGAAGGGCCCTGGCCGCATATGCCGATGTACTTGCCAGCCTTGTTGCAGGCAGCAATGGCGTTGGCCAGCAGCTTCTTCACCGCCGGGTTACGTTCATCGAACAGGTGCGCAACGATGCCGGAGTCGCGATCCAGGCCCAGGGTCAGCTGGGTCAGGTCGTTGGAGCCGATGGAGAAGCCATCGAAGAACTCGAGGAACTCTTCGGCCAGAATGGCGTTGGACGGCAGCTCGCACATCATGATGACCTTCAGGCCATCCTGACCGCGCGCCAGGCCATTGCTGGCCAGCAGTTCGACCACTTGCGAGGCCTCGCCCAGGGTGCGCACGAAGGGCACCATGATTTCGACGTTGGTCAGGCCCATCTCGTTGCGCACTTTCTTCAGCGCCCGGCACTCGAGTTCGAAGCAGTCACGGAACGATTCGCTGATGTAGCGCGAGGCGCCACGGAAGCCCAGCATCGGGTTTTCTTCTTCCGGCTCGTACAGCTTGCCGCCGATCAGGTTGGCGTATTCGTTGGACTTGAAGTCCGACAGGCGCACGATGACTTTCTTCGGCCAGAACGCTGCGGCCAGGGTGCTGATACCCTCAACCAGCTTCTCGACATAGAAGTCGACCGGATCACCATAACCAGCGATGCGCTTCTCGACGCTGTCCTTGATCTCCGGCGGCAGGCTGGAGAAGTTCAGCAGCGCCTTGGGGTGCACGCCGATCATGCGGTTGATGATGAATTCCAGGCGGGCCAGGCCCACACCTTCGTTGGGCAGCTGGGCGAAATCGAAGGCGCGATCCGGGTTACCGACGTTCATCATGATCTTGAACGGCAGCTCGGGCATGGCGTCGACCGAGTTCTTGCGGATGTCGAAGCCCAGCTCGCCTTCGAAGATGAAGCCGGTATCGCCTTCGGCGCAGGAGACTGTGACACCCTGGCCATCCTTCAGCACGCTGGTGGCGTTGCCGCAGCCGACCACGGCGGGAATGCCCAGCTCGCGGGCGATAATCGCCGCATGACAGGTACGCCCGCCGCGGTTGGTAACGATGGCGCTGGCGCGCTTCATCACCGGCTCCCAGTCCGGGTCGGTCATGTCGGAGACCAGCACGTCGCCCGGCTGCACCTTGTCCATTTCGGACACGTCATGGATCACCCGCACCTTGCCGGCGCCGATGCGCTGGCCGATGGCACGGCCTTCGACCAGAACGGTGCCCTTCTCTTTCAGCAGGTAGCGCTCCATCACGGTGGCGCTGGAGCGGCTCTTCACGGTTTCCGGACGGGCCTGCACGATGTACAGCTTGCCGTCGTCACCGTCCTTGGCCCACTCGATATCCATCGGGCGGCCGTAGTGTTTCTCGATGATCAGCGCCTGCTTGGCCAGCTCGCTGACCTCGGCGTCGGTGATGCAGAAGCGTGCGCGCTCGGCACGATCGACCTCGACGGTCTTGACCGAACGACCGGCCTTGGCTTCGTCACCGTAGACCATCTTGATCGCCTTGCTGCCCAGGTTGCGACGCAGAATCGCCGGGCGGCCAGCCTCCAGGGTCGGCTTGTGCACGTAGAACTCGTCGGGGTTCACCGCGCCCTGCACCACGGTCTCGCCGAGGCCGTAGGCCCCGGTAATGAACACCACGTCACGGAAGCCGGACTCGGTATCGAGAGTGAACATCACGCCGGCGGTGCCGGTTTCCGAACGCACCATGCGCTGCACACCGGCGGACAGGGCGACCAGCTTGTGGTCAAAGCCCTGGTGCACGCGGTAGGCGATGGCGCGGTCATTGAACAGCGAGGCGAACACTTCCTTGGCAGCGCGGATCACGTTGTCCACGCCGCGGATATTGAGGAAGGTTTCCTGTTGGCCGGCAAAGGAGGCGTCCGGCAGGTCTTCGGCGGTGGCGGAGGAACGCACGGCCACGGCCATGTTGTCGTTGCCGGCGCTCATTTCGGCGAAGGCCTTGCGAATATCGGCATCGAGTTGGGCTGGAAATTCGGCGTCCATCACCCACTGGCGAATCTGTGCGCCAGTCTTGGCAAGAGCGTTGACGTCGTCGACATCGAGTGCGTCGAGCGCTGCGTGGATCTGCGCGTTCAGGCCGCTCTGCTCGAGAAAGTCGCGATAGGCCTGAGCCGTAGTGGCGAAACCGCCGGGAACCGAGACGCCGGCGCCAGCCAGGTTACTGATCATCTCGCCGAGGGATGCGTTCTTGCCCCCCACATGCTCAACATCGTGATTGCCGAGCTTATCGAGGGAAACTACGTACTCTACCAAGGTGATCTCTCCACTAAGATGTTGGAAAAGCTCAGAATTCGCGTAAAGCCAGCTGCGCATCGGCCATGCTGCATTAAAAGCAGGCTCCAGCTCGCAAGCCTTTGCACAAATTCTCGGGGGGCTGGATGCTCTGGCGGCGAACTGCCGCAAGATTGTGGCCTTGCCCTTGAATAAGTAACAATGCCGAAACCCCATGGGGCCGGCGGAAAACGCGGCCTATCATAGCCAAGAATCGATCTCAGCTTAAGGCCTTTGGCGCAAATGAAACGAACCGCTTTCTTCATCTCCGACGGCACTGGCATCACGGCCGAAACCTTGGGCCAGAGCCTGCTCGCGCAGTTCGAGAATATTCAATTCACCAAACTTACGCGTCCTTATATCGACAGTGTCGATAAAGCGCGCGCCATGGTACAACAAATCAACGCCGCCGCTGAAAGGGACGGTGTACGCCCGATCATCTTCGACACCATCGTCAATCGCGATATTCGTGCGATCCTCGACACCGCAAATGGTTTCATGATCGACATCTTTTCCACCTTCCTCTCGCCCCTTGAACAGGAGTTGAGCTCGCACTCCTCCTACTCCGTCGGCAAGTCGCACTCCATTGGCCAGCACTCCAACTATATGGAGCGTATCGAGGCGGTGAACTTCGCACTGGATAACGACGACGGCGCGCGCACCCATTATTACGACAAGGCCGATCTGATCCTGGTCGGTGTTTCACGCTGCGGCAAAACGCCCACCTGCCTATATATGGCCATGCAGTACGGTATTCGCGCTGCCAACTATCCGCTGACCGAAGACGACATGGAGCGCCTGCAGCTTCCCGATTCGCTGAAAAAATACCGCGAAAAGCTGTTCGGCCTGACCATCGACCCGGATCGCCTCACCGCTATCCGCCACGAGCGCAAGCCCAATAGCCGCTATGCCAGCTTTGCCCAGTGCGAGTTCGAGGTGCGTGAGGTCGAGAGCCTGTTCCGTCGCGAGAACATCGCCTTCATCAACTCCACGCATTTCTCGGTCGAGGAAATCTCGGCCAAGATCCTCGTCGAGAAAGGCGTCGAACGCCGACTTAAATAAGTTGTAGGAGCGAATTTATTCGCGAAATCCGATCGCGAATAAATTCGCTCCTACAGGCCTGCCGCTCATAACTGCTCTACTGGCACTCGCACCCAGCCTTCCATCAGGATGCGCGCGCTGCGGCTCATCACCGCCTTGGTCACCGTCCACTGACCGTCGACCCGCTTGGCCTGAGCACCGACACGCAAGGTGCCGGATGGATGGCCGAAACGTACCGCCTCGCGCTCGCCGCCACCGGCAGCCAGGTTGACCAGCGTGCCGGGAATCGCCGCCGCGGTGCCAATGGCCACCGCGCAGGTGCCCATCATCGCGTGGTGCAGCTTGCCCATGGACAGCGCACGCACCAGCAGGTCGGTCTCGCCGGCCTTCACCTCCTTGCCGCTGGAGGTGCGGTAGTCCTTGGGCGGGCTGACGAAGGCGACCTTCGGCGTGTGCTGACGTGTCGCAGCCTCCTCAGCCGTTTTTATAAGCCCCATCCGTAGCGCACCGGCGATGCGGATCTGCTCGAAACGCGCCAGTTGCGCCGGGTCACCGTTGATGGCCTCACGCAGCTCGGTGCCCTGATAGCCGATATCCTCGGCATTGACGAAGATGGTCGGGATACCGGCAGTGATCATGGTCGCCTTCAAGGTGCCGATGCCTGGCACCTCGAGGTCATCGACCAGGTTGCCGGTGGGGAACATCGAGCCGCCCTCCTCGCCGTCATCGGACGGATCGAGAAATTCCAGCACGATCTCCGCCGACGGGAAGGTCACGCCGTCCAGCTCGAAGTCGCCGGTTTCCTGCACCTGGCCGTCAGTGACGGGCACATGGGCGATGATGGTTTTCTGAATATTGGCCTGCCAGATACGCACCTCGCAGGTGCCGTTGTCGGGAATCCGCGCAGGATCGACCAGACCGGCATGGATGGCGAAGGCACCAGCGGCGGTAGACAGGTTGCCGCAGTTGCCGCTCCAGTCGACGAAGGCCTTGTCGATGGAGACCTGACCATAGAGGTAGTCGACATCGTGCTCGGCCTGGCTGCTTTTCGACAGGATCACGCACTTGGAGGTGCTGGAGGTAGCGCCGCCCATGCCGTCGATCTGCGCCGCGTATGGATCGGGGCTGCCGATCACGCGCATGAACAGTTTGTCACGGGGCTCGCCCGGCACCTGGCAAGGTTCGGGCAGATCCTGCAGGCGAAAAAACACGCCCTTGCTTGTACCGCCACGCATGTAAGTGGCGGGGATTTTCACTTGCGGCAGATAAGCCATGAGTGCAGTCCTGATAGGAAATGATGGTGCTCCTCGGATTTCATCCGAGCTACGCGCTAGCGCTTTTTGTAGGAGCGAGCTTTGCTCGCGAATAGCCTCGCTGAGAAGCTTCGTTCGCGAGCAGAGCTCGCTCCTACAGAAGTTGTACCGACCCGCTTACGGGCCGGTCGTAACTCAAGCCACCGCGCCTTCGAGGAAGTCCTTGGCGAAGCGCTGCAGCACGCCACCAGCGTTGTAAACGCTAACGTCGGCGGCCGTATCCAGACGGCAGGTCACCGGCACCCGCAGCACCTCACCGTTGCGGCGATTGACCACCAGGGTCAGGTCGCAGCGCGGCGAAATATCGCCCTCGATGTCATAGGTTTCGGTGCCATCCAGGCCCAGGGTCAGGCGTGTGGTACCTGGCTTGAACTCCACCGGCAGCACGCCCATGCCCACCAGATTGGTACGGTGGATGCGCTCGAAACCTTCAGCGACGATCACCTCGACACCGGCCAAACGCACGCCCTTGGCCGCCCAGTCCCGCGATGAGCCCTGGCCGTAGTCGGCACCGGCGACGATGATCAGGTTCTGCTTGCGGTTCATGTAGGTCTCGATGGCTTCCCACATGCGCATGACCTTCCCTTCCGGCTCGACGCGGGCCAGCGAGCCCTTCTTCACCTGCCCGTCGACCACGACCATTTCGTTGACCAACTGCGGGTTGGCGAAGGTGGCACGCTGCGCGGTGAGGTGATCACCACGGTGGGTGGCGTAGGAGTTGAAGTCCTCCTCCGGCAGGCCCATTTTTGCCAGGTACTCGCCCGCTGCCGAGTCCGCCAGGATAGCGTTGGACGGCGACAGATGGTCGGTGGTGATGTTGTCCGGCAGGATTGCCAGCGGCAGCATGCCCTTGAGCGTGCGTTCACCGGCCAGTGCACCTTCCCAGTACGGTGGGCGGCGGATATAGGTCGACATCGGCCGCCAGTCGTAAAGCGGGCTCTCGGCCTCCTGCACGCTGCCCAGGTCGAACATCGGGATATAGATCTGCTTGAACTGCTCGGGCTTCACGCTCGCCGCGACGATGGCGTCGATCTCCTCATCGCTCGGCCACAGATCCTTAAGGGTGATCGGATTGCCAGCCGAGTCATGGCCCAGTACATCCTGCTCGATATCGAAGCGCACGGTGCCCGCGATGGCGTAGGCGACCACCAGCGGCGGCGAGGCGAGGAAGGCCTGTTTGGCGTACGGGTGGATACGCCCATCGAAGTTGCGGTTGCCACTCAGGACGGCGGTAGCGTACAGGTCGCGCTCGATGATTTCCTTCTGGATCACCGGATCGAGCGCGCCGGACATGCCGTTACAGGTGGTGCAGGCGTAGGCGACGATGCCGAAACCGAGCTTTTCCAGCTCTGGCAGCAGGCCAGCCTCTTCCAGATACAGCTTCGCAACCTTGGAGCCCGGCGCGAACGACGTTTTCACCCAAGGCTTGCGCACCAGGCCCAGGGCGTTGGCCTTCTTCGCCACCAGGCCGGCGGCCACCACGTTGCGCGGGTTGGAGGTGTTGGTGCAGCTAGTGATGGCGGCGATGATCACCGCGCCATCGGGCATCAGCCCTTGCGCTTCTTCGCCCTTGCCGGCTTGCAGTTTGGCTTCGTCGGCGATGCCACGCTCGGCCAAAGCCGCAGTCGGCAGGCGGCGGTGCGGGTTGCTCGGGCCGGCCATATTGCGGCCCACGCTGCCCAAGTCGAAGCGCAGCACGCGCTCGTACTCGGCGGTTGTCAGCGCGTCACTCCACAACCCGAGGGTCCTGGCATAGTTCTCCACCAGCGCCACCTGCTCCGGCTCACGGCCGGTGAGCTTGAGGTAGTCGATGGTCTGGCCGTCGATGTAGAACATCGAAGCAGTCGCGCCGTATTCTGGGCACATGTTGGAGATGGTCGCGCGGTCGCCAATGGACAGGCTGTCCGCACCCTCGCCAAAGAATTCGACCCAGGCACCGACCACGCGCTCCTTGCGCAGGAACTCGGTCAGCGCCAGAACGATATCGGTGGCGGTAATGCCAGGCTGGCGCTTGCCGGTGAGCTCGACGCCGACGATATCGGGCAGACGCATCATCGACGGATGGCCGAGCATCACCGTCTCGGCTTCCAGGCCGCCAACGCCAATGGCGATCACGCCCAGGGCGTCCACGTGCGGAGTATGGGAGTCGGTGCCGACGCAGGTGTCGGGGAAGGCGATACCGCCGCGCGCCTGGATCACTGGGCTCATTTTCTCCAGGTTGATCTGGTGCATGATGCCGTTGCCGGCCGGGATCACGTCGACGTTCTTGAACGCGGTCCTGGTCCAGTCGATGAAGTGGAAGCGATCCTCGTTGCGGCGATCCTCGATGGCACGGTTCTTCTCGAAAGCGTCAGGATCGAAACCCGGCGCTTCCACGGCCAACGAGTGGTCGACGATCAACTGGGTCGGCACCACCGGGTTGACCTTGGACGGATCACCACCCTTTTCGGCGATGGCGTCGCGCAGGCCGGCCAGGTCGACCAGCGCGGTCTGGCCGAGAATGTCGTGGCAGACCACGCGCGCCGGATACCAGGGGAAATCCAGGTCACGCTTGCGGTAGACCAGTTGCTCCAGCGCGCCGATCAGGTCTTGCGGATCGCAGCGGCGCACCAGCTGCTCGGCGAGCACGCGCGAGGTGTACGGGAGCTTCGCCCATGCGCCGGCCTGGATCGCCTCGACCGCCTCACGGGCATCGAAGTAATCCAGCGCGGTGCCGGGCAGGCGCTTGCGGTATTGGCTATTCACGGTGTCGTTCATGGTGTTTTCCATGATTAGTTATTTACGATCCTTGAGCGGCACGAACTTCAGGTCTTCGGGGCCTGTGTAGTTGGCGCTCGGACGGATGATCTTGCCGTCGATGCGTTGCTCGATGACGTGAGCGGACCAGCCGGCGGTGCGGGCGATGACGAACAGCGGGGTGAACATGGCGGTGGGCACGCCCATCATGTGGTAGCTCACTGCGCTGAACCAGTCGAGGTTGGGGAACATCTTCTTGATCTCCCACATCACGCTTTCCAGGCGCTCGGCAATGTCATACATCTTGGTGCTGCCCTGCTCCACGGAGAGCTCGCGGGCCACGTCCTTGATCACCTTGTTGCGCGGGTCGCTGACGGTGTAGACCGGGTGACCGAAGCCGATCACCACTTCCTTGCGCCCTACCCGCTCGCGGATATCGGCCTCGGCCTCGTCCGGGCTGTCGTAGCGCTTCTGCACCTCGAAGGCCACTTCGTTGGCGCCGCCGTGCTTGGGGCCGCGCAGTGCGCCGATGGCGCCAGCGATGCAGGAGAACAGGTCGGAGCCGGTGCCGGCGATCACCCGCGAGGTGAAGGTCGAGGCGTTGAATTCGTGCTCGGCGTACAGGTTGAGCGAGGTATGCATGGCGCGCACCCAGGACTCACGCGGCTTCTCGCCGTGCAGCAGGTGCAGGAAGTGGCCGCCGATGGAGTCGTCGTCGGTTTCAACGTCGATGCGCTTGCCGTTGTGGCTGTAGTGGTACCAGTACAGCAGCGCCGAACCCAGGGAAGCCATCAGCTTGTCGGCAATGTCGCGGGCGCCCGGGTAGTTATGGTCGTCCTTCTCCGGGGCCAGGCAGCCAAGCACGGATACCGCGGTGCGCATCACGTCCATCGGGTGCGCCGAGGGCGGCAGTTGCTCCAGAGCCGCCTTCACCCCGGCCGGCAGACCGCGCAGGGCCTTGAGCTTGGCCTTGTAGCCAGCCAGCTCGGCGACGTTGGGCAGCTTGCCGTGCACCAGCAGATGGGCAATCTCCTCGAACTCGCAGCGGTTGGCGAAATCGAGCACGTCATAGCCACGGTAGTGCAGGTCGTTGCCGGTGCGACCGACGGTGCACAGCGCGGTGTTACCGGCGGCGGTGCCGCTCAGAGCGACGGATTTCTTCGGCTTGAAGCCAGGGGTGGTTTCGGTGGCGCTCATGGTTATCTCCTCGACTCTTCTTGTTCTGCTTACTGTCAGCGGTAGCGGGCCGTAGCGCAGGAGCGAATTCATCGGCGAATCGCGAATAAATTCGCTCCTGCATAAGCGAACCCGTGTGCAGCTTTACTTCTTGCCAGCGGCGAACAGCGCGTCGAGCTTCTGCTCGAAGGCGTGGTAGCCGATACGGTCGTACAACTCGGCGCGGGTCTGCATCAGCTCGATCACGTCTTTCTGGTGACCGTTCTGGCGAATCGAGGTGTAGACACTTTCCGCCGCCTTGTTCGCCGCACGGAAGGCCGACAGCGGATACAGCTGGATGGCCACGCCAACCGAGGCCAGCTCGTCGCGGGTGAACAGCGGCGTGGCGCCGAACTCGGTGATATTGGCCAGCACCGGCACCTTCAGCGCCTCGACGAAACGCTTGTAGGTCGGCAGGTCGTAAGCGGCCTCGGCGAAGATACCGTCAGCACCAGCCTCGACGTAGGCCTGACAACGCTCGATGGCAGCGTCCACGCCCTCAGCCTGAATCGCATCAGTACGGGCGATAAGGAAGAAGTCTGGATCGGTCTTGGCGTCAGCAGCGGCGCGCACCCGGTCGCACATTTCCTCGCAAGAAACGATCTCCTTGCCCGGACGGTGGCCGCAGCGCTTGGCGCCGACCTGATCTTCGATATGCGCGGCGGCAGCACCGGCCTTGATCAGGTTCTTGATGGTGCGCTCGATGTTGAAGGCCGAAGGACCAAAGCCGGTATCTATGTCCACCAGCAGCGGCAGATCGCAGACATCGGTGATGCGGCGCACGTCGGTGAGCACGTCATCCAGGGTGTTGATGCCCAGGTCCGGCAGCCCGAGCGAGCCGGCCGCGACACCGCCACCGGACAGGTAGATGGCGCGAAAGCCTGCGCGCTTGGCCAGCAGTGCATGGTTGGCGTTGATCGCACCGATCACCTGCAGCGGTTGCTCTTCGGCGAGGGCCTGGCGGAAACGCTGGCCGGCGGAAAGCTGGGTCATGAATCACCTCGGGTCTTGGATGAAGTGGCGAGCGCTTCGCTGTAGTGGCGCTCGATATTGCGCTTGGAGGCGCCGATGTGGCGGCGCATCAGCAGTTCGGCCAGCTCGCCGTCACGTTCGGCGATGGCATCGAGAATGCGGTGGTGTTCGGCGAAGGCCTGGTGCGGCCGATTGGGCGTCGCGGAGAACTGCAGGCGGTACATGCGCACCAACTGGTACAGCTCGTCGCACAGCAGCTTGGCCAGGGTGCGGTTGCCGCTGCCCTGGATGATCCGGTAGTGGAAGTCGAAGTCGCCTTCCTGCTGGTAGTAACCGACGCCAGCCCTGAACGCGGCGTCCTGCTCGTGCAGCTCCAGCACCCGGCGCAGTTCGTCGATCTCGTGCTGGGTCATGCGCTCAGCGGCCAGGCGGCAGGCCATGCCTTCGAGGGACTCGCGGATCTCGTACAGCTCGATCAGCTCGGCATGACTGAGCGACACCACCCGCGCCCCCACATGCGGTACGCGCACCAGCAGTTTCTGCCCTTCCAGGCGATGGATCGCCTCGCGCAGCGGCCCCCGGCTGATGCCGTAGGTACGCGCCAACTCCGGCTCGGAAATCTTGCTGCCGGGGGCGATCTCACCTTTGACGATGGCAGCCTGGATCAGGCGAAAGACGTGCTCGGAAAGTGTTTCCGAATCCACCTGAGGCGTTGCTGACGCATCTGATTCAAGCAGCATGATTGTCGACACCGATAGCGCTCAATGACGACAAAACTACGCTTAAAAGCCAAAACCGTCAAAGCAGACTAAAGTATTGTCGACAATATTTTATTTGCGCCGCCCTGCCCAAGCCTTGACGTTACTTGCAGAAAGCTACATAAGCTGCTGTCAGCACGGAAAATCCCCATGTTAGAATCCGCGCATTCACGCCCGGCCAACGCCTGTTGCCATGCCTGCTAGACTTCCCGGCAGACGGTTATATGGCAGTATGCCGCCAGAGGCTGTCGCTCACCGCCCCTGGCAACACCTTCTCAAGGACCCATGAGACTGAAACCCTTCTCCCTGTTGCTCTGCTTGCTGACCTTGTCCTGTCCGGCTCTGGCCATGGGCAAGTCGATCTATGGCCTGAACGAATACATTCACATAGAAGAACTGGACCTGCAGGTAGCGGCCAAGCTCGACACCGGCGCCAAGACCGCGTCCCTCAGCGCTCGCGACATCAAACGTTTCAAGCGTGACGGAGAAACCTGGGTGCGTTTCGTGCTGGCCATCGATGACGCCCACGAGCGGACCATCGAGCGTCCGCTGGCGCGTATCAGCAAGATCAAACGACGTGCGGGCGACTTCGACCCCGATGAAGACAAGACCTACACCGCACGCCCGGTCATCGACCTCGAACTGTGCATGGGGCAGACCCTGCGCACGATCGAAGTGAACTTGACCGACCGAAGCGCATTCCAATACCCGCTTCTGATCGGCTCCGAAGCGCTCAAGCACTTCGAGGCCATGGTCGATCCAAGCCTTAAATACGCGGCCGGCAAACCCGACTGCACCGACGACGCAACCCCTGGCGAGTAATTCCCATGCGCTCTCTGAACCTGCATCTGAAAGTCCTGATCACCCTGCTGGTGACCTTGGGCGTTCTGATTACGGCATACCAAATCTTCATTCTCGGCATCCCGATGACCGAGGACGAGACCGACGATCTGTGGAACATCGACGCCAAGGTCGAATTCCAGGCGACCCCGCGCGAGCCGGTGAAGCTGCAGATGTTCGTACCGCCGCTGAACCAGGATTACGTGAGCCTCAACGAAAGCTTCATTTCCAACAACTACGGCGTCAGCGTCAACCGTGTCGACGGCAACCGCCGCGTCACCTGGTCGGCCCGTCGCGCCAGTGGCAAGCAGACCCTCTACTACCGCCTGGTCCTGACCAAGCGCTACAGCGGCGAACAGCCGCCGGCCAAGGGCCCGATCTTCCGCGACAGCATCCCGGTCGAAGGCCCCGAGAAGATCGCAGCCGAAGCCTTGCTCGCGCCGATCCGCCAGCATTCGGCGGACGTCGAAACCTTCATCAGCGAGACCATCAAGCGCGTTAACAATGTAGGTGACGACAACGTCAAGCTGCTGCTCGGCGGCGACGCTTCCACCGCCAACAAGGCCAAGGTGGTCGACCTGCTGCTGTCCATCGCCCACGTGCCGATGGAGCGCGTACACACCATTCGCCTGCTGGCCGAAGTGGCTCAATCGCCAGAGCTGTGGCTGCGCAGTTTCAACGGCCAGAAGTGGCTGTATTTCAACCCGGAAACCGGTGAACAGGGCCTGCCGGCTGACCGCCTGGTCTGGTGGATCGGCGATGGTGAACTGGTCAGCCTCGAGGGCGGCCGTCAAGCCGCCGTCAGCTTCAGCCTGAACAACAGCGAGATGAACGCCATTCGCCTGGCCAAGCTGACCGACGAGAACACCGACGCCAGCTTCCTCGAGTACTCGCTGTACGGCTTGCCGCTGCAGACCCAGCAGACCTTCATGATCATGGTCATGATCCCGATCGGCGTGTTGGTCATCCTGATCCTGCGCAACCTCGGCGGCCTGCAGACGCTGGGTACCTTCACCCCGGTACTGATCGCCCTGGCCTTCCGCGAGACGCAGCTGGGCTTCGGTATCTTCCTGTTCACCGTGATCACCGCGCTAGGTCTGTCGCTACGCTCCTACTTGGAGCACCTGAAGCTGCAGATGCTGCCGCGCCTGTCGGTGGTGCTGACCTTCGTCGTGGTGCTGATCGCCGCCATCAGCCTGTTCAGCCACAAGCTGGGCCTGGAGCGCGGCCTGTCGGTAGCGCTGTTCCCGATGGTAATTCTGACCATGACCATCGAACGCCTGTCGATCACCTGGGAAGAGCGCGGCGGCAGCCACGCGTTCAAGGTCGCCATCGGCACCCTGTTCGCCGCCACCATCGCGCATCTGCTGATGAGCGTGCCGGAGCTGGTGTACTTCGTATTCACCTTCCCGGCGATCCTGCTGATCCTGGTGGGCTTCATGCTGGCGATGGGTCGCTACCGCGGCTACCGCCTGACCGAACTGTTCCGCTTCAAAGCCTTCCTCAAGGACTAAGACCATGTTCGGCCTGATCAAGACGTGGAAGGCCCTTGAAGCCAAAGGCATCATGGGCATCAACCGACGCAATGCGGACTACGTGCTGAAGTACAACAAACGGCACCTGTACCCCATCGTCGACGACAAGATCATCACCAAGGAGCGGGCCATCGAGGCCGGCATCGATGTGCCCGAGCTGTACGGCATCATCGAGACCGAGAAAGGCATCGAGAACCTCCACAAGATCATCGAGGGACGCACCGACTTCGTCATCAAGCCGGCACAGGGCGCCGGCGGTGACGGCATCATGGTCATCGCCGACCGTTTCGAGGACCGTTTCAAGACGGTATCCGGCAAGATCGTCAGCCACGATGAGCTGGAGCAACAGATCTCCAGCATCCTCTCTGGCCTGTACTCGCTTGGCGGCCACCGTGACCGCGCGCTGATCGAGTACCGCGTGACCCCGGACACCATCTTCAAGAGCATCAGCTACGAAGGCGTGCCGGACATCCGCATCATCGTGCTGATGGGCTACCCGGTGATGGCCATGCTGCGCCTGCCGACGCGTCAGTCCAACGGCAAGGCCAACCTGCACCAGGGGGCCATCGGCGTGGGCGTGGACCTGGCCACCGGCGTAACCCTGCGCGGCACCTGGCTGAACAACAAGATCAGCAAGCACCCGGACACCACCAATGCGGTGGACGGTGTGCAATTGCCGAACTGGGATGGCTTCATGAAACTCGCCGCCGGCTGCTACGAGTTGTGCGGCCTGGGTTACATCGGCGTGGACATGGTGCTGGATCAGGACAAGGGCCCGCTGATTCTCGAGCTCAACGCCCGCCCCGGCCTGAATATCCAGATCGCCAATGACTGTGGTCTGACCCACCGCGCTCACGCCGTCGAAGCCCGCCTGGAAGAACTGAAGACCAAGGGCATTCAGGAGGACGCCGAAGAGCGCGTGCGTTTCTCCCAGGAGCTGTTCGGCCATATCGTCAGCAAGGAAGTCTGACGCACGCCTGGCCCGTCGCGAGGTCGCTGCGGCCTCGCGACAGGCCGGGTCGTCCTGTAAAGAGTCCAAGCTGCGCTGTCACTCGCTCGCACACACCTCATCAAGGGCAACGGCTTATCATGTCTTTACGCGCTGCCGATACTGGCGCCCACAGCGCATGCTGAGCAGTCGCATCGGACGCCAGGCATCGGCAGCACAGCTGCAACATGCGGCGCTAGGATGAATACTGGCAGCGGACTACAATCGCCCTTTCTAGCCTTCCGACTGCCACGCATGCCCAGCTGCTCCCTGCACCCCCTTCCTTACCGGACAGACCCCAGCGACTACTTCCGGCGCATTCGTCAGGCTCCCGGCGCGGTACTGCTGGATGCCGGGCGCCCGAATGCCGAACGCGGCCGCTATGACCTTATGAGCGCCTGGCCATTGGCAGAACTGGCGCCAGTGGCCGACGAACCGGCCAGCGCTTTCCTGCAACGCCTGCGCGACGCGCTGCAGAGCCTTGACCATGCAGAGGCGCCGGCACAGCAGGCCGCGCCATTCGTCGGCGGCCTGATCGGTTACTTGTCCTACGATTTCGGTCGTCGCCTAGAAGCGCTGCCCGAGCAGAGCGTCGACGATCTGGGCCTCGAGGATGCGCGGTTCGGTCTCTACGCCTGGGCGCTGATCAGCGATCACCAGCTTGGCACCAGCGCCCTGCTGTTTCACCCGAGCCTGCCGAATGCGGAGCGCCAGCGCCTGCAGGCGCTGTTCGAAGCACCGTACAGCGAGGACCTAGCGCCCTTCCACCTGAGTCAGCCGTTCCAGGCCGATATCGACCAGCACCGCTATCGCCAGGCGATCGAACGCATCCAGAGCTACATTCTCGCGGGCGACTGTTATCAGGTGAATTTCGCGCAGCGCTTTCAGGCACCCTGCGCAGGCGATCCGTGGACGGCTTACCTGGCGCTGCGCCAGGCCTGCCCCACGCCCTTCTCAGGCTTCCAAAGCCTGGGAGATGGCAACGCCATTCTCAGCCTGTCGCCGGAGCGTTTTCTCAAGGTTAGCGCCGGCCAGGTGGAAACACGTCCGATCAAGGGCACCCGGCGCCGTGGCGAAGATGCCGAGGATGACCAGGCGCAGGCGCAGGAACTGCTGGCCAGCCGCAAGGACCGCGCCGAGAATCTGATGATCGTCGATCTGCTGCGAAATGATCTCGGCCGCAGCTGCCGTACCGGCTCGGTCAAGGTGCCGGAGCTGTTCGCCCTGGAAAGCTATCCCAACGTGCATCATCTGGTCAGTTGCGTGACCGCCGAGCTGGCGCCCGACAAGGATGCGCTGGACCTGATCGCCGGCAGTTTCCCGGGCGGCTCAATCACCGGCGCACCGAAGATCCGCGCCATGCAGATCATCGACGAGCTGGAGCCGACCCGGCGCGGACTCTACTGCGGCTCGCTGCTGTATCTCGACGTGCGCGGCGAGATGGACAGCTCCATTGCCATCCGCAGCCTGCTGGTCAAGGATGGCAAGGTCAGTTGCTGGGGCGGTGGCGGCATCGTTGCCGACTCCCACTGGCAGGCCGAGTACCAGGAGTCGATCACCAAGGTGAAGGTGCTGCTGGAGACGCTGGAGCGTCTGCCGAACAAGCTGGACTAACGAAAACGCCGCGAAATCGCGGCGTTTTTAATTCATCGGCCTTACAAGCTCAGCTTGCGGTTCGATGCCTTGAGAAATTCCTGTTTGAGGTCCTCATAGGTGTGCACCGCCGGGAACTGAGGGAACTCGCGGATCACGTTGTCCGGCGCGTGGAACAGGATACCGGCGTGGGCTTCGCTGAGCATGGTGGTGTCGTTGTAAGAATCACCCGCCGCGATCACGCGGTAGTACAGACTCTTGAAGGCAATGACCGACTGGCGCTTGGGGTCCTTCTGGCGCAGCTGGTAGCTGACCACGCGATCGTTCTCGTCGGTGATCAGACGGTGACACAGCAGGGTCGGGAAACCGAGCTGGCGCATCAGCGGCTGGGAGAACTCGTAAAAAGTGTCGGAGAGAATCACCACCTGGAAGCGCTCGCGCAGCCAGTCGACGAACTCAACGGCGCCCTCGAGCGGCTTGAGCGTGGCGATCACGTCCTGAATGTCCTTTAGCTTCAGGCCGTGCTCGTCGAGGATGCGCAGGCGCTGCTGCATCAGCACGTCGTAATCGGGGATGTCGCGGGTGGTCGCCTTGAGCGACTCGATGCCGGTTTTTTCCGCAAAGGCGATCCAGATTTCCGGGACCAGTACACCTTCCAGGTCGAGACACGCGATTTCCACAGGCCACTCCTCGGTTGAGCCAAAAAGGAGCCGGCACTCTAGCCGCTGGGCTTGGCTGGCGCAATGCGACCTACTTATAACTGAAACGAAGGACATCAAGCGCCTTAGTTATTTAGCCGCATAACCGGGCTTTGTTACCATCGCGCCTTCACGCACACGATCTGGAGTCCTCAACATGGAACTCGACCTGGACGCGCTCAACGCCGAATTCGGCAACCAGCCTGAAAAGCTGGTGCAGTGGGCCATCGGACTGGGCAAACCCGCCATTTGCACCACCAACTTCCGCCCGTTCGAAGCGGTGATCCTGCATATGGTCAGCCAGGTCAAACCGGATATTCCGGTGGTCTGGATGGACAGCGGCTACAACACCGACGCCACCTACCGCTTCGCCGACGAGGTGACGCGCAAGCTGGGCCTCAACCTGATCACTTACCTGCCCAAGCGTTCGCGTGCGCATCGCGAGGCCATCGACGGTCCCCTGCCTGGCCTGGATGATCCGCGCCACGCCGCGTTTACCGAAGAAGTGAAGCTCGAGCCGTTCGCCCGCGCCCTGCGCGAGACCGCACCAAGCGTCTGGTTCACCGCCCTACGCGCCACCGACACCGCCGTGCGTGCGCAGATGGACCCCATCAGCATCAACCCGGACGGCCTGATCAAGGTCGCGCCGCTGCTGCATTGGTCTTCCAAGGACCTCTACCAATACCTGGTCGCTCACGACCTGCCGAACGAGTTCGATTACTACGACCCGACCAAGGGTGAAGATAATCGCGAGTGCGGCCTGCACCTCAGCCACTGATTGGCACTGGCTGGAACGAACATGGCGCCCAAGGGCGCCATGTTTCGTTTCAGCGTCTGCCTCAGTGCATCGGCAACTCGACACCCGCGAACAAGTCTTCGAGTTCGGACTTGTTGTGGCACTGCACGGCCTTGGCCAGCATGTCACGGGTCAGGTGCGGGGCGAAACGCTCGATGAAGTCGCACATGAAGCCGCGCAGGAAGGTGCCGCGACGAAAACCGATCTTGGTCACGCTGGGCTCGAACAACTCGTCGGCGTCGAGCACCACCAGATCCGGGTCCAGCTTGGGGTCGACGGCCATCTTGGCGACGATGCCGACGCCCAGATTCAGGCGCACGTAGGTCTTGATCACGTCGGCGTCGGCTGCGGTGAATACCACCTTGGGCGTCAGACCGCGATGGCTGAAGGCTTCATCCAGTTTCGAGCGCCCGGTGAAACCGAACACGTAGGTGACGATGGGGTGCTCGGCCAGTGCTTCGAGGGTGAGCTTCGGCAGCTTGGTCAACGGGTGCCCCTGCGGCACCACCACGCAGCGGTTCCAGCGGTAGCACGGCATCATGATCAGGTCGTTGAACAGTTCCAGGCCTTCGGTGGCGATGGCGAAATCGACACTGCCATCGGCGGCCATCTCGGCGATCTGCGTCGGCGTGCCCTGATGCATGTGCAGTGACACGTCCGGGTACTGCTTGATGAAGGCACTGATCACCGGCGGCAAGGCATAGCGTGCCTGGGTGTGGGTAGTGGCGATGGACAGCGTGCCCTTCTTCTCGTTGGAGAACTCCTGGGCGATTTGCTTGATGCTTTCGACCTTGCGCAGAATCTCGCCGGCCGTGGTGATGATGCGCTCCCCGGCTGGGGTCACGCGTGTCAGGTGCTTGCCGCTGCGGGCGAAAACTTCCACGCCCAGCTCATCCTCGAGCAAGCGAATCTGCTTGCTGATCCCTGGTTGCGAGGTGTAAAGGCTCTGAGCGGTAGCCGATACGTTGAGGTCGTGGTGCGCAACTTCCCAGATGTAGCGCAATTGCTGAAGCTTCATATGTTTCCCTCAGAGCAATAAGGCAGATCAACAGCCGCCAATGCCGTATATAACCATATTGTTGGTTTATTGGAATAGCCTAGAACTTTTTACACATCCCCCCTTTATAGATCGCCATGTCCACGATGCTGGAGCATGGGCACCAGATACACCGGCACCTCCGACAACTGCACGATTCGCGCTGCCGTGCGCCCCAGCGGTATGGTCAGGTCAGTGCCATGGCTGTGACTGCCTACGACCAGCAGATCCACCCCAAGTTTCTGCGCCTCCTCGAGAATCACCGCCGGCGGGTCCCCTTGCAGCACCCGCACCGCACGTATCAGTTGAAGATCCTGCTGACCGTCACCCAACTCGTCACGGAAGCCCTCCAGTACCCGCTGCTCGATGCTGGCCATGACTGTGTTCAGCCCGGTACGGCGAAGCTCTGCAAGCGTGTCCTCATCCAGATAGGTCTGCAGCACGGATTCGGCGAACAGGCCCATGGGCTCCACCGCGTGTACTACATACAGGTCGGCCTGGAAGCTGCGCGTCAGTGCGAGGGCATGTTGCAGCACATAGGAGGCATAAAGCCCCAGATCGGTGGCATAAAGTATCGAGCGAATCACGCGGCCTCCTCGACTGCTGGCGCAGGCCCTTGATTGAGCTTAGCAGCGCATCAGACAAAGCAAGATCGGCGAGGTTATTTAGGACGAATGGCTATATACAGGCACCTGAGTGCCTAATCAGGGTCAAGGCAGCAATTCGTTGCTCACACCATGAGGGACGTGACCGGTCGCCACCACCTGGCGAGCCCTTTCGCAGTGGCCGGTCTGGTCGTCGAAGAACACGTCAGCGGCGAAGGCTTCCAGCACCGCCGACTTGTCCAGACCGCCCAGGAAGAAGGATTCGTCCAGGCGGATGTTCCACTCGCGCAACGTGCGGATCACACGCTCATGCGCTGGCGCCGAACGGGCAGTGACCAACGCTGTGCGAATCGGACATTCGGCTTCGGGAAACTCCTGCTGCAGCGCATGCAGCGCGGCGAGAAACGGCTTGAACGGCCCACCTGGCAGGGCCTGCCGAGCGGACTCACGCTCGTGATCCTGAAAGGCATTGAGACCGCCACTCTGGTAGACCCGCTCGGAGTCATCGGAAAACAGCACGGCATCGCCATCGAAGGCGATACGTAGCTCATTACTGTTGGCCCGGCGGGTACCGCCGGAAAGCAACGTGGCCGCACCGAAGCCAGCTTTCAGCGCATTGCGCACATCGTCGGCGTGGGTGGACAGGAACAGGTGGCAGCCAAAGGCCGCCAGGTAAGGATCGGGGCTGCGGCCGCCAACGAAGGCGGCGCGGGAAATGCCGAGGCCATAGTGCTGAATGGAGTTGAACGCACGCAGGCCGGTATCGGCACTGTTGCGCGACACCAGGATGACCTCGACGCGCTGATCGCTGAGCCGAGCGTTCAACCCGAGCAGCTTCTCCACCAGAGGGAAGGCGTCGCCCGGCATCAGCACTTCGTCCTCATGTTCGATCTGATAGCGACGATAGGCTTCCACCCCTTCGCTTTCGTAGATCTGGTGGCTTTCGCTCAGATCGAACAGCGCCCGCGAGGAAATCGCCAGCACCAGTTTGTCCCCCAGCCCCTTGCCCATGCTTAGGCCTCCCGGCGAGCCTGAATGAAACGTAGCGCCTGATACAGCGCACGCACCTTGGGCATGTCGAAACCCGCTGCATCCGCAGCCGCCAGCGGTGCTTCATAAATGGCGTGCAGTTCGGCCGGCCGCCCCTGGGCGAAGTCGTGATACATGCTCGGCAGGTAATCGGGCATACGCTGCGTCGCCGCCAGCAGTTTGTCCGCATAGCTTTCCGGCATCGTGTAACCCAGCGCCCGGGCGGCCTGTACTACTTCCTGCATCATGTCGCCGATCAGTGCGCGGCTATCGGCGTTGCTCATCAGGCGCCGCGTGTCGGCATCAAGTAGCACCGAAAGGCCGTTGTACGGGATGTTCCACACCAGTTTCTGCCAGCGTGTCTGCGCCAGGTCACGCATCGCTGCAGAGTCCAGGCCGGTGCTGCGCAGCAGGCTCGCGCCCTCCTCGGCCAGCGCCAGGCGCGCCTCGTCGTCATCCAGCGGCCCGGAGTGGTAGGCCAGATTGATCGCCCCCAAAGCCTGATGCTCGATCACACCCGGCGCACTGCGGTGAACGCAGATGTAGCAGAGCCCACCCAGCAGGTGCAGATCGTCACTCAGCAGCGGACGCAGCTCATCCTCCACCGCCAGGCCGTTCTGTAACAGCACCACCTTGGCGCCAGGCGCCGCGGCCTTGGCGATCAACGGCGCCAGCTCGGCATTGGCCGTGGTCTTGGCTCCCACCAGCAGCCAGTCGCATTGCGGCATGTCATCGATATGCTGATAGGCCTGCACTGGCGCCAGGTGCAGGGCGGCGTGCACGCTGCTGTTCAGGTGCAGGCCACGCTCGACAACCGCGGCGTATTCGCTGCGCAGCAAAAAGTGCACGTCATGCCCGGCACGTGCGAGCAGCATGCCGTAGAAGCCGCCGATGGCACCGGTGCCGATGATGCCGATACGCGGCGCGGGGGATTGGGACATCAGGGAAGCTCCTCAGCCGGGCGAAGCAGAGCCTCACCAATGGCGGTCAGCAGATCGGGATGGGTAAGGTGCGCCTGCAATGCGCCAAAGAAATGGCCATCTTTGACCAGATATAACGAGGGCAGATGGAAAACCTCGTAGCGTGTCACCAATCCGGCGTTGTGCCCGGCATCGATCCAGCACAGGCGCTCTACCGGAAGCGGCATGCCAGGCAGTGCCTGACGCGCCCAACGACAGCTGGCACAGCCCGTGCTAGTGAACACCAGTAGCGAGGTACCGGGAAGATCGAGCAGGCGACGGTCAGCATCCAGATCGGTCAATTCCAGTTGTGTCGCTATACTGAATCCACTGATATCAGTTTGCCTGCATTCGAGGTCGGTGTTCATGCGTAAGTTTCTGCGTCATCCAAGCGACATGCCGGTGGAACTGATCCTGCGCAGACAGGCCTGCATTCCCCGGCAACGGCTGAACAATATCAGCCTGGGCGGGGTTGCATGCAACTCGTTACGCGGCTTTCGCCGCGGTACTTCAATCGAATTGCGTATCCCACTGCTAGGCGATCAGGCGCGCTATCCCGGGGTGGTGGCCTGGTGTCGGCGCCAGGAAAACGATTACCTGGTGGGCATCGCCTTCCTCGATGAGGACACCTTGTTCCGCGCGCGCATGGTCGAACAGGTCTGCCAGATCCAGCATTACCGCCAGCAGCTAGAGCAGGAATCCGGCCAGGCCATCGCCATCGAGCAATGCGCCCAGGACTGGATCGCCAAGCATGCCGCCGGGTTTCCCTATCTGGCTTGAGCACGGCGCAGCCATCATCCGTCCGCTATCAAGTCACTTCATTGCCAATCGATGAGCCCCATTGAACTTAACGCCCATTGTCGCGCAGCCCTGTACGCGCTAAGGTTCGGCTCCCCCTGCGCCAACTAGCTGTGCACCGCCATAGGGGATCGCTGGCGGCCGGCACCCGTGACCTGACGACCTGACCCGATGAATAGCACGATGGCAGATTTACCGATCGACGACCTCAACGTCGCTTCCAACGAAACCCTGATCACCCCCGATCAGCTGAAACGCGAAATCCCCCTGACCGATGCCGCACTGAAGACCGTCGCCCATGGTCGCCAGGTGGTACGCGATATCCTCGACGGCAAGGATCATCGCCTGTTCGTGGTCGTCGGCCCCTGCTCCATTCACGACATCAAGGCCGCTCACGAGTATGCCGAGCGCCTCAAGGTGCTGGCTGCCGAGCTGTCCGACAGCCTGTTTCTGGTCATGCGCGTGTACTTCGAGAAGCCGCGCACCACGGTCGGCTGGAAAGGCCTGATCAACGACCCATATCTGGATGACTCGTTCAAGATCCAGGATGGCCTGCACATCGGCCGTCAACTGCTGCGCGACCTGGCAGAAATGGGCCTGCCCACCGCCACCGAAGCGCTCGATCCGATTTCCCCTCAGTATCTGCAGGACCTGATCAGCTGGTCGGCCATCGGCGCCCGTACCACCGAATCCCAGACCCACCGCGAAATGGCCTCGGGCCTGTCCTCGGCCGTCGGTTTCAAGAACGGCACAGACGGCGGCCTGACCGTGGCGATCAACGCGCTGCAGTCGGTCTCCAGCCCGCACCGTTTCCTTGGCATCAACCAGGAAGGCGGCGTATCCATCGTCACCACCAAGGGCAACGCCTACGGTCACGTGGTACTGCGCGGCGGCAACGGCAAGCCCAACTACGATTCGGTCAGTGTCGCCATTTGTGAGCAGGAACTGACCAAAGCCGGCATCCGTCCGAACATCATGGTCGACTGCAGCCACGCCAACTCCAACAAGGACCCGGCCCTGCAGCCGCTGGTGCTGGAGAACGTGGCCAACCAGATCCTCGAAGGCAACAACTCCATCGTCGGCCTGATGGTCGAGAGCCACCTGGGCTGGGGCAACCAGTCGATTCCGAAGGATCTGTGCGACCTCAAGTACGGTGTATCCATCACCGATGCCTGCATCGACTGGGAGGCCACCGAGAAGAGCCTGCGTAGCATGCACGCCAAGCTCAAGGATGTGCTGCCCAAGCGTTCTCGCGGCTGAAGACAACTTGGCAAAGAAAACGCCGGGCAATGCCCGGCGTTTTCTTGTTCGTTCGTCAGGCGGGATTGTTTCGCCGCCCTTGAGAATTGCGCCTATTGATGCCGCGCACGACGCTCCATGTAGCGCTCGACGTAGGAGCAGGACGGAATTACGGTATAACCCTTGCCCTCGGCATACTGCAGGGCATGCTCGGTGAGTGCTGCAGCAATGCCGCGGCCACGCAGGGCGTTGGGTACGAAGGTGCGGTAGATGTCCAACGTCTGCTTACCCAGATCCATATAGGCCAGATAGGCACGATCACCATCGACGGTCGTCACGAACTGGTGACTCGCCTGGTCATGGTGGATGGACAACCCCTCGCTCATCTTCACTCCTCTAGCCGCAACCGTTAGCGGCGCATCTGCTTTTACTTCATACCGGTGCTTTGGCAAAAGCGCAAACTGCTTCTGCACATGCGATCGGCCAAGCTTATCAGGCGCAGAACGGCCCAGCCACGGGCAATCAGATACTCAACAGCGCAATGCAGAGCAACGCCGCTATCACCGGGATCAGCACCGTGATGACGAAGATGTCCTTGTACGCCTGCCTGTGCGTCAAGCCCATGATCATCAGCATGGCGATCACCGCGCCGCAATGCGGCAGCGAATCCAGGCCGCCGGCGGTGATGTTGGCGATACGGTGCAGCACCTCCGGCTCCACGCCCATTTCCAGGTAGCGCGGCGCCAGGGTCTGCATGAATATCTGCAAGCCACCGGAAGAGGAACCGACGATCCCCGATACCACACTGACCGAGGCGAACACCGACAGCAGTGGCGGCAGGTCCACGGCCAGTATCCATTGGGCGAACTGGGCAAAACCTGCAGTCTGGGTAACGACCCCACCAAAGCCGATCACCGCCGCCGTATTCAACAGCGGCATGATCGAGTCGTCCGCCCCCTGCCCCAGCAAACCCAGGGTATTGCGGCGCAAGGCCGGGAACATCAGCACAGCGACGCCAGTGGCGATCACCAGGGCCAGACTGGGCCAGAGAATCGGCTGCGCCTGACTGAAGCCCAGCAGCCCACCCAATGCACCCTCGCCCGGCACGACCGCACCTGACAGGGCAAGCAGGCGCGGCAAGAGAATGATGCCCAGCACCACGATGATCGGCACCAGCGCCAGGCCCCAGTGCGGCCCGCTACCTGGTGCGCCGGCGAGCTGCTGCATGCGCTCGTCCTGCGCGTTGGGCTCGAAGCCCTCGCCACGCTCGCGCGCCAGGCGCCACTCCCGCTGCAGATAAGCCATACCCAGGACGATCATCACCAGCGAAGCGAACAGCCCGATCCAGGCACCGGCGAACAGGTCGGTACCCAGCGCACTGGCGGCGATCACGTTGTGAATCGATGGCGAACCGGGTAACGCCGTCATGGTGAAGGTACCGGCACCGAGCGCCGTGGCGGCGCAGAACAGGCGCTTGGGCAGGTTGGCTTCGCGCATCAGAGTGATGCCCAGCGGATACATGGTGAAGATCACCACGAACACCACCACCCCACCGTAAGTCAGCACCGCACACACCAGCATCGCCACCCACAGCGTGCGCTGCGTACCCAGCCCGCGGGTAATGGCCTGGGCGATACTGCCGGCCGCCTGGCTGGCCGCCATGACCTTGCCGAAGATCGCCCCGCAGAGAAACAGCACGAAGAACTTGCCGGCAAAGGTAAACGCACCCAGTGGGCCGAATGGAAAGTGTTCAAGAAGTGCACGAGGTACAGCGACACCATTGCTCAGCGCCACCAGCATCGAACACAGCAATGCCGCGATGAAAATGTTCACGCCGCGCAGCGCCATGAAGATAAGTAGCGCCAGGCCCAGCAAGAGCCCCAAATTCCCAAGCATCGCCATTCCCCTCTTTATTGTTTTAGTTCCAAGTCGGGACAGTTATAACAGTTCGTACAGACGCTACTGTATGGATTGCGTAACTGACTGTTTTTTAGCCAGCCCCCGTGAGCCGTGCCCTGTAGCCGCCGGGCCAAAGAAAAAAAACTGCAACTCTTGCCCTGGCTCCGTTTACTTACTAAAACTAATAGGTAGTATGTACGCCGGCTAATTTCCCGCAGTTGGGGAATTGCTTTTTATGGAAAACTCCACCTCAAGGGGAACACGATGAACAACGTTCTGAAATTCTCTGCTCTGGCTCTGGCCGCAGTTCTGGCTACCGGTTGCAGCAGCATGTCCAAAGAAACCGAAGCTCGTCTGACTGCTACCGAAGACGCAGCTGCTCGCGCTCAAGCCCGTGCCGACGAAGCCTACCGCAAGGCTGATGAAGCTCTGGCCGCTGCTCAGAAGGCTCAGCAGACCGCTGACGAAGCCAACGAGCGTGCTCTGCGCATGCTGGAAAAAGCCAGCCGCAAGTAATTGCGACTCGTTTTTTTCGAAAGCCGTCCCAGGCAACTGGGGCGGCTTTTTTATTACTTGAGACAGGCTCTGAACATTTCACGCCTGGCTATAGGGCAATAAAAAGCCCGCCGACATGCTTGCGGGCGGGCTTTTCAGTGACTCGAAGATCAGAACGGGTTGTCGCTGCTGGCGACCACGCTCTCGGTTTGTGCGGCGATAGGCACCGGCATGCCGTCTTCGGCAGCGACCACTTCGCGGACCATTTCCCAGTCCAGGCGCAGGCCGCTGAGTTCGTCGCGCTTGAGCAATGCATTGATCACCGCCGTATGTTTGTCGACAACGGACGGATCGCCCTCGTCATCGAGCGGCGCGTGGGCCTCCAGGTAGATCTTGCCGCCACTGACGCCGAACTTGTACGGCTCGTTCAGAATGCGCACCGGAGTGCCGACCGGCACCATGTCTGCCAGTTCCAGCACATTGTGATTGAGCATGCGGAAGCAGCCATGGCTGACACGCATGCCAATACCGAACTTCTTGTTCGAACCGTGGATCAGGTAACCCGGGAACGACAGCGTCATCTTGTACGGCCCCAGCGGATTATCCGGGCCAGGCGGCACCACGGTGGGCAGGATGTCCCCCTCGGCAGCGTGCTCTTCACGAATGGACTTGGGCGGATACCAGGCCGGGTTCGGCGTCTTCACCGTCACCCGGCCGGTGCCCAGCGGCGAACCCCAGCCTTCCCGGCCGATGCCCAGCGGAAAGGTGTGCACCACGTTCTGCCCCTTCGGGAAGTAGTACAGGCGATACTCGGCCAGGTTGATCACGATGCCCTCGCGCGGGCCCGGCGGCAGCACGTAGCGCGTCGGCAGGATGACCTCGGTGCCCTCGCCAGGCAGCCAGGGGTCGACGCCCGGGTTGGCGGCGACCATTTCCAGATAGCCAAGATCGTTTGCCGTTCCCAGATCGGCGAAAGTGTCCTCGTACTTGGCCGTGATCACTTGTACCTGGCCCACCACATCTTCGCCTGGCGGCGGCAGTGGAAGTTCGAGAGCCTGAGCTGCGGCACTGGAGCACAGGGCGACCAGAGTCAGGCAGCGGTTGACCGCAGAAAAGCGCGACAACATCCGGGAATACCTTGAAAAGAGTTGAGTGATATTGCGGCGATTGTACACCGCCGTTGGAACGCCTGGCAGACGTCAGCCATCCGCCCAGTTCGAGCACAAACCCTGACGCTGCGCCTCGAAGGTAGCCAGGCAGGCAGGACAGAGTCGGCGGTCGCGCAGCCAGACCTTTTCCAGCGCACGCCATCGTGGCTGCGCCGGTAACAACCCGCCACACAAAGTGCGATCGGCATGCCCACCCAGGCGCAATTGGCGAGCTACCAGGTGCACGCGCACCTCGCGGCAGGCGAACAGATCCAGCTGCTCGTCCGGCTCGATCAGTTGATAGGCATAAAGGGTCCAGGCGGGACGCGGCATCTGGGGCTCCGTGACAGGTCGGCCACATTAGCCGAAAGGCTTGAGGCGGAAAAGCCTCCAGCCATTCAGTTTCCCTCAGCGATGAGGCGGTTACAGCAAGGGCTTGAGCGCCGGCCAGGCATTATCCAGCAGCACGGCCTGTGCGTCCTGAGTCGGGTGAATGCCATCGGCCTGCATCATCCCCGGCACACCACCGACACCCTCGAGGAAGAACGGCACCAGTGCAACCTGCTTTTGCTCGGCCAGGTCAGCGAACACCTGGGCAAAAGCCGTGGTGTAGCGAGCACCATAGTTCGGGGGCAGGCGCATTCCCAGAAGCAGCACCTCGGCACCGGCCGTCTGCGAGGCGTCGATCATCGACGCAAGATTCTGTTGCAATTGTGCGGGGGGCTGGCCACGCAGGCCGTCGTTGCCGCCCAGCTCGATGATGACCAGCTCCGGCTTGTGTTCGGCAAGTAGCGCAGAGAGCCGTGCGGCGCCGCCTGCGCTGGTGTCGCCGCTGATCGAGGCGTTAACTACGGAGTGCTCGAAACCCTCTTCCCGAAGGCGTTTCTCCAGCAGCGCGACCCATCCCACCCGGCTATCCAGGCCAAAAGCGGCGCTGATACTATCGCCGACCACAAGCAGGGTGCCTGCAACCGCTCCCTGAGCCCAGAACATCAGGGTCAAGGCACCACTGAGCCACCATGCACGCATTTGGAATCTCCATGACTTCGAGCATTCTCGCTGCGCGGAACCTTAGCAAAGTGGTCAGCAGCGCGGAAGGCAAGCTGACCATCCTCCATGATCTCGATCTCGAACTGAGCAAAGGCGACAGCCTGGCCATCGTCGGTAGTTCCGGGTCCGGCAAATCCACCCTGCTCGGGTTGCTCGCCGGCCTCGACCTGCCCAGCGGCGGCGCCGTGCTGCTGGCCGGCAAGAACCTCAGCGAACTCGATGAGGACCAGCGTGCGCGCCTGCGCGCCGAGCATGTCGGCTTCGTATTCCAGTCGTTCCAGCTGCTCGACAGTCTCAATGCGCTGGAAAACGTGATGCTGCCGCTGGAGCTGGAAGGTCATGCCGATGCCCGCCAGCGCGCCCGTGCATTGCTCGAACGCGTCGGCCTCGGCCAGCGTCTGACGCACTACCCACGCCAACTCTCCGGTGGCGAACAACAGCGCGTGGCCATCGCCCGCGCCTTCGCCGCCGAGCCGGACGTACTGTTCGCCGACGAACCCACCGGCAACCTCGACAGCCATACCGGCGAACGCATCAGCGACCTGCTCTTTCAGCTCAACCAGGAGCGTGGCACCACCCTTGTGCTGGTCACCCATGACGAACGCCTGGCACACCGCTGCCAGCGCCTGATCCGCCTGGAAGGCGGGCATCTGATCGATCGCGTGGAGCCCTGATGAGACGCGTGCCCTTCGCTCGCCTATTTTCGCTCGCTGCCCGCCAACTGCTGCGCGACGCCCGCGCCGGGGAGTTGCGGGTGCTGTTCTTCGCCTTGCTGGTAGCCGTGGCGGCCAGCAGCGCCATCGGCTACTTCAGTGCGCGCCTGAACGACGCCATGCTGCTGCGCGCCAGCGAATTTCTCGCTGCCGACCTGCGCCTGAGTGGCAGCACGCCGGCCAGCCATGAGCAGATCGATGCCGGCCTCAAGCTGGGCCTGGATCATGCCCAGGCGGTGGAGTTTTCCAGCGTGGTCGCCGCAGCGGATGGCATTCAGCTGTCCAGCGTCAAGGCAGCCAACGACGCTTACCCGCTGCGCGGTGAATTGCGAAGCGCAGCCGAGCCCTACGCATCAGAGGAAGTGGGTTCCGGCCCGCGCCCGGGAGAGGTCTGGGCCGAGGCACGTCTGATGGTCGCGCTGAACCTGAAGATAGGGGACGAGCTGGAGATCGGCGCCAAGACCCTGCGTCTGAGCCGCGTGCTGACCTATGACCCGGACACCGCTGGCGATTTCTATAGCCTGACGCCGAGGGTGCTGATGCACCTGGACGACCTCGCTGCGACCGAGGTCGTGCAACCCGGCAGCCGTGTGCGCTTTCGCGAACTCTGGCGCGGCGATGCCGACGCACTGGCAGCCTACCGCCAGGCCATCGACGCCGGCCTGGAACCCAATCAACGCCTGGACGATGCGCGTGATGGCAATCGCCAGGTCGGTGGCGCGCTCGGCCGCGCCGAACGTTATCTGAACCTGGCCAGCCTGGCGGCGGTGCTGCTCGCCGGTGTTGCAGTGGCACTGTCAGCGGCACGCTTCGCCGCGCGGCGCTTCGACGCCAGCGCCCTGCTGCGCTGCCTCGGTCTATCACGGCGCGAAGCACTGGCACTGTTCGGCCTGCAACTGGCGCTGCTCGGGCTGATCGCCAGCGTGCTCGGCGCGCTGCTCGGCTGGGCCGGTCAGCATGTGCTGTTCTATCTGTTGCGCGGTCTGATCCCCGATGATCTGCCACCTGCCGACCTGTGGCCCGCTCTCGCCGGGATGGCTACCGGCCTCGTAGCGCTTGCCGGCTTCGCTCTGCCGCCGCTGGCGGCTCTTGGGCGCGTGCCACCGCTGCGCGTGCTGCGCCGCGACATGCTGCCGGTGCCGGCGAGCTCCTGGCTGGTGTACGGCGCGGCGCTGGTCGCGCTGGGCCTGATCATGTGGCGTCTGAGCCTGGACCTGCGCCTGACCCTGGCACTGCTCGGCGGTGGCCTGCTGGCGGCGGTAGTGCTCGGCGGCCTGCTGTTGCTCGGCCTGCAAAGCCTGCGTCGCATGCTGCAACGCGCCGCCCTGCCATGGCGTTTGGGTCTTGGACAACTGCTGCGCCATCCGCTGGCCGCCGCTGGCCAGTCGCTGGCGTTCGGCCTGATCCTGCTGGCCATGGCGCTGATCGCCCTGCTGCGTGGCGAGCTGCTCGACACCTGGCAGGACCAGTTGCCGGAGGATGCGCCCAACCACTTCGCCCTCAACGTGCTGCCGGCAGAACGCGATGCCTTCGCCGCACGCCTGGCCGAACTATCATCACACCCGGCGCCGCTATATCCGGTGGTGCCCGGTCGGCTGATCATGATCAACGACGAGCCGGTGCGCCAACTGGTGACCAAGGAAAGCCGCGGCGAGCGCGCCATCCAGCGCGACCTGAGCCTGACCTGGGCCGAGGAGCTGCCATCGGACAATCTGATCACTGCCGGCAATTGGTGGGGCGCGGCGCACGCCAGCGAACTGCCTGGCGTTTCCGTCGAGGCCGAGCTGGCTGAAAGCCTGCAGTTGAAACTGGGCGACCGCCTGCGCTTCAACGTCGGCGGCATCGAGCGCGAAGCACAGGTCAGCAGCCTGCGCCAGGTGGACTGGGACAGCTTCCAGCCCAACTTCTACATGATCTTCGAGCCGCAGACCCTGCAGGACCTGCCCGCCACCTACCTGACCAGCTTTTACCTGCCACCCGGCCAGGACGCGGAATTGGTCACCCTCAGCCGCGCCTTCCCCAGCGTCACCCTGCTGCAGGTCGACGCGCTGCTGGCGCAGCTGCGCAGCATTCTCGCCCAGGTCACCCTGGCCATCGAGTACGTGCTGCTGTTCGTACTCGCCGCCGGCATCACCGTGCTCCTGGCCGGACTGCAGGCGACGCTGGACGAGCGCATTCGCCAGGGTGCATTGCTGCGCGCCTTGGGCGCCGAGCGCAAGTTGCTGATAAGCGCCCGCCGTGCCGAGTTCGGTCTGCTCGGCGCCGCCGCCGGCCTGCTTGCCGCGCTGGGCTGCGAGCTGGTGAGTTTCCTGCTCTACCGCTATGCCTTCGACATGAGCTGGCAGCCTCACCCCTGGCTGCTCCTGCTGCCCGTGATCGGCGCTCTGCTGATCGGCCTGGCCGGCGTACTCGGCACCCGCCGCGCACTAAATGCCAGCCCCCTGAGCGTATTGCGCGAAGGCTGAGCCTGGAGAAGGGGTTTGCTAGACTGGCGCCCCTTCCCCTTTCTCAGAGACACCATGAGCCGCTATCGCCCCCCTCGCCCCGCCGGCACCCCCTTGATCACGCCTGAAGGCGAAGCGCGCCTGCGCGCCGAGCTGCACGAGCTGTGGCATGTGCGCAGGCCACAGGTGACGCAATCGGTCAGCGAAGCGGCGGCCCAGGGCGACCGTTCGGAAAACGCCGAGTACACCTACGGCAAGAAGATGCTGCGCGAAATCGACAGCCGCGTGCGCTTTCTCACCAAGCGCCTGGAAAAGCTCAAGGTGGTCAGCGAAAAACCGTCCGATCCGAACAAGGTGTATTTCGGCGCATGGGTCACCATCGAAGACGAGGACGGCGAACAGTCACGCTACCGTATCGTCGGCCCTGACGAGCTGGATCTGAAGCAGGGCCTGATCAGCATCGACTCGCCACTGGCGCGCGCCCTGGTCGGCAAGGAATTGGACGCCGTGGTTCGCGTGCACAGCCCCAGTGGCGAGAAGACCTGCTACATCGTCGAGATCGACTATCCCTAGACGCTGCCCGCGTAGGGCGAGTGCAACCACCATGGCCACGCTGGCGGGTTGCACCCGCCCTACGTCAGCATACTAGCGCCGGGTAATCAGCCCCTGACGCGCCACACGCACCAGCTCACCTACGGTTTGCGCCAGATCCTCGGCGCCAGGGGCCTGAATCACGGCTAGGTCGAAGCTGTCCCGCGCGAAGCGGCTCAGCGATTCGCCGTTCTGTACGAACTGGATGCGAAACGCACGCGACCCGGCCCAGCGCTTGGGCCAGCCTTCGAGATAACGCAGCAAGGTAGGCTGATGGCTTCCGCCGAGCAGCACGCGCGGATTGCGCAGCAGCAGGCCCGAGGTGATGGGCGCCAGGCGAATAAGGGGTTGGGGACAGATCATGGTCGAGTCTCCGCCTCGAGAATCCCGCTGGGCAGCGGTGGGAGGCGACACCGAACCAGCGCTTTAGCGGAATTTCAGGTGCTGATGACAACACCCTGTGGCGCCCCGCAAGTAGCTGTTTAAATCGGCGCAGGGCGCATCCTAGAGAACCCCACGGCAAACTGTCAAGGCGCGCTCCGCTCCCAGCCTAACCTTTGATTGGCCGACGGCTCACGCGCCGCTATGCCGGTCACCCGAAACCCTCGCCATCCGTCCTCGGACAGCGCAATGTGCGGCCTTGCGCGTGCTACGGTGTGTCGGCACGTAACAGAATTTAGCCGACGTTATCGGCACACGATAGGCTCAGTAGCAAGCAAAGTACCGGAATAGAGGCATTACGCAAAAATGCCGAGCAATGGCATGTTTCCTGCCATCGTTCTTGCGCCGTACGTGCCACGGGATGGGTGCGATCGCCTGGCAGGAAGCTTTCCAATCAATCCATCGAGAGCGCTCATGAAGAACAATAAAACCCTGCTCGCCCTCTGCCTCGGCGCCGGCCTGCTCGCCAGCGGCCAGACCCAGGCCGCCTGGTTCGGCTCCTCAGGCTACACCCAGACCCAATATCCCATCGTCCTCGGCCACGGCATGCTCGGCTTCGACAGCATCCTGGGCATCGACTACTGGTACGGCATCCCGGCCGCCCTGCGCCGTGACGGCGCCAGCGTCTATGTCACCGAAGTCAGCCAGCTGGACACCTCGGAAGCGCGCGGCGAGCAATTGCTGCAGCAGGTCGAGGACATCGTCGCCATCAGCGGCAAGCGCAAGGTCAACCTGATCGGCCATAGCCATGGCGGCCCGACCACGCGCTACGTCGCTGCGGTGCGTCCGGACCTGGTCGCCTCGGTCACCAGCGTCGGCGCGCCGCACCGGGGCTCAGCCACTGCCGACTTCCTCAAGGGCATCAGCGATGGCCCGGCCGGCCCGGTCGCCACCCCGCTGCTGGCGGGCATCGTCAATGGCCTGGGTACGCTGATCAACTTCCTCTCCGGCAGCTCCAGCACCACGCCGCAAAATGCCCTCGGTTCGCTGGAATCGCTCAACAGCGAAGGCGCAGCGCGCTTCAACGCCAAGTTCCCGCAGGGCATTCCCACCAGTGCCTGTGGCGAAGGGGCCTATAGCGTGAACGGCGTGCGCTATTACTCCTGGAGCGGCACCAGCCCGCTGACCAACGTGCTCGACCCCAGTGACCTGCTGATGGGCGCATCCTCGCTGACCTTCGGCAACGAGGCCAACGACGGCCTGGTCGGCCGCTGCAGCTCGCGCATGGGCCAGGTGATCCGTGACAACTACCGGATGAACCACCTCGACGAGGTCAACCAGACCCTGGGCCTGACCAGCCTGTTCGAGACCGATCCGGTGACGGTCTACCGCCAGCACGCCAACCGCCTGAAGAACGCCGGGCTCTGAACTGCTGTTGCTCGCAGGGTGCGCACAACGCACCCTGCGAGGCAGCAGCGCTGAGCAACGGCTCGGACTGCGATCCGACGTCTTACTGGAACCTGCCGTGAAGAAAGCCCTGTTCGCCCTGCCTCTGTTGATCGCCGCCAGCCTGGCGTTGATGCTTTACCTGCAACCCGGGCACCAGCCCACTCAACTACCTTCTCCCGCCGCCGTGACGGCGACGCCATCCGCAGCAGAGCCGACTGCCGAGACCACAGCGCCGCGCAGCGAAGACAGACCGAACAAGGCTGCCAGGCTGGCCCTGCCCAGCTCCTTTGTCGGCACCGAAGTCGACGGCAGCTTTCGCGTCGATGCTGCCGGCAATCTAATCGTCAGCGAGGATATCCGGCGGATCTTCGATTACTTCCTCGCCAGCATCGGCGAAGAAAGCCTCGATGCCAGCGTTTCGCGGCTACGCAAATACATCGACAGCCAGCTTCAGGAGCCAGCGCGAGCCCGTGCCCGGACGCTGTTGGAGCAGTACCTGAGCTACAAGCGTGAGCTGGTGCTGCTTGAGCGTGACCTGCCGCAAATGGCCAGCCTGGATGCCATGCGCCAGCGCGAGAGCGCCGTACAGGCCTTGCGCGCGCGCCTGTTCGACAACGAGACGCACCTGGCCTTCTTCGCCCGCGAGGAAGGCTATAACCGCTTTACTCTGGAGCGCCTGGCCATCCAGCACGACGCCCGCATGAGTCCCGAAGAAAAAGGCATTGCCGTCGACCGCTTGCGTACCTCCCTGCCCGAAGAGCTACAGGACGCCGTACTGCCGCAACTGCAACAGGAACTACGGCAGAACACAGCGCGGCTGCAGGCCGAGGGCGCCAGCGCAGCGCAGATCCGCCAGATGCGCCAGCAACTGGTCGGTGCAGAAGCCACCACGCGTCTTGAGGCGCTGGATAGCCAGCGGGAGAATTGGCAGCAACGTCTGGGCGACTACATCGCCGCGAAAGCGCGTATCGAGGCCAGCGAAGGCCTCAGCAGCGGAGACAAGCGTGCAGCGATCGAGGCTCTGGCTGCAGAACGTTTCGATGAGCGCGAACGCCTGCGTCTGGATGCCGCCGAACAGTTGGCGGCGAGCAAGAAGCAGTAGCGTCAGGCGCTGTCGCGCATCACCAGTTCGAAGCCGACGTCGATACAGTGCTGCTCCGGCGTTTCACCGCGCATCAGCGCCAGCAGCATATTCGCCGCCAGCTCGCCGATACGACCGCGCGTGGTGCGCACCGTGCTCAGAGCAGGATGCATCCAGGCCGCCGCCGGCAGATCGTTGAAGCCGGCGATAGCCAGGCGTCCCGGCACGTCCAGGCCCAGCTGACGCGCACGGAACAGCGCGCCCATGGCCAGGTCGTCGTTGTTGAAGAACACCGCATCGATCTGCGGTTGCTGCGCCAGCAGGCGGTCGAGCAACTCGGCGCCCAGGCCGATCGATGACAGCTGCGGCGTCAGCAGCTCCAGCGCCGGATCATGGCGATTGAGGTACTGCATCACCTGGCGATAGCCCTCGGCGCGCTGCAGGGTACGCGGGTCGAGCTGCGCCGCGGCGAAGGCGACGTAACGATAACCGCGCTGCACCAGGGCACGGGTCATGGCAGCGCCGGCCTCGATCTGCGAAAAGCCGACGCAGTAATCCTCCGGCTCTTCGCTCAGCTCCATCAGCGTCACCAGCGGGCAGCTGCTGGCACCGAGGATTTCACGCGCCGCATCGCTGCGCTCGAAGCCGGTGACCAGCATGCCCGCCGGCTGGTGCGCCAGGTAGGAACGCAGCAGGCGCTCGTCCTCCTCGACCCGGTAGTGGCTGACGCCGATCATCATCTCGAAACCGGCCGGCATCAACACACGCTGGATGGCCTCGACGGTATCGACGAACACCGAATTCGACAGCGACGGAATCACCACCGCCACCAGATTCGAGCGCGAACTGGCCAACGCCCGCGCAGCCGGGTTGGGCACGTAGCCCAGCGCCTGCGCAGCGCGCATCACCTGTTCGCGCAGTGCATCGGAGACCCGCCCCGGCTGCGACAGTGCGCGCGAGGCAGACATCAGCGAACAGCCGGCGGCCTTGGCCACATCGGACAGGGTGACGCGTTCAGCGGACCGGCGACGGCGTTGAGTCATAGCGCCTCCATTGTTTACCAGCGGGCGATTCTACCAGCCCCGCTGGTGAATAAAGCGCGGGACACGCCGCCCGGGGTAACGCCACCATGCAAGGAGCGTTACCACCTGCGTGCCCCGCTAAACCTCGAACCTGACCAGCTTTGGCCGTGCGCTGCCTGGCCTGAGCCTGGGCAGGTTCTTACAAAGATTTGCTGCGCTCCAGCCCTCTCCCATAAATGGAGAGGGGAGCTAAGCGCGCAGCCTTAACTGAACAGCATTGCTTACAAAGCAGCCTTCTCGGCTTCGGCCTGGACCTGATCGAACAGCTGCTGGCCGACCGTTTCGACGACCTTCTGGATCGCCGGCGCGGCCTGGTCACGCATGCGCTGTACTTCGGCAGGCTCCACTTCGTTGATCTGCATGCCCTTCTCCTTTAGCTCGGCCAGGGCGCGGGCTGCTTCCTCGCGGGTGTCCTTACGCTCGAAGTCGCGCGCCTTCTTGGCCGCCTCCAGCAGGATGTTCTGCTCGGTCTGCGACAGGCCGTCCCACCAGCGCTTGGACACGGTGACAATCCACGGGCTGTACACGTGGTTGGTTACGGTCAGGTACTTCTGCACTTCGTAGAACTTCGAGGAGAGGATGGTGTTGAACGGGTTTTCCTGGCCGTCGACCGCCTTGGTCTCCAGCGCGGTGAACAGCTCGGAGAACGGCAGCGGCACTGCGTTTGCACCCATCAGTTTGAAAGTCTCGAGGAACACCGGGTTGGGCATCACGCGCAGCTTGACCCCGGAGAAGTCCTCCAGCTTGTTGATCGGACGACTGTTGTTGGTCAGGTTGCGGAAGCCGTTCTCCCAGTACACCAGGCCGACCAGCCCCTTCTCTTCCAGCTTGTCCATGACCTGGCGACCGACCGGACCGTCCAGCACCACATCGGCTTGCTCGGCACTGCTGAACAGGAACGGCGTGTCCCACACCGCCATTTCCTTGGTGATGCCCACCAGCGTCGCGGTGGAGCCGACCATCATTTCCTGCGCACCGCCAATCAGCGCGCTCTGCATCTGATCATCGGAACCCAGGCTGGCGGCACCGAAGGTACGCACCTTGAGCTTGCCGTCGGAGGCCTTGGCCACCTCCTCGGCGAACAGCTTGGCCGCGCGGCCCTGGTTGCTGTTCTCGTTGAGGCCGTAACCGAAACGGATCATGCGCGAACGCACGTCATCGGCGTGAGCGGTGAAACTGGCGAGCGGGCTGCACAGCATGGCAGCGGTGAGGATGGCGAGCAGCGGACGTTTCATTGGGTCTACCTCTTATTGTTGTGAATGTTGCCGGCGCGCCAGCGCCGGTGGGTCAACTCAGCGCAACCAGGCCAGCGGCACGGTGACGATGGCGGGGAACGCCACCAGCGCCACGACGATGGCCAGATAGATCAGGAAGAACGGCATGACGCCGCGCACCAGCACCTCCATGCGTAGCTTGCCGATGCCGCCGACGACGTTGAGCACCGTGCCGACTGGCGGAGTGATCAGACCGATGGAGCCGATCAGCACGAACATCACGCCGAAATACACCGGATCGACACCGGCCTTGATCGCGATGGGCGCGAGCACCGGGGCCAGAATCAGGATGGTCGGGGTCAGGTCCAGCACCATGCCCACTGCGATCATCAGCAGCATGATCGCCAGCACCAGCAACCGCGGATGCTCGGCCAGCGGCCCGAGCATCGCGCCGATCTCGTCCGGCAACTGCGCCAGGGTGATCATGTAGGCCGACACCGTGGCGGCCGCGCAGAGGAACATCACCGACGCCGTGGTGCGACTGGCGCGGGTCAGGGTTTCCATCAGGTCGCTCCAGCTCAGCTCACGGTAAAGCAAGGTGGACACCGCCAGCGCATAGACCGCCGCGATCACGGCTGCCTCGGTAGGCGTGAAGATGCCGAAGCGCAGGCCGCCGACGATGATCACCGGCAGCATCAGCGCCGCCACACCGTCGATCAGCACCCGGCGCCGCTCGGCGGCACTGGCCTTGGGCGGCGTCGGCTCGGTAAAGCCGCGAGCGATCAGGGTCCAGGCGATGATCAGACCTGCGCCCATGATCAGTCCCGGCACCAGGCCGGCCATGAACAGCTGGCTGATGGATGTATTGGTGACCACCCCGTAGATCACGAAGGGCATCGACGGCGGAATGATCGGCGCGATGATGCCGCCAGCGGCGACCAGCCCTGCCGAAGAATGTACCGGGTAACCACGCTGACGCATCATCGGCAGCAGCAAGGTGGCCAGGGCCGCGGTATCGGCCAGGGCCGAGCCGGACATGCTGGCCAGCAGCACTGCGGCCGCGATGGCGACGTAGCCGAGGCCGCCGCGCAGGTGACCGAAATAGGCCTGGGCCATGGCGATGATGCGCCGGGAAATACCGCCGGCGTTCATCAGCTCGCCGGCCAGGATGAAGAACGGCACCGCTAGCAGCGGAAAGCTGTCGGCACCAGCGAGCAGGTTCTGCGCCAGCAACTGCACGTCCCAGAAGTCCAGGTACCACATCAGCACGGCCGCGGTGAGGATCAGGGCGAACGCAATGGGCATGCCGAATGCCATGAACCCCAGCAGGGAGGAAAGAAATACCGCGACAGTCATCGGCAGGTCCTCGGTGGGCAGTGCCCGTCTTGTTGGAATGGGGTCGGCATCATTCGACGTGCGCCTGGGTCAGCGTTACCTGTGGCGCACGCCGCCAGAGGTTGATCAGTTGCACCACGGCGAGAATCGCCAGCACCAGCATGCTCGCCAGCACCGGCAGCATGGCCAGCACCACGGGGTATCCGACCACCGTGCTGACATTGCCCCAGCCAAACTGCACCTGATTCCAGGCGCCCCAGGCCGAGAGCAGGCTGGCCCCGGCAACCAGCACCCAGCTCAGCGAATCCACCAGGCGTTGCGCCAGCAACGGGAAGCGGTCGCGGATCATGCGGAAGGTCATCAGCTCGCCACGGCGCATGCCGGACGCCACCCCGACGAACACCAGCCAGACGAAGGCCAGGCGCGACAGTTCCTCGGCGCCCGGCCAGCCGGTGCCGAATGCATAGCGCAGCACCACGTTGGCGAACACGGCCACCACCATGAACGCCATCAGAACGGCCATCAGGCCATCGGTCAGGCGATCGAACAGCCGCGCGATACGGCCCTCATAGATTGGCTCGGCACCCAGTTGGGCCGCTTGGTTAGCGCTATCAATCTCGCTATCGAGAACATCCTGAGCTTCGCTGGAGCCCGCCTCCGGTGCGTCGCGACGAACCCAGGCCTGAATCTCTGCCACCACGGCTTGCCGGGGCTGCTGCGCATCGACGACGCATATGTGCGCCTCCCCTGCCGGGCTTTCGAGGGTGGCGAACTGGCTGTCGACCAGGGAGATCGGCATGAAATGTCCGGGCCGAGCACCGACACGCTGCACCGCAGTGGCGTGGTCTATATTCAGGTGAACGAACTGCAGGCCGGGAATGGCCTGACGCAGGCGCTCACGGTAGGCACGCTTGAGCGCCGAACAGGCCAGCACGAAGCACTCGCCAGCGGCCTGCGCAGCCAGCATCTGCACGCACAGCGCATCGAGCCAATGGCGGCGGTCCTCGTCGCTCAGTGGGATACCCGCGCGCATGCGCTCGACGTTTTCGGCAGGATGGAAATGATCGGCTTCGATATGGCGCCAGCCCAGTGCGGCGGCGACCGCCTGGCTGATCTCGCTCTTGCCGGAACCACTGACACCCATGACCACGAGCGTGGTGCGGGCAGGCAGTGCGGAAGGCTGCTGTTGCATGGAAACTCCATGGGCACCATCGAGGTGGGCCGCTCATTGTTTGAGCAGGATGTTAGCGCTATCCAAAACGTTCGACAATCCCCCGTTTTCAACATTTTTTGCGGCATTGCCAGGCGACCTGCGTCCAACTGGCGCAAAAATTCGCCGGCCCGGGTCAACCACGAAGCCCGTCAGAGCCATTAACCGAAGACAGGGTCGCGACTCGACCTGGCGGTTCCCAACCTGCCTGAATACGGCTAGAGTCGCATTCATTCAGGGCTCGCCCGCGCGCTTCAGGGCGAACCGGCAAAACAACAAAAGGCTGCGAGCCAACGCACCATTGTAAGGAGTGCCCATGAGCATCCATTCGCCCGGGGCGTGCCCCAGCGATCTCACTGCTTTCGTGGCCGATCATTTTCCGGAGCGTCGCATCCATCCGGACGAACAGATCGCCCGTTCCTGGTACCGCAGCGTGATGCAGCATCGTCTCGATCCACACGGACAGGGCGAGAAGCATGTGTTGACCGCAGAGGAATTGCGCGAACACCAGCGCTCGCATCAGGACTACCTGAGCATCGCCGGTCAGGGTGTCACCGGGCTGGCCAAGCGCGTAGTACCGGCCGGCTTCGCCGTGCTGCTCAGCGACGAACACGGCGTTACCCTCGACACCCGCCTGCCGCTGCAATACGACCTCTATACCCAGGCCGGGCTGATCGTCGGCGCCTGCTGGGACGAATCCACGGTCGGCACCAATGGCATCGGCACCGCGTTGGCCTCGCGCCAGGCCATGACCATTCACCACCAGGAACACTTCCTGGTTTCCAACTTCCGCCTGAGCTGCTCGGTGGCGCCGATCTACGACGCACAGAACCTGCTGCGCGGCTGCCTCAACGCCACCTGCCTGAACAGCGCCGGCCCCAAGGAGGCGCAGTACCTCACGTTGCAGTTGGTGATCATGTACGCGCGGATGATCGAGAACGCCAGCTTCCGCCAGCGCTACCGCGACCGCATGACGCTCTCGGTGAAATCCCACGACGACATCAGCGACCTGGCCAACGAGCAGTTGCTGGCCCTCGATGAACAGGGACTGATCATCGGGGCCAATCATGCGGCCTTCGTCAGCTATCAGCAGGAACGCCAGATCGACCTGCTCGGCAGCCGTATCGATCAGTTGCTCCCGGCCGGCGTTGACGAACTGCTGAGCCTGAGCAATGGTGGCGCGCGCAGCCTCAACCTGCGCACCCTGCAGGACGACGCGCCGGTCGGCGTCAGCCTGCGCGTCCCCGCCGTCCAGCCGCAAACGCGCGCCCGCCCGGCGCCTGCCAACAGCAGCGAACATCCCGACCTGCAACGCCTGGGCGGCAACGATCCGCGCCTGCAGGACGGCGTGCGCCGCCTGCGCAAGGTACTGGACAAGGACATCCCTATCCTCATCACCGGGGAAACCGGCACCGGCAAGGAAGCCTTCGCTCGCGCCATCCACCAGGCCAGCGCGCGTGCCCGCGGCCCCTTCGTGGCACTGAACTGCGCGGCGATTCCGGAAAGCCTGATCGAGAGCGAGCTGTTCGGCTATCGGGGCGGTAGCTTCACCGGCGCCAACAAGAAGGGCATGAAAGGCAAACTGGAACTGGCCAATGGCGGCACCCTGTTCCTCGACGAGATCGGCGACATGCCGGCGCATCTGCAGACCCGCCTGCTGCGCGTGCTGGCTGAGCGCGAGATCTTCCCACTGGGCGCCGAAACTCCGCTGCCGCTGGATGTGCAGGTGATTTCCGCCACCCACCAGGACCTCGCGCAGATGATCGCCAGCAAGGCATTTCGCGAGGATCTGTTCTACCGCCTCAACGGCATGCCTCTGGCCCTGCCTGCACTGCGCGAGCGCAGCGATCGTGATGCGCTGATCGACAGCCTGCTGCGCAGCTACGGCCCATTGCGCCTGACCGACGCGGCGCGCCAGCGTCTACTCGAGCACCCCTGGCCCGGCAATATTCGCCAGTTGTCCAGTTGCCTGCGTTATGCCGCAGCACTGGCCGAGGATGGTTGTATCGACCTGGACTGCCTGCCGGCCGAACTGCAGCAGCCTGCCCTGCCCGGCTCGTCTGTGCAGGCGCACGAAGGCCGCCTCGTCAGCCGCCTGGAGAATGACGAAGCACGCCATCTGCAGGCAGCGCTGCGCGAACACCACTGGAATATCAGCGCGGTGGCCGAGGCCTTCGGCGTGGCCCGCTCGACCCTGTATCGCAAGATGAAGAAGTACGGGATCGTGCAGCCCAATGCGTTGTTTTGAGCTGATGCTCAGCCACACGTCCTGATCGCTCCCACGCTCCGCGTGCGAGCCATGAAATCAGCGATGCGCTGCTGTTGGGGCAAAAAAACTTCGCGGACAAGTCCGCTCCCACAGGACGGCCATGCTGCATGCTCGTGTAGGAGCGGCTTCAGCCGCGATGCCCAGGTTCCCATGCAGAATGTGGGAGCCATCAGATCAGCGATGCGCCGCGGTTGAAGCAAAAAGCTTCGCGGACAAGTCCGCTCCCACAGGGACAGTGAGCTGCCAGCACTCATATCGTGGGAGCGGACTTGTCCGCGAAAAAAATCCCTGCCTCGCCAACAGCACCAGCGCCTGTTCCTGCAGACAAAAAAGAGCGGGCCAGCACTGACGCACTGGCCCGCCCAAGGTCACGCTTTATTCCTGTGCGTAGATCACATGGGTGTGGGTGTACTCGTACAGCCCATGCTTGCCATCCGCGCCGCCGATCCCGGACTTGCGCGTACCGGCGTGGAAGCCCTGCATCGCCTCGAAGTTCTCGCGGTTGATGTAGGTCTCGCCGAAGTCCAGCTCGCGGCTGGCCTTGAGCGCGGCGCTGAGATTGCGGGTATAGATCGACGAGGTCAGGCCATACTCGCTGTCGTTGGCGCGGGCGATGGCTTCGTCGAGATCATCGACGATCTGGATCGGCAGCACCGGGCCGAAGATTTCCTTGCGCATGATCTCCATGTCGCTGGCGCAGCCGGCCAGCACCGTGGGCTGGTAGTGGAAGCCTTGACCCAGGTCAGCCACTGCTCCACCAGTCATTACCTGCGCGCCCTGCCCGACCGCGGTGCGCACCATCTGCGCGACCTTGTCCAGGCCGGCCTGGTTGATCAGCGGGCCCATGTCCAGATCGGCCTGGGCGGACGGGTCGCCATAACGGGTGGCTGCCATCGCCGAGGCGATCTTGTCGATAAACTGGTCGGCCACCTTGCGCTCGACATAGACGCGCTCGGCACAGTTGCACACCTGCCCGGTATTGATCACCCGCGAAGCCTTGATGGCGTTCACCGCCAGGTCCAGGTCGGCGTCGGCCAGGACGATGGCCGGCGCCTTGCCGCCCAGTTCCAGGTTGAGTTTGGTGATATGCGGCGCAGCGGCGGCCATGATCCGCGAACCGGTACCAACGCTGCCGGTGAAGCTGATCAGATCGACACCGGCATGGCTGGTCAGCGCACTGCCCGCGCCAGCGCCCGTGCCGCCGACGACGTTGAACACGCCAGTCGGCAGGTCCACTTCAGCCACCAGCTTGGCGAACTCGAAGCAGTTGATCGGGGTTTCTTCGCTGGGCTTGATCACGATGGTGTTGCCGGTCAGCAGCGCCGGCGCCATCTTGCGGGCGATGAGGAAGAACGGGAAGTTCCACGGCAGGATGCCGGCCACCACGCCCAGCGGTTTGCGCAGCAGGAAGATGTGCTCGCCAGCACGGTCGCTGGTCAGCACCTCGCCTTCCAGGCGGCGCGCCCACTCGGCCATGTAATCGAGGTAATCAGCGGTGAAGTTGACCTCCACCTCGGCCAGCGCCGGCACCTTGCCGCCTTCGCGGGTGATGATCTGCGCTAGGCGCGGGGCGTTGGCGCGCACCCTCTCGGCGATGCGCCGCAGGTAACCGGCACGCTCGATGGCCGGCCTGGCCGCCCAGCCTTTCTGCGCCTTGCGTGCGGCGGCGATGGCGCGGTCGACCTGCTCGTTGCTGGCCTCGGGAATGCGCGCCAGCAGGTCGCCGGTAGCCGGGTTGCGCACTTCGATCAGCTTATCGCTGCCGACGAAGGCGTTGTCGATGTAGTTCTGGTAAGTGGTTTCGCTCATGGTCGCTCTCGCTATAAGGAGTGGGCGGACGGGCGCATGCCAGGCCGGCATGCGCCCGCGGGGCACCTCTAAAAACTACCTGCGTTGCCATCGCTGCGTTAAAAACAGGCTCGGGCGCGAGTCCGATCAAAATGCTCATTTACAACTCGTAAAGTCGAACGCGACTCCGACCGTTTTTCGCCTGTTCTTGCCTTGCGCTGGCTGCCTCGCCTACGTTTTTAGAAGCGCCCCGTATGGGTCAGTTGGCGCTGAATTTCTTCCAGGCGTCGCCTTCTTCCTGAAGGTCGTGGGCGCGCTTGATCAGGTACTGGTGAATCTGATCGACCTGCTTGGCATCGAAGGCCTCGGCGAACGACGGCATGCCGTCCGGCACGCGGCCGCCGTAGAGGATGCCGAGGAACATCTGGTGCTTCTCCGGCGCCATCTTGCGCAGATCAGGCAGCACGCCGCCGCTGACAGCATGGATGCCGTGGCACTGCGAGCAGTAGCTGTCGTACAGCTTGCCGCCCGCCTCGACGGTTGCCGCATCGCCAGTCAGCGCTGGTGGCTTCGGTGCATCGGCCAATGGCGCCGGCTCCTGCAGCTTGGCGGTACCGCCGAGTTTGTAGGTCAGCACCTGGGCGTAGGGCTGCACGCCGGCACGCAGCGACAGGGCGCCGGCGAAGGTGGAGAACGCGCCGCCCCAGCCGGCCATGAAGGTGACGTACTGCTCGTCGTCCACCGAGTAGGTGATCGGCGCGGCCATCACGCCACTGGCGGCGGGTTGCTCCCAGAGTTTCTTGCCGTCCTCGGCGGCGTAGGCGATCACCCGACCGTCGGCGCTGCCCTCGAACACCAGGTTGCCGGCGGTGCTCAGCGTGCCGCCGTTGAAGATGGTGATGTAGGGCACTTCCCAGGCGGCCTTCTGCTTCACTGGATCCCAGGCGATCAGCTTGCCGGACCAGGACTTGGCCATCTCCAGCAGGCCGTCCGGGCCTTCCGGCATCATGCCGGTGCGCAGGCCAAGCTGGTACATGCTCTTGAACGGGTTGCGCGCCGGGGCCTCCGGAATGTGCTCGTAATAGGCGGACATGATGTGCGCCGGGATGTAGACCAGGCCGGTCTTGGGGTTGAACGACATCGGGTGCCAGTCATGCGCGCCCCAGAACGCCGGGGTGACCAGCTTGCGCTTGCCGTCCTTCCAGTAGGCGGCGGCCTCGTCGTCGACGATGGGCCGGCCGGTCTTCATGTCGATGCCCTTGGCCCAGTTCACCGGCACGATGTTCTCGGCCGACAGCAGCTCGCCGGTGGCGCGGTCGATGACGTAGAAGAAGCCGTTCTTCGGTGCCTGCATCAGCACCTTGCGCTCTTTGCCGTCGATCTCCAGCTCGGCGAGGATCATGTGCTGCGTGGCGGTGAAGTCCCAGGCATCGCCCGGCGTGGTCTGGTAGTGCCAGGCGTACTCACCGGTGTCGGCATCGACGGCGACGATGGACGACAGGAACAGGTTGTCGCCCTTGGCCTCGCTACGCCATTTCGGATCCCACAACGAGCCGTTGCCGACGCCGATATAGAGCAGGTTCAGCTCCGGGTCGAAGGCAAAGGAGTCCCAGGCGGTGCCGCCACCGCCCTGCTCGGCGAAGGCATCGCCGTGCCAGGTCTTGGCGGCGATTTCCATGGCCTTGTCTTCCGGCGGCAGCTTGGGGTCGCCCGGCACGGTGTAGAAGCGCCAGGCCTGCTTGCCGCTCTCGGCATCGTAGGCGGTGACGTAGCCGCGCACGCCGAACTCGGCGCCGCCGTTGCCGATGATGACCTTGCCGTTCACCACCCGCGGCGCGCCGGTGATGGTGTAGCTGCGCTTGTGGTCGGAGCGGGTATCGACCGACCAGACACGCTGGCCGGTCTTGGCGTCGATGGCCTCCAGGCGGCCGTCGAGCACGCCAACGTAGACCTTGCCCTTCCATACCGCCACGCCGCGGTTGACCGCATCGCAACAGGCCTCGCCGGCGCGATTGCGGTCGGATTGCGGGTCGTACTTCCACAGCAGCTTGCCATTGCGCGCGTCCAGTGCGTAGACCACCGAGAATGGCCCGGTGGTGTACATCACGCCATCGACGACGATGGGTGTGGCTTCAACGCCGCGGTCCAGATCCAGCTTGTAGCTCCAGGCCAGGCCCAGTTTGTCGACGTTCTGCTGGTTGATCTGCTCCAGCGGGCTGTAGCGTTGTTCATCGTAGGTGCGCCCGTGGCTCATCCAGTTACCGGGCTCCTGGTCGGCGGCGATGATGCGCTTGCCATCGACATCGGCGGCTTGCGCGGCCTGGCAGAAACCGGCCAGCAGCAGCGCTGCGACCAGGGCAGTAAGGGGAAGACGCAAGGTGGCTTGCCTGTCGAGACTCGAGCGGGCGACAGGCATATTGAGGCCAATCGAACTCATGGTTTTTCTCCAGTTCTTGTTGTGACCACGAACATGATTTCGCGGCTTGCCAGTGCTGGAGCAACGCCTGTGCCAGAGCAGCCTCGATCGCTACGCCCCAGCATTTGCGGGGCCTTGCCGGATTTTCCGGGAGAAGGGCCATGGGACTGATGCGCAACAGGTGTAGCGCCGATCGCTGCAGCTGTTGCAGCGCCGCTACAGCTGCAGGCCGCGAGTGCATGGCAAATGCGGGATACAAAATCAGCCACTTCGCGGGCACATCAGCGGGGCTGCCCTGCTACCCTGCACGGCTCGATCCAGAGCCTTCGGCGCGGCAAGACAGCGCGGCGCAGGCCTGCGACCAATGCACCATTACCGACATCGAAGCTGTAGGGAGCCTTCAAGCGATGGCCAGTGTTTTCGGGGCAACTCAGGTATGGCATGCGCGCGCCTCGCTGGTGGTTTGTCCAACCTGGCACGACCTATGGATGTCCGTTGTTCCAGCGGTTTTCTGGCTGCTCGGCGCCGCGCCGAGACTGCCACTGCTCTGCCGCATTGATGACCGACCGCACCTGCAAGACGGTACCCACAAGAAAAATCTGAAAAGGATCGCTACATGCGCCTCAAGCTGACCTGCATCGCCCTGCTGCCGGGCCTGACCTTGGCCGACCAGACGCCCTACCAGATCGATGAGCTGGTGATCACCGGCAGCCGCTACCAAGCCAGCGGCTGGCAACTGCCCTTTTCCGTCAACCGTATCGATGCCGAGCAGGCGACGCTCGGCAAGCCCGGCGTCAACCTCTCCGAGGCGCTCGGCAGCGTTCCCGGGCTAGTGGTGCAGAACCGCCAGAACTATGCGCAGGACCTGCAGATTTCCTCACGCGGCTTCGGTGCCCGCTCGGCCTTCGGCATCCGCGGCATCAAGCTGCTGGCCGACGGTGTGCCGCTGTCCAACCCCGACGGCCAGAGCCAGGCGGCCACCTTCGATCTCGACACTCTGGAGCGCATCGAGGTGCTGCGCGGGCCGTTCGCCAGCGTCTACGGCAGCAACTCGGGCGGGGTGATCCAGCTGTTCTCGCGCGATGGCGAAGGTGCGCCCAAAGTCTCCGTCGACACCTCACAGGCCGCCTATGGCACCAGTCGCACCCGCGTCTCGGCCGAGGGCGGCAACGACAAGGCCGGCTTCATCATCAACCGCTCGCATTTCGAAACCGATGGCTACCGCGCCCACAGCGGCGCGATCCTCGACAAGACCTTCGCCAAACTCACCCTGTACCCGGACGATGTCAGTAAGCTGAGCCTGAGCTTCAGCGAGCTGGACCAGAACGACACCCAGGACCCGCAAGGGCTGACCTGGGATCAGGTACGCAGCGACCGCCGTGCGGCAGCGCCTAGCGCCCTGCAGTTCGATACGCGCAAGACCGTTGACCATCGCCAGTTCGCCCTCAACTACGAGCGCAGCTTCGCTGCCGGCACCTGGCAAAGCACGGTCTATAGCGGCACCAGACGGGTGATTCAGTTCCAGTCCATTCCTGTGTTCGTACAAGTTCCTCCAAGCAATCCCACTAGCCTGACCCAATCAGGCGGCGTAATCGACTTCGAGCGCCGCTTCCACGGTATCGGCAACCGCTGGATTCAGTCGTTCGACCTGGGCAGCAGCCTGCTGACCGTCACTACCGGTCTGGATTACGACTACTCGCGCGATGATCGTCAGGGCTACGAGAACTTCGTTGGCAGCACCCTTGGCGTAAAGGGCGATCTGCGCCGCGACGAACGCAACGAGGTCACCAGCCTCTCGCCCTATGTGCAAGCCGCCTGGCAGCTGGGCAAGCTCCAGCTGCAGGCTGGCCTACGCCACAGCGAGGTAAAATTCGAGGTGGATGACCATTTCATCCAAGGCGACAACGGCGACGACAGCGGCTCGGTCACCTACCGCAAGCTGACCCCAACCCTGGGCGCCAGCTATGCGCTGCTGCCGGATGTGAATATCTACGCCAGTTGGGGCAAGGGCCTGGAGACACCTACACTCAACGAGCTTTCCTACTCCGGGCCTGACAACACCTTCGGCTTCGACCTGAAACCGGCCACCAGCGAACAATTCGAAGTCGGCCTGAAAGCCCGTCTCGCCGACGCCACCAGCCTGCAACTGGCGCTGTTCCAGATCGATACCGATGACGAGTTGGTGGTCGAATCGGCCAGTGGCGGCCGCAACACCTTTCAGAACGCGGCCCAAACCCGCCGACGTGGCCTTGAGCTGTCCTTGGAAAGCCATTTGAGCGAAACCCTACGCGCCAACCTCGCCTACACCCATATCGACGCAACCTACAGCAAGGACTTCAGCAGCCGCGGCGAGGTGATCGAGAGCGGCAACCATTTGCCCGGCATCCCCACCAGCACCCTGTATGGCGAGCTTGCCTGGAAGCCGGTCGACTGGTTCAGCACCGCCGTCGAAGGCCTGTATCGCAGCAAGCTCTACGTCGAGGACAGCAACAGCGCCAAGACGGCGCCCAGCTACGCGCTGTTCAACTGGCAGGCGCGTTTCGAGCAGAAGACCGGCGCACTCACCTTCAACCAGGTGCTGCGTATCGACAACCTGCTGGATCGTGAGTACATCGGTTCGGTGATCGTCGGCGACAGCAATGGCCGCTACTACGAGCCCGGCCCGGAACGCGCCTGGTATGTCGGTGCTGGCGTGCAGTATCAGTTCGAGTGAACTCGGGAACACCAGGGG
>NZ_JADTQG010000004.1 GCF_016008875.1 Ectopseudomonas mendocina
GCTGAGCTATGAGTCCGCTTAGTGGTGCTTTTATACCAGATCACCTCTGGTTGATTCGCCAGCCCGGCGTAAGCCCGACTCGCTGAATAATGGCGGAGAAGGGGGGATTCGAACCCCCGACACCCTTTTGAGGTGTACTCCCTTAGCAGGGGAGCGCCTTCGGCCACTCGGCCACCTCTCCGCAACACGGGGCGCATGATAAACATGTTTTCCCCGTTTGCAAACAAAAATTTGTAGAAAAATTAGTGGCTTGGTTCGTCACCCTTCTCTTTCTGGATGCGCTGGTAAATTTCCTCACGGTGTACGGCAACCTCTTTCGGCGCATTGACGCCAATACGCACCTGGTTACCTTTCACGCCCAACACGGTGACAGTCACATCATCACCGACCATCAGGGTCTCTCCGACCCGGCGAGTCAGAATCAGCATTCCTTTCTCCTTCACGGATTACATTTTTTCAGGACAACAGTCTGCAAAAAGAAAATGGTGCCGGCTTCCTGCTAAAACAAGCCTGAAAGCCTCCACCCAAGTATTGACCAGCCCGCGCAGAAAGAAAGTTCCCGCGAATCGGTCAAAAAAACGAAAGGCGCGGAACCAGCCGCGCCTTTCGGATCAGATCAATCACTCACCCTGTCGGGCCGGAGCATCGAGTTCGAAAGCAGTATGCAGAGCGCGCACCGCCAGCTCCAGGTACTTCTCCTCGATCACCACCGACACCTTGATCTCGGAGGTGGAGATCATCTGGATGTTGATGGTCTCCTTGGCCAGAGCTTCGAACATACGGCTGGCAACACCGGCATGGGAACGCATGCCGACACCGACGATCGAAACCTTGGCGATGTCGGTATCACCTACCACCTCACGGGCGCCGAGTTCGTCCGCGGTCTTCTGCAACACGCCAAGCGCGTTGTTGTAGTCGTTGCGGTGCACGGTGAAGGTGAAATCGGTGGTGTTATCGTGCGAGACGTTCTGCACGATCATGTCCACTTCGATGTTGGCGGCGCTGATCGGACCAAGAATCTTGAAGGCGATGCCGGGGATATCCGGCACCCCACGGATGGTCAGCTTGGCTTCGTCGCGGTTGAAAGCGATGCCGGAAATGATCGGCTGTTCCATGGATTCCTCTTCATCAAGGGTAATGAGGGTGCCCGGCCCCTCCTGGAAGCTGTGCAGAACGCGCAGCGGGACGTTGTACTTGCCGGCGAACTCCACCGAGCGAATCTGCAGCACCTTGGAACCGAGGCTGGCCATTTCCAGCATCTCTTCGAAGGTGATTTTCTCCAGACGTTGGGCCTTGGGCACCACGCGCGGGTCGGTGGTGTAGACGCCGTCGACATCGGTATAGATCTGGCATTCGTCGGCTTTCAGCGCCGCAGCCAGGGCCACGCCGGTGGTATCGGAACCGCCACGACCGAGAGTGGTGATGCTGCCGTGCTCGTCGACGCCCTGGAAGCCGGCGACGACGACGACACGACCAGCCTTGAGGTCGGCACGAATATTCTGGTCATCGATCTGCAGAATGCGCGCCTTGTTGAAGGCGCTGTCGGTGAGGATGCGCACCTGGTTGCCGGTGTAGGAAACCGCCGGCACACCACGTTTGATCAGTGCCATGGCCAACAGGGCGATGGTCACCTGCTCACCGGTGGACACCATCACGTCCAGCTCACGCGGAACCGGCTCGCCGTCGGTGATCTGTTTGGCCAGATCGATCAGGCGGTTGGTTTCGCCACTCATGGCGGAAACCACGACAACGATGTCGTCACCCTTCTCGCGGAACTTCTTAACCTTCTCGGCTACCTGCGCGATACGCTCGACGGTGCCGACGGAGGTGCCCCCAAACTTCTGTACGATCAAAGCCATTTCAAAAAGCCACCTGATTCCTCAAGGGCGCCCATTAAACCCGCATCGGGTCACACTGCCAAGGCCCGCTGGACGCACTGCGGGCCCCGCTTTCACGCTATCTACGAAGCCTGTTCGACCAGAGTCGCGGCCAGGGCCAGGGCCTCATCCAGTTTGCCGGCATCGACGCCGCCACCCTGGGCCATGTCCGGGCGACCACCGCCCTTGCCGTCCACGGTCGCCGCGGCCTGACGCATCAGGTCACCCGCCTTGAGCTTGGCGGTCAGGTCCTGAGTCACGCCGGCGACCAGCACGACCTTCTCTTCGAACACGCCGCCGAGCAGGATCACCGCACTGCCCAACTTGTTCTTCAACTGGTCGACCAGCGCCAGCAGCGCCTTGCCGTCCAGGCCATCGAGACGTGCAGCCAGCACCTTGGTGCCCTTCACGTCCACCGCCGAGCCGGCCAGATCGTTACCCGCGGCGCTGGCGGCCTTGGCCTTGAGCTGCTCCAGCTCCTTTTCCAGCTGGCGGTTACGCTCGATCAGCGCCGACAGCTTGTCGAGTACGTTGTCACGGCTGCCCTTGACCAGAGAGGCGGCTTCCTTGAGCTGCTCTTCTGCACCATTGAGGTACGCCAGCGCAGCAGCACCGGTGACTGCCTCGATACGACGCACACCTGCCGCGACGCCGCCCTCGCTGACGATCTTGAACAGGCCGATGTCGCCGGTACGGGCCACGTGGGTACCGCCGCACAGCTCGACGGAGAAGTCGCCGCCCATGCTCAGCACACGCACCTCATCGCCATACTTTTCGCCGAACAGCGCCATGGCGCCTTTGGCCTTGGCGGTTTCGATGTCGGTAAGCTCGGTCTCGACCGCCGTGTTCTCGCGCACCACGCGGTTGACGATGTCCTCGAGCTGCTTGATCTGCTCGGGTTTGATCGCCTCGAAGTGGCTGAAGTCGAAACGCAGGCGCTGGCTGTTGACCAGCGAGCCCTTCTGCTGCACGTGGTCACCGAGCACGATGCGCAGGGCTTCGTGCAGCAGGTGGGTCGCCGAGTGGTTAAGCGCAGTGGCCTGGCGCACTTCGGCATCGACCTCGGCCTTGACACTGGTGCCGACACTGAGACCGCCCTTGGCCACCACGCCGTGGTGCAGGAAGGCGCCGCCAGCCTTGGTGGTGTCACGCACGTCGAAGCGCACGCCAGCGCCTTCGAGGTAACCGCAGTCACCGATCTGGCCACCGGACTCGGCGTAGAACGGGGTCTGATCCAGCACCACCACGCCCTCCTCGCCTTCAGCGAGGCTGTCGACCGCGGCGCCGGCCTTGAACAGGGCAATGATCTTGCCGCTGCCGCTGGTGCCCTCGTAGCCGAGGAAGTGGGTGTCGGCGTCGACCTTGACCAGGGCGTTGTAATCCATGCCGAAGGCGCTGGCGGAACGGGCGCGCTCGCGCTGCGCCTCCATCTCACGCTCGAAGCCCTCTTCGTCCACCGACAGCTCGCGCTCGCGGGCGATATCGGCAGTCAGGTCGACCGGGAAGCCATAGGTGTCGTACAGCTTGAACACCAAATCGCCCGGGATGACCTTACCCTGCAGGCCAGCCAGATCCTGCTCGAGAATCTTCAGGCCCTGCTCCAGGGTCTTGGCGAACTGCTCTTCCTCGGTCTTCAGCACGCGCTCGATGTGCGCCTGCTGCTGTTTGAGTTCGGGGAAGGCTTCACCCATCTCGGCCACCAGGGCGGCGACGATCTGGTAGAAGAAGCTGCCCTTGGCGCCCAGCTTGTTGCCGTGACGGCAGGCACGGCGCACGATGCGGCGCAGCACGTAGCCACGGCCTTCGTTGGACGGGGTCACGCCGTCGGCGATCAGGAAGCTGCACGAGCGAATATGGTCGGCCACCACCTTCAGCGAAGCCTGGCCTTCGTTGCTGCAGCCAATGGCCTTGGCCGCGGCGTTCAGCAGGTTCTGGAACAGGTCGATCTCGTAGTTCGAGTTAACGTGCTGCAGCACGGCGCTGATGCGCTCCAGACCCATGCCGGTATCCACGCTCGGCGCCGGCAGCGGGTGCATGACGCCATCCGCGGTGCGGTTGAACTGCATGAACACGTTGTTCCAGATCTCGATGTAGCGATCGCCGTCCTCTTCCGGGCTGCCGGGTGGGCCGCCCCAGATGTGCTCGCCGTGATCGAAGAAGATCTCGGTGCACGGGCCGCACGGGCCGGTATCGCCCATTGCCCAGAAGTTGTCGGAGGCGTACGGCGCACCCTTGTTGTCGCCGATGCGGATCATGCGCTCGCTGGGGATTCCGACTTCCTTGGTCCAGATGTCGTAAGCCTCGTCATCGGTGGCGTAGACGGTGACCCAGAGCTTTTCCTTAGGCAGGTTCAGCCACTTGTCGGAGGTCAGAAACTCCCAGGCGTAATGGATGGCATCACGCTTGAAATAGTCGCCGAAGCTGAAGTTGCCCAGCATTTCGAAGAAGGTATGGTGGCGCGCGGTGTAGCCGACGTTTTCCAGGTCGTTGTGCTTGCCGCCGGCACGCACGCACTTCTGGCTGGTGGTGGCGCGAGTATAGGCGCGCTTTTCCAGGCCCAGGAAGCAGTCCTTGAACTGGTTCATGCCTGCGTTGGTGAACAGCAGGGTCGGGTCGTTCGCCGGGATCAGCGAGCTGGAAGCGACACGGGTGTGCCCTTTTTCTTCGAAGAAGCTCAGGAAGGCTTCACGGATTTCTGCGCTTTTCATAGGGATATCCACGGAATCAGGCGGCCACGGCAAAGCCGGCGAAGCAGACAAAGTGAAAACGTAGCGAGCGAAGGTCAGGCAAGGCAAAAAACGGAGAAGAACGCACTGGGCTCGCAAACGAGTTTACGAGTTGTAAATGAGCATTCTGAGCCGGTTTTTAACGCAGCATGACCGAGCGCTGCAGTTTTCACGCAGTCTGCAAAGGGCCGCATTATATCGGCCCCAACGCGCGCGGCTAGTGCCTTGTTGATAGCAAGCGCCTATCGGGCGCTGCGGTTACGACTCAAAGCGAGCGAAAAGCGGCAAAGGCCTCGATCACCTGCTCGATTTGCTCGGCGCTGACGTCCAGATGGGTGACCAGACGCAGACGTGGCGCGGCGCTGACGGCGATGCCGCGCTCGGCCATGAAGGCCTTGATCTGCCCGGCACGCTCGCCAAGCTGCACATAGACCATATTGGTCTGTACCGGCTCGACGCTGTAGCCCAGTTCGGTCAATGCTGCGCCCAGGCGCTCCGCGTTGGCGTGATCCTCGGCCAGGCGCTCGACCTGATGCTGCAGCGCGTACAACCCCGCCGCCGCCAGTACGCCGGCCTGGCGCATGCCACCGCCGACCATCTTGCGCAGGCGCCGCGCCTTGCCGATCAGCGCAGTACTGCCGCATAGCACCGAGCCCACCGGCGCACCAAGGCCCTTGGACAGGCATACCGAGACCGAATCGAAATGCCGAGTGATTTCGCGTGCCGGCACACCCAACTTGACTGCTGCGTTGTACAGACGTGCACCATCCAAATGCAGGCTGAGGCCGCGGCGGCGGGTAAATTCCCGCGCAGCCGCCAGATACTCGAGGGGCAGCACCTTGCCCTGCATGGTGTTTTCCAGGGCCAGCAGATGGGTGCGAGCGAAGTGAAAGTCGTCCTGCTTGATCGCCGCCTCGACCTTGGCCAGATCCAGCGAACCATCGGCCTCGCCGTCGATCGGCTGCGGCTGGATGGAGCCGAGCACGGCGGCTCCGCCGCCTTCGTATTTATAGGTATGCGCCTGCTGGCCGACGATATATTCGTCACCGCGCTCGCAATGCGCCATCAAACCGAGCAGATTGCTCATGGTACCGGTGGGCACGAACAGCGCCGCCTCGAAGCCTAGCTCGGCCGCCAACCAGGACTCCAAACGGTTCACTGTGGGGTCTTCGCCGTACACATCGTCGCCCAGCTCGGCGGCCATCATGGCTTCGCGCATGGCGGCGGTAGGTTGGGTGACGGTGTCGCTACGCAGGTCGATCAGGGGCATGGCTGGCTTTCCGGTTTTTTGGCGAAAGGTCCATGCTAAAGCGCTCGTGCGGGCGGTGAAAGGTACAGTTGAAGGTGAAAAAGCGGATTAGCCTGGGAGGCGCTTCAGCGGGTAGCCCGGATGCAATCCCGGGCAAGGGGCCGGGAACCCCTCGGTTTGATCCGAGCGACGAAACTGTGGGAGCGGCCTTGGCCGCGATGTTTTTCTCCACCCCACTCGCGGACAAGTCCGCTCCCACAAGCGCCCCGTCGTTACTTAGCTGGTTGGAAAAACCGGGAGGATTGCATCCGGGGCAAGGGTCGGGAACCCCACGGCTTGATCCGAGCGATGAAGCTTTGGGAGCGGCCTTGGCCGCGATGTTTCCTCTTCACCCCATTCGCGGACAAGTCCGCTCCCACACGAGCCCCGTCGTTACTCGGCCGGCTGGAAAAATCGGCCACGGATTGCATCCGGGCTACGCCAGGCCGGCACCATCGGCAGGGACGATCAGGATGGCGGCGCGCAGGCCGTTCCTCACCTTGGGGTTAGGAAAGATGATACGCGCGCCCTGCTCTTCGACGATCCAGCGGGTATCGGCGATATCCTCGGCGAGCAGGTAGCCAGGCTCCAGCTCGGTGAAGTTTTCGATATCCGCCGGCAGGTGCAGCTGGAAGCTGTCGCTGTGCTTGATGACTTCACGCGAGACCGAGAACAGCTGCATACCATCGAGCGTCGGCTCGCCGCTGATCACCTCGCGACCTTCGATCAACGCGTGCAGGGCGTTCTCCAGCAGGTCGAGGTTGACCAGCTCGTTCTGTCCGAAGGCACGCGCCTTGCCCAGCTCCAGGGTAAAGGCCTCGGCACCGAGCTGTGCGTAGGTGTAGGCGCTGAAGGTGGTTGACGCCTTGTTCTGCAGCAACACCGCCTCGATACCGGCAGCGCGCAGGCGCTCCAGTTCACGACGAGAATGCGCGCGCCCCTCTTGCCACGGATAGAGAGCGAACTGCTCGATCCTGGAGGCGCGGATTGCGGTATGCAGGTCGTAGTGCAGACGCGTGCGGCCGGTGTCCTTGCCGAAGAAATTGACGGCTAGGTGCTCCAGATCGCAGGCGCGGATGGCCTCGAAGCCGCTCGACTGCTCGTGACGCCCGCTGAACAGGCGATTGAGGTCCTGCTCGAGGTAACGCTCGCCACGGCGCATGGCCTCGGGGTTGCCAAACAGAAAGAGAATGCGCGCCGCAGGATGCAGCTCGCCCCGCGCGATGCCGCGCAGCAGACGGTCGAGCAATTCGATCGGCGCGGTTTCGTTGCCGTGGATGCCGGCCGACAGCAGCAGGTCAAGGCCATTGTCGCGCGCCGCAGGCGGGGTCACCTCCAGCGCGCCTTCGTCCAGCCAGCGCAGACGCGTACCATCGGGCGTCAGTTGAATCTTCGCCGACGGCTCATGGCCGGCCAGGGTCAGTTCAAGCAGTTTGCCGAGGGCAAGCATCGGATACTCCTCAGGGCTTAATGATTGCAGTCCGGGCCATGGACATGATCATCGTCGTCATCGGCGAGCGCCGATTCCATCTCCAGTTGCAGGCTGACCAGGTTGGTGGCCTGCGGACGCAGCAGCAGGTTGGCGTACTCGGTATCGCCCTCCTCCACGTCGACACCGATCAGCAACTGATCGCCAACGGCCTGGACCCACAACTCCTTGCCCTGCCATACCACGGCGAAGCGGCTGCAGGAGGTTTCCAGTTGGGTGCCGTCGTTATCTTCAAGAATCAGTTGCAGCGCATCGCTCATAAAATCTCCGGGAGAGTTCTGAGGTGGATGTAACAAGCGACATCCACCCTGTGGGTCAGTTCAGTTGGAAAGGATAGACCGAGCCCAGTTTAAGGATCTGCGTCAGTTCATCCAATGCCGTGCGCGATTCGATCAGCAATTGCGGATCGGCCAGGTCGGCTTCGCTCAGGCGGTCGCGGTAGTGCTTGTCGACCCAGGCCACCAGGGTATCGTCCAACGCATCGCTCATCACCACGCCCGGATTGACCGCCGCCAGTTCCTGTTCGTTGAGCGCCACGCGCAGGCGCAGACAGGCCGGGCCGCCACCGTTCTGCATGCTCTGCTTGAGGTCGAATACACGCACCTCGCGGATCGGCCCGCCGCTGGCAGTCAGTTGCTGCAGGTAGCGCCAGACGCTGGCGTTGTTGCGGCACTCTTCCGGCACGATCAGCAGCATGCTGCCGTCGGCTCGGGTCAGCAGCTGGCTGTTGAACAGGTAGGAACGCACCGCATCCTGCACGCTGACGGCAGCACTGGGCACGCACACGGCCTGGAAGTTGCCGCCACGCCGCGCCAGCTTGTCGCCCAGCTCGGCCAGGACCTTGTCGGTATCGAGGAAGGCGTCCTGGTGATAGAACAGCACCTCGCCGTTGCCCACGGCGATCACGTCGTTGTGGAACACGCCCTGATCGATCACCGCCGGGTTCTGCTGGGCATAGACCACACCCGCCTCGCTCAGCCCGTGCAGGCGCGCCACGGCCCGGCTGGCCTCCAGGGTCTGCCGCGCGGGATAACGAGCCGGGGCCGGATAACGGGTATCGAAGGCGCTGCGCCCATAGACGAAGAACTCGACCCCGGCATCGCCATAACCCTTGCAGAAGCGCGTGTGATTGGCCGCGCCCTCATCACCGAACTGCGCCACGGCCGGTAGCGCCGGGTGATGGGCAAAATGGGCCTGATTGGCGAACATCGCCTGCAATACGCGGCTGGTGGTCGGGTGCTCGATGCTGCGGTGGAATTTGCAATTGAGGTTGGCGGCGGTGAAGTGCACGCGCCCGTCCGCCGTGTCGGCGCTGGGGCTCACAGTGCAGGAGTTGGCCGTCCACATGCTCGATGCCGAGCAGCTTGCCACCAACAGAGGCATGGCCTCATGCGCAGCGCGCTGGATCACCTCGACATCGCTGCCAGTGAAGCCCAAACGGCGCAACGCAGCGACGTCCGGGCGCTCCTGCGGGGCCAGTACGCCCTGCTTGAAGCCCATGTCCATCAGCGCCTTCATCTTCGCCAGGCCCTGCTTGGCCGCTTCCCGGGGGCTCGACACCACCTGGCTGTTGCTCTGCGAGGCGACGTTGCCGTAGGACAACCCACCGTAGTTGTGCGTCGGCCCGACCAGGCCGTCAAAGTTCATCTCATAGGCGGCCATCACAGAGTCACTCCCGGGGTCAGGGTCGCGGGCAGGGCCAGGCTTTCGCTCTCCAGCCCGGCCACCGGATAGGCGCAATAATCCGCGGCGTAGTAGGCACTGGCGCGGTGATTGCCCGAGGCGCCGATACCGCCGAAGGGTGCAGTGCTGGCGGCCCCGGTGAGCTGCTTGTTCCAGTTGACGATGCCGGCGCGGCTATGCAGCCAGAATTGCTCGAAGCGCGCGCGCGAGTCGGACAGCAGCCCCGCCGCAAGGCCATAAGCGGTGGCATTGGCTTCGGCGATGGCGGACTCGAAGCTTTCGTAGCGGATCACCTGCAGCAGCGGGCCGAAAAATTCCTCGTCAGCACGCTCGGCAACCGCCGTGACATCGAGGATGCCGGGCGTAAGCAACGCGGCGCCCGCCTGTGGTTGGGTCATTGCCAGCAGCACCGTGGCGCCACCAGCCAGCAGGTTCTTCTGCGCCTGCATCAGCTGCGCGGCGGCCTGCAGGGAAATCACCGAGCCCATGAACGGCGCTGGCTGCTCGTCGAAGCGACCGACCTTGATCTGTCCGACAACCTGCACCAGCCGCGCCAGCAGGGCGTCACCCCACTCCCCCTGCGGCACCAGCAGACGGCGCGCGCAGGTGCAGCGCTGGCCGGCAGAAATGAATGCAGACTGCACGATGGTGTAGACCGCGGCGTCGACATCGGCCACCTCATCGACAATCAGCGGGTTGTTGCCGCCCATCTCCAACGCCAGGATCTTGTCCGGACGGCCGGCGAACTGCGCATGCAGCAGGTTGCCGGTGCGGCTGGAGCCGGTGAAGAACAGCCCGTCGATACCGGGGTGGCCGGCCAGGGTCACGCCGGTTTCGCGGCCACCCTGCAGCAGACTGAGCACGCCTTCGGGCAGCCCGGCCTCGATCCAGCATTGCACGGTCAGCTCGGCCACCTTCGGCGTCAGTTCGCTGGGCTTGAACAGCACGCAGTTACCGGCCAGCAGGGCCGGCACGATATGCCCGTTGGGCAGGTGACCGGGGAAGTTGTAGGGGCCGAACACCGCCACCACGCCATGTGGTTTATGCCGCAGCACGGCGGTGGCATCGCCCAGCGGGCCGCTCTTCTCGCCGGTGCGCTCGCGGTAGCTCTGGATGGAAATGGCGACCTTGCCCACCATGCTGTTCACTTCGGTGGCAGCTTCCCACAGCGGCTTGCCGGTCTCTTCACCGATCGCCCGCGCCACTTCGTCGGCACGCGTTTTCAGGCAGGCGGCGAAGCGCTCCAGCACCGCGATACGGCCATCCAGCGAATGCGCAGCCCACAGCGAGAACGCGCCGCGCGCAGCAGCAACGGCAGCGTCGACCTGCGCAGCAGTGGCGCCCTGGCCCTGCCAGAGCACGGCTTGGCTGACCGGATCGAGCGATTGCAGCGGCTCGCCCTGACCGGACTGCCACTGACCTGCGATGTAATGAGTGTTCATCTTGTTCTACCACTCCCAGCATTTTCCAGCAGCCTGCGTGGGCCGCCGCACAAACCCATAACTCAGCCGTGTGCCGCCAGCGGCACCGCGCGTACCTGATCACCCGCCCAAAGGCGCAGACGCTTGGCGGTCAGCGGATCGACCACCAGGGTGCCGGCCGCCAGGCGCGCCGGCGCGGCGGTAATGCGGCAGTCCTGACGCTTGCGGTTGTGCACCAGGAACTGCTCGGCGTCGTCGCCTGGCGTGCCGATGGCCAGGACCAGGTTCTGGCTGTCACGCACGGCACGGATCTTCGCGGTTTGCGCCTCGATGGCCGGGCCCGCGTCGAAGATGTCGACATAGCCCTGATAACTGAAACCCTCGGCCTTGAGCATGGCCAGTGCTGGCTCGGTATCCGGGTGCACACGACCGATCACGGCGCGCGCATCTTCGGAGAGAAAGCAGGTGTAAAGCGGAAACTTGGGCATCAGCTCGGCGATGAAGGCCTTGTTGCCAACACCAGTGAGGTAGTCGGCCTGGGAGAATTCCATCTTGAAGAAATGCCGACCGAGGCTTTCCCAGAACGGCGAACGCCCGCGGTCGTCCGACATGCCGCGCATCTCGGCAATGACCTTGTCGCCGAACAGCTCGCGAAACTCGGCGATGAACAGAAGACGTGCCTTCGACAGCAATCGACCATTGAGGCCGCTGCGGTGATCGGCGTGCAGGAACAGCGAGCACAACTCGGAATTGCCGGTCAGGTCGTTGGCCATGAACAGCGTCGGCACCTGGCGATGGATGTTCAGTTCCTGCGAAGCACTGACGGTCAGGCCGACGCGGTAGTTGTACCAAGGCTCGCGCAGGCCGACCGCGCCGGCCACCGCAGAAATGCCCACCACCTTGCCGGCATCGTCCTCGAGTACGAACAGGTAGTCGGCATCGGCACGCTCAGCCTCGCCGCGAAAGGCCTTCTCCGCCCAGCCGACCCGATGAGCCAGGCGCTCCTCGTTGGCCGGCAGCGTGGTCAGGCCGGCGCCGGTACTGCGAGCCAGGTCGATCAGGGCCGGCAAGTCGGCGCTGCGCACGGGACGAACAATCATTGGATCCTCCGGATCAGCTATTGGCTTCAAGCGCCAAGCTACAAGTCAGAAGCCAGGCTGGCTTACAGCCTGGGACTGCCGCTTCGATTCAAACCGCCACCAGGCGAACACTGCCGCCCTCGCCCACGCCGAGCACTTCCGCGGTCGCGGCGTTCAGGGTGACAGGCTTGCCCGGCACCCAGTCGAGGTCGACGACGACGGCGCGGAAGTCCTGCAGCTGGCCGTTGCTGACCAGATACTGGCGACCACCGGCCTCGGCCTCGCCGATCTTCACCGGCACCAGGCGGCTCTGCGCAATGCTGCGAATGCCCGAGGTGCGCGCATGCAGGGTCGGGCCACCGTCGAAGATATCGATGTAGTGATCGGTCTCGAAGCCTTCACGCATGAGGATGTCGAAGGTGATCTGCGCCCGCGGATGCACCTGCCCCATGGCCTCCTGCGCCTCGTCGGAGAGCAGCGGCACGTAGATCGGGTAATGCGGCATCAGCTCGGCGAGGAAGGTGCGGCTCTTGAGGCCGCACAGGCGCTCGGCCTCGGCGTAGGTCATATCGAAGAAGTTGCGCCCCACCGAATCCCAGAACGGTGAATCGCCGCTCTCGTCGCTGTGGCCGACGATCTCCACCACCACCGCATCGGCGAAACGCTCCGGATGCCCGGCCATGAACAGCAGGCGTCCGCGAGAATTGAGTTCGGCGAATACGCTGCTGACCAGCGGGCGCTCGACGTAAAAACTGGTGAGCAGGCTGTTGCCGGTCAGGTCGTGACACAGCGACAGCACGTGAATCTTGTTGTGGATCTTCAGCTCGCGCGAGTTGTGCACGAAGGTTTCGTTGCGAAAGCTGTAGAAGGGTTCGGAATAGCCAGCCGAGGCGACGATGCCGGAACAGCCGACCAGTCGACCGCTGTCGGTGTCCTCGAGAACGAAGAAGTAGCTTTCCTCACCGTTGAAACTGACTTCGGCGGCAAAGGATGCCTCCGATGCGGCGATCTTGTCGCCCAGCCGGCCTGCATCGTCCGGCAATGAAGTGACCCCCACCGGACTGTCGGCAGCCAGTCGCTGCACATCCGCCAGGTCCGCCATTTGCGCAGGGCGCATCACCAGCATGGGTCACTCCTTCTAAACACGGAAGCTGCAAGATTCGTAGTCAGGGTCGGGCGGACAGCCGCGGGAAACGCTTCAGTGGCGATTGTCGCGGCTAAAGCCCCTCCCACAGCATGCCAGCGAAGACTCAGGCCGTCGTCAGTTTGCCCAGCGCACGCTCGAAACGGGCCAGGCCCTCTTCGATATCGGCCTCGTCGACCACCAGGCTCGGGGCGAAACGCACCACGTCCGGGCCGGCCTGCAGAATCATCAGGCCTTCAGCCGTGGCCGCGTCGAGCACCTGCTTGGCCTTGCCCACCCACTCGGCATTGAGCACGCAGCCGAGCAGCAGGCCCATGCCGCGCACCTGCTCGAACAGGCCGTACTGCTTGCCCAGCGCCAGCAGACGGGTCTTGAACTGTTCGCTCCTGGCCTTGACGCCATCCAGCGTCTGGCGGGTGTTGACGATGTCCAACACCGCCTCACCGACCGCACAGGCCAGCGGGTTGCCGCCATAAGTGGTGCCGTGGGTGCCCGGCGCGAAATGCTTGGCCAGCTCGGTGGTGGTGATCATCGCCGCGATGGGGAAACCGCCACCCAGGCTCTTGGCGCTGGAGAGAATGTCCGGCACCACGCCGTAGTTCATATAGGCGAACAGCTCGCCGGTACGGCCCATGCCGCTCTGCACCTCGTCGAACACCAGTAGCGCGTTGTGCGCATTGCACAGCTCGCGAGCGCCCTCCAAGTAGGCCTTGTCCGCCGGCAGCACACCGCCCTCGCCCTGAATCGGCTCCAGCACCACGGCGCAGGTCTTGTCGGAAATGGCCGCTTTCAGCGCTTCCAGATCGTTGTACGGCACGTGGGTGATGCCCTGGATCTTCGGCCCGAAACCGTCGGAGTACTTCGGCTGGCCACCGACGCTGACGGTGAACAGGGTGCGACCGTGGAAGCTGTTGGTGGCAGCGATGATTTCGTGCTTTTCCGCGCCGAAACGGTCATGAGCGACGCGACGCGCCAGCTTGAACGCGGCCTCGTTGGCCTCGGCACCGGAGTTGCAGAAGAACACGCGCTCGGCAAAGGTCGCCTCGACCAGCTTCTTGCCCAGACGCAGCGTCGGCTCGTTGGTGAACACGTTGGAGATGTGCCACAGGGTATTGGCCTGCTCGGTCAGCGCCGCGACCAGCGCCGGGTGGCAGTGGCCCAGCACGTTGACGGCGATGCCGCCGGCGAAGTCGATCAGCTCTCGGCCGCTCTGATCCCAGACTCGCGAACCCAGGCCGCGCACCGGGACGAAGGCAGCAGGGGCGTAGTTGGGGACCATGAACTGGTCGAAGTCGGCGCGTTGCACCGCATCGTGCTGAACGGACATCAAAGCTCTCCTGATGAGAAATACCGGTCGCAGGCAGGCGACGAAACGCCCGAAACGACTGGGAATGCAAGGATTGTAGGGACTGAATCGGGGCCGGCATTGTCGCCATGCGACAACTTCTTACAGCGCCACCCCAGGTTTTCCGCGGGTTGTCGCCCAAGCGACAGAAAGCGTCGGAAAGGCGCAGTTTAATCGCAGATCGCCGCCGGGAGCACGCCGCCGGAAAAAATCTCCGCAGGCTGACTGGTCAGCATCGAAAGTCCTGCTCGCCTAGCCCGGATGAAAGCCGGGATCGACGTCAGATACCCCGGATTTCATCCGGGCTACAGCTAGCGCACCGTGGGAGGGGCTTTAGCCGCGACAGCCCTGATCAACCGCGCTCGACGGGGCTGGAGGTCAACTCGAAGGGGCTGTTGCTGCGGCGCTGGTTGCGATCATCGCGCGGCGTAGCGCCGAAGAAGTTGCGGTAGGCGCTGGAGAAGTGCGGCCCCGAGGAGAAACCGCAGGAAAGACCAATCTGGATGATCGACTTGCTGGTCTGCATCAGCAGTTGGCGCGCCTTGTTCAGGCGCAGCTCCAGGTAGTACTGGCTGGGCACACGATTGAGATACTGCTTGAAGATGCGTTCCAGCTGCCGGCGCGACACGCACACGTGCTGGGCGATCTCGTCGGTGGTCAGCGGCTCCTCGATATTGGCCTCCATCAGCAGCACGGCCTGGGTCAGCTTCGGGTGGCTGGAGCCGAGGCGATTCTGCAGCGGAATGCGCTGACGCTCACCGCCCTCGCGAATGCGCTCGACCACCAGCTCCTCACTCACCGCACCGGCCAGTTCGGCGCCATGATCGCGCGCCAGCAGCGCCAGCAGCAGATCGAGCACGGCCATGCCGCCGCAAGCAGTCAGGCGATCACGATCCCAGTCGAACAGATGGCTGGTGGCGATGACCTTGGGGAAGCGCTCGGAGAAATCATCCTGCCAACGCCAGTGCACCGCGGCGCGATAGCCATCGAGCAAACCAAGCTGGGCCAGCGGATAGACCCCGGCAGACAGCCCGCCAATCACGCAACCGCTACGCACCTGCTGCTTGAGCGCAGCCGCCAGGCCGGCGGACACCTGCGCTGGTGGCGCATCGGCAAGCAGGAACAGCTTGTCCAGCCCGTCCAGATGCCCGGCCCAGGGCTCGCCCGGCAGACGCCAGTCACCGGCCGCCAGCGGCTCGGCCTGAAGGAACACCAGCTCGTACACCACTTCCGGATGCACGCGCTGGGCAACGCGCAGGGCCTCCTCCGCCAGAGACAGAGTCAAAGCCTTGGTGCCAGGCCAGTATAAAAAGCCAATTCGATGGGGGGTCATTAGTGTCTGTTCAAGGTCCGCTGTGCACCGGTTCAGTGCGCAGTCTAGCTTCTTATTATTTGAGACTACCGGAAAGGAACTGCTTGAGCCGCTCGGATTGCGGATTGGCCAGCACGTCCTTCGGGCAACCGCGCTCTTCCACCAGCCCCTTGTGCAGGAATACCAGTTGGTTCGACACCTCGCGGGCAAAACCCATTTCGTGTGTCACCACCACCATGGTGCGGCCTTCGGTGGCCAGGTCCTGCATCACCTTGAGCACTTCGCCGACCAACTCCGGGTCGAGGGCCGAAGTCGGTTCGTCGAACAGCATCACCTCCGGCTCCATGGCCAGGGCCCGGGCAATGGCCACGCGCTGCTGCTCGCCACCGCTCATGTGCGCCGGGTAGGCATCCTTGCGATGCGCCACGCCAACCTTGGCCAGGTAGTGCTCGGCCTTGTCGCGGGCCTCGGCCTTGCTCACGCCGAGCACATGCACCGGCGCCTCCATCACGTTCTCCAGAGCGCTCATGTGCGACCACAGGTTGAAGTGCTGGAACACCATGGCCAGGCGCGAGCGCATGCGCTGCAACTGCCTGGCATCGGCAGCGCGCAACGAACCGTCCTTGGCCGGCACCAGCTTCAGCTCTTCACCGTTGAGCAGAATCTTGCCGGCATGCGGCTGCTCCAGCAGGTTCAGGCAGCGCAGGAAGGTGCTCTTGCCCGAGCCGCTGGAGCCGATGATGCTGATCACGTCGCCAGCCTTGGCCGCCATCGACACGCCCTTGATCACCTCATGGCTGCCGTAGCGCTTGTGCAGGTCCTGAACTTCGAGTTTGTACATGTTCGGGTTCTCTTGAATCGTCATGGCGTCAGGCCTTGCGCGGCGCCAGGTAGGCCAGCCAGCGGCGTTCGGCCAGCTTGAACAGGCGCACCAGGATGAAGGTCAGCGCCAGGTAGAACAGGCCGGCAGTGAGGTAGGCTTCGAATGGCAGGTAGTACTGCGAGCTGACGGTCTTGGCAGCGCCGGTGATGTCGATAAGGGTCACCACCGAGGCCAGGCTCGTGGTGTGCAGCATCATGATCACCTCGTTGCTGTACTGCGGCAGCGCGCGGCGCAACGCAGACGGCAGCAGGATGCGCCGATACAGTTTGCTGCGCGACATGCCCATGGCCTTGGCCGCCTCGATCTCGCCGTGCGGCGTGGACTTGAGACTGCCGGCAAGGATCTCAGCCGTGTAGGCACTGGTATTGATGGCGAAGGCCAGACAGGCACAGAAGGTGGCGCTGGACAGGTAAGGCCACATGAAACTCTCGCGCACGCTCTCGAACTGGGCCAGGCCGTAGTACAGCAGGTACAACTGCACCAGCATCGGCGTGCCACGGATCACATAGGTGTAGAGCCACGCCGGGAAGTTGATCAGTTTCTGCGTGGACACCCGCATGATCGCCAGCGGCACTGCCAGCAACAGGCCCACGGCCAGCGCAATGAGCAACAGCTTGAGGGTCACCAGCACGCCACCGAAATACAGCGGCAGGCTGTCGAGTACCACGTTGTAATCGAAAAGCATGGTCACTCCCTCAGAGCTCGGCGGCTTTCACGCCGACCGAATAGCGGCGCTCGAGATAGCGCAACACCAGTAGCGACACACTGGTAATCGCCAGGTAAACGGCCGCCGCCAGGAGGATGTAGGTGAATGGCTCGCGGGTCGCATCACCAGCGCTCTTGGCGCGGGCCATCATGTCCTGCAGGCCGACCAGGGAGATCAGCGCAGTGGCCTTGACCAGCACCAGCCAGTTGTTGGTCAGACCGGGAATCGCCAGGCGGATCATCTGCGGCACGAGGATGCGCAAGAACACCCGCAGCGGGCTCATGCCATACGCCATGCCTGCCTCGCCCTGCCCCTTGGGGATGGCCATGAAGGCGCCGCGGAAGGTTTCCGACAGATAGGCACCGTAGATGAAGCCCAACGTGCCGACGCCTGCAACGAATGGATTGATATCGATGTAATCCTCATGCCCCAGCAACGGGGCGATGCGGTTCACCAGGTCCTGACCGCCGAAAAAAATCAGCAGGATCAGCACCAGCTCGGGAATACCGCGAATCACCGTGGCGTAGGTCTCGCCCATCAGGGCCAGCCATTTCACCGGTGACAGACGAAAAGCCGCACCGAGCAGGCCAAGCGCGACGGCGACCGCCATCGACAGCAGCGCCAACTGCACGGTAAGCCAGGCACCATCGAGAATGGTCGAGCCGTAGCCTTGAAGCATGCGCCAATACCTCTCAGGCACCGCGATGGCGCCGTATAGCACAAAGGAAAATGATGTCGCCCGAGCGACGCACAACACCTGAATGCCAGCACAGGCGAACAGGCAGCGATCCCTAGAGAATGAACCAAGAAAAAAGTGGCACAACCTCGGCAAAGGTTAGTGCCACTTCAATCTGCCTCGGAGCGTTTACTCGCCGTAAACGTCGAAGTCGAAGTACTTGTCCTGCACTTCCTTGTACTTGCCATTGGCGCGAATGGCCAGGATGGCGGCGCTGATCTTGTCGGCCAGTGCCTTGTCGCCCTTGCGCACGGCGATGCCCTGGCCTTCGCCGAAGTACTTCACGTCGGTGAAGTCCGGACCTACGAAGGCGAAGCCCTTGCCACCGTCGGTCTTGAGGAAACCGTCATCGATGTTCACCGAGTCGGCCAGGGTGGCGTCGAGGCGGCCGGACTGCATGTCCAGGAACACTTCGTTCTGCGAGCTGTAGCGCACGATTTCGGCACCGGCCGGAGCGAAGATGTCGGTGGCGTAACGGTCATACACGGACGAGCGCTGCACGCCGATCTTCTTGCCTTTCAGGTCGACCAGCGGGTCCTTGAGCTCGGTACCGGCCTTCATCGCCAGCTTGGCCGGGGTGGCGTAGTACTTGCCGGTGAAGTCCACGGACTTCTTGCGATCTTCGGTGATCGACATGGACGACAGCACGGCGTCGAACTTGCGCACCTTCAGCGCCGGGATCAGACCGTCGAACTCCTGCTCGATCCACTTGCACTCGACCTTCATTTCTTCGCACAGGGCGTTGCCGATGTCGTAGTCGAAGCCGGCGATCTGACCATCGGGAGTCTTGAATGCGAAGGGTGGATAGGCCGCCTCGATGCCAATGCGCAGCGGCTTCTCGGCCAGCGCCAGGGGCGACATCAGGGACAGCGCCAGGGCGCCGAGCAGTGCGATCTTCTTCATTCTTTGCTCCTTCGAATTGGGTATGACATCGATGGCAGTGAGGGGCCCGGGCCTTTTATGGATTGTAGAAGGCGGTGCTGCGCTGTCGTGGTGGACAAGCGGCAAAGGGGCCTTGGCTGGGTGAGCGGCATTCTAGCGGCAGGCAATGAGGCGATATTTCCTCAATGCGACAACTAATTACAGAAGCGCTGGCTGCGCCGAGGGCAGATATTGACAGCTAGCAAAAGGAGTGATCAAGCAGAAAAAGGTAAACGGATATCTACAGCAATACTCAGGCCATAAATTACGAAACCGCCACAGCATGGGCGCTAGGGCCGTTTCGCAGTTTCATGAAAGTCATCATTGGCACCTTATCGGGGCGCCGACGTTCCCTAACCGCCCAATCGGGGGCGCGTTGTTACCGCCTAGGCCGCCGGCTGTAGGGTGAGCCATGCGCAGAGAACAGGCCGTGCAACAGCCGTCGTCATTCCACGACAACCCTCATTCCCGCGCAGGTGGGAACCCAAGTGGCCCACACTTGGACTCCCGCCTTTGCAAGAGTGGCGGGAATGCTTGCCAACAGATGTACCGGATCACTCGCCAGCACGCAGGCTCAGGCGCGCGATGACGCGGTTCTCCTCGGCGCGATCCAGCCCGGCTTCCTCGACGCGTATGCCCTGCCCCTCCAGCGCCTCGATCCAGCGCAACAACTGGGCGAACGCCACCGGCTGCAGGTTGACCTGCACGGCGCCAAAGCCTTCGGTATCCAGGCGCTCGATTACCGGCCCCTGCTCGGCCGCGGTGGCTGTGACCACACCCTGCAGGCGCGCGGGGTCAAGGCTGGGGCGTGGCTGCAGGTCACGGCCCTGTACCTGCGGCGCACGGCTTTGCAGGTAGGCATACAGGCCGCGCTGCTCCTCGAACGCGGCGCGAGCGTCCTGTGCTTGGCGCTGCGCCGGCTGCCACAACGCCAGGTAGAACAGTACCAGCAACAGGAACACGCCCAGCGCCGCCAGCGCCAGACGATCACGCGTCGGCAGTGCCTGCCAGCGCAGCGCCAATGGCGAGCGCTGCCATTGCTGTTGCAGGCTTTCGCTCAGGCCCATCTTCGACATGCCGGTCATCCTCCTATCACCACGCGCGCACTGACGCCCTCGGCCTCGCGGCTGGCCGAGCCCATCTGCACGGACAGCCCTGCATCCTCCAGGCGCTCACGCAAGCGTTCCAGCTCGGCGAACCCGGGCGCCTGCAACTGCAGCGACAAATCGGCGCGAATCGCGCTGTAGTCGAGCTGGTTGACCTGCACTTGTGCAGCGCCATCGGCATTCAAAGCGGCAGCCACCTCGGCAAGCAAGCCGAGTAGCGGGCTGTCACTGCCGGCAGACTGCGCCAGATGCTGATCGAACTGCGCACGCAGGTTGATCAGCTTGTTGTCCTGCGGAAACAGCTGGCGATACAGCGCCTCGCTGGACGCGGCGTAGGCATCGGCTTCGCGCTGCAGATACCAACCCTGAGCCAGGTTGAAGCCCCACTGCAGGACCAGACACAGCCCTAGCACCCCGGCCAGCGGGCGCCAGCGCAACCAATTCCCAGCACTCTGGCGCAATGCGAACGCGCTCTGCGCCAGGTCGATGCCACCGCCCTGTTGCATCAGCCATTGATGCGCCTCCGCCACTTGTTGCCGTTCATCGACCGGCTCGGGCAGCGCCTGGCCGGCCTGCGCTCGCGCGACGCACGGCGGCGTGCAACGCCCTGCCAGCGCCGGCCAGTCATCACCTTGCAGGGCCAGACGCCAGGGCGCCTCGCCCCCCAGCAACCAACGCGAGTGCAGCCAGAGCAGTTGGCTGCCCTGGCGCGGCAGCAGATCGGCATCGACACGGATGGCCTGAGGCGGCTGCGCGGCGAACAGCGCCAGGCATTCGCGCAGCCAGGCGGCGCGCACGGCATAGACCCGATGCCGGCCATCGGTCAGTCGCTCGCCCAACGCCAGATGCATCAGCTCGACATCCTCGGCGAGCAGCTCTTCCACCGCGAACGGTAGCGCCTGGCGCATCCAGCGTGCCTTCTGCGTCGGCAATTGCACGGCGCATGCGGTAACGGCCTCCACCGGTAGCACCAGTTCCCAGTGCGCGGGCAAATCCGCCAGGGCCTCGGACAGGTTCAATGAGCGGCTGTCATCTGCCGTGACCCACTGCACGGGCAGGTCCGCGGAAAGTTCGAGGCACGCCTCGGGCGGCAGGAAAATCCATAGGGGTGTCATTCTTGTTCTTCCTCGATCGGCGCCGGCGGCATCCCGCCCTGCCCCAGGTCACGCGCCAGGACACTGACCTGGCCATCATTGCTGCGCTGCAACAGGCTGCGCAAGACCACGCGGAGCTCGCCAAGGCTGACCTCGCTGAACACCTCGAAATACAGGCTGCCGACCGCCAGCCCCTGCGCCACCTGCTCACCCAACCCGGCCAGCGCAGGCTGCGCGGCAAAGGCTGCCGGGCTGGCGTAGCCATCGGCGCCCCGCGCGGCGAGCAGCGCCAGCGCCGCATCCGGCGTCAAACCATCGGACAAACTGGAAAGCACCATGGCGCTGGCCGTGTTGACGTTGAGCAGCGCCTCGCTCGGCAGCGCGCTGACGAAGGGCAGCAAACGGCGATAGTCGGCCTCCTCCATCTCCAGCAACAGGCGCAACTCGGAGACGTCGGTGATCTCGCGGTTGGCCGCACGGTATGGCGGCGTCGCCAGCAGGTACTGGCTGTCCTCGGCGCCGCTGCCACCCTGCGGCTCACTATCGTTGTCCAGCCAGTCCAGCAGACGCTCGGCGTAGGGCTTATCGATGCCCAGGCGCTGCAGCAGGCGGCGCAGACGCAACACCGCCAACTCGTTGGGCCGGCCCTGACGCACCAGACTGTTGAGATTGAAGCGCCCGCTGGGGTCGACGATACGCACGCGCAGCTCGCCGCCCTCGTCCAGCGGGAACTTCAACGGCCTGGCCCAGGCTTCCAGTGAATGATCCACCGATTGACGCGGATCGCCGCGGCGCAGATCTCGTTCCAGTACCGCCTTGGCCAGGGTCTCGCCACCCAGTGCGTAGTGCCAGGCCTGGGTCACGTGTAACTGGTTGGCGCTGCTGCGGATCGACAGCTGCTGCCGGGCGATCAGCCCGGCGCAGACCACCGTGACCACGGCGACCACCAGCAGTACGGTGATCAGCGCTACGCCGCTCTGGCGCTTCATGACTGTGGCGCCTCGGCCGGATCGCCCGCACCGCTACGGTTCTGCACCGGCAGATCAGGCAGGCGTAGTAGGCGACGCAGCTCGCCATAGCGACGATGCTGCAGGCGCAGCTCCACCGCACGCGGCAGTTCGGTAAGCAGGCCATCGCCGGTCGCATTGGCCGGGGGCCAGTCGGGCTGCCACTGCCCGTCCTTGTCCAGGTAGCGCAGGCTCAGCGACTCGACGCCATCAAGCGCCTGCTGGATTTGCGGTGCGCTGTCCTGCGCGCGGTCCAGCACACGCCAATAACGCCGCTGCCATTGCTCGCCACTGAGCTGCCAGCGCACACGCTGCACCTCGGCTCGCGACTGGCCGAGCGGGTTGCGCCAGCCAGCACGGCTCAGCTCCAGCGCCGTGGCATCGGCCAGATCGCTGTGCAATGCCGGCTGGGCATCACCGAAGGCATCGCGAATTGGCCGCACCGTCACCTGGCGCAGATCGCGCTCGAAGGCTGACAGCGCACGGGTCAACTCACGCAACTGGCGCTCGTGCTCACGGGTGACGGCATCGGCGCTGAGTACGCTGTCGAGCATGCGGTAGGTGGCCAGCCCAAGCAGGGCGAAGATGGCGATAGCGATCAGCAGCTCCAGCAGGGTGAAGCCGCGCTGACGTGATTTTGTAGGAGCGAGCTCTGCTCGCGAACCCGCATCCATGCCATTTCGCGAGCAGAGCTCGCTCCAACAGGGCAGACGAATCACTGCGGCGCCCCCAGAAACCCGCTGAGGCTGACCAGTGCCCGCTCACGCAGATCACCACGAGCACCCCGCTCTTCAGCGGCGACCCAAAGCGTCACACGGCGCATGGCCGGCTCGCTGGTCGCCTGGATCTCGCTCTGCCAGAGCCAGCGACGCCCGGCGAACGCCACCTGGCCCTGGTCGCGGCCATCGGCCGGTGGCGTGTCGGCCAGCTGCAACTCGGTCAGGCGATTGTCGGCCACCCACATGGCCAGGGTCTTGTCTTCCAGCTGAGCGGCCGTACGTACGCTACGCGCACTGGCAGTCAGCACGCTGGCGGCGACCAGGGCGAAGATGGCCAGCGCCACCAGCACCTCGAGCAGCGTAAAACCGCGCGCGCCCTTCATCCAGCGCGCCCCACACCCAGCTCCTCGACACGCGGCAGGCCAAAGCCGTCGCTGGACAATTGCAGGCGCAAGCCATTGCGCCGCCGTTCGCCCAGACGCAGGCGAAACGGGGTCAGCTCGCCGCTGGAGAGAATCAGCAGCTGCGGCGCGCCCGTACTGCTCGTTGCCGGCAGAGCGAGCGCCTCGCCCTCGACCTCGAACGCCAACTCGGCCCACTCCGGCAAGCGATGGGCCTGGCTATCGAGCGCCTGCCACTCGGCGCGCAGCGGGTCGTAACGCATCACCCGGTAGCCCTCACGGGTGAAGCTCAGGCCGTATTCGCGGTTGTCCAGCACCGCTTCGTCGACCAGCACGCCGATCAGCCCGCTGAGCCGCTCGGCCTCGCTACGCAACTCGCGCGACGGCCCGGCGATGCCGGTGCTGAACATCGCCAGGCCGATCAGGCTGCCGAGGATGACCAGCACCACCAGCAGCTCGATGAGGGTGAAACCGCGCTGACCAAGGTTTGTAGGAGCGAGCTCTGCTCGCGAACATGGGCGTTGTCGAACGCTTCGCTCGCGACACTCACTCCTACAGGCGAACGGCGACATGATCGGGTCAGAGATCCCAGTTGCCGATATCGGCGTTCAAGTCGCTGCCGCCCTGCTTGCCGTCAGCGCCGAGCGAGTAGAGATCGAAGGCACCCTTGGTGCCAGGCGCCAGGTATTGATAGGGATTGCCCCAAGGGTCGATCGGTAGGCGCTTGAGGTAGCCGTCCTTGTTCCAGTTCTTCGCCGGCGGGTTGCCGCTCGGCCTGTTCACCAGCGCCTCCAGCCCCTGCTGGGTGCTGGGGTAGTTGTGGTTGTCGAGCTTGTACATGTCCAGCGCCGCACCGATGGCGCGGATGTCGTTCTGCGCGGCGGTGACCTTGGCCTGATCCGGCCGGCTCATCACCTGCGGCACTACCAGTGCGGCGAGAATCCCGAGAATCACCACCACCACCATGATTTCGATAAGCGTGAAACCTGTCTGAGCTTTTCTCACCTGCTACCCCACCATTTGGTTCAACGAAAGAATCGGCAGCAGGATGGCCAGCACGATCACCAGCACCACTGCCCCCATGAAAACCAGCATGAACGGCTCGAACAATCCGACCAGCAAGGCGATCTGCGCGCTGAGGTCGTTTTCCTGGTTCTTCGCCGTGCGCGCCAACATCTGATCCAGCTCGCCGGAGCGTTCTCCGCTGGCGATCATGTGCAGCATCATCGGCGGAAACTGCCCCGTGGCCTCCAGCGACCGAGTCAGGCTGCCGCCCTCGCGCACTTTCTGCGCGGCCACCAGCACCTCGCCACGAATCACCCGGTTGCCGATCACCTCGCCGGCAATAGCCAGCGCCTCCACCAGCGGCACGCCGCTACGAGTGAGAATGGCCAGGGTCGAGGCAAAACGCGCGCAATCGGTGGCGCGGCCCAGCCGCCCGATCAGCGGCAGGCGCAGCAGCAAGCGGTGCCAGCGCAGGCGGAAGGCCTCGTCACGCAGCGCTGCGCGCAAGGCGATCACCGCCAATATCAGCGCGACCAGCGCAACCAGCCCCCAGGCCTTGACCCAGTCACTCAGGGCGATCAGCCCCCGGGTCAGCGCTGGCAATGTCTGCCCGGAATCGACGAACACCTTGACCACATCCGGCACCACATAACCGAGCAGGAAGCCGACGATCAGCAACGAGGCGCACATCAGGATCACTGGATAAAGCAGTGCAAGCTGTACCTTCTGCCGCGACTGCTGGCGCTGCTCGGTGTAATCGGCCAACTGTTCCAGCACCGGGCCAAGGTGCCCGGCGTGCTCACCCGCCGCCACGGTGGCGCGGTACAGCTCGGGGAAGGCGGCCGGGAATTCCTTGAGGCTGCCGGCCAGGCTGTGCCCTTCCAGCACGCGGGCACGCACCGCCAGCAACATGCCCTGGATACGCGAACTGGTGGATTGAGCGGCAGCGGCGCGCAGTGCCTCCTCGATGGGCAGCGCCGCCTGGATCAGCGTCGCCAATTGGCGGGTGACCAGAGCCAGATCGCGCGCCGACAGACCCCGAGCAAAACCCAGGCGCGCTCCGCCACTGCCCTGCTCGCGGCTGCGCGTGGCCTTGACCTCCAGCGGCGCCAACTGGCGCTCGCGCAACAGTTGGCGCACCTGACGTGCGCTGTCGGCCTCCAGCACGCCCTTCTGCTGGCGGCCGCGCCCATCCAGGGCGATGTATTCAAAGGCGGCCATGGCTAGCTCGTATATCCGTTGAACGTGACCAAATCGACCGTGGGCCGCCAATTCGCGGTCAAGACCGCTCCCACAGAGGGCATCGCAGACGCAAAACCGGTGATCCTCATCATTCTTCCCGCGTCACGCGCAGCACTTCCTCGACCGTGGTCACCCCCTCCAGCACCTTGCGCCGGCCATCGTCACGGATGCTCGGCCCCAAAGTGCGGGCATGACGAGTCATGTCCTGCTCGGAAGCGCGGCTGTGCACCAGAGTGCGCATGGTTTCGTCGAACACCACCAGCTCGTAGATGCCGGTACGCCCGCGATAGCCCTGTTGATGGCAATGGGCGCAGCCGCGGGCGTGATACAGGGTCGGCGGCGGGCTGGCCGGCACACCGAGCAACGCGCATTCGGCCGCGTCGGCCGGGTAAGGTTCCTTGCACGCCGGGCACAGCACCCGCACCAGACGCTGGGCCAGTACGCCCAGCAAGGAGGACGACAGCAGGAAGGGCTCCACGCCCATGTCCACCAGGCGGGTAATGGCACCGATGGCACTGTTGGTATGCAGGGTCGACAGCACCAGATGGCCGGTCAGCGAGGCCTGCACGGCGATCTCGGCGGTCTCCTTGTCACGAATCTCGCCGACCATCACTACGTCCGGGTCCTGGCGCAGGATGGCGCGCAGGCCACGGGCGAAGGTCATGTCCACCTTGGTGTTGACCTGGGTCTGGCCGATCCCTTCGAGGTGGTATTCGATGGGGTCTTCGACGGTAAGAATGTTGCGCGTGTGATCATTGAGGCTGACCAGGCTGGCGTACAGTGTGGTGGTCTTGCCCGAACCGGTGGGGCCGGTGACCAGCAGAATGCCGTGCGGCTTGCGCACGGTGTCTTCCATCAGCGCACGATCCTCGGCACGCATACCCAGGTGCTGCAACGACAGGCGCCCAGCCTGTTTGTCGAGCAATCGCAGCACCACCCGCTCGCCATTGGCCGAGGGTAGCGTCGACACACGAATGTCCACCTCGCGCCCGCCCACCTTGAGCGAGATGCGCCCATCCTGCGGCACGCGCTTCTCGGCGATATCCAGGCGCGCCATGACCTTCACCCGTGACACCAGCAAGGCGGCCAGCTCACGCTTGGGTTCGAGCACCTCGCGCAGGATGCCGTCGACGCGAAAGCGCACGACAAGACGTTTCTCGAAGGTTTCCAGGTGAATGTCGGAAGCGTTTTCCTTGATCGCCTCGCCGAGAATGGCGTTGATCAGGCGGATGATCGGCGCATCGTCTTCCTGCTCCAGCAGGTCTTCGGTTTCCGGCACCTGATCGGCCAGTGAGGCCAGGTCGAAGCTACCGCCGATATCCTCGGCCAGTTGCATGGAAGCGGAGTCATGCTGATAGGCCACGCCCAGCGCCTGGGCGAACGCCTGGGTATCGAGCACCTGCAGCGGTAGACGGCGCCCGGCAAAACGCTGCGCTTCGGCCAATGCGACCAGGTCGCAGCCGGCGCGATGAGCCAGGCTGGCGCAGCCGTCATGCATGACGAACACCACGCCATGACGCTTGGCGAAGCTGAAGGGCAGGCGGCGCAGCGGAGTTTCGAGCAACGAAGCGTTCATGCGTGACCTTAGAGCAGAACCTTGTCCCGGTAGTACAGCCTAATCTGACTGCCTGGCCCAATGGGCCACCTCTGAGACGGTCTTCTTGTATGTTTTATTCGATTATCTTTAGCACATTGCCTGGAACTGCACACCCAACCTATTCTGAGGATGCCAAGCTTGCCCAGGCTGCTATGATCAGCGCGCGACGCCCCGGACCATAAAAAGAATTAAATCGTCGTTTGCGGAGTAACGCCTTTGCCCATCCCGGCCCTTTCCCAGCGCCTCAAGGACAATGCCCCAAGCCTGATCGGCATGCTCGTGCTGATCGCCCTGAGCGTCAGCCTGGCCTGGCAGAGCGCCGAATTGCTGCGCCTGGTGCGCGCCCCCGATCAGCCGCCCACTGCTCAGAGCGCACCCACACCCGAACAACGCGCCCAGGCGCCCATCGCCCAGCTGTTCGGTACACCGCGCCAGGTCGACGGCGGCCCGCCACCGGCCACCAACCTGCAACTGACCCTGCTCGGCAGCTTCGTTCACAGTGACCCGCAGCGCTCCAGCGCGCTGATCCAGCGCCACGGCCAGAGCGCGCAGCGCTATAGCGTCGGCATGGATGTGGACAGCGGCGTGCGCCTGGACGCCGTGTATGCCGACCGCGTCGAGTTGCTGCGCAACGGCCGCCGTGAAAGCCTCACCTTCCCGCGCCAGCAAAGCGGCCAGTACAGCTATACGCCACCGGTCGAAACCAGCCCCGACGACTCGCTGCAACAGCTCGATCAACTCGACCAGGACAACCTCGAACAACTGCGCCAGCGCATGCAAGAGCTGCGCGAACAGATGGAAGCCTCTGGCACCGCGCCTGAGGAAACGCCCGCCGAACAGCCCATGGAAAGCGACTGACCCGATGCATGTTCTCCGAAGCCGACTGACCCTTGCCCTCCTCGCCGCCGGCCTGGCCACTGCTCCCCTGCCCCTGCTCGCGCAGATCGAACAGGTTCCGGCCAGTGCCAATCAGCAGGAGGAAAGCTGGACCATCAACCTCAAAGGCGCCGACATTCGCGAATTCATCGACCAGATCGCCAGCATCACCGGGCAGACCTTCGTCGTCGATCCGCGCGTAAAGGGCCAGGTCAATGTGGTATCGAGCACGCCGCTGGGGCTGTCCGAGGTCTATCAGCTGTTCCTCTCGGTGATGGCCACCCATGGCTTCAGCGTGCTGACCCAGGGCGACCAGGCGCGCATCGTGCCCAACGCCGAAGCCAAGGCCGAAGCCGATGCCGGCCGCCCGGCGCCGGATCGCCTGGAAACCCGGCTGATTCAGGTGCAGCACGCACCGGTGGCCGAGCTGATCCCGCTGATCCGCCCGCTGGTGCCGCAGTATGGCCACCTGGCCGCCGTCACCTCGTCCAATGCGCTGATCATCAGCGACCGCAGCGCCAACATCGCACGCATCGAAGACCTGATGCGCCAGCTCGACCAAAGCGGCGCACAGGACTTCAGCGTGGTTACCCTGCAGCACGCCTGGGTGATGGACGCCGCCGAGGTGCTAAACGCCTCCGTCGCCCGCGGCCAGGCCAAGGGCACCAGCGCCACGCAGGTGGTGGCCGATGCCCGCACCAACCGCCTGATTCTGCTCGGCCCACCGGAGGCGCGCAGCAAACTGGCCGACCTCGCCCGTTCGCTGGACAGCCCCAGCAGCCGCTCGGCCAATACGCGAGTGATTCGCCTGCGCCATAACGACGCCAAATCCCTGGCCGAAACCCTCGGGGAAATCTCCGAAGGGCTTAAGACTCAGGAAGGCAGCGAAACTACCGGTCGACAGTCGAATATACTCATCCGCGCCGACGAGAGCCTCAACGCCCTGGTGCTGCTGGCCGAGCCCGACCTGGTCGCGACCCTCGAGGACATCGTGCGTCAGCTTGACGTGCCGCGCGCGCAGGTAATGGTCGAGGCCGCCATCGTCGAGGTCTCCGGCGACATCACCGATGCCCTCGGCGTGCAGTGGGCGGTGGACGCCCGCGGCCGGACAGGTGGCCTGGGCGGGGTGAATTTCGGCGGTACCGGCCTGTCGGTCGGCACCGTGCTGCAGATTCTGCAGAGCGGCGAGATACCGGAAAACACCACCCTGCCCGACGGTGCCATCATCGGTATCGGCAGTGACAGTTTCGGCGCACTGATCACAGCGCTGTCGGCCAACAGCAAGAGCAACCTGCTGTCCACGCCTAGCCTGCTGACCCTGGACAACCAGAAGGCAGAGATTCTGGTGGGGCAAAACGTACCCTTCCAGACCGGCTCCTACACCACCGATGCCTCGGGCGCCGGCAACCCCTTTACCACCATCGAGCGCAAGGACATCGGCGTGACCCTCAAGGTCACCCCGCATATCAACGAAGGCGCCACCCTTCGCCTGGAGATCGAGCAGGAAATCTCCTCTATCGCCCCCAGCACCGGGCTCAACGCCCAGGCGGTCGACCTGGTGACCAACAAGCGCTCGATCAAGAGCACCATCCTCGCCGACGACGGCCAGGTGATCGTGCTCGGCGGCCTGATTCAGGATGACGTCACCCAGGCCATTTCCAAGGTGCCGCTGCTGGGCGATATCCCTCTGCTCGGCGGTCTGTTCCGCTCGACTCGCGACTCGCACATCAAGCGCAACCTGATGGTCTTCCTGCGGCCCACGGTAGTGCGTGATGGCGCCGGCCTGGCGGCGCTTTCCGGCAAGAAGTACAGCGATATCCGCATCATCGGCAGTGGCGGTAGGGATGATGGCCGCCCAAGCATCCTGCCCAGCCAGCCGAGCCAGCTGTTCGATGGTCAGGGCGTCCCGGCGGTGGATTTGCGGCGGTAGGGAGCGAGTGAATCGTCGGGCAGGTGCAACCCGCCACGGCAGCTATGGCGGGTTGCACCCGCCCTACGTATCGGATCTTGGAGCGCCACGGACCGTGGGAGGCGCTTTAGCGGCGACGCTCTCGGCGGCGATCGCGGCTAAAGCCGCTCCTACAAGGCAGTCAGCGGCTGGTCGCTGTTCTTCTGTAAGAGCGAGCTCTGCTCGCGAAAAGCGCTTCGCGAGCAGAGCTCGCTCCTACACAACACACCCTGATCAACCCAGTAGGGCGGGTGAAACCCGCCAGAACGGCGATGGCGCGTTGCGCACGCCCTACGTATCGGATCTTGGGGCGCCACGGACCGTGGAAGGCGCTTTAGCGGCGACAAGCTCTACAGCAATCGCGGCTAAAGCCGCTCCTATAAGGCAGTCAGCGGCTGGGCGCTGTTCTTCTGTAGGAGCGAGCTTTGCTCGCGAAAAGCGCTTCGCGAGCAGAGCTCGCTCCTACACAACACCCCCTGATCAATCCAGTAGGGCGGGTGAAACCCGCCACAATGGCGATGGCGCGTTGCGCACGCCCTACGTATCGGATCTTGGAGCGCCACGGACCGTGGGAGGCGCTTCAGCGGCGACGCTCTCAGCGGCGATCGCGGCTAAAGCCGCTCCTACAAGGCAGTCAGCAGCTGGTCGCTGTTCTTCTGTAGGAGCGAGCTCTGCTCGCGAAAAGCGCTTCGCGAGCAAAGCTCGCTCCTACGACAGGGGTTTGATCAACCCAACGGCGGCGTACGCGGCGGCACCTGGCGCTTGTTGCCGGTCGACTCATAAGCCGCCGCCAGTTGCAGCAGCGTATTGTCGTCGTAGGCTCGGCCGGCGAAGGTCAGGCCCACCGGCATGCCGATATCGGCCATTACGCCCATCGGCACGGTGACGGTCGGTACGCCCTGATGACGGATCGCCAGGTTGCCGTTGGCGACCCACACGCCATTGCTCCAGGCGATATCGGCGGAAGCCGGGTTGACGTCGGCATCGGCCGGGCCCACATCGGCCACGGTGGGGAACAGCACCGCATCCAGCCCCAGTTGATCCATCCAGTCTTCCAGATCGACCTTGCGAATCTGCTCCAGGCCGCGCAGGCCATCAGGCAGCGTGACGATCTGATCCCAGGGCTTGATGCCGCGCTTGGCCATGTTGACGTACTCGTCCATGCCCGCCGCCAGGTCGCCCTCGCGGTTCGGCAGCGTGCCGGGGTCATGCGGGAAAATCTGCGGGCCATCGACATCGGCCAGGCGGTTGAGTTTCGGGTCGCCATTGGCGCGCAAAAAATCATCGAAGGCCCAGCCGCTCAGTTCCCACAACTCGTCATGCAGGAACTCCGGGGTAACAATGCCGCGATTGAACACGGTCGGCGCGCCGGGGCGGTCACCCTCGCAGTTGGATACCAGCGGGAAATCCACCTCCACCACCTCGGCGCCCGCCGCTTCCAGTGCCTGACGCGCGGCTTCCCACAGGGCGATCACCGTCGGCCGGGTGTGGATACGCTGGCCAGTCGGCCCGCCGATACCGGGCGACTCGCTGGTGCCGGCTAACTCGTCCTTGTTGATGAACATCTTCGGCACGCCCAGGCGTTTGCCCTTGAGCGCGTCGGCCTTGGCGGCGAGCGCCAGGTAGGACTCGGGGCGCACATCGGAAGCCTTGGGGATCGGCACCCAGGGCTGCAGACGCCAGAGGTCGCCGCGCGTATCCGGGTCATCAGCCACCACCACGTCGAGCACCTGCAGCAGATCGGCCATGGTGCGGGCGTAGGGCACTACCACGTCCATGGTCGGCGTCAGCGGCCAGTTGCCGCGCACCGAGATCACCCCACGCGACGGCGTGTAGGCACACAGGCCGTTGTTCGAGGCTGGGCCGCGCCCGCTGGACCAGGTTTCCTCGGCCAGGCCGAAGGCCGAGAAGCTGGCAGCCGTGGCCGTGCCGGCGCCGTTGGACGAGCCGGAGGCGAAGGGGGCAGTCAGGTAATCGGCGTTGTAAGGGCTTTCAGCGCGGCCATAAACGCCACGCTGCATGCCGCCATTGGCCATCGGCGGCATGTTGGTCTTGCCCAGGCAGATGGCACCGGCGGCGCGCAGGCGCTCGATGGTGAAGGCGTCGCGCTGGGCCACCAGATACTTGAATGCCGGGCTGCCGGAAGCCGCTGTCAGGCCCTTGACCAGGTAGCTGTCCTTGGCTGTGTATGGGATGCCATCGAGCGGACCGAGGGTTTCGCCACGGGCGCGGCGTGCATCGGAAGCCTCGGCTTCCTTCAGTGCCTCGGGATTGCGCACCACCACCGCATTGAGTTTGGTTGGCGTGTCCGGACCATCGTAGGCATCGATACGCGCCAGGTAGGCCTTGACCAACTCGACCGCCGTGGTGCGGCCGGACTCCAGCTCGGCACGCAGCTCGGCGATGGAAACTTCGGTTACCTCGATCATGGTGTCATCACTCGCAGAGGACGGGCCGGCCGTCACCGGCCCCAAATACGAAAGCTGTACGTTCACGGCCGGTGCCCACAGGCAGATTCAGCCGCGCAACTATGCGCCCGATGATACATGCCGCCGCGCCTTAGCAGCAGCCCGCCGCCGATGGTCAGGCGGCGCGCGACCCTATACAGTCTCGGCACAGCGCTACAGGTACTCGAAGGCTCATGACTCGCGAAGAACGCATCCAGCTGTGGGCGGTGTTGTCGGAGGTATTCGTCGACAGCGAAATCGACTACGCCTGGATCGCTCGTCAGTTGCAAGGCTATGACCGCGCCATAGCGCAAGCGGCCTTCTACGAGGATGTCGCGCCCGCGTGCTACTCCAACCTGCTTGCGCCCATCCCACCGATCTGGACCGGCTTCGACAGTACCTGGCTCAGCGAAACCATCGACAGCGCCCGCGCCGCTCGCGATAACTCGGCGCTGCGCCGTCTGCGTGACCGGCTCTTTGCCGCTTACTTGCGCCTGGCACTGAAGTCGGAATGGACGAACATCGAGCAAGAGCTGGATCGCCTCTAGCCCTCCCGCCGTCGCCTGCTATGTTTTCAGCTCCTGCATGCCAATCTCAGGAGGACGAGCATATGGATCGTTTCAGCGGCGGCTGCCTTTGCGGCCAGGTACGTTTCGAAACCAGCGGCCAGCCTTATCGGGTCGGCGTCTGTCACTGCATGGATTGCCGCAAGCACCATGGCGCACTCTTCCATACCTCGGCGATATTCCCGCAGGACGCAGTGAAGATAGAGGGCGAAACCGGCCAGTACGCCGGCCGCCACTTCTGTCCGCGCTGCGGCTCATCGGTGTTCGGACGCTCGGCGGATGAAATCGAAGTCAATGTCGGCTCGCTGGATGAGCCGGACCGCTTCACCCCCACCTACGAACTCTGGACCATCCGCCGCGAGGCCTGGCTACCGCCCTTCCCCTTCGACCGCCGCTACCCGCGCGACCGCGAGGGCAGCACGCGCCACGAATGACCGCGCAGGCCTTATGCGTTCGCCGCGCGCCGGCAAATCCAGCCGTGCATCAGCCCGGCCTGGAAGAACGGCGTCGGCGCCGTAAAACCGCCTGCCTGGATGATGCCGGCCACCTGCGGCGCCGGCAGCACCGCCACGTCGCGCGCATAGGCCGCACGCGCCCGCTCCAGCATCTGCGCGTCGACGCCGGCCGATGACATCAGCGTCATCCAGCCAGGCAGCAGCACCTCGTAGGCTGCTGAGTGGATGTCCGATGCCAGGTCGGCATTGGCCAAGAGCCCGCCCGGCTTCAGGCGCTGGGCGATCTGGCCGAAGAAACCGGTACGCGCCTGCGCGTCGGTGAAAAACTGCGACACCAGAAAGCAGGTGGCAGCATCATAGGCCTGACCTGCCGCCAGGGTTTCCAGATACCCCTCGTGAAAGTCGCAACGATGGGCAAAGCCGCCGCGCTCCGCACGCTGACGGCACACCTGCAGCATCGCACCGGACGGGTCGAGCGCGGTGAAACGCCAACCGGGAAAACGCTCGGCCAGATGAGCGATCTCCGCACCGGTGCCGGTGCCCACGCAGAGAATTCGTGCGTCGGCCGGCAGAGCAACGAACAACGCATCGAGCAGCAAGTACAGCGCTTCGCGAATCGGCGCCATTCCTGCCCATTGCTGGTCGTAACCTGCCGCCTGCTGGTCGAACAGCGCCTTGATTTCCTCGTCACGCATGGCAAATCCTCCGTCGAATAATCGTCCTTACGCTCTCCAGTATCCCAGAGCTGTCAAGCCCTCCCCACCCGCCTGAAATGGAATCAGCCACAACGCGGGAATGAGCGATCTGCCAATGACGAATTCGTGGGCACTTTGCCAGAGCTTCGGGGGACTAACGGGCATGCCCACTCCCAGCGGACCCGATATGCAGAACCCGACCTTCGAACAGAAAGCCTTCATCCTGCTGCTCGTGCTGGTGACCGTCGCCTTCTTCTGGATCCTGCTGCCCTTCTATGGCGCGGTGTTCTGGGGCATGGTCCTCGCCGTGGTGTTCGCCCCGCTGCAGGAGCGCCTGATTCGCCGCACGGGTGGGCGCAGCAACCTGGCTGCCCTGCTGACATCGATCATCTGCCTGCTGGTGGCGATTCTGCCGGTGATCTTCATCACCTCAGCCGTGGTCGCCGAAGGCGCGTCTCTCTATCAGAAGCTGGAGTCCGGCGAACTGGACATCGGCAGCTACGTCACCAGTGCCATCCAGATGTTGCCGCCGTCGATACAGGAACAGCTCGACCGCGTCGGAGTGAGCGACCTGGACGGCCTGCGCGAAAAGATCTCCGATGGCGCCTTAGTCGGCAGCCAGTATCTGGCGACCAAGGTTTTCGCCATCGGCCAGGGCACGTTCGAGTTCTTCATCGACTTCTTCGTCATGCTGTACCTGCTGTTCTTCCTGCTGCGCGACGGCAAGCAGTTGGTCCGCAAAATTCGCACCGCTATTCCTTTAGCTGATACGACCAAACGCCGCCTGCAGATCAAATTCACCCGCGTGGTGCGTGCCACGGTCAAGGGCAACGTGGTGGTCGCCGCGATACAGGGCGCACTTGGTGGCTTGATCTTCTGGGTGCTGGGCATCTACAGCCCGCTGCTGTGGGGCGTGCTGATGGCGTTCCTGTCGCTGCTGCCGGCAGCCGGGGCCGGCATCATCTGGGCGCCGGTGGCCATCTACCTGATGTTCAGCGGCAGCCTGTTCCAAGGCGTTGTCCTTACCCTGTTCGGCGTGCTGGTAATCGGCCTGGTGGACAATATCCTGCGCCCCATCCTGGTCGGCAAGGACACCCGTATGCCCGACTACCTGATCCTTATTTCCACCCTCGGTGGCCTGGCCCTGCTGGGCCTCAACGGCTTCGTGATCGGTCCGCTGGTGGCGGCTTTGTTCGTGTCGAGCTGGAATCTGTTCAGCGCGAAGAAAAAGGTCAGGTTGCCGGACTGAGGCAAACTGAAACCACGGAGGAACGGCCCTGCGCACGATCCTCCGAGGGGCGTTCGCTGCGCCAGCGGGCGGGCAGGCGCAGCGCAGCCCGCTGGCTGGTCAGCCAGCCGTCACGGTCATACCGCCATCGACCATGACCACGGCGCCAACCATGAAACTCGCCCGTTCTGACGCCAGGAAGGCAACCACTTCGGCAATTTCCTGCGGCTGAGCCGCACGACCGATCGGCGCGTTCTCGCCGTGCTGGGCCAGAAACGCCGGACCGTCTTCCACCACATCGTTGAGGATGTTGGTCACAACGTCCCCCGAGCCGACGGCATTCACCCGAATGCCATGCTCAATGGCCTCAAGCGCCAGCGTGCGAGTCAGCTGGGCCAGCGCTCCCTTCGAAGCGGCATAGGCAGCGATCGTGGGAAAGGCGAAGTAAGAGGCATAGGAGGCGATATTGACGATGGCGCCTGCCTTGTTCGGCATCATCACTTTCATCGCCTCGCGGCAATGCAGAAAGGCGGCGGTGGCGTTGACGGCCTGAATGCGCTCCCAATCCTGTCGGGTCATTTCCACCAGCGCCTTGTTGATGATGATGCCCGCATTGTTCACCAGGATATCGAGCCGACCGAAGCGCTCGACCGCCAGCGTCACCGCACGCTCGGCGGCGCCGTCCTCGGTGATGTCCGCCACCAGCGGCACCAGCCCCGGCTGGGCCAGTTCTTCCACGGCAGGATCGATATCCTCGGCGATGACCCTGGCTCCGCGAGCATGCAGCAAAAGCGCGGTAGCCCTGCCGATACCGCTGGCAGCGCCCGTGATCAGGGCAACTTTACCCTCGACTTCCTGGGTGGTGATGTTCTTGATGTCTGCCATGGTGATTCCTCCTCATTCGGCGAAACGAGAGTTTCGCCAGCAAGCACACAGGGTGCGTTAGAGACGGTTTCATCCTCTCCCGATTGGCCATGGCAGGCTTTCGCCGCTTTGCGCGGGCTGTCGCGATATTGCGCGCAATCCGCATGAGTCCGCTCAGGCATGCACGGCTGGCAGCCCGGCGCCCGTGCGCTAACCTGTCCAGCGCCGCCCTGACATCGGGCCCCATCGATGGACGCGTTACTGGTGAGCCAATCCGAACCTGCCGCCTCCTGTTCCGACGCCCTGCGGATCACGGCCGAGACCATGTGGGAATACCTGCCGAGCGACGCCCCCGCGCCGCCACAGCCGCATGCCCCGCAGGACGTGGTGTTGCACCTGTTCACCCACCGCAGCATCGCCGAACCGATCCTGGTACCTGCGGTGGCCGAACCGCTGCTGGTGATGGTGCTGGCGGGATCGGCGATCGTCGAAGAGCGTGCAGCGGGCGGCGAATGGGAAAAGAGCGAGGTACGCATCGGCGATTTTTTTCTCACCAGCACCACGCAGCCCTACGAAATGCGCTGGCAGACCATGGGCGGCGACAGTTTCGAAGTGATGCATCTTTATCTAGCGCCGACGCTGATCGAGCAGGCTGCGCGCGACCTTGGGCTCCGAGCGGCCGGCCCGGTAAATTTCGTCGACGTATCCGGCGGTCGTGACGACTGGGTTCGCCTGCTGCTCGAACAGCTGCGCTCGGAGCTTGTCGACAACCGTATGCCCAGCCGCCTACTTGTGCACAGCCTGGCACAAGCCCTGGCGATTCACCTCGTGCGAACCTATCGCGCCCCGCTGCCCACCGGCAGGCGCAGCAATGCCTTGCAAGCCTACAAATTAAGACGCGTCGTCGACCTGATGAACCAGCGCCTGGCGCAAGACTTCTCCCTGGCTATCCTGGCGCAGGCCGCGCAACTGAGCGAGTACCACTTCAGCCGCCTGTTCAAACGCGCTACCGGATTGTCGCCGTCGCACTATTTCATTGGCCTGCGCATGGCTCGCGCCCGGCAACTGCTGCTGGAAACCGAGCGCAGCGTGATCGATATCGGGCTGGAAGTGGGCTATTCGAGCGCCAGCCATTTCTCGCAAGTCTTTCGCCGGGAAGTGGGCGTAACACCGAGCGCCTACCGCAATCCGGGATAGGATTGGAGGAGTAATTGTTCCAATACCTTCGGCTTCTCGCAAAGGATGGTCAGATAGGCGATTTGAATACGCCTGCACCCGTCAGCAACTGCACGAGGTTTTCTGGCCATAGCGCCTTCACCTGCAAGGCGCATGTCCGCCTGTGGCACGGCACAGAGGATGCCTGGTCGCCTTTCGCCATGTCGGAGCATCTGGCCGAACGCTTCCCACAGGACGCTCGCATCGAGCTACTGGATCAGCTTTCTCACTATTCATGCCTATACGCTGCGGCCCCTCGGATCTGTACGCAGCTCGCCAGCGGCCGGTATTGAGCTTGAGCTCTACGTAGAAGAAAAAAACCGGCCCTCTGCGCCTCTCCAGTTGCTGATCGGACTTTTTTGGCCATTTCAGGCTACCGCACGCGCAGCCCCTCGCTACTCGAGCGTGCCTGGGTCGGAGGACGGATCGGTAGGGCCGCCGGGTGAGGAATGCTCGCCGGAGTCATCGCGATCGCCATCATTCTGCATATTGCCGTCGCGCGTGTTCACCTTATGCCCCTCTTCTGTCCGTAACTGGCCATTCTCCCGGTGAACGTCCAGCTCATGTTGAGGCGCCGGCGTGCCGCTCGGGCTTGGCGCCGAGCCTCGGCCGGCATCGGGGCTTCCTGCCGGCGCCTGGGCCAGAGCGGTGGTGGCGAATAGTAAAGTTGCGGTAGCAATGATGCCGGACATGGATTTCATGGGTGCGCTCTCAAGTTGGTGCATGACGTCTATTTGGGTCACGAGACCCATGCGCAGGTTCGCCTCGCACGATCAACGGTAGCCAAACCGAGTCGGCGAGCCCTGGCGCCAGCGTTGCGCAGGCGGCGGAGCAAGCAGCCGATCACCGAGGAAAAATCCGGACGCAGCAAAACCGGAGCCTTTGCGGGCTCCGGTTCGGTTTCAGGCGTGGATCACTTGCCAGCGGTCAGCGCGTTGTAGCTGGTCATCAGGTTGCGGTAGTCCGGGATGTGGTCGGTGCAGATCTTGGCCAGCCCTTCCACGTCGTTGCGCCAGTCACGGTGCAGCTCGCAGGCTACGGCGAACCAGTTCATCAGTTGCGCGCCGGCCTGGGTCATGCGCTGCCACGCCGAGTCACGGGTGATCTGGTTGAAGGTGCCGGAAGCATCAGTCACCACGAACACGTCGAAGCCTTCCTCGATGGCCGACAGCGCCGGAAACGCCACGCAGACTTCGGTCACCACGCCGGCGATGATCAGCTGCTTCTTGCCGGTGGCCTTGATCGCCTTGACGAATTCTTCGTTGTCCCAGGCGTTGATCTGACCAGGGCGGGCGATGTACGGCGCGTCCGGGAACATTTCCTTCAGCTCGGGAACCAGTGGGCCGTTGGGGCCGGTTTCGAAGCTGGTGGTGAGGATGGTCGGCAGGTTGAAGAACTTGGCCAGATCAGCCAGCGCCAGCACGTTGTTCTTGAACTTGTCCGGCTCGATGTCGCGAACCAGCGAGAGCAGACCGGCCTGGTGATCGACCAGCAGTACGACGGCGTTGTCTTTGTCCAGGCGGTTGTAGGTGGCGTTGGTCATGGTGAAGGCCTCGAATTGTTTTCAATGTGCCGGCTGCGCCGGTGAGTGGGTTTTCGTTCAGCAGTGCGTCACTGCATGGAAGAAAGATTAAATTCGAGGACTTTCTTCGACTAGACGGCAAAAATCGCCTCTAGCGTTCCATTTCGTGAACGATCAACAAGAACCCAGCTGCCATGACTTCACCCAAGTGATGGAGCGAGGTGGTTTCATCGCGACGGCGCGCTGAATAAATCCTGGCCAGGGCTCGGCCCGTGCCCCACTACTACGCATGGGCTTGCGCCATGGGTGCTCCGCCGCGGACCACCGTGAGCACTGCTTATGGTTGGGCCGCCAGGTCGCCCAGCTGCTGCGCGAGAAAATCCAGGAACGCCCGGGTTTTGAGCGGCACACGCCGTGCGGATGGGTACACCGCGTTGATGGAGATGGGGGGCGCCTGCCAGTCGCACATCACCGCGACCAGGCGACCTTCCCGAAGCGCTTTTTCCACAATGAATGTCGGTAGCAGGGCAATGCCCATCCCCGCTTCGGCAGCCTGGGCCAGCAGGTCACCGTTATTGGCATGCAAGGGCCCCGTTACCAGAACGCTCTGCGTCTCTCGACCGTTGCTCAGCTGAAGGCTGACGCCGCCCTGCAGATAGCCGTAGTTCAAGCACTGGTGAGCGGCCAGGTCGCGAGGTACCTGGGGCGTGCCATGAGCCTCGAGATAATCCGCTGAGGCGACCAGCACGCGCGGTGCGGGTGCCAGGTGCCGGGCCACGAGCGACGAGTCCGCCAGACTGGCGATGCGGATAGTCACGTCGAAGCCGCCCTTCACCGGATCGACCTGTTCATCACTGAACACCAATTGCAGTTCCACTTTCGGATGCAGCTGGTGGAACTTGGGAATCAATGGTCCCAGCCGGCATAAACCGAACGACATGGGCGCGTTGATCCTCAATACGCCCTGGATTTCAGCCATTCCGCTACGCGCCCGCTGCTCGGCCTCGTCCAGCGAGGCGAGCAACTCGCGGCATGCCTCGTAGTAATCACTGCCGGCTTCGGTCAGGTGCAGGCTGCGGGTGGTACGTAGCAACAATTGCACACCGAGGCTTTCCTCAAGCGCCTGGATCTGCTTGCTAACTTTCGAACGCGGCACCGCCAGCACTCGCGCGGCGGCGGCAAAGCCATTGGCATTGACCGTGGCAACAAAGGTGCGCATGCACTCTATACGATCCAATACTGTCCCCAATTTGGAATCAATGAATCTCTATTCTAGGTAATTGTCCCCGCTCAAGGCCATATCTAAAGTAGCGTCCATACCGCCGATACGGACCGAAAGCCAGGCGGCAACTTTGCACTTCCAACTAAAAACATAAGGATCTTGCTATGAACGCCTTGAAAAACACCCTCATCGCCCTGGCACTCGCCGTTTCCGTTGGCGGCGCGTACGCCGCCGAACCGGTCGCCGAGCACCGCACTCAGAATTTCCTGAATGCGCTGAACAGTGGCGGCGGCAAGCCAATCGAGCAGATGAGCCCCAGCGAGGCGCGCGCCGTTCTGACCGGCGCACAGGCGTCGGTCAAGGTAGACCTGTCCGGGACCGAGGTCAGCGAGCGCACCATCACTGCCGACGGCCAGACGATCAAACTGACCATCGTGCGCCCGGAAAAACAGGCCGGCGATCTGCCTGTTTTCATGTACTTCCACGGCGGTGGCTGGGTACTGGGCGACTACCCGACCCATGCGCGCCTGATTCGTGACCTGGTAGTTGGCTCGGGCGCAGTGGCGGTCTATGTCGACTACACGCCGTCGCCAGAAGCGCAGTACCCGACGGCCATCAACCAGGCCTACGCAGCGACTCGCTGGGTCGCGGAAAACGGCAAGAGCATCGGTGTCGATGGCAGCCGCCTGGCAGTTGCAGGCAACAGCGTGGGCGGCAACATGGCCGCGGTGGTCAGCCTGATGGCCAAGGAGCGCAAAGCCCCCGCGCTGCGCTTCCAGCTGCTGCTGTGGCCGGTGACGGACGCCAACTTCGAGACGGCCTCGTATCGCCAGTACAGTGAGGGACACTTCCTCACCACGGGCATGATGAAGTGGTTCTGGGATAACTACACCACCGATCCCAAGCAACGCGCCGACATCCATGCATCACCGCTACGTGCGACCGCCGAGCAGTTGAAAGGTCTGCCACCCGCCCTGATTCAGACCGCCGGCCTCGACGTGCTGCGCGACGAAGGCGAAGCCTATGCGCAAAAGCTGGATGCGGCAGGCGTCGATGTAACCGCCGTACGCTACAACGGCATGATTCACGACTACGGGCTGCTCAACCCCTTGCACGACATCCCCGAGGTCAAGGCGGCGATGCGCCAGGCTGCCGGCGAATTGAAAGCTCACCTGAACTGACGGGCCGGCAACCTTCCCATCAGCGGCCTCGCCCGCTGATGGGGAGTGACGCAGTATCGACACCGCCAGCACCGCCAACCCGGCATCGCCTGGGTTGGCGTTTTTCGCACATTTGACCTCCCCCAGTCGACGTCCCGCTCGACAAAAACACTGAATGACTGCAGCCCCGGCAGTCTAACGTCCAGTTGCCCAGCTATATCTCGCCACGCGGCGAAGCCCAACCGACAATCGAGCCATGTCGATGAAAACCTCAAGAATCATTACCTCCGACACCCATGACACGCAGCGTGAGAAACAGGCGGAGTTGCTGATTTTCGGCACGCCGAAGGAGCGGCTCGATTTCTATCGGCGGGAAATTCAGTACGAAACCAGCCTGCTCGCCGGGCGCACCAATTCCTATCTGACGGCGCAGTCGTTTCTGGTGATCGCCTACGCGTCGTCGATGGCCAACCTGAACGAGAACTGGGGCGCGGTGTTCACCCTGGTGGTTCCGGCACTGTTCACCTTGCTGGGCATCATCAGCTCACTGCACGCCTGGCCGGGAATCAGGGCCTCCGCGACGATCATCGAGCACTGGCACTACAAGCAGGAGCAATTGCTGCGCAGCGAGCCCGAGTTCGGCCATGCCTATGACGACTCACCGCTGTTCAGCGAACAGGAGGCAAGCCGGGATAGCACCTACAAGTCATTGCTGTTCTTTCTGCGCTCGCCCTGGCTGTTCATCGTTTTCTGGAGTGTGCTGGGTGCCTTCTCCCTCTGGCTGCAGTTGCCCTCGGCGAATCTGTGAGCGGCTCTTCGCTGCCGCCAACGCAGGGTGAAAATAGACTGAACATAAGCGGCGGTATTTTCTCCATTGTTTAACCAGGCAGCCCGGGAAGGCTGCCTCAACACGATTCACCCGACCCGCCTTCGCAGCTCGCGGGACGACGTGACGTGTGCAGTCACGCAGACAATTTTCGAGAATCACCGATGGGTAAAGCGAACAAGGTACGCGCTACTGTCATTTGCCGACGTGGCGACAAGTTTCTGTTGGTGCGCAAGGCCGAGGCGAAGTGGAACCTGCCCGGTGGCAGGATCGAAGCGAACGAGAGCGCTGACGCCGCCGCGCTGCGCGAACTCGACGAGGAAACCGGGCTGTCCTTCGCCAGCCTCAACTACCTGGCAAGCCATGAGTTCGGCGCGGGCATCCATCACGTCTTTCATCAATCGGTCACCGACACGCAGACGCCACGACCGCAGAACGAGATAGCGGATTGCGGCTGGTTCGCCCTGGAAGAGCTGGGCGAAATGCCGGTCAAGCGTCCGAGCAAGAAGCTGCTACGCCGCTATTGCCAAGCGGGCTGAGCCACTGCGAGCGTGCTGGGTGAAGGCCCTGTCGAGGCATCCGAGAACAGCAACAAGACGCGCCAGCGCCGCTGCCTTCATCGGAACCGGCAGGATCACTAGAGGAAACCGGCATGAACCCGACCACTCGGGGCAAGCCAACTCGCATCGCCCGCATTGATCGGGGTGGAGGGAAGTGAGCGTCTGCTGTTGGCCGTACCGGTGGCATCAGCGGTCAGCCGTCAAACCAGCAATCAGGAAGTGGTCGAGCTGCTGAAAAAGGCTCGCGGGCAGTTCGGCCGCTCATGAGACACACGCTGAGCCATCGGTAAAACAGCATGAACTCCCTCTGATACGCGCCAGTCCCCTTCTTAGGGGCGACGACATTGCCACAGGACAGATGAAACGCGCAGGCAACAGTCGCCATAAATCGTCCGATTCACGGCAGGAGAGAACGATGACTAAAGCTCGACTGAATGACGCGCTGGTGGTGATCACAGGCGCGTCGAGCGGCATTGGCCGCTGCGCCGCCCATGAGTTCGCCCGACATGGGGCGCGCCTGGTGCTTGCCGCACGCGACGACGAGGCGCTGGCTTGCGTTGTCGATGAATGCCAGCGACTCGGGGCACGCGCCTTGGCCGTGCCCACCGACGTCACCCGCAACGAGGCGATGGAGAACCTGGCCGAACAAGCCGCGGCTTTCGGCAATGGACGCATCGACATCTGGGTGAACAACGCAGGCGTTGGTGCGGTGGGCTGCTTCGAGGACACCCCGCTGGCCGCGCATGAGCAGGTGGTACAGACCGACCTGCTCGGTTACCTGCGCGGCGCCTACGTGGTGATGCCTTATTTCAAGGCCCAGTCCTCGGGCGTGCTGATCAATACGCTGTCGCTCGGCAGCTGGGTCGCCCAGCCCTACGCAGCAGCCTACTCCGCAGCCAAGTATGGTCTGCGTGGCCTCACCGAGGCGCTGCGTGGCGAGTTGGTGCAATGGCCGGACATCCATGTCTGTGACATCTATCCGGCGGTAATGGACACACCCGGTTTCCGTGACGGCGGCAACTTTACCGGCCATCAGCTCAGCCCGCCGCCACCCCGCTACGATCCACGTCGTGTCGCCGAAGCCATGGTCGAGATGGCACAGGCGCCACGTGCAACCCGGACAGTCGGTAGCGCGGCCACCCTGCTGCGCCTCGGTCATTTTCTGCTACCTGGCTTCGCCCAGATTTCCGGCCTCGTGGTCGGCCGTGCGCTCAAGCGCGGGCAACCCACGCAACGCTCCACTGGCAACCTGTTCCAGCCGCCATCAGGAGAACGGCGGATCGACGGTGGCTGGCGCACCCCAGCTGAGGGCGTACGGCGGCCCGTCGTGCTGGTGGGTACGGCAGCTATCGTGCTGCTCGGCTTGGGCTTGCTACGTCTGCGTAACGGCTCGCGCTGACCGGTCCGGATATTTCCTTAGCGGGGCGACTGGCAATCTCGTGCCGCGTCCTCACGCGCTCAAGTTCGCAGCGGCAAGTCGCTGCTGCGGACTCGGCTTTGTATCTTGAAAACCTAGGTACTGCTCGACTGCATGGCTGCAACCGCGCGAGCAATGCCTGGTTAATCCCGAGATATGTCCCACCGAGCGTCTCCGGCAACCAGACTTACACGTTGATCCTCGGGCGGCGCGGGTCAGGGCACAAGGCGCCACCGGGTCATTCGTGCATGCCTGTCGCGCAGGCTCGCCATCGAGCAATCAGTTCGAACTTCTGCTGCTAACGCCTTTCAATCCTGATACATGCCGCGTTGACCAACGCAACCACTCACTGCGCCGTATGCGGCGCATCAGCGGAGGTATCGATCATGAGTTCGAATCTGCAAGGCAAGAAGGTACTGTTCATCACCGCCAACACCGGCATCGAGCGCGACGAGTTGCTCAAACCAATGCAGGCACTGAAGGATCAGGGCGCGAGCGTCACCCATGCCAGCGTCAAGGGCGGCGAAGCCGAGACCTGGCTGAAGGACAGCGAGAAGGATGTCAGCGTGCAGTCCGACACCCAGCTCAAGGGGCTAAGCGCCACGGAATACGATCTGCTGGTGATTCCTGGCGGTACGGTGAATGCCGACACCCTGCGCCAGGACGAAGACGCGCAGCGCCTGGTGCAGGAGTTTCGCGATGCCGGCAAGACGGTCGCGGCGATCTGCCACGGCCCCTGGCTGCTGATCGATGCCGGCGTGGTACCGGGCAAGGTGATGACGTCGTACTCCAGCGTGCGCCTGGACCTGGCCAACGCCGGCGCCAGCTGGGTGGACGCCGAAGTGCAGGTGTGTCCGGGGCAGAACTGGACGCTGATCACCTCTCGCAACCCGGACGACATTCCCGCGTTCAACGATGCGATCAGCCACGCACTGCGGGCCGCCTGAGCGAACCTGCAATCAATGTTGCTGGATGCGATTTCGCCCGCCGCGCTTGGCGCAGTACAGGGCGATATCGCTGCGCGACAAGGCGGCCTCGACGCTGGCATCGCCGGCATTGAGCGTTGAGACGCCGACGCTGACGCAGGTGAAGGTTAAATCGCCCTCGGCTCGCCTGCGCAACTGGAAAACCATGCCGGGAATTTCGTTGGTCAAATCGGTCATCAGCGCCGCCGTTTGCTGCACCTGTTAAGACAGCCGGCGCATGACGGTGATGTCGGTGGTGGTGCCGATCATCCGTAGCGGCCTGCCATGCTCATTGCGCTCGCCCCCCTTGCTGCGGCTGCACACCCATTTGTACTGGCCATCGCGGCAACGCAGGCGGTGCTCAACTTCTTAGGTCGTGCTGCGCTGATCCAGATGCGCCTGGATAGTGGCACGAACCTAGTCCAGGTCGGCCGGGTACACGCGGGTGTAACTCTCTTCGATGCGATTGCCGACTTCATGCTCGGCGTAACCGAGCAACGCCTTCCTGCTGCTGGAGTAGTGAATTTCCCCAGTGGCGACGTTGCGGTCCCAGATACCGGTGCCGCTGCCGACGGTGGCCAGCGCAATGCGCCGAGCACCTTCAACGACGCAGGTGAGCACGGCGGCCACGCCGAAGTGCCGGCCAAGCAGGCGCACCAAACGGTCCAGACGCTCATCGCTGGCACTGCCAGGCACGCTGATCGACTCCAGGGACTGCATGGTGATCCTGCCTGGGGAAAGATGCGAAAGACGCCTGATACTGATACGCCATTAGCAGGCTGGCGTCTAATCGTTCCTGGCACCGCAGCCAGTGTTGACGGGCCTTTGCACAGGCTGAAAGGCCACCAACCGCTCTAGACAGGGCGCTCATGGGCACCAATCCGCTGTCTTCGGGCTGACCGAACAGCACAAAATTGTTATGATATAACGTCTTTATCGAATACCTGGATTTTCAGCACGCTGGTCACAACCGCACAGCTCGCTATGGACCGCCACCCATCCGAGCTGTTGCAGGCCTACGCAAAGACCTCCCAATACATAGAAAACGCAACGCTAGGAATACCCCATGAAAGCCACTTCGGCCTCACTCGCCGTCATGACCGCATTGGTCACGTCTCAGCTTCACGCAGCCTCATCCGGCAACTCCACTGTTTCGCTCGGCGAGGTCTATGTCACGCCCGAGGCCAGCAGCACGCTGCGCACTGACAGCATTCTGACCTCGGTCGACATCATGGGCAGTGACATGATCGAGGACAAGAACGTGATGAACAGCTGGCAATTGCTGGGGCAGATGCCCGGCATCCAGCTCACCGAAACCGGCATGGGTGCCGAGTCCGGCAAGGCCACCTTCCGTGCCTTCAACGGCGAGGGTTATATCAACGGCATCAAGGTGCTGATCGACGGTATTCCGAGCAACGTCAACAGCGGCAACCAGCGCTTCGTCGACATGATCTTTCCGCTGGACATCGACTACATCGAGGTGGTCCGCGGCACCAACGACCCGCGCTACGGCCTGCATAACATCGGCGGCAACATCAACTACGCAACCCGCCAAGGCGGCAACTATGCCGATAGCCGCCTGACCTACGGCAGCTTCAATACTCGTGAGATGCAGTTGGCGATCGGCCATGAAGAAGGCAACTTCGCGCAGAACTACTTGCTGGCCAAACAGGACTCCGACGGTTTCCGTGACCATAGCAACTCCAACAAATACTCACTGGGCGGCAAGTGGTTCCTCAGCAATGAGGAACAGACCTTGCGCGTCGGCGCAATCGCCCGCCTGTACCATCACCAGGCGGACGAAGGCGGCTTTTTGACCCGTGAAGAGTTGCGCGCCAGCCGTACCGATTCACCGGCCAAGAATGGCAACGACCGCAGTGACCGCGACATGAAGCACCTGAGCCTGCACATGGACTGGCAGCTCAACGACGACCTGAACCTGAGCAACAAGCTGTACTACAACAGCTACAACGATGACCGCTCCATCACCTTCACCAGCTACGAACCCGGCAACGGGCCGCGTCAGCGTCGCTTCTGGGACGAACAGCAGCGCGGCATGCTGAGCAATCTGACCTGGCGAGCCAACGATCTCCTGACCCTCGATGGCGGCATCAACTATGAAGAGCAGCACAACGCCTACGAGCGTCGGCGCTTTACATTCAGCGTTCCCACTGATTTCGATGTCGCCCCGGCGCGCATTCAGAACAACGATCACTACACCCTGCGCAACCTGGGCGGGTATGTTCAAGCCGTCATCCAACCCACCGAGTCACTGAAGGTCATCCCCGCCATACGCGTGGACAAATTCACCGGCAACACCAACATATCCAGTACCAACAACGGCGTCACGACGACCGGCAAAGGTCCGCTGCAGGACTATGGCTGGATCGAGCAGCCCAAGCTCAGCGTGGTCTACAGCGTCAATGACGATATCGACGTCTACGCCAACTGGGGCCGCACTTTCCAGATACTGACCGGTAACGCCAACCCAGGCTACCTCGTCAATGGAGCAGGCAGCTACGACCCGTCGATCAACACCGGCAAGGAAGTGGGGATGAAATTCCGGCCCTTCGCTGGCACCGAAACCCGCATTGCCGTGTGGCAGCAGGATGCCACCGATGAAGTCGCGAACATGCCGGCCATCGACGCCACCGTGGGCCTGGGAGAAACCCGTCGTCGCGGCATCGACATGCAGTTCACCTCTCAACTGAACCAGCAATGGACGGTATGGGGTTCCCACGCCATCCAGGAAGCCAAGGTCGTCAAAGGCCTCGATGGCGACAACAACTCGCTCAAAGGCAAGGAGGTGTTCTCCACCCCGCGCTACATCAGCAACCTGGGGCTGGATTATCGCTACAACGATGACTGGCGCTTCGGCCTGCAGGCCCGCGCGCAGGGCGATTACTACATCGAAGAGAAGAACGAAGCCGGCAAATACGGCGGCTTCGCGGTATTGGACGCCAGTGTCAGCTACCAGTTGAGCGCCTCTACCAGCGTCGATCTGCAGGTCAAGAACCTGACTGACCGCGAATACGAATACGTCTGGTACGACAACGTCTGGTGGGGCCCAGGCCAGGAACAGCCCATGTACTCCCCGGCACCCGGCCGCTCGGCCTACCTGTCGATGAACATAAAGCTGTAACACCGGATACTCGGCCGCGTAAACCCAACGGGCTCTACGCGCAAAGGAAAAGGCCAGGGTTTGACCCTGGCCTTTTTTCATCTGCTGATCAGAAGTACTTCAACCAGCGAATGTCCCGCCGCCGCGCCTTGAGCCTCGCGAACCATTGGGTTGGCGGGAACAGCAACATGGCCAGCACCACTGTCGCGGCCCAGACCCAGGCCATCGAGGCGAAGCCGAAGTAATGCCCCTGGTTTGCACCCCAGACGGCGAACGCGGCGATGTAGAGGAGCTTCAGTACATACAGGTGCAACAGATAAAAGAACATCGGCGCACTGCCGAATACCGCCAGCACGCGTACCACGCGCCCCTCGTTGCGGCGCTCGAAGGCAGCCAGCAATAGCAGGCCAATACCCAGCGTCAGCGCCAGGAACAGCAGCGACGGCGGGTACTTGGTGATGTTGAGCAGGCTCATCAACGTCTGCAGCCCGCTCTCCCCGACCGCCCAGGGTTTCTCGCCATAACCGTTGACCAGACGCAGCGCCACGAACAGCGCCAGCGCGCCGCAACCGCCCCATTGCAGCGCCCGCATGCGCTGCTGCGGCTCGCTCGCTCCGCGGAACCAGGGGCCGATCACATAGCCCAGGGCGATCACACCGATCCACGGCAGCACCGGATAGGAGGTGCGCAGATGCAGGTTATCGGAGAGCTCGATCCAGCCGCGGTCATGCAGCACCGCCCAGGGGATATGCATGGCCGACTCCACGCCGAAGTGCAGCCCGTCGAGCAGGTTATGCCCGGCCACCAGCAGCAGGCCCAGCACGGCCAGCAACGCGCGCGGCAGCCATAGCAGCAGGGACAGCGCCAGCATGCTCAGGCCGATGGCCCAGATCACCTGCAGGTAGATCACCGTAGGCGGAAACTGGAAGGTCCAGGCGAAGTTGACCAGGGTGAACTCCAGCACCACGAGAAACAGCCCGCGCTTGAACAGAAACGCACTGGTCGCCGCCCGGCTCATCTGTTTTTCCCCGTAGAGAAAGGCCGAAAGCCCGGTTAGCAGGATGAATACCGGCGCGCACAGATGGGCCAGGGTGCGGCTGAAGAACAGTGCCGGCTCGGTGGTGGTCACGTCCATCGGATCACCGACCTGCTGATGCAGGTAGAAGGTTTCGCGAACGTGATCGAGCAGCATGAAGAGGATGACCAAGCCGCGCAGGGCATCGATCGAAAGCAGACGATTGGAGGGCATGGAAGGCTTCGAGTAAGGCGTGAAGGAAACGTAATACTATAACCAATCCAGGCGGCGGTGACGCCACTGTCATGCGTGCTCACAATGACCGCAGCTCACACCCAAGCTGAACGAAGCCCGCCAAACAAAGTCGGAAAAGCACAACATCCGCCACGGAGGCCCATCCCATGTTGCCCACCCGCGCTCTGCTGTCCGCCTTGGTCATGGCCGTGATAAGCCCGCTTGCCGATGCGCAGGAGGCCTTGCGCATCCAGAGTCTGCAACGCTGTGGCGACCTGCTTGGCGGCGAGAAGCAGGAATGGTGCATGCAAGTGCGCGGTCTTGGCGAAGCGCTACCCAAGCTGCACCTCGGCGACGCCACACTGCCCGCCTCGGCGGTGCAACGCAGTGGCGACACCCTGCGCCTGCGGCTCGACAGCAAGGAACGTCGCAGCGCGCCGTTGTGGCTGGAAGACGGCTCGCGCGCCAGCAACCCGGTATGGCTGTCGCTGCATCGCAGCCATGTGCTCGCCGCCGGCCCGGGTGAGGTGGCGAAGAACATGGACGGCCTGACCACCTACGTCGATCTGGTCAGCCTGTTGATCGAGGAGAGCCACGACGGCCTCGATGAGGCCAAGCGTCTGGCGAAGAAATACGATGCCAAGGTGGTCGGTGCCATCCCACCGCTGAACGTCTACCAGCTGCGCCTGCCAGTGAAAGATCTTACCGAGCGCGATGCGCTGGTACTGCGTATCGGCAGCGAAACCAGCGTCGATGCCGTGGTCGTGGAGGAAAGCGCCCCCGAGCGCGGCGAAGAGAGCGAAGCCGCGCGCAAGCCGGCGCATAAACCGAAGAAGAATTCCGAGGAATGGGCCGCCAACCGTTTCATGGATGCGGTGAACTACTACCAGCGGCGCATTCCCGCAGGCGACTCGCCCATCGAGGCCGAGCGCATCCGCGTGGGTGTGATCGAGCGTAACGTCGACTTCGACGCGCCTGATTTTGCCGACTACCTGGGCGCCTGCCCTGACGGCAAGTCACGCACATGCGTCTACGCGCGCGACGCCGACGAGCCGGACAACCATGGCAGTACCGTGGCCGGCATTTTGGCCGCGCACTGGGACAAGGGTGGCAACACCGGTTTTCTGCGTGGGATGGACAAGGCCAGCAACGGCTTCGATGTCATCGTCGAGCGCAACTCGGATGCCGGCATTACGGCCAATATCGCCGCGTCGGTCAATCTGGTGGAAGACGGCGTGCGCGTGCTCAACTGGAGCTGGGGTATTCACCGCGTCGGTACGCGCAACGTCGAAGGTGACGAGATCGACTCGCTGGTGCGTTCGGGCATCGCCATGAGCGGCTACGAAGAGCTGCTCGAGGAATTCTTCCTGTGGCTGCGCGAAGAACACCCGGACGTGCTGGTGATCAACTCTGCCGGCAATGGCTCGTCCTATTCCGGCCGGGACGAGTACCGTCTGCCCTCCTCCTTCATCACCGAACAACTGCTGGTGGTCGGCGGGCACCAGCGCAGCAAGAAGGACGAGGTTGAAATCGACGACCCGAGCTACGTGGTCAAACGCAACTCGTCGAACGTCGACATGCGCGTCGACATCACCGCGGCTGCCTGTGCCCAGGCCTCGACTCATGAGGTCGACGCCACCGGCGATGTGCATTGCGGCACTTCCTACGCCACGCCGCTGGTGACCGGCGTGGTCGCCGCCATGCTGTCGATCAACCCGGACCTGCAACCGGAGCAGGTGCGCATGCTGCTAAGGCGTAGCGCCATGACCATCGGCGGCGAGTACGACTTCGAACCGATGGACGCCGAGGATTTGACCGCGCCCATCCTGCCGTCCGAGCGCAACTATCAGCTGAGCGACAAGGACGTCGGCCGCTCCGCACGGCTGGATATGCAGAAGGCGCTGGACCTGGCGGTACAGAGTCGCGACCGGGTGCGCTGACGAGCGTGCCGCTCACTCGCTGCAAACGCGTTCGTACAACTCCACCGGCTCCACCTTGCCCTGGCTGCCACACGCGCTGTGCCCCAGCCCCAGGTGGCGAAATCCGGCCTTGAACAACACACGCCCGGACTGCGGATTGCGCGCCAGGTGGCTGGCGTGCAGACGACGCAAGTGCAACTGGCGGAAGGCGAACTCCACCAGCGCATTGCAGGCCTCGCTGGCGTAGCCACGGTTCCAGTACGGCACGCCGATCCAGTAGCCCACCTCGGCCTCGCCGCGGCCGATATCCTTCAGCGCAATGCTGCCGACCAACTGGCCGCTGCCGGACTCGGTGATGATGAAGTTGGCCGCAGCGCCGCTGAGCCACTCCTGCATGCAGCGTTCGATCCACCGCTGCGCCAGTTCTGGCGGATAAGGGTGGGGAATGCTGCTGGTGACATCGGCGATACGGAAGTCGCCGGCCAGGCGTTGCACCTGATCGGCATCCTGCAGCTGTGGCGGGCGCAGCTGCAGCCGTTCGGTTTCAATGTATTGCTGGTCCATTTGCGTCTCCCTCGCGCCCTCAGTTTGCGTCGCGCACACCGCGCCTGGACCAATCGACTCAGGCCGGAGACGGCCCGATGGGATAGAACTGCCCGCAGCTCCACACGCCCAGCCAGGTTTCTCCGTCGATCTCGCGCTCTACCGCCAGCTCTACCAGTTGGTAGAACACGTTGCGGTGAATCAGCGCCTCGAGGTTACGCCGCACCAGAATGTAGGGCGAGGGTTCGAGTGTCGCAGGATCGGTCTCCACGCGAATCGGGTGCTCGGTGCCGGCCACGACTTCGTCCTCGACGTTGGTGGTGAAGCGCAGCACCTGCGCCTCGCCCTCGCCTTCCACCTGCAGGGTCACGGCCACGAACGGGGCATCCTCGACCTGAATGCCGACCTTCTCCACCGGCGTGATCAGGAAGTAGTTGTCGCCGTCGCGGCGGATGATGGTGGAAAACAGCCGCACCATGGGTTTGCGGCCGATGGGCGTGCCCAGGTAATACCAGGTGCCGTCGCGGGCGATACGCATGTCGATATCGCCACAGAAATCGGGATTCCACAGGTATACGGGTGGTAGGCTCTTGCCTTCGCCCTTGGGGATCTGCGCCAGCAGGTCGCCAGCCTTGCCTGGATCGCTCATCGTCTTTCCTCGTCCGTAGTGTCGCGAACTGACGAGGATACACCGTGCCACCTGTCGCGGCTAAAGCCCCTCCCACAAGTTCGGCGCGCCGATTGCCCCTATTCTTAGCGCCCAACGCCCATCAGGCTGCGCGCATAGTCATGCAGCGGCGGGCCGATCAGGTCCTGGGGTTTGGCATCGTAGAACGTCAGGAATCCGCCACGGCTGCGAATCCGCGCCGTGTCTACCAGATAGCGGGTATTGGTCTCGATCAGCATCAACTGGATCGAGGCGCGGTCGGTGCCGAGGCGGTCCACTGCTTCCTGATCCTCCCACTCCTCCATCGTGCCGATGCGGTCATCGCTGTAGGCAAAACGCGCGTACAGCAGGTAGTGCGCGCCGGCACTACGCGCTTCGGCCATGGCTTCATCCAGGCCTGCAGGTTGACGTGCCCGGCGCACCAACGGGAAGTATTCGACGAAGCCCTTGAAAGCTTCCTCGGCCACCACGTTGGGCCGCGGATAACCGTGGCCAGGCGGCACGAAATGACCCTGGGCGATGTAGATGAACGAGTCTTGCTGCAGGCGCCGCGACGCCATGCGCTCGGTGCGGCCGTGGTCGAGAAAACCGGCATCACGCAGGTGGTACTCGGCGCCACTGGCCAGATCGCTGACCTTCATGCAGCCAGCCAGCCCCAGCAGCGCCACCAGTAGAAGCAGGTTACGCATGAATCAATCCTCCTCGTGCCGGCGACGGAAAACCGGCGAATGAGGCGTAGATGCAGATTTTGCGCCAGCCTTGTTAAAGCCCGCGCTGCCACTCCTGACGCAGGTTCGCCTGCTGCGGTCGCTCGATGGCGCTGCGCACCTGGGCCAAAAGACGTTCCTTATCGCGCCCCAGGTTGCCCTTGAGCACCAGATAGTTGGAGGCATGGTCGCTGCGAAACACCGTCTGTTGCAGATCGAGCCCCTGCAGCAGGCGCTCGACTTCAGTGAACAGCTGCAACTGGGTCAGCGGCTGATAATCGGCGAACTGCTGGCGAAAACGCGCCTCGCCCATAGGGAAACTGACCACCAGTGTAGACAGATACTCCGGCTGGGCCTCATTCATCAGCCGCGCCGAATTGTCCGCATGCTGAGCGCTAAGTGCCTGACCCCCAAGCCCGTTGAGAATCATCACCGAACGGGTGATACCGGCCTGACCGAGCTTTTCCAGGGCACTGAGACTGGAGGCATAGGTTTCCCCCTTGTTGACCCGCGCCAGCACCTCATCATCGCCCGACTCGCAGCCGACATAGGCCATTTTCAACCCGGCATCGGCCAACTCCCTGAGCTCCTCCACTGATTTCTTGCGCAGATTGCGTGGCAGGCAGTAACTGGAAACTCGGCGGACCTCGGGCATGTGCTCGCGGATGGCTTGCAGGATGGCCAGCAAACGTCGAGTCGGCAGCACCAGGGCATCGCCATCGGCGAGAAACACCCGATTGACGATCAGTTGCTCGCCAGCACGGCGAATCTCCTCCAGCACCTGCGCTTCGTCACGGGCTCGGAATTTCTTCTGTGGGGCGGTGTACATCTCGCAGAAGGTGCACTGGTTCCAGGAGCAGCCATTGGTGACCGGCAGAATCAGCGACTGGGCTTCGCTCGGCGGGCGAAACACCGGCTCGATGTAGTCGATGGGAAAACGGGCAGACATTCGCAGCACTCGCAAAGAGAAAGCCCGCACAGTCTATCCGGCCGTGGTGTGACTGCCGAGCCACATGGCGATGACTCAGCCGCCGATGATCTTCATCACCGTCACACCACCGGAGAATGCCAGGTCCTGCTTGTCGCCCAGTGCCTTGATCAGCAGACGCTGCAGCGCCGGCAAGGCCTGGTGGCGCGGCTTGTCCAGCAGGTCGCCGACGAAGTGGCGATTGCTCGACGACAGGCAACCATGCAGCCAGCCGGTGGAGGACAGGCGCAGGCGCGAGCAGGTACGACAGAACGGTACGCTTTCATTGGCAATCACGCCGAAATGACCGACACCCGGGATGGCGTAGCGCATCGCAGTGGCATCTACAGGGGCGCTGGCCTGTGCGTACTGGTGCCGAGTGCCGATCAATTCGAGCAGCTCCGGCAGACCGACGAACTGCTGGTTGAAGGCATTGGGTTCACGCGCCAGATGGCCCATGCGCATCAGCTCGATGAAGCGCAGCTCGAAGCCACGCTCCAGACAATAGTCCAGCAGCGGCAGCACCTGATCGAGATTCTGCCCGCGCAGCGGCACCATGTTGACCTTGATTTTCATCCCGGCTTCACGCGCCGCTTCCATCCCGGCCAGCACGGTAGCCAGGTCGCCACCACGGGCGATGCCGCGAAAAGCCTCGGCATCGAGGGTATCGAGGGAAACGTTCAAGCGGCGGATACCGCATTCGACCAGCAACGGCAATTTGCGCTCGAGCAACTGACCGTTGGTGGTCAGGCTGATGTCGTCGAGGCCGAGCTGGCTGACCTGGCGCAGGAAAGGCTCCAGACGCGTGCTGAGCAGCGGCTCGCCACCGGTGATGCGCAGACGTTCGATGCCGGCCGCTTCGATCAGGTAGGCAACACCGCGTGCCATGGCGTCGGCGGAGAGCTCGTCCTGAGCGGCGACCAGGCGCTTGCCGTTCGGCACGCAGTAGGTGCAGGCGTAGTTGCAGGCGGCGGTCAGGCTGACGCGAAGGTTGCGAAAGCGTCTGCCCTGGCGGTCAACGATCATGGCGTACTCCGTGATGGATGACCGGAGTATATCGCCGTAACCGGCCAGGGCGCATGGTCCATCGGCCAGCTGAATGAGCGGGGTCGCATTTGCCGCGGGTGGGTGTCGCCCCGGCAACGAACCCGCCGGGGGTCAGTCGCGCTTGCGCTTGTTGCCCATGCGCACGCCAATGTCCATGAGGAACTGGAAGAACCCTTCCTGATCCTCGAGCACATTGCTCCAGAACGGCGAGTGGTAAAGCGCCACGGCACCATGCACCAGCGCCCAGGCGGCGCAGTAATGGAAGTATGGCGGCACGTCTTCCAGCTTGCCTTCGGCGATACGGTCCTTGATCAGCTGGGTCAGGCGCTCGAAATTGGACGCACGGATCTTGTGCAGCTGCTCGACCATTTCCGGCACCTGGTTGCCCTTGACCACCTTCTCTTCCAGGCGGTCGAACAGGCGATAGCGCTGCGGATCGCGCATGCGGAATTCGAAGTAGGCACGCGACAGCGCTTCCTTGTCCCGGTCCACATCGGCCGAATGCAGCAGCTCGTTGAGATCGCGCTCGTAGTCGAGCATCAGGCGCAAATAGATTTCCGCCTTGGACTTGAAGTGCTTGTAGATGGTGCCTTTGCCGATACCGACCGCATCAGCGATCATTTCGACGGTGACGCTGTCTTCTCCTTGTTCGAGGAAGAGTTTCAGCGCGGTGTCGAGAATCTCTTGCTCGCGGCGACGGAATTCGCGGACCTTACGGGGTTCTTTCTGCATAAAGGGACTGCGGGGTCAAAAATCGAAGCCGACTATTATGCCCAAATGCGGCCAAATTGCACGGATCATCCGACCATGTACGTGTTTCATGATGAGTTTCCCCTGGAAAATGGACTGCGCTATCTGAACCACGCTGCGGTCGCTCCCTGGCCGAAACGCAGTGCCGAAGCGGTGCGGCGGTTCTCGGAAGCGAACATGACCAGCGGCGCACGTGACTATCCCGACTGGCTGAAACTGGAGCGTAGCCTACGCGAACGCCTGGTGCGCCTGATGAACGCACCAAGCACTGGCGATATCGCACTGGTCAAGAACACCTCCGAAGCGCTCTCCTTCGTGGCCTTCGGCCTGGACTGGCGGGCAGGTGACCAGGTGATCATCAGCGACGAGGAGTTTCCCTCCAACCGCATCGTCTGGCTGGCACTGGCGGCTCAGGGCGTGGAGGTGATCGAAGTCAGCCTCAAGGGTGATGACCCGGAAGCAGCCCTGCTCGCAGCCTTCACCCCGCGCACACGCCTACTGTCGGTCAGCGCCGTGCAATTCGCCAGCGGCCTGCGCCTGGATCTGCCACGCCTCGGTCGCAGCTGCCGCCAGCATGGCGTGTTGTATTGCATCGACGCCATCCAGCAGTTGGGCGCCCTGCCCTTCGACGCGCAGGCCTGCGACTGCGACTTCGCCATGGCCGACGGTCACAAATGGATGCTCGGCCCGGAGGGGCTAGGCGTCTTCTATTGCCGCACGGCGGTGCGTGATCAGTTGCAGCTGCACGAGTACGGCTGGCACATGCTGGAGCATGCCGGCGACTACACGCGCCAGGACTGGCAACCGGCACGCAGTGCCCGGCGCTTCGAATGCGGCAGCCCGAACATGCTTGGCGCCTTCGCCTTGGAGGCGAGCCTGTCGCTGCTGGAGGAAGTCGGCATGGAGACCGTCGGCGCATTGCTGGCAGAACGGGTGCAGCGCCTGAACGACGGCATTCGTGGATTGCCCGGTGCGGTCATCCATAGCCCACTCGCGCCTGCGCGCCGCGCCGGCATCTTCAACTTCAGCCTGGCGGGCTGGGACAACGCGGCGCTGTACCAGCGCCTGCGCGAGGAACAGGTGATCTGCGTGCAGCGTGGCCCGGGGGTGCGCCTGTCGCCACATTTCTACACCAGCGAGCAGGTGATCGAAGAAACCTTGAGCCTCCTAACCCAGTTGGCAAAAGGGTGAGGACTCAGCAGCGGCCGCGGTATTCCAAATCTGTTTAAAAAACGCTCAATCCGGCCTGGACGCTGGCCACCGATGGCCAATACTGGAACTACTGGTGTGTGGCATCTCCCCCCAAGTGCCCCGCCAGCCAAGGTACCGTGGACCGCGTACCTTGATTTACTCCTAATGGTCTTGACCCGGATTCATCCCCCAGAATCCGGGTTTTTTTTTGCCTGGCCTACGACCAGAAGCGCGAACCATAACCCGGCTTCAGGCGACGCTGGCCAACGGGAACAGGCGCTTGAAGTTGCTCGAGGTCTGCTCGGCCAGCGCCTCGTAACTGACGCCGCGCAGCACCGCCAGGTACTCGGCCACTTCACGCACGTATTGCGGCAGGTTGGGCTTGCCGCGATGTGGCACGGGCGCCAGGTAAGGCGAGTCGGTTTCCACCAGCAGTCGGTCGGCCGGCACCTGGCGCGCCACTTCGCGCAGCGCCTCGGCGTTGCGGAAGGTGACGATGCCGGACAGGGAAATATAGAAACCGATATCCAACGCCGCCCTGGCCATCTCCCAATCTTCCGTGAAGCAATGCAGCACACCGGCTTGCGGTAGCGCCGCCTCGCGCAGCAGCGCCAGGGTATCGGCGCGAGCCTCGCGGGTATGCACGATCACCGGCTTGCCAGTGATGCGTGCCGCTTCCAGATGCAAGCGAAAGGACGCCTGCTGCAGCGCGGCAGACTCCGGCTCGTAGTGGTAATCCAGGCCGGTTTCACCAATGGCGACCACCTTAGGATGCGCCAGCTCACCCAGTAACCAGTCCAGCGCCGGCTCCGCGCCAGGCTCGAGATCCAGCGGATGCACGCCCACCGAGCAATCGACGTCAGCATAACGCTCAGCCAGACCCTTGACCGTAGCAGCGTTGTCAGCGCTTACGCCGATGCACAGGAAGTGGCCAACGCCAGCGGTACGCGCTGCCTCCAGGGCAGCATCCAGCGAACCGCCATGGGCAGCGAGGTCGAGACGATCAAGGTGGCAATGGGAGTCGATCAGCACAGCGGGAGAACTCGGGCAAAAGGAAAGCCCGAATTGTAATCGAAAGCGGCAGGTGCCTGGTCGTGGGAGGGGCTTTAGCCGCGACGATTGGAGTTCGCGGCCAAAAAGTTACATCGTATGGGTCGGGCGGTCGGATTTCAGCGCGCCGGCCAGATAGGTCTCGATCTTGTTGCGCGCGGTGTTGTCACCGTCGTTGAACTGCACGCCAACACCGGCGGCGCGGTTGCCTTGGGCGCCTTTCGGGGTGATCCACACCACCTTTCCGGCTACCGGAATCTTCTCCGGCTCGTCCATCAGATTGAGCAGCATGAACACTTCATCGCCGAGCTTGTAGCTCTTGTTGGTGGGAATGAACAGCCCGCCGTTCTTGATGAAAGGCATGTAGGCCGCGTACAGCACGGACTTGTCCTTGATGGTCAGGGACAGAATTCCGTTACGGGGCCCCAGATTGGGTGGCAGGCTCATCAGCGCATTCCTGGCGTTTATTGCTTAATGCTTGATTCTAGGGCCTGTTCATACTCCGGCGCAAACCACCGGGTGGCGCGCAGCCAGCAGAATGTGACGCCCTGCCGAATCCGGTCAGCCGAGGTTCAGCTGCGCTGCTGCGCAGGCAGAGCAACCCACTGCCCCAGCAAGGCTTCCAGCAGCAGCACACGGTTGAGGTTGGCCTTGCCGATCACTTTCTGCCGCTGGGTGAGCAGCCACTCCTGAATCGCCAACACCTTGGCCTGCGGCGTCTTGTCCGCCAGATACTGCACTACCTTGCGCATATCGGCCTGGCCCAGGCCCTCCTCGTCCCTGGTCAGCTGGTAACGCAGCATCAGCTGTGCCCAGTCGCAGAACCAGTCGAACAACAGATTAAGCGGCAGTGCGTTCCAGCTTTCCGCCAACTGGCTCGGCGAGACCTGTTGCTTGAGCAGCTTCTTCACCCCCTCCACCGCCTGCGCACGCTGCTCGCGCACGCCCTGCGCCTGCAAACGCACGGCTGCCAGTGGCGAACCCGCCGCGAGTGTCAGCAGATCGCGGCGCTCATCGTCTCCCAGCTCAGGCAGCGCCTGGGCCAGCCAGGCCAGGCTCGTCGCCTCGCTCGGCAGCGGGCAGGCCTGCTGTACGCAGCGACTCTTGATGGTCGGCAACAGGCGGCTGGGCTGATGGCTGATAAGCAGCAGCACGGTATTGCCGGACGGCTCTTCCAGGCTCTTGAGCAGCGCATTGGCGGCATTGAGGTTCATCGCCTCGGCCGGCTCCAGCAACACCACCTTGCGCCCGCCAAGCTGCGCGGTCTGCACCACGAAATCGACCAGCTCGCGCACCTGATCGACCTTGATCGGCTTGTCCGCCTCCTCGGGCTCGAGCACGAAGTTGTCCGGGTGAGTGCCGGCAGCCAGCAGCTGACAGGATTTGCAGTTGCCGCAGGCATCCAGGCCACTCGGGCTCTGACAGAGAAGATATGCCATCAGGCGCTCGGCCAGCGCGCGCTTGCCTATGCCGCTGGGACCATGCAGCAGGTAGGCATGGGCATGCTGACTGCGCCCGGCCAGTTGCTGCCAGAGCGGTTGCTGCCAGGGGTAGATCTCAGCCACGGCAGGTCTCCAGCAGGCTCGGCAACAAGGTGTCGATATCCGCCTGAACCTGGGCCAGGCTCTGCCCGGCATCGAGCACGCGATAACGCTGCGGCGCCTGCGCGGCGCGCTGCAGGTAGGCCTGGCGTACCGCTTCGAAGAAGCCACGGCCTTCCTGCTCGAAACGGTCCAGGCGCCCGCGCGCCGCTGCGCGCGCAAGCCCCACTTCCACAGGCAGATCGAAAATCAGCGTCAGGTCGGGGCGCAGCTCGGCCTGGACGAACTGTTCCAGCTGCGCAATGCGCTCGATGGACAGTCCTCGCCCGCCGCCCTGATAGGCGTAGGTGGCGTCGGTGAAACGGTCGCACAGCACCACGCTGCCCTTGGCCAAGGCCGGGCGAATCACTTGTTGCAGGTGCTGAGCACGGGCGGCGAACACCAGCAGCAGCTCGGTATCGGCCGCCATCGGCTCGTCGCTGGGGTCGAGCAGCAGCTCGCGGATACGCTCGGCCAGCGGCGTGCCGCCGGGTTCGCGGGTCAAGAGTACGTCGATGCCCCGCTCGCGCAGGCGCTCGGCCAGATACTCGCGATTGGTGCTTTTGCCAGCGCCTTCCGGGCCTTCCAGGGTAATAAACAGACCGGTCACGGATTGCCCTTATTCAGTTTCGGCCGCCGCGCGGGGCGCGGGGCTGGAGCGATAGTCGGCGCGACGCTTGAGCTGGTATTCGCGCACGGCGCGATTGTGCTCGGCCAGGGTGTTTGAGAACACGTGGCTGCCGTCGCCTCGCGCGACGAAATACAGGGTGGTGCCATCGAGCGGGTTGAGCGCGGCATTGATCGCCTCGCGGCCGACCATGGCGATCGGCGTCGGCGGCATGCCGTCGATGGTGTAGGTGTTGTAGGGGGTCGGCGTGCGCAGGTCTGCACGGGTGATACGACCGTTGTAGCGCTCGCCCATGCCGTAGATCACAGTCGGGTCGGTCTGCAGACGCATGCCCATGCGCAGACGGCGGACGAACACGCCGGCAATTTCGCCGCGTTCTTCGGGCACACCGGTTTCCTTCTCGATCATCGAGGCCATGATCAGCGCGTCATAGGGCTCGCGGTAGGGCAAACCCTCGGCACGCTTCTGCCACTCTTCGGCCAGCACGGCTTCAAGGCGTGCATTGGCCTGCTTGAGCAAGTCTTCGTCGCTCATGCCGCGCACGTAGCGATAGGTATCGGGAAAGAAGCGTCCTTCGGGGTTCTGCCCGGCCAGGCCCAGACGCTCCATCAACTGGGCATCGCTGAGATCGGCCAGGCGCTGCTCCAGGCGCTCCTGACGCCCCAGGGCGGCACGCACCTGGCGGAAGTTCCAGCCTTCAACCAGGGTCAGGCTGTACTGCACCACTTCGCCGCGCTGCCACAGGCCGAGCATGTCCCGCGCGCTGTGCTCGGGCAGCAGGCGGTATTCGCCGCTGTGCATGGCAGGAGCACGCAGATTGAAACGCCAGTAAAGGCGCAGCCAGAAGGCGTTGTCGATCACGCCGTCGGCTTCCAGACGATTGAGCAGGCCGCTGGGCGTGGCACCGGACGGCACCTCCAGGAGCATTTCTTCAGTCAGATGCAGAGGCTGTTCCAGCGCTCTGTGCTGCTGCCAGGCGGCACCGACAACCAGCAGCGCAGCCAGCAACACGCCGCACTCGAGCAGCACCAAGATCTTGCGTAGCACCAGTTATTTACTCAGTAGGTCGCAGACGATGGCCTGCAGTTTACGGGTGAGCGGCCCGACCGACCAGTGTCGCTCTTGCAGCGCCCGTACAGGCCAGATGCCGTAAAGGCTGTTGCAGAGAAAGACTTCATCGGCACTCAGCAGTTCTTCGAAGGAAATATCGCGTAACTCGATGGCCAGTCCGAGCATTTGCGCCTGCTGCAGGAGCTCTGCGCGCATCACCCCGGCCACGCCGCAGCGCGACAGATCGGCCGTCACCAGCCCGCCTTCGATGACCAGAAACAGGTTGCTGTACACGCCTTCGATGACCCGGCCATGGCTGTCGCGCATCAGACCTTCGGCGCACTCGGCGTCCTGCCACTCGGCTCGCGCCAGCACCTGCTCCAGACGATTGAGATGCTTGAGCCCGGCCAGCAAGGGTTGCTCGGCCAGACGCGTCTCGCAGGGAAACAGACGCACGCCCTGCTCGGCATGCACAGCGGGATACTGTGGCAAAGGTGCGGCCTGCAGGATGCGCAGCGGCTGACAGGGTTGTGGCGGCGCATAACCGCGCTGCCCCTCGCCACGGGTGACGACGAGCTTGGCCACGCCCTCGCCCAGTTGCCCGGCAAAGGCCTGCAACTCGCTTTCCATCTGCGGCAGATCGAGAGGAATGGACAGACGCCGACAGCCATCGGCCAGGCGCGCCATATGCCGCGCCAGCAACGGGATACGCCCGCCACGCACGGCGATGGTCTCGAACAGACCATCGCCGTAAGCCAGGCCACGGTCGCGAACCGACAACTGCTCGCCGGGCGCGCCGTTGACCCAGCCCTGCATCAGCCGTGGTACCGGCGGAACAGCAGCGAGCCGTTGGTGCCGCCGAAGCCGAAGGAGTTTGACAGGGCGATTTCGATCGGCATGGCCTTGGCCTGGTGCGCGACGAAGTCCAGGTCGCAGCCTTCGTCCGGCTCGTCCAGGTTGATGGTCGGCGGCGCGACCTGGTCGCGGATCGCCAGCACGCTGAAGATCGCCTCGACCGCGCCGGCAGCACCGAGCAGGTGACCGGTCATCGACTTGGTCGAGCTGACCGCCAGCTTGTAGGCGTGATCGCCGAACACGTTCTTCACCGCTGCGGCTTCGGCGATGTCGCCAGCCGGGGTCGAAGTGCCGTGCGCATTGATGTACTGCACCTGGTCGGCGTTGATGCCGGCATCACGCAGAGCTGCCGCCATGCAGCGCGCCGCACCGGCGCCATCTTCGGGCGGCGAAGTCATGTGGAAGGCGTCGCCGCTCATACCGAAACCGATCAGCTCGGCGTAGATGGTGGCGCCACGCGCCTTGGCATGTTCCAGTTCTTCCAGCACCAAGGCGCCGGAGCCGTCGGACAGGACGAAACCATCACGGCCCTTGTCCCATGGGCGGCTGGCCTTGGTCGGCTCGTCGTTACGGGTCGACAGCGCGCGCGCCGCGCCGAAGCCGCCCATGCCCAGGCCGCAGGCTGCCATCTCGGCGCCGCCGGCTACCATGACGTCAGCTTCGCCATAGGCGATATTGCGCGCGGCCATGCCGATGCAATGGGTACCGGTGGTGCACGCCGTGGCGATGGCGTAGTTCGGCCCCTGCAGGCCCAGGTGGATCGACAGGAAGCCGGAAATCATGTTGATGATCGAGCCCGGCACGAAGAACGGCGAAATGCGCCGCGGCCCCTGCTCGTGCAGCGATTTGCAGTTGTTCTCGATATTGGTCAGGCCGCCGATACCGGAGCCCATGGCCACACCGATACGCTCGCGATTGGCGTCGGTGATTTCCAGCCCGGAATCACGCACGGCCTGGAAGCAGGCAGCGAGACCGTACTGAATGAAAAGGTCGAGCTTGCGCGCCTCCTTGGCGGACAGGTACTCCTCGACATTGAAGCCCTTGAGCGAACCACCAAAACGGGTGGAATAGGCCGACAGGTCCATATGCTCGATCAGACCGATGCCACTGCGCCCGGCCAAAATGCCCTGCCAGCTGCTCGGCACATCGTTACCCAGCGGCGACAGCATGCCCATACCGGTAACCACGACGCGTCTACGCGACACAGCAATCTCCTCTTGTTCTACTCAGGCGCCACATGCGCCTTGCACGTAAATAAAGGCCATGTCCACGTCATGCCGCTTTTGTAGGAGCGGATTTAACCGCGAAATCGCGAATAAATTCGCTCCTACAAAAGCCGGATCAGGGCATAACAGGTAGCTGCGACATAGCCTAAAGAAAAGCCGCACGCCTGATTAGGGCAGTGCGGCTTTTCTCGGTCAGAAAGCTGACTGTGACTTATTGCGCGTGGGCAGTCACGTAGTCGATGGCTTCCTGAACGGTGGTGATCTTCTCAGCTTGCTCGTCCGGGATCTCGGTCTCGAATTCTTCCTCGAGAGCCATCACCAGCTCAACGGTGTCAAGAGAGTCGGCACCCAGGTCTTCAACGAAGGAAGCGCTGTTGGTTACTTCCTCTTCCTTGACGCCAAGTTGCTCAGCAACGATTTTCTTGACGCGTTCTTCGATGGTGCTCATACCTTGTTTTCACTCCTATTGGACAAATCCAGGCAGCTGGTAGCGGCCAAGTGTATAGAAAGGGTTTTTAGCATTTCAAGCTGAATGCCGGGGAGCCCCCAGGAACACTTCAACGATCTGTCTATAAACCTGTTGCAGCTTTATAACGGATTTTAGACAGCCACTATGACAGTTTTCTGATGGCTCGCGTCACATTCGAGAGCCTCCGGACGTTCGGAGGCACCCTTTTTAGCTCATGTACATACCGCCGTTCACCGGAATAGTAGCCCCAGTGACGTAACCTGCGCCATCGGAAGCCAGGAAACCGACGACCTTGGCGATTTCTTCGGCCTGACCCAGACGGCCCAGTGGAATCTGCGTCAGCAGCGCGTCGCGCTGCGCTTCCGGCAGCTCACGGGTCATGTCGGTATCGATGAAACCGGGAGCGACCGAGTTGACGGTAATGCCGCGCGAACCGACTTCACGCGCCAGGGCGCGGCTGAAACCTTCCAGACCGGCCTTGGCGGCAGCGTAGTTGGCCTGCCCGGCGTTGCCCATGGCGCCGACCACGGAACCGATGTTGATAATCCGGCCGAAGCGCGCCTTGGTCATGCCGCGCAGCACGCCCTTGGACAGGCGATAGAGGCTGTTCAGGTTGGTGTCGATGACATCGAACCACTCGTCGTCTTTCATGCGCAGCATCAGGTTGTCGCGGGTGATACCGGCGTTGTTGACCAGAATCGCCGGCGCACCGAACTGCTCGGCAATGGCGCCCAGCACGGCCTCGACGGACTCGGCACTGGTCACGTTCAGCTCCATACCGGTACCGTTGATGCCGTGTTCTTTCAGCGTGGCAGCGATGCGCTCGGCGCCGGATGCCGAAGTGGCAGTGCCGATGACGATGGCGCCCTGACGGCCCAGCTCCAGGGCGATTGCCTGGCCGATACCACGGCTGGCGCCAGTGACCAGCGCGACCTTACCTTGCAGACTCATGTTCGTTCTCCTTTTTCAAGCCAACGCAGCACGAGCAGCGGCGAAAGCATCGGGGGTATCCAGGTTGTAAGTGTTGATGCCTTTGACGCAGCGCTTGTTCAGGCCGCTGAGCACCTTGCCCGGGCCGCACTCGACCAGATCGGTCACGCCCTGCTCGGACAGACGCACCATCGACTCTACCCAGCGAACCGGGCTGTACAGCTGCGCCAACAGGTCGGCCTTCAGGGTGGCCAGGTCGGATACCACGGCCGCACTGACATTCTGTACCAGCGGGATTTGCGGCGCCTGCCAGTTCAGCGCCTCGACCGATTCGGCGAAACGCTCGGCGGCCGGCTTCATCAGCGCGCAGTGCGACGGCACGCTGACCGGCAGCGCCATGGCGCGCTTGGCACCACGTGCCTTGCACGCCTCGATGGCACGCTCGACGGCGGCGGCGCTACCGGCGATCACCACCTGACCGGGGGCATTGAAGTTCACTGCACTGACCACATCGCCCTGAGCGGCTTCGGCGCAGGCAGCCAGCACATCGGCATCTTCCAGACCGAGGATGGCGGCCATACCGCCCTGCCCGGCCGGAACGGCCTGCTGCATCAATTGACCACGACGCTCCACCAGCTTCACGGCGTCGGCAAAGCCGATGCTGCCAGCAGCGACCAACGCGGAGTACTCACCCAGGCTGTGGCCGGCGACGAACGCCGGCTTGGCGCCGCCCTCGGCCTGCCACAGACGCCACAGGGCGATGGAAGCGGTGAGGATGGCCGGCTGAGTCTTGTCGGTCTGGTTCAGTTGCTCTTCCGGGCCTTGCTGGGTCAGTGCCCAGAGGTCGTAGCCGAGCGCTTCGGAGGCTTCACCGAAGGTATCGAGCACCAGCTTCTGCTGGGCACCGTGTTCGGCGAGCATGGCCAGGGCTTGCGAACCCTGACCGGGAAAGACGAATGCGAGGGATGCAGACATGAATAAGTCCCTTGAGTCGAAAAACCAGCGCCCGGCGAGCCTGGCGCAGCAAACTGACAGTTGGATGACAGGCTGCGTGCCGCGGTCACATTCCGCAGCAGCCCATACCCTGAAAGGAGCCTCTAAAAACGTAAGCGAGGCTGCCAGCGCAAGGCAAAAACAGGCGAAAAAGCGCAGTTTACGCGCTGTAAATGAGCACTTGATTCGCTTCGCTCACCCCTGCGGGGCCGCGCTAAAGCGCGTTCAGCCTTCGGCTGTGAGCCTGTTTTTAACGCCGCGATGGCAACGCAGGTAGTTTTTAGAGGCGCCCTGAAAACGCGACGAGTCTACAGCAACAGGTCCTCAAGTCGACCATGCAGTCGCTGCGGCAAATTTTCCTGCACCTCACGCAGCGCACAGCGGATGGCGCTCTGAAAGCTCTCCTGCCCCGCCGCGCCGTGACTCTTGACCACGATGCCCTGCAGCCCGAGAAAGCTCGCGCCATTGTGCCGAGCGGGAGCCAGGTCGGCCTTGAGGCGGCGCAGCAGCGGCATCGCCAAAGCACCGACCGCCTGAGCGAACAGCCCCTCATTGAACAGCGTCTCGACCCGCCCGGTGATCATCTTCGCCAGACCTTCGCTGGACTTGAGCAGGATGTTGCCGACGAAGCCGTCGCACACCACCACGTCGGCTTCGCCACGGTACACCCCGTCGCCTTCTATATAGCCGATGAAATTCAGCCCGCTCGCCTGCTGCAACAGACTGGCCGCCAGCTTGACCTGCTGATTGCCCTTGATGTCCTCGGTACCGACATTGAGCAAGGCGACCCGAGGTCGATTGATGCCCAGCGTTTCCGCGGCAACGGCGCCCATAATCGCGAACTGGTAAAGGTGCTCGGCACTGCAATCGACATTGGCGCCCAGATCCAGCAGGTAGCAATGACCACGCTCGGTCGGAATCGGGCTGACCATCGCCGGTCGATCGATCCCCGGCAGGGTCTTGAGTACATAACGCGAAAGCGCCATAAGCGCACCGGTATTACCGGCACTGACGCAGGCATGTGCCTGACGCTGACGCACCAGCTCCAGCGCCACACGCATCGAGGCATCGGGCTTGCCGCGCAAGGCCTGAGCCGGACGCTCGTCCATAGCGATCACTTCACTGGCGTGATGAACCTGCAGGCGCGAGCGATCGACGCCGGACTGGCGAGCGAGCTGTTCTTCGATGAGGGGAGCTTGGCCGACGAGGGCCAGGTGCAGCGAGGGGAATTCGGCCAGCGCAGAAATGCAGGCCGGAACAATGCAGTGGGGACCGAAGTCCCCACCCATTGCATCAATCGCGATGATCGAGGCGGACAAGGATTACTCGTCAGCGCCCTTGTCGATCACTTTGCGACCGCGGTACACGCCTTCCGGAGAAACGTGGTGGCGCAGGTGAACTTCACCTGTGCTCTTCTCTACGGACAGGGTGCTGGCCTCGAGCGCGTCGTGCGAACGACGCATGTCACGGGCGGAACGGGATTTTTTGTTCTGCTGAACAGCCATAACTCATTAACTCCTAAACGTTTGGGTCACGCTTTAACTGCGCCAATACACTGAACGGGTTGGACCGCGATACCTCGTCCTCGCCCGGCTCGGGCTCATCGAGACCGTCCGGCTGCTGGCAATCACCTGGGGCATGAGCAGGAACGATCGGTAGGGCGAGAAGCAATTCATCCTCGACCAGACCAAGCAGCTCCAGCGGCTCCTCACCCACTTCCAGCACGTCGTAGCCCTTCGGCAAGGACTGAGTGTTCGCTCCAACCCGAACCACCGCGTATTCACATTCGCTGCGGATGGGTAGCGCGACCAGCTCCAGACAACGCTGGCAGACCATTTTGACCTCAACCTCGAGCTCACTGCGGATAACCACAGTTTTCTGCTCGTCACGCGCGAAATGAAATTTCGCCTGCACCGTGCCAGCCGTATCGGCAAGCGGGTCGCAGAGACGCGGCAAGCTGGCCAGTTCGAGCTGCCCTTCGAGGGTAGCTTCGCGGTCGGCGAGCTTGCGCGGATCAACGTGAGGTGGAATCGGCCCATTCAACATAGGCGCAGCATTCTAGGGATGCACCCTGCCCATGTCAAAGGAAATTCAGCCTGTCGCCGAATAGCAACGATCAGTAGAATTTCCCGCCCGCCTGTAGACGTATATAAAAGGAAGAGAACATGCCAGCGCTGCTGCTCGCCTCCAGCTCCCCCTACCGCCGCGAGCTGCTCGAACGCCTGCGACTGCCCTTCACCTCGCAGTCGCCCAGCATCGACGAAAGCAGACAAGAGGGCGAAGCGGCCATCGATTTGGTCAAGCGCCTGGCCGAAGAAAAGGCCCGCGCCCTCGCCACCGACCACCCCGACCACCTGATCATCGGCTCTGACCAGGTCGCCGTGCTCGGCAGCGGCGAAATACTCGGTAAACCCCACGACCTGCCCAGAGCCCAGCAACAACTGCGCGCCGCCAGCGGCAGTAGTGTCACCTTTCTGACCGGCCTGGCATTGCTCAATACCTGTACCGGCAGGTGCCAGGTGGACTGCGTGCCCTTCACCGTACATTTCCGCCCGCTCAGCGACGAGCAGATTCTGCGCTACCTGCAACGCGAGCAGCCATTCGACTGTGCCGGCAGCTTCAAGTCCGAAGGCCTGGGTATCAGCCTGTTCCGCAGCACCGAGGGCGAGGACGCCACCAGCCTGATCGGCCTGCCACTGATTCGCCTGGTGGACATGCTGCTGAACGAGGAAATAGAAGCCCCTTGAGTCCCCATAAAAAGGAAGGCCCGCAGCGGGCCTTCCTTTTAACTGTCAGCGCAGCGTCGGCCCCTGGAAGCCCATCCACAACGCGATGCGATCGGCCACACTGGTACCCAGACGCTTGGCGAAACGATCGAACGGTGTATCACGCTGGGTGAAATCGACCATCTCCTTCTCGCCGATCACCTCTCGCGCCACGTAGCTGGCGCTACCCAGCGCATCGACCAACCCAAGCTGCAGCGCCTGCTCGCCGGACCAGACCAACCCCGAGAACAACTCGGGATGCTCGTCTGCCTTGAGACGATCACCACGCCCCTTCTTCACACTATCGATGAACTGACGATGAGTGGTATCCAGCACAGTTTTCCAGAAACGGGTTTCCTCTTCCTTCTGCGGCTGGAACGGATCAAGGAATGCCTTGTGCTCACCCGAGGTGTAGACGCGACGCTCGACCCCCAGCTTCTCCATGGCCTCAACAAAGCCGAAACTGGCCGCAGTAACACCAATGGAACCGACCAGGCTGGCCTTGTCGGCATAGATCTCATCGGCCGCACTGGCGATGTAGTAAGCCCCGGAAGCACCCAGGTCACTGATCACCGCATAGACCTTGGTCTGCGGGTGCTCGCCGCGCAGGCGGCGAATCTCGTCATAGATATAGCCGGACTGCACCGGACTACCGCCCGGGCTGTTGATGCGCAGGATCACGCCCTTAGTATTGGCATCTTCGAAAGCCGCACGCAGGCTACCCACGACCTTGTCGGCACTGGCCTCCTCGCGATCAGCGATCATGCCGCGAATTTCGATCAGCGCCGTATGGGCGGTGGTGGTCGAGGTCGATTTCAGATCAAGCGCCGGCAACACCAGTGCCAATGCACCGAACAGATAGATAAAGGTCAGCAGCTTGAAAAAAATGCCCCAGCGACGCGAGCGGCGCTGCTCCTGAACACTGGACAGCAGGGCTTTTTCCAGCAGCTTCCAGCTCTTGGCATCCTCGCCCGAAGAAGACGATGACTTCCACTCATCCGACATGCTCACTCACCTCTGCAGAACGCTGCGCGCGATGGCCATCCAGCCATGTACGCAGCTCATTGAATTCGTTGATCGCCAGGCGCGGCGAACAGTCACGCAACAGTGACAGCGGCTGCGCACCAAAACCCACCGCAACCGCGTCCATCCCCGCATTGCGCGCCATCAAGAGATCGAAGGTCGAATCTCCGACCATCAGCGCGTGCTCAGGCTGCACCCGGCAATGCGCAAGAATCTCGTGCAGCATCAGCGGATCGGGCTTGCTCGCCGTCTCGTCAGCGCAACGGGTGATATCGAAATAATCCAGCCAACCCTTGTCGGCTAGCACCCGATGCAGCCCCTTGCGCCCCTTGCCAGTCGCGACAGCCAATTGATAACCCTGCTCGCGAAAGGCTTCGAGCGACTCGCTCACACCATCGAACAACGGCGACGGCTCGGTTTCCAGAGCCAGATACTGCTCACTGTAGGCGCTACGGATGGCTTCGATACGCAACGATTCATCGAGTTCCGGATAGAGCGTGCGAATCGCCACGCCCAGCTCCAGCCCGATAATGCCGCGCACCGCGACATCGGTGCAGCGTGGCACACCCACCACATCAGCAGCACGGTGCATGGCCTCGACGATACGGCCGATGGAATCCACCAGCGTGCCATCCCAGTCGAAGATCAGCAGTTGATAGTCAGGCACTCAGCCGCTCCAGGGTCTTGGCCCACATTTCGTCCACTGGCGCCTCGAGCTTCAGCACCCCACCTTCAGGCAGCGGCACATGCAATTCGTAGGCATGCAGGAACAGGCGCTTGCCGCCCAGCTCGCGAATCTCACGGGTGAAGTCATCATCACCGTACTTGGAGTCGCCAGCGATGGAGTGCCCGGCATGCTTGGCATGCACACGAATCTGGTGGGTGCGACCGGTTACCGGCTTGGCCTCGACCAGCGTGGCGAAATCACCGAAGCGGCGCAGCACGCGGAACAGCGTCAGCGCCTCCTTGCCCTCGCCATCGACCTCGACCATGCGCTCACCGGAGCGCAGATTACTCTTCTGCAGCGGCGCATTGACCTGCTTCTTGGCCGTCGCCCAGTGGCCGCGCACCAGCGCCATGTAACGCTTGTCGACGCCATCGCCTCGCAGCTGCTCATGCAGATGACGCAACATGCTGCGCTTCTTGGCGATCATCAGAAGACCGGAGGTGTCGCGATCCAGGCGATGCACCAACTCCAGATCCTTGGCATCGGGACGCAACTGACGGAAGGCCTCGATCACCCCGTAGTTCAGACCACTGCCACCATGCACAGCGATGCCGGCCGGCTTGTTCAGCACGATCAGTGCTTTGTCCTCGTAGACGATGGCCGCCTCGAGACGCTCGAGCAGACCCTGCGCCAGCGGCTCGGGCTCGTCGCGCTCAGCAAGGCGCAACGGTGGCACACGCACCACATCGCCAGCCTGGAGTTTGTATTCGGGCTTGATCCGCCCCTTGTTGACGCGCACTTCGCCCTTGCGCAGGATGCGGTAGATCAGAGTCTTGGGCACGCCCTTGAGCTGCGCCCGGAGGAAGTTGTCGATGCGTTGGCCGGCGAGTTCCGGTGCAACCTCGATCAGCTGGACGCCGGAGGTTGGAGAGGCAGGAGTAGTCATCGCGCAATCATAACAATTTTTTATGGAATTGAAGCACTTAATCATTGCTGCTATAGTCGCGAACGCCGCCAAAAGCGGCCTGGCTTGCGGATGATCGCCAAACTTGCCATCCCCTGCCCGCGCAAAACTTACTTGGACGTGAGGCCGTCCCACGGATTCTTCAGGTTAGAAAGGCCGCAAAAGGCCACGAAGACTTCGGAAATAAAGCCTTGAGTATGATGCGCGATTCGCCCGCAGGGCGGTCGCGGTAAATGACAACCGCTGCGGAATCCGCGCGCGGCACCCGATTTTCAGCGATACGTGTAGGGTGGAGATGTACAACTGTCGGACTGCGTAGCACATCGCTTGATCAAAGACGCCTCATCTCGTCCGCTACCGCCAGTTGATTCCTCTTCCTGACTGAGTGCTTCTGTCACCACAGCAAGCAGGAGACGTCCGTCGCGACCGCGGCCTGATATGGCTGGCCGTCGCTAGACAGTGGAACGATTTACGACCGTTTCTGACGCGCCTGACACCGACCCTGAGAGTCGTGTGTGCCTAACGTGGCTTCCGGCAGCCCCGGAACCCATTGGTACCACATGAAAAGAATGCTGATTAACGCAACTCAGCCCGAAGAGTTGCGTGTTGCCCTGGTAGATGGCCAAAAACTCTACGATCTGGACATCGAGTCCGGCGCCCGCGAACAGAAGAAGGCCAATATCTACAAAGGCCGCATCACCCGCGTCGAACCCAGCCTTGAAGCAGCCTTCGTCGACTTCGGCTCCGAACGTCACGGCTTCCTCCCCCTCAAAGAAATCTCCCGCGAATACTTCTCCAAAGCCCCCGAAGGCGGCCGCGTCAACATCAAGGACGTGCTCAAGGAAGGCCAGGAAGTCATCGTCCAGGTCGAGAAGGAAGAACGCGGCAACAAGGGCGCAGCCCTGACCACCTTCATCAGCCTGGCCGGTCGTTACCTGGTGCTGATGCCGAACAACCCGCGCGCCGGTGGCATCTCCCGTCGCATCGAAGGCGAAGAGCGCAACGAACTGCGCGAAGCGCTGAACGGCCTCAACGCTCCGGCCGACATGGGCCTGATCGTCCGCACCGCCGGCCTCGGTCGCTCCAGCGAAGAAATGCAGTGGGACCTCGATTACCTGCTGCAACTGTGGAGCGCCATCAAGGAAGCCTCCACCAGCCGCCCTGCCCCCTTCCTGATCTACCAGGAATCCAATGTCATCATCCGCGCCATCCGCGACTACCTGCGCCAGGACATCGGCGAAGTGCTGGTCGACAGCGTCGAAGCCCAGGAAGAAGCCCTGAGCTTCATCCAGCAGGTGATGCCGCAGTACGCCAGCAAGATCAAGCTGTACGAGGACAGCGTGCCGCTGTTCAACCGTTTCCAGATCGAAAGCCAGATCGAAACCGCCTTCCAGCGTGAAGTGAAGCTGCCGTCCGGCGGCTCCATCGTCATCGACCCGACCGAAGCCCTGGTTTCCATCGACATCAACTCGGCGCGTGCCACCAAGGGCAGCGACATCGAGGAAACCGCGCTGCAGACCAACCTGGAAGCAGCCGAGGAAATCGCCCGCCAATTGCGCCTGCGCGACATCGGCGGCCTGATCGTCATCGACTTCATCGACATGACCCCGGCCAAGAACCAGCGCGCCGTCGAAGAGAAGGTGCGTGAAGCCTTGGAAGCCGACCGTGCCCGTGTTCAGGTCGGTCGCATCTCGCGCTTCGGCCTGCTGGAAATGTCCCGTCAGCGTCTGCGTCCGTCCCTGGGCGAGACCAGCGGCATCGTCTGCCCGCGCTGCAACGGTCAAGGCATCATCCGCGACGTCGAATCCCTGTCGCTGGCCATCCTGCGCCTGATCGAAGAAGAAGCGCTGAAGGACCGCACCGCCGAAGTTCGTGCCCAGGTGCCGATCCCGGTCGCCGCCTTCCTGCTCAACGAGAAGCGCAACTCGATCACCAAGATAGAACTGCGCACCCGTGCGCGCATCGTGATCCTGCCGAACGATCACCTGGAAACCCCGCACTTCGAAGTCCAGCGCCTGCGTGACGACAGCCCGGAAGCGCTGAGCGGTCAGACCAGCTACGAGATCGCCGCCACCGCAGAAAACGAAGAAGCTGCCGCTCACCCGGCCGCCGCCACGCGCACCCTGGTTCGCCAGGAAGCCGCGATCAAGGCCGCCCCGCGCAGCAGCGCTCCGGTCGCCGCCGAGCCGCAACCGGCTCCGCTGGCTCCGACCAAAGCGCCTGAGCCGAGCCTGTTCAAGGGCTTGGTGAAGTCCCTGGTCAGCCTGTTTGCCGGCAAGGAAGAAGAAGCCCAGCCAGCCGTGACCGAGAAGAAGAGCAGCGAGCGCCCGCCGCGCGAAGAACGCCGCAACGGTCGTCAGCAGAGCCGCAACCGTGGCGGTCGCCGCGATGACGAGCGCAAGTCCCGCGAAGAGCGCGCACCGCGCGAAGAGCGCCAGGCTCGCGAGCCGCGCGAGGAACGCCAGCCGCGTGAAGAGCGTCAGCCGCGTGAAGAACGCGCCCCGCGCGAGCCGCGTGAAGGCCAGGAAAACCGTCGCGAGCGCAAGCCACGCGAAGAGCGTGCTCCGCGTGAAGAGCGCGTGCGCGAGCTGCGTGAGCCGCTGGACGCCGCCGGTAACGAGCAACGCGAAGAGCGCGCCGAGCGTCAGCCCCGTGGCGAGCGCCAGGAGCGTCAACGCCCGCCGCGCGAAGAACGACAGCCGCGTGCCGAGCAGGCCGAGGCTCTGCAGGACGAAGCCCTGCCAAACGAAGAACAACTGCAGGATGACGAGCAGGACAACAACGACGGTGAACGTCCGCGTCGCCGCTCTCGTGGTCAGCGTCGCCGCAGCAACCGTCGCGAGCGTCAGCGTGATGCCGATGGCAACCTGATCGAAAGCGCCGAGAACAGCGAAGCCGCAGGTAACGAAGCTCAAGCCGCCGCTCCAGCTGCCGTAGCGACTGCTGCCGCCGTGGTTGCAGAAAGCGTCGACAGCAGCGAAGCCGTTGCCAGCGAAGCTCCGATCAGCGAAGTCCCGGCCGTTGCAGCACCGACTGCCCAGGCTGAAGAGGCCCCTGCCGCTCAAGCGGTCGATGTGCAAGCCGAGGCTAGCGTAAGCGAAGTGATCGAAACCGCTCCGGTCGTAGAGAAGGAAGCTGAAGCAGCCCCGGCCGCAGTCGCAACCCCTGCTGCCGTTGAAGTGCCACTCGCCGAGCCGGTCACTCAAGCTGAGCCGACTGTCGAAGTCGCCCAGGAGCCTGCTCCGGCGCCGGTCGAGCAAGCGCCTGCTGCCGCACCGGTTCCGGCAAATGCCACTGGCCGTGCACCGAACGACCCGCGTGAAGTGCGTCGTCGTCAGCGTGAAGCCGAGCGCCTGGCGCGCGAAGCTGCCCAGGCCGCTGCTGCAGCCCCGGCTGTAGAGGCTGCTCCGGTAGTCGAAGCCGCTCCGGCCGCTGAAGCGAGCCCCCTGGCAGAAACCGAAGCCACTGCAGTCGAAACCGCTCCTGCGGTCGAGCCAGTCGCCGAAACCGAAGCCACTCCGATCGTCCGCGAGCAAACCGTGAGCGAAGCGGTAGAGCAAGCGCAGCCGGAAGAAGAGACGCCAGCCGACAAGGAAGAGGTCAAGCCTCAGGCTTGACCCTCCTGCGGTCACTAAAAAGGGGATGCCTAGGCATCCCCTTTTTCATGTCCGTCACTGGTAGCCCGGATGCAATCCGGGAATGGCGGTCGTCGGATCACGTCCGTCCCGCAGATCAAAGCACGTTGGGCTCGATTTCCAGCGTAACGCCGAAACGCTTCAGGATATCGCTCTGGATGCGCTGCGCCAGCTGCAGCAGTTGCGCACCCGTCGCTTGGCCGTAGTTCACCAGCACCAGCGCCTGCAGGCGGTGCACGCCGGCATCGCCCTCGCGCGCGCCCTTCCACCCTGCCCGCTCGATCAGCCAGCCGGCTGCCAGCTTCACCAGGCCATCGCCCGCCGGATAGCTGACCAGGTCGGCATGCTCGGCGCGGATGTGCTCGGCCAGCTCGAACGACACCACCGGATTCTTGAAGAAACTGCCGGCATTACCCAGCTCGACGGGGTTCGGCAGCTTTTCGCTGCGAATGGAACAGATAGCCTGGCTGACGTCGCTGGCGGTCGGCGCTTCCACACCCATCTCGGCGAGGCGCTGGCGCACCGGACCGTAATCCAGTCGCAGCGAAGCCAGGCGGCTCAAGCGAAAGCGTACTCGCAGGATCAACCAACGTCCGGCTTCACGCTTGAACAGGCTGTCGCGATAGGCGAAGGCGCACTCCTCTAGCGCGAAATCGCGCAGCTCACCGGTATGCCGATCCAGTGCGGTCAGGCCGGCGAACAGGTCCTTGATCTCCACGCCATAGGCACCGATGTTCTGCATCGGCGCCGCGCCGACGGTGCCGGGGATCAGGCTGAGGTTTTCCAGGCCGCTCAGGCCCTGCGCCAGACTCCACTGCACGAAGGGATGCCAGGGTTCACCTGCCTCCGCCTCTACCAGTACCTGATCGCCATCCTCTTCGAGAATGCGAATACCACGGCTGGCCATGCGTAGCACCAGCGCCTCGACATCGCGAGTCAGCAACAGGTTGCTGCCACCGCCGATCACCAGCAGCGGCAAGCTCTGCTGCCCAGCCAGACGCAGCGCCTCGCGCACATCGTCATCGTTGTAGGCTTCGGCGAAACGCCGTGCACGCACGTCGACACCAAAGCTGTTGAAGGCCTTGAGCGAAACGTCGCTCTGCAGATTCAGGCTCACAGGCGCCCCTTGATTTCGCTCAGCAGCGCATCGCTGGCCTGCTCGATCAGGTCCAGCACCTGCTCGAAGCCCTCTTCGCCACCGTAGTACGGGTCGGGCACCTCATCCAGCGCCAGTTCATAGCGACGCAGGTACAGATCTAGATCAGCCCGAGCGCCCGCCGGGCGCAACGCCTTGAGGTTGCGCAAGTTGCTCTGATCCATGGCCAGGATCAGGTCGAAGCGCTGGAGGTCACCAGCCTCCACCTGACGCGCACGCTGCGCGGACAGATCATAGCCACGGCGCAGCGCGGCCTGGCGCGTACGGCTGTCCGGCGCCTTGCCGACGTGCCAGTCGCCGGTGCCGGCGGAATCCACCTGCACCCGATCCTCCAGACCCGCCGCGCGCAGCTTGTGGCGAAACACGCCTTCAGCCGTGGGCGAGCGGCAGATATTGCCCAGGCAAACGAACAGGACCTTCATCAGGCCCCCAGCAGGTGGCGCACCCGCTCCAGGTCTTCGGCGGTATCGACACCGGCAGCCGGTGCTTCGAGGGCATCGGCAACATGGATGCGTACGCCGTTATACAGCGCGCGCAGTTGCTCCAGACACTCGGTGTCTTCCAGCCAGCACGGGCCCCAGGCCACGAAGTCATGCAGGAAGCCCGCGCGGTAGGCGTAGATGCCAATATGGCGGCGGTACGGCACACCTTGCGGCAACACATCGCGGCTCTTGGCGAAGGCATCGCGCGCCCAAGCCAGCGGCGCACGGCTGAAGGTCAGGGCCAGGCCATTCTTGTCGGCGACCACCTTGACCACATTGGGATTGAACAACGCGGTGACATCTTCGATGGGCTCGGCCAGGGTGGAGATACCTGCCTGCGGATTGGCCGCCAGGTTGGCCGCCACCTGATCGATGATCATCGGCGGAATCAGTGGCTCGTCGCCCTGCACGTTGACCACGATGGCATCGGCCGGCAGACCAAGCTGGGTGGCAACTTCGGCCAGGCGGTCGGTGCCGGAGTTGTGCTCCTCGCGGGTCAGCAGCACCTCGGCGCCGAACGCCTGACAGGCGTCGACGATGCGCGCATCGTCGGTGGCGATCACGACCTGGCTTGCCGAACTCTTCTTCGCCTGCTCCCAGACATGCTGGACCATCGGCTTGCCGGCGATGTCCTGCAGCGGCTTGCCGGGCAGACGGGTGGAGGCGTAACGGGCGGGAATGACGACGGTGAAGGCTGCACTCATTTACTTGTCCAGGCGCTCGTCGGTGTTCAGGGTGCGTGCTTCGCTTTCCAGCATCACCGGGATGCCATCGCGGATCGGGTAGGCCACGCCGGCGCCCTTGCTGATCAGTTCGGTCTTGTCTTCGGAAAGCTGCAGCGGGCCCTTGCAGATCGGGCAGGCGAGAATGTCGAGCAGTTTAAGGTCCATGGCGCAGTCCTTGATGGGGTCATCAAGACCCCGGTATGAGGCGAGCCAGCTCCTTGTCCAACCAATCGACGAAAGCCGGCGTGGGCACGGCGTCGACGGCCAGGTACCACCAGTCGGCGGCGGCGAAGGCCCGGCATTTCACCGCATCCTTTTCCGTCATCAGCAGCGGCAGCGCCGGCTCGAAACTGAGCTGCGCGGCGTCGTACTGGGCATGGTCGGCAAAGGGGTGCGGAACCGGCCGCCAGTTTAGCGCTTCGAGGGTATTGAAGAAACGTTGCGGGTTGCCGATGCCGGCGACCGCATGCACGGGCTGGCCCGAGGGGAAATGCTCCAGCCCTACCCGCTCGCCAGTGACCAGGTTGACCAGTGCGGTCGGCTGCAGGCCAAAGGCGTAGCCGTCACTGCGGTCGACTTCGGCCCCGTTGAACAACACCGCATCCACCTCACGTAGACGCTCGGCCGGCTCACGCAGCGGCCCGGCGGGCAGGCAGCGGCGATTGCCCAGACCGCGCGCGGCATCGATCAGCACCAGCTCCAGGTCGCGCGCCAGACGGTAGTGCTGCAGGCCGTCGTCGCAGAGGATCAGGTCCAATGGTTCCTCGGCCAGCAGTGCACGCACCGCGCGGCTGCGGTCCGGATCGATCATCAGCGGCACGCCCGTGCGCTGGACGATCAGCAGCGGCTCGTCACCGGCCTGTGCGGCAGATTGATCGGCACGCACGCGCCAGGGCAGGCTCGGCGGCGTGGCGCCATAGCCGCGACTGACCACGCCGACCTTGAGGCCACGCGCCCGGCAGTGTTCGATTAGAAAGAGGATCAGCGGCGTCTTGCCGGTGCCGCCGACGGTGATGTTGCCCACCACCAGCACCGGCACCGGCGCGCGGTAGATTTCGCCCTGGCCGGCCAGGAAACGCGCACGCTTGACCTGTACCACGCGGCGATACAGCCACTCCAGCGGACGCAGCAGCGCCAGCGCCGGGTGGCCGCGATACCAGGCCTCGAGCAGGCGATCAGCAGCGCTCACTTAAGGATTTTCCTGTGCTTCCACCGTGGTGATGCGCAGGTGCGAGAAGCCCAGCTTGCCGGCAGCGTCCATGGCAGTGATCACCGCCTGATGCGGCGTCTTGCCATCGGCGCTGATGATCAGCGGCAGGCTGTTGTCGCCCCCGGACTCCTTCTGCAGCGCAGCCATGAGATTGCTCAGGTTGCTCTCCAGCAGCGCCTTGCCGTTGACCGAAAACGCGCCATCGGCACCGATCAGCACCTCGACCTGCTTCAGCTCGGTCTGCTCCGGCGGCGTGCCGCTGGCAGCCTCGGGCAGGTCGACCTTGAGCTGGGTTTCGCGGGTGAAGGTGGTGGTGACCACGAAGAACAGCAGCAGGATGAATACCACGTCGATCAACGAGGCCAGGTTGATCTCGACGTTCTCCCGCGGTTTACGCCGGAATTTCACGCCTTGCCCTCGCCCAGGTCGACGTCGCGATCACCCTGGACCATTTCCACCAGTTTGATCGCTTCCTGCTCCATGCCCACCACCAGCTCGTCGACGCGACGCTGCAGGTAGCGATGGAAGAACAGTGCCGGAATCGCCACCATCAGGCCGGCTGCGGTGGTGATCAGCGCCTTGGAGATGCCTCCGGCGAGCATCGGCGCGTTGGCCATGCCCGAGCCCATGAAGGAGCTGAAGATCTCGATCATACCCAGCACGGTGCCAAGCAGGCCGAGCAGCGGTGCGATGCCGGCGATGGTACCTAGGGCGTTGAGGTAGCGCTCCAGATCATGGATGACGCGCGCGGCGGCCTCTTCGATGCACTCTTTCATGATCTCGCGACCATGCTTGGAGTTGGCCAGGCCGGCGGCGAGAATCTGCCCCAGCGGCGAATCCTCACGCAGCTCCTTGAGCTTCTGGTTGTTGAGTTTCTTGTCCTTGATCCAGCGCCATACCTGGGCCAGCAGATTGGCCGGGGTGACGCGGGCGGGCCGCAGGGTCCACAGGCGCTCGGCAACGATACCGGCAGCAGCGATGGAACAGAGAATGATCGGCAGCATCATCCAGCCGCCAGCTTTGACCAGTTCCCACACGGTAGAGAATCCCCCTCGAAAAAGTGGCGCCACTCTAGCACAGGGGGCAACGCCCGCCGACCGCCGCCGTTCTCATTTTTCCCGCCAGAAACGTGCCTCGCGTCGCAATGCCTGCGCTGCGCCATGCTCGCCCAGGCGCAGATGCAGCGCGCCATCGAGCGCGGTGTCATGCACCTGAACGCCCGCTGCCCGATAACGCTCCAGCACCTGCGGGTGTGGATGGCCGAAGGCATTGTGGCGGCTGCGGGTAATCAGCACATGCTGCGCCCCGACCGCGTCGATGAACGCCTGGCTGGACGAGGTGCGACTGCCATGATGAGGGGCCAGCAGCCACTGCGAAGCCAGGGGAAAGTCGGCCTGCATCAGCGCCCGCTCGGCCTGTACGTCGATATCGCCAGTCAACAGCAGGCGTTCGCCCGCAGCCTCGATCTGCAATACACAGGACAGCTGGTTGCCGGAGCTGGCGCGCTCCCACTGCCACAGCCTGAAGGTCACCGCGTTCCATTGCCAGCTCTGTCCAGACTCGCAAGCTTCCGCGCCAAGCGCATCGGCCAGCCTTTGCGGTTCACCGCTGACCACCCTCGATACAGGCATCCCGGCCTTGATCGCGGCCGCGCCGCCGGCATGATCGTTGTCTGCATGGCTGAGCAGCATCAGGTCGAGCTGCCTGAGGTTCAGCGCCCGCAACGAGGGCAGGACGATTCGCTCACCGGTATCGAAATCACCGAAGCGCGGCCCGGCGTCATACAGCAGAGCGTGCTCTCGGGTACGCACCAGCACCGCCAGCCCCTGCCCCACATCCAGTACCCAGATGTCGGCGCGACCATCATCCAGATGCGGCGCTGGCAGCAGCAATGCGGGCAACAACAGCGCAAGACCGGGCAGACGCAGCGGCACTCCGGCCGGCAAAAGGAGCAGCAGAGCACCGGCTGCCGCCAGCAACCATGCCCACAGCGGCAGAACGCTCGGCAGCCAGGCGGGTAGCCAGCCGGCGATGATGCCGAGCAACTCGAACAGCAGGTGCAGCGCACCACCGGCCAGCCACAACAGCCCTTCGCCCAGCATCGGTATAGGCAACAGCAAGGTGCCCAGCAAGGCCAGAGGCACGACCACCAACCCTACCCAGGGCACGGCGATCAGGTTGGCCAACGGCCCGCTGCTGCTGACCGGCAGGCCGAGGATCAACATCATCGGCAACAGGCCGATGGCCATGGTCCATTGCGCACGCGTGAGCCCGCGCCACCAACCCCAGACGCCGAGCCGACCGCCAAACACCAGAGCCAGAATCGCCACCGCCGAAAACGACAACCAGAAACCCGGCTGCAACGATGCCAGCGGCTCCAGCAGCAGAACCACGATCAAGGCCAGCAATAATGGCCACCACGCGCCCAGATGACGAAAGCGCATGCGCCACAGCAGCACCAACGCGACCATCACGCAGGCCCTTCGCACCGGCACCTCGAAGCCCGCCAACAAGCCGTAGATCAAGGCCCCGCCTAAGGCCAGGGCACAGGCGCAAGGCAGCCATGGCCAACGCGCCGGCCATGCGCCGAGCTTCGCCAGCAATGCCACCAAACCGTAGAGAAAGCCGGCCAGCAGTCCGATGTGCTGCCCGGAAATAACCATCAGGTGCACCGTGCCGGTGTGCTGCAACAGGCGCCAATCTTCGCTGCTCAAGCCAGAACCGTCGCCCAGTACCAAAGCGGCGATGGCGCCTTCGCGCTCAACAGCTGGCGTCGCCAACAAGCGCTGGCGCAGACTGTCGCGCCAACTGCCCAGGCCCGAAGCTGGAGCAAGGCGCTGACCGGACTTGATCGTACCCGTGGCGCCGATACGCTGCGCCAGCAACCAAGCTTCGTAGTCGAAGCTCTGCGGATTGACCAGGCCATGCGGCCGCTTCAGGTTGACCGCCAGACGCCAGCGCTCGCCGCCCTGCACTGTCGGCCCGCCATACCAGGCCACCCGCAACCTTGTTGGCAGCTCGCCGCGACGCGATTGCGCATCCTCCAGCAGGAAGCGCACCACACCATCGGATACCTCGGGCAATCCGACCACCCGTCCTTCCAGCCATAGCGTGCGGCCGTCGAGCTCCGGGGCGAGGCGATCGTCCAGCGCCCACTGCGCTGAATTGCAGGCCCACGCCAACCCCAACAGAAAGAACCCCATTGGGTAGAAACGCCAGAGCAATAAAGCCAGGCCGGCACAGGCCGCAACCAGCAACAGCCAGCCTGGCGGCAGGCTCGGCAGAAAGCGCAAGCTGAGCAGCCCCAAGGCCAGCGCCAACATCCCTGTTCGCATCCTTCCTCCCTGCTCATCGAGCTGCAGCAAAAGCGTCCGGCGCTCACCTTCGGTCACAATATGAAAACGCTGGCCGAGCTGAATCCGTGCATAATATCGGCGCTTTTGCCTGCCCAGAGACTCTTCATGCCGCGTCGTTTATTCAAGCGCTACATGCCCACCCCCGACAGCATCAAGGGTAACAAGTCCCTGCGCTTTCTCGGCAAGCTGATTCATGATCCCAATCTCTGGCACCTGAACCGTCACTCCGTAGCGCGCGGCATGGCCATCGGCCTGTTCTGGGCGATGATCCCCATGCCGATGCAGATGCTGGCCGCCGCCGCCGTCGCCATTCCGCTGCGCGCCAACCTGCCGATCTCCATCGGTCTGGTCTGGCTGACCAACCCCATCACCATGCCGCCGATCTTCTACTGCACCTACAAACTCGGTGCATGGATCATGCAGACACCGCCGGTGCGCATGCCGCAAACCCTGAGCCTGGAATGGATCACGGCCGAGGTCGCCATCCTGTGGAAACCGCTGTACCTCGGCTCTTTCATCTCCGGTCTGGTGCTCGCCGCACTGGCCTATGTGCTGACCATGCTCTACTGGCGCTGGTGGGTTCAGCGCAGTTGGCGCAAGCGTCAGGAAAAGCGCCGCCAGCAACGCCCCTGAAAAGAAAAAGCCGTCGAATACCAGGCCGTGTGAAAACGTAGCGAGCGAAGGTCAGGCAAGGCAAAAGCAGGCGAAGAAGCGCAGTTTACAAGTGGTAAATGAGCATTCTGAGCCTGCTTTTAACGCAGCATGACCGAGCGCAGTAGTTTTCGCACAGCCTGGTTCGACGGCTTTTCGTTCTTACTCGTAGCGCAGCGCTTCGGCCGGTTGTACCTGCGCCGCCCGCCAGGATGGGTAGAGCGTGGCGAGGAAGCTCAGGATCAATGCCGCCGAGCAGATCAGCGCCACATCCAGCCACTGCAGGTCCGATGGCAGACTGCTGATGAAGTATACGTCGGAGCTCAGCACCTGCTGTCCGGCGAAGGATTCCAGCCAGGCCACCAGCGCACTGACATTCAGCGCCGCCAGCACGCCGAGTACCGTACCGATCAGGGTGCCGACCAGGCCGATCACCGAGCCCTGCACCATGAAGATGGCCATGATCTGCCGCGGTGTGGCGCCCAGGGTGCGCAGGATGGCGATATCGCCGCCCTTGTCGGCCACCACCATGATCAGCGTGGCGATGATATTGAAGGCGGCGACTGCGACGATCAGCAGCAGCAGCAGGCCGATCATGGTCTTTTCCATCTTCATCGCGCTGAACAGGCTGCCCTGGGTGTGGGTCCAGTCGTCGGCGCGGTAGCCGGCGCCCAGCTCGGCGAGCAGCGCCTTGGACACCTGCGGCGCCTGGTACAGGTCCTTCAGCGCCAGGCGGATGCCCGGCACGGTGCCCTCCGGCAGGCGCTGCATGGCTGCGGCATCGGCGACGTTGATCAGCGCCAGCGAGCTGTCCAGCTCGGCGCCAACCTTGAACACCGCCGCCACGTTCAGGCGCTGCATGCGCGGCGTGACACCACCAGGAGCATTGCTCAGCTCGGGAATGATCAGCGTCAGCTTGTCGCCGACCTGCAGGCCGAAGCGCCGAGCAGTGATATCACCGATCACCACGCCGAACTCACCGGGCTGCAGATTATTCAGGCTGCCCTGACGGATATGGTCGGGCAGGATCGACACCTTGCCCTCTTCCGCCGGATCGATGCCGTGGATCTGGATCGGCTGCATCAGCCCGCGATGCGAAAGCATGCCCTCCAGCTCGGCATAAGGCGCGGCCGCCTGCACCTGCGGATTGGCCATGGCCGTGCCGGCCAGGGCGCGCCAGTCGGCAACCGGCTCGGCGCCATAGACCATGGCGTGCGGCACCATACCGAGAATCCGTGAGCTCATTTCCTTCTGGAAGCCGTTCATCACCGACAGCACCACGATCATCGCCAGTACGCCGAGCGCCAGGCCGATCATCGAAGTCAGCGAAATGAAGGAAATGAAGTGATTGCGGCGCTTGGCCCGTGTGTAGCGAGCGCCGATGAAGATACTCAGCGGACGAAACATCAGAGGGCCACCAGCTTGCCGTCCTGCAGGCTGAGCACGCGGTCCATCTGCCGCGCCAGCTGCATGTCGTGGGTCACCACCAGGAATGCGGTATTGGAGTCACGGCTGAGCTCGCGCATCAGCTCCTGAATACCTTCGGCGGTGTGCTGGTCGAGGTTGCCGGTAGGCTCGTCAAGCAGCACCAGCCCAGGGCGATTGACCAGGGCGCGGGCGATGGCCACACGCTGCCTCTCGCCACCGGACAGCTCTGACGGCTTGTGATTGAGGCGATGCCCCAGGCCCACGCGCTCCAGCAATGCAGTCGCGCGCTGGCGCGCTTCGGCGATCGACGTCTTGCCGATCAGCAGCGGCATGCAGGCATTCTCCAGCGCAGTGAACTCGGCCAGCAGGTGATGGAACTGATAGACGAAACCCAGCGCCCGATTGCGCAGCAACCCACGGGCGGTCTCGCTCAGCGCCGACAGTTGCTCACCGGCCAGCCACACACTGCCCTCGCTGGGTGTGTCCAGGCCACCGAGCATGTTCAGCAGGGTGCTCTTGCCGGAACCGGAGCTGCCGACGATGGCCACGCGCTCTCCGGGAAAGAGTTCCAGTTCGAGCCCGTCGAGCACGACCACCGACTCGGGGCCTTCGTCGTAACGCTTGCTCAGGTTGCGGCAACTGAGCACGGCATTCTGCTGTTTCATGGCGTTCTGGTTCATGGGTTCACTCATAGCGCAGGGCCTCGGCGGGCTGGGTGCGCGCGGCGCGCCAGGCCGGATACAGGGTAGCGAAGAAGCTCAGCAGCAGCGCCGCGGTACAAACCATCACCACGTCGGCGCTCTGCAGTTGCGAAGGCAGGTAATCGATAAAGTAGACATCGGCATTGAGAAACTTGATGCCCAGCAGGCGCTCGATGCCGGCGATCAGGCTGCTGACGTTGAGCGCCGCGAGAATCCCCAGCACGGCGCCTATGAAAGTACCGACCACGCCGATCACGGTGCCCTGCACCATGAAGATGGCCATGATCTGCCGCGGCGTGGCGCCAAGGGTACGCAGGATGGCGATATCGCCCTTCTTGTCGGTCACCACCATCACCAGAGTAGAGATGATGTTGAAGGCTGCCACCGCAACGATCAGCAGCAGCAGCAGGCCGATCATGGTCTTCTCCATGCGGATGGCCTGGTACAGGTTGCCGTGAGTGCGAGTCCAGTCGCGGGCGTAGAAATCGCCGTCGAGAGTCTGGGCGATTTCCCAGGCACTGCGCGGCGCCTGGAACAGGTCATCGAACTTCAGGCGCAGGCCCTGTACCTGATCCGGCTGCCAGCGCTGCAGGCGCGCCAGGTCGCTGATATTGGCCAGCGCCAGGGCGCCATCGATCTCGCCGGCGCCGACGTGAAAGATACCGGTGACGGTGAAGCGTTTCAGGCGCGGGAACATGCCGGCCGGGGTCACGGTGACTTCGGGGGCGACGAAGGTGACCTTGTCGCCGAGCTTGAGGCCCAGCTTGCCCGCTGCCTTGTCACCAATGACCATGGCGAAATCACCTGGCTGCAGGCTATCGAGACTGCCCTGCTGGAAGAAGTCATCGATGATCGAGACCTTGCGCTCCTGCTCGGGATCGATGGCATTGAACAGTACCTTCTGCACCTTGCCGTCGTGCGTCAGCAAGCCCTGCATCTGGGTGAAAGGTGCCAGCGCCTCGACACGCGGATGGCGCTCGACCTGACGCGCCAGTGCCGGCCAGTCACTGACCGGGGTCGGCGACTCGACCGTGGCGTGAGGAATCATCCCCAGCACACGGGTGCGCATCTCGTGATCGAAACCATTCATGACCGACAGCACCAGGATCATCACCATCACCCCCAGGGTGAGGCCGAGCATGGACGTCAGGGAAATGAAGGAAACGAAGTGGTTGCGGCGCTTGGCCCGCGTGTAGCGCGTGCCGATGAATACGAACAGAGGTCTGAACATGTCGGAGAGATTCGGGGGAAAGAAAAACGTCCATGTGGCGGGGCCCGATCAGCGGCCTTACACTCAGAGGCGACTCGTAGTGGGCTGCATAACGGGCCTGCTGCGTTAAACACTTGGAAAGCCACTCATGGCTATCACACATCAGTGTGGCCCCGAAGGGGCGAGCGAAGCGAGCATTGCTCGTTTACCATTCGTAACCGGCGCTTGCCCAGCGATGTTCGCCCGGCTCGCATACCGTTCGCGAAGCCTTCAACAGGCTCTTCGACCACCACTGCTTTCATGGGTTCGCCATGTCGACTAACGATGTAGATGATCGCCGCGAATACTACCGTATCGAGGATACGATCGCACTGGAATTCAGCCTGCTGTCAGGGGCCGAAGCCCAGGCCAGCGACGTACTTCACGACCCGTCGCCGCTGTTCAATCTGCTCAGCGATCTGCACCTGATGGACTTCGAGTCGCAACATCTGCTGCGCCACATCAGCGAGCGTGATCGCACCCTGGCCAACTACCTGAAAGTGATCAACAAGCGCATCGACCTGCTCGGCCAGGCAGTGGCGCAGAGCCTGCTACGTGATATCGGGGCTCCACGCCAGGTATCGCTGTCCGAGGGCGGTATCAGCTTCAGCCACGCCCAGGCCGTGGCACCGGGCAGCCACCTGGCGATCAAGATGGTATTGATGCCACAAGCACTCGGTCTGATGCTGCGCGCTCAAGTGGTGCACTGCAGCGCACGCAGCGACGGCCAGTACGATATCGGCACCGAGTTCGAAGCGTTGACCGACGCACAGCGCCAGTTGCTGGCCCGGCATATCCTGCAGAGACAGGCCCTGGAACGTCGCCAGGCCCGCGAATGAACGCCAAGGAATCGCCATGTATCGCCTCGCCCTGCTACTCGCCCTGCTCGCCCCTACTGCCTCGTTCGCCGACACCCTGACCATTCCGTTGGGCAACCAGGGTGCGGATATCGATGCCCGCAACCTGCCCCAGAAAGGCGAGTCGAAACGCTCGGTACTCGAGCGCTTCGGCCTGGCCGATGAAGAACACAAGCCGGTCGGCCAGCCGCCGATCACCCGCTGGGACTACCGCGAGTTCAGCGTTTATTTCGAATACGATCATGTGATCAACAGCGTGCGCCACCATCAGCCACACCACCTCGACACCGTCAAGGAGCAACAGTGACTCTCATCTACGGCCATCGCGGCGCCAAGGGCGAAGCCCCGGAAAATACCCTCGCCAGCTTCCAGCGCTGCCTGGAGCATGGCGTCAATCGCTGCGAGCTGGATCTGCACCTGTCACGCGACGGCGAGTTGATGGTGATTCACGATCCAACCCTGAAGCGCACCACCGGCGTGCGCGGCAAGGTGGTCGAACATGATGCCGCCGATCTGATCAAATATGACGCGCGCAAGGGCGGCCCGGGCTGGGTGCGCCCCTGCCCCATTCCGCGCCTGCAGGATCTGTTCGAGCAGTGTCAGTTCGAGCACTGGCAACTGGAAGTGAAAAGCGCCTCGAAAGTGCGTGCCGCGCGCACCGTACTGGCCATCGCCGAGCTGGTCGAGCGCTTCGGCCTGCGCGATCGGATCACCATCACCTCCAGCTCGCGCGAAGTGCTCAAGGCCGCACGCGAGCTGACTCCGCAACTTCAACTGGGCCTGGTCGCCGAGTACGCCTGGCTCGATCCGCTGAAAGTGGCGGCGCACTATGAGTGCCACCTGCTGGCGCTGAACTGGACCCTATGCACTCCGGAGCGCCTGCTCAAGGCGCAGAAGCAGGGGCTGCACGTGTCGGTCTGGACGGTCAACGAACCGGCGCTGATGCGCCGCCTGGCCGACTTTGGCGCCGACAGCATCATCACCGACTTCCCCAGCATAGCGGTGCAGACGCTACGCGGCTGAGACTCATCGCCCTCTCCCCCGGCCCCTCTCCCGCAAGCGGGAGAGGGGAGCAAGCCAGAGCAGCTCGCGCGACGTTCGGATGCAATTCGAGGGATGCAGAGAGAGCATTCCCGGATTGCATCCGGGCTACGAACTGGCGGTGCGCACGGCACACCCTATGGGCTGAGGCGTTTAGCCTCTGTAGGAGCGGATTTATCCGCGATATGCAGCCAACACCGAGCACACCAGCATCGCGAATAAATTCGCTCCTACACCAGAAGCCATGTAGCCCGGATGACATGGCGCGAAGGCCCCGGATTGCATCCGGGCTACGAACTGAGACTCATCGCCCTCTCCCCCGGCCCCTCTCCCGCAAGCGGGAGAGGGAGCAAGCCAGAGCAGCTCGCGGGTCGTCCGGATGCAATTCGGGGCTAGAGAGAGCATTCCCGGATTGCATCCGGGCTACGAACTGGCGGTTCGCACGGCACACCCTAAGGGCTGAGGCGATTAGCCTTTGTAGGAGCGGATTTATCCGCGATATGCAGCCAACACCGAGCGCACCAGCATCGCGAATAAATTCGCTCCTACACCAGAAGCCATGTACCCCGGATGCAATCCGGGTGCGTCTTCGCTCCTGCAGCCGAATGGCATCCAGGCTACGAACACAACGCCCAACAACGAAAAAACCGGCCAATCGCCGGTTTTGTCGTTGCTGCCGCCTGAGACGCTAGAAGCTCTCCCGATTCGGCCAGCGCCACTCGGAAGCCGCTACCCAGCCTGTCTCCCCGACCGGCTCAGGCCGCCGGCCGGAGCCGCTCAAAAAAGCCGGTTGAGGCCGTCGAACGCGGCAACCCGATAGGCCTCGGCCATGGTCGGGTAGTTGAAAGTGGTATTGATGAAGTACTTGATGCTGTTGGCTTCACCCTTCTGGTTCATGATCGCCTGACCGATGTGAACGATCTCCGAAGCCTGATAGCCGAAGCAGTGCACACCCAGCACTTCCAGGGTTTCGCGGTGGAAGAGAATCTTCAGCATGCCCACCGGTTCGACCGAGATCTGCGCACGGGCCATGCCCTTGAAGAAGGCCTTGCCAACTTCGTAAGGCACCTTGGCCTGGGTCAACTCACGCTCGGTCTTGCCGATCGAGCTGATCTCCGGAATGGTGTAGATGCCGGTCGGCACGTCATCGACGAAACGCCAGCTGCCGTTGTCGACGATGCTGCCGGCAGCCGATCGCCCCTGGTCGGAGGCGGCGCTGGCCAGGCTCGGCCAACCGATCACGTCACCGGCGGCGTAGATGTTGCTGACCTCGGTGCGGTAGTGCTCGTCGACCTGAATCTGGCCACGGCTGTTGACCGCGATGCCGATGTTCTCCAGGCCCAGCTGATCGGTATTGCCGGTACGGCCGTTACACCACAGCAGCGCATCGGCCTTGATCTTCTTGCCCGACTTCAGGTGCAGGACCACACCGTTTTCCACACCTTCGATGCGCTCGTACTCTTCGTTATGACGAATCAGCACATTGTTGTTGCGCAGGTGATAGGAGAGCGCATCGGAGATTTCCGAGTCGAGGAAGCTGAGCAGTTGATCGCGATTGTCGATCAGGTCGACCAGCACACCCAGGCCACTGAAGATCGAGGCGTACTCGCAGCCGATGACCCCGGCTCCGTAGATGATCAGACGGCGCGGCGTGTGGCCGAGGCTGAGAATGGTGTCGCTATCGTAGATGCGTGGGTGAGTGAAGTCGACATCGGCCGGGCGGTAGGGGCGCGAACCCGTGGCGACGACGACCTGCTTGGCCACCAGTTTCTCCACCACGCCATTGAGGCAGACCACTTCCACCGTTTGCTCGTCGGCGAAGCTGGCGGTACCGAAGTAGGTGTCGATGCGGTTGCGCGCGTAGTAGCCGGTGCGCGAGGTGACCTGCTTGGCGATCACCTTCTCCGCGCTCTTGAGCACGTCGGGGAACGAGAACCAGCGCGGCTCGCCGATCTGGCGGAACATCGGGTTGGTGTTGAACTGCATGATCTGCCGCACCGAGTGGCGCAGCGCCTTGGAGGGAATGGTGCCCAGGTGGGTGCAGTTGCCGCCGACCAGCGGACGGTTGTCCACCACGGCCACCTTGCGCCCGGCCTTGGCCGCGTTCATCGCCGCGCCCTCGCCTGCCGGGCCGGAGCCCAGCACCACCACATCGTAGTTGTAGACCGCCATGTTTACTCCTTCAGATCAGGCCGGAGCGCTTGTGGCGCACCCTCGGCAGGGCCGGCAGCGGATAGCGCCGCCGGCTTTCAAAGCATGCCGCCTGGCTTAGCGCTTGCTCGCGTCGTAGGCCAGGTCGGTGTTCGGCGCCTCGCTCTTGTCGCGATTGACCTCTTCGCACTTCTCACGGCTACCGCCACAGATCGAACATTCCTTCTCGATGCCCAGGTTGGCGATACCGCCGCAGGAACCGGCGATGGGTTTGCGCCCCATGATCACGCCGACGGCCATCATGCCGACGACCAGAATCATGGCCAGAAATACAACCAGAAAAGTCATTGCTCATCTCCTGCAGCGAATAGCTGCTCGAATGCGACCGTGCCCTGTGTGACGAAGCCCTCGCCCTCACGCGTCACGAAAAACGCCGCGATATCGTTGCGCTCGGCGAAGGCCATGCCGGCATCCGGCCCAAGCACCATCAATAGGGTAGACAAGCCATCAGCGCGCAAGGTCGATGGATCTGCCACCGTGACAGCTGCCAGCTTGTGATTGACCGGCTTACCCGACAGCGGGTCGAGCGTATGCGAATAACGCTGGCCGTTCTCTTCGAAGTAGTTGCGATAGTCACCCGAAGTGGAGATACCGTAACCATCGAGTTGCAGGATGCGCTGGGCAATGCGCTGATCATCGCGCGGCGCTTCCAGGCCGATACGCCAGTGGCTGCCATCGGGCTTGAAGCCGGCTGCCTTGAGTTCACCGGTGGCCTCGACCAAGTAACTGGTGACACCCAACTCGCCCAGGCGCGCGACGATCTGATCGACAGCGTAGCCCGCAGCGATGCTGTTGAAGTCGACTTCCACGTCGACGTCCTTGCACAGTTGCTCGCCTTCGATTCGCAGATGCTGCTGACCGACTCGCTGGCGCACTTCAGCCAGGCGCTCGGCGTCCGGCACGGCCTCGCCCTGCCCTTTGGGTCCGAAACCCCAGAGGTCGAGCAGAGGTTCGATAGTCAGGTCAAAATAGCCCTGACTCTCTTCATGCAGGCGATCACCGGCGCGCACCAGATCCAGCACACCCTTGGGCATGGCCTGACAGGTGCCGGCCGGCGCCAGGTTGAATTGCTCGATCAGCGAATCATCGCGATAGGTGGACATCTGCAGATCGATCTCGGCGAGGATCGCCTCGGTCGCGGCCTTGAGTTCGGCTTGCGGCGCGACACCTTCACTGCGGACGTATTTGATCGAATAGGTGCTGCCCATGGTCGGGCCACCGAACTCTTCGATCCGTTCAGAATGCAAGCAGCCCGTTAGGGCTGCCGCCAGGGCGACAGCGATAACGGGCTGGAGTACAGCAGACCTCATGCGTTAACCGCCGAAGTCGTCGAGGAGGATGTTCTCCGGCTCGACACCCAGGTCGGTCAGCATCTTGATCACTGCGGCGTTCATCATGGGTGGGCCGCACATGTAGAACTCGCAATCCTCAGGAGCCGGGTGGTCCTTCAGGTAGTTCTCGTACAGCACGTTGTGGATGAAGCCCTTGAGACCGGTCCAGTTGTCTTCCGGCTGCGGATCGGACAGCGCCAGGTGCCATTCGAAGTTCGGGTTTTCCGCGGCCAGCTGATCGTACTCTTCGTTGTAGAACGACTCGCGCATGGAACGCGCACCGTACCAGAAGCTGATCTTGCGCTTGGACTTCAGGCGCTTGAGCTGGTCGAAGATGTGCGAACGCATCGGCGCCATGCCGGCACCACCACCGATGAAGACCATCTCGGCGTCGGTGTCCTTGGCGAAGAACTCACCGAAGGGTCCGTACACGGTGATCTTGTCGCCCGGCTTGAGGCTGAACACGTAGGAAGACATCTTGCCCGGCGGCAGATCATCCTTGCCGGGAGGCGGCGAGGCGATACGGATGTTGAACTTCACCAGACCGCGCTCTTCCGGGTAGTTGGCCATGGAATAGGCACGGATCACGGTCTCGTCGACCTTGGACACGTACTTCCACTGGTTGAACTTGTCCCAGTCGCCGCGATACTCCTCCTGAATGTCGAAGTCCTTGTAGTTGACGGTGTGCGGCGGGCACTCCAGCTGCACATAACCGCCAGCGCGGAAGTCGACGTTCTCGCCTTCCGGCAGCTTCAGCGTCAGCTCCTTGATGAAAGTAGCGACGTTCGGGTTGGACTCGACGGTGCACTCCCACTTCTTGACGCCGAAAACCTCTTCCGGAACTTCGATCTTCATGTCCTGCTTGACCGGGGTCTGGCAGGACAGGCGCCAGCCCTCGCGGGCCTCGCGCTTGGTGAAGTGCGATTCTTCGGTGGACAGCATCTCGCCGCCACCGCTTTCAACGACGCACTTGCACTGGGCGCAGGTGCCGCCGCCACCGCAGGCGGAGGACAGGAAGATGTTGTTGTCGGCCAGGGTCTGCAGCAGCTTGCCGCCAGCTGGTACCACGATGGTTTTTTCGCCGTTGATCTCGATGCTCACGTCACCGCTGGAGACCAGCTTGGCGCGAGCGGCGAGGATGATCAGCACCAGCGCGAGAACGATGGCGGTGAACATGCCGATGGCGAGGAAGATTTCGTAATTCATCTGTTCATCCTTTCCTTACAGCTGCACGCCGGAGAAGGACATGAAGCCCAGCGACATCAGACCGATGGTGATGAAGGTGATGCCCAGACCCTGCAGACCAGCCGGTACATCGCTGTACTTGAGCTTCTCGCGGATACCTGCCAGCGCGGCGATGGCCAGCGCCCAGGACACGCCCGCGCCAACACCGTAGACGGTGCTTTCGGCCAGGTTGTAGTCACGCTCGACCATGAACAGCGAGCCACCCATGATGGCGCAGTTCACGGTGATCAGCGGCAGGAACACGCCGAGGGCGTTGTACAGCGACGGTACGTACTTATCCAGGGTCATTTCCAGGATCTGTACCAGCGCCGCGATCACTCCGATGAAGGTCAGCAGGCCAAGGAACGACAGGTCCACTTCAGGCAGACCGGCCCAGGCCAGGGCGCCATCCTTGAGGATGTTGGCATAGATCAGGTTGTTCACCGGCATGGTGATACCCAGTACCACGATCACCGCGACGCCAAGACCGATGGCGGTTTCCACCTTCTTGGAGATGGCGATGAAGGTACACATGCCGAGGAAGAACGCCAGCGCCATGTTCTCGACGAACACGGCACGGACGAACAGGCTGATGTAATGTTCCATTAATAGGCCTCCTTGCTGGATACCTGAGGCGCCATCTTGTAGGCATTGGCCTCGATCTGATCCTTCTTCCAGCTACGGATGCCCCAGATGAACAGACCGATCAGGAAGAATGCCGATGGCGGCAGCAGCAGCATGCCGTTGGGCTGGTACCAGCCCCCATCGTTGACCACCGACAGGATCTCGTAGCCCATCAGTTTGCCGGCACCGAACAGCTCGCGAATGATGCCCAGGGCGATCAGCATGGCGCTGTAACCCAAACCGTTACCGATACCGTCGAAGAACGACAGCACGGGCGGGTTCTGCATGGCGAACGCTTCGGCACGCCCCATCACGATGCAGTTGGTGATGATCAGGCCGACGAACACCGACAGCTGTTTGGACAGGCTGAAGGCGTAGGCCTTGAGCACCTGATCGACCACGATCACCAGCGAGGCGATGATCACCATCTGCACGATCATGCGAATCGAGCCAGGGATCTGGCTGCGGATCATGGAGATGAACAGGTTGGAGAAACCGGTCACCAGCGTCAGCGCGGCGGACATCACCAGCGCAGTCTGCAGGTTCGAGGTGACCGCCAGGGCCGAGCAGATCCCGAGGATCTGCAGGCCGATGGGGTTGTTGTTGAAGATCGGGTTGAGCAGGACTTCTTTAATAGTCGGCTGCGACATGATCAGGCCTCCCCTGCACGCAGGTTAGCGATAAACGGACCGAAGCCGTTCTGGCCGAGCCAGAACTTCAGCAGGTTATCCACACCGACGCTGGTCAGGGTGGCGCCTGCCAGGCCATCGACCTGGTGAGTGGCTCGCGGGCTCTGCGGATCGACACCGCCCTTGACGATCTGCACGGCAAGATCGCCGTTGTCATCGAACAGGGTCTTGCCTGGCCACTGGCCTTTCCATTTCGGGTTGTCCACCTCGCCGCCGAGACCCGGGGTCTCGCCATGCTGGTAGAAGCCCATGCCCACGACGGTGTTCAGATCCCCTTTCACCGCGATAAAGCCGTGCAGGGTCGACCACAGGCCATAACCACGCACCGGCAGGATCAGAGTTTCAAGTTCGCCGTCCTTCTCCACCATATAAACAGTGGTGTACTGCTCCTGGCGTTTGATCCCGGCGATGTCTTCGCTGCCCCTCAGGGCCTCGGAGGTTTTCGGGTCCTTGGCAGCCTTGAGCGGGTCGAAGGTGATCGGATCGAACGCATCGGAGAATGTGCCGCTCTCCAGATCCACCAGCCTGGCGGTGATGGTGCTGTCGAATACTTCCTTGACCTTGGCACTGGACATGCCGGGCTCACCCAGGCCGGCAATGGCCAGGATGCTGCGCTGCTTGTCCAGCAGACGGTTTTCAACCTGAGTCGGCTTCAGTGCGATGGCGGCGCCGGCGACGAACACCGAGCACACCAGACACACCAGCACGGCCACCGTCAGGGTGCGGACGGTGGATTCTTTTTGACTAGACATTGCGTGCCAGCCTCCGCTTGATATTGGCCTGAACGACAAAGTGGTCGATCAGCGGTGCAAACAGGTTGGCGAACAGGATCGCCAGCATCATGCCCTCGGGGAAGGCCGGGTTGACCACACGGATCAGTACGACCATCACGCCGATCAGGGCGCCGAAGATCCACTTGCCGGTGTTGGTCATGGAGGCCGACACCGGGTCGGTGGCCATGAAGAACATGCCGAAAGCGAAGCCGCCCACTACCAGATGCCAGTACCAGGGCATGGCGAACATCGGGTTGGTGGTGGAGCCGATCGTGTTGAGCAGCAGGCTCAGGCCGATCATGCCCAGCATTACGCCAGCGACGATGCGCCAGGAGGCGATCTTGGTGATCAGCAGGACCAGGCCGCCGATGGCGATGGCCAGGGTGCTGGTTTCGCCGAGCGAGCCGTGAATGGTGCCGATGAAGGCGTCCATCCAGGTGATGCCGCTGTTGATCACGTTCTCGACACCGCCGGAAGCCGCCAGGCTCAGCGAGGTGGCGCCGGCGAAACCATCGACCGCAGTCCAGACCGCGTCGCCCGACATCTGCGCCGGATAGGCGAAGAACAGGAAGGCACGGCCGGTCAGCGCCGGGTTGAGGAAGTTCTTGCCGGTACCACCGAACACTTCCTTGCCGATCACCACACCGAAGCTGATGCCCAGAGCCACCTGCCACAGCGGAATGCTCGGCGGCAGGATCAGGGCGAACAGCACGGAGGTGACGAAGAAGCCTTCGTTGACTTCATGCTTACGGATCGAGGCGAACAACACTTCCCAGAAGCCGCCGACGATGAAGGTCACCGCGTAGACAGGCAGGAAGTAGGCCGCACCCTGGATGAAGTTGTCCCACAGGCTGCTCGGATCGAAACCGGCCAGCGAGCCGATCAGGGCGAAGCGCCAGCCATCCTGGTTCGCCAGCAGCTCGGGGCTCTGGGCGAAGATCAGGTTGGCCTGGTAGCCGGTGTTCCACATGCCGAAGAACATGGCCGGGAAGGTGCACAGCCACACGGTGATCATCATGCGCTTGAGGTCGATGCCATCACGCACGTGAGCGGTGGTCTTGGTCACGCTGCCAGGACGGTAGAAGAAGGTGTCGATGGCTTCGTAAAGGGCGTACCACTTTTCGTACTTGCCGCCCTTTTCGAAGTTGTGCTCGATCTTGTCGAGAAATGCACGAATGCCCACGGATTAACCCTCCTTCTCGATGCGGGTGAGGTTGTCCCGCAGGATCGGGCCATATTCATACTTGCCGGCACAGACATAGGTGCACAGCGCCAGGTCTTCTTCATCGAGCTCCAGGCAACCCAGCTTCTGGGCCATCTCGGTGTCACCGACGATCAGGTAGCGCAGCAGTTGAGTCGGCAGGATATCCAGTGGCATCACCGCCTCGTAGTTGCCTACCGGCACCATGGCGCGCGGGCTGCCATTGGTGGTGGTGGTGAAGTTGAACAGCCTGGCGCCAGCGAGCTTGGAGACGAAGACGTTGAGAACCGAGTGCTTGTTAACGCCGGCACGCAGGTAGTGCATCATCTCGCGCTCGTTACCTTCGCTCAGGCAGGACACCTGGTTGTGGTAGCGACCGAGGAAAGCGAAAGCGCCCTGCGCGGTACGACCGCCGAACACCGAGCCGGAAATCACCCGGTTGAAGCCGGGCTTGAGTTCACCCGCGGTGAGTTCTTCCAGATTGGCGCCCAGGCGAGTGCGCAGCAGACGTGGCTGCTCGGCAACCGGGCCGCCGAGGGCAACCACGCGCTCGACGAACAACTGACCGGTGGTGAACAGTTTGCCCACCGCGATCACGTCCTGATAGCCGATCTGCCATACGCTCTTGCTGGTGCTGACCGGATCGAGGAAGTGAATGTGAGTGCCCGGCAGACCTGCCGGGTGCGGGCCGGCGAAGGCTTCGCTCTGCACCTTGGCCAGCTTCTCGCCAGGCAGGTTGGCGCCATCGGCCTTGCACAGGAACACCTTGGCCAGGTTGCCGAGAACCTTCAGACCATTTTCGAAATCAGCGGCATATTCACCGATGATCACCGCAGGATCGGCGGCGAGCGGGTGCGTATCGATGGCGGTGACGAAGATCGAGTTGGGCACGGCATCGAGCGCCGGCACTTTGCTGAACGGACGCGTACGCAGCGCGGTCCAAAGGCCTGACTGCTGCAGATTTTCGCGAACCTGCTCGTTACTCAGCGTTTCGAGCTGATCGGCAGCGTACCGGGCGAAAATCTCCTGCTCGTCGCCATCGATATCGATGACCACGGATTGCAGAACACGCTTCTCGCCGCGGTGAATGGCGCTGATCACGCCACCAGCGGGAGCGGTGTAACGCACGCCGGGTGTCTTCTTGTCGGTGAACAGCAATTGACCGAGCTTGACCCGGTCACCGACCTGCACTTCCATCGTCGGCTTCATCCCGTGATAGTCGAAGCCGATGACGGCGACACTACGCACGGGCCTGGCGGCCTCGATACGCTGTGTCGGCGCACCCGTTATGGGCAAATCGAGCCCATGCTTTAGTTTGATCATAGGTTTGCCTAACCACTGATTTAGAAAGCTTTTTATAGGACAGGCGGCGCAACCAAAAGTCTAATGGACCCGACCACACCGATAAGATATGGGCGTGGAGGAAGGCGCCAAACCTGGGTAAAAAATCCGCTCAATTATAAAGACGCCCCCCTTCACTGACCACCCAAGCGCTTGCTTTTTTTGGCTGTGCGGTAACAGGGCGCAACAATCTCGGCGCTGATTCGCGTCAATTCTCGCGCATAAAAAACGGGAGCCGAGGCTCCCGTTCCTTTCACACTATCTGGCTATCAGCGCGGGAAAGCCGGCGGGTTGACCCCAGCCATGTCTTCCATCACGCGTACAACCTGACAGCTGTAACCGAACTCGTTGTCGTACCAGACGTACAGCACGACGCGGTTATCGTTGGCGATGGTGGCTTCGGCATCGACCACACCAGCATGACGCGAGCCGACGAAGTCGGTCGATACCACTTCCTGCGAGCTGACGAAATCGATCTGCTTCTGCAGATCGGAGTGCATGGCCATCTGGCGCAGGTACTCGTTGATCTCTTCGCGGGTGGTGGCCTTTTCCAGATTCAGGTTGAGGATGGCCATGGACACGTTCGGCGTCGGCACACGGATGGCGTTGCCGGTCAGCTTGCCTTTGAGCACTGGCAGCGCCTTGGCAGCAGCGGTGGCGGCGCCTGTTTCGGTGATGACCATGTTCAGCGCGGCACTGCGACCACGACGACTGCCCTTGTGGAAGTTGTCGATCAGGTTCTGGTCGTTGGTGTAGGAGTGAACGGTCTCGACGTGACCGTTGACGATGCCGTATTGATCATTGACTGCCTTGAGCACCGGCACGATGGCGTTGGTGGTGCAGGAAGCAGCGGAGATGATCTTGTCCTCAGCGCTAATTTCGCTGTGGTTGATGCCGTGCACGATGTTCTTCAGCGCGCCCTTGCCAGGCGCGGTCAGAACCACGCGATCGACACCCGGGCAGGTCAGGTGCTGACCCAGGCCCTCGGCGTCACGCCATACACCGGTGTTGTCCACCAGCAGCGCATTCTTGATGCCGTACTGGGTGTAGTCGACCTCCTTCGGGTCCTTGGCGTAGATCACCTGGATCAGGTTGCCATTGGCCGTCAGGGTGTTGTTCTCTTCATCGATGGTGATGGTGCCGTTGAACTTGCCGTGCACCGAGTCACGACGCAGCAGGCTGGCACGCTTGACCAGGTCATTGCTGGCGCCCTTGCGCACGACGATGGCGCGCAGACGCAGGCCGTCACCGCCACCGGTCTTCTCGATCAGGATGCGCGCCAGCAGGCGGCCGATACGACCGAAGCCGTAGAGCACCACGTCGGTGCCTTCACGGGCCGAACCGTTCTGCTTGCCGACCACATCGACCAGCTCGTCCTTGACGAACTGCTCGACGCCACGGCCAGCGCCTTCGGCCTTGAACTTGGCAACCAGCTTGCCCAGGTCCACGGAAGCGGCGCCCAGCTTGAGCTCGCTCATGGCCTTGAGCATGGGGAAGGTGTCGTGCACCGACAGCTCGGCTTCTTCAGCCAGGCGGTGACGGGCGAAACGGTGAGCCTTGAGGATGTCGATGACCGAACGGTTGATCAGGCCACGGCCGTAGATCGAGGTCACCACATTGTTGTTGCGATAGAGCTGACCAATCAGCGGAATCATCGCTTCCGCGAGGGCTTCACGATCGATCCATTCACCGAGACACTGGTCGGGCTTCTGAGTCACGGGCAGTACCTTCCACATGTAGGGGCTGAAAAAAGGGGCTACATTATGACGGCGTGCGCTCGTGGGAGCAATGCGCGCCTGTCGTGACTGACATTGACCGCCAAGCCCCGTTACAATTCCCGGCCCTTCGTAATGATCGTGAGCCGCCCGTGTCCGTACTGCGTCTTCCGTCTCTTCCGGCCAGCGCCGGCAAACAGCAATGGGGCAACCTGCCCGGCGCCGCCCTGTCCCTGGCGATAGCCGAAGCGGCCAGCAATGCCGGGCGTTTTACCCTGGTCTTGACCGAGGGCAGCCAGAGCGCCGAGCGCCTGCAGGAAGAACTGGCCTTCTTCGCCCCGGACCTGCCGGTGCTGCATTTCCCCGACTGGGAAACCCTGCCCTACGACGTCTTCTCGCCACACCAGGACATCATTTCCCAGCGTATCGCCGCCCTCTACCGGCTACCGCAACTGAGCCGCGGCATTCTCGTAGTGCCGATCGCCACCGCCCTACACCGCCTGGCGCCGAAGCGCTTCCTGCTGGGTAGCAGCCTGGTGCTGGATGTCGGCCAGAAGCTGGACGTGGAGCAGATGCGCACGCGCCTGGAGGCAGCCGGCTACCGCTGCGTCGATACGGTATACGAACACGGTGAGTTCGCCGTACGCGGCGCACTGATTGACCTGTTCCCCATGGGCAGCGAGGTGCCCTATCGCATCGATCTGTTCGACGACGAGATCGAAACCCTGCGCACCTTCGACCCGGAAAACCAACGCTCGGTGGACAAGGTCGAGTCGATCCGCCTGTTGCCGGCGCGTGAATTTCCGCTGGAGAAGAAAGCCGTCACCGATTTCCGCGGCCGTTTCCGCGAGCGCTTCGACGTGGATTTCCGCCGCTGCCCGATCTATCAGGACCTGTCCAGCGGCATCACCCCGGCCGGTATCGAGTACTACCTGCCGCTGTTCTTCGAGGAAACCGGCACCCTTTTCGACTACCTGCCGGGCGACACCCAGGTGTTCTCCCTGCCCGGTATCGAGAAAGCCGCCGAGCAATTCTGGCTGGATGCACGCAACCGCTATGAAGACCGCCGTGTCGATCCGGAACGGCCGCTGCTGCCACCTGCCGACATCTTCCTGCCAGTCGAGGACTGCTTCGCCCGCCTGAAGAACTGGCCGCGTGTGGTGATCAACCAGGACGATATCGAGCCCGGCGTCGGCCAGACCCGCTTCGACGCCCGCGCCCTGCCCGACCTGGCGATTCAGGCCAAGGCCGGCGAGCCGCTGGCGGCACTGCGCCGCTTCATCGAGGAATACCAGGGCCGCGTGCTGTTCTGCGCCGAGTCGGCCGGGCGCCGCGAGGTGCTGCTGGAGTTGCTCGCCCGCCTCAAGCTGAAGCCGAAGGAGGTCGACGGCTGGCCCGCCTTCGTCGAAAGCGGCGAACGCCTGAACATCTGCATCGCGCCGCTGGACGAAGGCCTGCTGCTCGATGAACTGGCGCTGATCCCGGAAAACCCGCTGTTCGGCCAGCGCGTGATGCAGCGTCGTCGTCGCGAAAAAGGCCGCGACGGCGGCGACAACGTGATCAAGAACCTCACCGAACTGCGCGAAGGCGCGCCGGTGGTGCATATCGATCACGGCGTCGGCCGCTACCTGGGCCTGGTAACCATGGAGTTCGACGGCCAGGCCGCCGAATTCCTCGCCCTGCAGTACGCCGACGACGCCAAGCTCTACGTGCCGGTGGCCAGCCTGCATCTGATCGCCCGCTACAGCGGCAGCGATGACGCTCTGGCACCACTGCACCGTCTCGGCTCGGAAGTCTGGCAGAAAGCCAAACGCAAGGCCGCCGAACAGGTACGCGACGTCGCCGCCGAACTGCTCGACATCTACGCTCGCCGCGCCGCCCGCGAAGGCTTCGCCTTCCAGGATCCGGCCGTCGACTACGCCACCTTCAGCGCCGGCTTCCCCTTCGAGGAAACCCCGGATCAGCAGACCGCCATCGACGCCGTGCGCAGCGACATGCTCGCCGGCAAGCCGATGGATCGCCTGGTCTGCGGCGATGTCGGCTTCGGCAAGACCGAGGTGGCCATGCGCGCCGCCTTCATCGCTGTGCACAGCGGCAAGCAGGTGGCTGTGCTGGTGCCCACCACCCTGCTCGCCCAGCAGCACTACAACAGCTTCCGTGACCGCTTCGCCGACTGGCCGGTGAAAGTCGAGGTAATGAGCCGCTTCAAGAGCGCCAAGGAAGTCGAGGGCGCGATACAGCAACTGGCCGAAGGCAAGGTGGATATCGTCATCGGCACTCACAAGCTGCTGCAGGACGATGTGAAATTCCACAACCTGGGCCTAGTGATCATCGACGAGGAACACCGCTTCGGCGTGCGCCAGAAGGAGCAACTCAAGGCGCTGCGCAGCGAGGTGGATATCCTCACCCTGACTGCCACGCCGATCCCGCGCACCCTGAACATGGCCGTGGCCGGCATGCGCGACCTGTCGATCATCGCCACGCCGCCGGCGAGGCGCCTGTCGGTGCGCACCTTCGTCATGGAAGAGAACAAGCCGACCATCAAGGAAGCACTGCTGCGCGAATTGCTGCGCGGCGGCCAGGTCTACTACCTGCACAACGATGTGAAGACCATCGAGAAATGCGCCGCCGACCTGGCCGAACTGGTGCCGGAAGCGCGTATCGGCATCGGCCACGGGCAGATGCGCGAGCGCGAGCTGGAACAGGTGATGAGCGACTTCTACCACAAGCGCTTCAACGTGCTGGTGGCCTCGACCATCATCGAAACCGGTATCGATGTACCCAGCGCCAACACCATCATCATCGAACGCGCCGACAAGTTCGGCCTGGCCCAGCTGCACCAGCTGCGCGGCCGCGTCGGTCGTAGCCACCACCAGGCCTACGCCTACCTGCTGACGCCGCCGCGCAAGAGCATGACCGAGGATGCGCAGAAGCGCCTGGAGGCCATCGCGGGCGCGCAGGATCTCGGCGCCGGCTTTATTCTGGCAACGCACGACCTAGAAATCCGTGGCGCTGGCGAACTGCTCGGCGACGGCCAGAGCGGGCAGATCCAGGCCGTCGGTTTCACCCTGTACATGGAAATGCTCGAGCGCGCGGTCAAGGCGATTCAGAAAGGCGAACAGCCCAACCTTGACCAGCCACTGGGCGGCGGCCCGGAAATCAACCTGCGCGTGCCGGCACTGATCCCCGAGGATTACCTGCCCGATGTGCATGCGCGCCTGATCCTCTACAAGCGCATCGCCTCGGCTACCGATGAGGACGGCCTGAAGGAACTGCAGGTGGAGATGATCGACCGCTTCGGCCTGCTGCCCGAGCCGACCAAGCACCTGATGCGCCTGACCCTGCTCAAGCTGCAAGCCGACAAGCTGGGCATCACCAAGGTCGACGCCGGCCCGCAAGGTGGCCGCATCGAGTTTGCCGCGGAAACCTGCGTCGACCCGCTGACGCTGATCAAGCTGATCCAGGCGCAACCAAAACGCTACAAGTTCGAAGGCGCCACCGTCTTCAAGATCCAGGTGCCGATGGAGCGCGCGGAAGAGCGCTTCAACACCCTGGAAGCCCTGTTCGAGCGCCTCGCGCCCACCATCTGAAGGACTCTCACATGCTGCGCCCATTGCACCTGATCGCCCTGCTGCTCTGCCTGCTCGCCCCGAGCGCCTTCGCCGAACGCCTGTACCAGGTCGAACTGCTGGTATTCCGTCAGGCAGGTGACCCAGTCATCGCGCCGAAGATCGCCCCGGACGACTGGGCAGGAACCGCACTGCCGATCGGCGGCAGCGAGCGCGCCACCAGCCTCGACAACGAAGCTGCCAAGCTCAACCCCGGCAACGGTTATGAGGTCCTGCTGCACAAGGCCTGGAGCCAGACGCTGGGCACTACACCGAGCCGCATTGCGGTCACCAGTGGCGAGGCGCACCTCGGCCACTACCCGGTCGAAGGCACCCTCGCCTTCACTCAGGATCGCTTCGCCGATCTGGATCTGGAACTGTGGATCAATCGTTTCAGTGTCGACGGCCTGCTGGAAAGCAGCGAACACATGAAAGTCGCCCAGCGCCTGAAGGACAACAGCCTGACCTATCTGGATCATGGCAGCCTGGGCGCCCTGGTACGCATCAGCCCGCTTTGAGCGTAGTACCGCTCACTTAAGGTTCTACACGTTTGGCTCCCTCCCCATTCATGGGAGAGGGGTTGGGGGAGAGAGCCGAAAACGCCGCAAAGCGACTTTTGCGCAGAGGCCCCGCCCCTCAGTCAATCAGCTGCGCAGTTCTGAGCGCCGCCACTGCCGCCGACCAGCGCGGCGCCTGGCGGTAATCGGTGCAGGAATGACCGCGCCCACGCATGCGCTGCAGGCGCTCGGCTGGCGTGACCTGCAAGCGCTGCAAGGCGCTGAGGGCCAGTTCGGCCGCCCCCCGGTCATTGCACACCAGCCCCATGTCACAGCCCGCCGCGAGCGCCGCCTCGATACGCTTGCCGGCATCGCCAACCACATGCGCGCCGGCCATGGACAGGTCATCGCTGAAAATCACCCCATCGAAGCCCAGCTCGCCGCGCAGGATGTCCTGCAGCCAGCGCCGCGAGAACCCCGCCGGCTGCTCATCGACCTGCGGATAAATGACGTGCGCCGGCATCACCGCATCGAGCTCGCCAGCCAGACGCTTGAATGGCTGCATGTCACAGGCACGAATCTCGTCGAGGCTGCGCTCGTCGACCGGAATGGCGACGTGAGAGTCCGCCTCGGCCCAGCCATGCCCGGGAAAGTGCTTGCCGGTGGCGGCCATGCCGGCCTGGTGCATGCCGCGAATGAACGCGGCAGCCAGCGTGGTGGCGCGCTGCGCATCGCCTTCGAAGGCGCGGCTGCCGACCACCGCACTACGCTGGTGGTCGAGGTCCAGTACCGGGGCAAAGCTCAGATCCAGCCCGACGGCCAGCACCTCGGTCGCCATCAGCCAGCCGCAATGTTCAGCCAGCTCTTCGGCGTTGTGGTTATCGGCAATCGCGCGCATCGCCGGCAGCCGCAGAAAGCCCTGACGCAAACGCTGCACGCGACCGCCTTCCTGATCCACCGCCAGCAGCAGATCCGGGCGCACGGCACGGATGCTCTGGCACAGCTCACGCACCTGACGCGGCGACTCGATGTTGCGGGCAAAAATGATCAGACCGCCCACCTCGGGCTGGCGCAGCATCTGGCGATCCTCGGCAGTCAGCCAGGTACCGGCGATGTCCATCATCAAAGAGCCTTGCATGAACGTATTCCTTATGTGAAATCCTGGTTTGCAGCCCACTGCGGGCAAGGCGCCTCGTCGATACGCACCTTGCAGTGCAGCGGCACGCGATCGAAGAGCGCCAGCATGTCGACGTTACGCAAACGAATGCAGCCATGGGACAACGGCTCGCCCATGGGTTCCGTGTCCGGCGTGCCGTGCAGGTAGATGTAGCGACGGAAGGTATCGACTTCGCCCATGCGGTTACGCCCCGGCTCGAGACCACTCAGCCAGAGAATGCGGGTGAGAATCCAGTCACGCCCGGGGAACTGCTCGTGCAGCTGCGGCGACCACACCTCGCCGGTCCAGCGACGGCCGCTCAACACAGCGGCCAGGGGCAAACCGGCGCCGACCTTCGCGCGCACCTGATGCAGCCCACGCGGCGTACAGCCCGAGCCATTGCGCTCACCCGCGCCGTTACGTGCAGTGGATACGGACAAGCGCACCACCAGTTGCCCGGCACTGAAGCCGTAGAGCATCTGGTCGGCAATGGAGATATGGATGAGATCGAGATCGCACATGGGCCGCTAGCTTAGCCGAAGGGCGAAGCCAAGCCCACCGGCTGACCGGTCAGGCCTTGGGCGTGGCGCTCGACGCTTTGCTGCGCGGCTTGAGCTGCGCGCCGGCCAGCGCCGGATCGTTGACCCCGGTTTCCGAGCGCATGCCCGCGGCCAGGAACGGCACCATCATGCGCATCACCTGCTCGATCGAGGTGTTGACGCCGAAATCGGTCTCGGCCATCGCGCGCAGGGCCTTGATGCCGGACATGCTGAACGCGGCAGCGCCAAGCATGAAGTGCACGCGCCAGAACAGCTCAAGCGGGGGAATACGCGGCGCGGCGTCGTGCACCAGCAGCATGTAGCGGCGGAATACCTTGCCGTACACCTCTTCGAGGTACTTGCGCAGGTGCCCCTGGCTCTGACTGAAGGCCAGGCCCAGCAGGCGCATGAAGATGGACAGGTCGTTGCCGCTGCGCGGCTTCACCGCGAGGGCCTGCTCGACCAGCAGTTCAAGCAGTTCCTCCAGGGACACCTGGGTTTCGGACTTGGCCTGACGGCGATCGAGTTCCTTTTCCAGACTGGCGCAAAAGGGCCCGAGGAACCGCGAAAAGACCGCCTGGATCAGCGCCTTCTTGGAACCGAAGTGATAGTTGACGGCTGCCAGGTTAACCCCGGCCTTGCTGGTGATCAGGCGCAGCGAGGTTTCAGCGAAGCCTTTTTCCGCGAACAGCTGTTCCGCAGCATCGAGAATGCGTTCAACGGTTTCCGACTGAGCCATGAGTTATCACCTGACAAACACTTGTTTGAAACATACGTTTCAGCTCACTGCATTGTCAAGCCGCATGAGCCGTCTTTTGGCCGGCGGGTCACAGCTTACAACAAGCAGAGACGAAGATTACGCAGCACGGGTAACAAGCCGGAGATGGGCGCCAGCAAATAGATCGTTGCCAAGCCCCGCTTACTGTATATAATCCCAGTCACTGTATATAAAGACAGAGCCCAGCCATGCTGAAACTGACGCCACGCCAAGCCGAGATTCTCGCCTTCATCAAACGCTGCCTGGAAGACAACGGCTACCCTCCCACCCGTGCGGAAATCGCCCAGGAACTGGGGTTCAAATCACCCAATGCGGCAGAGGAGCACCTCAAGGCTCTTGCCCGCAAGGGCGCCATCGAGATGACCCCAGGCGCGTCGCGCGGCATTCGCATTCCCGGCTTCGAAGCCGGCGCTGCGAACGAGGACGAGGGCCTGCCGGTGATCGGCCGTGTCGCCGCTGGTGCACCGATCCTCGCACAACAACATGTCGAGGAATCGTGCCAGATCAACCCGGCATTCTTTCAGCCCAAGGCCGACTATCTGCTGCGCGTACGCGGCATGAGCATGAAGGACATCGGTATTTTCGATGGTGACCTGCTCGCCGTACATACCACCCGCGAAGCACGTAACGGCCAGGTCGTCGTTGCGCGCATCGATGACGAGGTGACGGTCAAGCGCTTCAAGCGCGAGGGCAACAAGGTCTGGCTGCTGGCCGAGAATCCCGAGTTCGCCCCGATCGAAGTGGACCTGGAGCACCAGGACCTGGTCATCGAAGGTTTGAGTGTCGGTGTAATCCGCCGCTGAGGAAACGCCATGCAAATGCAGCAGTCGTTCGAGCGCCCGCAACTTCCCCTTTTCGACGCCTTTCTTGCCAACGCGTCGGGCGAACCATTGGTTACCGATGACATCGCCCCTGGCGAAGCCGAACAGGCTTTCAGTGAATTGGCTCTGCGCGGCGCGGCCGGCCACTGCCTGCACTTGCTGGCGCCGATTCTGCGCGAGCTGAGCCAGAATCAGGACGCGCGCTGGCTGACCCTGGTGGCGCCGCCCGCCAGCCTCACGCAAAGCTGGCTGCGTGACGCCGGGCTCAATCGCGAACGCATCCTGCTGCTGCAGCCACGGCAAGGGCAAAGTGCCCTGGAGTTGGCTGAGGAAGCGCTCAAGCTGGGGCGCAGCCATACGGTGATCAGTTGGCTGCACCCGGTCGAGCGCACCACCCGCCAGCGCCTGGCACAGGCCGCCAGTAGCGGTGGCGCGCAGAGTTTGAATATCAGCCTGGGCTGAATCATGCTCGCAAATGAAAACGGGGCTCCATTGGAGCCCCGTTTGCGTTGTATCGCAGCGACCTCAGTGCAGGACCCGCGGCCCTTCTTCCTCGTGACTGAAATCACCTTCGGCCATGCGCCCGGCCATCTGCACCCCGACATTGAGCATCGCCTTGGCCACCTCGATATGTTGCCCCTGCAGAAAAGCCTTGGCATCAGCGGAGAAGTCCAGGGTCACCAACGCCTCTTCATCCTCTGCGCGACGCAGGGCGATGCGCCCATCGGGCAGTTCGACGATTTCCAGAAAGGATGTAGGCATGGCTCAGTCTCTGTGCAAAAACACGACATTGTAACAGTCCGCCGGAGTCATCCCCAGCCCACTGGTCCAGTTAAACCCAATCAGCACTCACTGAGGCCTTCGCGGAAACGCAGTATCAAGGCCTTGAGCTGCTGACGCCAGGCATCGATATCGTCGAGGCTCAACTCGACAGGCTCTTCGCCGACGCTGACTGCCGTGATCAACGGCATCGACGGGTCGACCTTGGCCTTGCGCTCCTCGCGCGGAGGCTGGAACAGCTCAGCGTAGGCAGCTAGCAGCTGCGCCAGCCAGGTCTCGCGCTGCTGCGCCAGTTCGACCAGCTCAGCCAGCTCCGGGCTGGGCGATCCCTCGAGTACTGCCTGCTGAACGAAAGCCTCGACACGCGAAGGCGCGGCGTCGCTCATGCGGTAGTAACCCGCAATCTCATGGCACACCCCAAGGAGCCCACCGTAAAGGTGAAACAGCGCGGCCTCACGCTCGGCCTGTACCAGCGCCTGCACGTTGAACGCGGAAGACGCCTCGGCCTTGCGCCAGTTGTCCAGGGCAATGCCGGCGAAGAAGATCTTCTGATTGGTGCGGGTGTAGATTTCTTTGGCCATTACGGCGACCTCCACAGCAGACCGGCTGATGATACGCGCGTTGGCAGTCGCCAGACGCGCATCTCGTCAGCCTTGCAATCTCGCGAGCGTCGGCCTGGTTCTAAACCCGGTCAACGCTCGGCAACTGATGGACAAGGCCTTAGCGCTTGTCCTCGACCTTCCACTTACCGCCGTCGTAGAACGCACGCCAGCCGGTCGGCTTGCCGTCGACCTCGGACTGCACGTACTGCTCCTTGGTCTTGCGGCTATAGCGAATCACCGCCGGGCGACCATCCGGATCCTTTTGCGGGGCATCGCAGAGGAAGTGGTACTTGGGATCGATCTCGTGCTTGTGCGGGACGATCTCCAGCACCAGCGGCGCACGCGTCTCGCGATTCTTCGGGAACTGACTGGCAGCAAGGAACAGGCCCGAGGCACCGTCGCGCAGCACGTAGGTGTCGTCCACCTTCTCGCACTTGAGCTCGGGCATCTCTACCTTGTCCATCTTCGGCGGCGCCGCCTCGCCATTCTTGAGCAGCTTGCGGGTGTTCTTGCAGCTTGGGTTGGTGCAACCGAAGAACTTGCCGAAACGGCCGGTCTTGAGCTGCATTTCGCTGCCGCACTTGTCGCACTCCAGGCTCGGGCCTTCATAGCCTTTGATGCGGTACTGGCCCTGCTCGATTTCGTAGCCGGTGCAGTCCGGGTTGTTACCGCAGATATGCAACTTGCGGGTTTCATCCAGCAGGTAGGCATCCATGGCCGTGGAGCAAATTGGGCAGCGATGCTTGCCGAGCAACACGCGGGACTCGGACTCACCCTCGTCGTCCGCGGCGATCTCGTCGCCCGGCACCAGGTTGATGGTGGCCTTGCAGCGCTCTTTCGGCGGCAGCGCATAGCCGGAGCAGCCGAGGAACACGCCAGTGGAGGCAGTACGGATCATCATCGGCCGGCCGCACTCGCGGCACGGGATGTCGGTCAGGGTCGGCTGGTTGGCACGCATGCCGCCCTCGCCAGCCTCGGCCGCTTCGAGCTTCTTCTTGAAGTCGCCGTAGAATTCGTCGAGCAGGTTCTTCCACTCGCGCCCACCCTGGGCCACATCGTCGAGGTGCTCTTCCATGGTGGCGGTGAAGCTGTAATCCATCAGGTTGGCGAAGCTTTCGTCGAGGCGCTCGGTGACGATGTCGCCCATCTTCTCGGCGTAGAAACGACGGTTGTGCACCGTCACGTAGCCACGATCCTGAATGGTGGAAATGATCGCCGCGTAAGTGGACGGGCGGCCGATGCCACGCTTTTCCAGCTCCTTGACCAGGCTGGCTTCGGAGTAACGCGCCGGCGGCTTGGTGAAGTGCTGGCTGGGGTCGAGCTGGATCAGCTTGAGGCCCTCGCCTTCCTTCATTTCCGGCAGGACGTCATCCTCGCCCGGCTTGCTCTGTTGCGGCAGCACACGGGTGTAACCGTCGAACTTGAGGATGCGGCCCTTGGCGCGCAGCTCGAAATTGCCAGCGGCTACGGTAACGCTGGTGGACAGGTACTCGGCCGGCGGCATCTGGCAGGCGACGAACTGGCGCCAGATCAGGTCATACAAACGCTCGGCATCGCGCTCCATGCCCGACAGCTGGGTCGGGCGCAGGTTGACGTCTGACGGACGAATCGCCTCGTGCGCCTCCTGAGCGCCTTCCTTGCTCGAATACAGGTTGGGCTTGCCCGGCAGGTACTTGTCGCCGTACTCGCTGCCGATAAAGCCGCGCACCATCTCCACCGCGTCGTTGGACAGGTTGGTCGAGTCGGTACGCATATAAGTGATGTAGCCGGCCTCGTAGAGACGCTGGGCCATCATCATGGTCTTCTTCACCCCAAAGCCCAGGCGATTGCTCGCCGCCTGCTGCAGGGTGGAGGTGATGAAAGGCGCCGACGGCTTGCTGCTGGTGGGACGGTCTTCACGCTTGACCACGCTGTAGCTGGAAACCTTGAGCTTCTCCAGCGCAGCCATGGCCTGCGCTTCATTGACCGGTTTGAAGGCAGCACCGTCTTCGCGCACTACCTCGAAGCGCACCTTGGCGTACTTCGCGGTGCCCAGATCGGCATGCACCTCCCAGTATTCTTCCGGCACGAAGGCGCGGATTTCTTTCTCGCGCGCCACCACCAGCTTCACCGCCACCGATTGCACGCGACCGGCAGACAGGCCGCGGGCGATCTTAGCCCACAACAGCGGCGAGACCATGTAGCCCACCACGCGATCGAGGAAGCGGCGCGCCTGCTGCGCGTTGACGCGGTTGATGTCCAGCTCGCCGGGCCTGGAGAAGGCGTCCTGAATCGCCTTCTTGGTGATCTCGTTGAACACCACGCGCTTGTAGCGGCTGTCATCGCCGCCGATGGACTCGCGCAGGTGCCAGGCGATGGCTTCCCCTTCGCGGTCCAAGTCGGTTGCGAGATAGATGGTGTCGGCATCCTTGGCCAGGCGGCGCAGTTCTTCGATCACCTTTTCCTTGCCGGGCAGGATCTCGTACTTCGCCTTCCAGCCGTGCTCGGGATCGACGCCCATACGGGCGAACAGCTGACGCTTGGCCTTTTCCTTGGGCGACAGCGCAGGCGCTTCACCAGCGGCGGCCTTGCCACGCTTGGCCGGCTCCTTGGCGGCGCTTGCCGAGCCGCTGGTAGGCAGGTCACGGATATGGCCGATGCTCGACTTCACCACGTACTGGCTGCCCAGGTACTTGTTGATGGTCTTGGCCTTGGCCGGGGATTCCACGATGACCAGCGATTTGCCCATGGATCAGAAAATTCCTGAATTGCGAAATATAGAAGGCAGGGAGCCTTGAGGCCCCGCTATATATAGTGGCGACCAAGCGAAGGTCAAGCGCAGGGGCTGCGCAGTCAGACTTCCGAACTGCCGATAGGGCTGACTTCGGCCTGAATCAAAGCAAAGCGTGGAACGCGCTTGCCGTCCACCTCGATCTCTTCGCAGAACATGCTCAGCGGTCGTACCCACAAACCAAACTCGCCGTACAACGCCTGGTAGACCACCACCTCTTCCTCGTTCTCGGAATGGCGTGCCACAGCAAATACACGGTACTGCGAGCCTTTGTAGTGGCGATAGAGTCCTGGCTGCAACTGCATTGAGCGGTTCCCGAAATAAAAAGCCGTAAAAAGCAAAACCGGGGCACTGGGCCCCGGTTTCTGTCCACTGACGCTTAAATGCGTTCGAAGACGGTGGTGATGCCTTGGCCAAGGCCCACGCACATGGTGGAGACACCCAGGGTGCCGCCGTTTTGCTTCATGACGTTGAGCAGGGTACCGGAGATACGGGCCCCGGAACAACCGAAGGGGTGACCCAAGGCGATCGCGCCGCCGTGCAGGTTGACCTTCTCTTCCATCTTGTCGAGCAGTTTCAGATCCTTCAGCACAGGCAGGGCCTGAGCCGCGAAGGCTTCGTTGAGCTCGACGAAGTCGATGTCGGCCATGCTCAGACCAGCGCGCTTGAGCGCCTTCTGCGTGGACGGCACCGGGCCGTAGCCCATGATCGCCGGATCCACACCGGCAACGGCCATCGCGCGAACCACGGCCATCGGGGCGATGCCCAGATCCTGAGCACGCTGGGCGCTCATGACGATCATGCAGGAAGCGCCGTCAGTGATCTGCGAGGAGGTACCTGCAGTCACGGTGCCGCCTTTTGGATTGAACGCAGGCTTCAGCGCAGCCAGGCTTTCGACGGTGGTTTCCGGACGAATGGTTTCGTCGAAATCGTACATCTTCAGGAAGCCGTTCTCGTCGTAGCCCTGCATCGGGATGATTTCATCCTTGAACTTGCCTTCGACGGTGGCCTTGTGCGCCAGGCGGTGCGAACGCTCACCGAAGGCGTCCTGCGCCTCACGGGTGATGCCGTGCATCTTGCCCAGCATTTCCGCGGTCAGGCCCATCATGCCGGACGCCTTGGCGGCGTACAGCGACAGGTGCGGGTTCGGATCGACGCCGTGCATCATGCCGACGTGGCCCATGTGCTCAACGCCGCCGACGACGAACACGTCGCCGTTGCCGGTCTGGATCGCCTGCACGGCAGTGTGCAGCGCGCTCATGGACGAGCCGCACAGACGGCTGACGGTCTGGCCGGCGCTGGTGTGCGGGATCTGGGTCATCAGCGACGCCATGCGCGCGATGTTCCAGCCCTGCTCTAGGGTCTGGTTGACGCAGCCCCAGATCACGTCCTCGACTTCAGCCGGGTCGATCTTGGCGTTGCGCTCCAGCACTTTGCTGATCAGGTGCGCGGACATGGTCTCGGCGCGGGTGTTGCGGTGCATGCCGCCCTTGGAACGACCCATCGGGGTACGACCGAAGTCGACGATCACTGCATCTCTAGGATTCAGGCTCATATATCTATTCTCGCTCTGTTCGCTGCACGATTAACCGAAGAACTTCTGGCCCTTGGCGGCCATTTCGCGAAGTTTTGCGGTCGGGTGGTACAGGGCGCCCAGCTCGGCATATTTGTCGGCCAGGGCGACGAATTCAGCAACACCGATCGAATCGATGTAGCGCAGCGCACCGCCACGGAAGGGAGGGAAGCCGATACCGTAAATCAGGCCCATGTCGGCCTCGGCTGCGGTGTCGACGATGCCGTCTTCCAGGCAACGAACGGTTTCCAGGCACAGCGGGATCATCATGAAGTTGATGATGTCCTCGTCGGTCACTTCACGCTCTTCGACCACGATGGACTTGAGCAGCTCGTAGGCCTGCGGGTCGGTGACCTTCTTCGGCTTGCCGCGCTTGTCGGTCTCGTAGGCGTAGAAGCCCTTGCCATTCTTCTGACCCAGGCGATCCGCTTCGTACATCACGTCGACGGCGGTCTTGCCTTCCACGGCCATGCGGTCCGGGAAGCCTTCGGCCATCACGTCACGGCCGTGGTGGCCAGTGTCGATGCCGACCACGTCGGAGAGGTAAGCCGGGCCCATGGGCCAGCCGAACTTCTCCATCACCTTGTCGATACGCACGAAGTCGACGCCAAAGCCCAGCAGCTTGGAGAAGCCGCCGAAATACGGGAACAGCACGCGGTTGACCAGGAAGCCCGGGCAGTCGTTGACCACGATCGGGTTCTTGCCCATCTTCTTGGCGTAGGCAACGGTGGTGGCCACGGCCACTTCGCTGGACTTCTCACCACGGATGACTTCCACCAGCGGCATCATGTGCACCGGGTTGAAGAAGTGCATGCCGACGAAGTTTTCCGGACGCTTGAGCGCCTGGGCCAGCAGGGAAATGGAGATGGTCGAGGTGTTGGAGGCCAGGATGGCGTCTTCACGCACGACGGCTTCCACTTCGGCCAGCACGATCTGCTTGACCTTGGGGTTCTCGACCACGGCTTCGACGACGATGTCGACGTTGCCGAAATCACCGTAAGACATGGTCGGACGGATGGCGTTGAGCGCCTCGGCCATCTTCGCCGGGGTCATGCGGCCTTTCTCGACGCGCTTGCCGAGCAGCTTGGAAGCCTCGTTCAAGCCCATCTGGATACCCTCTTCACGGATATCCTTCATCAGGATCGGGGTGCCCTTGGAGGCAGACTGGTAGGCGATACCGCCGCCCATGATGCCGGCGCCGAGCACGGCGGCCAGTTTCACGTCACGCGCGATTTCATCGTGGTGCTTGGCTTTCTTCTTCAGCTCCTGATCGTTCAGGAACAGGCCGATCAGACTCTCGGCGACCGAGGTCTTGGCCAGCTTGACGAAGCCGGTGGCCTCGACTTCCAGCGCCTTGTCACGGCCGAAGTTGGCAGCCTTCTGAATGGTCTTGATCGCCTCGACCGGAGCCGGGTAGTTCGGGCCGGCCTGGCCAGCGACGAAGCCCTTGGCGGTCTCGAAGCACATCATCTGCTCGATGGCGTTGAGCTTGAGTTTTTCCAGCTTGGGCTGACGCTTGGCCTTGTAGTCCAGCTCGCCGGAGATGGCGCGCTTGATCAGGTCCAGTGCGGCGTCCTTGAGCTTGGCAGGAGCGACCACGGCGTCGACGGCGCCGACTTTCAGCGCGTCATCAGCGCGTTTTTCCTTGCCGGAGGCGATCCACTCGACGGCGTTGTCGGTGCCGATCACGCGCGGCAGGCGCACGGTGCCGCCGAAGCCCGGGTAGATACCCAGTTTGACTTCCGGCAGGCCGATCTTGGCGCTCTCGCTCATTACGCGGTAGTCACCGGCCAGGCACATCTCGAAGCCGCCGCCCAGGGCGATGCCGTTGATGGCGACGACGGTCGGCACGGCGAGGTCTTCGAAATCACTGAAGATCTTGTTGGCTTCGAGGTTGCCAGCCACCAGTTCTTCATCGGACAGTTTGAAGTTGTCGACGAACTCGGTGATATCGGCACCGACGATGAACACGTCCTTGCCACTGGTGACAATCACGCCCTTGATCGAACCGTCAGCCTTGATCGCGTCGACGGAGGCGCGCAGCTCGTTGAGGGTAAGACGGTTGAATTTGTTGACGGACTCACCCTTGAGGTCGAAATTCAATTCGACGATGCCGCTCTCAAGAGCCTTAACCGTGATGGCTTTACCTTCGTAAATCATCAACTGATCTCCACGGTATGGAAGCTGAACAGTACACATCGGAGCCAACCGGCAGGCCAGCTCACGGCACAGCCGTCGAGCATAGCTCCAATCGGTACGACACACCCACCGACGCGATATTCGGGCTGTAAACGGCGCGCCTGACCAGGCAAACGCTCAATTCATACGCCCGTTTGATTTGGGTATGCACACCTTCGAGGAAAAGCCTGCGCTTGTCAATTGGCCCGTTTTCGTCGTTTCCCGACGAATTCTGCAAGCCCGGTCACTCGCGGGCTCCAGGCGCTCTCTATAAATCGCGTCAATACCGCGCCATTGCGAGTGTTTTACCGGCCGTTACAGGCATGGCCAGGTGCCTAGCCAAACAATCAAGCTCCGGGTACAGTCGCCTCACTCGCAGCTGGCACAGGGCCAGTCGCGAGTAACAAAAAACAAATCGAGCCCCACGATGGGCCATACGGAGTCGCCCATGTCGAGCTGCCGTTCGCTTGTATTTCCCCTGAGCGCCCTACTCGTTTTTCTCTTCACATCACTCTCCCCTTCCTTGCTCAGCGCAGCGCCGGCCGATGATCTGCTGCGCCTGCATCAGTTGCGCTTGGCGACGCAAAAGAGCCTGGGCGACTTCTACATGTACAACGGCATGGAAGGCGACCAGCGCTACGCGCGGATGATTGGCGAGTCACTGCAGGAGGGCCAAGCGCATCTTGACGGCCTGGGCGAGATGCCTGGCGACGCAAGCAAGGCGCTGCGCACGCAATTACAAACCAACTGGCAAAGTTACCGCAGCGGTCTACAGGCACTGATGGAGGCCATGCGCAGCCAGGGTTTCACTGACCTGCAACCCGTCGCCGACCTGGCCGACAGCAATCAGCACATCATGGCCATTAGTCAGGAGCTGTATCAGAAGATTCAGCAAGAAAGCGGTTCCAGCGTCCCGCCACTTACGCAGAAGAGCCGCGAGCAAAGCCTGCTGATGCAGAACATCGCCCTGGACTATGCTTCACGCAGTGCCTCGGTTGGCACCAGTTTCTTTGGCGGCGGCGAAGAGCGCGCCATCGATGAGCTGGTCGGCGAGTTCGCCAATCAACTCGACAACCTCAGCGCCGCCCAGCAGAACACCCCGCAGATCAGCGCTGCGCTGGGCTCAATCGAAACCAAGTGGCGTTACATCGAGAAATCCCTGCGCAACTACAACGAGAACACCGTACCGTTTTTGATCAGCAAGTATTCAGACAGCATCATCGAGGGCCTGGAAGGCGTTGCCGCCCAGTACGCTGCAGGCCAACACTGATGCCCATATTTCCGGCCTGCCTGGCCCAACCATTGCCCGGTGCTCACACCGGGCTTTTCTTTGCCTTTTCAAGACCAGTCGCTCTATCCCACACAATGGGGCCATACTTGAGACAGAGCCATTTGCTTCCTTAAGGAGGAGTTCACCATGCCCTACCAGCACATTCTGGTCGCCGTAGACCTGACCGAGGAATGCGACCCCGTAGTGGTCCGTGCGCAGAAGCTGGCCCAGGCCAGTGGCGCCAAGATGTCCCTGGTGCATATCGTCGAACCGATGGCCATGGCCTTTGGCGGCGACGTGCCGATGGATCTGTCGATGCTGCAGCAACAGCAGTTCGAGCAGGCCCGCGAGCGCATGGACAGCTTCACCGGCAAGTACCCGGAACTCACCGCCGACCAGCGCCACCTGGCTTACGGGCAGCCGCGCCAGGAAATCCACCGCCTGGCCGAAGAACAGCGTTGCGACCTGATCGTGGTCGGCAGCCATGGGCGTCACGGCCTTGCGCTGCTGCTGGGCTCCACCGCCAATGACGTGCTGCACGGCGCGCCCTGCGATGTGCTCGCGGTGCGTCTGAAGAAAGGCGAAAAAGGCGCTTGAGATCGCGTCGCGGCTGAAGCCTCTCCCACACAGTAGCTGCGTTGGCTCTGCCCGTGGGCGGCGCTTTAGCGGCGAGCTTTTTGGCTTCGGCCTTAGAGGGTGTTTACAAGATAGGCGAACGAAGGCAAGACAAGGCGAAAACGATCGAGAAAGCGGAGTTTACGTGCAGTAAATGAGCATTTCGAGATCGCTTTCAACGCAGTATTGCCAAGTGCAGCCATTTTGTAGACACCCTCTTACTCGAACGACTCGCCCGCACTCATGACCAGCGGGCGGATCTTCTGCAGCTGGGTTTCCAGCGACACCGTCATGCTCGACGACATCGAGAAGAAGGTCAGGAAGGCCTTGAGGTTGGAGTCACCTTCACAGGTGTCGTGAATACGCTGCCAGAAGGCCTGGTTGACCAGCTTGAGTTGCTGGAACAAGCGCACCAGCCCTTTTAGCTCCCAATCGGCCAGGCGCCCCTCGCGCATGTTGAAGTATTGCCGCGCCAGGTACAGCGACACCGCACGCAGGATGAACTCCTGGTTGTTGGCAAACGGCAGATGGTGCTGCGCCATGGGTTTCAGGCGCGCCAGCACCGGGCAGGCGCTGGTGGCCATGATCACTCCAAGCAGCGCCCGCAACCCCTCCTCCAGCCCGACATGCTTGGTGTACTCACGCTCTGGCGTGCGTACCCAGACACTGGCCTTCTTGAACGCCGGCAGACCATGGAAATCCTCGATCACCCGCTGCAGATCGACCGCGGCCGGGCAGTGGCTGAACTGCTCGCGGCTGAGCGGGCAATTGCTGCACTGCTGATGCTCGAGGCGGGTCCAGGCAGGTGCCTGTTGCGCTTCAGTGGGGTCATATTCGCGATTCAGTTCGATCCGGTAGCTGAACTGATGATTGTCGTCGAGAGTGATGCGGTACTCGATGGCCATTGCCCGTCGTTCCTTCGTCAGCCTTCCAGCTCTGCCCAGCGCTCGAGCAGCGCGTCCATTTCCTTCTGCAAGCCCTCGAGACGCGCCAACACGTCCGTGGTGACCTGCACCGGCTGCTGATAGAAGGCAGGAACGGATACCTGCTCCTGCACAGCGGCCATTTCCTGCTCCAGGGCGTCGATCTGCCCGGGAATCGCCTCCAGCTCGCGCTGCAGCTTGTAGCTCAGTTTCTTCTTCGCCGGCTCGGCGCTCCCCTGCACCGGGGCCGCTGCCGCTGGGGCCGGCGCTTCGACGATGGCGGTGGCCAGCTCGGCCTTGCCGGACTTGCTTTCACCCACGCCAAGCAGACGCGGCGAGCCGCCCTGGCGCAGCCAGTCCTGATAGCCACCGACGTATTCGCGCACCTTGCCTTCACCCTCGAACACCAGGGTGCTGGTCACGACGTTATCGAGGAAGGCACGGTCGTGGCTGACCATCAGCACGGTGCCGGGGAAATTGAGCAGCACTTCTTCGAGCAGTTCCAGGGTTTCTACGTCCAGATCGTTGGTCGGTTCGTCCAGCACCAGAAGGTTGGCCGGCTTGCTGAACAACTTCGCCAGCAACAGTCGTGCCCGCTCGCCACCCGATAGCGCCTTGACCGGTGTACGGGCCCGTTGCGGGCTGAACAGGAAGTCGCCCAGGTAGCTCAGCACATGGCGGTTCTGGCCATCGATAGTGATGAAGTCGCGACCTTCGGCGACGTTGTCGATCACCGTCTTTTCCGGCTCGAGCTGGTGACGCAATTGGTCGAAATACGCCACTTCCAGTTTGGTGCCGACCTCGATGCTGCCGCTGCTCGGCTGCAGATCACCCAGCAGCAGCTTGAGCAGCGTGGTCTTGCCGGTACCGTTGGCGCCGAGCAGGCCGATACGGTCGCCGCGCTGCAGGACCATGGAGAAATCCTTGACCAGGAACGGGCCGCCGCTATGCGCGAAGCTGACGTTCTCCGCCACCATCACCTGCTTGCCGGACTTGTCCGCGGTCTCCAGCTGGATGTTCGCCTTGCCCTGACGCTCGCGGCGCTCGGCACGCTCGGCGCGCATCGCCTTGAGCGCACGCACGCGGCCTTCGTTACGGGTGCGGCGGGCCTTGATGCCCTGACGAATCCACACCTCTTCCTGGGCCAGACGCTTGTCGAACAGCGCGTTGGCAGTTTCCTCGGCGGCGAGCTGCTGCTCCTTGTGCACCAGGAAGCTGGCGTAGTCGCCGTTCCAGTCGATCAGACCGCCGCGGTCCAGTTCGAGGATGCGTGTGGCCAGGTTCTGCAGGAAGGAGCGGTCGTGGGTGATGAACAGCACGGCGCCACCGAAATCCTTCAGTGCCTCTTCCAGCCAGGCGATGGCACCGATGTCCAGGTGGTTGGTGGGCTCGTCGAGCAGCAGCAGATCCGGCTCGGACACCAACGCCTGGGCCAGCAGCACGCGTCGGCGCCAGCCACCGGAAAGCTCGGCCAGGGTCTTGTCCGCCGGCAACTGCAGGCGGCTAAGGGTGCTGTCGACCAGTTGCTGCAGGCGCCAGCCGTCTTTGGCTTCCAGCTCCTGCTGCACGTGCATCAGTTGCTCGAGGTCGTCATCGCCCTGGATGTTCTGCGCCAAGTGGTGATAGCGCGCCAGCAACTCGCCGACACCGGCCAGGCCTTCGGCGACCACGTCGAACACGGTACGCTCGTCGGCGCGCGGCAGTTCCTGTGGCAACTCGCCGATCTTCAGGCCCGGAGCACGCCAGATCTCGCCGTCGTCCGGCATCTGGTCGCCCTTGACCAGGCGCAGCATGCTCGACTTGCCCGTGCCGTTGCGGCCGATGATGCACACACGCTCGCCCCGCGCGATCTGCCAGGACACTCCGTCCAGCAGGGGCATGGCGCCATAGGCGAGGGATACGTCGGCAAACTTGAGCAGGGTCATGGGCATCTCCAGAAACAGGCGGCGCATTCTACCCGAGTTGCCAGTCGGCTGTTGCCGTTTCCACCGAGGCGGCAGCCGTGGGATCAGCATTCCAGGCGGCGCACATACGCGCTTTTTTGCTGCATGTGTCGATCCCGCCCGGCGGCATTCACCGCGCCCCGATGAAAGGCTAAGCTAGAGGCATGCAACGATACGGACCGCGTTGTCCCATACCTCTGCTTGCCCCTGGAAATGCCATGCGCAGTCGCTTTCTCTCTTTAGTTTCCTGTCTGATTCTTACAACCACCGGCATCGCCAGCGCCGAAGCCGCCAGCCTCGCCCAGCAGCGCCAGTACTACGATGAGGCCAAACGCGCCCTGGCCAAGGGCGACAGCGGTCCTTATCGCCAGTACGCCAGCGCGCTGCGCGATTACCCGCTCACGCCTTATCTGGCTTATGACGAGCTGACCAATCGCCTCAAGTCGGCGAGCAACGCCGAGATCGAGAAATTCCTCGCCGAGCACGGCGACCTGCCCCAGGCCAACTGGATGAAGCTGCGCTGGTTGCGCTGGCTTGCCGAACGCGGCGACTGGAAGCCCTTCCTCGATCACTACGACCCCGACCTCAACTTCACCGAACTGGACTGCCTGTACGGCCAATACCAGCTGAGCCACGGCCTGACTGCAGAAGGCAACGCCACCGCCGAAAAGCTCTGGCTGGTGGGCAAGTCCCAACCCAATGCCTGCGACCCGCTGTTCGAGCGCTGGGCGGCCAATGGCCAACTCACCGAGCAGCGCCGCTGGCAGCGCACCAAGCTGGCGGTGGAAAGCGGCAACTACGGTCTCGCCAACTTCCTGATCAAGGGCATGCCGACGCTCGGCGAGCGCGGCAAGCTGATGGTCGAAGTGGCGCAGAAACCGCAATTGCTGAAGAACACCGCGCGCTTCGCCCCAGCCGATGACGCCATGAGCGACGTGGTCGGCTTCGGCCTGCGCCGTCTGGCCCGGCAGAGCCCCGAAGACGCCCTGGCCCTGCTCGACGGCTATGCCCAGCGCATGAAGTTCTCCGCCGACGAGCAGGTCGCCATCGCCCGGCAGATCGGTCTACGCCTGGCGCAACGCTTCGATCTGCGTGGTCTGCAGGTGATGGCCAAGTACGACCCACAGTTGCGTGACAACACCGTCAGCGAGTGGCGTGCACGCCTGCTGCTGCGCCATGGCCGTTGGGAAGAGGCCTATCAGTTGACGCAGAAGATGCCGTCCGACCTGGCCAGCAGCAACCGCTGGCGCTACTGGAACGCGCGCAGCCTGCAACTGGCACAACCCAACAGCCAGCAACCGGCGGTGCTGTTCCAGGCCCTGGCCAAGGAGCGCGATTTCTACGGCTTCATGGCAGCAGATCAGGTCAAGGCGCCGTACGCGCTGAATAACCAGCCGCTGGCGCTCGACCCCAAGGTCGTGCAGAAGGTGCGCAACACGCCCGGCATCAAGCGCGCCATGGAATTTCATGCGCGCGGTCAGATCGTCGACGGCCGCCGCGAGTGGTATCACGTCAGCCGCCGGTTCAGCCGCGACGAGCTGGTGGCCCAGGCGCGCCTGGCATACGAAATGGAGTGGTACTTCCCGGCCATCCGAACCATCAGCCAGGCCCAGTACTGGGACGATCTGGAGGTACGCTTCCCCATGGCTCATCGCAACGAACTGGTCCGCGAAGCCAGACGCCGCGACCTGCACTCGAGCTGGGTGTTCGCCATCACCCGCCAGGAAAGCGCCTTCATGGCCGACGCCCGCTCCCACGCTGGCGCCATGGGCCTGATGCAACTGATGCCGGCCACCGCCAAGGAAACCGCGCGCAAGTTCGGCATCCCCCTGGCGTCGCCGCAACAAGCGCTCAACCCGGACACCAATATCCAGCTGGGCGCTGCCTACCTGAGCCAGGTGTACGGCCAGTTCAACGGCAACCGCGTGCTCGCCTCGGCCGCCTACAATGCCGGCCCGGGCCGGGTACGCCAGTGGCTGCGCGGCGCCAATCACCTGAGCTATGACGTCTGGGTGGAGAACATTCCGTTCGACGAAACCCGCCAGTACGTGCAGAACGTGCTGTCCTACTCGGTGATCTATGGCCAGAAGCTCGATGCGCCGCACCCGCTGGTGGCCTGGAACGAGCGTTTCTTCGACGATCAGTGAAGCCGGTGTAGGAGCGAATTTATTCGCGAATGAATTCGCTCCTACAAGGCCGCTCTATTCCAGCACTTCTACCGGCATGCCCAACTGCAACTCACCGACTCCGCGGGGCAGCAAGTTCTGCCCGAAGAACACGTCACCCTCGCGTTCCCGATAGGTCTTGAGCGTGGCCAGCGGTTCGCGCTGAGCGTTGCGCTCGCCGGTCTGCGGGTCGATGGTGGTGAGAATGCAGCGCGAGCAGCCCTTGACCACGTCGAATTCCACCTCGCCAATGCGGATACGCTTCCAGCTGTCTTCGGCGTAAGGCTCGCTGCCTGTGACCACCAGATTGGGGCGGAAGCGCAGCATCGAGAGCGGCTGGCCGACACGCTGGGACAGATCGTCCAGCGATGCCTGGCCGATCAGCAGCAGCGGGAAACCATCGGCGAAGGCCACTCGATCACCCGGCCGGGCATAAGCGGTATCGACTTGGCGGGTGCGCTCTTCGGGCACCTGCACCAGACGGCAGGCCTTACCCAGCAAGGCGCTGAGCCACTCGGCAGCTTCATCGCCGGCATCCGGTACACGCAGGCTGTCGCGCCAGAGGATGACGCCACGCAGATCCTGATCGGGGTCGGGCAGCGCCACGGAAATATCGTCGCACCCCGGAGCGCTGAGGGTGAGGCCGCCACGCCCATCGTACGACGCGCTCAACTGGCTCATTTGCGGCAGCAGGCGCTGGCTGATGAAGCGGCCGTTGTCGGCGTCGACCAGCATCCAGCGCCGATCGCCATGCAGGCCAAGGCCATCGACCGCGCTGCGCTGCAAGGTCTCGCCGCGGCCGGACTTGAGCGGGTAACGGTATAGCCCCGAGAGACTCAGCATGGGTCAGCTTCCTGTTGGCAAAACGCCGTTATACGAGCTGACGGCCTCGCTCACAAGCACTGCGGGGCAATAACGACTGGCCAGCGTAGGGGCGGGTACCGCCATCGGCGCCCGGCGGGATTCATCCGCCGCACATGGCTCTAACGGGGTTCGTCGAGCTCCAGGCGCTGGCGGATCACGTCCACCAGCTTGTCGGGCTGGAACTTGGAGAGGAAATTGTCGCAACCGACCTTCTTCACCATCGCCTCGTTGAAGCTGCCGGACAGCGAGGTGTGCAGCACCACGTAAAGATCCTTGAGGCGCGGATCATTGCGAATTTCACTGGTGAGGCGGTAGCCGTCCATTTCCGGCATCTCGGCGTCGGTGAAGATCATCAGCAGCTTGTCCGTCATCACTTCGCCAGTGTCCGCCCACTTCTTCAGCAGGTTGAGCGCTTTGAGGCCATCGCTGGCCATATGCAGGCGGATACCCAACTGCGACAGGGTATCGCGCAACTGGCTGAGGGCGACGCTGGAGTCGTCCACCAGCAGCACTTCGCGACCACGGGCCTTTTCCAGCAGCGGGTCGGCGAGTTTTTCCTCGGAGACCTTGGTGCTCATCGGCACGATCTCGGCCAGCACCTTCTCCACGTCGATGACCTCGACGATCTGCTCGTCGACCTTGGTGATGGCGGTCAGGTAGTGCTGGCGGCCGGCACCGCCGGGCGGTGGCTGGATCGACTCCCAGTTGAGGTTGAGGATGCGATCCACGCTGCCGACCAGGAAGGCCTGCACCGAGCGATTGTATTCGGTGACGATGATGGTGCTGCGCTCATCCGGCACCAGCGGGCGCATGCCGATGGCCTGCGACAGGTCGATCACCGGCAGGGTCTGGCCACGCAGGTTGACCACGCCGCAGACGAAGCGGTGGCGCTGCGGCATCAGCGTCAGCTTGGGCATCTGCAGGACTTCCTGCACCTTGAACACGTTGATGGCGAACAGCTGCCGGCCGGCCAGGCGGAACATGAGAATTTCCAGACGGTTTTCGCCGACCAGTTGCGTGCGTTGATCCACTGAATCGAGAATGCCGGCCATCATGCGCTCCAAGGTAATGAGGTGAGTCTAGTCTGCCGCTCGGGTTATCGGCGAACTGCCGGCAGACTGAAGCGTTGCTGGCGCGCAGCCATCATGCCTCAGCGCCAAGCGCATGGCCAGCGAGCAGCGGCGAATGCCCGGGCAGGTGCAGACGCAAGGCACCGGGTTGTGCAGTGAAGCGCAGCCGCTTGCTTTCCATCGGCTCGCCGTCGAGGTTCAGGTCCAATCCCTCCAGCGCTTCCACCTCCAGCCAGGGCAGCCGCGCGCTGATCGCAACGCTTTGCAAACCGTGCATGCCGCCAGTGAGCAGCGTGCCAAGGGTGCTCACCACGTCCTGCGCCGCCGGCACGATGCTGACGTCCAGCAGGCCATCATCGATGGTGGCTTCCGGGCAGAGCAGATGCCCACCGCCCGCCTGACGGCCATTGCCGATACCGAGGGCGAGAAATTCGCCCTGCCATTCGAAGTCCGGCCCATGAAAACGCCCCGCGGCGGCGCGCACTTGGGAAAAGCGGCTGAGCCCGGTCAGCAGATAGGCGGCGCCACCGAGGACTTTCTTAAGCTCCTCCGAGGTATTGGCGGTGACATTGGAGCCGAAGCCGCCGGTGGCCATATTGAGAAAGGCGCGCTCGCCCGCCATGCCCACATCCACCGCCACCGGCTCCACTTCCAGCAGAGCCAGCGCCGCAGCTGGCGTCAGCGGCACGCCGGCGGCATGAGCAAAATCATTGGCCGTACCCAGTGGCAACAGCGCCAGGCTGGCTTCACTGCGTGCCTTGACCATGGCCTCGACCACATCGCGCAGGGTGCCGTCGCCGCCGCCAGCGATCAGGATCGAATAACCAGCCGCCAGCCCTTCGTGCACCAGACGCTCGGCATCCCCACCCTCCCAGGTCAGGCGCACCGCCAGATCCCAGCCACGCTCGCGCAGGCCGTTCACGGCCGCCCTTACCTCTTCGTTCAATGCCTGCTTGCCATGCAGGATCAACCAGGCCTTGCGCTCGCGCATTGCAGTGCTCCTTGAGGGATAAACGAAAGCCTAGTGTGTGGCCCTCGGACAATTAATCTAATTTATAGATATTAAATCAATAAATATTGCGCTTTTAAATCGACCAATCAAAAAGGATCATTCATCCATCGACATCGCACGGGACTGACCTCGTGCATGACTGGAGGATTGACCATGATCGATGTACGTCCGTTCGAACAACTCGGTGGCGCTCACCACGGCTGGCTGAATGCCCGTCACCATTTTTCCTTCGCCGAATACTACGACGCCGAGCGCATGAACTGGGGTCGCCTGCGCGTCTGGAACGATGACGAGATCGCTCCGCACTCTGGCTTCCCGCCGCATCCGCACCGCGACATGGAGATCATCACCTACGTTCGCGAAGGTGCGATCAGCCACGAAGACAACCTGGGCAACAAGGGCCGTACCGAAGCGGGCGACGTGCAGGTGATGAGCGCCGGCACCGGCATCGCCCATAGCGAGTACAACCTGGAGGATGAGACCACCAAGATCTTCCAGATCTGGATCCAGCCGAACCAGGCCGGCCTGCCGCCTTCCTGGGGCGCCAAGCCTTTCCCCAAAGGCGATCGCTCCGGAGCCTTCGTCACCCTGGCCAGCGGTTACGAGGAAGATGTCGACGCCCTGCGCATTCGCACCGACGCACGCCTGGTAGCGGCCACGGTCAAGGCAGGAGAAAGCGCCGAGTATGTACTGCAGCCGGGTCGCAAGGCCTATCTGGTAGGCGCCACCGGGGCCTTCAGCGTCAACGGTGTGGCAGCCAAGGCACGCGACGGCGTCGCCGTTGCCGATGTCGAGGTGATCCGCGTCGAAGCGCAGGAAGACAGCGAAATCGTGCTGGTGGATGTCGCTTGAAGCAAAACCATCGCTCTCCACTTCGGAGAGCGACTGGTTTCTGTAGGAGGGGCTTTAGCCGCGACCTTGGTATTACTCGGTCGGGGCTAAAGCGGAGCGCCGCCCGGCCCCTCCCACAATGCTCATTCCTATGCTCTACGCCGGATAGCCGGTGATCTTGCGAATGCGCTGGTACAGCGGTTTGAGCTGGCGATACATGCGCTGATAGACCTGCCCGTAGAGCTGCTGGTAAACGCGCTGTGCCTCCGGGTTCGGCTGGAACACCTGCCCTACTCGAGTCATGGCGGCGATGGCGCTCGGGTAATTGGCGTGCAACCCCAGGCCCACCGCGCAGTTGATCGCCGCGCCCAGCCCACTGGTCTCGTACAGATGCGGACGCTGGGCCGGCAGGCCGAAGATATCGGCCGTCAGTTGCATCGCCGCATCGCTCTGCGAACCGCCACCGGAAACACGCAGGCGCTCGATACGGGTGCCGGCGCGCTTCTCGATGCGCTCCTTGCCCTGACGCAGCGCATAAGCCAGGCCTTCGAGAATGGCACGGTAGATATGCGCGCGGGTGTGCACATCACCAAAACCGATGATCGACCCCTTGGCCTCAAGCCCCGGCTCACGGATGCCTGGCGTCCAGTATGGCTGCAACATCAGTCCCATTGATCCGGGCGGCACGGCGTTGACCAACTCGTCGAACAGTGCTTCGGGCGACACGCCCAGCGCCTCGGCACGCTGCATCTCGCGCAGACCGAATTCGCGCTTGAACCAGCTGACCATCCAGAAACCGCGATAGATCATCACCTCGGTGTTGAAGTGATCCGGCAGCGCCGCCGGATAGGGAGGAATCAGGCGAACGGTTTCCAGATAACGACTGCGTGTGGTGTTGATGGTCGCGGTGGTGCCGTAAGACAGGCAGGCCGTGCTGGCCTCCAGTGCACCGGAACCCAGCACTTCGCACGCCTTGTCTGCGCCGGCAGCGATCAGCGGCAGGCCCTCGGGAATACCGGTATGGCGACTGGCCTCGGCGCTGATCTGGCCCAGTCGTTCCCCCGGTTTGAACAGCTCGGGCAGTTGCTCACGGCGCACCTTCAACGCCTGCCACTTCCAGTCGCCGGGCGCGGCCCAGCGCAGGCGCTTGTAGTCGAACGGCAGATAAGCCACGCAACTGCTGGTGGTATCGACGAAGCGACCGCACAGGCGATGGGTGAGAAACCCCGAAAGCAACAGCACCTTGTGCGTGCGTGCCGCAATGTCCGGCTGATGCTGGGCAACCCAGTTGACCTCGGCCTGGCCACGAAAGTGATCGACCGCCTCCTCCGCGCGAACCAGTTTGAACAGCCAGCCCCAGGGGCCCTTGATCCGTCCCTGCACCTCGGCGCGGCGCTGGTCGAGCCAGAGAATCGCCGGGCGCAGCGGCGTGCCCTGCTCATCGACATGAATGATGCTGCCGCGCTGGGTGGTAACAGCAACGCCGCGGATCAGGCGGCGGTCGATATCCACCTGTTGCCACAGCAGGCGGCAGGCCTCGCCGAGGCTGGCCCAGTAGTACTCCGGGTCCTGCTCGGCCCAGCCCGGCTGGCTGGAGAAATAGGGATCGAGCTCGACCTTGCCCTTGGCCAGCAGGTTGCCCTGAGTATCGAACAGCAGCGCTCGGACGCTCTGGGTGCCGTTGTCGATGCTCAGCAGATAGCTTGGTTCGCTCAAGGTGTGGTCCTTTTGTTATGTCTCCCCTCTCCCATTTATGGGAGAGGGGCCGGGGAGAGAGTGTTCCGTCTGAGCCAGGTGGCCTGCGAATAAACGCTTTCCCTCTCCCCAACCCTCTCCCGCAAGCGGGAGAGGGAGCTGATCGGAGTTGCCGCAATCTAGCTACGTAGCCCGGATGAAATCCGGGAGCTGCATCGTCGTTCATCCCCGGATTGCATCCGGGCTACAACCTGTACGCGGAATCCGTGTAGGAGCGAGCTCTGCTCGCGAAGCTTTTGCGCTAACCGCGTTCGCGAGCAGAGCTCGCTCCTACGGAAAGTCGGCAGCGCCATCATTAAGTCTCTGGCAGGCTGTAACAGCGCTGCCACAGCGCCAGGTAATCCGCCTCCTCCTGCTGCCAGCGCGCATCGTTCCACCCCAGGCGCGGCTGGCATAGCGCGCGGATACGCGGCAGCTCGGCGCGACCGCCTTCTGCCAGCAGCAGACCCAGGCGGGTGCGGCGCAGCAGCAGGTCGTCCAGGTGCAGCACCAGCTCGCCCTCGGCGGCCCAGGCCAGTTCGGCCCATAGGGTGTGCGTACCCGCGACGCAGTCTCCGCCCACCTCGTCGATCAGGCGCAGCACCTCGCCCAGCTGGCGGCCATGGCTACCGGCCAGACGGCGTTGCTGCGCCGGAATCAATGCCGGCATCGGTGTCGGTGTACTCGAAGCGAAGACCGCGCCGCCCTGATCGTCCACCGCTTTGCCGACGAAGCCTGCGCAGGCGCGCAGTACCTCCAGCGCCAGCAGGCGGAAGGTGGTGAGCTTGCCGCCGGCCAGGGTTACGCTGCCCGGTTCGATCCATAGCGCATGCTCGCGCTTCTCGTCCGAGGGTTTCAGCCCGACGCTGCCATCGCTCACCACCGGACGCACGCCCGCCCAGGTCGACAGCACATCGCCGCGCGTCACCTGGGCGGTCGGGAATTGCTGGGCACAGGCAGCCAGTAAGTACTCGACCTCCTCGACACTGATCGCCGCCTCGGTATCCAGATCGTCCGCATGATCCAGATCGGTGGTGCCGATAACCGTCGCGCCCTCCCAGGGGAAAACGAATACCGGCCGCCCATCGGCGGCGTGCATAAAACTGAAGGCATGCGCCACCGGCAGGCGCCAGCTCGACAGCAGCAGATGACTGCCGCGCAGCGGACGGATGCGACCATTACCGGGCTGGCGCAGGCGATCGGCCCAGGCGCCGGTTGCCTGCGCCACGGCGCGGCTGCGCAGGCGATAGCGCTCGCCCGTTTCCACATCCTCGGCGAGCACACCAACCACCTGCCCCGCCTCACGCAACAACTCGACCACGCGCATGCCATTGAGCGCCTCCCCGCCTTCGGCGCGCGCCTCGCCCAGCACGCGCTGCACCAGGCGGGCATCGTCGGTCACTGCGTCGAAGAAGCGCGTGCCGCCGAGCAGGCCGTCCTCGCGGATGCCCGGCGCCAGGTAGCGCAGCTGCTGCAGCGGGTAGAACAGATGATTGCGCTTGCCGGCCAGGGCGTCGTACAGACTGAGCAGGCCGCCGAATACCTTGGGCCCAGGGAAGCCACCGCGGTAATGCGGCATGACGAAACTCAGCGGGTCCACCAGCCCTGGCGCTTCAGCGAGCAGGCGCTGGCGTTCGCGTACCGAGTCTCGGGTTAGCCCAATCTGGCCCTTGGCAACGTAACGCAGGCCACCGTGCACCATCTTCGACGAGCGGCTGGAGGTGCCCCAGGCAAAGTCGCGTTGCTCCAGCAACAGGCAGCTCCAGCCGCGTCGCGCCGCCTCCCGCAGGATGCCGGCACCGCAGATGCCGCCGCCAATCACCAGCAGATCCCAGTCGCGCGCGGCCAGTTCAGGCAGCTCGCGCGTGCGCCAGGTGGCGTTCCAGGGTTCCATGCTCAGTCCTGCAGCAGCACGCCTGGCACCAGGCGCTGGTCGGGGTCGAAGTGCGTGGCCAGGCTGCGCAGCGTGGCCATGCCCAGCTCGCCCTTCTCTGCTGCCAGGTAAGGCGCGTGGTCGCGCCCCACGCCGTGCTGGTGACTGATGGTGCCGCGATTCTCGGCGATGGTGCGGCTGGCCGCCGCCTTGAGCCGCTGCCAGCGCGCCATGGCGGTGGCGTAGTCGCTGCCGGGGCGGAACACGTAGGTGGTGTAGATACTCGAACCTTCGCCATAGACGTGCGACAGGTGGGTGAAGACGTGCACACGCTCGCCCTCATCGGCCAACTCATCACGCAGGCTGGTCTCGACCTTGTTCAGCAGGTTGTCGACGTTGGACCAGTCGGTGGCAGTTTCCAGGGTGTCCACCAGGTAGCCGCGCTCCCACAGACCATGACGCAGGTAAGGGAAGCGGAAACGGTTGTGCTCCCACTTCTTGCCCAGCAGGGTGCCGGTGAACACGCCGCCAAAACCTTTGAGCAGGCGCCGCGCCTGTTTCAGCGAGGCGGCGTTCTGCACCCGGCTGCCAGTGACGCCGAAGGTCAGCATGCACTTGCCGTCGCGAGCGCCGCGCAGGGCCAGGTATTTCTCCAGCAGCGCGATCTGCTGCGGGTGACCGGCCAGGGCCAGCTGGGTACGGGTTTCGATGGCATTGGACAGGCGCAACATGGACAGCGGCACGCGCGCCTGAGCCAGGCTGCGAATGGCACTCAGCGCCTGCTGCCAGTTGGGCAAAAACACCGCGTAGAAGCGCTCCTGCTCGGCCAGGCGACTGATGCGCACGCGCACCTCGGAGATCACCCCGAAGCGCCCTTCCGAACCCATCACCAGCTCGCGCAGGTCGGGCCCGGCGGCCGACGCCGGAAAGGTTGGAATCTCCAGAGTGCCGGCGAAGGTCTCCAGCTTGCCGCCGGCGAACAGTTGCTCGATCCGCCCGTAACGTAGCGACTGCTGGCCGCTGGAGCGGCTGGCGACCCAGCCACCGAGGGTCGACAACTCCCAGGACTGCGGAAAGTGGCCCAGGGTATAGCCACGGGCGCGCAGTTGGCTTTCCACCTGCGGGCCATTGGCGCCGGGGCCGAAGGTGGCGATCAGGCTGTCCTCGTCGATATCCAGCAGGCGCGTCATGCGCTCCAGCGACAGGGTCAGCACCGGGCGCTGGCCGGCCTGCGGGTTGATGTGGCCGGCCACCGAGGTGCCGCCGCCGTAGGGGATCAGGGTCACGTCATGCTTTTGTGCCCAGGCCAGCAGTTCGCGGATCTGCTCGGCGCTTTCCGGGCAGGCGACGCCATCGGGAAACAGACCGAAGTCACCGGAGCGCATCGCCAGCCAGTCCGGCAGGCTCTGGCCGCGGGCGTGGCGCACGCGCACTTCGGCATCGACGCTGATCAGCGGATGCGGCGCCAGACGCGAGGCCGGCACGCGCGCCAGTACGTCCTGCAGGCTGGCGTCGGCCAGGCGCTGCCCCGGCCCGATCAGCTCGGCGAGAAAGGCCTCGCCATGGGCCGGCAGTTCCACTTCGGTCGCTTCGTCTCCCCATCCGTTCCAGCGTCGCATCGCATCCCCCATTCCGATCAGCACTTATGGCTGCCTATACTAGCCAGCCGCCGATTTCCGTCACTGTCGAATCGGGACAGGCGCTATCGCCAATCAAGACAGGCATCGCAGAACAAGAAGAATCCATGGAAAACCTCGGCTATACCTCGGTTCCCGCCCTGCTCAAATACCTGCGTCAGGCCGAACAGCTCGGTCTGGACATCGACCGTGCCCTGGCCGCTGCCGGCATTGCCGCGCAGGACCTGGCCGACAATGGCAAGCGCATGCCCAGCGAGGTGCATGAGCGCCTGCTGGCGCATCTGATCGAGGTGTCCGGCGATCCCCTGTTCGGCCTGCACGCCGCGCGTTTCGTCCAGCCCGGCTCGTGGAGCGTGCTTGGCTACATCGCCATGAACTGCGCCACCCTCGGCGAAGCCATGGGCCGCATCGTGCCCTACGAGAAACTGGTGGGCGACATGGGCACCAGCCGTCTCGAAGCCGCCGAGGATCACGTGCGGCTGATCTGGAGTTGCCGTCATCAGGCGCCGGACGTACGCCGTCATATGGTCGAGAACGTGCTCGCCTCCTGGCTGCTGTACGCGCGCTGGATCGCCGACTCCGAGCATTCGCCGCGTGAGGTGTGGTTCGAGCATGCGCAACCGGCAGGCACCGAACTGGAGGAATACCAGCAGCTTTTCGGCTGCCCAGTGCGCTTCGAACAACCCTGCAACGCCCTATTGGTGCCGCTGGACTACCTTGGCGTGCCGCTGCGCCAGGCCGATGCCAACCTGCTGCGCACGCTGGAAGAACATGCCCTGACCCTGATGGCCGGGCTGGACGACAACGAACCGCTACCGCGCCGGGTGAAGAACGCCCTGCGCCTGCTGCTCAAGGACGGCCTGCCGCGCAAGGAACGGGTGGCAGAGAAGTTCGACATGACCGTGCGCACCCTGCAGCGCCACCTGCAGCAGGCCGGCACCAGCTACCAGCAGATTCTCGACGAGCTGCGCCAGGAACTGGCCGAGCACTACCTGCTGCGCAGCGACCTGGCGATTCAGGACATTGCCTGTTACCTGGGCTTCACCGAGTCACGCTCGTTCCACCGCAGCTTCAAGGGCTGGACCGGGCAGACGCCGGGCGAATTTCGCGAGAGCCGGCGTCGGGACAATCCGCTGGGCTAACGAGACATTCGGAAACGCCGCGCGAGCCAGTAATCGACGCTCAACCAGCGCCCTGCCCCGCTGAAGAACAACGCCACCAGCATCACCAGGTAGGTGGCGGCGAACTCGATGCCATTGTTCAACACCACGAACTTGCCGCTGCCGGTCAGCCAGTCGTAATTGCCGTGCTCACGCAGAATCGCCCGCGCCCGTTCGATCTTCTCCGCCGCCGCCAGCACGCGCTCGTTGGCAAAGGGCGCGGATGGGTCGGCAATCGCCTGCCAGCCATAGGGCCAGTGCACGGCGAAGATCGCCACCAGCATAGTGATGATCAGCGGAATGCTGATCCAGCGCACGGCAAAGCCGAACAACAACAGAATGGCGCCACCGGCCTCAGTCAGCGCCGCCGCCCAGGCCAGCAGTTCGGGAAATGGCAGGCCCAGGCCCCAGTCCGGGTTACCGAACCAGGCCGCGGTGGCGTCGATATCGGACAGTTTCTGCATGCCGGCCATCCAGAACACCGGCACCAGATACAGGCGCAGCAACAGCGGGCCGAGAAAATCCAGGCGCCGGGTAGCCTCCAGCGCGTCCTGGAAGCGATTGAGCAAAGTGATCATGTGGTCAGTCCTCGGGATGCGGAAACCAGATATCGCGCGCCTGCCAGTCATCCAGCAGCGCGCGGGCGTTAGCGAAATAGTTGCGATCAGCGGCCAGGCCATGGGCCGTGGCCAACTCCAGCTGCGCCTGCACAGGCGGCTCGCCGGCCTGCAGCCGCAGCGCCAGTTGATAGGCGAACGGCGCCAGTTGCATGAAGCGCACCTGATCCTGGCGATCACGCCAGACCAGCAGGCAGGTCGGCTCGGCAGGCGGCTGCGTGGGGCAGTGATCAGTACCGATGCTCTGCACCGGCCAGCGATAAGCCAGCGGCCAGGCCAATGGCGACCAGCCGCGCTCGGGCAACTGCGCATCGCTGACATCCAGCGCCAGCTCGACCCACTCGTAGTGCGCCAGCTCCAGCATGAACGCAGGGTCGTCAGGCTCGGCGCGATAGCCCTGCTGCAGCCAGACGATGAACTCCTGACTGATCTCGAGAAAGTACGGTGTGCTCGCCTGGTGCTCGGCGAGGAACGCGCGCAGCAACCGCTGCCAGCGCTCGGCCCCGAGAACCCCGCGCAGCACGGGGAAGGCGCCGCCCACCAGGCTGGCGACATTGTTGAAAAACAGCTCCTCGTAGACCGCCATGCGCTCGGCCGTAATGCCGGGCAGCAAGGCCTGCGCCTCAGGCTGGCGAATACGTGCAGCGAAGTCGCGCTGCTGCTGAACGCCGCTCATGTGCCGTACCTGCTCAGCGGTTGCGCAGCCTGTTGCAGGCTGCGGATATGCGCCAGCTCGGCATACAGCTCGGCCAGCGGCGGGAAGTTGAAGTCGCGCTCCAGCAGCGTCGGGCGTACGCCATGCTGCGCATAAGCGCTGCTCAGCAGCGTCCACACCGGATCGATCACCGGCGCACCGTGGGTGTCGATCTTCAGGTCTGCCGCCTGGTCGTAATGCCCGGCGACATGCAGATAGGCGATGCGCTCACTGGGCATCGCAGCAATGTAGGCTTCGGCATCGAAGCCGAAGTTCAGGCTGTTGACGTAGACGTTGTTGACGTCCAGCAACAGCTGGCAGTCGGCACGCTCCAGCACGGCGCGAACGAAATCCGCCTCGTCCAGCTCGCCGGGCAGGCGCGCGTAGGCTGAGACGTTCTCGATAATCAGCGGCCGCTCCAGCAGGTCCTGCACGATGCGCACGCGCTCGGCAATGCGCGCCACCGACTCCTCGGAAAACGGTAACGGCATCAGGTCATACAGCTGGCCATCGTCGGCACAGGCCGACAGATGCTCGCTGTAGGCCAACACGCCATGCGCGTCGAGAAAGCCCTTGATGGCGTGCAGCAACTCCAGGTTCAGCGGCGCGAAGCCGCCGAGGTTGAGGGACAGACCATGGCACAGCAACGGCCGGCGCTCGCTCAGGGCGCGCAACTGCTTGCCCAACCGGCCACCGACACCGATCCAGTTCTCCGGCGCCACTTCGAGAAAGTCAGCGCCGCTGGCATGATCGCCGATCAACTCGGCGAGCAGCCCGCGACGCAGGCCGAGACCGGCGCCGGTGAGGTTTGCGAGGTGCATGATCCGTCCTCCCCTATGCCCTTACTCGCTCTTCTCGCCGCCGCACTTGCCTTCGCCACATTTACCCTCGGCATCGGCTTTTTTCTCGCCACCACACTTGCCCTCGCCGCACTTGCCCTCTGCGTCGCCTTTCATCTCGCCACCGCATTTGCCTTCGCCACAGGAACCTTCCTGCGCCTTCTCGGCAGCGGCCAGGCTGTAGCCGCTGGCCAGTTCCTGCGCAGCGAAGGGGTTGCTCGCGGCATGGGCAGTGAACGCCATGGAAGTCAGCAGCGCAGCGCCCAGGGTGGCAGTCAGGGTATTGAGTTGTTTCATGGCATCTCTCCATCGGTTTCGAATACGGCGCCAGGTTGGCGCCCTCGCAGCAATGGACGAGGCAGGGATGCGGGCGTTACAGCGGGCGAAAAAAAATTTCATAGCCCGGATGCAATCCGGGGAGCTTTGCCCGCTACCAGTCGCGACTACGACTGCATGGGTGCAGGAGGTAGAGCGAAGCAGGATGCCAGAGCCGAAACCCCTCCCACAGGCACAGAAACATCCACCGCACCGTGGGAGGCGCTTTAGCGGCGAGGCTTTCGATAGCCAGAAGCAGAACATCCACCACGCGGTGTGCCAAGTGTAATGCTGGAGCAAAAAGAAGAGGCCAAGCGAATACAGCGGACTGCCAGAGCACAGCGGTAAGGCCATGATTGGAAAGAGTTTTAGTGCGAAGCGAAACGGAATAGTGCGGAGTTAGATGGAAGGCTCTACTATCTGTTTGTTAACTCCATCCATCTAACCACTGTTATGCACTACGGAGACGTCCATGCCAGACCTGACATTGATTGCCACGGCTTTGAATGGAATTAAAACTGCAACTGACATTGCACGCCTCCTTAAAGATAGTGACTTCTCACTAGAGAAAGCAGAGCTAAAATTAAAATTAGCAGACTTAGTTGGCGCTTTAGCTGATGTAAAAATGGAGCTGGCGGAAATCCAAGACACAATCATTCAAAAAGACAAAAAAATAGAAGAACTAGAGAATGCCTTTCAAAGTAAAGGATCCTTGGTTCGGCACAGTGATGCCTACTATGAAGCTGATGAAACTGGTAGTCCCCAAGGATCAGCATACTGCTTAAAATGCTGGGAAATAGAGCATAAAAAACGCCCCCTAATTAAGAAAGCAGCAAATCGTCACATCCATCTCTGCCCTGCATGTGCTCATGAGTATGCGGATTGGCGGTCGCAGCCTATAAAAGGCCAGCCCGAGCACGATGCATAACAAGTGGTTCAAACCGTTCGCTGCGTTCACTGGGACGGACAGAAGCCCACCCCTTACCAAAATGTATATTTCACCGAGGCCTAGATGCTAACCTGCATTTATTGTCAAACTGCAACATTTGAAAGTGGCAAAGGCTCAGAAGAACATGTAATTCTATCATCTTTAGGAGGAAGAAAAGGGTCGAGGAATATTTGCTGTCAGGCTTGTAACAATCGACTTGGCGACGAAATTGACGAAGAACTCTCAAAAGAGCTTAGCTTTTTCTCAACAATGTTAGGAATCACTACGGGGCGCAACAAGCCATCCCCCACACACAAAAACGCTATTTCCCATGATGGAAATAATTACGACATCAGTCACGGCGGATCACTCAAGCTCTCTGGGGCAGACGTAAAAATTGAAGGCACGGATGATCCCAAAAGCAAATTTATATCTATAACCGCCAGCAATGAAGAACAAGCTCTAAAGCTGTTTGAGAAAGTGCTAGTAAAGTTTAATAAATCCATTGATGACCTGCAGGAAATAGAGGCTAAATCTGTAACCACCTACCTGCCGGAGGTGCATCGTCGCATCTCTTTAGGCGGAGAAAAACAGATGCGCGCTATTGCAAAGATGATGCTCACTTATGCGGCCACTCTGATAAAACCAGAAAGACTGAGGAGCGGCTGCTTCAACCCTATCATTGACTACATTAACGGTAGAAATCCGGGGTATGAAGGAATTCAATTTGACTCTGTAACTCCATTTCCTAAGCAACCATTTATCGATGAAACAAATCATCGAATATTTTTCGCCACCTCAGAAAGCCGCAAGCTTGCTATCGGACTAATTGAAATTTATGGAAAACTGAGAATCTCGGCCATTCTTTCCTACGAGTGGGAAGGGCCATCTTTATTTAAATCTTACGCAATTGATCCAGTGTCACAGGAGCAAGAGAACATTGACATGCCCGTTTCAGAGGAAATATTCAATTCCCTGGCAGTTCGCAAAATGGATATAAACTATTGCGTCTCCGCAATTGGTGGAATAGTTCAGACCTTTCAAAACCGGCAATCTGACAAAATAATATCCGAGATCACCACTAAATCCATTGAAAAGCACATGATAGGAAAAGGCGAATTTGTAACTAAAGAAATGATCGATCAGGTATCTCGGGAGGTGGCGCTAGAATTTACAAGATTCTTCTACCGCTTAGATAACATCGAAGATTTTCAACTAAAGAAGTGAAATATAACAATGCGTACATGGAGTCTGCCCACAAGTAGTGAGCAATAGCTTTTCGATCCTGCCACCAGCGCAATTTCATTCGTATATCCGGCCTGTTGTGGTGCTTTGCCGCCCTGGCCACTCTGTAGTTCGCTCAGCGGGGACTAAGCGTTCAAGCGATCCCAGGGATCATCACTGTTATCGGCCTTGTTCCGCTGTAGGACTCGCCTGTTCCGAGGATGGACATCCGAAAAACCAACAAAGCCCTCAGATCATGCTTCACCCCTGATTACGCCGGTTCTGCGCCAGGCACTCGGCCAGGGCGTCGAGTTCGGGTAACTCCTCATCCGGCATCTGCCGGATCACCGCCTGGGTCAGTTTCATCTGGCGGATGAAGCGTCGGCAGTTGCCGCACATGGCCAGGTGGGCGCGTACGGCTAGGCGCTGGCGCAACGTCAGTTGGCCGTCGAGATAATCGCTGGAGTGAGCGACCAGTTCCTTGCAGGTCAGCATTGGCCTGTCTCCTCGAAATGTTCCAGGGTGGCGAAGACTTTCAGGCGTGCCCGGTGCAGCAGCACACGGGCATTGGAGAGGGAGATGTCGAGAAGATTACAGATCGCCTCCAGCTCCAGACCCTGACGCTCGCGCAGCACCAGCACGCTGGCCTGCAGCTCGGACAGGCTGGCCAGCGTGTGTTCCAGACACTGGCGCAGCTCGTCCTCGGTCAGCAAGGCTTCGGGACTGTCCTGATGCCAGGCATTTGGCGCCAGCAGCCAGTGGCCGTCATCGGAGAAACGCTGGTCGCCGACCGTGCCATGCGGCGCGGCCAGGTCGTCGAGCAGTACTTCGCGACGGTTGTGCTTGAGTCGGGTCTTGGCGGTATTGGCGGTGATGGTCAGCAGCCAGGTCTTGAGGCTGGCGCGGCGTTGAAAACCTGCCAGGTTGCGCACCACGGCGCACCAGGCATCCTGCACCACCTCATCGGCATGGCGGCTGCCGACGATGGCGTAGGCCACCGCCCGCATCGCACCCTGATAGCGAGCCACCAGCTCGCGGTAGGCCTTCTGCTCGCCGGCGAGCAGGCGCCCCAAGAGATCGGAATCGGACATGGAACTCCCGTAGGTCAGGCCTGCGCACGAAGCCGAACGCCCCGTGCACGTCAGGCATTCCTACAGAGAGTTCAACGCTTGCGCAAAATTACACTGCCGATGGAATAACCGGCACCAAAGGAGCTTAGAACACCCAGGCTGCCCGCTGGCAGGTCGTCCTGGTTCTTGTGCAGGGCGATCACCGAGCCGGCCGAACTGGTGTTGGCGTAGGTGTCGAGGATCACCGGTGCCTCGTGCGGCTCGGCGTCGCGACCGAGCAACTTGCGCGCGATCAGCAGGTTCATGTTGAGGTTGGCCTGATGCAGCCAGAAGCGCTTGATGTCAGCGACATTGAGCTGGTGCTCGGCCAGGTGCGCGGCGATCAGCTCGGCGACCATCGGGCAGACGTCCTTGAACACCTTGCGGCCTTCCTGCACGAACAGCTTGTCGCGCGCGCCCACACCCTCTTCCGCCGCGCGGTTGAGGAACCCGAAGTTGTTGCGGATGTTGTTGGAGAACTGGGTCAGTAGCTTGGTGCCGACCACATCGAACTGGTGCTTGGAGGTGGCCTGGTCGGCACGCTCGATGATCACCGCGGTGGCAGCGTCGCCGAAGATGAAGTGGCTGTCGCGGTCGCGGAAATTGAGGTGACCGGTGCAGATCTCCGGGTTGACCATGAGGATGGCACGGGCCTGCCCGGTCTGGATCGCGGTGGTCGCGGCCTGGATGCCGAAGGTGGCCGAGGAGCAGGCCACGTTCATGTCGTAGCCCCAGCCGTCGATGCCCAGCGCGGCCTGCACTTCGATGGCTACCGCCGGGTAGGCGCGCTGCAGGTTCGAGCAGGCGACGATCACCCCGTCGATATCGGCGACGGTCTTGCCGGCACGCTCCAGCGCCTGATGGGCGGCTGCGACGGACATTTGGCAGAGAATGCCCCACTCTTCGTTGGAACGCTCAGGGATGCGCGGCACCATGCGCTGAGGATCGAGAATGCCGTCCTTGTCGATGACGAAGCGGCTTTTGATACCCGAGGCCTTCTCGATGAAGCCGCTGCTGGATTCGCTCAGTGCCTCGATTTCACCACAGGCGATGGCTTCAGCATTATCGGCGTTGAACTGCTGCACGTAGGCATTGAAGGATGCCACCAGCTCGTCGTTGGAAATGCTGTTGGCCGGGGTGTAGAGGCCGGTACCACTGATCACGACGTTATGCACGCTCATTCCTCTTCTTGGCCGCTGGCGGCCTCAGGCAGTAGGCCGGCGACAATGGGCGCAGGCCGAAAAATCGGGGGACGCGGGCCAAGCTCTGGCGATGGTTGGCTCCGGGCCACTGAGTGTGCCACAGGGCATCGGTGTTCGTCCTTAGCCCTTGAGAGTGTCTGTACGGACAGAACGTGACCCGTTATAGCCTTTTGGTCTAAAATCTCAACTTGACTCACGTTCCGGGAATCTTCATGAACCTCTCTTTGCTCAGCCGCTATGCATTCTTCGCGTTCTGCGTGCTGTTCACCCTGGCCAGCCTGCCCTTCCTCGCTCATGAATGGATATGGCCGTTAACCCTGATCGGCGGCGTGCTCAGCCTGATCGGTATCGGCGATCTGCTGCAGACCCGCCATGCAGTACGTCGCAACTATCCGATCCTGGGCAATATCCGCTATCTGGTCGAAGGCATCCGCCCGGAAATCCGCCAGTACCTGCTCGAAGGTGATGCCGAACAGCTGCCCTTCTCCCGCGCCCAGCGCTCGCTGGTCTACGCCCGCGCCAAGAACGAAGGTTCGGACAAACCCTTCGGCACCCTGAGCGACGTGTACCAGAACGGCTTCGAGTTCATCAGCCACTCCATGCGCCCGGCGCCGCTCAGCGACCCGTGCAGCTTTCGCGTGGAGATCGGCGGGCCGCAATGCAGCCAGCCGTACTCGGCCTCGCTGTTCAATATCTCGGCGATGAGCTTCGGCTCACTCAGTGCCAACGCCATTCGCGCCCTCAACGAAGGGGCGAAACTCGGCGAGTTCTACCATGACACCGGCGAAGGCAGCATCAGCCCCTACCATCGCGAGCACGGCGGCGATCTGGTCTGGGAGCTGGGCAGCGGCTACTTCGGCTGCCGCGCCTCGGACGGCCGCTTCGATCCCGAGCGTTTCGCCGCGCAGGCGGCCAGCCCGCAGGTGAAGATGATCGAGATCAAGCTGAGCCAGGGCGCCAAACCGGGCCACGGCGGCATCCTGCCCAAGCACAAGGTCACCGAGGAAATCGCCAACACTCGTGGCGTGCCCATGGGAGAGGACTGCATCTCGCCGTCACGCCACAGCGCCTTCTCCACGCCGACCGAGCTGCTGCAGTTCATCGCCCAGCTACGTGAGCTCTCCGGCGGCAAGCCGGTGGGGTTCAAGTTCTGCCTGGGTCACCCCTGGGAGTTCATGGGTATCGTCAAGGCCATGCTGGAGACCGGCATCCTGCCCGACTTCATCGTCGTCGACGGCAAGGAAGGCGGCACCGGTGCAGCGCCGCTTGAGTTCACCGATCACTTGGGCGTGCCGTTGCGCGAGGGCCTGATGTTCGTCCACAACACCCTGGTCGGCAGCGGCCTGCGCGACAAGATCAAGCTCGGCGCCAGCGGCAAGATCGTCAGTGCCTTCGATATCGCCCGCGTGCTGGCCATCGGCGCCGACTGGGCCAACTCGGCGCGCGGTTTCATGTTCGCCATCGGCTGCATTCAGTCGCAGTCGTGCCATACCAACAAGTGCCCCACTGGCGTCGCCACGCAGGACCCGCTGCGCCAGCGCGCCCTGGTGGTCGAAGACAAGGCCCAGCGCGTCTACAACTTCCACCGCAACACGCTCAGAGCGCTGGCCGAGATGCTCGCCGCCGCCGGCCTCGACCACCCGTCGCAGATCGATGCCAAGCACCTGGTGCAGCGCCTGTCGGCCACCGAGATCAAGTTGTTCTCGCAGCAGCACGTATTCCTTGCACCGGGCGATCTGCTCAACGGTGAGGTCAGCGGCGAGTTCTACCAGCGCATGTGGCGCATGGCCCGCGCCGACAGTTTCGAGCCGGCGCCAGCCTGAACGCTGGTCGTCTAGGCTGAACAGCAAACGCCTTCAACTCGGTAATTACATGCGTCTCTCGCTCTGCCTTCTGTTAGTTCTGCTCAGTCTGACAAGCGCAGCACAGGAGCAACGCCCTTTGCACTTCTCGGTGAACGAGAGCTGGGCCATGCCGATGGTCAGCATCGTCGACGGCCAGGCCCGCGGCGGGATTCTCTACGACTTGCAGCTGCGTCTGGCGCAGAAGGTCGGCCGCCGCGCCGAGATGCTGGTGTTGCCGCGCCTGCGCGTGCAGCGCCTGCTGACCAGCGGTGAACTCGACGTGCGCTGTTACGTCAATCCGGACTGGCTGAGCGAACCCCATCATCAGTACATCTGGAGCCTACCTTTCATGGTGCAACGCGACCTGATCGTCGGGCGCAGCGCCGAAGCCGACTTCTCTCTGAAACGCTTGCGCGGCAAGCGCCTGGGTACCGTATTAGGGTTTAGCTACCCCAGCCTGGAGCCACAACTGGCCAGCGGCGAAATCCAGCGTGAGGATGCCCGCACCCAGCAGCTGACCCTGGAAAAGCTCGGGGCCGGCCGTTATCACTATGCGATCAGCAGCCAGCTCAGCCTGGACTGGTTCAATCGCAACCAACCGCGCGAGAAGCAGCTGCATGCACTCGCCGAGGTCAGCGCCGACCCAATCTCCTGCCTCGTCCGCGACGGACCGGACATACCGACCCAGGAGTTGCTGCGTGCCTTGGTGCAGATGAAGGAGGACGGCGAGTTCGACGCCATTCTCGCCCGCTATCGTTGAGCCCACTGCGCGCGACTAGCTGCTCAAGCGCAGCAGCATCTGCTCGACGCGCTGCGCCAGCGAGCCGGTCAGGCGGGTGAAGGCCAGGCCGCGCCGCAGCAGTTCCTGCTCGTACCACTGGTTCTGCCGGCGGCGAAAGGTCTCGTGCTGGCGGGTGCCGTCCTGCACGAAGGGGAAGTCATCGGCGCACAGGAACAGGTGGTGATAACGCCGCTCGGCCAACTGTTCCAGCTCGGTCTCGGCCCGGCCGAACAGCTCGCGACAGTAGAACAGCGTGGTCAGCGGCGTGGTGTCGCAAACCAGGTAGCGCCGGCACTGCCCGGCCAAGGCCTGCTCACGTGCGACCTGGGTGCGGCCGATGCGCAGCAGATCGTCATAGGCGAGCACGCCGCCCTGCTCTTCCCAGAGTTCGCGGCCGTATTCCGCAGCATGTCGCGTGCCCAGTGCCTCGCCCAGCGCCAGGGCGAGGCTGCTCTTGCCGGTGGACTCACCGCCGAGCAAGGCGATGCGCTCGACGAAATCGCCGTAGACCTGCGGCGCCAGGTAGTGACGCAGGCCATGGATATCGGCGCGCAAGCGCGTAGCCGAGATCGGCACCTGCTGGCGCGCCCGGTCCACTTCGACATGCGCCACAGGCCGCTGGAAACGCGCCGCCAGGTGCGCAGCGAAACCGTCGCCATAGGCCTCGCTGGTGAACACCGCATCCACCGGCTGGCCCAGCACGGCGAGGCAGAACGCAGCGACGAATTCGCGCTGCACGGCATCCGCCTCGGACTCGTGCGGCAGGTCCGGCAGCCTCAGCCCCGCCTGCCGTTGGGCAGCCACCCATGCGGGCGTCACCACCCAGCTGCGCAGCTCGGGAAAGCGTATCCGCAGCCAGTTCGCCCGTCGTTCAGACTCACAACCTGCCAGTTCGGGGCGCGCCCAACTGAGCAGCACCACTTGCTCGCACTGGGCCTGAGCCTGCTGGATCAGCCATTCATGACCCAGATGCAACGGCGCGAACTTGCCCACCACCAGGCCGACTGCGAATCGCTTGCCCATATCAGACCATCTCAGCCTTCAGTTCGCGGCGCCAGCGGTACAGGCCATACCAGGCATTGCACCAGAACAGCAGGTAGATGAAGGCGGTCAGGTACAGCTCACGCGAGGCGAACAGCGGTACCGCGAGGGTGTTGACCAGCAGCCAGCCGTACCAGGTTTCCAGCTTGCGGCGCATCAGCAGTAGCTGCGCCAGTACGCTGAAGGTCAGCACCAGCGAGTCGATGAAGGGCGCGTAGGCGTCGGTGAAATAATGCAGCAAGGCCCCATAGGCCAGCGCCACCAATACCGCCACGGCGAGTGCCAGGGACAATCCTGGCCAGGCCGTACGGCTGATCGGCATGGCGTCGCCACCGCGGCCACGCATCCAGCTCCACCAGCCGATCAGACTGGTCAGGATGAAGAAGCCCTGCAGGGTAACGTCGGCATACAGCTGCACGCTGAAGAACAGCCAGCCGAACAGCACGCAACCGACCAGCCCGATCGCCCAGGTATGCACCGAGTTGCGCGCCGCCAGCAGCACCGAAACCAGATAGAAAAGGTTGGCGAAGATCTCCAGCGACGACGGCATGCACGCATCCTTATGGACATGGAATCAGCCGCGCAGCCTATCACGTGACGCATGCCACAGCCGTGCATGGCTCACCTGACAAGCAGGCCGATCCGTGCTCTCATGGGCGCCCTTCGCACTCCAAAGGACTGGACCGCACCATGCCCCTGCTCGCCCTCCTCGTCATCGCCTGCCAAGTCACCTGCGGCCTGCATGTGATTCGCAGCGGCCAGGATCGCTACTGGCTGTACCTGATCATCGCCCTGCCGGGCCTTGGCTGCCTGATCTACTTTCTCGGCATCATGCTGCCTGAGCTGCTCGGCAGTCGTCGCGGGCGCCGCACGCTCAACCGCCTGCACGACAGCATCGACCCGCAGCGCCATCTGCGTACCCTGCGCGATGAACTGGAAATCCGCGACACGCGCGATACTCGCGTCAACCTGGCCGACGAGCTGCTGCGCATGGGGCAGGCCGAAGAGGCGGCCCAGCACTATCAGGCGGCTCTGCGGGGTATCCACAGCGATGCCCCGGACATCCTCCTCGTCCTGGCCAGGGCGCGTTTCGCCTTAAGCGATTTCGCCGGTTGCCAGGCAAGCCTCGACCAACTGATCGCCCACAACCCGGACTTCCGCTCCACCGAGGGCCACCTGCTGTATGCCCGTGCGCTGGAAGGCCAGGGCAACGACCTCAAGGCCGAAGAGGAGTACCGCGCGCTTGGCAGCTACAGCGCTGGCCCGGAAGCCAACTATCGCTATGCCCTGCTGCTGCGCCGACTGGGGCGCCAGCGCGAAGCCATCGAACTGTTGCAGCAGATCCATACCCACGCCCGCCGCTCCGCTCGGCATTACCGGGTTCTGCACAAGGAGTGGCTGGATCTGAGCCAGAAGGCGCTGCTCGATCTGCAGCGCAACTGAGCAGCGTGGGGTTATTCCCACGCCTCCCGCTCACCGGTCCAGGCATGCAGCTCGCGCTTCTGCGCGCCGGACCATAGCCAGCCGCTGCGCGCACCGACCAGCGTGCTGACCGCATGCTGGCGCCCGAAGCGGTTATGCCGGGCGAGCATCAGGGCGATATCGCGCAGCACGGCGAGGGCGTTACTGTTGGACTGGAACAGCGGCGTCAACAGGCGGCTGGCCTGGCGGTAGTAACGCAGGTGGTCCCGTCGAGCTTCGCCATAACGGGCGAAGATGGCGCTCCAGTCGAGCGCATGCTGCTGTTCATCACCCGCATTGCCGAGCGCATCGGCCAGCGCAGCAGCATCCACCAGCGCCATGTTGGCACCCTGGCCCAATTGCGGACTCATGGCGTGGGCACAATCGCCGATGGCCAGGACGCGACCATCGCTCCAGCGCTGCATGCGCACGTCGGCATAGGCCGCCAGGGTCAGTTGCGCGGGATCATCGATCTGCTGCAGGTAGGCCTCTGAAGCTTCGCCAGCCAGGTTGCGTACACGGCTTTTCCAGGCATCCAGGCCAGTAGTTCGCCAACTCTCGTGTTCACTGAGCGGCAGGCTCCAGAACAGGCTGGTCAGCGAGCATTCGCGCGCCTGATGGGTGCAGCCGGTGGGCATCAGCCCGAACATTTCCCGGCAGCCGCGATACCACTGGCGCAGCTCGCCACTTTCGGCCGCCGGTGAGGTCGGCAACATGCTCCACAAAGCGCCCCAGGGATAAGGCCGCGACCACTGGCGCACCTGCATCTGCGCGCGCAGCGTCGAACGGGTGCCATCGGCCAGGATCAGCGCGGCGAAATCGCCCAGAGGTCGCTCAATACCCTCTTCGTCCTGATGCAGCAGGCGGACATGACCGCCTGCCTGTTCGAAACGGCTGACGCTCACCCCGGTCTGCACCTGCACGCCGATGCGCTGCGCCGCATTGAGCAGCGCCGTCATCAGCACGCCGCGGTGAATGCCAAGGCCAAAGCTGCCGGGCTGCCAGTCGTGATAACGGGTATCGAGGATCACCCGCCCCTGGCAGCTGGTGCCGTACAGTCGGCTGACCGGTGCGCCGAGTGCGGTGCATTCGGCGAGCAGGCCCAGGCGCTGCAACACGGCCAGGCCGGAAGGCTGCAGCAGGATACCGGCCCCCACCGGTTGCAGCTGTTCGACCCGCTCCAGCAGCCGCACTGCATAGCCCTGACGGGCGAGGAATATGGCAGTGGCGAGGCCGGCGGTCCCTGCCCCTACTATCGCGATTGGCAATCCATTCACGTTCGTGCTCCCTGATTGGCTGCAGGGAATACTAACCGTCTGGCATCACTGGCGGTATGACCGCCCGCACAGCGCCAGCGCGGTCATCAAGGTTTGTCCGGGCGTATATCGAAGCCGCCCTTGTTCTGGCTGACGATGCGCAGGTGCTGGACTTCGCCGCTTTTCACCGGCACTGCCACTTCGCGCAGCAGGCGGCCCATGCCACACAGGGTGTCGTCCATGCGATCCGGCGTGATACCGACCACGCGAGTGCCTGGGCGGACCTGGAAGGTTGCGACCTCACCGACGCCGATGCGCGCGGCGACCTTGCGATCCACTTCGATGGCCACGTAGCAGCCGCCGCCCATCATGCCGAAATCGCGGTTGACCACGATCTGCGCGCCCTTTTCCTGCGCCTCCTGAAAGGCCAGCAGGCGGTCGTCCGGCACCGGCTTGATATCCTCGGGGTTACCTCGAAACGACGAACAGCCAGCCAGCAACACCAGGGGTAGAGCGATGAGGATCGAACGCATGAAGCCCTCCATGGGCAGATAAGTGCCGGCTGAGTATTGGGCTTGGCGCGTCTGCGGGCAAGATATCGATGGCGGCGATTTTCGCTAGCAGACGCATCGATTTCTGCAATGAAGGGCACAGTGTTTTCATCTCTCTCGAGCCCAGCGCCAACCTTCCCGGCGCCACCTATCGGAGACTATCAAGATGAAATTCGCAGCCCTCAACGCCACCCTCCTCGCCGCCTTCGCTCCTATCGCTTTCGCCAGTGAGAAGGCTTCTGAAATCAGCAACGTGGAAGTACAGCAGTACCAGTACGGCATGCATCTGGATATCGACCAGGTACTGCAGCGCACCGACAACAGCCAGAAGAGCGGCGTGGTGCCGAGTGTACTGGTCTACCGCGACAGCCAGGGTGAGGTGCACGCGGTGCGTTTCGTCGAGTGGGGCGGTCTGAGCAGCCAGAACGGTTAAATCACCGCCCGCTGATGCCCCGGTCGAGACGCTCGTCCGGGGCGATGCCGTTTCAGCCTTGCAGACGTTTCGCCAGGCGCGCCTGCAGCGCTTCCAGCTCGGCCGGATCGGCCTTGGTGGCCGCGTGAATCCCCAGCCCCTCACCCTCGAAGCGCGGGATCACGTGCATGTGGATATGGAACACCGTCTGCCCTGCAGGCGCGCCGTTGAACTGCGCCACCTGCACGCCGGCCGGCTGCAATTCGTCGACCACGGCCTGGGTCACTTTCTTCACCACGGCCATGACCTTGGCCAGGCTGGCTTCGTCGATTTCCAGGATATTGCGCGCGGCGGCGCGCTTGGGGATGACCAGGCTGTGGCCCTTGGATTGCGGGAACAGATCGAGAAACGCCAGCACATCGTCGTCCTCGTAGAGTTTGTAGCAAGGCAGGTCGCCACGAATGATCTGGGCGAAGATGTTCTGGGAATCGTAGGTACCGTGCAGGCTCATGCCGATGGGCTCCGTGCCGGGTGGATGAAAACCCGCACCATACCGCCTCGGTCGCGCACAGGGAACCAGGCAGGATCGTCCGAGTCGATGACTACTAGCTGCTGGATCGATTTCCTGCGTACCTGCCACTCGTGTTCTGATCGCCCCTTTCGTAGAGGCTGTTCAGGATCTCGCGAGCTAGAGCGATACAAGGCAAAAACAAGCGAGGAAGCGGAGTGTACTTTTGTACATGAGCATTCCGACCGGGCTGGCGATCCAGCTTGTTTTTAACGCAGTAGCGCCGACGCGCAGCAGATCGTGAACAGGCTCTTAGGCCCATTCGACATGGAACTCCACATGACCGACCTCAGCCCCTTCCACATCACCCGCAAATGGCCCGCGCAGCATCCCGAGCGCCTGCAGCTCTATTCGCTGCCCACGCCCAACGGCGTCAAGGTTTCGATCATGCTGGAGGAGATCGGCCTGCCTTACGAGCCGCACCTGGTCAGCTTCGACAGCAACGACCAGTTCAGCGCCGAGTTCCTTTCGCTGGCGCCGAACAACAAGATTCCGGCGATTCTCGATCCCGACGGGCCGAATGGCCACCCGCTGCCGCTGTTCGAGTCCGGGGCGATTCTGATTTACCTGGCGGAGAAGACCGGCAAGCTGCTGCCGCAAGATGCCGCCGCACGCTACGAGACCATTCAATGGCTGATGTGGCAGATGGGCGGCCTGGGGCCGATGTTCGGCCAGCTCGGCTTCTTCCATAAGTTCGCCGGTGCCGAGTACGAGGACAAGCGCCCGCGTGATCGCTACGTCGCCGAGTCCGTTCGCCTGCTCGGCGTGCTCGACCAGCACCTGCAGGGGCGTAACTGGATCGCCGGCGAGTACAGCATCGCCGACATCGCCGTGTTCCCCTGGATTCGCAACCTGGTGGGCTTCTACGAGGCCGGCGACCTGGTGCAGTTCGAGCGCTTCGGCAATGTGCGCCGTGTACTCGATGCCTTCCTCGCGCGCCCGGCCGTGCAGCGCGGCCTGAACATCCCCGCGCGCAGCTGACGAGCTTGCAGGTGCCGTGCTTGCGGCGCCTGCGGAGCCCGGTCTAGGTAGTCACCAGTTCGTGACGCTCGGCGGCCTTGCGGTCCGCCTGGGTCCCCAGATACCAGCCGAGCAGCCCCCACAGCGCCGCGCTGGCCGCGCCCACCAGCGCCACCAGCCAGGCGCCCTGGGCGAGCATGTCCAGCAGGCTCTTGAGCCAGCCACTCAGCGCATCGCCGGCGCGGTAGACCACAGTGTCGATGAAGTTCTTCGCCTTGTACTTACTCTCGGCATCCAGCGGCGCGAAGAGCATCTCCCGCCCCGGCCGTACGAAGGCGTATTCGCCTATGCGTCGTACAATCATCAGCGCTGCCAGCATGGCGAAGGTCGGCATCAAGGCCAGACCGATGAAACCGACGCATACCAGCAGCGGTACGCAGGCCAGCAGCACGCGCACACCCAGACGCCGCGCGATGCGCCCGGTGATGAACAGCTGGGAGATCAGCGCACCGGCCTGCACCACGAAATCGATCACCCCGAACACCCGCACCTGCGCAGCGCGATCCGGAAACAGCTCGGCCACCAGGCGGGCCTGCTCGAAGTAGAGAAAGGTGCTGGCCGTCGCGAGCAGGATGACGAAACCGGCGATACCAAACAGGTAGGGCGAAGACAGCACGCGCATCAGACCGCTGAACGGGTTGCCCGGCACCGGGCGCCGTGTGCTCTCCGCCTGCACGGCGCCGGCACGTCCCGCGCCACCCTCCTCGCGCCAGCGCATCAGCACCTGCTTGAGCGACAGCGCTACGGCCAGCAACACCGCGGCCAGCAGAATCAGCCCACTCTGCCCCAGCGTGCTTACCAGCAAGGCACTCAGCGCCGGGCCGACCAGGCCGCCGACACTGGCACCGGCGGCGATGAAGGCGAACAGGCGCTTGGCCTGCTCGCTGTCGAACACGTCGGCCATCAGGCTCCAGGCCACCGAGACGACGAACAGGTTGTAGACCGAAATCCACACATAGAAGCTGCGCGCCAGCCACACGCTTTCATCCGCACTGAAGAACAACAGGGCGAACAGCGCCAGGTTCAGGGTGAAGAAGCCATACACCCAGTCGATGAAATGGAGCCGCGGCACCCGCGAACTCAGCCAGGCGAACAACGGCACTGCGATCAGCATCACCACGAAGGTGGCGGTGAACAGCCACTGCAGGTTCTCCACGCCAGAGACGATGCCCATGGCTTCGCGGATCGGCCGCAGCATGAAGTAGCCCGAGAACATGCAGAAGAACAGGGTGAAACCGGCCAGCGCCGGCCACAGCTCGCTGCGCTGCGCGTTGATGGCCACGGCCACGCGCTGCGCCATCGTTGAAGATGACATGGCAAATTCCTCGAAGGGGGCGCGCCTGAAGGCGCGCCAAGATTCAGCCGTATTTCACGCCCGTCAGGCGTTCAGCCACCGACCACAGGCGCGCCGCATCATCGGCATCCGCCGCGGCAGCCGGCACCTTGGCCAGGCCCAGTGGGCCGCGTTTTTCCTCTTCGCCGGTCGGCCCGTAGTAGCGACCACCCTCGGCTTCAGCCGCCGTCGCCGCGAACAGCGATGACAGCGCCCCCTGCGCCGCCGAGTGATAGACCTCGCGATCCTTTGCCCACTGGCGGGCGAACTCGCTTTCCAGTCCAGGCCCACGCTCGACCAGTTCGGTAACGGCCACGCCAGGATGCGCGGCGATGCTCCGTACGCCCCAGTCGTTGGCCAGGCTGCGCCGCTGCAGCTCGAAGGCCATCATCAGGCAGGCCAGCTTCGACTGGGCGTAAGCCGCATAGGGGTCATAGCCGCGCTCGGACTGCAGATCGTCGAAATTGATCCGACCTCGATTGACCGCGATGCTCGCCAGTGTCACCACACGCGGATCGGATGACTTGCGCAGCGATGGCAGGAGCAAACCGGTCAGGGCGAAATGGCCGAGAAAGTTGGTCGCCAGCTGCATCTCGAAACCGTCGCGAGACACGCCGCGTTGTGGCGGCGCCATGATCGCGGCATTGTTGATCAGCACGTCCAGCACCTCGCCCTCGGCATTCAGGCGCTGAGCCAGGCTGCGCACCGAGGCCAGATCGGCCAGGTCCAATTGTTCGAAACGCACCCGCGCATTCGGCACCTGGGTACGAATGCGTTCGATGCTCTCGGCGCCACGCTGCGCGTTGCGCGCGGCGATGATTACCTGCGCACCGGCCCCGCTCAGGGCCAAAGCATCCTCGAAGCCCATACCGCTGGTGCCACCGGTGACCAGCATGCGCATGCTGGTCAAAGGCGGTATGTCCGTCGCCTGCCAGCCCGTTGCAGTGTCGGCCCAGGCGAGCGTCGGCACACCGCCCAACACACTTTGCAAGGCAAGACTGCCGCCCACCATGCCGAACAGTTTCAATGCTTCACGGCGTGTATGGCCCAGCCCCGCTTCGTTTCTCTTGCTCATTGCAGCTTCCTCCTAACCGTTAGCTCGATGCGCCAAATCAGGCAACGGCGCAGGACATAGGGTGAAAGCAAAGAGACTGTTCGATAAGCCGGTCACTACCGCACAGGGTATACGGTCAGGCGTACAGTTACCGGGGGTTTCAAAGGCGCGAACCGTAGCCCGGATGCAATCCGGCTACGGTGAAGATCGCGGCTGAAGCCGCTCCCACGCTTGCCACCCAGCACCGTGTCAGGATTGGCAAAGCGGGCGCTGAGCCGCATTATCGAAGGCTTCGCCATTAGCCGGTCGCCGCCATGCGCCAACCGAATCTGTCCGATATCGCTCTGTTCGCCGCCGTGGTCGAGGCCGGTGGTTTCCGTGCCGCAGCGCAGCGCCGCGGCACGTCAGCCTCGTCACTCAGCGACTGCATACGCCGCCTGGAAAAGGAGCTGGGCGTGCGCCTGCTCAACCGCACCACGCGCGGCCTGACGCCGACGGAAATCGGCGCGCGCCTGCTGGAGCGCCTGCGCCCGGCGCTGGACGAGATCAACACAGCACTCAACGACCTGCAGGAAGACCCGGAGCATCCGGTCGGCTCGCTGCGCCTGCATGTGCCTGGCATAATCGCCCGGCACATCCTGCCGCAACTGCTCGACGGCTTTCTCGCGCGCTACCCCGGCATCGCGCTGGAGGTGAACATGGACAACACCTTCATCGACGTGATCGGCGCCGGTTACGACGCCGGCATTCGCTACGAGGAAAGCCTGGCCAAGGACATGATCGCCATCCCTATCGGGCCGCGTCGGCAGTGTTTCATGGCAGTCGCTGCGCCCAGCTATCTGCAGCGCCACGGTACGCCAAAGCATCCAGGCGAACTGAGCGAGCACCGCCTGCTAGGCTACCGTTTCGCCAGCGGCAAGCTCGGCGTCTGGGAGTTCGAACAGGATGGACGCACCTTGCGCATCGCCCCGGAGGGTCGCCTGGTCAGCTCCTCGCAGGATCTGCTGATCGCCGCGGCCTGCGCCGGCCATGGCATTCTCTACACCTTCGAGGAATACATCGCCGCGCATCTCGCCAGCGGCCAGTTGCAACCCATCCTGCATGATTGGTGGCAGCACTTCGAAGGCCCCTATCTGTACTACCACAGCAGGCGCAACGTGCCGGCGCCGCTGCGCGCCTTCGTCGATTACGTGAAAGCCCTGAACAACGCCGACCATTCGTCTCAAAGCCCGATATAGAGCGGGCGGCAATATCCAGGCACGACACTCGGAGATTATAATTCCGCGCTTGCTTTCCCCTTCCAGGTCACTCATGAACACGCCTTCCCCCAGCGCTGCGACGCATCTGTCGCCGGGCGCGATCCTTCTCATTCAACTCGCCCTGGCCCTCGGCGGTTTCGCCATCGGCACCGGCGAGTTCGCCATCATGGGGCTGATGCCCAACGTCGCCGCCGACCTTGGCGTCAGCGAACCGCAAGTCGGCCACGTGATCAGCGCTTACGCCCTCGGCGTGGTGGTCGGTGCACCGGTGCTGGCCCTGCTCGGCGCGCGTTTGCCTCGGCGCATCCTGCTTCTGCTGCTGATGGGCTGCTTCGCCCTCGGCAACTTCGCCAGCGCCTTGGCGCCGAGCTACGAGCCGCTGTTGATCTTCCGCTTCATCGCCGGCCTGCCGCACGGCGCGTACTTCGGCATCGCCATGCTGGTGGCGGCGTCCATGGCCCCGCCGCACAAGCGTGCCAAGGCGGTGAGCCGGGTGCTGGCCGGCCTGACCGTGGCGATCCTGATCGGTAACCCGCTGGCCACCTGGCTCGGTCAGTTCATGAGCTGGCGCTACGCCTTCGCCCTGGTCGGCGTGATCGCCATCACCACCATCGCCATGGTGGCGATCTTCCTCCCGGCAGACCCCAACGAGCAGCGCAGCAGCCCGTCGGGCGAGCTGCGCGCCTTCAACCGCGCGCCGATCTGGCTGGCCCTGGGCATCGGCGCCATCGGTTTTGCCGGCATGTTCTGCGTGTTCAGCTACATGGCGCCCACACTGCTGCACGTCACCCAGGTCGGCCCCGGCTGGATTCCGCTGGCCATGGGCGTGTTCGGCGCCGGCTGCATCGTCGGCAACAGCGCCGGCGGCTGGCTGTTCGACCGCCTGCGTCTGCGCGCCGTAGCCTGGATTCTGGCCTGGAGCACGCTGGTGCTGCTGGTCTTCCCGTTCGCGGCGCACAGCCTGTGGACGATCCTGCCGGCGATCTTCGCCCTCGGCACCATGATCGCCCTCGGCCCGGCGCTGCAGACCCATCTGATGGACGTCGCCACTGGCGCGCAAACCCTGGCGGCCGCCTCCAACCATGCCGCCTTCAACATCGCCAACGCCCTCGGCCCCTGGCTCGGTGGCCTGGCCATCAGCGCCGGCATGGGCTGGACGGTGACCGGCTATATCGGCGCCGCCACCGCCATCGGCGGCCTGCTGTTGTTCGTTTGGGCGTGGCAGGTGCAGCAGAGAAACGCAGCGATCTGAACAGGTGCGTGAGGTGACTCGGGCAAGGTATCTTCTACCTCCCGAGCCACCAACGAACCCGCCCGATGATTGTTCAGCGTTTACGCTTCGCCCTGATCGCGACGACCTTGTTCACCGCCCTGAACGCCCACGCACAGGTGGAAGTCGAAGCCAATGCCGGCATGCTGGCGGCAAAGATTTCCGAAGAGATCGTTCCAGGCGACTACGAAAAACTGCTGCAGGGTTTGCGTGCCAATCCAGGCCAGCACAAACGCAAGATCGTCCTGCTCGACAGCATCGGCGGCAGCGCGCCGGAGGCCATTCGCATGGGTCGCCTGCTGCGCGAAACCGGCTTCGAGGCGCTGGTCCCTTCCGGCGGCATGTGCCAGGGCAGTTGCATCTACTTGCTGGCGGCTGGCAACAAACGTACGGTCAATGGCCACGTTGCCCTGCGCCGCCCGCCCTTCCCTGCTGGCGACTCGGCACTGGCTCAGGCTGCCCATGGCCGCCAGGCGTTCAGCCCGGCCAAGTACTTTCGCGATATGGGCGTCGATGTGCGCCTGGCGGAAGACATCTACCAGGTCGCACCTGGCAGCCTGCGCCTGCTGAGTCAGGATGATTTGCGACGCTATCGGCTGAAATAGCGATACGAACTTGCGGGGATAAAGCCCGGCATCGCGCGATGCCGGTTTTTTAGGTTCTTCGCATTCTCGGAATACGCATGACACCAGACTGGCAAGTTTGTGTGCGTATCGCTTACTGACTCAGCACTATCCGTTACCGCGTGCGCTGAGTGTTTGGGTTGCGCCCCTTACGGGCGCCACACCTTGACTCGCCCGTAAGGGGCGAAACCCAGCAGATCAGACGGCGTGTTAATGGAGAGTGCCAAGTCCTAGACAGCTAGCACCTTATTGCCAGTCCAGTATCAACTCGCACTTTCCCCAAACTATGCGAAAAACCTTTTTCCCTCAGAACAGGAACGTCAGCGCCAGGTTGAACAGCATCGCGGCGACGAAGCCGATGGGCGCGGCACGCAGCAGCAGCTGCGAGAACAGGGTCGAGCGCACCTTGTCATCGGTGCAGGAACCCAGCAGCAGGCTGCCACCGGAGGAGAACGGCGAGATCGAGGTGGCCTGGGCACCGACCACGATGGCGATGAAAAGGATCATCGGATCAATCGACATCGACGCCGACAGCGGCAGCACCATGGGGAACAGTGCCGGCGTCACCACCCCCAGGGTACTGGCGAAGATCGACATCAGCGCCGCCACCACGCCGAAGGCCACCGGGATCATCAACGGCGGGATATTGCCGCCGATCCAGGACGCCAGGGCGTCGATGGTGCCGGCCTTGATCGCGACGGTAATCAGCATGCCGACACCGCAGATCATGATCAGCGTGGCCCAGGGCACCGAGGCGATGGCCTTGCGCTCGTCACCCAGCTTGAGCAGCAGGGCGATCACCGAGAACACGCTGGCGATCAGGCCGATGTCCACCTTGCTGTTGATGAACTTGATCGTGGCATTGTCCGGGAAGGCCAGCAGCGCCAGCGGTGCAGCGAGCACCAGCACCATCATCAGCACGGTCAGCAGCAGGGTCAGCTTCTGCTCGCGGTTGAATGCTTCCGGCAGGTCGGCGGCGAGTACCGCATTCTTGAGGTTGCGGCCATGGCCGCCGAGGAAGACGAACGCGGAAATCACCAGCACCGGGATGATCGCCGTGCTGGCGAAGATCGCCAGGGCATTCACGAAGGCTTCGCTCTCGGGCATGCCGGCGCCGGTCATCAGGCCGCGGAAGATGATGCCACTCTGGCTGGAGACGAAGTTCGCCCCGGCCAGCGCACCATAGTTCACTGCCATGCCGCCGAGAATCAGGCTCATGCCGGTGCGCTGGCACAGCAGCAGGGTCAGCGGCGCCATGAAGGCCAGCACGGTGTAGTAACCGGCGCCCATGGCAGCGATCACCCCCGAGGTCAGCAAAATGGCATAGGGCAGCAGGTGCGGCACGCCACGACAGCGATACAGCAGATGCCCAGCGAGTTTTTCCAGGGTGCCGTTGACGGTAGCGAAGCTATAGAACAGGCAAACCGAGAAGATCACGAAGAAAATCTTCAGCGGCCACATGTTGATGATGTCGCCCGGGCTCATGCCCATGCCGAAGCAGCCCAGCAGATAGGCAAAGGCGATGGCGAACAGGCCGATGTTGATCTTGGTGGTGTAACCCAGCGCGACAGCGAGGACGATCGCGGCGACGACGAGCAAGCTCATCATGATGGTTTGACTCCTTTTGTTGTTCTGATGTGAGCAGTGGTTACGCCGAGGCGAAACCGAACAGGGTTGCGGGGTTGTCCACCAGAACGCGACGGCGCTCCTCGGGGTTGGGCAGCAGAGCCTCGAGCAGCGCGAACTGCTGATCGTAGCGGGTCTGCGACTCGAACTGGGTGTTGGGCCAATCGCTGCCCCAGAGGAAGCGACCGACGCCGCCACAGGCCTCGCGCAGACGCGCCTCGATGGCCCGGGCGCGGGCCAGGTCGGATTGGCTGCGGTAGGCAGCGGACAGCTTGATCCACACCGGAGCCTGGCCCAGCAGATCGAAGAAGGCGTGGTGCTGCGCAGCATCCAGTTGCACGCTCGGCGCTGGCAGGCCGAAGTGATCGATCACCACGGTGACGCCGGACTCGAGAATCGCCGGCACGATCAGCGCCAGGTCATCGAAACCACGCTGGATCTCCACCTGCCAACCGCGTTGCGCCAGGCGTCGGAACAAACCATTCCAGGCCGCGCCGGTGTAATCCTCCAGCGCCTTGCCGATCAGGTTCAGGCGCACGCCCACCACGCCGGCAGCGGCCAACTCGTCCAGCTCGGCATCACTGACCTGCACCTCCACCACCGCAACACCGCGCAAACGCTTAGGGAAGCGTTGCAACGCCTCGACCATGTAGTGGTTGTCGGTGCCGAGAAAGCTCGGCTGGATAAGTACGCCATGGGACAGGCCGCAGGCGTCCAGGTGGTTCAGATATTGCTCCACGGTGGCGTCATAGCTGGGGCTGTAGCGGCGGCCGGGAACCATAGGCAGGTCCTGGCGGAAGATGTGCGCGTGAGTGTCGATGCCGGCGATTGCGGCATAAGGCATGGGCGTCACGAAGCGATACCTCTGTCGATTCTTGTACGAGCCGCCGGTACTAGCGACTGCTTCTTGTAATTCATATATTCATATATATGTTTATATGACTGTATCTACAGAGATCGAGTGCTGTCAATCTACAGGCCGGTGGTAAAGTGACGGCCGGTCGACTTTTGGATGTGAGGTTTATGAGCACCACGGCTCTCGGACAGGACGAACGCCTGCCGCTGTATCAGCGGTTACGGGACGAAATGCTGGGCAAGATCGCCGCGGGCGAATGGCTGCCCGGCGAAGCCATCCCTACCGAAGCGGAGCTGACCCGCCAGTACGGCGTGGCCGTGGGAACGGTGCGCAAGGCGGTGGAAACCCTGGTTGCAGAAGGCCTGCTGCTGCGTGCCCAGGGGCGCGGCACCTTCGTGCGGCGGCCGAACTTCGATGGCTCGCTGTTTCGCTTCTTCCGCCAGGTCAGCGCCAGCGGCCAGTCGCAGGTGCCGCAAAGCCGCATCCTCGAATGCCGCCTCGAACCGGCTGATGCGACAGCACGCCAGGCACTGCAGCTGGCTGAGGACGAGCGCTGCGTATTCCTCCAGCGCCTGCGCCTGGTCGACGGCCGCCCGCTGTTTCACGAGCGCATCTGGCTGCCCGCCTCACGCTTCGGCGCCCTGCTGGGGCTCGCGCCGGATGATTTTCCACAGTTGCTCTACCCCTTCTACGAGCAGCACTGTGGTCAGCGCATCGCGTCAGCGAAGGAAACCCTGACGGTTTCCGCCGTCGACGCCGAGCTTGCGGCCATGCTCGATGTGGCTGAAGCCAGCCCGAGCGTGGTGATCGAACGAACCGCACAGGGCTATGACCGCACCCCGCTGGAATATCGCCTGTCGCGCGCGGCCGCGGAAAACTTCCGCTACCAGGTGGAAATCAGCTAAACGCCTCTATCCAGATGCAACACGCCCGGGCAAGCCCGGGCGTGTGCGGTACATGCTGGGCGTGGTCTAGAACAACCCGAGCGCCCAGGCCGCACCGAACAGCACCAGCGAGAAACCCCACATCCACCACAGCGAGTAGCGGATGTGCCGGCCCAGATCCAGCCCGGCCAGGCCCAGTGCCAGCCACAGCGCCGGCGAGAACGGACTGATGAAGGTACCGATGATATTGCCGATGGTCAGCGCATAGACCACGCTGGCCGGCTCGACGCCCTGGGCACCAACCACTTCCAGAGTCACCGGCAGCAGGCCGAAGTAGTAAGCGTCGGTGCTCAGCATCAGCTCCATCGGCAGGCCGAACAGGCCGAGCACGATGTGCATCTGCCCTACCAGCGGCGCCGGCAGTACCTGCGCCAGGTCCTGGGCAATGGACGTGAGCATGCCGGTGCCGGTGAAGATACCGAGCATCGAACCTGCCGCCAGGATGATCATGCCCATGCTCAGCGCCGCCGGGGCGTGGGCGGAGATACGCTGCATCTGCGCCTTGCCACCGGGGTAGTTGATCAGCAGCGCCAGGCACAGGCCGATCATGAAGATGTAGCCGGCCGGCAGCACGCCTGAGAACAGCGATACCAGCACCGCCAGGAACAGTGCGGAGTTGGCCCAGAGCAGGCGCGGGCGCTCCAACTCGCACTCCTCGGCGCTTGGCTCATGCAAGTCAGTACTGGTTTCCACCAGTACACCTTCATCCCCGCTCCTGCCGGCGGCGATGCGACGTTGCTCACGCCAGCCCAGCAGCGCCGCCAGGGCTACCAGCAGCACCACACCGATGCCCTGCACGGCAATCAGTGGACGCCACAGTTCGGTAACCTCGATGCCGGTCACGGCCGAGGCACGGCCCAGCGGGCCGGCCCAGGGCAGCATGTTGAAGATACCGGCGCCGATCGCCAGCAACAGCAGCATCAGGTACGGGCTCATGCGCAACTGCTTGTACAGCGGCAGCAAGGCGGGAACGGTAAGCAGGAAGGTGGTGGCACCAGCGCCATCGAGGTGCGCCAACATGCCGATCACCGCCGTGGCGACGGTTACCGCGATTACGTTGCCGCGGGTCAGGCGCACCATGCCATTGATCAGGGGCCTAAACAGGCCTGTGTCCTGCAGCACGCCGAAAAAGGTGATGGCAAACACGAACATAGTGGCAATCGCCGTCACGCGGCCGATGCCATCGGTGAAGAAACCGGAAATCGCCTCCGGGCCAAAGCCCGCAGCCAGGGCGCCCAGCAGCGGCACCACGATCAATGGCAGAACAGGCGACATGCGCCCGATAAGCAGCAGCACAACCAGGCTGCAGATGGTCAACAGGCCAATCAGGGTCAACAAACCGCTTTCTCCTCTTTTTCTTGTAAAGCACGCGAAAGGCGCGTGCGGAGGCTAAGAGGCGAACCTTTCAAAAACCTTTAAGCCTTGACCACGAGTCAGGGCAAATGTCAGGGGATATGTCGCGCCATCGGGACGGCAGGCATGCCGCCCCGACCTTGCTCACTGCAGGGTGTAGCCCTTGTCGACCACCCAATCCTGGCCATAGACGCCACGTGCACCGTTGCTCAGCTGGAACAGCACCACTTCGGCGATTGCCAGCGGGTCGAGAAATTCACCATCGACCAGGCGCTTGTTCACTTCACTGGCGACACCCGCCAACATCTCCTCGGCCAGGCCCAGGCTGTTCCAGATCGGCGTTGCCGTCGGCCCCGGCGAAACCAGATTGAGCCGCAGTCCTTCGCCGGCATGCTCCAGCGCCAGGCTGCGTACCAATGCCGAGAGCGCCGCCTTGCTGGCGATGTAGCCACCGAGCCCGGCAAAACCGAGCTGGCGCAGGAACGTGCTGATGAACACCACCGAAGCCGGTCGTGCCAGATGCGGCTTGAGCACCTCGAAGGTATTCACCGCACCGGCGCCATTGACCCGCCACTGCTGCTCGAATGCCTGCATGTCGCAGCCCGGCGCCAACCGTGCAATCCCGGCATTGGGCACCAAGTAATCGACGGCGCCGAGTCGCCCTGCCCGCTCGGCCAGCGCGTGCAGGGCATCGATATCAGTCACATCGCCTGCGCACCAGTGCAGTTGCTCGGGGTTGCGAGCCTGCAGCGCCTCCAGTGCGCCAAGGCGTCGCGAGAACGCCAAAACCTGCGCACCGCGCTGCAACAACAGATCACATACGGCCAGCCCGATACCCGAGCTGGCGCCCGTCACGACCGCCAGACGGCCCTGAAAATTCGTACTCATGAAGTTCCTCGAAGCGAAAGACGTGGATGCGATGGCCAAAAAGCCACAGGTCAATGGATTTACTGCGCCAGCAGACGGATGCCGTTCATCTCGACCTGTTGGCCCACCTCGAAACGCTCTCCGGGTGAGCGCACCCACTGTTCACGACCATCGGCATGACGCACGACATAGGCAGTACCGCTGTTGCCGCTGGCAGCCTGAAGCTGAGCACCAGTCCACAACCCGGCAGCCGCACCGACCAATGCACCGACCGGGCCGCCCGCAGCGGCGCCCAGCATGAGCCCGGACAGACCGCCGAAACCGGCACCGACGGAGTTTTCATCACGCTCGGCGAGCACTTCGGCAGCCTGCAGAACGCTGCTGGCCATAAGGCTGAGGGAAAGAGTGAGCAAGGCAATGGGTTTCATCTGATTTCTCCTGTAATGGGCATTGCACCCGGAGACAGTCAGATTTTGTGCCAGATATTTTCTATATAAAAAACAAATAGATAGAAAAGCACAGGTACTAATGACAGCAAACTTTACAAGTCACAATGACAGCAAAAAGGTCATTGTGACTTAGCCCGCAGAAATGATGACGGGGTTCAGCTAAAGGCCTTCACCCGCTCCAACCAGACCGGATCGAGCCGCGTCTGCTCGATATCCAGCCCTCGCTGCTCCATCGCATCGCGGTGGTCGTCGATCTCGCGCACCATCTGGCTCAGCTCGCTGGAGTTGCCGTCGAGCTGGTGCATCTGGGTTACCCCCAAATGATAGAAACGCAGCAACTTCATCGCACCGTCATCCCCCTGCGCCACACCTGCCTTGACGTGATGCATGACATTGGTGATGCGCATCAGGCTGCGCTTGAGCCGCCAACCGTAAACGGCAGGCGCCATGAACGGCCGCGACCATAATTGCTGGCGTACCAGAGCGATGGTCAATACGAGGCCCGCCACCACGCCGAGCAGATTCCACTTGAAATTGTCGCCACCGGGCGTACCGAACACCTGCGTACTCAGCGTGGCGCAGAGCATGGCCAGTGCCACGAAGATAACGGCGATCACCGCCGTGCTGCGGCGTGTCTGCTGGCGGTAATAGGCGGGATCGATGGCTTGGATTTCGAACATGGCGCGACTCTCGAAGCAGGCAGCGTGGGGCGCCACCATGCACTATCGGGGCACTGGGGTCGAGCCCGATCAACAGCACGATTGCCGCAGATCAAAGCTGTCGCGTGATACTCAACCGCCCTGCTTCAGCCACTCACTGGGGCTCGTTCCCACCTTGCGGCGAAACGCGCGTGCCAGCGCCGAAGGGCTTTCGTAACCGACCTCATCGGCGATCAGCGCCATGGGCCGTCCTTCTCGCAAGCGCTTCTGCGCCAGGCTGACACGCCAGCCCACCAGATAATCGGCCGGCGTAGCACCCACCACCTGGTGAAAATGCGCAGCGAAACTGGCCCGCGACATACCTGCCAGCGCCGCCAATTCGGCCACCGACCAGCCGTGCTGCGGTTTCTCGTGCAGCTGATTGAGCGCGCGGGCCAGGCGCGGTTCGGCCAGGCCGGCCATCATCCCCGAGGCCAGCTCGCGGCTGTTCATCAGATGGCGCAGCAACTGGATTACCATCAGCTCGAACAGGCGGTTGAGCACCAGTTCGCGCCCGCAATCCTCCCCCGCCGCTTCGGCGAACAGCCAGTCCAGGCAGCCGCTCAGGCTTGGCAGTTCACGCAGAGGTTTGACGATGGCGCCGGGCAATGCCCGCGACAGCGGATTGTCGATGCCGCCATCGAAGGCCAGGGTGGCGCAGACCAGCTCGGCGCCGTCGGCCTCGCTGGCTGTCATCTGATGCAGACGCGGCCTGGCCACCAGCATCAGGCTCGGCTCTTCCAGCCGCAGCTCGCGACCATCGCCCTCGCGAAAGCTCATGCGCCCGGCACGCAGCAGGTGGATGTAACCATGCGGCTCATGCTCGCCATGGCTGCTGGTTCCGCAAAACCCACCGCGGTGAAAGGTGCTGGCGTGTAAGTTGAAGTGATGCAACAGGCTGGACAGGCGATCCATGGTCATTTCGCACTCTTGGACGATCTGTCGCATAACATCGACGATCTGAATCCGAAAGGCCAGCTCGTTTCACTAATCTGGCTCCAGGCTTGAACGACAAGCTCCCCACCCAAGACTGGAGAATCACCATGACTCGCATCGCCGCACTGCCCTTCGAACAAACCGCCGCCAGCGCCCAGGCGCAACTGGAAGGCATCCGCAAGGGCCTCGGTTTCATCCCCAACACCTTCGCTACCCTGGCCAATGCCCCGGCCGCACTGAGCGGCTACCTGGCGCTGTCCCAGGCCCTCGGCAAGGGCACGCTGAATGCCAAGGCGCGCGAAGTGGTAGCGCTGGCCAGCTCGCAGGTCAACGGCTGCGAATACTGCCTGGCAGCGCACACCCTGTTCGCCGGCAAGGCCGGTTTGAGCGAGGCGGACATTCGCAGCGCCCGCGACGGCGAGTTCGATGCCGTGGCGCGCCTGACCCGGCAGATCATCGACAGCAGCGGCCGCATCAGCGATGCGCAGTTGCAGGCTGCACGCGAGGCCGGGCTGAGTGACACCGCCATCGTCGAGGTCGTAGCCAACGTCGCCCTGATGACCCTGACCAATTACCTCAACAACCTGGCCGAAACCGTTGTCGACTTTCCACCAGTAGCCGTCTGACGACGCCGGAGGTTCATCATGCAAGCCGTCACCCTCTACACCACCGCGTACTGCCCTTACTGCATCAACGCCAAGGCGCTGCTGACACGCAAGGGCGTGACCTACGAGGAAATCGACGTGAGTCGCTCGCCCGAGCGGATGGCCGAGATGCTACAGCGCAGCAAGCGCCGCAGCGTGCCGCAGATCTTCATCGGCGAGCAGCATGTCGGTGGCTTCGATGATCTCGCCGCGCTGGAGCGTGGCGGCAAGCTGGATGCATTGCTGCAAGCCTGAACGTTGACGGCCGGCCTCATGGCCGGCCATCTACCCGCAGGTCGCCGGCGCAACTGCCGGCCTACTCCTTTTCGCCAAAGCGCTCGCCTCTGCCCTCATGCTGCGGACCCTCGCGGCCGATACAAGAGCGGCAACATCAGCCCGGTAGGCTGAACGTCGCCCCTGCGCCCTATCTCGAAATGGAGTCACCCCATGCGTCTCGACGCCCTCTCTTTGAAAACCCGCCTGATCATTGCGGTAGCGATCCCCTGCATCGCCCTGCTACTGGTGGCGCTGACCAGCCTGAGCAGCATGTCCAGCATGCATCGGGACACGGAGGTTCTCTATATCAATACTGCCGCACCGATGCGCGCCATGGCCGAGGTGGCCTCACGCATCCCGCGCATGCGCGTCGGGCTCGACATGATGCTGCTGCAGGAAACCCCGCTGCGCGACGAACGCGGCGTGAAATCCCGCGTGCAGGATGCTCGCAACGAGGACATCCCGGAAATGCGCGAAGCCATGCGCCAGGCCGTGGCAGCGCAGGTCAACCCGGAGCGCAAGGCGCAGGCGCAGCAACTACTCGACCAGTTCGAAGCCATGGTCAGCAACGAGCTGAACCCGATGCTCGCTGCCTTCGATGCGGGCGACATGGCCAAGGCGCAGCAGATCTACCGCGACCAGTACGCCAAGACCTACGGTGTGATGCGCCAGGGCGCCAACGATCTGCTCGATGCCCTGCTCAAACAGGCCGAGCAGCAAAATCTGCACAGTGCACAAAGCTACGATGAAGGCCTGACCCGCCAGATCGCCATCATCGCTACCGGCCTGCTGGTGTCGATCATCATCTCCTGGCTGATCGTCATCCAGCTGCGCCGCCGCGTCGCCGTGCTACAAAACAGCCTCGGCCAGGCCGCCGACAACCTGGCGCTGGACACCCGCATCGACCTGCCCGGCCAGGACGAGCTGAGCGAAATCGCGCGCAGTTTCAACCAGTTCATCGACAAGGTGCACGGCGCCATGCGCCAGCTCGCCGACAACTCGCGCCAGCTATCCGGTATGGCGCGCGACGTCGCCGAGCGCGCACGCCTGACCCAGAGCAACTGCACCGCCCAGAGCGACCGCACGGTGCAGGTAGCGACCGCGATCAACGAACTGGGCTCGACCGTTAACGAGATCGCGCGCAACGCCGAGAATGCCGCAGAAGTCGCCCGCGAAGCGACCCAGCACGCCAGCGACGGCAGCGCCGTGGTCAGCCAGGCACAGCAGCAGGTCGATGCCCTCAACGGCGAACTGGAGCAGGCCGCCAAAGTGATCGAGGCACTGGCCGCGCAGACAGACGCCATCAGCACCACGCTCAACACCATCCGCAGCATTTCCGAGCAAACCAACCTGCTCGCCCTCAACGCAGCCATCGAGGCAGCGCGTGCGGGCGAACAGGGCCGTGGCTTCGCCGTGGTGGCCGACGAGGTTCGCACCCTGGCCAGCCGTTCCGGCGCCTCCACCGAGGAAATCCAGCAGGTCATCAACCGTCTGCAGAACGAATCACGCTCGGCGGTCGAAGCCATGGCCAAGGGCCAACGGCAGAGCGCGCTGGTGGTGGAGTACGCGAGCAAGGCGTCGGCGGCGCTGGAGCAGATCAACAGCCATATCGGCCAGATCAGCGATCAGAACATCCAGGTCGCCACCGCCACCGAAGAACAGTCCAGCGTGGTCGAGGACATCAACCGCAATATCGTCGACATCAACGAACTGACCGTCGGCACCACCCATATCGCCGACCAGCTCAACCAGGCCAGCAGTGACCTGCAGGCGCTGTCGACGCAACTGGACGGGCTGGTAGGTCGCTTCCGCCTCTGAGGTTCAGCGCAGATCCTCGTCGATGCGCTGCAGCAGGTAATCGTAGAAGGGGTTGGACGTCGCCCGCTGCAGGCTGTCCAACCCCACCACCAGCACACCATGCTCACCGCGCGGCGCCAAGGTGCCGAGGGCTACGCCGTAGTTCTCGTCCGGAGTGGGATCACTGCCATACAGCGGGTCGCTGGGCGGGAACGGCAAGGCCACATGTGACAGCGAGAACAGCTGGCTCGGATAATCCACGCCCAGCGACTGACGCTGCATCTGCTGACTGCCTGCGGCGATGCGCCTGGTCTCGACCTCCCTCCCCTGCTCGGCGGCCACACCAACCACGGTCAGGTCAAAATCACGCTCGACCGGTGGGAGCAGTTGCTCCAGCAACCCGCTCATATCGTTTCGCAACAGCGAGCCAGCCGCCCGCGAGCGATTGATGTCGAAGATGACCAGTTCGCTGCCGTTGGCCGGCAGACGCTCGAACAGTTGGTGCACCACGGCCGGTGTACTCACGGTGCTGTCGGCCAGCGACTGGAAGGCCAGTACCGGTGGCAGTCGCGACAGACGACCATCGGCCTCGGCAGCGTCGAAGGCGTTCTGCACCTCACGGGTCAGCTCGTAGGTCTGCCGCGCCGCGTGCACCGGGAAGGAGTTGTACTTGAACGGGTTGAACTCCGGCAGCACGTTCATCCAGGCCGACTTGGCGAACGCCGGCAGCACCGCGGGCAGGGCCGCCAGCCCGGCGTAACGGGCGTAGCTGGTGACGCCGATCATCGGCGAGATCAGCACCAGGCGTTGCGGCATGGCCAGGCGCTCATCTTCCAACGCCGCCAGGCTGTAGCGCAGCGCCAACGCCCCGCCATTGGAATAGCCGACCATATACAGCGGCCCGTCCGGCACCTGGCGCCGCGCTTCGCGTACAGCCAGGCGCGTGGTAGCCAGCCATTGCTCCCAATGCGCAGCGGTAAGCGCCGCCGGAACCGTGCCATGACCAGGCATGCGCGGCACCACGGCGAGCAGGCCCTGCTCGCTCAGGTGCTGGGCGATGTGGCGAAGGCTGTAGGGCGAGTCGGTCAGGCCGTGCAGCAACACCACCACACCGCGCGCGGTTCCCGGTGGCGGCAGGATGAAGGAACGGTTCCAGTCGCGCGGCAGATTGCCGGGGTAAACCGGGCTGTCGCTGGCGTAACGGCTGTACGGCGCCGCGCCGGAAGCCGTGACCGGCTCGATCAGCTCACGCTGCAGGCGCTCGAACAAGGCTGCCTCGGCGCTCAGGTAGGCCTGCCAGTCGCTCGCGTCCAGCTCGTCTGCGTCCAGCTCCTGCGGCACCAGGCGGTGCCAGGGTTCCAGTTCGGGCAACGACGATAGCCCGGCGATACGAATGCCGAGCAAGGCCACCACGATCAACAACAGCACTACCAGCGTCCAGGCCATCACGTTGCGCATGCGCGGTAAACGCATCCAGCGCCTCCCTCGAAATCTCTGGCCAGGAAAATCCGTCCCGGCGACCGGCTTGGGGACTGTAGTGCAAAGCCGCCCCGAATCACCACCAGCTTGCCTAAAACATATGGATTTCCGTATATTCGCCAACCCGCATATAAAGACCAGCCCAATGTCCGAGCACCTCTCCCCGCCCACTCTGTTCAAATCCCTGGCCGACGAAACCCGCGCCCGCGCCGTGCTGCTGATCGTCGATCAGGGCGAGCTGTGCGTGTGCGAGCTGGTCTGCGCACTGGGCGACAGCCAGCCGAAGATCTCCCGCCATCTGGCACAACTGCGCAACAGCGGCCTGCTGCAGGATCGTCGCCAGGGCCAGTGGGTCTACTACCGCCTGGCGCCCGATCTACCGCAATGGGTGCGCGACGTGCTGGCCACTACCCTGGCCGCCAACCGCACCTGGCTGGAGCAGGACACCAGCCGCCTCGCCAACATGGGCGACCGCCCTGCCCGCCTCGCCACCTGCTGCTGAGAACATCGCATGCTCATCGCCGTCGCCATCTTTCTGTTCACCCTGATCCTGGTCATCTGGCAGCCACGAGGCCTGGGCGTCGGCTGGAGCGCCTCGCTCGGCGCCGTGCTGGCCCTGGCCGCCGGCGTGGTCAGCTTCGCCGACATCCCCACTGTGTGGGACATCGTGTGGAACGCCACAGCGACCTTCATCGCCGTGATCATCATCAGCCTGCTGCTCGATGAAGCCGGCTTCTTCGAGTGGGCGGCGCTGCACGTGGCGCGCTGGGCCAATGGCAGCGGCGCGCGTCTGTTCGCCTTCAGCATCCTGCTCGGCGCGGCGGTGTCGGCGCTGTTCGCCAACGACGGCGCGGCGTTGATCCTCACCCCCATCGTGATCTCTATGTTGCTGGCGCTGCGCTTCTCGCCGGCCTCGACCCTGGCCTTCGTCATGGCCGCCGGCTTTATCGCCGACACCGCCAGCCTGCCGCTGGTGGTGTCGAACCTGGTCAACATCGTCTCGGCCGACTACTTCGACATCGGCTTCGGCGCCTACGCGGCGGTGATGGTGCCGGTGAACCTGGTCAGCGTCGCCGCCACCCTGCTGGTGCTGTGGCTGTTCTTCCGCCGCGACATTCCGGCGCGCTACGAGGTGGCGGCGCTGCAGGCGCCGAGCCAGGCGATCCGCGACCTCAGCACCTTCAAGGTCGGTTGGGCGGTGCTGCTGGCACTGCTGGTCGGGCTGTTTGCCCTGGAGCCCATGGGCATCCCCATCAGCGCCGTGGCGGCAGCCTGCGCCGCACTGCTGTTCGCGGTCGCCGCGCGTGGCAAGCGCATCGCCACCGGCAAGGTGCTGCGCGAGGCGCCCTGGCAGGTGGTGATCTTCTCCCTCGGCATGTACCTGGTGGTGTACGGCCTGAGCAATGCCGGCCTGACCGCCGAGCTGACGCGCCTGCTCGACGCCTTCGCCGGCTACGGCATCTGGGGCGCGGCGCTGGGCACCGGCCTGCTCAGCGCGCTGCTGTCGTCGCTAATGAACAACATGCCCAGCGTGCTGATCGGCGCACTGGCCATCGACGCCAGCCAGGCCAGCGGCGCGGTGCGTGAGGCGATGATCTACGCCAACGTGATCGGCTGTGACCTGGGGCCGAAAATCACGCCCATCGGCAGCCTGGCCACCCTGCTCTGGCTGCACGTTCTGGCGCGCAAGGGCATCCGCGTGACCTGGGGTTACTACTTCAAGGTCGGCATAGTGCTCACCCTGCCGGTGCTGCTGCTCACCCTTTCGGCCCTGGCCCTACGCCTGAGCCTCTGACCTGGAGCCTTCCGATGAAAGTCCTGTTCATGTGCACGGCCAATAGTTGCCGCAGCATCCTCTCCGAAGCCATGTTCAACCACCTGGCGCCCAGCGAGCACCAGGCAGTGAGCTCGGGCAGCTTCCCGCGCGGTGAGGTGCTGCCGCGCACTCTAGTGACCCTGCGCGAGGCTGGCATAACCACCGAGGGCCTGAGCAGCAAGGGCAACGACGCCTTCGAAGCTTGCCCGCCGGATATCGTCATCACCGTCTGCGACAAGGCAGCCGGCGAAGCATGCCCGGTGTACTTCGGCCCGGCGCTTAAAGCCCACTGGGGCCTGGAAGATCCGTCCCACGTGGAAGGCGACGAGGCCAGCATCGACGCCGCGTTCCAGGCCACCCTGGCGCATATCGAACGACGCTGCCGCGCCTTCCTCGCCCTGCCCCTGGCGGACATGAGCCGCGGCGAGTTGCAGCAGGCGCTCAACCGTATCGGCCAGGAGTGAGGACACACGCATGAACGACGACCTGCTCAATCTCGACCTAGGCCTGTTGCCGGCCCAACCCAGCGACGCAGCCCCGGCGCCGCGCATCCTGCTGCTGTACGGCTCCACCCGGCCGCGCTCGTTCAGCCGCCTGCTGGTGCAGGAAGCGGCGCGCCTGCTGCAGCACCTGGGTTGCGAGACGCGCATCTTCGATCCGTCCGGCCTGCCCCTGCCGGACGATGCCCCGGTCGAGCATCCAAAGGTGCAGGAGCTGCGCGAGCTGATGCAGTGGTCGGAAGGCCAGGTGTGGTGCTCGCCGGAACGCCACGGTGCCCTGTCGGCGGTGTTCAAGGCGCAGATCGACTGGGTGCCGCTGGCCATGGGCGCGGTGCGCCCGACCCAGGGCAAGACCCTGGCGGTGATGCAGGTCTGCGGCGGCTCGCAGTCGTTCAACGTGGTCAATCAGTTGCGCGTACTCGGCCGCTGGATGCGCATGTTCACCATCCCCAACCAGTCGTCGGTACCCAAGGCCTTTCTCGAATTCGGCGATGACGACCGCATGCAGCCGTCGCCGTACTACGACCGCCTGGTGGACGTAATGGAAGAGCTGGTGCGCTTCACCTGGCTGCTACGCGACCATCCCGAGCTGGTGGACCGCTATTCCGAGCGCAAGGAGTCGGCAGAGGCGCTGTCGCAGCGGGTCAATCAGCGCAGCATCTGAAACGACAATCGCGGCTGCGACTGCATGGATGCAGGAGGTAGAGCGAAGCAGGATGCCAGAGCCGAAAGCCGCTCCTACGCAGTCGAGCGGCATGCCTTATCAGGCAGCCGCGACGTAGAGCGGCGAGGCCGCCAGGTACAGCGCCACCAGTAGCACGCCCAAGATCAGCGCATTGAGTTGAATTCGCCGGACCTTGCTCAGGCCGGCAAACTCCTTGGCGACGCTCAACACGAAGATGGCGCCTACCACGAGCATGGCCGGCATGGAGACCAGCGTGTCGGCCAGCCAGCTGTTCATCAGTCGCTCGCTGCTCGGGTAGAACTCCTGACTGATGGCCATGTAGCTGGGCCTGGCGCTGACCATGCCCCAGTAGGCTGCCAAGGTGATCAACTGCAGCAGGAGCAATGCCAGATTGCACAGCGTCTTCAAGCGCGGAAAACGGCCTCGATCACGGTTAGCCACAGAGCATGCTCCCATTCTGGGTCTGCCACACCGTTTCGCGCCGATACTGATGGCCACGATCGTCCATTACATGTTCCCTATGCTGACGAGGATCAACCGCAAAGCTTGAACCAATGCACCCCGATTTACCATGAAGAGGCATACAAACAGCCTCGTGCCTGGATGCCCAAAAGCATCAACCTAGCTGCCGCACAATCCTCCATCAGAGAACGGACAGATGACCATGTAGGAAATAAGAAATACAGGAATGGCTACAACTGCAACCACCACAGAGACAGCGCCAAGAGCAAGTTGCTCGCCCACACCGGGCTCTGACTTTGGCGTGTCTTGCTGGCAGCTCTCTACCTCATGGCATGTCTGCACAGCTTCCGGCTTTTGCTCGTTCTGTCGCTGAGCACAGCCCATCAGGCTGACTATCAACAACGCAACCAACAATGAACGCAACAACGTCATGGAACCTCCCTGTCAATCTACTGAGCACCTTCCGCTACGCATGGTTTTTCCATGCTTGCAGATAGAACGCCTCTGTCCCTGCGAGGAGCGAGCACCGTAGTTCAGATGCAATCTGCCAGCAAGACCATCTCTGGCGAACTGACTCACAGAGTCGCCACAACAAATGCAAATGCTGCCGGTTTGGGGAAGGGAAAAGAAAGGGAGAAACATGGACAGCCCGAAGGCCATCCACGCTTACGCTCAACCACAGGTGGATCACGCTTCATCGATCCACCTGTGGTGAATGTAAAGAGCGGTATTACAGTCCCCGTGAGAGGCGCTTCAGCGACGACAGTCGCGGCTAAAGCCCCTCCCACAGAGCCAGGATCAGATACCGGCGACCACCGCGCAGATACCCTGCGCACTACCGGCGAACTGGCTGCACAGGTGATTGATGGAGGTCACCAATACCTGCTCGGGCGAGGAGATGAAATCCACCGACATCATCACGCTGAGCATGGTGATACTGATGATGGAGAAGGTGAACAGCTTGCGTGCCCACACTCGATCATCGGCGGCCTTGTAGCCCGACACGCCCATCCACAGCCAGTAGGCACCGCTGAGCGCGGCGACCACGAAGTAGCTGTAGCCGGCGTAGCCGCTGAGCGTCAGCATCAGGGTCGCGACCACGAAGGCGGCGATGTACAGCACGATCTGCCGCTTGGCAGCCGAGATCCCCTTGATGACGGGCAGCACCGGGATGTTCGCGGCCTGGTAGTCATTGAAACGGAAGATGGCGATGGCATAGGAATGCGGCATTTGCCACAGGCTGAAGATCAACAACAGGATGGCCGCGCCAGCATCGAACTCGTTGCTCACCGCGCAGTAGCCGACCACGGGCGGTGCCGCCCCCGACAGGCTACCGACCAGGGTGCCATACACCGAGCCACGCTTGAGCCACAGGCTGTAGAGGCCGACGTAGACCACGAAGCCCATCAGCACCAGCATCACCGCCAGGGTGTTGGTGGCGGCGTACAGCACGGCCACCCCCGCCACACCCAGCCCGCAGGCATAGACGATGGCGTGCACAGGGGGCACCAGCCCCTGCGCCAGGACGCGATTACGCGTGCGCTCCATCTTCTGGTCGATGTCCCTGTCGATGTAGTTGTTGAACACGCAGCCTGAGGCGATCACCAGGGAAACCCCCAGCGCTGTCGCGAGGAACAGCGCCAGGTTCGCATCGCCGCGCGAAGCCAGGAAGAAACCACCCGTCACGGAAATCAGATTGCCGAAGACGATGCCCGGCTTGGCGAGGTTGAGGTACTGCTTCAGGAGCGCCAGCATCAGTTGATCATCATGTGATAGTGCATGCTCCACATGATCCAGACCGACAGGCCGACCACGAACGCAATGATCAGCACGGTGAAGATCATCGAAACGACGTTCCAGCGGCCTTCCGCGTCGGTCTTCATGTGCAGGAAGTACACGAGGTGGACGAGCACCTGCACCAGACCGAAGAGCACCACGGTGATCAGCGTCGCGCCGCGGCTCAGGCCCAACAGCTCAGGGTGCATGACCAGAGCGAACGGAATCACCGTGAGAATCACCGACAGGATGAAACCGGTCAGGTAATCCTTGAAGCCCACATGGCTGTCATGCGCGACGTGAATGTCTTGGTGAGCCATTACAGCACCCCCATCAGGTAGACGACGGTAAATACGCAGATCCACACCACGTCGAGGAAGTGCCAGAACAGGCTGAGCAGTCCCACGCGGGTTTTGTTGGTGTCGGTCAGGCCACGGCTGCCAACCTGGAACATCAGCACCAGCATCCACAGCAGACCGGCACTGACGTGCAGGCCGTGGGTGCCGACCAGGGTGAAGAACGCCGACCAGTAAGCGCTGACCTGCGGCCCGGCGCCTTCATGGATCAGGTGACGGAACTCGTACAGCTCGATGCTGATGAATGCCGCGCCGAACAGGAAGGTGATACCCAGCCAGCGCAGCACCGCGCCCTTGTCGCCACGGTAGGTGGCGAGCATGGCCATGCCGTAGGTGATACTGGAAAACAGCAGCGCGAAGGTTTCCACCAGCACCAGGTGCAGGCCGCCACCGAGCATTTCCTTGGCGGTGGGACCACCGGCGAAGGAATTGCTCAGCACCGCGAAGGTGGCGAACACCGTGGCGAAGATCAGCAGGTCGGTCATCAGGTAGACCCAGAAGCCGAACAGCTTGATTCCACTGGTGTCGTGGTGGTGCTCATAGCCGTGGCCATGAGCGTCATGTGGAAAATGAGGTTCGTAAGCGGTCATGGTTAGGCCTGTACGACTGCGTTGGCTTTGGTTTGGTGGTGCGCCTGCTCGATCCGCGCGATCTCTTCGGGCTGCACGTAATAGTCGATGTCTTCGTCGTAGGAACGCACGATGAAGCTGACCACGGCACCGACCAGGCCAACGATGGCCAGCCACCAGATGTGCCAGATCATGGCGAAGCCGAAGGCGATGACGAACGCCGAGACGACCAGGCCGTTACCGGTGTTCTTCGGCATATGGATCGGCTCGTAGTGCTCCGGCGCAGGCATCAGCTCGACACCGTTCTTCTTCGCCTCATAGAAGGCGTCGATCTTGTCCGCCGTCGGAATGACCGCGAAGTTGTAGAACGGTGGCGGCGAGGACGTCGCCCACTCCAGGGTGCGGCCATCCCACGGATCGCCGCTCACGTCGACGTTCTCCTTGCGCTTGATGTAGCTGGTGACGAACTGCACCACGGTGAACACGATGCCGATACCGATCAGCACGGCGCCGACCACGGCCACCTGCACCCACGGCACCCAGGCCGGGTTGTCGAAGTGGTTGAGGCGACGGGTCATGCCCATGAAGCCCAGCACGTACAGCGGCATGAAGGCGAAGTAGAAGCCGATCAGCCAGCACCAGAAGGAGTAACGGCCGAAGCGGTCGAGCAACTTGAAGCCGAAGGCTTTCGGGAACCAGTAGATGATGCCGGCCAGGTAGCCGAACACCGCACCGCCGATGATCACGTTGTGGAAGTGGGCGATCAAAAACAGGCTGTTGTGCAGCACGAAGTCCGCCGCCGGTACCGCCATCAGCACGCCGGTCATGCCGCCGATGGAGAAGGTCACGAGGAAGCCCAGGGTCATCCAGGTCATGGCGTTCAGTTGCAAACGGCCACGGAAGATGGTGAACAGCCAGGTGAAGATCTTCACCCCGGTGGGGATGGCGATGATCGAGGTCATGATGCCGAAGAAGGCGTTGACGCTGGCACCGGAACCCATGGTGAAGAAGTGGTGCAGCCATACCACGAACGACAGCACGCCGATGGCCGCGGTGGCCCAGACCATCGAGGCATAGCCGAACAGGGTCTTGCGCGAGAAGGTCGCGACCACTTCGGAGAACACGCCGAACGCCGGCAGGATCAGGATGTACACCTCCGGGTGGCCCCAGATCCAGAACAGGTTGGCGTACATCATCGGGTTGCCGCCCAGTTCATTGGTGAAGAAGTGGAAATCCAGGTAGCGGTCCAGCGACAGCATCGCCAGCGTCGCGGTCAGCGGAGGGAAGGCGCCGCAGATCAGCACGCAGGTGACAAGGATGGTCCAGGTGAAGATCGGCATCTTCATCAGGCTCATGCCCGGTGCACGCATCTTGAGAATGGTAGCGATGAAGTTCACCCCCGTCAGGGTCGTGCCCAAGCCCGATAGCTGCATGCTCCAGATGTAGTAGTCCATCCCCACGCCGGGACTGTACTGAATCCCTGACAACGGCGGATAAGCCACCCAGCCGGTCTTGGCGAACTCGCCCAGGCCCAGCGACAGGTTGATCAGCAGCGCGCCGCCGACGAACAGCCAGAAGCTCAGCGAGTTCAGGTAGGGGAAGGCCACGTCACGTGCGCCGATCTGCAGCGGCACGACGATGTTCATCAGGCCGGTGACCAGTGGCATGGCCACGAAGATCAGCATGATGATGCCATGCGCGGTGAAGATCTGGTCGTAGTGCTCCGGCGGCAGGTAGCCCTGCCCGTCACCGTGGGCCATCGCCAGGTGGGTGCGCATCATGATGGCGTCGGCGAAGCCACGCACCAGCATGACCAGCGCGACGAGGATGTACATCACGCCGATTTTCTTGTGGTCCACCGAGGTGAGCCACTCACTCCACAGGTAGCCCCACTTCTTGAAGTAGGTCACCGCCGCGAACAACGCCAGACCACCCAGCGCCACCATGGCCAGGGTGATCATGATGATGGGCTCGTGGTACGGAATCGCGTCCAGAGTCAGTTTTCCAAACATATTCACTCCTGCACCTCCGCTGCTTCGTGCATGGCCGTGCTGTGGGGATCTTTCAGGGTCACGTACTGCCCGATCACCTTGTTGAACAGGTTCGGTTCGACCTGGCCGAAGTAGCGGATCGGGTAGACCGGGTAACGGTGATGGACCATCTCGCCAGGCTCGCCCACCCGCTTGAAGGCGGCGAAGTCCATGACCTCGGGGGATTGCTTGACCTTGTCGACCCACTGCGCGAACGCGTCATCGCTGACCGAGTGGGTGGTGAAGCGCATGGCAGAGAAGCCTTCGCCGCTGAAGTTGCCGGACTGGCCGAAGAACTTGCCCTGTTCGTTGGCGATCAGGTTGAGTTGAGTGCGCTGGCCGCCCATGGCGTAGATCATGCCGCCGAGCTGCGGGATCGACAGCGCGTTCATCACCGTGTCGGAGGTGATGTGGAAGGTCACCGGGGTCTTCTCCGGAATCACCAGTTCATTGACCACGGCCACGCCCTGGTCCGGGTAGATGAACAGCCATTTCCAGTCGAGCGAGACGACTTCGATGTTCAGCGCCGGCTTGTCCGATTCGATCGGGCGATAGGGGTCGAGCGAATGCGAGGTTTGCCAGATGATGACCGCCAGAACGGCGACGATGATCAGGGGAACGCCCCAGACGACCAGCTCGATCTTGTGCGAATGTGCCCAGTCGGGCATGTAGGTGGCCTTCTCGTTCGACTCGCGATAACGCCAGCCAAACAGGAAGGTCATGATGATCACGGGTACCACCACGATCAGCATGAGTCCGATGGAGATCAGGATGAGGTTGCCCTGCTCGACACCGATCTGCCCTTTCGAGTTGAACAGTGCCCAGTCACATCCACCGAGCGCCGAGAAGGCAATCGCCATCACCAGCCAGCGCACACAACGATGGTATTTCTCTTCTTTCATGTCACGACCTTCAACTGAGTGAGCCCCACAATCGGCTTCAGTTGCCGTGCGGCCCATCGAGTAAAAGGCCGGCAGCGAGAACTCAGAGCTTGAGCATCCGTGCAAGCGAAGCGGTAAACCGTGGGAAGCGCGGATGTTGCAGGCTATGACCGCCTCGCACAATTAGTTAGCAGCCTACTTAAGGGGCGTTTTCCGCACTCGCTCGACATATTTCGCAACATATACGCAAAGATTTGAAACACTTTGCCGGGAGAAGCCGGCAAAGAAGCAAAGGGGTGCGACAAAAGATCACAGCCCCGGTTTAGAGCTTTTTGTCAGCAAATTGACAGGAATCAATGACACGAAAGATGCTGTCCGCCGGCAGCGTGACAGGCCTTGACATTGAGAAAATTTCAAGAATTCACAATGCGCTGGTGAGAAGCGTCAGCCTTGCGAAAGGCTGAGCGCAGAGCGGGGTCAAATAGAGACAGAGGACAGCTGGTGTTGTAGCCCGGATGCAATCCGGGGCCATCGAGATCAGTCAAAAAGCATCGCGGCTGAAGCCGCTCCCACGGGACCTGTGAGCGCCTGCAAAGTGAGCGGCATTTCGTTTCAGCCGCGATAGCTTCGCCTAACTCGCATACAACCCGGAACGATTCGATAGTGCCCGGATTGCATCCGGGCTACGAAACTGCAGCCGACAGGCGGCTTTTGTGGGAGGGGCTTTAGCCGCGACGAGCATCACGGCTGAAGCGGAAGCCTTTCCGCCGTTCCAGACATTCACCTATCCCGTAGGAGCGGCTTCACTTTACCTACTACCTACGCCACTACTTCCACGCGCAATAACAGCCCACCGCCAACCCACTGGCCAGCGACACGTGGCGCCCCTGAGTCAGCGCATCGAGCACCGGTTCGACGAAGCTGTTGCTGGAGTTGCACACCAGCCCTTCGCTGTAAGGGCCGGCATAAGCCAGCTTGCCGTCGCGATCCCAGATCGCCAGGGCCGGGCTGGCGGGCAGCGACTCCATGCCCTCGATGCCCGGCAGAGGCTTCATCCGCCCACGCAGAAACGGCGCGATCTCACCTGTGCTACCCGGCTTCTGCACGCTGTAGAACTCGACATCGGCGTTACGGTGCAGGCCGATCAGGTAGCGCAGGTGCGCGTCGGTTTCCGCGTTGCAGGGGCAGTCCGGGTCCCAGAAGTGCACCACGCGGATCGGCCCGGGGCCGGCCAGTTGAGGCGGCAGCTTCAACTCGCCCTGACCGAAGATCACCGTCTGCTCGGCATAGGGCCGCAAATATGCCGCGCCGCTAAGCCACCAGATCAACACGATTGCCGCCAACACCACGACAAAGAAGCCCAGCACAAAGTGCTTGAGCGTCAGGCGGCTGAACACACTCATGGTTTTTCGCCGAACTTACGCAGGAACTGCTTCTCCATTTCCTGGCAACTTTCCACGGTGAAGGCACGCTCACTGTCGGTGCCCTTGCTGCGCTCCCAGCAGGCGGCGATGGCCGCGCGCTCACCCGCTTCAATCTCGCCACCCTGCGGGCGGGTGACGAAGTAGATAAAACCGGCAACCAACGAAATGACAAACAGCAGCCCCACCACAAACAGCCCCAGGCAGCCACGGCGGCTCAGCCCAGCGCTTTCATCTTTTGCGCTCATGTCTCACTTCAACCTTCACAGTGGAACCCACTTCGAATCGGGCGCCAGGCGCCCTACCAGGCCATTGAAAAACGTAGGCGAGGCAGGCAAGACAAGGCAAAAACGACCGAAAAAGCGCAGTTTACGTGTTGTAAATGAGCATTTTGACTGGGCTCGCACACGAGGTCGTTTTTAACGCAGTATTGCCAACGCAGGTAGTTTTTCAACAACCTGCTACCCTGCCGCGCCGGCCCGGGCAGTACAGCCCAGGCCACGCCGATCACGCTTCAACCAGCGTCCACTGCTTGCTCAGGCGCTTGTCCGATACCGCCATCTTCGTACCCAGTTGCTGGGCGAACAGCGACACGCGGTACTCCTCCAGCATCCAGCGATACAGCGTGAGCTGCGCGTCACGCTTGCCTTCCTGGGCATGTTTGGCAGCGCGCGCCTTGTACTGTTCCCAGTAGCCTGTGAGTTCGCCCGTCCACACGCGGTCACGCTGCACCTGCGCGCCCACCTTGTCCAGGCGCTGCTCGATGGCCTTCAGATAACGCGGAATCTCCTTGAGCCACTCACCCGGCGTCTCGCGCACGAATCCGGCGTACACCAGATTGGCCAGTTGCTGCTTGATGTCGTTGAGCGCCATGGCCTGGGCCAGGTCGATCTTGCCCTTGAAGCGCTTCTGCAAGCCATGGTGCAGCTTGAGGATTTCCAGCACCTGGCGGGCGATGCGCTCGGCATGCGCCGTCCAGTCGCCGCGCTTGCGCTCGGCTAGTTGCGCCAAGGCCGCACCGTCGCGCGGCAGCGTGGCTTCGCCTTCGAGGATGCAGGCATCCAGGCTGGCCAGCAGAATGTCCTCGACCAGCGCCTCGATACGGCCGATATCGCGATACAGCAGGCCCAGCTCGGTCAGCCCCGGCAGCTTGCCGCGCAGGAACTTGGCCTGCTCGGCCAGTTGTTGCAGCAGCAGACGTTGCAGCGCACGGCGGTGCTGGAAGTCGGCCTCGGCCTGGGTCGGGAAGCGCCCTTCCTTGACCACCCCACCCTCTTCCACCAGCGCCGGGTAGACGGTCATGGAAAGCCCGGCAATCTTCTGCTGCGCCTTCTCGGCTACTTCGGCAAAGGCCTTGGCCTCCACCGCTTTCGGTTTGTCGCTCTGCTGCGGGATGGCCAAGGCCGCCTGGCTGGCCTCGGCGAAACGTGCGGTCAGCTCGGCCAGGTCGCGGCCTTCACCGAGGAACTTGCCGCGCGCATCCACCACCTCGATATTCATCTTCAGGTGGTTTTCGATGCTTTCAGCCGCTTCCGCCCAGGCATCGTCGGATACCCGCGCGCCGGTCATGCGCAGCAGTTCCTGGCCCAGTGCCTGCGGCAGCGAACCCTGGCCGAACATCAGCTTGCCCAGCGCCGCGCCGACGAAGTCCGGCACCGGCACGAAGTTCTTGCGCAGCGCCTTGGGCAGGCCGCGCACCAGGGCGATGCACTTGGCTTCCAGCAGCCCCGGCACCAGCCATTCCAGGCGCTCCGGCTGCAATTGCGGCAACAGCGGCGCCGGCACCCGCAGGGTCACGCCATCACGCGGGTGGTTGGGCTCGAAGTGATAGCTCAGCGGCAGTTGCAGCTCACCGATGCGCAAGGTGTCCGGGTACTGCGCGGCGGTGACTTCCTTGGCATCGCGGGCCAGGGCATCTTCCTCACGCATGATCAGCAGTTGCGGGTCGGCGGCGCTGCCTTTCTTGTACCAGCTCTCGAAACTGGCGGCCTGGTAGATGTCCTGCGGGATGCGCGCCTCGTAGTAGCCGAACAGGGTTTCCTCGTCGGCGAGAATATCGCGACGGCGCGACTTGGCCTCCAGCTCGTCGAGGCGTTCGAGCAACTGACGGTTGGCAGTCAGGCAGCGCACGCGGCTGTTGATCTCGCCCCGCACCAGCCCCTCGCGAATGAACATCTCGCGCGCCACGGGCGGATCGATGGGGCCGTAATGCACCGGGCGGCGACCGACGATGATCATGCCGTACAGGGTGACCTGCTCGTAGGCCACCACCTGGCCGCGCTTCTTCTCCCAGTGCGGTTCCAGATGGTTCTTCTTCACCAGATGCGCCGCCAGCGGCTCGATCCAGTCCGGCTCGATCTTCGCCACCATACGGGCGAACAGCTTGGTGGTTTCCACCAGTTCGGCGGCCATCACCCAATTGGGCTTCTTGCGCCCGATCACGCTCGACGGGTGAATCCAGAAACGTCGCTGGCGCGCGCCGAGGTAGTCGCCCTCCTCGGTCTTCTGGCCGATCTGGCTGAGCAGGCCGGCGAGAACCGCCTTGTGCACGGCGGCGTAGTTCTTCGCCCGCACCGCTGCCTCGCTGGCCTCGGCCTGCTCGCGCAGGATCACGTTGACCTTGGTATCGGTGGTGGGCGCAATCTTGTGGGAGCGGTCTTGACCGCGATTGCTCGCCGCAGCGGTAGCATCGCGACCACGGCTGCTTTGCAGCTGCAGCTCTCGGGCGATCAGCACCAGTTGCCGGTGCGCATCGCGCCATTCGCGCAGGCGCATGTAGTTGAGGAAGTTCTTCTTGCACCAGGTGCGCAGCGGGTTGCTGCCCAGCTCCTGGCGTTTTTCCTCGAAACCGCGCCACAGGTTGATCAGCGCGGCGAAGTCCGAGTCCACATCCTTCCACTGCGCATGCGCCTGGTCGGCAGCCTGCTGGCGATCCATCGGTCGCTCACGCGGGTCCTGCACCGACAGCGCGGCGGCGACGATGAGGATTTCCTCCAGACTGCCCTGCTTGGCGCCTTCCAACACCATACGCCCCAGGCGTGGGTCGATGGGCAGGCGCGCCAGCTGGCGGCCGATGGGCGTGAGCTGGCTTTCGCGGTTGACCGCCGACAGCTCCTGCAACAGGTTGAAGCCGTCGCTGATGGCCTTGCCGTCTGGCGGCTCGATAAAGGGGAAGTCCTCGATGCCGCCCAGGCGCAGGTGCAGCATCTGCAGGATTACCGCCGCGAGGTTGGTACGCAGAATCTCGGGGTCGGTAAATTCCGGGCGACCGAGAAAATCCTCCTCGCTGTACAAACGAATGCAGGTGCCCGGCTCGACCCGCCCGCACCGGCCCTTGCGCTGGTTGGCGCTGGCCTGCGACACCGGCTCGATGGGCAGGCGCTGCACCTTGGCGCGGTAGCTATAGCGGCTGATGCGCGCGGTGCCGCTGTCGATAACGTAGCGGATGCCCGGCACGGTCAGCGACGTTTCCGCCACGTTGGTGGCCAGCACGATCTTGCGCCCCGGCATGGGCGCGAAAATCTTCTGCTGCTCGGCCGGCGTCAGCCTTGCATATAGCGGCAGCACCTCGGTATGGCGCAGGTTGGCCTTGCGCAGCACCTCCGCCGCCTCGCGAATCTCGCGCTCACCGGGCAGGAACACCAGCACGTCGCCAGGGCGCTTGCCCACGCTGCGCTCGTGCTCGGCGATCTCGTCCAGCGCAGCGAGAATGCCCTGGTCGATGGACAGGTCATCGAGCAGACGCTCGCCCTCCTCGTCCACCTCGGCCGCCAGCGGGCGATACCAGGTTTCTACCGGGTAGGTACGTCCGGACACCTCGATGATCGGCGCGTCGTTGAAGTGTTTGCTGAAACGCTCCAGATCGATAGTCGCCGACGTGATGATCAGCTTGAGATCCGGTCGACGCGGCAGCAGGGTCTTCAGGTAGCCGAGCAGGAAGTCGATGTTTAGCGAACGCTCGTGCGCCTCGTCGACGATGATGGTGTCGTACTTTTCCAGAAAGCGGTCGTGCTGGGTCTCGGCGAGCAGGATGCCATCGGTCATCAGCTTGATCAGCGTGCCGTCCTTGCTCTGATCCTCGAAACGCACCTGATAACCGACCAGCTCGCCCAGCGGCGTACCGATCTCCTCCGCTACCCTTGTGGCCACACTGCGCGCCGCCAAGCGGCGCGGCTGGGTGTGGCCGATCAGCCCATGCACGCCACGGCCGATCTCCAGGCAGATCTTCGGCAACTGCGTGGTCTTGCCCGAACCGGTCTCACCGGCGATCACCACCACCTGGCTCTTCTCCAGCGCGGCCTTGATCTCGTCGCGCTTGGCGGCAATCGGCAGCGCGTCGTCATAACGCATCGCCGGGATGCTGCTACGCCGCGCCGCCACCTTGTCGCTGGACGCCTGAAAACGCTCCAGCCACTGCGCCAACTTGGCCTCGTCAGGATGCTTCTGCAGCTCATGCAACTGCCGGCGCAAGCGATGGCGCTCGGCGATCATGACGTGGTCGAGTTTCTTCTGCAGCGTGGCGAGTTCAGTCATCTGGATCGGGGCAATCAGGGCAAAGGCGGGATTGTCGCAGATTACGGCTTATGGCGGGCAGGCTATCCCGCAGCCGAAGAGCGTTAGGTTGAGGGCGTAAGGGAGCGACGGCTTTCGGCCAAAAGCAGCCTTTGGGCGTCGAATTTCGAGTAGGCCATCTTCACCATCCGAATATCCGCCGCTCAGCAGACATTAAAGACATGACGCATAAGAGTTTTCAGGCGACGCATGAAGAGATTGACACCTCGATCGGGGGGACGGTGCTGCATTGGAACCGGGGCTCTGCTATTTTTGGGCCAATCCTCCTTGCCCATGGCAGCATCCTCTCGGGCGACGCTTCATCCTGCATACATTGCCTCTATTACGATCTGCGCGGCGCTCGATTTAATCTTCCTTAACTGCGATCCTCGATGCTTCAAGTGCCATTTTGACGTAAAGATTAACTGTTCGAGGACATCAAAACTCTCTACAGAAGAGCCGTTAGGGACGACTTGATCAGCAGCGGCACCAACTACCCCCAGTTAGCTTGGGCTCTTCAGCTTCTTTGCTAACAAAAGGCCATCACGATAGAATCCAGTAAGCGCTAACTGAAATACTGTATATAAAAACAGCTCCAGTGATTGGTCTACTTGGCCTCTGCGCTTATAGCGATTTTTCTTATTGCTGGATGAGACTTGCCAGGGTGGCTGTATCTCACGCTCCTGGTGAAATTCACCTTGTCACGACAATGACGTGATGGGCGGAGGACGTGTTGAATAAGCTCGCTAATAATGCAACGAGATTGCTCGAAGCCATTTCCTATCAACTGATAGTGTCACTGGAATATTGCCATGCTCTGGCTAAAGGGCAGAACCTTTGGCTTGAATATTATGGTGACGTCACTGTAAGCGGCGAGGTTCAGGTTGAAGTAAAGGACTTTGTCGAAGACTTGACAGACGGCCACATTAATTTCTGGAATACATTGAAAAACTGGATGTCGCCCAGTTTTAAACAGGCTAAGTATTCTGAGTTGATCTTGTTGACTACACAGACATACGGTGCCGCTTCAAAGCTCCGTCACTGGAACCATTCGACGGTTCAGGAGAAGCTAGATCTTCTACAGCGTGTCCTTGATCATAGCGAGGCTAGGATTGCAGCCTCTGGGGATAAGCCGTCGCGGGCTGTCCAAGCTCAGCGGTTTGTGATGGCTGAAGAAAGAAGGGAGACACTGCTGGATATTATCGAGAAAGTCCACATCCTTACCGATGAGCCTAATTTAGTCACGCGTGCTGATCGCGTAAAGAGTGTGTACTGCAAGGGGGTACACCCTGAGAAACATGGTGAGTATTTCCGGGCTATGATGGGGTTCTTGATTGATCCTGAAAAATCCAGGAATGGTTGGAAGGTTACCTATGAAGACTTTGACTTACAAATAGCCTCACTAAATTCGTTGTATGGTCGGCACTCTCGAAGATTTCCAGTTGTGGATAAGGGGCTATTCAAAGACAAGGTGGGCGACCCTTCATATTTGGATCGTCTATTTGTAAAGAAACTTCATGAGATTGAATATCCAACAAAAGTTCCTACGGCGATTTTGGAACATATGGTTGCTGTGCATACCATTAGTAGTGAGTTTCAAAGATTCAACCTAGAGAAGGATGATCTTAATCGCTACAAAGAAGAACAGCTAAGCCGTCATGTAAGCCTTAGGGCTGCGGAAATGAGGAGATGTAGCCGTGAGCCTAAAGAGTACTGGTGTGATGAGTCAAAGAGTTTCTTCGATCGTCGTCGCGGTGAAGCCCCAGACACAATACCCACCTTCGATGATATAAGCTTAGATTTCCGCAATGGCATCTGGCATATGCTTGCTGATGACGAAGATGAAGTAGATTCTGAAAAGCTTCATTGGAGACTCTGGTGAATGGACGTTATGGGAATTAAGGCTCCAGCATCTGATCACATCCACACGCTGCATCGAAGCCCATTTGTAATGGCTCCAATTATTCATGCCTTTTATAGCGACCTAAAACCAAGCCCAAACAATATTCTATTCAGCTACCTTATTCTTCCCCTTGTACTTCATGAACCCACATCCGCTTATTTGTACCGTTTGAGCACGCGTAGTAAATGGCGAACCATGATCTCGGATAAGACTCGGATATCAGGAGTGCATAAGAGAATCCAGACTCTGCGAGAGATCACTAACGTCACTATCATGAGCCTTGAGAGTGCCGGATATTTAGAAATTGACGAAAATTTGGCTGTAAAGCCGACCACCAAGAAGTTCCCACAACTGCAAGGTGTGGAGAGAAAGATTGCATCGGCTCGAAAGCTTGCAGGGGTACTGGAAGATAGAGAGCCACAGTATATATATATGTCGCTAGGGATTGCTCAGTTATGAAGTGCTTCGTCAAGTCGGTTGGTGTCATTGATCACGACAATGAAATACACAAGGTAATATTCAAGCCAGGCTTGAATGTCATTACGGGAAAATCTTCGATGGGCAAAAGCGCCATCATTGAGATTTTTGACTTCTGCTTCGGCAATAGTGATGACACTATCCCTAAAGGGGTCATAACGAAACGCTCAAAATATTACTTCACTATCCTGCAGTTTGAGAGACAAACTGTCGTTCTGGCTCGTGACAGAATTAGTGATCGAGTTTTCATTAGTGAGGTTTCTGGCGCGCTAGAAGAAATACTCACCAAGATGAGTGAGCCTAAAAAGTTCTTCAGTCCTAATTTGTTTCTCCCTTTGCGTGACTTCAAGAAAGAACTAGGTCGTCATTTTGCGGTAACAATGACGGATATTGACGAGGATCAAAGTGGCAGGGCATTTGGCAAGAGCAAGAGCGCGACACCATCTGTTCGTAGCTTTGTCTCTTTCATGTTGCAACATCAGAATCTTGTGGCTAACAAACATGCTCTTTTCTATCGCTTTGATGAGAAGGAAAAACGTGAGCAGGTTATTGATCACCTCAAGATATTCATGAATTTTGTGGATCAAGATTATTTCTGGTTATCTCAGGAATACAATGCTCTTAAGGCAGACCAAAGGAAGCTTGAAGCAGAGATACCTAAGAACAAAGATGCAAAAGACAAGTTCATCAAGAGAGTAGATGAATTGCTTGCAGAATATAAGTCTGCCGCAGGCACTCCTTTAACTGCGTTGACGGGATCACAGATTGCAGCCAGCCTCAAGTCCTCGTTTGAGAAAATCAGTAATGCTAATGTTCGAATTGATAGCCAGACAGACGATTATGCCGTACAGAAAGAAGAGCTAGAACAGCAGAGGTCAAGTCAAACTCTAGTTGTTCGTGAGCTTAACGATCAATTAAGAGCTATCAGGTCTTCAATTAGCTTCACTGAGGACTTTGGAAAAAATATAAGCGAAATACCTCTACCGGAATATGCAGAGATCAAAGAGGCGCACTGTCCATTCTGTGACTCACCTAGCCAGCATGTTGAACACGAAGCAAATAAGCTTGCTGATGCTATTGACTGGATGAATAAAGAACTTAGAACCTCCTCATATGCGCGCGAGAGCTTTCGTGAAGAGGAAGGGCGGATTCTATCCAAGTACAAAGAAGAAAAGGAGAAACTATTAGGCATTCAGGCCAAAATTACTCAGCTGGATAAGCAGATATACGACCTTAAGAAGAAAAAGACAATTGACGAGATTGCGCTACGCGTTAAGCATCGAATTGAAATAGTTATTGAGGATTACGCCAGTAGACCGAAGCATGAAGTCGACGGCACTTTGCTGACCATTAAAAATAAGCTTCTGGAAATTAAGCCGCGCTTAGACGCTTATGATGTGCCCAATAAGATGAGTCATTTAAGCGACCTGATTAACAGTGAAATGGCTCGCATAGGCGCCGGGTTCGACTTTGAGGAAGCTTACAAGCCGATCAACCTAAAGTTTGACTTGCACAACTTTGATCTATGGCATGAAAGCACTGAAATGGGGAACGTATATCTCCGTTCAATGGGCAGCGGAGCGAACTGGCTGTACTCGCACTTAACCTTATTTCTAGCCCTCCACTCAGTATTTGCGTTGAAACATAAGGATGGATGCAAAATACCCCCTATCCTTTTCCTTGATCAGCCAACACAGGTATATTTCCCTGCAAAGATCGATCATGGTCAGGCATTTGACGCAAAAGCGCTGGCCGCGCTCACGAATACGACGGCAAGAGTAGATGCAGATCTGCAGTCGGTCACCAACATGTTCGACAAGCTCGTCGAGTTCTGCCAGCAAACAAAAGATGTCACTGGAATCATGCCGCAGATCATCGTGACTGATCACGCCGACGAACTAGAGCTGAATGGCGATGTTACGTTCGAGTCCTTCGTGCGTGCTACTTGGCGTACGCGTGGATTTATTGCCGATCGCATCGCAGGCGCTCCTGCAGAGCCCATAGATGAAGAGGTTGTAGCGTCGCAGGCTCAGGATCCTACTCAAGCTTCGACTGACGACTCCGGTGAAGATCTGGCTGGAGACCCTACTGAAGATACGACCGGGGGCCCTGCGTAAGAGCCTGTTTGAGGAGACGCTGAATGTCTGCTCTTAGCCGACAGCTGCCCCTCCACACCTTGCCCTGTCTTTCACCCCGCGCTACAGTCCGCTCGTCACGGTCAATCCCGTGACCGGGCGTGAGAACCCGAACTTCGTCCAAGGCGCGGAAGCGCCATAGCAGTGTAGCCGGCGCTTTTTTTGTGCCCGGTTACCGCATTTCTATGGCGGGCCGTGTGAGGCAGGCCTCGGCCTGGCCGGTTCCCTTGGACGCCGGTTTCTCACCCTTGCACGGTCCGCCTCCATAGCTCGTGAGAAGGCTGGGAAGCGGCTCCTTAATCTGTCCAAGGAGCATAAGGAAAATGCACTATCCCCCTTTTACCCAAGGGCTCCGCCCTGGGCTGCTGGCTGTCGTGTCGACTTCCGTTTTGGAGGTGCTGCATGACCAAGTCTGAATCCGTCGTTATCCCCTTCCCCACGCCACGCAATCCCTTGCTCAGCCACGTGGCCGACGATTGTCCCTTGCAGGCAGCGGCCGAGTACCGGGCAGCGCTGCTGACCAAGCTGTTGCGGCGGCTACCGGAGCCGGAGTTGGCAAGTACCACCAGTGCGCTGCTGAGCGAGTTGATCGTGCTCTACCGTCGGGCCATCGCCCAGGCAGCCGGGAGGGCCGAGCATGATTGAATTGCAACGCTATCTCACCCACCTGCCCGACCATGACGGGCAGCCGCCTGCCGAATTTGGCTGGAATGCAGATTGCCAAGCGAGCTTCGGCCACGGTGTGCAGACCGCGCAGGCCTGGCTGGACGACGCCAATAGCGGCTGGCTATGGGCCAATCTGTTGCTGGAGCGCCAGCTGTACCCGCCGGGCGCACAGCGCCATGCCTTCGAGCTGGGCTTTCTCAGCCGCATCCACCAACGCTTGTGCTCGCCGTTGGGCGGTGGGCATCAGGCCTTGCGGACGGAGTTGCGGCTGTAACGAATCAGGCGAGGGCATGCCCTCGCCTCTTCATGATCGTTCCCACGCTCTGCCGCATCAAAAGCCACAACGGCCACGCCGCAAAGCGGACTAATCATTAAGCCTTTAATTGGATCAATACCTTGATCCTCTTAATTGTCTTAATTGGGCAGACCTTACTGATCCCCCATCCACAAAGGGTACTGCTCTATGACTCGTCTTGACTGGTTTGAGGCTTCACCCGGTGCAGCTAAAGCACTGGGAGGGCTGCACCATTACGTCACCAGCGGAACGAACCTGCCGCCTCAGCTCATACATCTCGTGTTCTTGCGGGCATCGCAAATCAATGGATGCGCGCACTGCATCGATATCCATTCCCGAGATCTGATCGAGGGAGGTATGTCAGTAGAAAAGCTCGTTCTGGTGCCGGTCTGGCATGAAGCCGCGCATCTCTTTTCCGACCAAGAACGTTCCGCCCTGGCCTGGACGGAAGAGGTGACGCTGGTCAGCGAAACGCATGTTTCCGACGAGGCTTATGCCGCGGCATCGTCTGCATTCACCCCGAAAGACCTGGTCGACCTCACGGCGGCTATAGCAGCCATGAACGCGTTCAACCGCATGGGTGTCAGCTTTCGCTTGAGCCCTGCTGCGAAGGCGTGAACCGGAAGACGCGTGAGAACCTGGCAAACGGTTCTTGGTAAAACCGCCCCACGCCGGCACTCAACCCGACTCGCCCTTGCCGGCCAAATTCGACCGCGCCAGGGCGGTGAAGGCCTTGAGTGCTGCAGACGGATTGCGGCGGTTTGAGTAGTAGAGGCACAGCCTCTCCAGAGGCGGTGTCCAGCCCTCCAGCACCCGCTCGAACTGCCCGGCCTCGATTTCAGCCTTCACGTCCTGCTCCATGAAGAAGCCAAGCCCCACTCCCGCCTGCACCGCCGCCTTGGCCACGCCGGACTCATCAAGCGTGAGCGGGCCGGCGACATCGAGTCTCGTCACCTCCCCTGTCCGCTCGAATTGCCAGGGATAAATCGCACCGTTTGGCAGGCGGATGCGAATACAGGCATGGCGCAGCAAATCAGCCGGAGTGCGCGGTCGCCCGTGCTGCTCGAAGTATCCCGGCGTGCCGACCACGGCGTAGCGTTGCGGCGCCCCAAGGGGGATCACGATCATGTCGCTGGGTACGAGGTTCGCCGAGCGCACCCCGAGGTCGAACCCGCCCGCGACGATATCCACCAGACGCCCTTCGGTCACCATGTCGATGTGTACGTGCGGATAACGCTGCAGAAACTCCAGCACCAGCGGCATCAGGGTTGCGCGGGCCGCACTGGCAAACGCATTGATGCGCAGTGTCCCCGCCGGCCCGGCATTATGCGAACGCACCGCTTCAAGCGCCGTACGAACGTCCTGCAACGCCGGCCCGACCTGCTCCAGGTACAGCGCCCCCGCTTCGGTCAGCGACACACTGCGCGTGGTGCGATTGAACAGGCGGGTTTCCAGACTGGCCTCCAGCTTGGCGATGGTGTTGCTCAAGGCGGTGGTGGACACATCGAGATCGATGGCGGCCTGGCGGAACGAGGCCCGGCGCGCCACGGCCAGCACCGCTTCCAATTCGTTGAGGCCCAGGCGCGGGTCAGCCATTGGATTATCCTGCTATTCGGGATAGGTCATTAACTCTGTCCCAGTTGAGCAAATTATCCATCGAGCAGCAAGATCACTCCCGTAGCCCCCACCCATTACGAGAGGACAACAGGCCATGAACCTGCAACTGCCCGAAGCCGTAAATACCTACTTCGCCATCAGCAATGGCGACGACCCGGCACGCCTTGCCACTTGCTTCCACCCGGACGCCACGGTGATCGACGAGAAACGCACGCACCAGGGCATCGAAGCCATCGTGGCGTGGCAACGGGAAGCTCGGCAGGCCTCCAGCTACCGCGTCGAGCCCGTGGATGTCTCACAACGAGGTGAAGGATTGAGCGTTACCGCACGCGTAGTTGGCGACTTCCCCGGTAGCCCAGTGCTGCTCAAACACCTGTTCACACTCACGGATGGCCAGATCCGCTCGCTGGAGATCGCACCGTGATGAACCTCGACCTGACCGGCAAGCACGTACTGGTCACCGGTGGTACCAAGGGTGTCGGCCGTGCGGTAGTGAAGCGCTTCGTCGCGGAAGGCGCCAAGGTTCTGACTTCGGCGCGCCAAGCGAGCCAGGACCTGCCGGATGAACTGTTCATTCAGGCCGATCTGTCGACGCGTGAAGGCTGCGACGCCTTGGTCGAGGGAGCCCGCAAGCACCTGGGCAAGGTAGACATCATCATCCATGTGCTGGGCGGCTCATCGGCCCCCGCTGGCGGCTTCGCGGTACTGGACGACGAACAGTGGCAGCGCGAATTGGATCTCAACCTGCTGCCGGCCGTGCGCCTGGATCGCGCCCTGCTCCCGGCGATGCTGGAACGCCAGGCAGGCGTGATCGTCCACGTGACCTCGATCCAGAGCCGCCTGCCTCTGGCGGAAGCCACCACCGCCTACGCCGCAGCCAAGGCGGCGCTCGCCACTTACAGCAAGAGCCTGTCGAAAGAAGTGTCGCCTCAGGGTGTGCGTGTGGTGCGGGTATCGCCAGGCTGGGTCGAAACCGAAGCATCGGTCGCCCTGGCCGAGCGGCTCGCGCAAGAGGCCGGCACCGATTATGAAGGCGGCAAACGACTCATCATGCAGGCCCTGGGGGGCATCCCTCTCGGTCGCCCATCCAGTCCGGAGGAAGTGGCGGATCTCATCGCCTTCCTCGCCTCCCCCCGCGCCGCGTCCATCACTGGTACGGAATTCGTCATCGACGGAGGGACGGTGCCGACGGTTTAGCGGGAGCCTGGCGGAAATACCCGCCAGCCCCCGGAGAATCGGGGAGCAAACTGCAGTTCCTTTCAAGCCGCAGCCGCCCTGATCCATGTTGCCTGCCTTTACGCCACCGCAGCCGCCACCGCCCTGGAACGCCAGGCAAACCCCAGCACCATCAACAGTCCCAGCCCGGCCATCGCCGCGCCGGCCAGGGAGATAGCCGGATAGCCCAGCCCGGCATTGATCACCGCACCGCCCAGCGCAGCGCCGATGGCGTTACCGAGGTTGAAGGCGCCGATATTCACCGCCGAGGCCAGGTTGGGTGCGGCCTTGGCGGCTTCCATCACGCGCATCTGCAGCGGCGGCAACGCGCTGGCGAGGACGATGGAGCCGGGGCCGCGCTCAGCAGCAAGCGTCTGAGCAGGCTACGCTGGACAGACAAGGTCGGCGCACACGAGCGCAGCTACTGCCGAACTGGCGAACTGGCGAACTGGCGAACTGGCGACTGACCGCCCGATAACCGCACATAAGCTCTGTTGCTCAGCCGATTAATTAGCAAGCTAACGGTATAATGCGGCGACTCAACACAGAGGTACTGTTATGAAGCAACAAACCCAGCCCTCCGGACTCGGCAGGTTCATCCTGATCGGTTTCGGCATCGTCGTCGCCCTGCTCGGCCTTGCGTTGGCCATCGGCGGCGTTCGCCTGCTCAGTCTGGGCGGCAGCATCTACTTCCTGATTGGTGGCCTGGCCATGGCCCTCGCCGGCGTGCTGATTGCCCTGCGCAAACCGGCCGGTGCCTGGCTGTTTGCTGCCTTCCTCGTCGGCACCGCCGTGTGGGCCGTGCTCGACACCGATCGTAGCTTCTGGCCGATGTTCTCGCGCCTGTTCATGTTCAGCGTGATCGGCCTGGTTGTCGCACTGGTGTACCCGACCCTGGTACGCGCCAGCGGCGGCAACGCCGGGCGCGGCGCCTATGGCGTGGCTGGCGTCATGGCGATTGCCCTGGCCTGGGCGGTGGGCAACATGTTCGTCGCCCATCCCAGTGTGCCGGCCAACGGCAACGGTCCGGGCCTGACCCCGGTGGACCCGGCGCAAACTCAGAAGGATTGGGCGCACTACGGCAACACCGAAGGCGGCAGCCGCTTCGCCGCGCTGGACCAGATCAACCGCGACAACGTCGATCAGCTGCAAGTAGCCTGGACCTATCAGACCGGCGACGTCGCCGAGAGCGATGGCAACGGTGCCGAAGACCAGCTGACCCCGCTGCAGGTCGGCGACAAGGTGTTCATCTGCACCCCGCACAACAATCTGATCGCACTGGATGCCGACACCGGCAAACAGCTGTGGAAGAACGAGATCAATGCGCAGTCCAAGGTTTGGCAGCGCTGCCGCGGCCTGGCCTATTTCGATGCCAGCGCACCAATCGCCCAACCCAGCCAACCGGACGCCTCGCAAGTGATCGCCGTCAGCGTGCCGGCTGGCGCCAACTGCCAGCGCCGCCTGCTGACCAACACCATCGATGCCCGCCTGATCGCAGTCGACGCGGATACCGGCGAGTTCTGCCAGGGTTTCGGCAACGGCGGCCAGGTCGACCTCAAGGCCGGCCTCGGTGACGTGCCGGATTCCTACTATCAGTTGTCCTCGGCACCGCTGATCGCCGGCACCACGGTAGTGGTCGGCGGGCGCGTGGCGGACAACGTGCAGACGGACATGCCTGGCGGTGTTATCCGTGGCTTTGACGTGATCAGCGGCGCCATGCGCTGGGCTTTCGACCCGGGCAACCCGCAGGACAAGCAAGCGCCGACTGACGGCAGCACCTACGTGCGCAGCACGCCCAACAGCTGGGCGCCAATGTCTTACGACCCGGCGATGAACACCGTTTTCCTGCCCATGGGCAGCTCTTCCACCGACCTCTACGGGGCCGAGCGTACCGAACTGAACCACAGGTACGGCGCATCCATCCTCGCCGTCGACGCCAGCACCGGTGCCGAGAAGTGGGTCTACCAGACCGTGCACAACGACCTCTGGGACTTCGACCTGCCGATGCAGCCAAGCCTGATCGATTTCACCCGGGACGACGGCCAGCGTGTTCCCGCGCTGGTGATCGGCACCAAAGCCGGGCAGATTTACGTGCTCGACCGAGCGACCGGCCAGCCGCTGACCGATGTCGAGGAAGTACCGGTCAAGCCCGCCGACATCCCCGACGAGCAATATTCACCGACCCAGCCGCGCTCGGTCGGCATGCCGCAAATCGGCGCGCAGACCCTTACCGAGTCGGACATGTGGGGCGCCACTCCGTATGACCAGATGCTGTGCCGCATCAATTTCAAGCAGATGCGCTACGAGGGTCTGTACACCGCACCGGGCACTGACCTGTCACTGAGTTTTCCAGGCTCTCTGGGCGGCATGAACTGGGGCAGCCTGTCCACCGACCCGGTGCATGACTTCATCTTCGTCAACGACATGCGCCTGGGCCTGTGGATCCAGATGATTCCCTCGACCAACCAGGGCGAGGCCGGCGGCGGGGGCGAAGCGCTGAACACCGGCATGGGCGCGGTTCCGCTGAAAGGCACGCCGTATGACGTGAACAAGAACCGCTTTCTCTCGTTAGCCGGTATCCCCTGCCAGGCGCCGCCTTACGGCACCCTGACCGCCATCGACATGAAGACCCGCCAGATCGCCTGGCAGGTTCCGGTCGGTACCGTCGAGGACACCGGCCCGCTGGGCATCCGCATGCAGCTGCCGATCCCGATCGGTCTGCCGACCATCGGCGGCACCCTGTCGACCCAGGGCGGCCTGATCTTTATCGCCGGCACCCAGGACTTCTACCTGCGCGCCTTCGACAGCGGCAACGGTGAGGAAATCTGGAAGGCCCGTTTGCCAGTCGGTAGCCAGGGCGGCCCGATGACCTACGTGTCGCCGAAAACAGGCAAGCAGTACATCGTCATCACCGCAGGCGGCGCCCGCCAGTCGCCCGACCGTGGCGACTATGTAGTGGCCTACGCCCTACCCTAGAGCAAAGCGCCCGCCAACCGGCGGGCGCCTTTTTTCACTGGGCAGCAACCGCCGCGTCGAGGGGAATCGGAGGCTGCCCAGGATAACTTCAAACCGCTGCTTCCCCGGCCTACCGCTACACCATCGCAGCCGCCACCGCCCTGGAACGCCAGGCAAACCCCAGCACCATCAACAGTCCCAGCCCGGCCATCGCTGCACCGGCCAGTGAAATCGCCGGATAGCCCAGCCCGGCATTGATCACCGCACCGCCCAGCGCTGCGCCAATCGCGTTACCCAGATTGAAGGCGCCGATATTCACCGCCGAGGCCAGATTGGGCGCTTCTCTGGCGGCCTCCATCACGCGCATCTGCAGCGGCGGCACAATGGCGAAGCTGGCGATGCCCCAGATCAGGATGGCCACGGCTGCCGGCAGCGGCCAGCGCATCAGCACGGCGAAGGCCAGCAAGACCAGGATCAGCGCGCTCAGCGAGACGATCAGGGTACGGTCGACGGAGCAATCCGCCGCTTTGCCGCCCCACACGTTGCCGAGCGTCAGGCCGATGCCGTACAGCACCAGCATGGCGGTGATGAAGGCGGTGGACGCCTGGGTCTCGCTGCTGAGGATCGGCGCGATGTAGGTGAAAACGGTGAACATCGCGCTGGAACCGATCACGGTCAGGGCCAGGGCCGCCAGTACCGGGCCACGGCCCAGCACGCGGATTTCCGCCAGCACGCCATCGCTTTTCGGCAGCGGCACGTTGGGTAGCGCGAACCACAGCGCGAGCATCGCCAATACGCCCAGGCCGGTAATACCCGCAAAAGCCGTACGCCAGCCGAACACCTCACCGAACCAGGTCGCCAGCGGCACGCCGCCGATGGTCGCCAATGTCAAGCCCATGAACATCGCTGCGACCGCCCCGGCACGTTTGTCCGGGGCGACCACGCTGGCAGCGACGATGGAGCCGACGCCAAAGAAGGCGCCGTGGTTGAGCGAGATCACGACCCGCGCGATCAACAGGCTGGTGTAATCGGTGGCGAGGACCGACATCAGGTTGCCCAGGGTGAAGATGGCCATCAGCCCGATCAGCAGGTAGCGCCGGGGAATGTTGCCAGTGGTCAGGGTCATCAACGGCGCGCCGAGCAGCACGCCGAGGGCGTAGGCGCTAACCAACAGGCCGGCAGCGGGAATGGAAACACCGAGATCGCTGGCGATACCCGGCAACATGCCCATGGGGGCGAACTCGGTGACACCGATGCCGAAGGCACCGATGGCGAGTGCAATGAGTGGTGGATTGATACGCATGGAAAGTCTCCTCATCTATGCCGCGAATGCTAGGATCGAAACCTTGCCGGCGGTAGATGGCTTTTCTGGCAAACACCTTTGCTTACGGAGCACAAATGGACTTCAACGGCAGGTCGGGCGAAATGCTCGTGTTCGCCAGCGTGGCGGAGGAAGGCAGCCTGTCCGCTGCAGCGCGTGCGCTGGGGCTGACACCCTCGGCGGTCAGCCGAATCATCGCCCGCACCGAGCAACGCCTCGGCACGCGCCTGCTGCTGCGCACCACCCGCGCAATCACCTTTACCGCCGAAGGCGAGGCGTATCTGCGTGGTGCCCGGCGCATCCTTGCCGATATGGCGGAAGTAGAAGAAGCCATCGCCGATCAGGGCGTGCCACGGGGCCGCTTACGCGTCAGTGCTGCGCTCGGCCATGGCCGGATGACCATCGTGCCGCTGGTGGCGGCGTTCAGCGCGCGCTACCCGAACATCACCGTCGACCTCAGCCTGGGCGACGAAGTGGTCGACATTCTCGGCGGCCAGGCGGACGTGGCCGTGCGCTTCGGCCTTCTACCGGACAGCCCGTTGACCGCACGAAAAGTTGGCGACACCGGCCAGGTGGTGGTCGCTTCCCCTGACTACCTGCGGCGCCACGGCGCGCCACAGCAACCGGAAGACCTGCTCCAGCACAACTGCCTGCGCTTCAACTTCCGCCGCGCCGAGCCCAACTGGCCATTCACCCGCGATGGCCAGGCGTTCTCCCTGAAGGTGTGCGGCAACATCGAATGCAGCAGTGGCGAGGCGCTGGCGCAGTTCGCCCGGATGGGCGCTGGCATCGCGCGCATCGGCGAGTTCAGCGTGGCCGAAGACATCCAGCGCGGCGACCTGATACCACTGCTGCAAGCCTTCAACCCCGGCGATAGGGAGCCGATTCATGCGGTGTTCGTAGGCGGCTCGGCAATGCCGGCGCGGGTGCGGGTGTTTGTGGATTTTCTGATCGAGCATCACCGGATGTGAGCGAGCAGTTTTCACGATAAATGCATCTGCCGCCTTTTCCGCTTTCCCAGGAGCTGCGAGCGCAGACGCCCTCATTGCCTGGGCCGTGCCGGATCGAAAAGTACGAATAACTCTCACATGCGGCTTGCCGCAACCGATGACGGCTCTGGACAAGACCTACCGACAACAGGTCCTTAGCTACTACAGCGAGCACCACGGCTGGATCCGTGCTACGTCCCCTGTAAAGCTCTGCGTCTCGTATTCCCGGTGGCCATTCGATCAATACAGGCGGCATTCCCCATTAGAACGCGGGAACGGTCACGAACTAACGATACGGCCCCGCCGCTTCCTGCACCTCGCCCGGCCTGTCGATAACGATTCGGCTACGCAGCCAGCTGGCGAACTCGGCTGCGTCGATGGAGCCTTCGGCCAGGCCGATCATGGCGGCATATTTCTCTTCGTCGCTGGCGATCAGCTTGCAATTGTTGAGCTGAAGGAATACGCGATAGCAGACATGCGCCGTGCGCTTGTTACCATCGACGAAGGGATGATTGCGAGCCAGCCCGAACGCCAGGCTGGCGGCGAGGTCGGCCAGGTCTGGCGCAGGTTCGCCATAGGTATGCAGTTGCTGCGGACGAGCCAGCGCCGAGTCGAGCAGGCCTTCGTCGCGTACGCCGCTGCCGCCGCCATGCTCGGCCAACTGACGGTCGTGAATGGCCAGGGCCAGCGCTTTGCCAATCCAGACGATCATGTTGCGATCCTCATTGTGCCAGTTTGTGCAGGACCTGCCGGTCTTCACGCATGACCTGCTCGGCTACTTCCATCTGCTCGGCCAATGTGGGGTCGAATACGCTGAGCTTGAGGCCGTCCGGCGTTTCCAACGCGTACAGCTCGTCGCCTTTCTCCAGGCGCAGGCGCGCCAGTAATTCCTTGGGCAGGATGACACCGGCGGAATTGCCGATGGAGGTGATCTTGAGCTTCATGGCGGGAGCCTCCGAAATGCCGTTATTACGAATGGTATAACCGACATCGACGGCACGCAACGGAACGCTGCATTCGCCGGAACGCTGGACAGTAAAGCGCGTTCCACACTAGGCAAGAATCAATGCCCCTGACGGGGAAAGGAGCGTAACCAGCGGGATCAGCGCGCCGCCATGGGCAGCCCCGCCAGCAGCTTACCCGTCAACTCATGCAACTTTTGCTGCTCGTCAGCCGTCAATCCTGCGAGTACGCGCTGCAGGTTGGCCACATGGGCGGCGAGCATACCGTCGATCAATTCGAACCCGGCCGGGGTCAGCGCCACCAGCACGCCACGGCGGTCGCTAGGGTGTTTGCGCCGTTCGATCAGCCCGGCCTTTTCCAGACGGTCGATGCGACTGGTCATGCCGCCCGAGGAAATCATCGCGCTCTCGTACAGCGCGGTAGGCATCAACGCATAAGGCTCACCCGAGCGCCGCAGGGTAGCGAGCAGGTCGAACTCGCCGGCCTGCAGCCCGTGTTCGGCGAAGAACGGCAGCAGATGGTCGCGGCTGATCACCTGACTGAGTTCGCCCAGGCGACCTATCACGGCCATGGCGAAACCATCGAGATCGGGTCGTTGGCGTCGCCACTGTTCAGCGGCCAGTTGTGCGCGGTCTTGCATATCGCCCTCGATTTATCTTGCTATCAAGATACTTTTCAAAAAGAATGTTGCCATCGTAGCGTATTCACACCAAGGAGGCACGTGCATGTCGGGCACTCAATATCGGCCACTTCTGGCCGTTTCGCTGCTGTTCACCATTGGTACGTTGATGGGCTTGACCAGCAACCTGGTCAAGCTGGCCAGCGGCAGCGGATGGCAGCCGATGGCCTTCCTGCTCTGGAGCCTGCTCGGTGGTGGTCTGCTGCTATTGGCGTTCGCCTGGCTGCGGGGGGAACGGCCCGGCATGAGCCTGCCTCAGCAACGCTACTACCTGGCCTCCGGCTTGCTCAGCATCGCGGTGCCAAACGCCCTGCTGTTCAGCTCCATCGGCCATGTCGGCGCCGGTTTCGCCTCGATGTGTCTGGCCTTCCCGCCGCTGATCACCTACCTGTTGGCTCTGGCCCTGCGCATGGAAGGGTTGAGCCGCATCCGCCTGCTGGGCATCTGCATCGGCCTGGCCGGCAGCCTGCTGCTGGCGCTGGGCAAGCTCAACAGCGGCGACAGCCCGACGCTGTGGGTGCTGGGCGCGCTGAGCGTGCCGGTGTTCCTGGCACTGGGCAATATCTACCGAGCCCGCTACTGGCCGAGTGGCGCCAGCCCGCTGTCGCTGGCGCCCGGCATGCTGTTGGGCGGCGCCTTGCTGCTCATTCCCACCGCCCTGCTCGGCGTCGACTTCGCGCCGCATCTGGGCAGTGCCAAGGCGGTTGGCCTGCTGGCGGCACAGATGTTGTTGTTCGCGGCGGTCTATGCGCTCTTCTTCATCCTGCAGAACCTGGCCGGCACCGTTTTTCTCAGCCAGATCGGTTCGGTGGCGGCGATCACTGGCGCGGCCATCGCCATCGGCCTGCTCGGTGAACAGGGCAGCCTGAGCATGCTGCTGGCCGCGCTGTGCATCGTCGCCGGCGTGCTGCTGGTGGCCTGGCGCAGCGCGCAGGAGGCCCAGCAGTGAAGCGCGAGAATCTATTGCTGATCGCGGTCATCCTGCTCGGCCTGAACCTACGCCCGGTGCTGGCGGCCATCGGCCCGCTGCTCGACCGCATCCAGCTCGATACCGGCCTGGACTCTGTCGGTGCCAGCCTGCTGACCAGCGTACCCGTGGTCATCATGGGGCTAGGGGCGCTGGCCTCCGGCCCGCTGCGTCAACGTCTTGGCGACAGCGCCGGCATTTTCCTCGGCACCCTGCTGATCGCCTTCGCCTGCCTGCTGCGTGGCCTGCTGCCCGACGGCAACACGCTGATCATCAGTGCTTTGCTCGCCGGTGCCGGCATCGCCTTCGTTCAGGCGCTGCTGCCTGGCCTGATCAAGTCGCGCTTCGCCGCGGACAGCGGCCGCCTAATCGGTTTCTACAGCTGCGCGATCATGGCAGGCGCCGCTTTCGGTGCGGCGTTCACGCCGTGGCTGGCGCAGTGGGCGGGATGGTCATGGGCCCTGGCGGGCTGGGCACTGCCGGCCCTGCTCGGCGCGGCGATATGGCGTCGTGCAGCGCCGGCCAGACCGGCAACCGTCGCCAGCGCCACGCCGCCGCTCGTGCCCTGGCGCTGGCCCAGGGCCTGGCTGCTGATGAGCTTCTTCGGTATTGGCACGGCCGGCTACACCTTGGTGCTGGCCTGGCTGCCGCCCTACTACACGGCTCTGGGCTGGAGCGCTCAGGCCAGTGGCCTGTTGCTGGCCGCGCTGACACTGTGCGAGGTAGTCGCCGGCCTGCTGCTCTCCAGCCTGCTGTCTCGATTCCCGGATCGACGACCCTTGCTGGCGCTGGTGCTGCTGTCGCTTCTTGCCGGTTTGATCGTCCTGCAGCTGGCACCGCAGACACTGGTGGTACTCGTCGCCCTGCTGCTGGGTGTCGGTATCGGCGGTCTGTTCCCACTGTCGCTGGTCGTCGCGCAGGATCACCTGGAGGATCCGCAGCAGACTGGCGAGCTGCTGGCCTTCGTCCAGGGTGGCGGTTATCTGATTGCAGCGTGCGCGCCGTTGCTGGCCGGCGTGCTGCGCCGCTACAGCGCGGACCTGAGCCTGAGCTGGCAGCTGATGGCGCTGGCAACCGTACTGCTGATGGCCATGGCGGTGCGCTTCAGCCCCGCTCACGAACGCCGCACCCTGGGCGTCGCGACGGACTGAAGCGCTCGAGACTCAGTCGCGGAACTGACCGACCAGGCCCTGCAGGCGTCCGCCCAGGCCGTCGAGGTCGCGAGCGGCCTGGGCACCCTGCGCTGCGTCGCTGGCGACTTCGTCCACCGCGACGGCGATCTGATGCACGCTGCGGTTGATCTCTTCGGCCACTGCCGTCTGCTCCTCCGCGGCGCTGGCGATCTGCGCGTTCATCGAGTTGATGGTGCCGATCAGCACCGCGATGCTGTCCAGCGCCTCGCCGGCATGGCCGGCCTGCTCACGGGTACTGTCACCCATCTGGCTGGCGCGCTGCATCGCCGCGACCGCCTCGCCAGTGGCATTCTGCAGACGGTCGATCATGCCCTGAATCTCGCCCGTGCTCTGCTGGGTGCGGCTGGCCAGCGCGCGCACTTCATCGGCCACTACGGCGAAACCGCGCCCCGCCTCACCCGCGCGCGCCGCCTCGATGGCGGCATTGAGAGCCAGGAGGTTGGTTTGGTCGGCGATCGCGCGGATCACCTCCAGCACGCTGACGATGCCCTGTACGTCGCGACGCAGACTGTCCAGCGACTCACTGCTGCTGCGCACTTCACCGACCAGATCATGGATATGGGCGATGCTGCCATCGACCACCCGCTTGGCCTCCTGCCCCTGCTGGTCCGTCTCGCGCGCAGCCTCGGCGGCGCGCTGGGCGCTCTGCGCCACCTCATGGGCCGCAGCGGACATCTCGTTGATGGCGGTGGCGACCTGTTCGGTCTCGTGACGCTGCCCGGCCATGGCCTGTTCGGAACGCTGGGCCTGGCTGGATACGCCGCCGACCAGACCGAAGAGCTGGTCGGTGGTCACCGACACCTGCTGCACCAGCGCATGGATCTTGGCGACGAAGGCATTGAATGAGGTTGCCAGTTCCCCCAGTTCGTCCTGACTGGTGACCGGCAGACGCTGGGTCAGATCCCCCTCTCCAGCGGCCATGTCATCGAGCTTGCTCTTGATCAGTTGCACCGGCTTGGTGATCGACGCCGCCAGCGGCATAGACAACAGGGCCAAGACCAGCAGCAGACCAATGGCGGAGCCGGCCATGACCATCAGCAGGCGGTCGACGCTCTCCTGGAACTGCGCACGCGCGGCCTGGACGTCGCGCTCCACGCCGTCGAGATTGACCGAGGTACCAAAGACCATCTTCCACTTCGGCAAGTAGTGCGAGTAGCCGACCTTGGGCACCAGCACCTTGCTGTCGCCGAGGACGAAGCTGTAGTCGACGTAATGGCTGCTGTCGGTGCCAGCTCGCACCAACTCACGAATGGCGTAGATACCGTTGGGGTCGCGGTAACCGCTGAAGTCCTCGCCGATGCGATCGTTGGTGTTGCCCTGCAGCACGCGGCGGACGTCGTTGTCATACCCCCAGAAATAACCATCCGCGCCGTATGACAAGCGCTTCAGCACCTCGACGGCCTGAGCGCGCGCATTCATGTCGCCATCTGCGGACGCCTGGTACAGCGGCGCAATCGCGTTCAGCGCCAGCTCGACGTATTGCTTGATCTCCGCCTTGCGGTCAGCCACCAGCTTGGCCCGGGTCTGGGCCTCCTGCTGATTGGCCAGATTGCCGAGAACGACGAACGCGATAGTGCTGAGTAACAGGGTCAACAGGCAGATAGGCCCCAAAGCCAGCAACAGCACTTTGGAACGCAAACGCAGCGAGAAGATCATTGGCAGTACACCTTTACCGGCGCTTTGATGTTATAGAGCTGGCATATTGCCAATAGCGCGACAGCAAAAGAACAGAGAAACGCAAAAACTGGTATGACCAGCGAGCCGCGCAATAGAATGAATATCCAGAATCAACAAAATAGCCGTAGATGGGAGCCGTTAGCGGCAAACTAGCGCGCCGCCTGCGGCGTTCCGCCTCAGCGCTATTTTTTTCAGGCAACAAAAAACCCGCCGCAGCGGGTTTTCGTTTCAGCGGGCATCCATCACTTCTTGCCCAGCTTCTTCAGCTCTTCGTCGCGCAGTTCGCGGCGCAGGATCTTGCCGACGTTGGTGGTCGGCAGCACGTCCCGGAACTCGACGGCCTTGGGCACCTTGTAGCCGGTGAGGTTGGCGCGCATATGCTCCACCACCTGCTCCTTGGTCACGCTCTCGCCGGGCTTGACCACCACGAACACCTTGATCGCCTCGCCGGATTTTTCGTCCGGCACGCCGATGGCGGCGCACTGCAGCACGCCCGGCAGCGTCGCCAGCACGTCTTCCAGCTCGTTCGGGTAGACGTTGAAGCCGGACACCAGAATCATGTCCTTCTTGCGGTCGACGATACGCAGGTAGCCATCTTCCTGGATCAGGCCGATGTCGCCGGTTTTCAGCCAGCCTTCGGCATCGAGGATTTCATCGGTGGCTTCCTGGCGCTGCCAGTAGCCCTTCATCACCTGCGGGCCTTTCACGCACAACTCGCCGATCTCGCCGATGGGAAGCTCCTGCCCGTCGTCATTGACGATCTTGCACTGCGTCGAGGGCACCGGGATGCCGATGGTGCCAAGCTGGATGGCGCTGAACGGGTTGACCGTGGCCACCGGGCTGGTCTCGGTCATGCCGAAGCCTTCGCAGATGGCGCAGCCGGTGACTTCCTTCCAGCGCTCGGCCGTGGCCAGTTGCAGGGCCATGCCGCCGGAGACGGTGAGTTTCAGACTGGAGAAGTCCAGCTTGCGGAAGTCCTCGTTGTTGCACAGGGCAACGAACAGGGTGTTGAGACCGACGAAACCGGTGAAGCGGTATTTGCCCAGATCCTTGACCACCGAGGGCAGGTCGCGCGGGTTGGTCAGCAGGATGTTGTGGCCACCGATCAGCATCATCGCCATGCAGTGAAAGGTGAAGGCATAGATGTGATAGAGCGGCAGCGGCGCGATCAGCACTTCGCAACCTTCATTGAGGTTGGCGCCCATCAGCTCCTTGACCTGCAGCATGTTGGCGACCAGGTTGCGATGGGTGAGCATGGCACCCTTGGCCACGCCGGTGGTGCCGCCGGTGTATTGCAGCACGGCGATATCGGCGTTGCTCGGGTTGGCTTCGCTGAAGCTCTGGCCGCGGCCCTTGGCCAGGGCGTCGTTGAGTTTGACGGCCTGCGGCAGGTGGTAGGCCGGCACCATTTTCTTCACATGCTTGATCACGGCATTGACCAGCAGACGCTTGAAGGTCGGCAGCATGTCGCCGACTTCGGTGACGATCACCGTCTTCACGCCGGTCTTGGGTACGACCTGCTCGGCCAGGTGGGCCATGTTGGCCAGACAGATCAGCGCCTTGGCGCCGGAGTCGTTGAACTGGTGCTCCATCTCCCGCGCGGTGTACAGCGGGTTGGTGTTGACCACCACCAGACCGGCACGCATGGCACCGAAGACGACGATGGGGTACTGCAGAACGTTAGGCAACTGCACGGCGATGCGGTCGCCGGGCTTGAGATCGGTGTGTTTCTGCAGGTAGGCGGCGAAGTCACCGGAGAGCTTGTAGAGCTCGCCGTAGGTGAGCGTCTTGCCCAGGTTGCTGAAAGCAGGCTTGTCGGCGAAGCGTTGGCAGGACTCCTGCAGTACCGCGAGAATGTTCGGGTACTGGTCGGGATTGATTTCGGCAGCAACCCCAACGGGATACTTGTCCTTCCAGAAGTTTTCGGTCATGGAAGCCCACTCCTAAGCAACAGCTGATCTTCACCGCGCGACGGCGGTTGTTTGTTGTGTATTTAGCTCGCTATCCCGCTGGCCCACGGCCCGGAAGCGCGCCGAGAGTAGCAGCTTTGCCAGAGGCTCACCAGCATCAAACCTGGCCTGAACAGTCGTAAAAGTGACTATAAAACACGAAAAAGTCACGACCTGTCTTTTCTGCCGATAGCCCGCGAAAAGCCTCTAGCTCGCATATTGCAGCGTTTGCAGCCTAGCGCGTAAGTGTGACCGATGCAGTGCGGTAGAGCATGCAACAGGCCCTGGCGGTTACCAAATCACAACAATCGGGCTGCCGGTGGCAGCGGAGGCGGGAAAGCCCCTTCTCTGCAGCAGGAAGGGGCTTGTGGGTCAGGCGATGTCGCGCAGTTCGCGGCGCAGGATCTTGCCGACCGGGGTCATCGGCAGCGAGTCCTTGAACACGATGTGCTTGGGCACCTTGTAGCCGGTGAAGTTTTCCTTGCAGTAGGCTTTGAGCTCTTCGACGGTCACGCCGCCGTCACGCGGCACCACGAACAGCTTGACCACTTCCCCAGACTTCTCGTCCGGCACGCCGATGGCCGCGCAGCTGGCGACTTTCGGGTGCGCCATGACCACGTCCTCGATCTCGTTGGGGTACACGTTGAAACCCGAGACGATGATCATGTCCTTCTTGCGGTCGACGATGCGCACGAAACCGTCCGGATCGATCACCGCGATGTCGCCGGTCTTGAACCAGCCTTCGGCATCGAGCACCTCGGCGGTGGCTTCCTCACGCTGCCAGTAGCCCTTCATCACCTGCGGGCCCTTGATGCACAGCTCGCCACGTTCGCCGGCCGGCAGCTGATTGCCGTCGTCATCGATCACCTTGAACGCCGTGCCCGGCACCGGAATGCCGACCGTGCCCAAGCGCGCCCTGTCGCCGTAGGGGTTGGTGCTGGCCACTGGCGAGGTCTCGGTCAGGCCGTAGCCTTCCACCACGGTGCAGCCGGTCATCTGCTGCCAACGCTCGGCAGTCGCCTTGACCAGCGCGGTACCGCCGGAGTTGGTGACCTTGAGGCTGGAGAAGTCGAGGTTCTTGAAATCCGGATGATCCATCAGCGCGACGAACAGGGTATTGAGGCCCAGCAGTGCGGAGAACTTCCACTTGCCCAGCTCCTTGATGAAACCGGGAATGTCACGCGGATTGGTGATCAGCACGTTGTGGTTGCCGTTGACCATCATGCACATGCAGTTCGCGGTGAAGGCATAGATGTGATACAGCGGCAGCGGCGCGATCATGATCTCCTGGCCCTGCTTCATCAGCGGCGTACCGTCCGCGCCGAGCTGCGACAGGCAGGCGTCGACCTGCAGCATGTTGGCTACCAGGTTGCCGTGGGTGAGCATGGCCCCCTTGGCCACGCCGGTGGTGCCGCCGGTGTACTGCAGCACGGCGATATCGTCATGGCTGGCACTGACCGGCGTCAGCGCCTGGCCCTGCCCCTGCTTGAGCACCTGCTTGAAGGGGATGGCCTGCGGCAGATGGTAGTCGGGCACCATCTTCTTGACCTTCTTCACCACGGTGTTGACCAGCCAGCCCTTGAGGCTCGGCAGCAGGTCGCCCATCTTCGCCTCGATCAGGTACTCGATCTCGGTATCGGGCAGCACTTCCTGCACCAGCTTGCCGAACATGTTCAGGTACACCAGCGCACGCACCCCGGCATCCTTGAACTGGTGGCGCATTTCGCGGGCGGTGTACAGCGGGTTGGTGTTGACCACGATCAGCCCGGCGCGCATGGCGCCGAACACCGCGACCGGATACTGCAGCACGTTGGGCATCTGCACCGCGATGCGGTCGCCCGGCTTGAGGTCGGTTTGCTTCTGCAGGTAGGCGGCGAAGGCCGCGGAGAGGCGATCCAGCTCGGCATAGCTCAGCGTGACGCCGAGATTGCTGAAGGCCGGACGGTCGGCGAAGCGCTTGCACGAGCGCTCAAACACCTCGATTACCGACTTGTAGCTGGACAGGTCGATATCGTTGGGCACGCCAGGGGCGCGTTTGTCGTTCCAGAAATCAGGTTGCATTGTTCTTGTCCTCTTCCCCTGAAGTGATCTGACTGCCCGGAAAGTAGCAGTTTAGAGCCGAGCCGCAAATAGCTCGAAGGCGTCATTGATGGGCTGAATTTCGCATTAAATGTAGCGATTCGTAACCGATCTTTGCGGCATCGAGAAAGACCGCGACGCTTTGCCTGATGCTGGTCAAGGTGCACAATGCCGCCAATCTCCGGCACAAGGATTCGCCATGCGCCACAATGTTTTCCCCCTGGCCACTCAGGACGGTCTGCACCTGCACGTCAACCACTGGCACGGTGATCAGCCGCCGCGGGCGGTGGTCATGCTGTCCCACGGCATGGCCGAACACAGCCAGCGCTACGCACGCCTGGCCGAAAGCCTAGTGGCCGCCGGCTTCGACCTCTATGCGCTGGACCAGCGCGGCCACGGCCAGAGCGCCGCGCAAGGCGTGCTAGGCCACTACGCCGACGAAGGCGGCTGGGACAAGGTGGTCGGTGACCTGGCCTCGCTCAATCACCATATCCGCCAGCGCTACCCGCAGGCGCCGATTTTCCTGTTCGGCCACAGCATGGGCAGCTATATCGGCATGGCCTATCTGATGGGCCATAGCTGCAGTCTGCAGGGTGCCGTGCTGTCCGGCTCCAACTACCAGCCTGTTGCGCTGTACAAAGCCGCTCGCCTGATCGCCGGCTTCGAGCGCTGGCGCCTGGGGCCCAAGGGGCGCAGCAAGGTCATCGATTTTCTCTCCTTCGGCTCGTTCAACAAGGCCTTCAGGCCCAACCGCACGGCCTTCGACTGGCTCAGCCGTGATGCGGCGGAAGTGGACAAATACGTGACCGACCCGCTATGCGGTTTCGTCTGCACCACGCAGTTGTGGTGCGACCTGCTCGATGGCCTGCGATACATCACCCCAAAAGCGAACCTGGCGCAGATCGATGCCGGACTGCCGCTGCTGGTGATCGGCGGCTCGCGTGACCCGGTCAGCGACGGCAAGCGCCTGGAAGATCTCGCCGGTGCCCTGCGCGAGGCCGGCGTGCGCGACGTGCAACTGAAGATTTATCCCGAGGCCCGTCACGAGCTGCTCAACGAGAGCAATCGCGACGAGGTCACCGCCCATTTGATCGATTGGCTGCAGCAGGCGCTGAGCCATGGTCGAAGCCCAAGCAAGGAGTGTCCATGACCCAGGTAACCAATATCCCCTACGAGGCCCTCGAAGTCGGCCAGCAGGCGAGCTTCGAGAAGCAGGTCGAAGAGCGCGACGTGCAACTGTTCGCCGCCGTCTCCGGCGACAACAACCCGGTGCACCTGGACGCCGCGTTCGCCGCCGAGACCATGTTCAAGGAGCGTATCGCCCACGGCATGTTCACCGGCGCACTGATCAGCGCTGCCATCGCCTGCAACCTGCCCGGCCCGGGCACCATCTACCTCGGCCAGCAGCTCAAGTTCACCCGCCCGGTAAAACTCGGCGACACCCTGACCGTGAAGCTGGAAGTGCTGGAAAAACTGCCGAAGAACCGCGTGCGCATCGCCACCCGCGTGTTCAACCAGGATGGCAAGCAGGTAGTGGACGGCGAAGCCGAAGTGCTCGCCCCCAGCGCCGAGCAGACCGTGACCATGCCGCCGATGCCGCAAGTCACCGTCAACTGAGGCGCTGCAAGCTGGTGCGCGACCGCTGCAGCGCGCACCAGTTTTGTTCTAAAATCACAAACCTTGAGCGACCTGGCACTGCATAAGTGCGTTTCTTTGTGCGATTCGCACAAAACCCTTTGACCACCTTGCCAAACAGACTGCTGCGCTGCGTTCTGGCACGTCCCCTGCTATCGCCAAGGCTTCATCACCTCAACCGGAGCCAGGCCCATGAGCAATGCCACCCCCGATAGCGATTACCCCCTGAGCGAGGTGCCCAACGGCGCGCGCAAGGGACTGTTCTCCACCGCCATCCTGCTATTCGGTTTCACCTTCTTCACCGCCACCATGTTCGCCGGCGGCAAGATCGGCATGGCCTTCGACTTCACCACCCTACTCTGGGCCGCAGTGATCGGTAACCTGCTGCTCGGCCTGTACGCCGCCGTGCTGGGCCTGATCGCCTGCCGCAGCGGCTTGAACTCGGTGCTGATGGGCCGTTTCTGCTTCGGCGAGGTGGGCAGCAAGCTGTCCGACGTGCTCCTCGGCTTCACCCAGATCGGCTGGTACGCCTGGGGTACGGCGACCGTCGCCATCGTCCTGGTGAAGATTCTCGGCCTGCCCGAAGGCCTGACCATCCCGCTGATGGTGCTGTTCGGCTTCGGCTTCTGTCTCACCGCCTTCGTCGGCTACAAGGGCCTGGATCTGCTCTCGCGCGTCGCCGTACCGGCCATGCTGGTGCTACTGGTCGCCTCGCTGTGGATCGCCACCCGCGATATCGGCGGCCTCGCCGGCCTGCTGGCGGTCGAGCCCAGGGAGAGCATGAGCCTGAGCGTGGCCATCACCCTGGTGTTCGGTACCTTCGTCAGCGGCGCCACCCAGGCCACCAACTGGACGCGTTTCGCCAAGAGCGGCCGCGTTGCGGTGCTAGCCAGCCTGCTCGGCTTCTTCATCGGCAACGGCCTGATGATCATCGCCGGGGCCTATGGCGCCATCGTCTACCAGCAACCCGATGTGGTCGAAGTGCTGGTGCTGCAGGGGCTGTCCATGGCCGCCGTGGTCATGCTCTTTCTCAACCTCTGGACCACACAGGACAACACCATCTACAACTTCGCCGCCGCCGGCTGCAACCTGCTGCGCACCGGCAAGCGCAAGACCGTGACCCTGGTCGGCGCTGGCATCGGCACGCTGCTGGCCATCGGCGGCATGTACGAGATGCTGATTCCCTTCCTGATCCTGCTCGGCTCGGTCATCCCACCGATTGGCGGGGTGATCATGGCCGACTATTTTTACGGCCACCGCGCGCGCTACCCGAAGCTGGCCGATGCGAGCCTGCCGGCATTCAACTGGGTCGGCCTGGGCGCCTACCTGATCGGTGCACTCAGCGCCTATTTCTCGCCCTGGGTCGCGCCGCTGGTAGGCATCGCCGTGGCAGCTGCTGCCTACGTCGTGCTGTTCGAGCTGAACAAGGCCCTGGCCGGCCGCCAGCAGGTCGCCGGCGCGTGAGTCTGACCGTCGCCGACATACTCGCCCTGCCCGGCCTGGACAGCATGCGCCTGCGTGCCGGCCAGGCCGGACGCGACAATGCCGTGCGCTGGCCCTACGTGGCCGAGAACGAAGGTATCGCCGACTGGGTGATGGGCGGCGAGCTCATCTTCGTTACCGGCATCAACCACCCGCGTGACGAAGCCAACCTGCTGCGCCTGGTGCGCGAAGGCCATGAGCGCGTGGTCGCCGGCCTGGTCATCCTCACCGGTGCCGAGTTCATCCAGGCTATCGCGCCCAGCGTCATCGCCGAAGCCGAGCGCCTGAACCTGCCACTGATCGAGCAGCCCTATGCGCTGAAGATGGTGGTGGTTACCCAGGCCATCGGCACCGCACTGGTTCACGCGCAGCAACTCGGCCGCTCGCGCCAGCACGTGCTGGAGCAGGTGCTCGATGGCGATTACCAGTCGCTCGACATCCTGCTGCAACGCGGCGACAGCCTCGGCCTGGCGCTGCATGTGCCGCGCCAGGTAGCGCTGCTGTGCCTCGACGGCAGCGAGCAACTATTCGGCGACCTGCCCGACGAAGACGCCGAGCGCCAGCTGCAGAGCCGTCAGCAATTGCTGCAACGGCGCCTGGAGCAGAGCCTCGGCGAACTCGGCAACGCGCTGCCGCTGGTCAGCCAGGGCCGCCACTGGATCGCCCTGCTGCCCTGCCCCGATACCCACACCGAAGCACGCAACCGCCAGGCCATGACCGCGCTGCTCGCCGAACTGCGCCCGCAGCTCGGCCCGCTACGCCTGTTCCTCGGCCTGGGCAGCGCCGGCTGCGACGCACCGCGTTTCGCCCAGGGCCTGGGTGAGGCACGCCAGGCTCTGGCCGTAGCACAACGCTTTCCCGAGCGCCTGGGCCTATGCAGTTTCAATGAATTGGGCGTGCTGGAGCTGCTCGGCGCGATTCGCGATCGCAGCCTGCTCGATCGCTTCGTCGAACGTGTGGTCGGCCCGCTGGTCGGCGACGACTCGCGCCACCAACCGGTGCTGATGCCGACGCTGGAGGCCTGGTTCGCCGAGAACGGCAACCTGGCCCTGGCCGCGCAACGCCTCAACGTTCACCGCAATACCCTGAGCTACCGTCTACAGCGCATCGAAGCGCTGACCGGCTGCTCGTTCGAAGACCCGCACGACCGCCTGAACATCAGCGTTGCGCTGTTGATCCGGCGCCTGTCGTCGCCTGCCTGAGAGGAAACCTGATGATCATCCACAATGCCCGCCTGCGCGGCCGCGACGGCCTGCACCGGATCACCCTGGACGGCGAGCGCATCGCCGCCATCGAGGCCCAGCACGCCCTGCATCCCATCGCCGAGGGCGACCTGGACGCTGCCGGCAACCTCGTCGTGCCGCCCTTCGTCGAGCCGCACATACACCTCGACGCCACCCTCACCGCCGGCGAGCCGGCCTGGAACATGAGCGGCACGCTGTTCGAGGGCATCGAGCGCTGGGCCGAGCGAAAGGCGCTGGTGACCCATGAAGACACCAAGACCCGCGCCAAGAAAACCATCGACATGCTGGTCGACCACGGCATCCAGCACGTACGCACCCACGTCGACGTCACCGACCCGACCCTGGCCGCGCTCAAGGCCATGCTCGAAGTGCGCGAGGAAACCCGCCATCTGATCGACCTGCAGATCGTCGCCTTCCCGCAGGAAGGCATCGAGTCCTACGCAAACGGACGCGCGCTGATGGAACAGGCCATCGAACTGGGCGCAGACGTGGTCGGCGGCATCCCGCATTTCGAGAACACCCGTGACCAAGGCGTGTCGTCGATCAAGTTCCTCATGGACCTGGCCGAACGCACCGGCTGCCTGGTGGACGTGCACTGCGACGAGACCGACGACCCGCAGTCGCGCTTTCTCGAAGTGCTGGCCGAAGAAGCCCGCGTACGCGGCATGGGCGCGCGGGTTACCGCCAGCCACACCACGGCCATGGGCTCCTACGACAACGCCTACTGCTCCAAGCTGTTCCGCCTGCTGAAGATGAGCGGCATCAGTTTCATCTCCTGCCCCACCGAGAGCATCCACCTGCAGGGCCGCTTCGACACCTACCCGAAACGCCGCGGCCTGACCCGCGTGGCGGAAATCGACCGTGCCGGGATGAACGTCTGCTTCGGCCAGGATTCCATCGTCGATCCCTGGTATCCGCTGGGCAACGGCAACATCCTGCGCATCCTCGAAGCCGGCCTGCATATCTGCCACATGCTTGGCTATGAAGACCTCAAGCGCAGCCTGGATCTGATCACCGACAACTCGGCGCGTGCCCTGGCCCTCGGTGAGCGTTACGGTCTGGAAGTGGGCCGCCCGGCCAACCTGCTGATCCTCTCGGCGCCGGACGACTACGAGATGGTGCGCAGCCAGGGCCATGCACTGGTGTCCGTGCGCCATGGCAAGGTGCTGATGCGCCGTACGCCGGCCAGCATCGAGCGCGGCTGACGCCCAAATGTGGGAGGGGCTTCAGTTGTAGGGTGGATGACGCTTTTTTCATCCACCATTACGCCAGTCCAAGCGGTGGAAAAGCTTCGCGTTGTCTACCCTACGAACTGAAACGTGGGAGGGGCTTTAGCCGCGACAGCCTCCAAAAGGATCGCGGCTGAAGCCCCTCCTACAAGCCCTACTTCTTCCGCATGCTGGAGTCATGTCGTCGCTCAAGCCATCCCTTGGGCACATCGTCCAGTTTGATCCCCCATAAACGGCCGAAGAGCAAACACGATAAATCCTCATGCGAACAGCAACCGTGGGAGCGGCTTCAGCCGCGATTACGCTTGAAGCGCTCGCGGCTAAAGCCGCTCCTACAACTGCGAAACAGCCCTACTGCACCCGCACGCTGGCAGTCATGCCGGCGCTTAGCAGCATGCCCTCGGGCACCTGATCGAGCTTGATGCGTACCGGAATGCGCTGCGCCAGGCGAACCCAGTTGAAGGTCGGCTCGACATCGGCCAGCAGTTGCCCGTCCGGGCTGACATTGCGGTCGGTGATGCCCCGGCTGATGCTTTCCACCTCGCCGCGAATCTGCTGGTCCCCGCCCATCAGCCAGACCTCCACCGGTGCGCCAACCTGTATGCGCGGTAGCTTGGTTTCCTCGAAATAGGCCTGCACGTAGAACGACTGGGTATCGACCAGCGCCATCACCGCCTGCCCGGCATTCACATAGTTACCCTGGGCCAGCACCAGGTTGGTGATCTGCCCGTCGCGCGGTGCATGTACTTCGCTGCGCGCCAGGTTCAGCTCGGCCACACGCAGATCGGCCTGCGCCTGACGATACTCACCACGCGCCATCTCGGCATTGATCTGCGCGTTCTCCAGCAGCTCGGCGCTGATCGCCTGGGCGCCCAGCCGAGAGCGACGCGAAGCCTCGTGCTCGCGCTGGCTCAACTGCTGGCGGCGAATGTCCACCACCGCCTTGGCTTTATCCACCGCCGCCTGATAGCGATCGCGGTCGATGCTCATCAACAGATCGCCCGCCTTGACCTGCTGGTTGTCGCGCACCTTGAGCTCGACCACCCAGCCGGACACGTCCGGAGCGATGGTCACCACGTCGGTGCGCACGCGGGCGTCGCGGGTCCAGGGCGAATACATATAGTGCTGCCAGATCCAGGAGCCGGCAAAGATCGCCGCCACTACCATGGCCAGGGTGATGCCGACGCGGATGGTCGAACGCATGTCGCACTCCTTCAATGTCTCCGCAAAGCTTGTTCAGCATCTTGCGAGCTAGAGCCATGCAAGGCAAAAACAGGCGAGGAAGCGGAGTTTACGAGTTTGTAAATGAGCATTACTCGCTGCGCTCGCCCCTTCGGGGCCGCACTGAAGTGCGTTAGCCGCAAGCGGCTTGCCGACCCTGTTTTTAACGCCGCAGGGCCGACGCGCAGCAGGTGCTGGCAAGCTTTCAAATCGCCAGGACGGCCATCACGGCCGCCAGCACGCAGACATACAGGGCACAATCGAACAGGGCTTCATGCCAGATCCAGCGCGACAGCCCGACGCGCTGCAACCCCAGGCGCAACACGCCGGTCAGCAGCAGCGCCAATACCGCGTAGGCCGCCATTGGGCTTAGCAACACGCCGCCCAGCGACCATTCATGTAAACCCATTAGCCTCTCCTCGGAGCTGGCACCAGTGGCTCCAGCCGTTTTGCAATTGCAACAGCGCCGCTTCGGCCAGACGCTTGTCGATGCTCGGCGTGCAGGCGCGCAGGGCTTCCTGCAGTTCGGCCACCGGCGCGTTCAGATCGTCTTCACGGCCCGGTGCGGGACCACGCTCCAGCACGTCATCGAGGCGCTCCAGGAAACGCTGCTGCGACCGTGCCAAACCGGCATCGGCATTGACCAGGCACTTGCGCAGGTGCAGCAGCTCGTCGCCCAGGTCGAGACCGGCGACGCCATCGTCCCAGCGGCTGCGCGCCTGGTCCGGCCGCGCCGGATAGTGCCGCGCCAGCTGCAGCAGACGGTCGGCCATGCGCCCGCCGAACCAGTTTTCGGCGCGGCCCAGGTCGCGACGAGTGAGGAGTCCGAGATCGGCCAGGATCGCCTGCATCAGGCGCCGCCCATGCCAGACCGGATTGCGCAGCACCACCAGCTTGAAGGCCATCACCGCACAACCGACACCCATGAGCATCCCCGGCGCCTCATTGAGGAAATAGGCGACGTCATAGCCGACACCCGGCGCCGGCAGGCACAGTACGATGAAGTGCAGGCAGAACGAGGTCGAGGTCGCCGCCGTCGCCGGCTTGGCCATGCCCAGCACGCCGAAGAAAAGCGGCACGCCCAACACCATGCAAAGCATCACGAAGCCGTCGATCTGCGGCATGAGAATCTGCCCGACGAAAAACGCCACCGGCAACGCGTAGAGGATGCCGCGCAGAAACATCATGCCGATCTGCGGCGCGGCTTCGAGCCGGGCGAACAAACTGCACACCACGCAAGCCAGGAGCAACGCGCTGATGGCGTGTGTCCAGCCAGTGGCCAGCCAGAAGGCCGCCAGGGTCAAGAAGGTCAGCGCGCTACGCGAGCCATACACCAGCGCGCTCTGCCAGTCGTAATGCCAGGACAGAGCGCGCGGCGCATCGGCCGGCGCCCTGCCCTCCTCGACTGCGAGCAAGGCACGGCTAGCGTACTCGACGCGCAGCAGCAGCACCATCAGCCGCTCGAGACAAAGTTGCTGGCCACTGCTGAGTTCTTCGTCCTGCACGGCCTGGCGCAGCTGCTCGACCAACTCCGGCAAACCTGTCGGTTGCGCCTGCTGCAGGCGCTCGTCTACCACCTGCAACCAGGGCGCAACGGCCTGCGCCTCGGCGCTGCCCAACTGTCGCCACTGCCGTGCGACTCCGCGGGCCAGGCGCAACATGCCGAGCAGATCGCGGCTCAGCACCCGCAACGCCACGGCACGCTGGCGACCGCGCGCGCCCTCGAACCAGGCATGTTCACGCTGGGCATCCACGGCGACAATACGCGCCAGCACCTCCAGCAACCCCTGCCGCGAGTCGGCCTCACCGGCCAGCGCCTGTCGCGAAGCTGTCACCCCGGCCTGCCAGGCGTTACGTGCCTGCTGCGCCAGCTGCCGCTCGACCCGCTGCGGCCAGAGCAAGGCGCTGCTAAGGGTCGCGCAGATGATACCCAGGCAGATTTCCGTGCAGCGGGCAATGGCCTCGTCGAACACCACATGTGGCTTGCCGATGGCCGGCAAGGCGATGATCGCGACGGTGTAGCCGGCCAGCACGAAGGAGTACGACCAGGCGCTGCGCAACATGGTCGAGGCCGCCGTGCACAGCGCCAGCCACAGGGCGAAGGCCAGCACGAACAGCAGTGGCGCCTGGGCGAAAAGCCCCATCATCACCACGGCCATGAAGGTGCCAACCAGCGTTCCGAGCAGTCGCGCCAGGCCCTTCTGCACCACCATGCCGGACAGCGGCTGGGCAACGATGAATGCAGTCATCAGCGCCCACTGCGGTTGCTCCAGGCCGAAACGCAGCGCGCACCACAGCGCCAGACCACCGCCGAGAAGGGTCTTGATGGCGAATTGAACGGCTTGCGGGCTTGGTGCAAGGAACACCAGCAAGGAGTCACGCACGATGGCTACCTGAAGAAATCTCAGCTCTGAACATAGCTGTAGCGATTGGGTTCCGCCTCCATGCGAAACTAAATTATTAGCTAGCTAACTATATCTGTCCAGAGGTTCAATTCGTTCAGCCCGCCAGAACGCGAGCAAAAAAAAGGGCGACCGAAGTCGCCCGAATTGCCTTGCGTGCCCTGTGAACTGGAAGGATCAGCTCGGCTTGCGCTTGTGCGCATCCTTCCAGATGAAGTAACCAACACCCCCGAAGAACGCGACCATCAGAAGTACGGTGCCGACCCCGGCGAGAACCACTGTATCGACGAACATGGCTGCCTCCTGTTGTGCCTGTCTGTCTGGGATGGCTTCAAGTTATCAGCGCTGGCGGCGGGAAAATTGACCTGGATCAATGGCTCAGGAGCAGGCGTGACCGGGCTTGAGGGAATACTGACCCAGGTCAAGAAATCGAGGGGGTTCGAGGCGGGAAACGCTGCACAACGGAGGGCGCAGCGGGAAGATCGGAGCGCTTTCAGCGTTTCTTGGGCTTGCTCTTGGACTTCTTCCTGGCCTTGCCCAGCGGCAACACCTGCTCGAAGACCTGGCGCATCTCGTTGAGGCGCTTGTCGTTGAGGTCGTGGATACGCTTGTCGCGCTCGGCGGCGAAGTCGATCAGCTTGTCGTCATTGCTCATAGCGGAAACCGGATCAGGCGAAAGGTCAGATTCAGGCGTGGCGCGCAGGCTTGGCGCGTCTTCGCCACTTGATGTTGCCAATGATGCTGGGTCGGGCCGCGCATGACCAGTAGCGAGGCGTGCTCCAGCGTCAACGAGTGTTCGATGCGCGTGCTGCCAACACGGCGCAGGTCGAAGCGCCGGCTGCCGCCCAGGTTGAGCGAGGCGATCAGCGGATCACGGCCCAGCTCCGGCTCGGCATCGCTGTGCCAGCCCATGGAGTCCTGGCCGTCACGGTAGTAGTTGAGCAGCACGGCATTGAGCGGCTGACCGACTTGCCTCACGACACGTTGACGAATCTCGTCAAGCAACGGCGTCCAGGGCATAGGCTCGTGCAGCTTGCCGGAATAGCGATAACGCGCTTCGGTATCGCCGTACCAGGCAGTCAGCCGTGGTGTGCGGTGGTAGCGCCCGTGAATGAACAGTTCCGGCTGCTGCCAGGGCGTTTGCTCGACCAGTGCGTGTAACCAGCTGTCAGCCACAGCGGCGTCCACCCAGCCGGGCAGGTAGTCCAGCTCGGCATCGGCGATGGCAGGCAAGGGATCAGCGAACAGCATGACGATCTACATGAAAGAGAATGAAAAGAGTGTCTCAGACTTCCACATCCACCCACAGTCCCTGTCGAGGTAAGTCACCAAGGGCCTGCTCCACTTCTTCCGGCTCGGCCTCAGCCAACTGTTCCGGGGTGTAGCCACGCCGTTGTCGACGGCGCTGCTCATCACGCAGCAACTCCTCGGTTTCCTGCGGGTGCCGCTTATCCAGGCTCAGCGCACTTTCCTTGGCGCTCTGCTCGACCGGGGTCACCGGAGGAATCTCGGGCTTGGGCTTGATCACGTCCTGCGTGGCCGTGACCGGCACCAGGCCTTGGGGAATCGGTGGCAGCATGCAACAGCACCTCCTTTGGTCAGGCTGTCGGCCCCGCGAAACGCTACTTGAGGGCGTGCTCACTACACTTTCGACTAACGGATGCGACGATAGTGCCACGACCGCTTTAGCCATGGTTCGGCATCCGTTACCATAGCCGGCTTTTTCACGCGGGAGACAGGCATGGCGCAGTATCAACCGGGGCAACGCTGGATCAGTGACAGCGAAGCGGAATTGGGTCTGGGAACCATCCTCGCCGAGGAAGGCCGCCTGCTCACCGTGCTCTACCCGGCCACCGGCGAAACCCGTCAATACGCCACGCGCAATGCTCCGCTGACCCGTGTGCGCTTCGCCCCGGGTGACGAGATCACCCATTTCGAGGGCTGGAAGCTCACCGTACAGGAAGTCGAGGACATCGACGGCCTGCTGGTCTACCACGGCCTCAATGCCCATCATCAGCCGGTCACCCTGCCGGAAACCCAGCTGTCGAACTTCATCCAGTTCCGCCTGGCCAGCGACCGCCTGTTCGCCGGCCAGATCGACCCGCTGTCCTGGTTCGCCCTGCGCTACCACAGCCTGGAGCACAACAGCCGCCTGCTGCAGTCGTCGCTGTGGGGCCTGGGTGGCGCGCGCGCCCAACCGATCGCCCACCAGTTGCACATCGCCCGCGAAGTGGCCGACCGCATCGCCCCACGCGTGCTGCTGGCCGACGAAGTGGGCCTGGGCAAGACCATCGAAGCCGGCCTGGTAATCCATCGCCAGTTGCTTTCCGGTCGTGCCAGCCGCGTGCTGATCCTGGTCCCGGAAAACCTGCAGCACCAGTGGCTGGTGGAGATGCGCCGGCGCTTCAACCTCGACGTCGCGCTGTTCGACGCCGAGCGCTTCATGGAGAGCGACGCCAGCAACCCCTTCGAGGATTGCCAGCTGGCGCTGGTCGCCCTGGAGTGGCTGAAGGACGACGAGAAAGCCCAGGACGCGCTGTTCGCTGCCGGCTGGGATCTGCTGGTGGTCGACGAAGCCCATCACCTGGTCTGGCACCCGGAACAGGCCAGCGCCGAATATTCGCTAGTCGAGCAACTGGCCGAGGTCATCCCCGGCGTGCTGCTGCTCACCGCCACCCCGGAACAGCTCGGCCAGGACAGCCACTTCGCCCGCCTGCGCCTGCTCGACCCGGCCCGTTTCCATGACCTGGAAGCCTTCCGCGCCGAAAGCAGCCAGTACCGCCCGGTCGCCGAAGCCGTGCAGGAGCTGCTCGACCAGGGCAAGCTCAGCGCCCAGGCGCGCGATGCCATCGGCGGCTTCCTTGGCGATGAAGGCCGTGAGCTGCTCGACGCCATCGATGGCGGCGACGAACAAGCGCGCGCTCGCCTGGTGCGCGAACTGCTGGATCGCCACGGCACCGGCCGCCTGCTGTTCCGTAACACCCGCGCCGCCGTACAGGGCTTCCCCGAGCGCGAGCTGCACCCCTACCCGCTGCCGAGCCCGGACGAATACCTGGAGCTGCCGGTCGGCGAGCACGCCGAGCTGTACCCGGAAGTCAGCTATCAGGCGCAGGAAGAAGTCGACGACGAGCAACGCTGGTGGCGCATCGACCCGCGCGTCGAGTGGCTGATCGACACCCTGAAGATGCTGAAGAAATTCAAGGTGCTGGTGATCTGCGCCCACGCCGAAACCGCACTGGACCTGGAAGACGCCCTGCGCGTGCGCTCCGGCATCCCGGCCACGGTGTTCCATGAAGGCATGAGCATCCTCGAGCGCGACCGCGCGGCCGCCTACTTCGCCGACGAAGAATTCGGTGCCCAGGTGCTGATCTGCTCGGAAATCGGCTCCGAAGGCCGCAACTTCCAGTTCGCACACCACCTGGCGCTGTTCGACCTGCCGGCGCACCCGGACCTGCTCGAGCAGCGCATCGGCCGTCTCGACCGTATCGGCCAGAAACATCGCATCCAGCTGCACGTGCCGTATCTGGAGAACAGTCCGCAGGAGCGCCTGTTCCAGTGGTACCACCAGGCGCTCAATGCCTTCCTCGCCACCTGCCCCACCGGCAACGCCCTGCAACATCAGTTCGGCCCACGCCTGCTGCCGATGCTGGAGAACGCCGACGACGGCCAGTGGCAGCAACTGGTGGACGAAGCCACCGCCGAACGCATTCGCCTCGAAGGCGAACTGCACAGCGGTCGCGACCGCCTGCTGGAGCTGAACTCCGGCGGCGCCGGCGAAGGCGAGGCGCTGGTCGAGTCCATCCTCGAACAGGACGACCAGTTCACCCTGCCGATCTACATGGAAGAGCTGTTCAACGCCTTCGGCATCGACAGCGAAGACCACTCCGACAACGCCCTGATCCTGCGCCCCAGCGAGAAGATGCTGGACGCCAGCTTCCCCTTGGGCGACGACGAGGCGGTGACCGTCACCTATGATCGCGAACAGGCGCTGGCCCGCGAGGACATGCAATTCCTCACCTGGGAACACCCCATGGTACAGGGCGGCATGGACCTGGTGCTGTCCGGCTCGATGGGCAACACCGCCGTGGCACTGATCAAGAACAAGGCGCTCAAGCCTGGCACCGTGCTGCTGGAGCTGCTCTACGTCAGCGAAGTGGTCGGCCCGCGCAAGCTGCAACTCGGCCGCTTCCTGCCGCCGGCTGCGCTGCGCTGCCTGCTCGACGCCAACGGCAACGACCTGGCGCCGAAGGTCGGCTTCGAAACGCTCAACGACCAGCTTGAAAGCGTGCCGCGTGCCAGCGCCAACAAATTCATCCAGGCCCAGCGCGATGTGCTGACCAAGCAGATCAACGATGCCGAAGCCAAGGTCATGCCGCGCCATGTCGAGCGCGTGAGTGAGGCCAAGCGTCGCCTGATCGCCGAACTGGACGAGGAACTGGCGCGTCTTATCGCACTGCGCGCGGTCAACCCGAGCGTGCGCGACAGCGAGATCGACGCCCTGCGCGAGCAGCGCGAACAGAGCCTGGCGATGTTCGACAAGGCCGCCCTGCGTCTGGAAGCGATTCGCGTATTGGTCGCGGGCTAACCCTAGGGGGCGCTGCGCAGCGCCCCGTACTTACAGTCCCTCGAAGTAGCCCGGATGCAATCCGGGAAAGGTGGGCACCTTACTCCCGGATTGCATCCGGGCTATGACCAAAAGCGTTACCCGCCCAGCTCGTCCAGCCTTTTTTGCAGAAACTGCCGATCCGGCCCCTGTTGCGCCAGCGCCAGGGCCTGACCGTAGGCTGCAATCGCCTGCTCGCGTCGGCCCAACCGGCGCAGCAGATCGGCCCGCGCTGCATGGGCCAGGTGGTAACCCTGCAGTTCGCCCGCAGCCAGCAGTCGGTCGATTTCCACCAACCCCGCCTGCTCGCCATCGCGCATGGCCAGCGCCACGGCGCGGTTGAGTTCGATCACCGGCGACGGGTTCAAGCGCAGCAACTCGTCATACAGACCGACGATCTGCGCCCAATCGGTTTCTTCCAGACTGGCCGCCTCTGCATGCACCGCGGCAATCGCCGCCTGCAGGCTGTAGGGGCCGAAACGTCGCGAATGCAGGGCCTGCAGCACCAGCGCCTCGCCTTCGGCGATCAGCTCGCGGTTCCACAGCCTGCGATCCTGATCTTCCAGCAGAATCACCTCACCATCAACGCCGCTACGTGCAGCGCGCCGCGACTCGTGCAACAGCATCAGCGCCAGCAGCCCCTGCACCTCTGGCTCGGGCAGCAGCTCCAGCAGCAAGCGTCCCAGGCGAATCGCCTCGTCGGACAACTGGCTGCGGGTCAGCGAATCACCCGAGCTGGCGAAGTAGCCTTCGTTGAACACCAGGTAAACCACCCGCAACACCGCCTCCAACCGCTCGGGCAGCTCGCTGCGCCCCGGCACCTCGTAAGGGATACGCGCATCGCGGATCTTCGCCTTGGCCCGCACGATGCGCTGGGCCAGGGTCGCAGGGCTGGAGAGGAAGGCGCGGGCGATCTCCTCGGTGGAGAGGTCGCACACCTCGCGCAGGGTCAGTGCCACCTGAGCATCACTGGCCAGCGCCGGGTGGCAGCAGGTGAAGATCAGGCGCAGGCGATCGTCTTCGAGCAGTTCGCCTCCCTCGACGTCACCCTCGTCAGGCAATTCGGCCTGCTCATCCAGCGGCTGGAAGCGGCGCTGCCGACGCAGGCTGTCGATGGCCTTGAAACGCCCGGCAGAGACCAGCCAGGCGCGTGGATTGTCCGGTACGCCGTCCTGTGGCCACTGCTCGACCGCGCTGCGAAACGCCTCGTGCAGCGCCTCCTCGGCCAGGTCGAAATCGCCGAGCAGACGAATCAGGGTCGCCAGCACTCGGCGCGACTCCTCGCGGTATAGGCGTTCGATCAGTTCGCTGACCGGTGGCGATATCGACATGCGCTTCTCCTGAACGAAGGCATACGTTGCCCAATACCGCTGGCGGCGTCGAGTGGCGGCACGATCCGCCCCTCGATTTGGCATCCATTGCATTGGCAGCCATTCGACCACTGGGCATAGTCGCGCATTCCAATGATGAAGGGAGTCATGTCATGCAATGGTTGCTGCTCGGCCTGCTGGGCGCCGCGCTATTTCTCTACGGCCGGGTCACCGGCGACACTCAGCTCAGCCTGCTGAGCAAGGGCATACCGGTGATCGCCCTACTCTTGTGGTTGCGCCAGGCGCCGGCCGGCACCTACCGCCGCTGGATCACCATTGGTCTGCTGTTTTCCCTGGCCGGCGACCTCCTGCTGGACTGGCCTGGCGATCTGTTCGTGTTTGGCCTTGGGGCCTTCCTGATCGGCCACCTGGCCTACCTGCGCGCCTATTGTTCCGACAGCCGCCAGCCCGCCTTGCCCGCCCTGCTGCTGGCACTGATTGCCGGCGGTGCGATGTTCGCCGTGCTGGCCAGCAGCGGACTGGGCGAGCTGCTGATTCCAGTGGCCTGCTACGCCACGGCGATCAGCCTGATGCTCTGGCGTGCGCTGGCCCGCATTGGCCATCCTGACCTGCAGCCACGCTCCACCTGGCTCGCCGCCGGCGGTGCGGCACTGTTCGTGCTGTCCGACAGCCTGATCGGCATCGACCGCTTCGTCGCCAGCTTCGACGCCGCACCTTACGCCATCATCCTCACCTACTGGCTCGGCCAGTGGGGCATCACCGCTTCGGCGTTCGAGCGCCATAGCGCCTGAGGCAGCCAGGGCAATCGCATAAAGGTGTCGGAGCGAACGGACGGCGCTCCGCTTTATTCGCGATTTCATCGCGAATAAAGCCCTTGGGAGGTAAAAGGATTGCCCTGCACATGCAGCTCGTAGCCTGGGGCTTGCGGCCGTCTTTTTGCTAAGATGCCGGCCTTTTCAGCTACCCGTTACGACTGCCGTGAGCCAAGAACCCGATCGTCTATTTTCCCAGCCCCTGTCCACGGTGCCCGACTTCGTCTTCAACGAGGATGTGGTGCGGGTTTTCCCCGACATGATCAAGCGCTCGGTGCCAGGCTACCCGACCATCGTCGAGAACATCGGTGTGCTCGCCGGCCAGTTTGCCCAGCCGCACACCACTCTGTACGACCTGGGCGCATCGCTCGGCGCGGTGACACAGGCGCTGCGCCGCCATGTGCGCGTCGATGGTTGCAAGGTGATCGCCGTGGACAACTCCCCGGCCATGGTCGCGCGCTGCAGCGAATACCTGCATGCCCAGGACGCCATGTTCCAGGAACTGCTGCCGGTGGACGTGATCGAGGCGGATATTCTCGCCCTGGCGCTCAAGCCCACCTCGCTGGTCACACTCAACTTCACCTTGCAGTTCATTCCGCCGGAGCGCCGCCTGGAATTGCTCACGCGCGTTCGCCAGGCCCTGCTGCCGGGCGGCGCGCTGATCCTCTCGGAGAAGCTGCGTTTCGAGGACGCCGCCGAGCACGAGCTGCTCACCGAACTGCACGTCGCCTTCAAGCGCGCCAACGGCTACAGCGAGCTGGAAATCGCCCAGAAGCGCAGCGCCATCGAGAAGGTGATGTTGCCCGACAGCCTTGAGCAGCACCGCGAACGTCTGCTCGCCGCCGGCTTCAGCAAGGTAGTGCCCTGGTTCCAGTGCCTTAACTTCGCCTCGCTGGTGGCCCTGCCATGATGCGCGATCTGCACCTCGACGCTTTGCAGGCGCAACTGGCCGGCACCCCTTTGCAGGATTGGGCGGCCGATCTGCCCGGCCAGCTCGATGCCAAGCTGGCCATCGGTCACGGCGATCTGGCGCGCTGGTACGGCGCCGTACAAGCGCTGCCGGAACTGCCGGTGAGTGAGGTGGAACAGGCTCAGCACTTCGCCTTCGGCGGCGCCTGCGACGAGGCCACGCGCGCGCAGTTGAAAACGGCCCTGCAGGGGCTGATTCCCTGGCGCAAGGGTCCATTCAAATTGTTCGGCGTGCATATCGACACCGAATGGCGCTCGGACTGGAAATGGCAGCGCGTCGCACCGCATCTGGATCTGGCCGGCAAGCGCATCCTCGACGTCGGCTGCGGCAATGGCTACTACATGTGGCGCATGCTCGGCGCGGGTGCCGACAGCGTGGTCGGCATCGACCCCAACTGGCTGTTTCTCTGCCAGTTCCTGGCGATGAAGCGCTACCTGCCAGATCAACCGGTATGGCACCTGCCACTGGCGTTCGAACAGCTGCCGGCCAAACTGCAGGGCTTCGATACGGTGTTTTCCATGGGCGTGCTTTACCACCGCCGCTCACCCATCGACCATCTGCTCGACCTCAAGGACGTGCTAGTCAAGGGCGGTGAACTGGTGCTGGAAACCCTGGTGGTCGAAGGCGATGCCGAGCAGGTGCTGGTACCCGAGGACCGCTACGCGCAGATGCGCAACGTCTGGTTCCTGCCCTCGGTGCCGGCGCTGGAGCGCTGGCTGCGCCGCGCCGGTTTCGAGGACGTGCGCTGCGTCGACGTCAGCATCACCTCGGTGGAAGAACAGCGCGCCACCGAGTGGATGCGCTTCCAGTCGCTGCCCGAGTTTCTCGACCCGGCCGACCACAGCCGCACCGTCGAAGGCCTGCCGGCACCGACCCGCGCAGTGCTGGTCGCGCGCAAGCCTTAGAAATAGCGGCTCTGTGGGACGGGTACAACCCGCCAGATCTCTATCGGCGGGTTGCACCCGCCCTACCCCCGCAACCAGCACGCCCGCCGCTGTGCGATCGAGCGCAGCGGCTCACGCGCCCCCTGCTCCACCACGCCACGGGCACTGCCCAGGCGAATCCGTCCTTCTATGTCCTGTGCCAGCAGGCGGCGCATCCGCCAGCGCCAGAGCCAGGCGCCCACCCAGTCGACGATGGCGTTCTGCAGATCCAGCGGCCACATGGCCGGCATGTAGAACTCGGGCATCGGCGGACGTGGCTTATCGTGCTTGCTCGAACCGTTCATGTCTTTTCCTCCGTTTCGCCGCCGGCTGTTCCCGGCTTGCGATCAGGATGAAACGCGCCTATCGTTCAAACAAACGACAAATATCAAATAGCCAATTAAGAAATATTTAACGATCATGAACGCGCCAGCCTCTGTTTCTCTGCCGCTTCTGGAAAGCGACGTACTGCGCACCTTCGTCGCCATCGCCGATAGCGGCAGCTTTACCCGCACCGCCGCCCAGGTGTTTCGCAGCACGGCGGCCGTCAGCCTGCAGATCAAGCGCCTCGAGGAGACCCTCGGCCAGCGCCTGTTCATCCGCGAAGCCAGGCGCGTGCAACTCACCGCAGCGGGCGAGGTACTGCTGGGCTACGCCAGGCGCCTGCTCAAGCTCAACGAGGAAGCAGTGGCGCGCTTTCTCACCCCGACGCTGACCGGCCGCGTGCGCTTTGGCACGCCGAACGATATCGGCGACCGGGTACTGCCCGGCGTGCTGACCCTGTTCGCCCGCAGCCATCCAGCCGTGGAGGTCGAAGTGAATGTGGGGCGCAGCGTGGATCTGGTGGCCAAGCTCGATGCCGGCGAACTGGATCTGACTCTGATCAACGCCGGCAATGACGGCCTGGACGACGCGCGCGGCGAGGTGATCTATTCCGAAGAACTGGTCTGGGCCGGACGCGATGGCGGCCTCGCCATACAGCGCGCGCCGCTACCACTGGCGCTGGCCAACCCCGGCTGCGCCTGGCGCAGGACTGCGATCGATGCACTGGATCGTCAAGGGGTGGCCTACCGCATCGCCTACTCCTGCGAGCAGTGTGCGGGGCAGGAGGCGGCCATGACCGCCGACCTGGCCATCGCGCCCTTCCCGCGCAGCCTGGTCAAGCCACCGTTACGTCGGCTCGGCGCGGAACAAGGCCTGCCCGCGCTGGGTGAGTACCACATCAAGTTGATTCGTGGTCATCAGAGCAACGACGCCATCGAGGCGCTTGCCACACAGATGATCCGAGCCTTTGCCGGCCAGGCTTGAGGGCCGGCTTCGCGGCACAAGGCGCTCCTGCGCAATGCGTTTAGGTGTGCGCTGTTCGCGGACAAGTCCGCTCTCACAAAGCCTGCCTGCACTGCGCTGCCGAGGGAGCGGACTTGTCCGCGAATGCTCTGGAAAGGCAGTCAGCCGCGATCGGCCGCCGCGACGATCAGCGCCTTCATCTCGGCGACCGCCTGCTTGAAACCGACGAACAGTGCATGGGCGACGATGGCGTGGCCAATGTTCAGTTCGTTGATGCCAGGAATCGCGGCGACGGCCTCGGCGTTGTGATAATGCAGGCCGTGACCGGCATTGACGATCAGCCCGTGGTTGAGGCCGCAGATCACACCATCGCGAATACGCGACAGTTCCTGAGCCGCCTCCTCTGCCGTATGAGCATCGGCGTAACGCCCGGTGTGCAGTTCGATGGCCGGCGCGCCGACGCGCATGGCCGCCTCGATCTGCCGCTCCTCGGCGTCGATGAACAGCGACACCTCGCAACCGGCCAGCGTCAGTCGCTCCACCGCCGCGGCAATGCGCGCTTCCTGGCCAGCGACATCAAGGCCACCTTCGGTGGTCAGTTCCTGACGGGTTTCCGGGACCAGGCAGACATGCGCCGGGCGGATCTGCTCGGCGAAGCCGAGCATGAAGTCGGTGACGCCCATCTCGAAGTTCATTCGCGTCTGCAGCACGTCAGCCAGCACGCGAACGTCGCGATCCTGGATGTGCCGACGATCTTCGCGCAGGTGCACGGTGATGCCGTCGGCACCGGCCTCCTCGGCGTCCAGCGCGGCCTTGACCGGGTCCGGGTAGCGCGTACCGCGAGCCTGGCGCAGGGTGGCGACGTGGTCGATGTTCACGCCGAGCAGAATACGATTGGCCTCAGTCACGCTTGGACTCCTTGAGCGTCATGAAAAGTTCGCGGCTGACCAATGGCCTGCCACCGAGATGAGGTGCCAGCGCCTGGCGCATCAGGCGCTTGGCGGCAGCCAGCGCGCCCGGTGTCTGCCAGTCGGCTTCGGCCATGGCCAGCAGCTCACGGCCCTGAAATACACCGGGCTGCAGTTGTACCACCGGCACTAGGCCGATGTCCTGCTGCCAGCGATACAGCGCGGTGGGGTCGATAGCCTGGTCGTGCTGGTCGCGATCCAGGGCGAAACCATAGCCCAGCTCGTCCAGCAGGCGCCATTCGAATGCGCGCAGCAATGGCTCCAGCGGCCGGCCGGCAGCCAGCGCCTGCAGAGTCAGGCCGTAGTGTTCGAGCATCACGGGGTGCGGGTCTTCCGCCGGCAGCAGGCGGATCAGCAGTTCGTTGAGATAGAGACCGGAGAACAGCGCCTCGCCGGTCAGCAGCAGTGGGATGCCGGCGCTTTCCAGACGGCCGACGCTCTTCAGCTCGCCGCGCCCGCGCAGCTCCAGCTCCAGTGGCGCAAATGGCCGGGCAATGCTGCCAACTTTGCCGCGCGCTGCGCGCAGCACTGCGCGAATACGGCCCTGCGCGGTGAAGAAATCCACCAGAGCGCTGCTTTCCTTGTACGGACGGCTATGCAGGACATAAGCGGCAAGCTGCACGTTTCAAGCCTCAAGCAAGAGCGGCTTGTGGCTTGCAGCTTATGGCTTGCAGCCTGTTGCTCAATCCAGGTAGCCCAGCGAGCGCAGGGCACGCTCGTCGTCGGACCAGCCGCCTTTGACCTTGACCCAGAGGTTGAGCATCACCTTGGAATCGAACATGGTCTCCATGTCCTTGCGCGCATCCGCGCCGATGCGTTTGATGCGCTCACCCTTGTCGCCGATGATGATCTTCTTCTGCCCGTCGCGCTCCACCAGGATCAGGCCGTGGATATGCAGAATGCGACCCTCCTGCTTGAACTCCTCGATCTCCACGGTGATCTGGTACGGCAGCTCGGCGCCGAGCTGACGCATGATCTTCTCGCGGATCAGTTCGGCAGCCAGGAAGCGGCTGGAGCGGTCGGTGATCTGGTCTTCCGGGTAGAAGTGTTCGGACTCCGGCAGACGCTCGCCCACCAGCTTCTCCAGAGTGTCGAGGTTCTGTCCCTGCAGCGCGGAAATCGGCACGATCTCGGCCTGCGGCAGTTGCTCGGCCAGCCAGTTCAGATGCGGCAGCAGCTCGCTCTTGTCTTCTAGCCGGTCAGCCTTGTTCACCGCCAGCAGGATCGGGCATTTGACGTGCTGGACCTTCTCCAGCACCAACTGATCCTCGTCGGTCCAGCGCATGCGGTCGACCACGAACACCACCACATCGACGTCCTTCAGCGCGGTGGACGCACTGCGGTTCATGTAGCGGTTGAGCGCCTTGTCATTGTGCTTGTGCAGACCGGGCGTATCGACGTAGACGGCCTGCACCTCGCCCTCGGTCTTGATCCCGAGCATGTTGTGGCGGGTGGTCTGCGGCTTGCGCGAGGTGATCGCCAGCTTCTGCCCGAGGATGTGGTTGAGCAGCGTCGACTTGCCCACGTTGGGCCGGCCGACGATGGCGACGTAGCCGCAGCGGGTCATAGGTGCATCAGTCATTGCCATTCTCCACCCCGAGGGCGATCAGCGCCGCAGCCGCAGCGACCTGCTCGGCGATACGCCGGCTGCCGCCCTGGCCCAGGGTCTTTTCATTGAGCAGGGCCACCTGGCACTCGACCATGAAGGTACGGCAGTGCGGCTCGCCCTGAACGTCCACCACCTCGTAACGAGGCAGTTCGCAGGCACGCGATTGCAAAAATTCCTGCAGGCGCGTTTTCGGATCTTTGTTGGTATCGACCAGCGTCAGGCCGTCCAGCTCACCGGTCAGCCAGTCCAGCACGCGCTCGCGCGCCGCTTCCATCCCGGCATCCAGATAGATGGCGCCGATCAGCGCCTCCAGGGCATCGGCCAGGATCGACTCACGGCGGAAACCGCCGCTCTTCAGCTCACCGGAACCCAGGCGCAGGTATTCACCCAGTTCGAAACCGCGGGCCAGCACGGCCAGCGTTTCGCCCTTGACCAGGCGTGCGCGCAGGCGCGACAGCTGGCCTTCGCGGGCCTGCGGGAAGCGCTCGAACAGCGCCTCACCGGCTACGAAATTGAGAATGGCATCACCGAGAAATTCCAGCCGCTCATTGTTGCGGCCGGCGAAACTGCGATGGGTCAGGGCCAGGACCATCAGGTCCTGATCCTTGAAGCTATAGCCGAGCTTGCGCTCGAGGCGGGACAGATTGGGACTCACGGCATCCGTACACGAAATTCTTTGTCGAAATTCACCACCAGATCGAGGTTCTCGATCAGCGGCTCGCGTTTTTCATACTTGAGGTGGACCTGGAACTCGTTGTTCTCCACCTTGACCTGCAGAGCGTCGCGCATGTTCAGGTCACGAATGTTGTTGACCTGCATGCCCTTGCTCACATGATTGTAAAACTCACCGACGGTGCGCACGTCCGCCGCCTTGTCGGTTTCCACCGAGGTGATGATCTTCTCCATGGACATATAGTCCAGATAATGCGGCAGCACCTTGAATGCCGTGCTGGCGAAGAATGCCACCACGGCCAGAACCACCAGCCAACCCAGAATGGAAAGCCCCTGCTGCGAGCGCGCGAATTTCATGTATATCCCCAGAAGATTCGGTCTTGTTGGAATGCCGATACGGCAAGACTAGTTATAGCCTGGCGCGCTGTATTGAACAGCGCGCCAGTGCTCAATGAATCAGGCCGACCCGAGAGAAGTTGGGCAGATTGCTGGTCTTGGGTTCCGGCCAGCTCATCCAGATGGCGAAGGCCTTGCCGACGATATGGTCGTCCGGGACCATGCCCCACAGCTCCTGAGGGATATGACGATCACGCCAGTAGCGGCTGTCGTTGGAGTTGTCACGGTTGTCGCCCATCATGAAGTAGTGCCCTTGCGGCACTACCCATTGGCCGCCGGGCTCACGGCGCATGCGGGTCATTTCCTTGCGGATGGTGTGCTCGATCTGGCCCAGACGCTCTTCATAGAGCATTGCACCGCCCAGGCTGCCCGGCTCCTCACCGATCAGCTTCTCGGCCACCGGCTCACCATTGACCAGCAGTCGCTTGCCCTGGGTGTACTCGATCTGGTCGCCCGGCAGCCCAACAACGCGCTTGATGTAGTTGATGGTCGGGTCGCTGGGATAGCGGAACACCATCACATCGCCGCGCTGCGGGTTGTCCACCTCGATGATCTTCTCGTCGATCACCGGCAGGCGAATGCCGTAGGCGAACTTGTTGACCAGGATGAAATCGCCCACTTCCAGAGTCGGCTTCATCGACCCCGAAGGAATCTGGAACGGTTCGACTAGAAACGAGCGCAGCACCAGCACGATGGCCAGCACCGGGAAGAAGGATTTGCCGTACTCGACCAGCAAGGGTTCCTTGCTCAGGCGTTCCAGCACCCTGTCGTCAGGATCGTCGACCCGCCCCTGATACGCCGCAATCGCCGCACGGCGGCGCGGAGCCAGCAGAATCAGATCGACCAGGGCCAGGAAGCCGCAAACGGCGACCGCGATAACCAACAGGAGCGGGAAATTGATCGACATAGAGCCTTAGCTATCCAACCTGAGCACAGCGAGGAAGGCTTCCTGTGGGATCTCCACGTTACCGACCTGCTTCATGCGTTTCTTACCGGCCTTCTGCTTCTCGAGCAGCTTCTTCTTACGGCTCACGTCGCCACCGTAACATTTGGCCAATACGTTCTTTCTGAGCGCCTTGACAGTGGTCCGCGCGATGATCTGACCGCCAATGGCTGCCTGGATCGCCACGTCGAACATCTGCCGAGGAATCAGTTCCTTCATCTTCTCAGTCAACGCACGGCCCTTGTAGGCCGCGTTGTCGCGGTGAACGATCAACGCCAGGGCATCGACCTTGTCGCCGTTGATCAGCACGTCCAGCTTGACCAGGTTGGCAGACTGGTAGCGGTCGAAATGATAGTCCAGCGACGCATAACCCCGGCTGGTCGACTTCAGACGGTCGAAGAAGTCCAGCACCACCTCATTCATCGGCAGGTCGTAGCGAACCTGAACCTGCGAACCGAGGAATTGCATGTCGCGCTGCACGCCACGCTTTTCGATGCACAGGGTAATGACATTACCCAGGTGCTCCTGCGGCACCAGGATGGTCGCGGTGACGATCGGCTCGCGGAAGTCGGCGACCGTCGAGACGTCCGGCAGCTTGGACGGGTTGTCGACGGTGATGGTTTCACCGGTTTTGAGCTCGAGCTCGTAGATCACGCTCGGCGCCGTGGTGATCAGGTCCAGGTCGTACTCGCGCTCCAGGCGCTCCTGGATAATCTCCATGTGCAGCATGCCGAGGAAGCCGCAACGGAAGCCGAAGCCCAGGGCGTCGGAGCTTTCCGGCGCGTACTGCAGCGACGAGTCGTTGAGGGTGAGCTTCTGCAGGGCATCGCGGAAGTCCTCGAAATCGTCGGAGCTGACCGGGAACAGACCGGCGTATACCTGCGGCTGGATCTTCTTGAAGCCCGGCAGCACTGCGACCTCTGGAGTCGAGGACAAGGTCAGGGTGTCGCCGACCGGCGCGCCGTGAATGTCCTTGATGCTGGCGATGATGAAGCCCACTTCACCGGCCTTGAGATCGGCGGTGGCGGTGTGTTTCGGGGTGAATACGCCGACGCTGTCGACCAGGTGCACCTTGCCGGTGGACTTGACTAGAATCTTGTCGCCTTTCTTGACGCGGCCCTGGCGCACGCGCACCAGCGAGACCACGCCCAGGTAATTGTCGAACCAGGAATCAATGATCAGCGCCTGCAGCGGCGCATCGATCTCGCCTTCCGGCGCAGGGATGGTCTGCACCAGGCGTTCGAGCACCTCGTCCACGCCCATGCCGCTCTTGGCACTGCAGGCCACCGCTTCGCTGGCGTCGATGCCGATGATCTTCTCGATCTCGTCCTTGACGCGGTCCGGATCGGCCTGCGGCAGGTCCATCTTGTTCAACACGGGCATCACTTCCAGGCCCTGCTCGATGGCGGTGTAGCAGTTGGCGACCGACTGCGCCTCGACGCCCTGGCCGGCATCGACTACCAGCAGCGCGCCCTCGCACGCAGCCAGCGAGCGGCTGACTTCATAAGTGAAGTCGACATGGCCGGGCGTATCGATGAAGTTCAGCTGGTAGATCTTGCCATCCTGCGCCTTGTAGTGAAGCGTGACGCTATGGGCCTTGATGGTGATGCCGCGCTCACGCTCCAGATCCATGGAGTCCAGAACCTGAGCCTCCATTTCACGCGCGGTGAGACCGCCGCACAGCTGGATGAAACGGTCAGCCAGGGTCGACTTGCCGTGGTCGATGTGGGCGATGATGGAAAAATTGCGGATATGACTCAGGTCACTCACGGATCAACACTCGAAGAAGGCACAGGCAAGACGCTTGCCGAAAATAGCCGCGGATTGTACCCGATCCCGCGCGACCGCGTCACGTCTGCACAACACCGGTGCAGACACGAAGAAGGGCGCTCGAAAGCGCCCTTCTTAAGCATTGCCCGGATTACTCGGCCAGCTTGAAGGTAATGAAGCTGGCACGCCCCTGGCGCAGCACGCGCATGGACACCGAACGATTCTTCGGCAACTCCTGGGCCACCTGGGTGAAGGTGCTGGTGGAGTCGATGGCCTGGTTGTTCAGGTGCGTGATCACGTCGCCCGGACGCAGGCCGATCATGGCCGCCGGACCGTTGAGCACTTCCCTGACCACTACGCCGCCCTTGAGGTCGAGGCCCTTCTTCTGTTCGGCAGTCAGCTCGACGACGGTCACGCCCAGACGATTGTTGCTGCGCTCGCCACCCTGCGCCGAACCCGACGAGGCCAGCTCCTGCCCTTCTTCCGGCAGCGTGCCAACCGTGACGTTGAGCTTTTTGCGCGAACCATCACGTACCACGTCCAGCTCGGCCTTCTCGCCCGGCTTCAGCCCGCCGACCAGATGCGGCAGGTCGGCCGACATAATGATCGCCTTGCCGTTGAGGCTGAGAATCACGTCGCCCACCTGCAGGCCACCCTTGTCCGCCGGGCCGTCTTCGAGCACCTGGGCGACCAGCGCGCCGGCCGGCTTTTCCAGACCGAAGGATTCGGCCAGATCCTTGTTTACTTCCTGAATCACCACGCCGAGCCAGCCGCGCGTGACCTTGCCGTCAGCCTTGAGCTGATCGGCGACCTGCATGGCTACCTCCATCGGTATGGCGAAAGACAGGCCCATGAAGCCGCCGGAGCGGGTGAAAATCTGCGAGTTGATACCCACCACTTCGCCCTGCAGGTTGAACAGCGGACCGCCGGAGTTGCCCGGGTTGATCGCCACGTCGGTCTGGATGAACGGCACGTAACTGTCGCTCGGCAGGTTGCGGCCCTTGGCGCTGACGATACCGGCGGTTACCGAGTGGTCGAAACCGAACGGCGAACCGATGGCCAGCACCCACTCACCGACCTTCAGGTCGTCGGCCTTGCCCAGGCGCACCACAGGCAGGTCCTTGCCCTCGACCTTGAGCAACGCGACGTCGCTGCGCGGATCGGCGCCAATCAGCTTGGCTTCGAGCTCGCTGCGATCGGACAAACGTACGATGATCTCGTCGGCATCGGCGACCACATGATTGTTGGTCATGATGTAGCCGTCCGGCGAAATGATGAAACCGGAGCCCAGCGACTGTGCCTCACGCTGGCGACCGCCAGGATTGCGCGGCACCTGCGGGATGCTGCGCTCGAAGAACTCGCGGAACATCGGCGGCAAACCTTCGAGATCAGGCAGCCCCGGCTGACCGGCAACGCCACGTTCCGGCATTTTCTGCCGAGTACTGATGTTGACCACCGCAGGCGAGGCTTCCTCGACCAGATCGGTAAAGTCAGGCAGGCTGGCCTGAGCCAACAAGCTCTGCCCCCAGAGCAAGGCAACCGCCAGCAGCGGCGCAAAGGACTTGAGTTTTCTCATCGAACTACGACTCCCCATGTAAAACTCGAACACACTCAACCCGCCGCTGGCACAGGCACCAGCAGCGTACGCAGGACAACGGGTTGCAATAAGGGGTCCCCGGCAACGCGAGCAGCGCGCCAGCGAACCAACAGCCAACTGGCGGACAGGCCGATCAGGCCGACAAGAATCACCAGAGGCTCGGACAGGCCCAGGCCGTCCGCCAGCAGCGCAGCGGCGAACAAGCCCAGAAGTGGAAGCAGATAAACCAGAAGCGAACTGCGCACCAGCAGATCTTCGCGCACACCAATGATCACGGTGTCGCCAATCGCCAGCGGCATTTGACTGAGAGCACGCACATAACCACGTTGTCGGCCGACACCCAGGCGATCCATCAACCCCTGGCCACAGGCCGCATTGGCCGAACAACTCGAGCAGGTACTCTTGCGCAGCGTCTCGACCCAGACAGCGCCGGGCTCGAGCGCCACTACACGCCCCTGCTCTTCAATCATTGGCTCGCCTGTTCAGGCACTCCGGCGCGCATGGACAGAGCGATACGTTCGGCGGTTCCCAAAGGAATCTCACCGACCACGGTAACCATCACGTCACCGGCATCCGTGCTCATCCGTCGCGATACCGCAACGGTCGGGCCCAGCTGGCTGCGCGCGTCTTCCACCACATCACCATTGAGGCGCTCGAGGAAAACCGAGAAACGCGCCAAGCCATCGCCATACAACAGGTAGGCGACAGCATCAGCGGAGGCCGGATCACGACGTAACTGCGCAGTAGTCAGGGTAAAGCCCGGTGGCAACCAGTCCGAACGCCAGCTTCCCTCGGCCATGCTGTCGGAAGCACGGAAACTCACCGGCCGACAACCCGAACTCGGCTGCAGGGCATTTTCGACCGGCACGGAAGTGTCCAACTGGGCGAACTGGAAGCGCTCCAGAAGCTGGCCGCGCTCGTTCAGCAACAGGGACTTGAGTGGCAGACCGGTTTCACGGTCAAGGTACAGCTCGAAGCCGTAACGGTGCTGATCCTTGGGCTCCAGGACCAGTACATCCGCTGCACGGTTGGCAATGCGCGACTGGCCGGCGACACGAATGTCATACCAGTTGCTCAATTGCTCGGCATCCAGCTGACGGGCAGGCCAGGCCTGCCCTTCGCTAACCTGGTCAGCCAGTGCGCCGGTGACGCACTGAGCCTGACCATCGACCTTGAGCACTTCCTGCGCAGGGCCGTCGAGTTGCAGAAGGCGCTCGCGAACTTGCCCCCCCTCCTCCACTCGATGCCATACGGCGTGAGTGGAGAAACTACCATTACGTTCGTAGATGAACGTACCCTGAAAGCTTTGCTCACGCTCTGCCGCAGCAAGGCGTCCGAGCAAGTCCTGTACCTCGGCGGCCTGCACCGGCAATGCCAGCAGACCACCGAGCAGGCAGAGGGGAATAGCGCGCATGTGACTCCTTACTTAGGCGCTTAGCGGTTTTCCAGACTCGCAGCACGAGCATAAGGCAGAGCGGTTTCACCGGTACCCATCACCGCTTCCTGTGCGTGTTGACGCAGATAGTTCGGCAGGCGCTGCTCGTGCCAGCTGGCGGTACCGGCCTGGGCAGGTTCGCCGGCCTCTTCGCTGCTGTTGTAGCCAGCGAGCAGCGCAGGACCTTGCACCTGCGGTACCGAGAGTACCGGAGAAGCATCCTGTTGGGCCAGTTGAGCGCCCGTCAGATCATCCTGATTGTAAAAGCGCACCCCAGCCAGCACAGCAACGGTCACCGATGCCGCCACGGCTACTCGCCCGATGCTGCGCCAGATCGGCGCCTTACGCGCCGGAATGGCTTCGTCGGCCAATGCAGCGGAAACCGCCGATGCGATGTCCAGCTGCGGTACCAGCAACTCACGGTGCATGGCTGCACGGGCGACCTGGTAACGCGACCAGGTACCACGTAGTTCACCATCTTCGCTGGCTGCGAGCACTCGCCGCAGTTCCAGTTCGTCCGCTTCGTTATCCATCACCGCGGACAGCGATTCCTGCAGGGTTTCACGACTCATGGCGTACCTCTCTTGGCTGTCGCCGCTGCCTTAGGCTTCCTGCAACAAAGGTTGCAGGGACTTATCAATTGCCTCACGAGCACGGAAAATCCGTGAACGTACCGTACCCACCGGACACTGCATGACGCTGGCAATGTCCTCGTAACTCAAGCCTTCGAACTCACGCAGGGTCAATGCCGTACGCAGGTCATCCGGCAGCTGTGCGATGGTTCGATGCACGGTGGCCTCGATCTCGTCGCGCAGCAATGCCCGTTCCGGTGACTCGATGTCCTTGAGGGCGTGGTCGCCGTCGTAGAACTCCGCGTCATCGCTACTGACATCACTATCTGGCGGCCGCCGACCGCGGGATACCAGATAATTCTTCGCCGTGTTGATGGCGATGCGGTACAGCCATGTATAGAACGCGCTGTCACCGCGAAAGTTTCCAAGCGCTCGATAGGCTTTTACGAACGCCTCTTGAGCGACATCCTGAGCCTCGTGGGTGTCGTGCACGAATCGCACGATCAAACCGAGGATCTTGTGCTGATACTTCAGCACCAACAGATCGAAGGCACGCTTGTCACCACGCTGCACTCGCTCGACCAGCTGCTGATCATCTTCCTGGGTTAGCATGCACTCTCCTCGTTACGCTTGAAGGAGGCTTGCACCCGTAAGCAAATCAACTTGCCAAGATAGACTCGGGCCTTACGCAAAAGTTCTCCCCTCCAAGCAAGCTTCCCGCAGAGTTTTCTTTTCTCTGGCTGGAATGGCGACAGCGAAACGTCTCCGCTGGCGCAAATAATCTTATCGCCGCTCATTTCCACACCCTCCGCTGACTTCAGATGCAGGCACGCGCAAGCGCTCTCCCTTATATGGGCGACCCTCTATGGAACCTTAAAGACTAAAAAAGTTCCCAAAGCATTGAGGTCGGACATAAGAGCTGCCTCAATATTCGCGAGCTAGAGCACTGCAAGGTGAAGACAGAAGGAAGCGAGTTTCGAGTAGAAACGAGCAGTACTCGTTTCGCTCGCCCTTCTAGCCTTCATTCGGACGTAAATCACCGTCCGAGATTGCTTCAACTAAGCAGGCCCGACACGCAGCGGATAATGATGTGGCTCTGGCTGGCTATTGTGCCGATGCCCCTCTCTATATACTAGGGCTCGCTTTCACGCGGAACTCGGACATGAGCCACCACTTCCAGCACGACGTTCTGGTCATCGGCAGCGGCGCTGCCGGCTTGACCCTCGCCCTCACCCTGCCATCTCACTTACGCATCGCGGTCTTGAGCAAAGGCAGCCTGGCCAATGGCTCGACCTACTGGGCGCAAGGTGGCGTGGCAGCCGTACTGGACGACACTGACACGGTCGAATCCCACGTCGCCGACACCCTAGACGCCGGCGCCGGCCTGTGCCGCGAAGACGCCGTGCGCTTCACGGTAGAACACAGTCGCGAAGCCATCCAGTGGCTGATCGATCAAGGCGTCCCTTTTACCCGTGACGATGAAACGGCGCGCGAGGATGGCGGCTTCGAGTTTCACCTGACCCGCGAGGGTGGCCACAGCCATCGGCGCATCATTCACGCGGCCGACGCCACTGGCGCGGCGATCTTCAATACGTTGCTGAAACAGGCACGCCAGCGCCCGAACATCGAGCTGCTGGAACAGCGCGTTGCCGTCGACCTGATCACCGAGCGCAAGCTCGGCCTGGATGGCGACCGCTGCCTGGGCGCGTACGTGCTCGATCGCGCGTGCGGCGAAGTGGACACCTTCAGCGCGCGCTTCGTGGTGCTCGCCACCGGCGGCGCTGCCAAAGTCTACCTCTATACCAGCAACCCGGACGGCGCCTGTGGCGACGGCATTGCCATGGCCTGGCGTGCCGGCTGCCGCGTAGGCAATCTGGAATTCAACCAGTTCCACCCGACGTGCCTGTATCACCCGCAGGCCAAGAGCTTCCTGGTCACCGAAGCCGTGCGCGGCGAAGGTGGCCTGCTCAAGCTGCCCAATGGCGAACGCTTCATGCAGCGCTTCGACGAACGCGCCGAGCTGGCGCCGCGCGACATCGTCGCCCGTGCCATCGACCATGAAATGAAGCGCCTGGGGATCGACTGCGTTTACCTGGATATCAGCCACAAGCCGGCGGAGTTCATCAAGAGCCACTTCCCCACCGTCTACGAACGCTGCCTGGGCTTTGGCATCGACATCACCAAACAGGCCATCCCAGTGGTGCCGGCCGCGCATTACACCTGTGGCGGCGTGGTGGTCGACCGGGATGGCCACACCGACGTACCGGGGCTGTACGCGATCGGCGAGACCAGCTTCACCGGCCTGCATGGCGCCAACCGCATGGCCAGCAACTCGCTCCTCGAATGCTTCGTCTACGCCCGCTCGGCCTGCGCGGATATCGTCCGGCAACTCGGCGCCATCGGCATGCCCGCCAACCTGCCCTGCTGGGACGCCAGCCAGGTGACCGACTCGGACGAGGACGTGATCATCGCCCACAACTGGGACGAGTTGCGCCGCTTCATGTGGGACTACGTTGGCATCGTACGGACCAACAAGCGCCTGCAGCGCGCGCAGCATCGCGTGCGCCTGCTGCTGGACGAGATCGATGAGTTCTACTCGAACTACAAGGTCAGTCGTGACCTGATCGAGCTGCGCAACCTCGCGCTGGTCGCCGAACTGATGATCCGCTCGGCCATGCAGCGCCATGAAAGTCGCGGCCTGCACTACACCCTCGATTACCCCGAGCAACAAACCGAGGCCCGCGACACTATTCTGGTGCCGACGCCCCAGGCTCAGCCCAGCGTCGCCGGCTGAACTTCAGGCGCAAGCGCAGGCGCCGATGCAACTCGGGCGCCAGCGCGTCATGCGCGATACACAGCCCACGACTGAAGCGCTGGCCCGGCACGCGATAGCGCAGCACGACCGCCAGCGGCAACGCCAGGCTGTCAGGACGCAGCTGCACCGCCTGCCAGCCGCTGGCAGCGCTGTATAGATGCCAGCCGAGCGCGTCACGACGCAAACCGGTAATGGCCTGCGGTGCCGTCAGCAGAACGTGCCGCGGCAGCACCCAGGCTGCATGCGCCAGGCACGGCAGAAGTGAAAGCAATTTCGACCAGAAGGGAATGTCGGCCAGCCAGGGCGCCAGCAGGGCCAGCGCCAGTACCGACAGGTAGAGCCTCAGCAGCCAGCGCGATGGCTGCCAGCGGCACTCGAAGGCGTCACTTGGGTTGGACACGATCCAGGATCATGCGCACGATGTGGCGCAGGTCGGCATCTTCGGGCTCGCCGCGCTGCATGAACCAGCCGAACATGTCCTGATCCTCGCACTCCAGCAACTTGCGGTAGCGCGCCTGGTTCTCGGCATCCAGGTTCGGGTATACCTCCTGGACGAAAGGCACCAGCAGTACGTCCAGCTCCAGCATGCCACGACGGCTATGCCAGAACAGGCGATTCAGTTCATTTTGCTCAACCATGCAACGGACTCCTCGAACGAGGCGGCAGTATAACAGCAGCTGCAGGCAGTATCCGGCTCAATGACCAGATACACCCGGCGCTTTTCCGCTTTTTGCCTGCCGCCTGTAGCCTGCTGCCTGTAGCCGCTCTTATCATGTCGTCTTTCCCAGCCAAACCGATTCCGATCATGGCCGATAGCGCTTACTTCACCCTCCTCGATCACGAAGGCCTGCTCGCCGTACGCGGCGCGGACGCGGCCAAGTTCCTGCAGGGCCAGGTGACCTGCAACCTCAATTACCTGAGTGCCAGCCAATCGAGCCTCGGCGCTCGCTGCACGCCCAAGGGCCGCATGCTGTCGAGCTTTCGCATCGTCCCGGTGGACGACGGCTACCTGCTGGCCATGGCCCGCGAGCTGATCGAGTCGCAACAGGCCGACCTGCAGAAGTATGCGGTGTTCTCCAAATCCAAGCTCAGCGATGAAAGCGCCGCCTGGGTCCGTTTTGGCCTGGCCGGCGGCGACGCCGTGCTCGGCGAACTCGGCCTGCAATTGGGAGCTGCCAGCGACGCCATCACCAGCGCGGAGCAGTTGATTGCCGTACGCCTGAGCGATGGTCGTGCCGAGCTGTGGGCTCCGGCCACCGAGGCGGAGCAATTGCGAGGCCGCCTCTCCGCCCTGCTGCCGCAAGCACCTCTGAACGACTGGCTGCTGGCTCAGGTACGCGCGGGTGTAGGCCAGGTGTTCGGCGCCACGCGTGAGCTGTTCATCCCACAGATGATCAACCTGCAGGCCCTGGGCGGCGTGAGTTTTAAGAAGGGCTGCTACACCGGGCAGGAGATCGTCGCGCGCATGCAGTACCTGGGCAAACTCAAGCGCCGCCTGCAGCGCCTGCGCCTGGTCGCCGAAGCACTACCGGCCGTCGGCGATGAATTGTTCTCCCCAGTGCATGGCTCCAGCGTCGGCGAAGTGGTGCTCGCGGCCCAGGCCGACGATGCCATCGAACTGCTCGCCGTGCTTCAGGAAGACGCCGTGAACGACGGCCGCATTCATCTCGGCAGCAGTGATGGCCCGGCGCTGACCCTGCTCGATCTGCCTTACCAGCTGGATGCCGACAAGGAAATCCAGCGCTGATTAACGTCCTGGCGCCGCCGCATCGGGCCGCCTATAGAGAGCCTTTAATGAGCAAGCTTGCTGAAAAAGTCCAACAGGAACTGATCCATGCCATCGAGAACGATGAGCTGGTGCTGCCCACCCTGCCCGAAGTGGCGCTGAAGGTTCGCGAAGCCGCAGAAGACCCCAACGTGGGCATCCCACAGATCAGCAAGGTGATTGGCAACGATGCTGCCCTCACCGCGCGCATCATCAAGGTGGTCAACAGCCCACTGCTGCGCAGCAGCAAGGAGATCACCGACCTGCAGATGGCAGTCAGCCGCCTGGGCATCAACTACACCTGCAACCTGGCCACCGGACTGGCCATGGAGCAGATGTTCCAGGCCACCAGCGACGTGGTTGATCGCAAAATGCGCGAAGTGTGGAACAAGAGCACTGAAATTGCCGGTATCTGCCACGTATTGTGCCGCCACTACACGCGCCTTATGCCCGATCAGGCCACCCTCGCCGGCCTGGTGCACCAGATCGGCGTATTGCCGATTCTCACCTATGCCGAGGAGCACAACGAGCTGCTGGCCGATTCAATCAGCCTCAACCACGTGATCGAACAGATTCATCCGATCATCGGCGACAAGATCCTGCGCACCTGGGAATTTCCCGAGCCCATCGCCGTCGTGCCCAGCCAATATCTGGACTTCAGCCGCAACTCGGCCAAGGTCGACTACGTCGACATCGTCCAGGTCGCCACCCTGCAGAGCTACCTGGGCAGCGAGCACCCCTACACCCAGCTCGACTGGAGCAAGGTACCGGCGTTCGCCAAGCTCGGCCTGGACCCGCAGGTCGATATGCAGGCCGACGAAGACATGTCGGCTGCGATGGAAGCGGCCATGAGCATGCTGCAATAAATGCATCTCGCCACGGATGGCGAACTGCCTCTACACTCAAGTCGATCGCCTGAGGAAGTAGAGCCATGCGTTATGCATTTGTCCTGCTCGTCCTGTTGTGCGGCAGCGTCCAGGCTGCCGAGCAAGTGCGCCTTACCAACGGCGAATGGCCACCCTATCAGGGCGAAAGCCTGCCCCACCAGGGTGTCGCGTCACGCATCATCGCCGAGGCATTCGCGCTGCAGGGCATCGACGTGCAATGGGAGTTTCATCCCTGGGCGCGCTCTCTGAAAATTGCTGAGCAGGGCCTGCGCCCAGGCAGCGCCGTCTGGTTCTACAGCCCTGAGCGCGCAGAGCACTTTCTCATCAGCGACGCGGTAATCGAAAGCGGCTATCACCTGTTTTATCGCAAGGATTTCGCCTTCGACTGGCGCAACATCAAGGACCTGCGCGGCCTGCGCATCGCCGTGACACGTGGCTATGATCACGGCGACGCCTTTCGCCGCGCCGAAGCGGCCGGTGAACTCCAGGTGGTGCGCCTGACCAGCGATGAACAGGGTCTACGTCAATTGCTCGCCGGGCGCATCGACCTGTTTCCGGTCGACAAGGTGGTAGGCTTCGACCTGCTGCACCGAAAGTTCACTGCCACCGAGCGCCAGCGCCTGAGCTTTCACCCCAGGCCGCTGCACAGCGCCAGCATGTATCTGCTGCTGTCGCGTAACGTGCCTGGCAATGTCGAGCTGATGCAGCGCTTCAACCTCGGCCTTAAGCAACTGCGCGACAGCGGCAAGGTTTCCCAGTACCTGATGGAGATTCAGCAGCCGCTAAGCCTCAGCCACTGATAGCGGAAATTCGACGCGCACCCGCAGGCCGTGCGGCTGCGCCTGATGCAGGCTGATTCTGGCCTGATGGGCGCGGCAGATCTCACCGACGATGGCCAAGCCAAGGCCCGCACCATTGCCCAGATTGCTGCGCCTGTAGAAGCGCTCGAAAACCTTCTCGTGCTCGGCTTCGGGAATGCCCGGGCCGTCATCCTCGACCTCCAGCACGGCTGGTGCCAAGGCGCGGATGATCAGATTGCCACCGGCCGGTGTATGCGCCAGCGCGTTATCCAACAAATTGCTCAACAACTCATTGAGCAGCGTTGGCTCGCCATCGATCCACACCGGCTGCTCAGCCTCCAGCGCCAGCGCAACGCCACGGGCATGAGCCAGGGGTGCCATGGCCAGACCCAGTTCGCGGGCCAGTTGGCTGAGGTCTATACGCTGCGCGCCCCCTTCGGTAATGGCCCGTGCGCCACTTTCGATACGCGCCAGGGACAGCAGCTGATTGGCCAGCAAGGTGAGGCGATCCCCCTGCTGCGCCGCCTGTTCCAGCGTGCTGCGCCATTGCTCCGGCTCCTCGGCACGCAAGCCCAGGGCAATGCGCGCCTTGAGCGCCGCCAGCGGCGTACGCAACTCATGGGCCGCGTCGGCAATGAACTGCGACTGACGCTCGAACAACCTCTGCAAGCGCTCGTTGAACTGGTTGAGCGTTTCCACCAGCGGCAGCACCTCACGTGGCAGCCCCCCGTCCGGCAGCGGCTGCAGGTCATCACTGGCCCGTTCGGCCACTTCCCGGCGCAGCGCCTCCAGCGGGCGCAAGGCCAGGTTCACCGCCAACCACACCAGCAACAATGCGCTGACCGAAAGCAGACCCATGCGCCACAGGGTGCCGATCAGCAGCTCACGGGCCATACGCTCACGCGCGCCCTGGGTTTCCGCCACGCGGATTTCGGCAATGCCATTGAGTTGTGGCTCGCTGACCGGCTGCAGCAGACTGACCACGCGGACACCCTGATTGCGGTACTGGGCATCGTAGAAATGCGCCAGTGCCGGATAGTCATCGGTGCGCGGAGTGCCCGGCGGCGCAGGCGGCAGGTCCTCGTAACCGGAAACCTGATTGCCCTGCAGATCGAGCACCTGGTAGTAGATGCGCCCGGCGCTGTCGTAGGCGAAGGTATCCAGCGCCACGTAAGGGATATTCGCGCGCAGCCGACCATCCTCGGTATACAGGCCCTCGGCCACGGCCCGCGCCGACGCCAGCAGCGTGCGGTCATAGGCCGTATCCGCTGCACGGCGGGCACTCCAGTAGGCACTGAAGCTGCTCAATAGCAGGATCAGCGACAGCAGCAGTGCCAGACGCCGCAGCAGACGCCCGCGCAGGCTGATGCCACGATTCATGCCTCGACCGCCTCCAGCAAGTAGCCGAGACCGCGGAAGGTGACGATACGCACGGCGCTGCCTTCGAGTTTCTTGCGCAGGCGATGAATGTAGATCTCGATGGCATCCGGGCTGGCGTCCTCGTCCAGGCCGAACACCTGCGCCGCCAGTTGCTCCTTGCTCATCACCCGGCCCGGCCTGGCGATCATCGCCTCCAGCACCGCCTGCTCACGGGCGGTGAGGCTAAGGGCCTCGCCACCGAGGCTGAAACGGCGAGCGCCGAGGTCGTAGACCAGATCGCCACAGCGCTGCAATTGCTCGCCGCCGAGCACGCTGCGCCGCAGCAGGGCCTTGACCCGCGCTTCCAGCTCGGTCAGCTCGAAGGGCTTGGCCAGGTAGTCATCGGCGCCGAGGTTGAGCCCGTGCACGCGGTCCTTGACCTCGCCACGTGCGGTCAGCATCAGCACCGGCAGGGTCTGGCCACGGTCGCGCAGACGCGCCAGCACGGCGAAACCGTCCAGCCGTGGCAGGCCGATATCGAGAATCGCCAGCGCATAATCCTCGCTGGAAAGCGCCAGATCAGCCGTGACGCCATCGTGCAGCACGTCCACCGTCCAGCCGGCGCCTTTCAACGCCTGGGCCACGCTTTCCGCCAATTGCGGATGGTCTTCGACCAGCAGAATCCGCACCGCTACCTCCAACTGCAGCATCGTTAAAGGCGCGCAGTTTAGCGCCGCTACGCCTGCTGTGAATTGCTCAAATGCCAAAGCGGCAAACGAAACGGTATCCGCGCAGCCCTGCGCTGGTAACGCTGAAAAACTTTTCACCATGAAAGCCTAGCGAAAGCTTGCCCTCATAGCATCGATCAAAGGTGGCTCGATCCACCTGCTCAAGCGACCTGGCAGTGGTGCCAGGTGGCGACAAGAACAAAAATGGAGACCACATGATGCTCGCAGCCTCACGCCAGGCCCTGTCGCCTGTCCGCCTGCTCTGCCTGGCAATCGCCGCCACCGGCGCTGCCCCCCTCGCCAACGCCGCCTTCATCGAAGACAGCACCGCCAGCCTCACTGCCACCAATATCTACCTCAACCGTGACTTCCGCGAAGGCTCCGGCCAGAACAAGCGCGAAGAATGGGGTCAGGGTTTTCGCCTCGACCTGCAATCGGGCTACACCGAAGGCACCGTGGGCTTCGGCCTCGACGCCATGGGCCTGCTCGGTATCAAGCTCGATTCGGGTCGCGGCCGCACCGGCACCGACCTGTTGCCCGTTCACGACGACGGGCGCTCCGCCGACGAGTTCAGCCGCCTGGGCCTGACCGCCAAGGTCAAGGTCTCCGCCACCGAACTGCGCTACGGCTCCCACGTGCCGGAACTGCCGGTGGTCAAGGCCAGCGACAGCCGCCTGCTGCCGCAGGTGTTCGAGGGCGGCCTGCTGACCTCTTCCGAACTCGAAGGCCTGACCTTCACCGGCGGCCGCCTGGACAAGGTCATCGACCGCGCCTCCACCAACGAAGAAGACATGGTGCTCAACAGCAAGAACCGCCGCTTTGCCGGTGGCGTCAGCGCTGACCACCTTGACCTGGCCGGTGTCGATTACAAATTCGCGCCCGGTTTCACCGGCCGTTACTATTTCGCCGATCTGGACGACATCTATCGCCAGCATTTTCTCGGCCTGCTGAGCAGCCACAAGGTTGGTACCGGCACCCTGAGCAGCGACCTGCGCCTGATCTACAGCAGCGACAGCGGCGCCGCCAAGGCCGGCAAGGTCGATAACCGCGCCATCAACGCCATGGTCAGCTACGGCCTGGGCAACCACAAGGTTGGCCTGGGCTTCCAGGACATGAGCGGCGACACCGGCTTCGCCTACATCGACGGCAGCGATCCGTTCCTGATCAACTTCGTGCAGATCAACGATTTCGCCAACGCCGACGAACGTTCCTGGCAGGCTCGCTACGACTACAACTTCGCCGGCATCGGCGTTCCCGGCCTGACCTTCATGACCCGCTACATCCGTGGTGACGATGCGCGTATCGCCGGTTCCGACGAGCGTGGCGGCGAATGGGAGCGCGATATCGAGCTCAAGTACGTGGTGCAGAGCGGCCCGCTCAAGGACCTCTACGTACGGCTACGCAACGCCAGCTTCCGCTCCGACTTCGCCCGCGATGCGGACGAGAACCGCGTCATCGTCGGCTACACGCTGCCAATCTGGTAAACAACAACAAGACTCGCGAGGAATCACCGTCATGAAATCCGTCCTGACCCGCGCCGCGCTGGCAACCGCCTGCCTGGCCTTTGCCGGCCAACTGCTGGCTGCCGAACCCAAGCGCCCCGAATGCATCGCCCCGGCCAAACCCGGTGGCGGCTTCGACCTGACCTGCAAGCTGGCCCAGAGCGGCCTGAAGGATACCGGCCTGCTCAAGGCGCCGATGCGCGTCACCTACATGCCCGGCGGCGTTGGCGCCGTGGCCTACAACGCCGTGGTCGCCCAGCGCGCCAAGGACCCGGGCACCATCACCGCCTTCTCCTCCGGCTCGCTGCTCAACCTGGCCCAGGGCAAATTCGGCCGCTACGACGAGAACGCCGTGCGCTGGCTGGCCGCCATCGGCACCGACTACGGCGCCATCACCGTGCGTGAAGATGCCCCTTGGAAGAACCTCAACGAGCTGGTCGAGGCTCTGAAGAAGGACCCGACCAGCGTGGTCTTCGGCGCTGGCGCGACCATTGGCGGCCAGGACTGGATGCAGACCGCGCTGATCGCCCGCGCTGCCGGTATCGACCCGCAGTCGCTGCGCTACGTGGCCTTCGAAGGCGGCGGCGAAACCCTGACTGCCATGCTCGGCGGCCACGTGCAGGTCACCTCCAGCGGCCTCGGCGAAGTCACCCCGCAACTGGCCGCCGGCAAGGTGCGCATCCTCGCCGTACTGTCCGACGAGCGACTGCCGGGCAAGCTGGCCGATATCCCCACCGCCAAGGAACAGGGTTTCGACATCAGCTGGCCGGTGATCCGTGGTTTCTACATGGGTCCGCAGGTCAGCGACGAGCAGTTCGCCTGGTGGCAGCAGCAGTTCGAGCAGATGCTGGCCCGTGACGACTTCGCTGCGCTGCGCGAGCAACGTGACCTGTTCCCCCTGTCGCTCACCGGCGACGAGCTCAACGCCTTCGTCCTCAAGCAAGTGCAGGAATACAAGGCGCTGGCCGGCGAGTTCGGCCTGGTCCAGTAACACTCCTGCGTAATCCGCGCTCGGCCACCATCCGGTGGCCGGCGCTCCTGAGGTAAATCTCCATGTACGTTCGCCTGTTCTCCGCGATCTGGCTGCTGCTGTGCGCCTGGCTCGCTGTCATTGCCTGGGGTTTCCAGGCGCCCTTCGCCTACGACCCGGTCGGCCCGCGCGCCTACCCACTGCTGCTTTTAGCGCTGATGGGCAGCGGTAGCCTGTGGCTGATCTACAAGCCCGGCATGCTCGAGCAGCGCCTGGACATTCCAACTGCGCTGCGCAGCGCACTGTGCGTGGTGGTGCTGCTGGCCTATGCGCTGACCTTCGAGCCGCTGGGCTTCGTCATCAGCACCGCCCTGGCCACCTTCGCCCTTGGCCTGCTGTTCACCGGTCGCCTGCTGCCCTGCGCCATCAGCGCGGTGCTGATGGGTGTGCTGCTGTACGTATTGTTCGATCTGCTGCTGGACGTGCCCCTGCCGCTCGGCCTGCTTGAAGCCTTCGTGGAGAGCTGAAATGGAAACCCTTAACTTCCTCATGCAGGGCTTCGACGTCGCGACCCGACCGACCAACCTGCTGGTGGCGCTGTTCGGCGCCTTCGTCGGTACCGTGGTCGGCCTGCTGCCGGGCCTCGGCCCTATCAACGGCGTGGCGCTGCTGCTGCCGCTGGCGTTCGCCCTCGGCCTGCCGCCGGAAACCGCACTGATTCTGCTCGCTGCCGTGTACCTGGGCTGCGAGTACGGCGGCCGTATCTCCGCCATCCTGCTCAACGTGCCGGGCGACGCCGCGGCCATCATGACCACCCTCGACGGCTACCCGCTGGCCCGTCAGGGCAAGGCCGGCATCGCCCTGTCGCTGTCCGCCGTCAGCTCCTTCATCGGCAGCATCATCGCCACCTGCGGCGTGGTGCTGTTCGCCCCGCTGCTGGCGAAATGGGCGGTGGCCTTCGGCCCTGCCGAATATTTCGTGCTGATGGTGTTCGCCATCGCCTGCCTCGGCGGCATGGTCGGCGACAAGCCGGTCAAGACCCTGATGGCTGCGCTGATCGGCCTGGCCCTGGCCACGGTGGGGGTGGACTCGACCACCGGGGTGTATCGCTTCACCTTCGACAGCGTCAGCCTGTCCGATGGCATCCAGTTCGTCATCGTGGTGATCGGCTTCTTCAGCGTCAGCGAAATTCTCCTGATGCTGGAAAAGACCCACGGCGGCCAGAAAGCGGTGAAGGCCAGCGGGCGCCTGCTGTTCAACTTCAAGGAGTTCTGCCTGAGCTTCTGGACCATGATCCGCAGCGCCCTGGCAGGCTTCGTCATCGGCACCCTGCCCGGTGCCGGCGCGACCATCGCCAGCGCCATGACCTACATGACCGAGAAGCGCCTGGCCGGCAACAAGGGTCGCTTCGGTGACGGCGACCTGCGCGGCCTGGCCGCTCCGGAAGCGGCCAACAACGCCTCGGCCTGCGGCTCGCTGATCCCCATGCTGACCCTCGGCGTACCGGGTTCGGGCACCACGGCGGTGATGATCGGCGCGCTGACGCTGTACAACATCACCCCCGGCCCGCTGCTGTTCGAACAGCAACCGGACGTGGTCTGGGGCCTGATCGCCTCGCTGTTCATCGGCAACGTCATCCTGCTGGTGATGAACATCCCCATGGTCGGCCTGTTCTCACGCATGCTCAGCGTGCCGAACTGGGTGCTGGTACCGGCGATCACCGTGGTCAGCATGGTCGGTGTCTATGCGGTGCACAGCACCACCTTCGACCTGGTGCTGATGATCGTGCTCGGCGTGTTCGGCTACATCCTACGCAAGCTCGATTTCCCGCTGTCGGCGCTGATTCTCGGTTTCGTGCTCGGCGAGCTGATGGAAGACAACCTGCGTCGCGCGCTGTCGATTTCCGCCGGTGACCTGGGCATCCTCTGGGGCAGCCCGATTACTCTGGTGCTGTGGGCACTGGTGGTGCTGATGCTGGCCCTACCGGGCATCCGCTGGATACGCCGCCGCAAGCAGATCAAGGCCGGGGCCGATGCCGCTGCCGCGTGATCTGTGGGTGACGCCGCTGGCCGGAGTGGTCGGCGGCTACCTGGCCAGCCTCGCCGGCTGGCCTTTGCCGTGGATGGTCGGATCACTGCTGGCGGTGATCGCCGTGCGCTGCCTGGCCGACCGCCCGTTCAGTGAACTGCCGGGCGGGCGCAAGGCCGGCCAGTGGCTGGTGGCCAGCGGTATCGGCCTGCACTTCACCAGCGAGGTGCTGGAACAGGTGCTGAGTCATCTGCCGGTCATCATCATGGGTGCATTCGGCACGCTCCTGCTCAGCCTGATCGGTATCGCCATCCTGCGCCGCGCCGGCGTCGACCGCGCGACCGCCTTCTTCGCCAGCATGCCTGGCGGCGCCAGCGAGATGGTCAACCTGGCCCTGCGCCACGATGCGCAACCCGCGCGCGTGGCGGCGGCACACAGCCTGCGCCTGCTGCTGGTCGTGCTGCTGATTCCGGCGCTGTTCACCTGGGGCCTGCCCGATGCCAGCGCACCGCCGCGCGCAGCGGTGGATTGGACCTGGCTGATCGGCCTGCTCGCCGCCGGCGCGGTGCTGGCAGCGCTGTGGGGGCGCCTGAAACAACCCAACCCCTGGATGCTCGGCCCGCTGATCGTCTGCGCCGTGGCCAGCGCCAGCTTCGACCTGCATCTGGGCCTGCCGCAAGGCATGGGCCAACTCGGCCAGTGGTTGATTGGCAGCGCCCTGGGCTGTCACTTCGACCGCGCCTTCTTCCGCAGCGCGCCGGGTTTTCTTGCCCGCGTGCTGCTGTTCACACTGCTGGCCATGCTCGCCGCTGCGGGTCTCGGCGAGATGCTCGGCTGGCTGGCCGGCGAAGATCACCTGTCGCTGATGCTGGGCATGATGCCCGGCGGCATCACCGAATTGTGCCTGACCGCCGAAGCGTTGCAGCTGTCGGTGGCGCTGGTCACCGCACTGCAGGTGCTGCGGCTGTTTCTGGTGATGTTCCTCGCCGAACCCTTATTCAAGCTCTGGTGCAAGTGCCACGCTTAGCCCGCCATGTGCGGGCTTTTTTATGACCCGTGTCCCGTCCTGAATAACCCCTGCCCGCTTCTGTCCATCGCTCGCCAGACCTACTCAAGCACAACCGTACTGATGATCAGCCGCTACGCAGCGAGCAGCACATCCAGCGCGAATTGCTGCGTCACTGCGGCCCGGCACGTTGCACCGCCCCCGGGATCAAACGCGGAAGCGGCTGACCAGCAGTTGCAGCTGACCGCCCAGGCGCGCCAGCTCGGCCGAGGATTTGGCCGTCTCGTCACTGGCCGTGGCGGTCTGTTCTGCCACGTCGCGCACATTGATGATGCTGCGGCCGATCTCTTCGGCCACGGCGCCCTGCTGCTCAGCCGCGGCGGCGATCTGCTGGTTCATCGACTGGATGTTGGAGACTTTCTGGTTGATGCTCGCCAGCGAGTCACCCGCCTTGCGCGCACGCTCCACGCTGCCCTCGGTCAGCACTTGGCTTTCCTGCAGCACACCGGCGACCTGCTGGGTACCGCGTTGCAGCGCAACAATCAGGCTTTCGATCTCTTCGGTGGACTGCTGGGTACGCCGTGCCAGATTACGCACTTCGTCCGCCACCACAGCGAAACCACGCCCGGCCTCACCGGCCCGCGCCGCTTCGATGGCCGCATTGAGCGCCAGCAGGTTGGTCTGGTCAGCCACGGCCTTGATCACGTCCATGACGCTGCCGATCTTGTCGCTTTCCTGCTGCAACTGGTGCATGGCCTGATTGGAACGGGACATTTCCGCAGCCAGCTCTTCGATCTGCTTGATCGCTTCAGCCACCACCTGGTCGCCCTGATAGGCCTCGCGGTCCGCATCCGACGCCGCCAGCGAGGCCTGCTCGGCGTTGCGCGCCACCTCCTGCACCGTGGCCGACATTTCCTGCATGGCCGTGGCCACCTGGTCGGTCTCCAGCTTCTGGCTGTTGACCCCGGCGCTGGTCTGCTCGGTCACTGCCGACAGTTCCTCGGCGGCACTGGCGATCTGACTGACGCTGTCACGGATGCCGCTGATCAGTTCACGCAAGGCGTTACCCATACGCTGCACACCTTGCTGCAGCGCACCGATTTCATCGCGACGCGTGACCTGCAGGCTCTGGGTGAGGTCACCTGCGGCGATGCGCTCGACAGCATTGAGGGTGTCCTTCAACGGGCCGGTAATCTGCCGGGTAATGATCCACGCCGCCAGCACACTGCAAAGCAGGGCCAGCAACGTGGCGCTGATTTGCAGGGTGCGGGCGCTGGCGCTCTCACTGTCGCGGCGGGTCATCTGGATCTGCGTCAGCTCGGCGCTGGCATTGACGATCCGATAGCCCTGTTCGGTCATTTCCTTGCGGGCCACAGCCACACTCTCATTCGCGGACTTGAACGCCAGTAGCGCGTTACGGTAATCGCTCAGAGCACCCTCGGCGCGGTTGATACGCTCAAGATGCTCACCGGCGAAACGCTCGCGGAACTGGCCAAGGGCTGCCAGGCTCGCATCGATCTGCGTCATGGCGGTACGCTCGGTTTCCGCAGTGGCGTTGAAGATGTAGCCCCTCACGTGGTATCGCACCACCTGCCAGTCGTCCTTGATCTTGGCGATGGCCTGAAACTGTGCGAAGCGGCTTTCATCGTAGTCCGGCAGGGCCACCACCGCGGCACTGATCTCATCGAGCGTTTGCCCGACATTGCCACCGCTGCTCACCATGCCCTGACGAGCATCGTTGATCCCACGGTAGGCGGCACGCATGGCGTTCAGGGAAATCTGGTAGGCCTTGATCTCGCTCTCCTGCATTTTCAACAGGCGCACGTTCTCCGGGCTTTTGAAGGTAGACAGAACCTGCTGGTGCTGAGCGGAGAATTCATCCAGAGTTTTCTGTACGTTCTGGGCAATCTGCTCATCACCATTGGCAAGCATGTACTGCAGGCGCACCACGCGCAGGTTGGTCAACGAATCGCTCAATCGGCTGATATCGCTCATCCAGTCGCTGCGCTGTATCAGGCTGCCCAGGCTGGACCAGCCAGCCAGGGCCAGCGCAGCCGTCATGAGCAGGACAAGCGCGAAGCCGATGGCCAGCTTGTAGGTGACGCTGATGTTCGCAAACCAGCTTTTCATAAATTCTCCAACAGAATTGACCAATGCAAAGGGCTGGAGATTTATTGTTGTGGCCAGCGAGAAAAAGGCCGCGATTCTAGGGAACGGGCAGCGACGCTGCCAAGCTTGCCTGCCAGTAATTTGCCAGCCATCCGACGGGCTGCAGCCAGCTGCACCGACTCGCCAGCACCTTATGACCGACGATGAAGACAGTTTTCAGGCAAAGATGAGGATGTAACAAGGCGTGTAGCAGCCACTATCACGGGGTAAGGCTCGCCGCGCTGGCTATTGAAGTGGTGCACGCCGTGCGCACCACTTTTACCGGATCAAACGCGGAAGCGGCTGACCATGCTTTGCAGCTGGCCACCCAGGCGCGCCAGCTCCACCGAGTTGGCGGCAGTTTCCTCGCTGGCAGCAGCGGTCTGCTCGGCCACGTCACGCACGCTCAGTACGCTGCGGCCGATCTCTTCGGCGACCGCACCCTGCTGCTCGGCAGCCGCGGCGATCTGCTGATTCATCGACTGAATATTGGACACCTTCTGGTTGATCACACCCAGCGCAACGCCAGCCTTGCGCGCCGATTCGACGCTGCCTTCGGTAAGGCTGCGGCTCTGGCCGAGCACCCCCGCCACCTCCTCGGTACCGCGCTGCAGAGCGCCGATCAGGCTTTCGATTTCTTCGGTGGACTGCTGCGTGCGCCGCGCCAGGCTACGCACTTCATCGGCAACGACAGCAAAACCGCGTCCTGCTTCGCCCGCACGCGCAGCCTCGATGGCTGCGTTGAGCGCCAGCAGGTTGGTCTGATCGGCCACGGCCTTGATCACGTCCATCACGCTGCCGATCTTCTCGCTTTCTTTCTGCAGCAGATTCATGGCGTCGGTGGAGCGCGCCATTTCGCCGGCCAGCGCCTCGATCTGGCCAATCGCCTCGGCCACGACTCGATCCCCCTGGTTCGCCTCGGCATCCGCGTCCGCCGCGGCGAGCGAGGCCTGCTCGGCATTGCGCGCCACCTCGTTGACCGTGGCCGACATCTCCTGCATGGCGGTCGCCACCTGATCGGTTTCCTGCTTCTGGCTGTTGACCCCGGCACTGGTCTGCTCCGTCACAGCCGAGAGCTGCTCGGCCGCGCTGGCAATCTGGCTGACGCTGTCGCTGATGCCACCGATCAGTTCACGCAGGGAGCGGCCCATACGCTGGACGCCTTGCTGCACCACGCCAATTTCGTCGCTACGGCTGGTTTCCGGCAGGTCGGTCAGGTCGCCCGAGGCGATGCGCTCGACCACCGCCAACGTCTCGCCAAGCGGGCGGGTGATCTGACGGATTATCACGATGGCTGCGCCAATGCCGACGAGCAGTGCTACCAGCGTGGCGATCAACTGTATGGATTTGGCTGACGAGCTGTCACTGTCGCGCTGCATGATCTGATTGCGGATCAGCTCGTTACTCAGCCTGACGATTTCGTTACCGGCCTGGTCCAACTCGTCACGCGCCTTGAGCGCCGCAGTATTGGCCTGCTGGAAGGCCGCTACCACCGCCCGGTAGGTTTCGAAACCGCTTTGAATCGCCTTAACTTGCGTAGCGCTTTCACTGCCCATGGACAGCTCCAGCTGGACCAGACTGTCGGCCGTGCGCTGCACCTGTCGAGCCACGGCTGCTTCGGTGTCGGCGTTGACGTTGGCGGTGTAGCCACGTACCTCGTAGCGCATCAGCTGGATACCTTCACGGGCATCACGCATCGCGCGGTAGCGCACTTGGCGCTGCGGGTCGTACTCCGGCATACGCTCTATGCCGCCCGCGAGCGCCTCGATCTCGGCGAAGACGTCGCGTGCCAGCCCTCCCATTTCCTTGCGCGCCTGCGCCGCCTGCGCAAAGCCGGCTTTCATGGCCTTCAGCGAGGCCTGATAGCTGACGATCAGGCTATCCTGCTGCTTGAGCAGACCGATGTTCCCAGCCGATACGAAATTACCAATGATGCGCTGGTGAGCCTCACGGTATCGGTCGAGAGACTGCTGCATGGTCTCTCCACGCTCCTCGTCACCGTTACTCATGACATAACGCACGCGGTCCACTCTCAAGGCACTGAGCAGGTCGTTGACTTGGTTGATCTCGACCACCCGCTGGCTGCGCTCGCTCATGCGGCTTATGCCGGTCCAGCCGCTGAAAGCGAGCACGAGAGTAAGAGACAGAATGAAGCCGAAGCTGAAAGCGAGTTTCAACCTAACGCTGACATTGCCGAGCCATTTGCTCATGAGAATTCTCCGTCCAAGGAAGAGGGATTGGGCATCCGCTGGAGAATTTTTCTTGTTGCCAGCCCGCTAGCCTTCAGCACTCACGTAGAGTGACCAATCGGTCGACAATATCATGACGCCACTATTAAGTCATCATTCAACTAGATGACCAAATGACTACCCTTGGACGAAAGTAATTGTAAATTGGCGTCACTTCAGCAATTGCAGGGCCTCTACGCTGCATTGCTGAATCTGCGCCCAATCACTGTTTTCCACCCATTCACGTTGGAACATCCAGGTGCCGCCGACGCACATGACGTTGGGCTGCGCCATGTAACCCTGCAGGTTGTCCGTCGTGATGCCGCCAGTCGGGCAGAAACGCACGCCGCCGAAGGGGCCGGCGAGCGCCTTGAGCATCGCCACGCCGCCACAGACCTCTGCCGGAAACAGCTTGAAGCGGCGATAGCCCAGGGCGTAGCCGACCATCACATCGGACGCGCTGCTCACACCCGGCAGCAGGGGCAGCGGGCTGTCCAACGCCGCCAGCAACAGTTCGCGCGCGCTCCCCGGCGTGACAATGAACTGCGCACCGGCATCAGTTGCGGCGGCGAGCATGCTCTCGTCCAGCACAGTGCCGGCGCCGACACAGAGCTCGGGGCGTTCGGCACGCAGGCGACGAATCGCCTCCAGGCCGTGCTCCGAACGCAGGGTCACTTCCAGCACTCGCAGGCCACCGGCGGCCAGTGCATCGGCCAACGGCAGGATATCCGCCTCACGAGCGATGGTGATCACCGGCATGATCCGCGCCTGGGCGCAGATGCGGTCGATCTCGGCGATTTTGTCGGCCATGCGCGCGCGCTGGTCTTGGTCGAGGCTGGTCATGTCAGGGGCACCAATGGATTTCGAGGGGGGAATGCAGGAACGCGCGAATCGGCAGCTCGGAGGTTTCACCGGGCTGCAGCGCCGCGCTGAGGATGTTCAGTTTCGCCTGGCCCTGGATCGCCAACAGCGGCAGGCGTGCGCTGGCCAGTATCGGCAGGGTCAGGGTCAGGCGCTGCGCCGGCTCGCTCGGCGCCAGCATCGGCAGCACCCGGCGCGCACAAGCTGGCTGAAGCGCCTGGTGCAGATTGGGGCTGTGCGGGAACAGCGAGGCAGTGTGGCCGTCATCGCCCATGCCCAACACCAGCACGTCTATCGGCGCCAGCTCGGCGACCGCCACATCAGCCAGGTCGGCTGCCTGTTCGAGGTTGCCAGCTACCTGATAGAGGCTGAGAAAATGCGCCTCGGCGGCCGGCCCGCGCAGCAGGTGACGACGCACCAGCGCCTCGTTGCTGCCGGCGTGATTGATCGGCACCCAGCGCTCGTCAGCCAGGCTCACCAGCACCTGCGCCCAGGGCAAGTCCTGCTGCGCCAGCGCTTCGAAGAACGGCACCGGACTGCGCCCACCAGACACCACTAGCGTGGCCTGACCGCGACTGGCAATGGCTGCACGCAGCGCATCGGCTACGCGCACCGCCATCGCCTGGGCCTGTTGTTCGGCACTGTCGTAGGGGCAGGCCTGTACGCCCTGCGGCAGTTTCAGTTCAGAGATCGCCATACCAGCTCCTGCCATCCCGGGTGATCAAGGCCACCGAGGCCATCGGGCCCCAGCTGCCGGCGGTGTAGGGTTTCGGCGCTTCGCCGAGGCGCTGCCAGCCGTCGATCAACTGATCGCACCACTGCCAGGCGTATTCGATCTCGTCCTTGCGCACGAACAGGTTCTGGTTGCCGCGCATCACCTCCAGCAGCAGACGCTCGTAGGCATCGGGAATGCGCGCACTGCGGTAGGTATCGGAGAAACTCAGCTGCAGCGGGCCGCTGCGCAGCTGCATGCCCTTGTCCAGGCCCTGATCCTTGGTCAGCACCTGCAGGGCGATGCCCTCGTCCGGCTGCAGGCGGATGATCAGCTTGTTGCCGATCAGCTGGCGCTGCTCCGGGGCGAAGATGTAGTGCGGCGGCGCCTTGAAGTGGATGACGATCTGCGACAGTTTCTGCGGCATGCGCTTGCCGGTTCGCAGGTAGAACGGCACACCGGCCCAGCGCCAGTTGCGGATGTCGGCACGCAGGGCGACGAAGGTTTCGGTATCGCTCTGGGTATTGGAATTCTCTTCCTCCAGATACCCCGGCACCGGCCGCCCATCGCTGCTGCCGGCGACGTACTGGCCGCGCACCACGCGCTGGCCGAGCTGCTCGACGCTGATCGGCTCCAGCGCCTTGAGCACCTTGACCTTCTCGTCGCGGATGCTATCGGCGGACAGATCGCTGGGCGGGTCCATCGCGATCAGGCAGAGCAGCTGCAGCAGGTGGTTCTGGATCATGTCGCGCAACTGCCCGGCCTGATCGAAGTAACCCCAGCGGCCCTCGATGCCGACCTTCTCGGCGACCGTGATTTCCACGTGGGAGATGTGGTTCTGGTTCCACTGGGTCTCGAACAGGCTGTTGGCGAAGCGCAGGGCGATGAGGTTCTGCACCGTCTCCTTGCCCAGGTAATGGTCGATGCGATAGACGCGATTCTCCGGGAACACCTGTGCCACGGCGTCATTGACTGCCCGAGAGGAGGAGAGATCGTGGCCGATCGGCTTTTCCAGTACCACCCGCGTCCCTTCGGCCAGCCCGACGGCAGCCAGGTTGGCGCAGATGCCGCCATACACCGACGCCGGCGTAGCGAAGTAGGCGATCAACTGATCCTGAGGGCTGACATGCTCGAGCAGCGCGGCATAGTCCTCGGCCTCGAGAAAATCCATCGTCAGATAGTTCAGCCGCGCAAGGAAGCGCGCCAGGTCGAGGTCCGTCAGTTCCTTGGCCGGCACGTACAGCCGCAGAGCCTGCTCGATAGCGAGCAGATGCCGACTCGGCTCACCGCCGTCACGCGCCAGGGCGAGAATGCGAGTGCCATCGTGCAGCAAACCGGCGCGATCGAGCTGGTAAAGCGCGGGAAATAGCTTGCGCAAAGCCAGATCGCCCAGCGCGCCGAACAAGGCCAAGGTGCAGGATTCGAGTTTCATCGCAGGCATGAGTTTGTTCTTTTATCAAGATGAACTAGAAATACCGGGTGATACCGCATTTATCAAGAAAAAATGTTGTCATAGCAACAACATTTTCTATAACCACCGATAAGTCAGTGGTGGCCCGAGGGCAGCATCAGTAGGATAGGCCGGCCGCTTGGCAGCCGATCGCCTGCTGCCGAGCCCGTCAAACCGCTGTTAGGAGCCCCTATGGACCGAGTGCGCAACCTGCTGGAACAGATCCAGAGCCGCCTGGACGACCTGAACAAGGCCGAACGCAAGGTCGCCGAGGTGATCCTGCATGACCCACAGCAGGCCACTCGTTTCAGTATCGCTGCACTGGCACAGGCGGCCGGTGTCAGCGAGCCTACGGTCAACCGCTTCTGCCGTTCCTTCGGCGCCAACGGCTACCCCGAGCTGAAGATGCAACTGGCGCAGAGCCTGGCCAGTGGCGCCGCCTACGTCAGCCGCGCAGTGTCCGCCGACGACGGCCCCGAGGCTTACACGCGCAAGATCTTCGGCAGCACCATCGCGTCGCTGGACAGCGCCTGCCAGAGCCTCGACCCGCAGCATGTCAGCCGCGCCGTCGACCTGCTGATCCAGGCGCGGCAGATCCACTTCTTCGGCCTCGGCGCCTCGGCCTCGGTAGCGCTGGATGCGCAGCACAAGTTCTTTCGCTTCAACCTCGCGGTTTCGGCCCACTCCGACGTGCTGATGCAACGAATGATCGCCTCGGTGGCGCACACCGGCGATCTGTTCGTGATCATTTCCTACACCGGACGCACCCGCGAGCTGGTGGAGGTGGCGCGCCTAGCGCGTGAGAATGGCGCTTCTGTCCTCGGACTGACCGCCGCCGGCTCGCCGCTGGCCAAGACCAGCACCCTGAGCCTGGACATTCCGCTGCCAGAAGACACCGACATCTACATGCCGATGACCTCACGCATCATTCAACTCACCGTACTCGACGTACTCGCCACCGGCGTCACCCTGCGCCGTGGCGTGGACTTCCAGCCGCACCTGCGCAAGATCAAGGAAAGCCTGACCGCCAGCCGCTATCCGGCGGATGAAGAGTCGCTGTAGAGATTCGGACAAGGCATCTGCACGTAGGTTGCGCCGATGATGTCTGAGCCGCCCGTATCGCGCCGTTCAGGCAAATCGCGTCGCTTCTGATAGGCTTGCCGGCTTTCCCGAAAAGCCCAGGCCTCATTCCATGCAAGCACTGATCGCCCTCAGCCGTTTCATCGGCAACACCTTCGCCGTCTGGGTGTTGCTGTTCGCCGTCATGGCCTTCTTCCAACCCAACTGGTTCCTGCCGCTGACCGCCTGGATCGTCCCGCTGCTCGGGCTGATCATGTTCGGCATGGGCCTGACTCTGAAGGGCGCAGATTTCCAGGAAGTCGCCCGCCGCCCACTGGCCGTGCTGCTGGGTGTGCTAGCGCAGTTCAGCATCATGCCACTGGTGGCCTGGCTGCTGTGCCAGGCGTTCGCGCTGCCACCGGAGATTGCCGTGGGCGTGATTCTGGTGGGCTGCTGCCCAGGCGGCACCGCCTCCAACGTGATTACCTGGTTCGCCCGTGGCGACCTGGCGCTGTCGGTCTCGATCACTGCCGTCACCACCCTGCTCGCCCCGCTCGTCACCCCGGCACTGATCTGGCTGCTGGCCTCGGAATGGCTGCCGGTCTCCTTCAGCGCCATGTTCATCTCCATCCTCAAGATGGTGCTGCTGCCTATCGTCCTTGGCCTGATCGCCCAACGCCTGCTCGGCGAGCGGGTCAAGACCGCCGTCGAAGTACTGCCGCTGATCTCCGTGGTGAGCATCGTCGCCATCGTCGCCGCAGTGGTTGCGGCCAGCCAGGGCAAGATCGCCGAATCCGGCCTGCTGATCATGGCCGTGGTGATCCTGCACAACGGCATCGGCCTGGGCCTGGGGTATCTCGCCGGGCGCCTGTTCGGCATGTCGCTGGCGCAGCGCAAGACGCTGTCCATCGAAGTCGGCATGCAGAACTCCGGCCTCGGTGCCGCGCTGGCCAGCGCACACTTCAGCCCGCTGGCCGCCGTGCCCAGCGCTCTGTTCAGCGTCTGGCACAACCTGTCCGGCCCGCTGCTGGCGACCCTCTACCGGCGCATGCGCCAGGATGCCAAACAAAGCACCGACTGATTGAGTGCCGCACGCCAATCCGGGGCGCCTTGCCCCGGACACGCCGATATGCACAATAACGGTGCGCGCGAGGACGACCTCCACACCCTGAGCCCAGGGTGGCTCATCCGGGGACGGCCCCTTCAGCCACGGAGGTAACCATGTCCTGGATCATCCTGTTTCTCGCCGGCCTGTTCGAGGTCGGCTGGGCCATCGGCCTGAAATACACCGAAGGCTTCACCCGCCCGCTGCCAACGGCGCTGAGCGTCTGCGCCATGCTGGTCAGCCTCGGCCTGCTGGGCCTGGCCATGAAGGAGCTGCCGTTGGGCACCGCCTACGCCATCTGGACTGGCGTCGGCGCCGTGGGTACGGTGATCGCCGGCATCATCCTGTTCGGCGAGTCGATGGCGCTTCTGCGCCTGGCCAGCGTGGCGATGATCGTCTGCGGGTTGGTCGGGCTCAAGTTGAGCCACTGAGAAAGCCGGAATCCAGCTTTGTGGGAGGGGCTTTAGCCGCGAGGCTTTCGCCGCTGCGACTGCATGAATGCAGGGAGCGAAGCTGAATGCCCGAGCCCAAAGCCCCTCCCACACGACCGTTCGCTATCGCCAATCCCCGCGCAACTCAGCCACCTGCGCCTGCAGCACGTCACGCTTGGCCTGCTCCGGCGCGACCGGCGCGCCAGCCACCAGGCACACCCGCGACCACAGGCGTTTGAACAATCCCTTGTGCGGATCGCGACTGAAGAAACTACCCCACAATCCCTGCAGCGCCATGGGAATCACCGGTACCGGGTTTTCCTCAAGAATGCGCTCGACACCGGCTCTGAACTCATCGATCTCGCCATCCCCGCTCAGCTTGCCCTCGGGAAAGATGCACACCAGCTCGCCGTTGCGCAGGTACTCGGCGATCTTCTTGAACGCGGCGTCGTAGATCAGCAGGTCCTCGCTGCGCCCGGCGATCGGTACGGTGCCGGCAGTGCGAAAGACGAAATTGAGCACCGGCAGATCATAGATCTTGTAGTACATGACGAAGCGCACCGGCCGGCGGATAGCGCCGCCGATCAGCAGCGCATCGACGAAAGACACGTGGTTGCACACTAACACCGCCGCCCCTTCATCGGGGATCACCCCCAGGTTCTTGTGCTCGACGCGGTACATCGAATGCCCTAGCAGCCAAATGAGAAAGCGCATGCTGAATTCGGGGACGATCTTGAAGATGTAGCTGTTGACCGCGATGTTCATCAGCGACACCACCAAGAACAGCTGCGGGATCGACAGCCCGGCGACGCTCAGGAACAGGATCGCGGCGATGGCCGACGCCACCATGAACAGCGCATTGAGAATGTTGTTCGCCGCGATCACCCGCGCCCGCTCATGCTCGGCGGTGCGCGACTGGATCAGCGCGTACAGCGGCACGATGTAGAAGCCGCCGAACAGGCCGATGCCGAGAATGCAGCCGAGAATCCACCAGGCCTGGCCATGGCCCAGCAGCGCCAGCCAGTCATGCGGCGTGGCGCCTTCGGGGAAACCGCCGGAGAACCACCAGAGCAGCATGCCGAACAGGGTCAGGCCGATGGAGCCGAACGGCACTAGGCCGATCTCCACCTTGTGCCCGCTCATGCGCTCGCAGAGCATCGAGCCCAGGCCGATCCCCAGCGAGAACACGGTGAGAATCAGCGTCACCACGCTCTCGTCGCCATACAGCCATTCCTTGGCGTAGGCCGGAATCTGCGTCAGGTAGATCGCGCCGAGAAACCAGAACCAGGAGTTGCCCACCAGCGAGCGTGATACAGCCGGGCGCTGGCCCAGTCCAAGTTTGAGGATGGCCCAGGACTGACGAAAGATGTTCCAGTCCAGCGGCAGTTCCGGCATCGCCGCCGAAGCCTTGGGAATGCCATGGCTGGCCAGGTAACCGAGCAGCGCCACGCCGACCACCGAGCCGGCGACGATGGGAGCATAGCTGCTGCTGGCCATCATGATGCCGGCGCCAATGGTGCCGGCCAGGATAGCCAGGAAGGTGCCCATCTCCACCAAGGCGTTGCCGCCCACCAGCTCCTCTTCCTTCAAGTGCTGCGGCAGGATCGAGTACTTCACCGGACCAAACAGCGCCGACTGCGTGCCCATGGCGAACAGCACCGCGAGCATCAGCGGCAGGCTCTCCAGCAGCACACCGGCAGCCCCGGCGAGCATGATCAGGATCTCGGCAGCCTTGATCTTGCGGATCAACGAATCCTTGGCGAACTTCTCGCCAAACTGGCCGCCGAGCGCGGAGAACAGAAAGAACGGCAAGATGAACAGCAAGGCGCAGAGGTTGACCAGCAGATCGCGGTCGACGCCCGTGTTGAGCTTGAAGAGGATGGCGAGAATCAGCGACTGCTTGAAGATGTTGTCATTGAAGGCGCCGAGCAATTGCGTCACGAAAAACGGCAGGAAGCGCTTCTTGCCGAGCAGGGCGAATTGCGATTGTTGGGTCATCGTCCATGGTCCTCGCGGGAGTCGGTTTTTGCCCGCACAGGCATTTGACTGCAAATCGCCCCACGAAAGCCACAGGGCAAATGCGAACGCCTTGGCTAAAGCCACTTCGTGGGAGGTGATGCTGTTCATCTAAGGCTGCGTGCGCTTAGCCCCCCTCTCCCATTCATGGGAGAGGGGCTGGGGGAGAGGACTGAACAGCAGCAAAACCGCCGGCTTCTCCTATTCGAACGCAGCCCGCCCTTCTCCCAAAGAGGCCAGGGGACTAATCGCGCTCCACCACTTTTATATGAACAGCATTACCTTTGTGGGAGGGGCTTTCGGCTCGGGCATCCTGCTTCGCTCTACCCCATGCAGTCGTAGCCGCGATGCTTTCGCCGCTGAAGCGCCTCCCACGTCCGACGACCTCGGTCCAGTAGGGTCAGCCAAACGCAGCGCAAAAAAAACGGCAGCCCAATCGGGCTACCGTTCTCGAACTCGGAGAAAACGCCAGTGCCCTCGCACTGACTACAACCTCACCTGCACTCCCTGGGGGAATGCCAGCGCAGTCTGACAAAAGCCAGGCACAGCGTCCGTTTAGCTTTGTTAACTGCCTGCAAAGAAATGTAAACGGCGGATGACTGCACGGTCCGCGGCGCGGCACAATCGCGCCCATGAACGCCTACCACCCGGCCTGCTGCAGCCCCCTCGACGATCACGACCCGCTACCACGCCCACTCGCCGGCGCGCAGCTGATCAGCACGCACTTCGACCCGGCCCTGCTTGTGGAAGAGGACTTCGCCCGCTGCGGTATTCCTCCCGTGCGCGGCGTGGCCAAGCGCCAGGCCGAATACCTGGCCGGGCGCCTGTGCGCACGCGAAGCGCTGCGCCGCGTGACCGACCAGGCCAGCGTGCCGGCAGTGGGTGAAGACCGCGCGCCGCAATGGCCGCGTGGCGTGGTCGGCTCCATCACCCACGGCGACAACTGGGCCGCCGCGCTGGTCGCACCGGATAATCGATGGCGCGCTCTGGGCCTGGACGTCGAGCGCCTGCTACCAGCCGAACGCGCCCAGCGCCTGCAGGGCGAAATCCTCACCCCCGCCGAGCTGCAACGGCTGCAAGACCTCGACGAGAACGTTCGAGCCCTACGCATCAGCCTGACCTTCTCGATCAAAGAAAGCCTGTTCAAGGCGCTCTACCCGCTGACCCTGACACGCTTCTATTTCCAGGACGCCGAGCTGCTGGACATCGATAAGGACAGCGCGCGTCTGCGCCTGCTGATCGATCTGCATCCGGACTGGCGTGAAGGTGCCGAGCTGAATGGCCAGTTCGCCTTGTTCGACGGCAAAGTGCTGAGCCTGGTAGCCGTGGCGGCGTGATCGTTCAGCGGCCACGTGCTCTGTGGGAGCGGACTTGTCCGCGAACGGGGCGGACTAGAAACATCGCGGCCAAGGCCACTCCCACAGTTTCGTAGCCCGGATGAAATCCGGGAATGATGCAGAAACCGCCCCGGATTGCAGCCGGGCTGCAGGGCTGCTGCACTGTGCCGACGCCCTACTAGCCCTGGCGCCGCGGCCACACCAGGCTGAAGCGCGCGCCGCCAAGGCTGTCGCTGCGGCCGATCCGCGCACGGCCACCATGCCAGTAGATGATCCTGCGCACGATGGACAGGCCCAGGCCATGGCCGCCGGATGCGCGCGTGCGGCTGTCGTCGAGGCGCAGGAAAGGACTGAACAGACGCTCCCAGGCTTCTTCCGGCACGCCCGGCCCGTCGTCCTCGACGTCGATGCGGCAACGCTTGTAGCCGACCTGGCAACTGATCACCACCCGCCCTTCGGCATAACGCATGGCATTGCTCACCAGGTTCTGCAACGCCCGATGCAGGTAGCGCGGCTCGGCCTCGACCCAGCAGGCGCCCTCGGCCTGCACGCTGAGCGCCGCGCCGCATTCCACGCGCACCTTGTTGCTCAGCGGCGCCAGCTCGTCGATCACCTGGTCGATCAGCGCCTTGAGCTCCACCTGCTGGAAATTCAGCGCCGGCGAGCCCTGCTCCAGGCGCGCGTAGGTCAGCATCTCGTCGACCAGCTTGTCGAGGTCCTGGATATCGCTGTCCATGCCATCCATATATTTGCGCCGAGCACTTTCGTTGGGTGCATCGGCGATCATCTCCAGACCGAAGCGCAGTCGCGCCACCGGCGTGCGCAACTCGTGGGACACCGCTCGTACCAGCTCGCGCTGGGTACTCAGGGACGTTTGCAGATGCTCGGCCATGGCGTTGAAGCTGCTGGCCAGGCGCCCCACCGAGTCCGCGCCGCGCGTCGGTACGCGCGCATCCAGGCGGCCGCTGGCGATATGCGTGGCAGCGCTTTCCAGCGCACGCAGGCGCTGCTCAAGCGAGCGCACCAGCAGGTAGACGATCAAGCCGATCAGGCTCAGGCCCAGCGCGCCGATCAGCACCAGCAGCTGCGGCGGATAGGGGTTCATCTGGTACAGCGGGCCGATCTCCAGCACCCAGGGCGTATCGACGATGCCGGAGAACACGTAGATGGAGTCGCCGCCCTTGCCCAGCGCCATCACCGTATCGCCCTCGTCGATGCGGCGGCGCTGATCGGGGTCGACGGTGGCGTCCTCGAGCCGCACCAGCTGCAGGTCGAAGCCAAACTGCTTGGCCTCCTTCAGCTCGGCCAGGCGCTGCGGCTGCTCATGCACCGGGTAGCGCACCAGCTCGTCGATCAGCAGGTAGTTGGTGGCCCGCGCCAGCTGCTCACTGATCTGCTGGATCTCGCCGGTCAGCAGCAGCGGCTGCGTGCCGTCGAGCAGGCCGTAGACCTTGGCTGAGTGCGGGCCGGTCTGCTGCACCAGCACGTGGCCGCGTTGCAGCCGGTTGCGCTCGCTGCTCTCCAGCGTCACGTCGCTCAGTGCCTGCAGCTCCAGCGGAATGCCGAGCAGGCGCGACCACACCACCAGGGCGCGCTTGCGCTCCACTGCGTTCATCGGCAGCAGGTTGTCCGCCATCAGGCGGAAGGTGCCGCGCGCCAGGCCTTCGCGATACTGGTCGCCGCGCACTTCGTTGACCAGATGCAGCGTGCCAACGCCCAGCAGCGCCACCAGCACCAGCGCGGCGAGCATACCGCCGTAGATACGCAGGAAGATCGAGTTCATGGCCGCCCGATCAATCGCGCAGAAGCGGCGCATCACCGAAGGGCAGCGCTTCGGCGGCCTCGGCGACGAACAGATAGCCCTTGCTGCGCACCGTCTTGATCATCCGCGGATGCATCGGGTCGTCACCGATCTTCGGGCGGATGCGCGAGATGCGCACGTCGATGGAGCGGTCCTGGCCGTCGTACTCGATGCCGCGCAGGGAATTGAAGATTTCTTCGCGCGACAGGATGCGCCCGGCATTGACCGCCAGCAGCCACAACAGGTCGAATTCGGCGCTGGTCAGCTCGATGCCCTGCTCGCCCAGCCAGGCCTCGCGCATGGCACTGTCGATGGCCAGCGCACCGAATTGCAGGCGCCGCGTCTGGCCCTCGTCACGCTCGCTCTCGCCACCCTCGCGGCGGCGCAGCAGCGCACGAATGCGCGCCAGCAACACGCGCGGGCGCACCGGCTTGCACACGTAGTCATCGGCGCCCATCTCCAGGCCCAGCACCTGGTCCATGTCGTCGGTACGCGCGGTGAGCATGAGAATCGGCCCCTTGTAGCCGCTGCGCACCTTGCGGCAGATGCTCAGGCCGTCTTCACCCGGCAGCATCAGGTCGAGAATCACCAGGTCCGGCTGCTCGGCGAGAATTCGCGCCGCCGCACGGGCGCCGTCGGCCTCGATGGCAACGCGCAGGCCGTTGCCCTCCAGATACTCGCGGGTCAACTGCGCCAGGCGCTGGTCATCCTCAACAATCAGAATCTGCCACGCTTCTTGTTCCACACCTATCCCCTTCGCATACCGGCAAGCGCCGCAAATACAGCAGCCATTCTAGGGGCTGTGCGCGTCTCGGCGCGAGCGGCAAACCAGCGCCGGGGCCTGGCAGGCTCGTTAAGCACAGCACATGCCAAAAGCACTATATATAGTGGTAGTCTGTGCGCCGCAGAACAGCTTCGCCAACTCGCTGAAATCCCGCTCTCAGGCGCGACGAACGGTCATCAGCAGCCAGAGCCAGAGAACATGCGGGCTACGCTGCCGACACCCACAAGACACTCACACCTTATCCACAGGTTGTTCCTTTTCCAGTGCCTTGCAATGCCTCCAACAGCGCACTATCTTGTATCCCCATCGCGCGGCACCCACCAGATATTGGGTTACCGCAGAAAACCGGATACAAAAAGAACGAATCGCGCAAGCCCTTTTCACAGGGTTTTCCAGATGTTCCGGCCAATCGTTTCGCCCTAACCCAGGCCAGGCCTGGGTTACAGCCACGCAGCAACGCTCGACGTTGTAGCGTGAGCCGGTCAGGCAGCGGTCTTGTCCGCCAGTCGACCACTATATGTAGTAGGCGGGGTGTGGTAATGCCCCGCTGTGACTTATGCGCCAGGACGGCACTTGAAGTCGTGCCCACCCTGCCAGCTCTTGCGACACCCCGTACCCGGCCCCGCTGCCGCGTGCGGCTCAGTTGTTAGCAGACCGTTGAAAAACGTAGGCGAGGCAGGCAAGACAAGGCAAAAACGACCGAAAAAGCGCAGTTTACGTGCTGTAAATGAGCATTTTGAGGTCGTTTTTAACGCAGGATTGCCAACGCAGGTAGTTTTTCAACGGCCTGCTAATGGAATGAACGGCGGACAGGGCGCGGTTTCTAATCGTGACGTCCAACCAAAAATTACAGAACACGGAGATCTCCATGCATACCGACACTACTCGCGAGAACCCGCAGGCCGTGGCGCCGCAGGCCGCTGAATCCTCCCAGGATCTGGCAGCCACCGCGCCCGGCCAACTGCGTGTGATCAAGCGCAACGGCACTGTCGTCCCCTACACCGATGACAAGATCACCGTCGCCATCACCAAGGCCTTCCTTGCAGTAGAAGGCGGCACCGCTGCCGCTTCGTCGCGTATCCACGACACCGTCGCGCGTCTGACCGAGCAGGTCACCGCCACCTTCAAGCGCCGCATGCCGTCCGGCGGCACCATCCACATCGAAGAAATCCAGGACCAGGTCGAACTGGCCCTGATGCGTGCTGGCGAGCAGAAAGTCGCCCGCGACTACGTGATCTACCGCGAAGCCCAGGCCAGCAAGCGCAAGGCCAGTGCCGGCAGCGAAATCGCCCAGCCACACCCGAGCATCCGCATCACCAACGCCGCTGGCGAAGTACAGCCGCTGGACATGGGCCGCCTGCAGACCATCATCCGCGAAGCCTGCGAAGGCCTGGCCGAAGTCGACGGCGGTCTGATCGAGCGCGAAACCCTGAAGAACCTGTATGACGGCGTGGCCGAGAAGGACGTCAACACCGCCCTGGTGATGACTGCCCGCACCCTGGTCGAGCGTGAGCCGAACTACAGCTACGTCACCGCCCGCCTGCTGATGGACAACATCCGCGCCGAGGCCCTGAGCTTCCTCAGCATCGCTGGCAGCGCCACTCACCACGAGATGGCCGACCTGTATGCCAAGGCCCTGCCCGCCTACGTCGACAAGGGCGTGGAGTTCGAGCTGCTGGACGCCAAGCTGAAGGAATTCGACCTGGAGAAACTGGGCCGCGCCATCAACCACGAGCGCGACCAGCAATTCACCTACCTCGGCCTGCAGACCCTGTACGACCGTTACTTCATCCACAAGGACGGCATCCGCTTCGAACTGCCGCAGGTGTTCTTCATGCGCGTGGCCATGGGCCTGGCCATCGAAGAGCCGAAGAACCGCGAAGACCGCGCCATCGAGTTCTACAACCTGCTGTCCTCGTTCGACTACATGGCGTCGACCCCGACCCTGTTCAACGCCGGCACCCTGCGTCCGCAGCTGTCCTCGTGCTACCTGACCACCGTGCCGGACGACCTGTCGGGCATCTACGGCGCCATCCACGACAACGCCATGCTGAGCAAATTCGCCGGCGGCCTGGGCAACGACTGGACTCCGGTACGCGCGCTGGGCTCCTACATCAAGGGCACCAACGGCAAATCCCAGGGCGTCGTGCCCTTCCTCAAGGTGGTCAACGACACCGCCGTGGCGGTCAACCAGGGCGGCAAGCGCAAGGGCGCGGTCTGCGCCTACCTGGAAACCTGGCACATGGACATCGAGGAATTCCTCGAGCTGCGCAAGAACACCGGTGACGACCGTCGTCGCACCCACGACATGAACACCGCCAACTGGATTCCGGACCTGTTCATGAAGCGCGTCTTCGAAGACGGCAAGTGGACCCTGTTCAGCCCGTCCGAAGTGCCGGACCTGCACGACCTGACCGGCAAGGCCTTCGAAGAGCGCTACGAGTACTACGAAGCCCTGATCGAGTACGGCAAGATCAAGCTGTACAAGACCATCCAGGCCAAAGACCTGTGGCGTAAGATGCTCTCGATGCTGTTCGAGACCGGCCACCCGTGGCTGACCTTCAAGGACCCGTGCAACCTGCGCAGCCCGCAGCAGCACGTGGGCGTGGTCCACAGCTCCAACCTGTGCACCGAGATCACCCTGAACACCAACAAGGACGAGATCGCCGTCTGCAACCTGGGTTCGGTCAACCTGGTCAACCACATTGTCGACGGCAAGCTGGACATCGAGAAACTCGGCCGCACCGTGAAGACCGCTGTGCGCATGCTCGATAACGTCATCGACATCAACTACTACAGCGTCGACCAGGCACGTAACTCCAACTTCAAGCACCGTCCGGTCGGCCTCGGCCTGATGGGCTTCCAGGACGCCCTGTACCTGCAGCACATCGCCTACGGCTCCGACGCGGCCATCGAGTTCGCCGACAAGTCGATGGAAGCCATCAGCTACTACGCCATCCAGGCCTCCTGTGACCTGGCCGACGAGCGCGGCGCCTACAGCACCTTCGAAGGTTCGCTGTGGAGCAAGGGCATCCTGCCGCTGGACTCGCAGCAACTGCTGATCGAAGCCCGTGGCCAGAAGTACATCGACGTCGACCTGTCCGAGTCGCTGGACTGGGCGCCGGTGCGCGAGCGCGTGAAGAAAGGTATTCGTAACTCGAACATCATGGCCATCGCGCCGACCGCGACCATCTCCAACATCATTGGCGTGTCGCAGTCCATCGAACCGACCTACCAGAACCTGTACGTGAAATCGAACCTCTCCGGCGAATTCACCGTGATCAACCCCTACCTGGTGCGCGACCTGAAAAATCGCGGCCTGTGGGACCCGGTCATGGTCAACGACCTGAAGTACTACGACGGTTCCGTGCAGCAAATCGAGCGCATCCCGCAGGACCTGAAAGACCTGTACGCCACCGCGTTCGAAGTGGAAACCAAGTGGATCGTCGACGCGGCCAGCCGTCGCCAGAAGTGGATCGACCAGGCTCAGTCGCTGAACCTGTACATCGCCGGCGCCTCGGGCAAGAAGCTGGACGTGACCTACCGCATGGCTTGGTACCGTGGTCTGAAAACCACCTACTACCTCCGTGCCCTGGCCGCCACCAGCACCGAGAAGTCCACCATCAACACCGGCAAGCTCAACGCAGTTTCCGCTGGTGGTGACGAAGGCTTCTCGGCCAAGGCCCAGGCTCCTGCCCAGCAGGCATCTCCAGCCCCGGCGCCCGTACCCAAGGCCTGTGCCATCGACGAACCCGACTGCGAAGCTTGTCAGTAAGGCTTTCGCGTGGATCTGAGCGGCGCCCGCGTCGTTGCCTGGTAGGCCGGCCCCCATCACGTACTTGAAGTACGCTCAGGGGCTCCGACCTACCAGGCGCCTAGCGCTCACTCGCTCAGCTACACGCTCGATGGTTGGAATGAAAAGCTAGAGCAACACCGATCGATCCCCTCTCCCGCTTGCGGGAGAGGGTTAGGGAGAGGGAAGGCTTTTCGTAGGAGCGGCTTCAGCCGCGAAAATCGCGGATAAATCCGCTCCTACCCAAGCCTTACCCCTCTCACAATTTCCTGCCCCTCCTCCTCCGGGTCGAGGGGCAAAGGGTCAGCCAGCAATCCACCGCCTGCTGACCAGTGGTACCCGTTTACCCTTGCGCGCATCACGCAACGGAACATAATTCAAATTATCTGTATATCCATACAGGCCGGTTCGTTAACCGGCCCTCACGCAGGAGCCAAGCCATGCTGAGCTGGGATGAATTCGACAAGGAAGACGGCGCAGAAGCAGCCGCCGCAAGCAAAGCCACCGCACAAAGCGCCGGCACCAATTTCGACAAGCTCGACAGCGAAGCTGCCGGCTCGGTCGAGCAGGCCCGCGCCGTCGACGCCAACGACTCCGACGCCGTCGCCCGCGCCAAGAAAGCCCTGAACGACCTCGACATCCAGGAAGGCCTGGACGACCTCGAAGGCGCCTCCGCACGCGTACAGGTCGGCGACAAGCAGATGATCAACGCCCGCGCCGACCTCAACCAGCTCGTACCCTTCAAGTACGACTGGGCCTGGCAGAAGTATCTGGATGGTTGCGCCAACCACTGGATGCCGCAGGAAGTGAACATGAATGCCGACATCGCGCTGTGGAAGAGCACCGACGGTCTCTCCGAAGACGAGCGCCGCATCGTCATGCGCAACCTCGGCTTCTTCTCCACCGCCGACAGCCTGGTTGCCAACAACCTGGTACTGGCCGTGTACCGCCTGATCACCAACCCCGAGTGCCGCCAGTACATCCTGCGCCAGGCATTCGAGGAAGCGATCCACACCCACGCCTACCAGTACTGCATCGAATCGCTGGGCATGGATGAAGGCGAGATCTTCAACATGTACCACGAGATCCCGAGCGTCGCGAAGAAGGCCTCCTGGGGCCTGAAGTACACCCGCTCGATCTCCGATCCCAAGTTCCAGACCGGCACCCCGGAAACCGACCGCCAGTTCCTGCGCAATCTGATCGCCTACTACTGCGTACTGGAAGGCATCTTCTTCTACTGCGGCTTCACCCAGATTCTCTCCATGGGCCGCCGCAACAAGATGACCGGCACCGCCGAGCAGTTCCAGTACATCCTGCGTGACGAGTCCATGCACCTGAACTTCGGCATCGACGTGATCAACCAGATCAAGATCGAGAACCCACACCTGTGGGATGCCCAGATGAAGGACGAAGCGACCCAGATGATCCTGCAGGGCACTCAGCTGGAGATCGAATACGCGCGTGACACCATGCCGCGCGGCGTACTGGGCATGAACGCGGCGATGATGGAGGACTACCTCAAGTTCATCGCCAACCGCCGCCTCACCCAGATCGGCCTGAAGGAAGAGTACCCAGGTACTACCAACCCTTTCCCGTGGATGAGCGAGATCATGGACCTCAAGAAGGAGAAGAACTTCTTCGAGACCCGCGTGATCGAGTATCAGACTGGTGGGGCGTTGAGCTGGGATTGATGTCAGTTTGAAATCACGCTAGATTCAACCCTACACCTGCCAGGGATGTTGGGGTTGAAGCTAAATAAAAGAGCCCCGCTAGTGCGGGGCTTTTGCATTTAAGGATTTATATGACAAAGATTATTACTCTTTATAACCACAAAGGTGGCGTATCCAAAACCACCACGACCTACCACCTTGCTCACGCACTAGTTGAACATTTGGGGAAAAAAGTCCTTGTCGTCGATGCCGACCCTCAATGCAATATTACCGAGCTATTCCTATACAAAATTATTGAGGAGCTTGACGAAAAAGAAAGCCAGGGTGAGCAAACCAGCCTGCCAGGCACCTCCCTTAAAGATGCCCTCTGGCCTCGGCTTGATGGTGAAAGAGCAGATGTAGACGTTGAAAACATTGAGCTAGTCAAACCCTGCACTGAAGAAGAGCTATATATTTTCAGGGGAGATATTGCGCTCAGTGAAGCAGAGGATCGACTCTCTTACGCTCACAGCCAACGAATGACGTCTGACATGCACCAAAAGCGCAACCATATTGCGATTCACGACATGCTTAGACGACTCGGAGAAAGGGATGAATTTGATTATATTCTAGTGGACGTAGGCCCCAGCGCCGGAGCACTTACAAGAGCCTTCTTTCTCTCCTGCGATGAATTTCTAACGCCAGTCGCACCTGATCGCTACAATTTCCAAGCCATTAACTCCCTATCGGAAATACTTAGCAAGTGGACATCTGAGCACCTAGCGATAGTTAGCGATTTCAAAAAATTAAAGCTAAACATTGCCGAGATGCCACCAATATTCAAAGGTTTGATTATGCAGCGCTACCAACGTCACAACGGGGTAGCAAAGACAAGTTATCAGCTTTGGATAGATAAAATAGCAGCGCGAACAACAGAAAAACTAATTCCCTCCCTTATAGATTCAGCGGGAAAAGATACGGTATATCCCACGGTACTCAGAAATCCAATAACTACAGCAATCCCCGACTTCGCAAGCATAGCCCCTATGATGTTACAGCTAGGGAAACCTGCCTGGAGGCTCGAAAAGAAGGAAACAGGTTGGCAAGGTGCCGTTTGGGATGATCGAGAAAAGGCGATGAATGAAATACGCGCCCTATTCTTCACGCTGGCGGAATTCTTGGAAAAATAAAATGTACGACTGGGAATATGGGGTAGTTAGCTTTATTGATATCTTAGGCTTCTCTAACATCGTCGGGGACGACGCCAGAAAACTAAATCCCAAAAATTTAGAACGTATAAATGACGGGCTAAACGAAGTCAGACAGACATCAAGAGACTCTAAAGTCGAGATAATTTTATTCTCCGACAGCATTGTCCTATCTACCCACTTAGAAAACAGCTCAATCATAAAAATTTTAGAAAATAGTATCGCCGTTCAGCGCAGCTTGATCACCAAAGGCATATTGACGAGAGGCGGAATAGCATTTGGAAAACATTACCAAGATGAGAAAACCCTTTATTCCGAAGCACTTATAAAGGCATACAACATTGAAACAAAATACGCAAAATTTCCACGTATAGTCATTGACTCCGATTTACTTGATTGGATAACCAATGACCATGACACAACAACTGAGCAAGCACAAAAAATTCGCGACCTATCCATTTGCGATAAAGATGGTTATTTTTTTCTAGACTACTTATCTTCAGAATTACTCGAGTGCTCCCTAAACATACTAAATACATCTCATAGCTCCATAAAAAACCCTAGCATCCTTGAAAAATACCATTGGCTTGATTCTTATCATAACTACAAATGCCGTTTTTACGATATGCAACTTCTATGTGAGACATATACTCAGGGGTTCCAAAAAAATTAGGCTACTCCCACACACCATGAAGGCGTATCCACTCGGCCTCTTGACGGGATTGATCGTTCCCACGCTCCGCGTGGGAACGTAGCTCTCGACGCTCTGCGTCGATCAATATCGAATCCAACACGAACTCATCTCGGCCACAGATCAAGAATGGGACGCGGAACGTACTTACAAAGCGTGCACACGCAGAGCGTGGGCACGATGAACACCAATCTCGCAGGCGACGCCAAACGCCCCGTCAGGAGGCCGAGTGGAATCGTTGTGTAAGGGGTTGAGCGGCATGGATGCCGCGAGAGCCGCGATGGGCCAGGGACGGCCCTTCGCGGCGTGCCCCTGGAGCAATGATGGAACGAGGGAAGTCGAGCGCAGCGAGACCCGTATGCAAGGGGCAAGACCTTTTGCTTACTTTTGGGGCGTCTGCCAAAAGTGAGCCGCTGTAAGAGCGGAACCGGTATGAGAATTACCACACAAGCGGCGGGATCACACCGTAGCAGGGATGAGTATTCCAACGCATTGCGCCCGAATGCCGCCACGAATGCTCCATTCTCCAAGCTGCCGGCTCCTACGCTCCACACAGAAATCCCCGCAGTCGTGGCCCACGTCCCTTCCCCCACATGAACCAGGCGCTATCATGCGCGGCCCATTTCAGACCAAAGGAGAGGTCTCGTGAACGCTCGTCGCATCATGCTGCTTGGCACCCTGGCATTACTTAGCGCCTGCAAGGAAGAACGCCTGGTCCTGCACTTCGAACAACCTGTTTCCAGTGGCTGGGGGCTCGACTCGCAATACCGGCAAGCGATCCTCGATGGCCTGCAAAACGCCGGTATCGACAGCAGCCAGGCGACGCTCGACACACGCGACAATGGCAAGGCAGTGGCCGTCTCCTTCCCCGAAGACGCGCTGAGCCAGCAACAGCAGGCAAGCCTGACCAACTACCTCGACGATCTGCTCAAGGCACGGGCCGAGGCGCAACAGGTGCGTTTGCGCATCAAGCAGCAGGAGCCCGAAGTGGTAAAGGGTGATCCATTTGCCGACACGATTCGGATGCTGCAGGCAAAGGCCAACACGATGCGCCCGCAGTTCACCAGCCGCATCGAATACTTCGATACGCCACGACTGATGTACCAGGAGCGCGAGGCGCCGGGTGTCCGCCTGTACCAGTCCAGCCCGGTGCACTGCCAGGTCACCCTGGGGCTGGAGAAGCCGCTGCCGCAAATCCAATATCAGTTGAACGCCCCCGGCGAGAGCGGCAGCGTCGACATGCTCAACCAGTTTCTGGCGACACAGAGCTTCCGTCTGCCTTCGTCGGTGAGTATCGGCAACAGCGATCTCGATCAGGCCGTTGCCGAAGGCCATTACCGCTACAATCTGATCACCGGCGCCAATGCCCGTAACAACCAGGCCGATGAATTGGTGTTCTTCTTCGGTGAGCTCGGTTTGATCGACCACAGAGGCGGCCTTACCACCACCGACCTTGGCAAGTTCGAGGCGAGCTGCATGAAGCGGATCATGGCTGCCGGACGACCATTCACCTTTCATTACGGCAACTCGCTGGATCGACTCGTAGCGGTGGATTATCGCTTCGGCGAAGCGGCTCGATGATTGATCGTCGAAGCTGCAGGCGGCTGCCAGCCAGCAACCTGTGGGCGACGCAAAGCTCTGCAGGCCGGCTGCTACGCTAGAGCGTGCGAGCTATCAAAAGAGCATCATCCACCCTGCGCCCGGTCGGATTACCCTCCACTGTCCGCCTTGCGCCAATCTCAGGGCAAGTCGGCCGGTTCGACCTTATGGGCCTTGTGCAGCAACTCGATAAACGGCCTTGCCTCATCGAGTTCATGGGCAGCGATGGCAGTGACCGGGATCCCCGGTGTCCATGAGTTCATCACGGCGGCGCCGGAGAGTTCGTTCACACGCTCGAGCGTGATGACTTCACAACGCTGAGGCACGCCGAGGCGGGCAAGTTGACGCTGAACCATGCCCATCATGGTGCCTTTGAGCATCTCGGCCTCAGGCCAGATCACCGTCTCACCATCCCAGAACGCCAGGTTCCAGATCGTGGCCTCACTCAGGTGCCCACGTTGATTGACGAAGGCCGCATCATCGAAACCCTCGCGTATGGCCTGGTGCAGGTAATAGGTCTTGCCGATTTCACCGACATGCTTGATTGCCGCCAGCGGCCTCTCATGCTCGATGACACTCAAGCGCAACGGGCCTTGCGGCCCATCGGACGGCGCGGCTGTGCGCACGAACACGGTCGGTTCAACCTCCATGCTGGCGGCCGTGAACTCGCCGTGAGGTGAAAAGACGGTGACTGTCAGTGACTGGTCGCTCGGGCCGTCTTCGATCGCGGTGCGAATGTACGACCGCAGCAACGCTTCAGCAGGCGCACGGTTGAAGAGCTTTAGAGAGGCATCGCGCAAGCGCTGCAGGTGAAGATCCAGCCCCTTGATTCTGGAGCGTCTGACCTGCATCGCGGTGAAGTGGGCAAAACCGGCGAAAGCCAGCGGGTTCAGCGGTGAGGCGCTGACAGGTTGTCCATTGATGTAGGACGGATAGGGGTTCGAGTGAATCGCCATGAGAACGGCTCCAGTGGTGCTCGATTGATCGAGCACCTATCATCGACCCTGACAGCACTGTCAGAGTCAAGGCGAAGGAAGCGATGAAAATAGGTGAGCTATCCAGGCGTTCTGGCGTGAGTCTGAGAATGCTCCGTTACTACGAAACCGACGGTTTGCTGAAGCCCAAGCGCACAGCCAGCGGCTACCGAGATTACGACCTGGCAGAGTTGCGCACGGTCGAACGCATCAGGTTGCTGGGTGCAGCAGGCATGACCCTGGCGACCATCTTGAAGTTCTTGCCGTGCGTGAGAGGCGAAGGCCTCGCCTTCGAGCCATGCGATGAGCTGCGCGACGTTCTGCACGAACAGATCCGCGTGGCCGATCAGAAAGCGGCCGAACTGGCGCAAAGCCGCAAGATTCTGGAGAGTTTTCTGCAGGAAGTTGAGCGAGACTGATCAGCAGCGAGTAGCCCGGACAACCGCTGACGGTGGATGAAAAGAGCGTC